>CAVZVM010000011.1:0-351126 GCA_963778705.1 uncultured Acidobacteriaceae bacterium
GTCCCTTATGCCCCGACCGACCAACTGCTCAAGTCGCCACCGTGTTTGACTCTGCGTGGCGCATGGGAAGGGGGGAGCCTGCCCTGCACAGCATTTGCCCATCGGGAGTGGCTGGCGGATCTAACGCATTGGCGCGCCGAGCGCCGCATCCGCATCGGTTATGATGACGCGCGTTACACCCAGCCCGCGCTCCAGTGGGCTCAATCAAGCTTCATTCAGCCGCAGATGATGGTCCATGATCGCTACCTCTACGATCCGGTGCAAGGCAAATACACGGTCGACCGCTATCTGGATGACCTCGAGACGCGCTACGGGGGAATCGACAGCGTCTTGATCTGGGCGACCTACCCGAACATGGGCATTGACGATCGCAATCAGCAGGACATGGTCGGTTCGTTGCCCGGTGGAGTCGAAGGCGTCCGTCAGATGGTCGCGGACTTTCATCGCCGTGGTGTGCGAGTCCTCTTTCCCATGATGATGTGGGACGAGGGAACGCGCGATCCCGGAAAAACGTGGCCCGATGCAGTCGCACAGCTCATGAAAGAGATCGATGCCGACGGTATGAACGGCGATACCCAGGACGGTGTGCCGCTGGCTTTCTCTCTTGCTGCGGAGAAGATCGGCCACCCTCTCGCATTCGAACCGGAAGTCGGGCTTGCCGACGAGGCTCTGGCCTGGGATGTGATGTCGTGGGGTTATTACTCCGGGTTTCCCTTTGTTCCCCAGGTTGACCGCTTTCGCTGGCTCGAGCCTCGACACATGGTCAACGTCTGCGATCGATGGAACCGAAGCAAAGTCGACAACCTTCAGTTCGCATTCTTCAACGGGGAAGGATGGGAGAGTTGGGAGAACATCTGGGGTATCTGGAACGGGATAACACTGCGGGATAGCGAGGCTGCGCGCCGTGTGGCAACCCTCGAACGCGCTTTTGCTCCCTTCCTTACCAGCCAAGATTGGGAACCGTTCTATCCCACGCACATGTACGGCGTCTTTGCGAGCAGATGGCCCAGGAAAGAGAAAACTCTTTGGACCGTTGTGAACCGCAACGAGTACAACGTTGACGGTCGCCAGATGACCGTGCCCTACACGCCTGGAATGCGTTACTTCGATGTTTACCACGGCATCGAACTCACGCCGGAGAAGGATGGCGATTCCGTCGTGTTGTCTTTTCCGATGGAGGCTCATGGATATGGCGCGATCCTCGCGACTCCGACAGAACCGTCGGCGAAAACGAAAGATCTGCTCGCCAAGATGCGCACGATGACCGCAAGACCGCTTTCGAGCTACTCCGGCGAGTGGAACAAGGCCAACCAGACCCTCGTCGCAATCCCTTCCACTCCGCCCGCGCACGCTGCGCCCGAGGGCATGATCCGCATCGAAGGTGCTAGCTATCTCTTCGTTGTTCAGGGAATTGAGATCGAGGGCGGCAACGACATTGGTGTCGATGTGCAGTACCCGTGGGAAGACAGCCCGCGCCGCTTTCACGAACACAGAACTGAGATCAAGCCCTTCTATATCGACAAGTTCCCTGTGACTAATGCTGCATTCAAATCGTTCCTCGATTCCACTCACTATCACCCGCAGGACGATCTCAACTTCCTGAAGGATTGGAAGGATGGCGTCTATCCAGAGGGGTCCGCCAACAAGCCAGTCACCTGGGTTTCCATCGAGGACGCGCGCGCCTACGCGCAGTGGGCGGGCAAGCGGCTGCCGCACGAATGGGAATGGCAATATGCCGCGCAAGGAAACGACGGTCGGCGCTATCCGTGGGGCGATTGCGACTGGACCGCGGCTGTACCTGGAGCCGGATCGGTTGTATGCGACGGAGTGGCGCCGCTGCCAGACAAGGGACGCCTCATGCTCGCTGCCGCCGATGTGGACGCGCACCCCAAAGGCGCGAGTCCCTTCGGGGTCATGGATATGGTGGGGAACGTCTGGCAGTGGACCGACGAGTTTGTCGACGAACACACCCGCGCTGCCATCGTGCGCGGAGGAAGCCACTACCAGCCTCAGGGCTCGATCTGGTACTTCCCACAGGCCTACAAGAACAGCGAGCACGGCAAGCTGCTCCTGATGGCACCCAGCTACGATCGTTCGGGTGCGATCGGCTTTCGCTGCGTCAAGGATGCCGAATAGACGTCTGCCACTGCGTAAGCCGAAAGATCAAACCGCTCGATCATTCGCGACGAATGCCATTTTCCTCGCTACGGGGAACAGCCTACACTGCTTCCTTCTCCGCCGCGGATACGGCGATCTCCACCGTCTGCGTCCCGAGCCGTGGGTGCTTTGCCGTGAGCCGTACCTTGCCAGCTTCCTCGCCGGCACGGACCCACACCGCGCCCGTTCCTCCAATCAGCGCGAATGGGTTGTCTCCAATCAGCCGTCCCGGCCCTTCCAGCGTGAATACAATCGGATCGTTGGCATACGTCCGCACCGCTCCGGACTCATCCGTTACCCGCATCACCACACGCGTAGTGTCGGCTCCATCCGCCTGAAGTTCCACGTCATCGGGAACCAGCGCAAACTTGGCATCCACACCTTTACCCGAGAGCGTCTTCGCGATCACCTGCTTGCCCCCAATGAATCCGTCCACGTGCAGATCGCCCCAGCCGGCACCGAGTTTCTTCAGGTCCAACGTGCTCAGATCAAGCACAAACGGCGGATACTTCAGATGCTCAAACTCTGTGCGGTCCGGATCAAGCTCGGCCAAAAGTACCCAAGGATTCGTCTCGACGCAGTCCGCACGCCCATAAATCCGCAGGTGATCGCAGTTCGAGCAAAAGACCGCCTTCGTGAATCCTACCGACTCGTCGCCACGCGCCCAGTGGAAAGCCGGCTCCAGCACAACTTCCTCGCTCGGATCGCACTGCGATTTGTAGAAGCCGGCCGCAGGCTTCGGCTCGCGAAAGATGTCCGTCACACCGTGATAGCAGATACGGTCGCCCGACCCGAAGTTCGCGTGCGTGTTGTAGTCGAAGGCACACCAGCCGATTCCACCCGCGTATTGTGGATCGGAAGCCAGTTGATTGTGGATGCGCGCATGGCGCAGCGTGTGTTCGCGCTGCCGCTCATCGTCGTCCGTAGTCTTCGTCGGGAAGGTGTGCCCCACAAACTCGGTGTTCAGATAGCGCGGATGACACGGCGGCTTCAGCGGAAAGCCGAAATCATTCATCGTGAACACATCCTCCAGAAACTCTGACTCCTGGAAGTAGCGGATTCCGCCCGTCTGTCTCGAATCGTCCAACGCATGCGCAAATGCATTAGTGCGTGTGTAGAAATCGTGATCGTCTAGCGACTCGTTGATGCGAACACCCCACAAAACGATGGATGGATGGTTCCAGTCGCGGCGAATCATGCGCCCGACATTGTCGATCGCCACCTCCTTCCATTTCTCATCGCCGATGTGCTGCCAGCCGGGAATCTCCTCCAGCACGAGCAGGCCAATCTCGTCGCACCGATCCAGAAAATGCCGCGACTGCGGATAGTGCGATGTTCGCACAATGTTGCAGTGCAGATTCTTGCGCAGAATGTCGGCGTCCTTGCGTTGCGCGCGACCGGCCATCGCCTGTCCGACAAACGGAAACGTCTGATGCCGGTCGAGCCCACGCAGCTTGATGATCTTGCCGTTCAGCGAGAAGCCGTGATCGGTAAACACCGCCTCCCGAAATCCGATCCGGCGCATGTCCTCATCGATCACCCGGTCGCCTTGCAACAGGCGCACGTGAACCAGGTAGAGATGAGGCTGGTCAAGGCTCCACAGTTTCACGCCTCCAAGCTGCGTGAGCGACACCTGGTGCCGAGCCGGATCCTTCAACGTCTCCGTGTTCGCATAGACCACTGCGTCCGTATAAGGATCGAGCACGTCCCGAGCCTTTCCCGCAGCCGTGCCGCCGGTGTCAATCGCGCGCCGTACCTTGGCGATGGTCTGATCACCGTCGCGCAGCTCCACTTCCAGCGCCAGTCCTTTCTTCTGCGCTGTGTCGCCCGCTAAAAAGCAGCTCACGTCGAGCGAGGGGCTGTTGCCGAGCACGTCTTTGCACTGGGCAAAGATGTTGTCGAGATACACGCTGGGGACCACGCGCAACGACACCTCGCGGTAGAGCCCGCCAAAGGTCATGTAGTCGATCTCGTAGCCGAACGGCGGAATATCGGCACGCTCCGTCGAGTCCAGCTGAAGCAGTAAAACGTTTTCGCCATCGCGATGCAGATGCGGCGTCAGCTCAAACGAAAACGGCGTGTATCCGCCCTTGTATTCACCCAAGCGAACGCCGTTGATCCAGACGGTCGATGCCGTCATCGCGCCTTCGAAATCCACGAAGACACGTTTGCCCTCCGTCCCTTCCGGCAGCTTGAATCGCCGTCTGTAGGTCGAGATAAACTCGTAGGCCTTATCGTCGAAGTTGTGCCACGGCAACTCCACGTTCGTGTGCGGAATCACTACCCGCTCGAAGCCCGCGTCGTCAAAACTGAGCGACTCCGCGCCCTCAACCTTTGCCGGACGATAGCGCCAGTTGCGGTTCATCGGGAGAATTGCTCTTCCCGCGGCAATCTGGTCCTCCCCCAGCAGTTGGGAATCCGGTAACGTCGCGGTAGCCAAAGCCGCAACTCCTGCAGTTTTCAAAAAATCACGTCGCTTCATCGCGTTCTTCTCTCCAATTCCTTTTGGATCTATGCGACCCACTTGTTCAGCGCTTTCTGCAAACGATCCAGAGAAACAGCGCCGTTCTCCGCCTGCAATTCGAACTCACCGGGAGCAATCACGTATACCTGCCCTATGCTCTCCGCCAGGCACAGGCAAACCGTCGAACTCTGGTACTCGGGATATCGCGCCGCAGAGAGCCACACATACCAGGCCAGCATCCCCACGTCCTTCGCGCTCCCAGGCAAATCGTCAATCGAAGGCGCCGGGTTCACCTCGTCGGGGTTATCAAATACCGCGACACCGGTAAACGCCTTGGGCTTGGCCCGTACTCCAAAGCGCGCTGCCAACACTAGGGGACGTGCCCGGCGAAACGCCTCAGAGGCGCCCCACTGCACAAACGAATTGCTGAAGATCACCGACCCGTTTCCCGACAAATACAGCGCTCGCACAAACTCTCGCGTGGCTGCGTCCTCTGCAATCTCCGCCGGGCACCACGGCGTTACGTCGATCTTTCGCAGATGGTCGAAAACTGCGTCTGCGTCGGAAAGATCTTTGCGCATCGAGTTCATGGCGTGCGAAAAGTTCTCGCGAAACGCGTTCAGCCGCGGATAACTCAGAAGAACATTGCCTGCAGGTCGCGACGGCGCCATCGAATCCGCCAGGTCGCTGCCCGCATCGAGTACCCACACATATCCGGGTGCGGCTTCGGCTGGGCCAGCCAGCGACTGCAGAACTCCGGGGCGGTTCTCCGCACCGCTGACGAGAAGCTCGATTGCCCCACGCAGACTTTCCTGCAACGAAACATCCAGATCGACGGCCTTGCCGATCCCCTGCCATCGCCGCCACGCGTTCTCACGCTTCATCGGCAGCGCCCCAGGAATGTCGATCAGGATCAGCCGATGTGCCGACCCGCCTCTATGCGAAGTACTCTGAGCGTCGCGATCCGCCGAGTCGAAGACCGCCTGTACAGCCTGTCGCCACTGCTGGAAATACGGTGACCGTGCAAGTTCCGACGAGTTCTGAATCGTCTGCTCGCTGGTTGACAGGTGCCAGCGCTTCACACCCATCTTCTCTTCGATCCGCGTTATGTCCCGAAACAGTGCGGCCGACTCAGCAGGACTGAGCCGCTCGACATAGAGCAGGAGCCGCTGCACCGATTGCTTCTCATTGCCAAACAAAAACTCCCATTGACGCAGTTGCTGGTTCACAAAGGGCAGAAAGGTCAGCGGTAGGCGCTGCAGCACGCCGGCTTCCAGCGCCTTGCGAAGATCTTGAGGAAGAGCCCCAGCGTCGTTCATACCTTCCTTTCAGCGTCTCTACGCCTGCATCTCGCCAAGCAACGTTCCCTGCATCTCCAGTGGCTTGCACCCGAGCAGGGTGGTCAGCGTCGGGCACAGATCGACGTGGCGAATGGGTCGTTCAATCACCTGCGGCGAGGTCACCGCTGCTCCCAGAGCCATCATCCAGGTATCCCGGGTCGAGTCGTCGTTGGCCCGATGGTTGAAGAACCCGTTTGTCGACGAACCATCCGGGTCCCGTCCAAACTCCGGCAGAATGCACATTGTCGTTCGTCCCTTGTACTCGGGATTCGTTTCGACCTCTTGCCAAAGCTGATATGCGAGGCGATCCGCCGTCTGGATGCCGGAGACGTGCAGGGAATACGAGCCGAAGTGCGCAGCTTCCACATCGGAAAACACTGCCACCAGCACTTTGGGGGCAAACTTGCGCATGATCTCGCGCGTAACGAAGAAGGTCAGCTCGTCGCCTGAAGTCGGCCCGCCGCTGCGCACAAAGTTGGCAATCGCCTCCCGAATGCTCGCTTGCGCCTCCGCATCCAGATGCTCGGCTGCGTCGAACACGTTCCAGCCCAATCCCTCGTAGTTGCTGCCTTCCAGAGCTCGCTCAAGCTCGGCCTCCACCTTGCTGCGGTCCGCCAGGTTGCCCGTCCGTCCGGCGCGTAACGCATCTTCAATAGCTTGCAGCATGAGCTGCTTGGGAAAGACCACGTTGGCCCCATACGTCGGGCCGAAGCTCGCATCCGAACTCGCTCCAATCAGGCTGGTGAGCGCCTTGTTGCTCGCAACTACCCACGTGTCTCTGCGATCGACATGCAGGCTCTTGCGGAATTGCTCGAACAGGGTCGGTGTCGTCGGTGCAAGCTTGCCCCAGTCATCGACGCGCTGCCAGTTCCCCGTCAGAATGCTCGAAATCGCGTTGAAGTGCGCCGTCACGCCTTCATTCCGCGCGTGTGCGTAGAACAGTGACCGCGGAAAGAGCTCCACAAGATGGGGGATGTTCTCGAGACCTTCGCGCGCAAACGTCTCGGCCCGGCGTACACCCCCGATCATTACCAGCACAACCTTCTGCCCCGCGGCACGCTTGTCCGTTGCCCCGGCCGCCGCCCCCACCCGGGGAAGCAACAGACTTGCGATCATCAATCCGGCCCCGCGCAGAAAGGCGCGCTTGGTAGGATCGATGGCCGCGTCCTCATCGCCCACGCGCATGCAATCGACGGCAGTGCCGATCAGATCCTTTATCTCCATCTCGATCGCCCCTCGGCAAAACTTCCCCGACATCTCGCGTGCTGCGCAAGACAGGAGTTTCGAGCGTATGATAGGCGCGCCAGCCCTTCCGCTCGGTGACCGCGGTTACACTGCTCATCCCAACGCCAGCGCCAGCAGATGGCTCAAATCCACCTCGGAACTCGACGTTGCACCCCTTGGCATTGTCGGCCCGATCACCAGAGCCTGGTTTTGGCCCTCAAACCAAACCAGAAAAGCAGACCGGTCATAACCTGCGAGCCTTTGCTGATTGATCCAATGGTAGTAGGCCGCCATGTCCGCATCCACCAGGGAACCGATCGGATCGACTTCGGCGCCGGAGCGAGTGTCGGAGAGGAGTTCATTCATGGGACGCTGCCGTTGCCGCGGCGCAAAACGAACCAGCAGCGTCAGCGGCTGCGCCCGCCGTAGAGCCTCGCGCGTCGTCCATTGCGCAAAGCTGGTGCTGAATATCTGAGTACCCGATCCTTCAGTCAAAACCTTCAGTTCAAAACGACTCAATACCTGGTCGACCGCGTCGTTCATGCCCAAATCAGAAGGTGCCAGTCGCGCCAGATGTGTTCGGAGCTCCTCGGGCCCCATGCCCGCTTGCTGGATCTGGGCCTGCATATTCTTCAACAGGGCTTCACGGACCCGCCCCATCGACACGTACGAGACGCAAGTGAGCGTGGCACTGTGCTCCACCTCTTTCCCGCCATCGATATACCAGTGACCGTAGGGAAGCGGGTGCTTCTGCGCGCGTTCAGCTACCGCCTCCAGAAGGATCTCCAATCCACTTTCAGTCTTCACACGGTTGAATTGAGTTCCATGCGGACGCAGGTTCTTGAAGAGGGAGCCGTCATACGCGGCCACTCCCTGGCCGATCACCGCAATCCCCAACCTCGACGCCGGCAGCGGCTCAGGCACAATGCCCGACTGGATGCGCGCACCATATGCCGTGGCCGCCTCCCGATAGGCGTCGAGCTGGTGCGTGCTCCAAAGAAAGGCCGAGAGCTGTTCCGTGAACTGCGCGGGCAGATTGATCCAATCGAAGCGCTCCAGCTGGGGAGACAGCGAGAACCGATTGAAGCTCTCGAACCACTCCCGCAGCTGCCCCGCCGAAAGCTCGCTGAGCATCTTCAGCTCTCTCTCAATCGCTCTCCGTTCCGGCGGAAACTTATAGTCAAACTCGATCACTTCGCGCAGCAAGCCCGGAACAAAGCTCAAGGGAAGCTCCCTCAAGGCATCGAGGTGATCGGCGACCAGCTGGCGCGCCTCCGGCGGATAGCCAGCGAACTGATCCGATTTGAGATCCTGCGGCTGCATCGCCTTCTACAGAAACTCCTTCACCGGCTTGCCCTGTGACTGCTCGGTCGTAAACCCGAGCATCGCTCCAAGACTCGGCACAAGGTCGATCGACTGCATCGGCTCGTCGTAAACAACCCCCTGTCGCACTCCCGCGCCCAGCGCCATCATCCACGTCGTTCGGCTCGCGGCATCACCTGTGCGGTGGTGTTGGAATCCATTCCCGCCTGCGTCGTAGTCGGAATCGCGGCCGAAGTCCGGCAGGATGAACATGGTCGTATTCCCGGCGTACTCCGGCTCACTCTGCACGGCCTTCCAGAGCTCTGCGCAAAGGCGGTCGGTACGCCGAATTCCTTCGAGATAGAGCGAATACGCGCCCGAATGCGCCACGTCGATATCGTGCATCGTGATCCAGAGCAAGCTGGGCGACTCCTGCTGCATCAGCCGCTTGGCGATATAGACCGATAGCTCGTCGGGACTCGAAAGCGTGCGCGCGTGCGCCATGAAGTCCTCAACCGAAAGCCGCAGGATCGATTCCAGTTGCTGGATCTCGAACTCGTTCCCCGCCAGCTGCGGCGTGTACATCGGATTCTCGTAATTGTCCCGCAGCAGATGATCCAAATCGTTCAACTCTCCCGACTTGGTCGCACTCAACAAATGCTTGGGCAGAATCACTGTCGCGCCGGTTCCCGGGCCATAAAGGCGGGAATTGCTCTCGCCAAGCCGGTTGAACCCGTTGCTGGGCGCAACCACCCATGTGTCCGAAGCTGGCCGGCGCAGATCTTTGCGGAAGTACTCGAAGACTGTCGGATGATCCGGAGGCACCGCCGAAAAGTTATTCAGCGTCTCATAAACACCGGTGGTCAGGCTGGCCGTGGCTACATAGTGCCCCAGAATTCCATGATTCGTGACGTGGGTAAAGAAACTCGACTGCGGCGCCAGCTCGTTGATGAGATGCGGAATGTTCTCCTGGCCTTCGGGTGCAAACGTCTCTTGGTCGCGCGCTCCGCCGCCAAACGTGATCACGATAACCTTGCGGCGCTTCTTAGCCGCTTCGGCGCGCACAAAGGGGCTCCGGCTCACCAGGGCTGTGCCCACCGCCATCCCCAAGGTTCCGCGAAGAAACTCGCGGCGGCTCCGGCTCAGCCCCGCCGCGATCTCGCGGGCCGAGAACGCGCCTTCGTGAAGTGCCCCGTTCTTGAACGCGTGAATCATCGACTCAATGCCACCTGCGTACCTTATTGCCTCGCAGCCGCGTTGTCCTTTTCGGAATACACAAACTGCTGCACCTCTGCGCGCTCCTTGTCCACTTCGGCAAGGTGTTCTGCGCGCAGTTTCTGATAGAGAGCGAACTCCTGCTGCGCTTCGTCCTTCTTACCAACATGGACGTAATCGGTTCCCAGCCGGTAGTGCGCATCCGAAAGATTCGGATTCAGGGCCAGGGCGCGTTGATACTCCGGGATCGCCTTCTCATACTCATGCTGTCCCGAATACAAATCTCCCAGTTGCACATGCGATTCGGGAATCGTCCCATCCTGTGCGATCGACTTCAGCAGCAGCGACTCCACCTCGTGAAGATCGTGCGTCGATCCCTCGGCGCGATTCCCTTTCCACAGGCTAATCGCCAGGTAATATTGAGCCCGCGCATCGTTCGGCTGGAGAGCGGAGTAGCGCCGAAATGTCTCGATCACGGCATCTGCCTGCTGCGGTGAGCTGTCGTAGGCCTTCGACAAGAACACATACGCGCGTGGATCCCCTGGATTCAAGTCTGCGGCCTTCAAAAGCGCCTGCACCGCATCGTCATACTTTCCGCGCGAATACAACGCCAATCCCAGACCAATGAACAGCCGCGGCGACTTCGGATATTTCGCTGTCGCCTCTTGAAAAATGGCGATCGCCGGTTCGTAGGTCCGGTGGAGAAGCATCTCGCTTCCCCAATCGAACAGATTGTCCTCGCTCGGATCGAGATGAGCTGCCGCCTCGTACTCGTTCGCGGCGTCGACAAACTTGCCTTCCTTCTCGTTGATCTGGGCCAGCAGGTTGTGTACCTCACCAGTGTTCTGCTTTTGCGCAATGGCCGTCGCCACCTGCCGCGCTTCAGCCAGTTGTCCAAGCTGGAAATCGGCCATCGCTAGATCGTATCCGTTGTCGTACGAATCGGGACGAACCTCCTGCGCGGTCAGCAAAAACGGCCGCGCTTCAGCTACCTTGCCACTCTCAACCAGAAACTCGGCAAGGTTGTGGTTGGCATCGTAGTCGCGGGGCTCAAGCTGCTGCGCTTTGCGAAACTGCTCGCCCGCCAGCGATGCCTTGCCAGAATGCAGCAGTATGGTCCCGAAGTTAATTCTCGTTGCGGCAGAGTTGGGATTCAGTTGGACGGCGAGCTTAAGCTCCGCTTCGGCCTTGGCATTCTCCGCAAGCGATGCGTAGACCATCCCTAGGAGCTCGTGGACCTCGTAGCTGCGGGTGGCGTAGGGAAGGACGCGTTCCAGTTCATCGGCTGCGCGCGCATAGCGACCCGCATCGTAGTCAGCGGCCGCCGATTGGTAGATCCGGTCCAGATCTTGCTTGGTAGGTTCTTGGGCCGACAATCGACATGCCCACAGGACGAGGGAGACCAAAAATACAGCCGATCGCCGAGTTCTGTCACTCACCGACCGCCCCCCCGATTTCGCACGCGCGGATTTAAGACAGAAGAACACCCCGAGAGGGCTGGCCTCCCGGGGTGTCCGCATTCTAGCTCAGTAGTAGACCTTCATGGCAAATTGAATTTGCCGTGGATCGAATGGAGCATCGCGAGTCGAGCCAATGGCTCCAAAGGTTGCGCTTGTGTAGTCACCCGAACCGCCGACCGAGTTCACTCCGTTGCCTCCGAAGTTCGGTGAGTTGAAGTTCGGATGGTTCAGGATGTTGAAGAACTCCGACCGGAACTGCAGCGAGAACCTCTCGTTGATCTGGAAGTTCTTGAACAGCGAGAAGTCGAAGCGATGGAAGCCCGGTCCGGAGATCTGTCCCGGCGTGCTGCCCAAGGCCGCTGCGCCATTCAATGCCACGCAGTTCGGCGCCGATCCGGCGATTGGAGTGAGCCCGGCGCCTAGCTGACAACCCTGACTGAAGGCTGCCGGATTACCGACCCAGAACGGCCCGTGGTATCCGCCCTGAGTCGTGATCTTCTTGCCAAGCTTCGGAGACGCACCTGGCAGGAGAATGTCGTTGCACTGTCCCGCTCCCGAAGTTGTGGACGAGTGGCAGGTGAAGTTGATGGGTTGACCGCCCTGCAGCGTGACAATCCAGTTGGTCGCCCATCCACCCAGAATCGCATCCCCCACTCCGCCCTGGTTTAGGTACTTCTTGCCTTTTCCAAACGGCAGCTCATAACCGCCGCTGAAGTGGATCACGTTCCGGAGGTCGAAGTCGGCGCGGGCGTAGTCAAAATGTGGCCCAAGTCCTGGAACATTGTAGGCGCGAAGACCGCCCGTGCTTCCACCGTTCAACAGATCGCCGGCGTCAGACAAGGTCTTTGACCAAGTGTAGGTCAGCAACCAGGTGATGCCATTGGAATACTGTTGTTCCAGCTTGGTTTGCAGGCCGTGATACGAGCTCACGCCATAGGTCGCCTGGTAACTGCCGCCGCCGAAGTCGACAAACGGAACACAACTGTTCTCGGCAAAGGTCGCGTAAGGGCAACCCTTCCCAGTGCTGACGCCGGCAGGCAGGATCTGCGTCACGTTCTGATAGCCGACGCCTCCCTGCAGATTCGCGCCATGAGTGTACACATACGACGCCGTCGCCGAGAGCGTATGCGTGACCGAATACTGCAGCGTCCCGTTCGCACTATACGTCTTCGGCGTTCCATAGTCGAACTGCAGGCCCTGCAGACCGAGGCCCAAAGCATTGACGGCAGTGGGTGTAAGCGGGATGCAGGAGAAGCCGGATTCGAGCGATGCTGTCCCGCCCGGACCCGCCGTCGCGCAACCGGCGAATGGCGTGTTGTAGCTGGCCGGAGCTACCTGGGAGTCGATGCTGCGGCCAGCCGGGTTGGCATGAATGCCGTAGTTGAGGTTGAACACAAACGGATAGTTCTCGCCGATGTTCGGGCCGTAACCCTGGTTCTCGAACGAGTTGTAGAACAGGCCGAACCCTCCACGGGCGACTAACTTGTTGTTGATCTCATACGCGGCGCCAATGCGCGGAGCAAAGTTGGTCGTCTGTGTCTTAAGAAGCCCCTGGCCGTAGCGATCGGTTTCGTCGAGTGCGATCCCGTCTTGCGCGAGGAGATCGACGAAGCCGACGCAGCCTACCCCCGAACACGTCGAGGTCGTCGAGAGCGATCGATTATCCTTTCCGCTTGCCGGAACGATGAACGTCGGCGCACCTATGCCCTTCGCCGGTACAGGATCCGGGACGAAGTTCGCCTGGCCACCGTTTTGCTCGTTGATCGGGCCAAACAAATCCCAACGCAGTCCAAGGTTGATGGTCAGCTTCGGGTTGACCTTCCAGTCGTCTTGAAAGTACGAAGCAAAGTACATCTTCTCGTCGTACGTCTTGTTGATGTTCGAGGCGTACACGTTGTCGGCACCGCCCGAATAGCTGAATCCGTTCGGGTTTGGATTGCCTGCAATGGTTGCCGGAGCCGCCACGGGTGACAACAGCATCTGAGCCATGCCGCCGCTCGTTGCGGTGCCGCCCTGGTTCGGAATATCAGTGAAATTGCTCGTGTAGTCCCACGCTCCCCGCGACCATGCCGGCTGCAGGGTCGAGAACTTCACATGCTGGTATTCGACGCCCATCTTGAAGCTGTGCTTGCCGTAAATCCGTGTGAAGTCGTCGGTGACCTGGAGTGTGGCGCTGACCTCGTCGGAAGGCAGGAAGTTGTTGCTGCCCAGATTGGTCAGGTTGCTGATATAGAAGTTCGGCAAACCGCCGTTTTCTGCCACCTGCGGGATGTCCGCGATCCCATACTGTCCCGGAATGCCCATCTGGCTGCCGACTGGTCCGAAACGGGTTGTGTGCAGGTGAGCAAATCCGGCGCGCGCCTGGTTAATCGTGTTCGGGTTGAACACGTAGGTGTAGGCCGCTACCATCTGCGCGGACTTCGCCGTCTGCAGGCCCTGCTGGAAGGCGCCGCCATCCGCCACGCCCGCAAAGGGACCCGGAATGAACTGCGGATCGTCCGCATAGCTGAAACGCGCAAAGATCTGGTTCTTCTCGTTCGGGTTGAAGTCTTCGCGCGTGTCGAACGTGTTCGAGTGTTCGTACAGCCCGGGGCTATCCTGGTACGTGCCAATCCCCGCATTCGGAACCGGATAGAGGCTCAAAAGCTTGGCAGCATTGGCATCGACTCGGTTCGCAGGAAGAATGTTCAAGTCAGAGCAGTTAGACGTATTGACGATCATGGTTCCGGGTCCGCAAACCGAGCTAAACGCATCGCGCACGTAAGCGTCCGCGCCCGAAGTGTTCGCTAGACCGGAAACCGGATCGACGGCCCCGTTTGCCACGAAGCGCGTGGTGCCCGGATCGAGGATGACCGCCCTCTGAAACGAACGTCCCAACGCATCGGTCTTGGCAGAGCCGGATTGCTGCGAAAGGATATCGGTGAGGTTCGTAAAGCCGCTGCTGCGTTCCAGATTGGTTGGAACCTGGCTGGTGGACGACGTGCCCTGCACGCGGCGCTTGCCTTCGTAGTCGCCGAAGAAGAAGAACTTGTTCTTGATGATCGGACCGCCGATCATCGCGCCGAATTGATTCAAGCGAAGTTCGCCCTTGGTCGGAGTAGACGAGTTGTCTTCAAACCAGTCCGCCGCATCGAGCTTGTCGTTGCGGAAGAACTCCCACGCTGCTCCGTGAATGCTGTTTGTTCCAGACTTGATCGACGCATTCATCACGGCGCCCGCCGCACGGCCCAGTTCTGCGCTGAAGTCCGCAGTCTGAACCTTGAACTCCTGAATCGCATCCACCGGAGGCAGAATCACGTAGTTCGTTCCGTTCAGGAAGTCGACCGCGTTCGAGTTGTTGTCGATGCCGTCGAGCAGGTAATTGTTCTGCGCGGGGCGAAGGCCGTTGGCCGAGAACGCACCCGATGCCGCGTTGCCGCGTGTATCAGCCTGCGGCGTCTGCATGCCGGCGCCGAGCTGCGCGAGGAACGTAAAGTTGCGGCCATTCAGGGGCAAGGAATTCACTTCCTGTTGGCCAATCACCTGGCCGACCGATGCTTCTTCCGTCTGCATCAGCGGAGGAGCCGTGCTCACCTCGACCGTTTCGGTCGCAGCGCCAAGCTTCAGCTGCACGTTGACCTGGAGACTCTGCGCAACGTTTACAGTCAAATTCGTTTGCGTGGTCTTCGCGAACCCCTGCGCGGTCACCGTCACGGTATAGTGTCCAATTTTGACTGGATTGAATGTATAGAACCCGCTGTTGCTCGACTTTGTCTCCAGGGTTATTCCCTGGTCGGTGTTAAGCAGCGTCACCTTAGCGTTGGGCACCACAGCCCCTGTCGTATCCTGCACAGTCCCGGCAATCGCGCCTTCGTCGACCTGGGCGAACGCATATTGCCGCTGGAGCAGGAGGAAACACAGACAGGTCAAAGTTGCGTAGCCAAGCACACTCCAGAACTTCGAGGTTTCACGCGCACGGCCCATACCAGATACCTCCACTTTCATGCTTGCTTGCTTCGTTTTCGCCTATGTTGGGTCTCGAAGCCGCCTCTGTAGACCGTCAATGTAAACGGTTTCATTAGCGTGCGCCGAAGCGTAGTTGATTCGTAGTATTTTTGTCAATCGAAAGTTGGAGAAGCTGTTGAAGATCATGGTGACCGCCCGCCGTGGCATGAGACCGATGAATACTCCCCTATGCCCGAATTCCCCTTTGTTTATCGACAGAAGCGTCCTTTCCACACCCCTTTTTCCCAATTCACAGGCGAGGTCCTTCTCCACCCCAAAATGTGGCAAAGATTCGAGGCTCTGGCCCCCATTTCGATGAAATGACTGCTTCGATGGGAGGGTTTTCCACAGGGTAAAAAGCGCGCCGATTCTGGCCCCGAAGCCGCATTGTGCCCCCCTTCAAGCCGAGTGCTATGATTCGGTCATCTTGCCTGCCCCGGACCCCCGAGATGACGCGACGTAACGCGAATCCAAGCACATTTCTTTCGCGGCGAACGTTGCTCAAAGGCATCGGATGGGCTCCGATCCTTCTCCGACCGGCTGCACTCTTCGGTTCTGCGGCGTTCTCCTCGTCCACCGGCATCCCTCTCGAGGACAAGCCCGCCCTCGGCTTCTCCGACGTTCGTCTTGCGCCTCACTATCCGCTCGAATCCCCCCTCGCCGACATCTTTCGTCGTGTCCCACCCGGCTCCGACGAGTACATCACCGAGAAGTACGCCATCGAGATCGAGGCCATTCTCCGTCGGTGGAGTCGCGACCTCCTCGCGTCTCCACAAAACACGAGGAACATCGCGGAGTTCCTGAGTCCGTCGCTGCTGGCAGGTTCGCTTAGCCCCGCCAGGCGCACGAAAGTTCGGTCCTCCTTCGGCGTCGACGTCGAACACAGAACTTTCAACTCAGATCTCTCACTCGGTCGAGACGCATTCATTGACAACATGCGCACATGGCTGGGATCGGTGGATCGCATTCCCACCGCCGAATTCGAGATCTACCGAATCGAACAGATCTCGAACGACCCGCTCATTGTGCGCGTCGCCCTTCGCTACGATCTGGTCCTCGACAACGATCTGACCGAAGAACGCGTCGGTTCCTGGCAGATGGAGTGGGCACAGGAATCGCCGCAGACCTGGAAAGTCCACCGATGGGAAACCAACAGCGAGGAGACTTCGAGCACGCTGCGCGGTCCTGCTTTCGGCGACATTACCGCCCATGCACTCGGCACAAACGACTCTTACAGGAAGCAATTGCTCCACGGTTCCGACTACTGGCGCACTGTCCTCGACGGTGCCATCGGCGTCGACGTCTACTGCAACAACGGCGTGGCCGCAGGCGACTACGACAACGACGGCTTCGACGATCTCTACATCTGCCAGCCCGCGGGCTTACCCAACCGCCTCTATCGCAATCGCGGGGACGGCACCTTCGATGACGTGACTGAAAAGGCCGGCGTCGGCGTCCTCGACAATACCGCCTGCGCTCTCTTCGCCGACTTCCGCAACAACGGACTGCAGGACCTTCTCGTTCTGTGCGGAACCGGCCCTCTCCTCTTTCAGAATCGCGGCGACGGCACCTTCGCCCTCAAACGCGATGCATTTCGCTTCGCGCAACAGCCGCAGGGCACATTCACCCACGCCGCCGCTGCCGACTACGACGGCGACGGCCGCCTCGATCTCTACCTCTGCACCTACATGTACTACCTGGGGCTCGATCAGTATCACTACCCGATCCCCTACTACGACGCGCGTAACGGGCCGCCCAACTGCCTCTTTCACAACGAAGGCAATCTCGATTTCGTCGAAACAACTGAGGCCAGCGGCTTGAACGTCGAGAACAATCGATACAGCTTTGCCTGCGCGTGGGGCGACTACAACTCCGACGGCAAGCCCGATCTGTTCGTGGTCAACGACTTCGGCAGTTCGCAGCTCTATCGCAACGATGGCAGCGGGCACTTCACCCACATCTCGGCCGAGGCTGGGATCGAAGGCGTCGGCGCAGGCATGAGCTGCTGCTGGTGCGACTTCGACAACGACGGCTTACAAGACGTCTACGTGCCCAGCATGTGGGAAGCTGCCGGTCAGCGCGTCTCCAGTCAGGCGCAATTCCACGCCCAGGCCCCCGCGCGCATTCGCGGACTCTATCAACGCCATGCCCGCGGCAACGCTCTCTACCACAACCGCGGCGACGGCACCTTCGAGAACGTTGGACCCGAGGCAGCAGTCGAGATGGGCCGCTGGTCCTGGTGCTCCGACTTCTTCGACTTCGATCATGACGGTTACTCCGACCTCTACGTCGTCAACGGCTATCTCTCCGGTGTCGATCGCGAAGATCTGGCCAGCTTCTTCTGGCGGCAGGTCGTCGCCAAATCGTCAGAAGATGCGACTCCGGCACTGGCCTACGAGCGCGGCTGGAATGCCATTAACGAACTGGTTCGCTCCGATCGCACCTGGCACGGCTACGCTCGCAATGTCCTGTTCGCCAACAATCGCAACGGCACCTTCTCCGAAATCTCCGGCCCCTCGGGTCTGGACCTACTCGAAGACAGCCGAAGCTTCGCACTCGCCGACATTGATCGCGACGGCCGCCTCGAAATCATCCTGAAGAATCGCAACGCGCCCCAAGTGCGCGTCCTGCACAACAATCTCACCGGCATCGGCCGCTCCATCTCCTTCCGCCTGCGCGGACAAAAGAGCAATCGTGATGCGATCGGCGCCGCCATCACTGTCCAGGCAGGCGAAATCAAGCAGACCAAATACCTGCAGGCCGGCACCGGCTTTCTCGCACAACACTCCAAAGAGCTTTTCTTCGGCATCGGCGAGGCCTCGTCGATCGACATCGCTGTTCGCTGGCCGAGCGGCTTGGTCCAGGAGTTCGCCTCCTTGCCCGCCGATCACCGCATCGAGATCGTCGAAGGGGAGAAGAGCTTCTCCGCGACTCCATTTCGGCAGGCTGTTGCCTTATCCGCGCTGGCCCCAACGTCCCAAGCCGCCGAAAAGCTTCCCCATCGGGTTGAAACCTGGCTCGTCGAACCTCTGCCCCCTCCTGCATTCTCCTTGTCCGATCTCTCTGGCTCAACCCGTTCTCTCAAAGACTTCCAGGGCTCTCCCCTGCTGCTCACGTTCTGGGTTGCAGACTCTCTCGAGAGCCTCGATCTTCTCGATCAGCTGCAACAACGCAACCCTTTGCTTCACGCATCCGGCCTCGCTCTTCTCGCTGTAAACGTTGACAAAGACCCGGCTGCAGCCCGATCGCTCGCCGTGCAAAGGCAATTCGCATTCCCCGTTCTCTTCGCCGACGAGACCGTCTCCGGCATCTACAACCTCGTTTACCGGCATCTCTTCGATCGGCGCAGAAACCTTCCCCTTCCGGCATCCTTTCTCCTCGACTCCAGCGGCTCCATCGTCAAGGTCTATCAGGGCACATTCGATCCGCAACAACTGCCGCGCGATGTCCTCGACGTTCCGCACACTGCAGCCGATCGCCTGAACAAAGCACTCCCGTTCCAGGGAAAGATCCTTGGCGAAGGCTTCCAGCGCAATCTCTTTACATTTGGTGTGGCTTTTTACCAGAACGGATATCTGAGACAAGCAGCCGAGACCTTCCGCCAGGTGATCTCCCTCCGCCCCGACGACGCTGACGCCTGGTATAACCTCGGCACACTCAGCCTGCGCCGCAAAGAGTACGACCAGGCGCGCCAGGCCCTCGAACAGACCGTCAAACTGCGTCCCGACTATCCCGAAGCCTGGAACAATCTCGGCATGCTCGCCGGTCAGTCTGGACAGACCGACGATGCTATCCGCGACTTCCAGCGTTCCCTTCAGCTCCGGCCCAACTACACCATCGCGCTCGTCAATCTCGGCAATCTCTATCGCACACGCCATGCCTTCGACAAAGCTGCTGACTGCCTCAGCCGCGCCTTACAGCTCGACCCGCGCGACCCGGAGGTCAACTACAGCGTTGGCATGCTCTACGCGCAGCAAGGACAGGCCGACCAGGCTGCGCAATACCTGCAGGCAGCCATTCAGCTGCGCCCCGATTATTCTGAGGCCCTGAACAATCTCGGCGTACTGTTCGTCCGCGAGCAGCAGTACGCCAAGGCCGAGACACAATTCAAAGAAGGCATACGTGTGTCTCCTGACTTTGACCAGTCCTATCTCAATCTCGCCCGGCTCTATATCATGCAAAACAGTCAGGAGCAGGCACGACAAGTGCTGCTCGAACTGCTGCGCGTCCAACCGGATGACACAGCTGCAAAACAAGCATTGGAGTTGCTACGATGAGCAATTTGTTTACCACCGTCGAGCGTCAAGGATACAAGGTGAACGGCAAGTTTGTTCGATGATCATTCCCGTGAGCAAATCGCAATCCCTCAAGCGGAACAGTGTCCTCGCGCTCTGCCTGATCTGTGCTTCTTCTCTCGGCGCGCAAAATGCATCGAACGCCGCGGCGGACTTTCGCGACGCGCTAAAGCTCGTCGAGCGGCACGAGTTTTACGAAGCAAGGACCTCCGCAATCGAATCGCTCAAGCGCCATCCCAATAGTGTCGAAGGCTACAATCTGCTCGGCATCATCGAAAGCAACCTCAAAGACTATCCGGCCGCGCTTGACGCCTTCAGCAGAGCCCTCGCCCTTCAACCGAAGTCCATCAAGACCCACAACAATCTTGGCGACCTGTATCTCGCCGTAAACCGGGTGGACGACGCGGAGAAGGAATTCCGCACCGTCCTGCGCTTGGCTCCTGCCGACGCGGAAGGAAACTACAACCTCGGCGTTCTGTTGATGGCAAATGGCGTCCCCGCCGAAGCCATCCCCCACTTCGAGCGTGTCCATCCGCAGAATACCGCGACGCAATTCAATCTCGTCCGCGCCTACTTCGCCGTCAAGCGTCCGGCGGACGCCTTGCGTCTAGCCGCCAGACTCTCCGCGCAAAACAACCAGGTGCAGGTGCACTTTTCTCTTGGCGTCCTGCTCGCCTCCGAACGCCAATACAAAGCCGCGCAGGACGAGTTATCCAAAGCCGACGCGCTCGAGCCCAACACCTTCGAAATTGTGTATAACCTGGGTTTGGCGCTCCTCCGCGACGACCAGTTTCCTAAAGCCGAGCTGACTCTCGGTCGCGCACTCGCCCTGCGGCCGGACTCCGTCGACGCGATGTACATGCTCGCTCAAACCTATTCCGACGAGTCACGCCCCCTCGACGCTCTCGATCTGCTCATCCGCGCCCACAATGCCGCTCCCAACAATGCCGACGTCATCTTTCTGATGGCGCGCATCAGCATGTCGCAGAGCTACTACGAAGACGCCATCCCGCTCCTCGAATCCGGCGTGCAGATCGCTCCGCGGCGCGCCGACCTCGTGTCCGCACTCGGCGAGAGCTACTTCATGGCCGGCAAGGTCGACAAGGCGATCGAGCAGTTCAACAAGCTCGTCGACCTCGAGCACTCCGCCCGCTCCTATTCCTTCCTCGGTCTCTCCTATCGCAACCTCGGCCGCTTCGACGAAGCAAAACCCTACTTCGAGAAGGGCCTAGCGCTCGATCCCCGTAACGCCTCCTGCCTCTTCAATCTTGGCTTCATCGCCGAACGCCAGGGCCAGTCTTCTGCCGCGGAAGGCTACTTCCAGAAAGTCCTCGCCGTAAACCCCAACTATCCCGAGGCTCTGCTTGAGCTCGCCAACATGCGCATCGCCGCAAAAAAGTTCTCCGAGGCTGAGGAATTCCTCCGGCGCTACGTGCGCATAAGCAACGATCCCGCCACCGGCTACTACAAGCTCGCCACGGTCGAGCGTGCCCAGCACGAAACCGCCGCAGCGGAACGCGATCTTCATTCCTTCCAGACGCTTTCGAAGAATGCGCCCACTGGTCCCTTGCCCTTCGAACATCTCTTCGAATACCTCGACAGCCGCTCGACAATGAACCCCGCAGCGCGCCAACAGCTCGACGTGAACGAACTCATCGCTGAGGTGAAGAGGCATCCCGATCAGCCCCAGAACCTCTATCTCTTGGCCGAGGCATATCTGAAGCTAAGCGACATAGAGAATGCCCGATTTGCCATCACTCAGCTCGACCGGCTCACCTCGAGCGACTATCGATCCCTCACCGGCACCGGCGTTCTTCTCGCCCGCTATCGCCTCTACGACGACGCCATCACTCACTTCCAGCAAGCACTCGCCCTCAACCCCGACTCGGATGACGTCAAATTCGATCTCGCCAACGCATATTTCCACAAACGCTCTTACGACCAGGCGCTCGAAGTCGCTGCAAAACTCTCGGACGAAGGCAAGAAAGACAATGCATACCAGGCTCTGCTTGGCGACCTCGACGCGCACACCGGCAGCTACGATGCGGCGAGCGCCATCTTTCAGCAGGTAATCGCGCACAACCCCGACAATGATCAGGGCTATCTTTCTCTCGCGCTGCTCAACCTTCGTCGAGGCAATCTCGACGAAGCCAAACACGTCCTCCAGCAAGGCCGCACGCGCATTCCTGACTCGGGCAAACTCGATTGGGGCCTCGGCCTGACCGCGGCTCTCGAAGGAGACACGACCAAAGCCGCCAGCGAGCTTGAGCACGCTGTCGACCTTCTTCCCCAATGGCCCGGAGGCTACTCCACTCTCGGCGTCTTCTACTTCCAGACCGGTCAAGTGGACAAGGCGCGTGAAGTTCTCGCGCGCTTCAAGAACAGCTCGGCGCGCAGCAGCCTCGACATCGATCGCATTGAACAGGTCCTCAATCAGGCATCTTCTTCGTCGCTCACCGCAAAGCCACTCACACAGAATGAGAAGGCGCAGTTCCTCCAACTCGCGCTCTCTCTTGCTGACCGAACCCTATGAGCGCTGAGAGGAATACAGACTGGCCCTTCGCCGTCCGCTGTTGCGGCGCCGCGCTAGCCTGCGCGCTCATCATCGCGGCTGCCGGCCCCCGCACAACCGATCGTCTGCAGGCCAAACCCGCTCAAACCCCGGCTCCAGCGCCTGCCCCATCCACGCCATGGTTCACTGACATTCGCAAATCCTCCGGCATCACATTCATGCAGGATTCGACTGAATCCGACGAAAAGTACTACCTGGAAACGATGGGCACCGGCGTTGGTTGGATCGACTACGACCAGGATGGCCTGATGGACCTCTACTTCGTCCAGGCGGGAGCCACCGACGCCTACAAGCCAGCTCACCAGTTGCGCTCCGCCCTCTATCGCAACAATGGCGACGGCACCTTCACTGACGTCACCGACAAGGCTCACGTCGGCGGCGAAGGTCACTACGGACAAGGAGTGGCCGTTGGCGATTATGACAACGACGGCTATCCCGATCTCTACGTCACCGGCTATGGCCGTGCGATTCTTTACCATAACAACGGCGACGGCACCTTCACCGATGTCACAGCCAAGGCTGGAGTCGCCGACGAAGGTCAGTGGTCCACCAGCGCCGGCTGGTTCGACTTCGACAAGGATGGCTGGCTCGATCTCGTCGTGGCCAACTACCTCGACTGGTCTCCCCAGAACAATCCCTGGTGCGGCGAAAAGTCGCCCGGCTATCGCTCCTACTGCAGCCCAAATAACTATCGTGGCCTTAAGACCAAACTCTATCGCAACAATCACGACGGCACCTTCACCGACGTGAGCGACAAGTCCGGCATCGGCATGCCCGAGTCCAAGGGCATGGGCGTCGTTCTCGCCGACTTCAATCATGACGGCTGGACTGACATCGCCATGGCCAACGACACCTGGCCCAACTTTCTCTTCCAGAATAATCACGACGGCACGTTCAGCGATGTCTCGTTGATCTCCGGGCTTGCCGCCAGCGAAGATGGCCGCTACGAAGCCGGCATGGGCATCGACGCCGCCGATGTCGACGGCGACGGCCTCCTCGACTTTTACATCACTCACCTCGACTTCGAGCTGAACCGCCTCTACCACAACAACGGCGACGGCACCTTCACCGACATCACGTACAGCTCTGGCATTGGCAACAAAGCCATGACCCTCAGCGGCGTCGCCGCCAAGTTCATCGACTACGATAACGATGGCTGGCCCGACATCGTACAGGCCAACGGAGCCATGGTCGACAACGTGGCCCTCTACCACAGCGAAGTCACCTACAAAGAACCGCTGCTGATGTTCCACAACACCGGCGGTGGCCACTTCGAAAAGGTCTCTGACTCTCTCGGCCCCGACTTTATCCATCCCATCGCCGGTCGCGGTCTCGCTACTGCCGACTTCTTCAACGACGGCGCGGTCGGGCTAGCCGTCATCGCACGCGGGGACTACCCCGAGCTCATGCGCAACAACGTCAACAACGGCAACCACTGGCTCGAGGTTCTGCTCATCGGCACCAAATCGAATCGCGACGGCATCGGCGCAGAATTAAGGCTCTCCGCTCAGGGCTTCGTCCGCACCGCGCAAAGGACCGGCGGATCCAGCTATATGTCCGCGAGTGACCCCCGCATTCACTTCGGCCTTGGCAAGCATACGAAAATCGACTCGCTCGTGATCACCTGGCCCAGCGGTCAAGTCGACAAGCTCACAAATGTTCCCATCGATCAGATCATCGCGGTCAAAGAAGGGCAGGGCATCGTGCCTCATCCCTTCCCCAGGGTGACTCCTCGATGAATCCACACTGCGGCAACTCGCACAAACCGAATTTCCATCGTCAAAGGATGCTTCCTATAATTCTCTTCATCCCATGATTCTTCCACGCCGTCATTTTCTCGGATCATCCGCCTTCGTTCTCGGCAGCACGCTGCTCGACGTCCTCACCACGCCGCTCTGGCGCTCGATGAATCAGCGCCTCGTTCTCGCCGCCCCTTCTGCCCCCCCCTCTCCCGTGCAGTTCATCGACGTGGCGCGCGAGTCAGGGCTCACCGCTCCCAACGTCTGGGGCGGCACCGATCACAAGCGCGTCATCATCGAAACCAAAGGCAGCGGCGTTGCCTTCTTCGACTACGACAACGACGGGTGGCTCGACATCTATCTCACCAATGGCAGTCGCATCAACGAACACTGGCCGCCGGGCAAAGAGCCGACGACCCATCTCTACAAAAACAACCGCGACGGCACCTTCACCGATGTCACCGAGAAGTCCGGCATTGGTCGCAGCGGCTGGCAAACCGGCGTCTGCGTGGGCGACTACGACAACGACGGCTGGGACGATCTCTTCTGCACCTTCTGGGGCCGCAACATTCTCTTCCACAACAACGGCAATGGAACCTTTACCGATGTCACTAAGAGGGCTGGCCTCTACCAGGAGAAAGGCCGCTGGGGCACCGGTTGCACGTTCCTCGATTACGATCGCGATGGCCATCTCGATCTCTTCGTCTGCAACTTCGTCAAGCTCGATCCCGACGCGCCTATCGACCTCAATGACATGGCTTATTGCCAATGGAAGGGCGTGCCCACCATGTGCGGTCCGCGCGGTCTTCCCGGCGACACCGATCTCCTCTACCACAACAATGGTGACGGTACCTTCACTGATGTGTCTGAAAAGGCCGGCATCCTCAAGCCCGGTCCGCGCTACTCCATTAGTGCGGTCTCCTACGACTTCGACAACGACGGCTGGCCCGACATCTACGTCGCTGTCGACTCCATGCCCAGCATGTTCTTCCAGAACAACCACGACGGCACCTTCACCGATGTTGCCGTTCTCGCAGGCTGCGCCTACAACAACGACGGACACGAGCAGGCCGGCATGGGAATCGGCGTCGCCGACTACGACTGCGACGGCTGGCTCGACATATTCAAAACTAATTTCGCCGACGACACCTGTGACCTCTACCACAACAACGGCGACGGCACCTTCAGCGATCTCTCCTTCAACTCCGGCATCGGCATCAATAGCAACTACGTCGCCTGGGGATGCGGCTTCATCGACTATGACAACGACGGCTGGGCCGACATCGTGCAGATCAACGGCCACGTCTATCCCGAGATCGACAACTATAACTTCGGCGAGACCTTCAAAAACCCTCGCCTGGTCTACAAGAACCTCGGCAACGGCCGCTTCAAGGATGTCTCCGCCACGATGGGTCCCGGCATCACCGCACGATTCTCAAGCCGCGGCGCCGCATTCGGCGACTACGACAACGACGGCGGCATGGACGTCCTCATCAACAACATGAACGACCTGCCGTCCCTGCTGCATAACGCGGGAGGCAACAAGCAGAACTGGATCAAACTCAAACTCATCGGCAAAATCTGCAACCGCACCGCAATCGGCGCGCGCGTCCGCGTCATCACCGGCAAGCACATCCAGATCGATGAGGTGCACAGCGGAACCAGCGTGATGTCGCAAAGCGATCTGCGCCTTCACTTCGGCATGGGCAGCATCGAAACCATCGACGCCATCGAAGTGAAGTGGCCCACCACGCAGAAGATCGAGCGCTTCACGCAGGTGAAGGCCAACGAGATCCTCACCATCCGCGAAGGCGATGGCATCGTATCCATCTACAAACCAAAAGTATCTTAGGGAGCGGATGGGATTCTTTTGAATTTACAGACAGTGTCATCCCGAGCGGAGCATCTCTGCCCACGAAGTCGGCGTGGGGAAAGCGAAGCGAAGGATCCGCTTCTCAACACGATCCACGTGATCTGTTCGTGTCCGAAGGTAACTCACTGCGCCGCGGTCTTACCTCGCATATCCACCACAAACTGCTTGATCTCTTTGCGCTCACGTTCCGTATCTGCCGCTTGCTGTTTGGCGATCGCATCGTGCGCGGCAAACTCCTGCTCCGCTTTCTCCCGCTCGCCGATCCGGTCGTAGGCCATGCCCAGCCGGTAATGCGCCTCGCTCGACTCCGGATTCGCGCCGATAGCCTTCTCGTACAGCCCAACCGCCGACTGATAATCCTTCTGCGAAGACTTCAGATTGCCCAGCTGCAGAAAACCGTCACTGCACCTGGCATCGATCGTCACCGCCTTCGTCAGCAGCGACTCAACCTTTTGCCGCGTTCCCCCATCCAGCGTTGTCCCCTCCTGCTTCCACAGGTCCATTGCATAGAAATAGTTCGCCAGCGAATCGTTCGGATAGAGCTCGGCATACCGCGCCAGCCGTGCATCCATGCAGGACACAAAATGTGGCGCGACTACCTCGATCTTGCCCATGAACTGATACGGCTCCCGATTGCTCGGCTCCAGATCGGATGCCTCGCACAGTCGCTCCGCAGACTCTTCGTAGAACGCACCCGCAAACAGCGCCGCTCCCAGCGACGTAAGCAACCGCGACGACCTGGGGTATAGCTTCACCCCTTGCTCGAAGACTTCCTTGGCTTGCAGCACAGCCCGATGCCGCAGCAATTCGCTGCCCCACGCGAAATAGTTCTGCTCGCTCCCGTCTTCGCGCACGGCTGCGGCAAACTCATGCACCGCGTGCAACGGATCGCCGCCCGCCTCATCGATCGCGCCAGCTACTCGATGCGCATCGGCACTGTCTCCGTGGGCAAGGGCATGCTCCACGTGCTGCCGCGCCTGCGTCAGATCGCCCGTCTCCTGCAAGGCCAGCGCGAGATCGGTCTCATTCGTTGCGTCGCCTGTATTGATCTCGAAGGCCTTCTCGATTAGCGGAGTAGCCTCGCGATACTTTCCCTCGCGCAGATAGAACGAACCCAGCTGCCGATTCGCCTCGAAGCTCGCCGGCGCCGCCGCCAGCGCCGCCCGCAGTCTGGCCTCCGCCGCTTGATCCGCCGTGGCTAACGGGCTTCCGTCTGCCGGCTTCAGCGCCACTGCCTCGCGATTCAGCGCTTCACTCGTACGCAGGCTCACATCCGACCCGTGCCCCCCCGCGGCGGTCCAGTCCGTCACGCCGGCAATCGTGAAATTCGGATTGTCCGCGAACTCCATTCTTTGCTCAGTCGCAGCCCTAGCAGGCCTCTCCGGATTCGACACGGCAGCAGACTCCTGTTGCTGGTCGAACAAGCCCAGGGGTATTGCAGCTGCCATAGCCTTGTAGCCCGCGGGTGAAGGATGCAGATGGTCTCCGCAGTCGTATGCCGGCAGCAGTCGATCTGGATGTTGTGGATCGCGTACCACGGCATCGAAGTCGATCGCAGCGTCGAAATGTCCCGCGGCTCTGATCCACTCATTCACTGCCTCCCGGTCCGCCTCACTCAGCGGCCCTGGATGGTAGTATTCCGACCCCGCGTACGGCGTGATCGTCGCTCCATACACGCGCAGCCCGTGCGCATGTGCCCGCTCGACATTTGCTCGTATGCCGCGAGCACCTTCTTCACAAACGTCGCGTGTTCTTCCGGCGAGACCTCGATGTTCGCGCGCCAGCCCACCCAGATCGTTCACCCCCTCGAACACAATCACCCAGCGCACGCCCGCCGGCGCCAGCACATCTCGATCGAAGCGCGCCAGCGCATTGGGCCCCAGCCCGTCGATCAGCAGATGATTGCCTCCGATCCCCTGGTTTGACACGCCGATCTTCCGCGTCGCCGGCGACCCCTGAAGCCGGGCAGCCAGGTCGTCGGTCCATCGATCGTTCCCGTTCGTCGTCGCGCCGTGGCCGTCGGTAATCGAGTCTCCCAGCGCCACCACGGCCGCTGCGCCCGGCTCGGCTTGCACATCGATCTCCGTCACCTGGTACCAGTGATCCACGTGTTTGGCGTCGGTCAGATCCGCTGCGCTCACTTGATCGCCGTGCACGAAGTAAGACGTCGCCCGCGAACCGGGATGTCCCGTCTCCTGCGCTGGCGGCGCATCAAGGTGGAACGTCACAGCCAGATCTGACAACGGTGCAACCGGCAACGCCAACGGATCTGAGACCACCTGCGCGCCCGGCGGAATTGTCACATCCGGATTCCCCGCGAATGTGAGCGCGCGATCGCTCTCCGCATCGATTGCCGGCGATGACGGAGACACAGGATGCGCCACATGGACCGAGGTGAAGTGCAGCGCCTCAATCCCGAACGCATTCGACAGATGCACCCGCAGCGCTGTACCGCCTACCGACAGGTGGAATATCTGCCGTACCGTCGTGTCCTTCAGATCGTTCGACGGTAGCGCATTCTGAGGCTCCGGAATCTGCTGCGAGGCGCCCCAGCTCGCGACCCAGACCGGCACATGCGCCTTCATGGATACAGGCGGCTCTTTCGCCGGCATTGGAACCGCAATCAGTGCAAAGGCGCAGAGAGCCAAAAGGAATCGATTACACATTGCCAACCGTTTTATCATCGGAGAGGCCGATTCGAGCGTCCGTGACGCGTCCCCTCGGGACAGTCTCGATCGCTCTCGAAAAGGCCCAACAGCGATCGCATTTGCAGAATTGCAGAGCCGATGCCAAAGAGACGCCCGCCTCCTGTTTCGGTGATCGTGTTCGTGAGACCCTGAAGAGAGATGAGATGGGTCTGGGATAGAACGCAGCGCTTCCGCATGAGGCCGGAATACACGTCTGAAGAACTCGATGAGCAGTGCGAAGCCTTGGTCTCTGACTACCTGCGTAGGAAGCACGGCGAACTCTCCTTCCCGATTCGTACCGACGATCTTCGACTCTTGGTTGAAATGGAATCCGAAAGTCTTACTCTTGACGCAGGCCTCGGGCGAGAGAGCCCTGAAGTAGAAGCTTGCACTGAATTCAGACGAGGGCACAAACCCGCAGTGAAGGTCGCCTCGAGACTGGCAACGGTGCCAAGTCTCGAAAAACGGCTCCGCGTTGCTCTCGCCCACCAGTATGGACATGTGCATTTCCACGATTTTCTTTTCCAGACCGAGGAAGGATCGTGGCTGAGTTTGTTTGAGGGGCATCCAGACTCCCGCCCAAGGCTACACCGCTGCCGCCGCGATTCCATCGTTCCGCTCAGCGACGACGACTGGATGGAGTGGCAAGCTGGGTATGTCTGCGGAGCCTTGCTGATGCCGGTCGGCCGGCTAATCGCACAGGTACGGGAATTTCGCCACGCCAGGGACCTGGATCACGCTGCATTGTCGGAACGCTCCCTCGATGGCGCTGCCCTGATTCGCGAAGTCGCTGAACGATTCCAGACTTCCTGGGACACGGCGCGTACTCGACTCGCGCAGCAGAGGATTCTCGCGCCCGACGATACGAGAAGTCTTTTCTAGGTTTCGTGCCTGGAGGTTCCGTTCCTTGAACTGATCGTACGAACAGCACGCACCGTAGTCTATCCTGATTGAAGTCGAAGCTTCACAGTCGTGGCGTGCCGGCGTGTGCCTTCCCATCGTCCCCTGAAGGAAGAGAATGACGACCTCAACGGCAGATCCTATCCTCGCATCCAACGGAGATCACAAAGCGCTCAGCAAGAAGCTCAGGCCGGAGCTGGCAGATGTATGGATCGATCGCGACCTGAGCTGGATCGCCTTTAACGAGCGCATCCTGGCGGAAGCATCCGATCCACGCACACCTCTTTTAGAACGCGCCAAGTTCCTGGCCATCTTCACCTCGAATCTCGATGAGTTCTTCATGAAGCGCGTCTCTGCCCTGCGCGCCGGAGAGACCACGGAACAGTTTGCACGGTTTGCTCGGCTACGCCAGAGACTTCTCTCCCTTCTGCAGAAGCAGGCGGACTGCTACCGACACGCTATCGTTCCCGGCCTCGCGCGACACGGAATCAGACTCTGCAGCTGGGACAATCTGACCGATGCACAGCGAGAAGAGGCTTCGACCTTCTTCGACGAAGACATTTCGCCGGCTCTGACGCCTCTGGTGATTAATCCGGAACGGCCATTTCCCTTCCTCTCGAACCTCTCCACCTCGTGGGCGTTCCGGCTGTACGACCCGGAACGCGCCGAGCAGATGATAGCGCGGATGAAGGTCCCTGCCAGCCTGAAACAGTGGATTCCGCTAAGGGCGGACATTGACGACGAAGACCAACTGTTGATCCCACTTCACGAGTTGATTCGTGGAAACGTGCACAAGCTCTATCGTGGAATGACAATCTCCGGGATGACACTCGTGCGAATCACGCGTGATGCGGAGGTCGATCTGGGAGATGCCTCCGAAGGCGAGGCTCGCCTGCAGGTCGAGGAGCAAGTCCGGCAGCGACGCTTCGAACCGGTGGTGCGGCTGGAGTTTGGGCCGGGGTGGGACAAGGGCATCCGCGATATGTTGCGGGAGCGCTTCGAACTGACATCGGCGGATGTCTATGAACTAAGCGGTGAGGTGGACTACACCACGCTCTTCGAGATCGCTTCCCTTCCCGTGCCCGAGCTGCGCGATCCGCCATGGTCGCCGCTGGTTAAGCCCTCGCTCACGGAACGCCCCATCTTCCAGACAATTCAGGAAGGCGACGTCCTCGTACATCATCCCTACGAAAGCTTTGATGCGACCGTAGAAAACTTCATCCGCGCTGCAGCCGATGACCCGAATACAGTGGCGATCAAGATGACTGCCTACCGGATAGGAGATGACACGCCGTTTGTTCGATCCCTGATCCGCGCCGCCGAGCAAGGCAAGCAGGTCGCCTGCGTGATGGAGATCAAGGCACGATTCGATGAAGAGCGAAACCTTCATTGGGCGGCCGAGTTGGAACGCGTGGGCGCGCACGTCACGTTCGGCGTCAATGGTTTGAAGACGCATGCGAAGACGGCCCTTGTGGTGCGCAAGGAGGGCGGGCGGATGCGAAGTTATGTCCACGTAGGAACCGGCAATTATCACGTGAAGACGGCCCGGCTCTACGAGGACTTCGGACTCCTCACCTGCGATCCGGAGATTACACGGGACGTTGTGAATCTCTTTCACTATCTGACTGGACATGCGCAGGCGCCAGACTGTTCCGCTCTGCTGGTTGCGCCCTACACGATGCGCCATCGTTTCCTCGCCCTGATCCAGCGCGAAATTGAGAACCGGAAAGCTGGAAAACCGGCCGGAATTGTCGCCAAGATGAATCAGCTCGAAGATCCTGCGACGATTCGCGCGCTCTGCGAGGCGTCGTCGGTCGGGGTTCCAATCGACCTGATCGTGCGCGGATTCTGCTGCGTCCTGCCCGGTGTTCCCGGCCGAACAGAGAACATACGCGTGCGTTCGATCGTCGGACGGTTTTTGGAGCACTCCCGCGTCTTTTATTTCGCCAACGGGAACGAAAATCCTGTCGATGGGGATTTCTTCATCGGCTCGGCCGACTGGATGTATCGGAATCTCTCCAAACGCATCGAGGTGGTGACGCCGGTACGCGCCGCGCACGCGAAGGCGAAGTTGTGGGAGGTTCTCGATCTCTGCCTGCGCGACCGAAGACAGGCCTGGGAACTCGATTCGAGCGGACATTACACGCGCCTGAGCCCATCGGGAAGCGATAGACCCGAAGCCATGGGAATCCACTCGACGTTGATGCGAAAGACGCTGGAGCGAGCGGGGGTATAACCTCTTTGCGCAACTGTTCAGCAACCGTGCCAAAACTCTCGGGCCGCCGAACACCCAGTCGCTTTTCTGTCCCTACTTCGGCGCTGCGATTCGAAGCAGGAGCACTTCGTGCTTGGCGATCTCGATCGGCATGTTCTCAGTCAGTTCGACCGCTTTGCCACTCCACAGGTCCCTGCCCTGCTGCGTTCCGTGCAGTCCCAGCTTCGCCAGATCCAGGTGGAACGGATGCGTCGAGTAGCGGTTGTCGCCCGCATTCAGCACGGCAACTGCAAGCGCGCCACCGGAGAGCGGCTTGGTCCACACCTCGACTTCGCCCTCGCTGTAGATGCGCGATGCCTGCTTGCCGAGGGGGTCCTGGTCGAGCGCGATCACGTCGCGGTTCATCAGAATCGCCTTGACCTCCGGCTTCATGTTGGTCAGGTCGTTGCCTGCAAGCAACGGCGAGGCCAGCATCGCCCACATCGAGAAGTGCGCGCGATTCTCATCGAGCGACAACTTGCCGTTGCCCACCTCCAGCATGTCGGGATCGTTCCAATGCCCCGGCCCGGCGTATTTCTCGAGTCCCGCTTGTTGCTCGAGGATCGCGTAGATCCGATCCCAATGCGGATTGATGTCGTCTGTGGTGCGCCACGAGTTGGCTCCCAGCGCCGGTCCCCACTCCCATACCGCGTCCCAACCGTACTGGCAGAACGAGTACACGATAGGTCGGCCAGTGGCTTTCAGCGCCTTGCCCATCTTCGCGTAGGCCTCATGCATCAGGCGCATCTGGGCCGCCTTGTCGTTCGAAGCCTGCTTCTCCATCACATCGGGGATGAAGCTGCACAGATCGTACTTGAGATAATCGATGCCCCATTCGGCGTACATCTTGGCATCCTGCTCCTCGTGCCCCAACGATGCGGCATAGCCGCCGCAGGTTTTGGTGCCAGGGCCTGAATAGATACCGATCTTCAGCCCCTTGGAGTGCACGTAGTCGGCAAGTGCCTTCATGTCCGGAAACTTCGCGTTGGTGTGGAGCACGCCATTTGAGTCGCGCTCACCTTCCCAGCTGTCGTCGATGTTTACATAGATGTAACCGGCGTCCTTCATCCCTGAGGCAACAATTTCATCGGCGGCTGCACGCACACCCTTGTCATCGACCTTGGTGGCAAAGTAGTTCCAGCTATTCCACCCCATGGGCGGCGTTTGCGCCACCACCTGCGATGGGGCTTGCTGCGCCTGGGGCGCGGCTGGCGCCAGGAACGCGACGGCGAGGAGGGCAACAGGAAGCGGCAACGAAACAAGACGGTTCATGGCAAATCTCCATTGAAAACGATTTCAGCGGGAATACTACGCGTCCCTGCGCTGATCCCGCAATCGGAAGTTACGGCGAGGACGCTCGGTCTGTGAAACCCCGAACGCGCCTATAAGGCCGGCCGACGCACACGTGCACACGGACCGCGCCGGAAGCAGTCCTGGGCGTGATCGTTCACCAGCCCAACCGCCTGCATCCACGCATACACGATGGTCGGACCCACGAACTTGAATCCGCGTGCCTTGAGCTCTTTCGAGATCGTCCCTGCCAGTGGAGTAGTGACGGGAAGCGGTCCTTTGTTCTGAATCGGTTTTCCATCAACGAAGCCCCACGCAAAATCCGAGAACTTGACTCCGCGCTGCTGCATGTCGAGGTAGATGCGAGCCCCCTGGATGGTCGCCTCGATCTTGGCCCGGCTGCGGATAATGCCTGGATTCTCGAGCAGCGGGACGATGTCCTTCTCGCCCAGACGAGCAACTTTCTTCGGGTCGAAGCTCCGGAACGCCTGGCGAAACCCCTCGCGCTTGCGCAGCACCGTGATCCAGGCGAGCCCCGCCTGAAAGCCTTCGAGCATCAGCGTCTCCCACAGCATCCGGCTATCGAATTCCGGCGCGCCCCACTCTTCGTCGTGGTAGGCCTGCATCAGGGGATCGCTTCCTGTCCATGCGCAGCGCGTCTTGTTGGCAGTCATCGAGCAGGTTCCTTCAGTCCGCCGCAGGCGCTTCGGCATAACGGGGCGTCGTGGCCATCAGCTTCTCCACCTCTTCGACCGGACCGATGCCGCCACGGGCGCCGGATCTGGTGCAGTTCAGCGCGGCAGCAGCACACGCAAAATCCAGTTGTCGCGCAAGCGGCCAACCCTGCAGCAAACCGTAGATGAATCCCGCGTGGAAGATATCGCCCGCGCCGGTTGTGTCGACCACGTTCACGCAGTATGCCGGGCGCAGATGAAAGCGCTCGCCATCCCACGCCAGCACTCCGTCCTGGCCCAATGTCGCTGCCGTCACGGCACACCCGTAACGGCTTCTCATCTTGTGCAGGGCGAGCTCGAGATTGCGCTCGCCCGTCATCCGCGTGGGAAAATCGCGGCTCACAACCAGATAGTCCACCTTGGTGGCAAGGCGTTCGACGTCGTCATACATCTCATCGAGATCGGCGATCACCGGGATGCCGGCCTCTCTTGCCCAGGACGCGGCTTGCACCGCTGCCGCCGTCTCGAACCCGTCCACCAACAGGGCGCGGGCGTTCACGATCCACTCCTGTCTGAGATCCTCGGGGCGCAAAAGAACCTGCTCGTTGCGCTGGCAAAGAACTGTTCGTTCGCCGCCGTTGTCCACCAGAATGAGCGAATGTGCGCTGGCAGCATGAGGCGCCGTAAGGATGCGAGCGTCCACACCGGCTCGCGCAAACTCGCGGCAGTGCAGCCGCGCGGCATCGTCTTCGCCAAGCTTGCCGACATAACGAGTGGTCAATCCCCATGTCTGGCACGCGATCACAGCCGATGCGGTTTGTCCGCCCGGAAGAATCGACGCCTGCCTGTATTCGACCTTGGAGCCGCGATCGGGATACTTCGAGAGAGGGATCAGCGTGTCTGTCGCGTTCAGTCCAACACCCACCAAATCGACCAGCGACAGCTCGCCCATGAAGTCCATTGTACGGGCTACGCGAACCGCGTCACTTTCCATAGCTTCCAGGCGCAGACGGCGGCCGAGACCACCATCAGCACACTCAGAATTGCTGTCCAGGTCAGATCCATCGCCAGTTGTGGTCGGCGCGCCTGAACGCCCAGAGCCACAAAGACGCCTAGGGCGCCAGCGAGAATTAGATAATCCCATCCCGAGCGATGCAATTGCCGTTCTTGGGGAGCCCCGCTGTATGCACTCAGAACTCGCGCGTAATCCAATTCGTAGCGATCGCACTCGCGCAGCAGCGCATTGTTGGTCGACGTATGCTCGCGCTCGGTTGCGACGGCCGTGCTCACTGCAAGCGCTCCGAGGATCATCATGATCGATCCGACGACCACGAGCAATTGGTGCGCCCGGTCGGCGTGGGCCAGCTCGCCGAAGACCAGAGCGCCCCAGGCCAACCCCCACAGCTGGTTCGTGTTTGACAACGGAATGCCGCGTCCGATGCCGAGGTACTTGGTTGCGTACTGCTGAAAGATGTCACCCACCACCCAGACGAAGCCGCCAAGAAACAACCAGAACAGCATCGGCCGGAACACCGGCGAGAACAGCACCGACGTCGTCGACTGGCGATCGAGCGCGAAGGCCAGCGCTAAAACCGCGCCCAACTCACCGACGGTGAACACGGTAACAAACGACAGAGGATTCATCCCGCTGACATAGGCCTTGCGATACGGGATATACATTGTTCCCCACAACAGGCTCGCGCCCGCCGCCGCAAGAATTCCTCCTGCCGCGTGACTGGCATGCGCCCCATCGCCGTGGATCGTACTGAATCCCAGCATGACTGCTGCTGCCACAATCGCCAACGCCCCGAATACGACTTTGGCGACATTTTTGCCGCTCGCGCCCTTCAACTCGCCAAACAGAACACGACCCCAGAAGATGCCAACGAGCGAGTTGGTATTCCAAAGAGGAAAAGCGATGGCCAGGCCCACGTCGCGGATGGCAAAGACCGTCAGTGTGTTGGCAACGGCCCACAGCATTCCGGCGATGATCGCCACGGGGATGAGATGCCTGTGCTCGGAAAGATCGGCGAACACCTGCCGAGTGCCCTTCAGGAGCGTGGGCACGGTCCATCGCGCGGTGAAGACGCCGGCGACCATGCACAACGAGATCGCATAGGGCGAAAGTCCCGTGTTGACCAGCTTCGTTGGCGCCTCGGCGGCACCTAGCCACACACCCGCGCCAAGCCCACACAACACGCCCAGCCCGTGCGCCGAGCCGAAGGATGCGGTGGACTTGGTCGGCTGGCTCATCGATCAGTGCAGTGTGATGAGCAGTGTGAGTCCGACGCAGAAGACCGCGGCTGGAATGAGGAAATGGCTGTCCGTGAGGATGGCTGCAATCCTCGACGAAGACCGTTGGGGGAAGACTTCCGGCTGCTCAGTGAATGCCATCAGGGATTGCCGGCTGCGTGTGCGGCTTGGGCAACCATAAAGACGCAGCAGAGCTCATGTCAAGGACAGGTTGAGAAACATATCGCCGCGGCTGCCGATCCAGTTCGGCCGGACCGGCAGCTGACGGAACGAACGCGGCTACTTTAGCGAACTCATGTCGATGACGAAGCGATATTTCACGTCCTGCTTGAGCATGCGCTCGAACGCTTCGTTGATCTTCTGGATCGGAATCACTTCGACGTCGGCCACAATGCTCTTCTCGCCACAGTAGTCGAGCATCTGCTGCGTCTCGGGCATGCCGCCAATCATCGATCCAGCGACCGAAGCGCGCCGGGTAATCAGGCTGAACACGTTCACCGCGGGAGGCTTCTCCGGCAGGCCCACCAGGGTCATGGTCCCGTCCTGCTTCAGCAGGCTAAGGTACGGGTCGAGATCGTGCGGAGCCGAAGCCGTATCGAGGATGAAGTCGAACGAGTTGGCATGCGCTCTCATTGCGCCCGCATCTGTCGAGACGACTACCTCGTTCGCGCCCAGCTTCAGCGCGTCTTCTTTCTTGTTGAGCGATGTGGTGAGTTGCACTGCATGTGCGCCAAACGCGTGCGCGAACTTCAGCCCCATGTGCCCGAGTCCGCCCAAACCCACGATGCCGACCTTCTTGCCTGGGCCGACCTTCCAGTGACGCAGCGGCGAGTAGGTCGTGATGCCTGCGCAGAGCAGAGGCGCCACGGCAGCCATGTCCAGATTGGCAGGAACCGTATGCGCGAATCGCTCGTCCACAACGTAGTTATTCGAGTAGCCGCCCATCGTGATCGAGCCATCCACACGATCCTTCGCGGCATAGGTCAGCGTGGCGCCTTCGCGGCAGAAGTGCTCCTCTCCTTTGCTGCATGCAGGACAGTGACGGCACGAATCGACGATCACGCCCACCGCAGCCACATCGCCCTTCTTGAACTTCTTCACGTCCTTGCCCGCCGCAGTGACTCGACCGACAATCTCGTGACCTGGCACGAGCGGATAGATCGATTGGCCCCATTCGTTGCGTGCCATGTGCAGATCGGAGTGGCAGACACCGCAGTAGAGTATGTCCACGGAGATCTCCGTTGGACCGGGCTCGCGGCGTGTGAACCCAAACGGTGCAAGCGGCGACTTCGCGTCGGACGCGGCATAACCTTTTGAAGCTGGCATGTGCAAGATTTCCTTTCGGGAAGCAGAATAAATGAACGACTAGCGAGTCAGATAGCTTGAAGCGCGCTCGAATCGCACAGATTCCTTGTTCGTTTCTCGGATCGGTATCAGCGACCGCCTCAGAGCTTCTGCGCAGTGACGACACGCGGAATTCCCTGCAAATCCGGCGTGAATTCGACCTGTTCGAAATCCGCCCTCTGCAACAGATCGCGAACCGCATCCGCCTGATCGTAGCCGATCTCGAGCGCGATGTATCCGCCGCGCGCAAGGGCCGCATATGCAGCCGGTATCAGACGGCGGTAGACCTCGAGCCCGTCGTCTCCCGCAAAGAGAGCAAGTGGAGGCTCGTAGTCGCGGACCTCAACGGCAAGCGAATCGCGATCCCGCGCCGGAACGTAGGGTGGATTGGAAACAATGAGGTCGAAGACTTCGCCGGCGATGGGCGCGAGCAAATCTCCCTGAAGAAAGCGAATTCGGTCTGCGAAGCCAAGGCGCTCCGCATTAGAGCGGGCAATTCCAAGCGCTGCTGACGAAATGTCCACCGCAGTGATCTCAGCTTGGCCCCAGTCGTGAGCCATGCTAATGGCGATCGCTCCGGAGCCCGTACCCACATCGAGAACTCGAGGTGAGAATCCTTCACAGCCGCGATCGAAGACCGGCATCAACTGCGCGGCCTTCTCAACGAGCTGTTCGGTCTCTGGCCGCGGAATCAACACATCTGGCGTAACGCTGAATGGCATACCGTAGAACTCGCACTCGCCTAGGATGTACTGAATGGGTTCGCCCTTGGCGCGTCGATCTAAGAGAGCCTCATAGCCGATCGCACGGCAGCCGGCAAAGTCATCGTCCAGATGCGTAATCAGCCAGGCGCGATTCTTGCCGATTTGGTGCAGCAACAACGTCTCGGCATCCAGTCGTGCTTTCTCCGGATGGGGTCCCGTGCCGAGTTGCGCCGCACCGCGCTCGAGATTCTCCCGCAGCGTCATCAGGCCGCCCGCGCTGCACCGTCATCGCCGCCCTTGAGCTTCTCCGCCTGATCGTGCGCAATCAGTGCATCCACAATAGGCTGCAATTTGCCCTCCATGATGAGGTCGAGCTGGTGGATCGTCAGGCCAATGCGGTGATCGGTCAACCGGTTCTGCGGGAAGTTATAGGTCCGGATCTTCTCGCTGCGGTCGCCGGAACCCACTTGCGACTTACGCGCGGCGGCGAGCTCGGCATTCTGCCGCTCCTGCTCCACTTCATAAAGCCGCGAACGCAGCACGCGCATGGCCTTCTCGCGATTCTTGATCTGTGACTTCTCGTCCTGACAACTAACGACGGTGTTGGTCGGCAGGTGAGTAATGCGTACGGCCGAATACGTGGTGTTGACCGACTGGCCACCCGGGCCCGAGGAGCAGAATGTGTCGATGCGAATGTCCTTGGCCTCGATCTTGATGTCGACATCTTCGGCCTCGGGCAGCACGGCCACCGTCACCGCCGAGGTATGCACGCGGCCTTGAGTCTCCGTAGCCGGCACACGCTGTACGCGGTGCACACCACTCTCCCACTTCAGCTGCGAGTAGACTCGCGCACCTTCGATGATCGCGATAACTTCCTTGAAGCCGCCCACGCCTGATTCGGACAGCGACATCACTTCGACCTTCCAGCGATGCTGTTCTGCAAAGCGGGTATACATGCGGAAGACTTCAGCCGCAAACAGCGACGCTTCGTCACCGCCGGTGCCGGCACGGATTTCCAGGATCACATTCTTCTCGTCGTTCGGGTCTTTCGGAAGCAGCAGAACGCGGAGCTCCTCTTCGATAGCGCCGACGCGCGGCTCCAGCGCGGCGATCTCTTCCTCGGCCATGGCACGCAGGTCCGGGTCCGACTCGGCAAGCATCGCCCGCGCGTCTTCAAGTCCCTGGTGTGCCTGCTTCAGCTCGCGGAACTTCTCGACCGGCACTTCAATCTCGCGCACGGCCTTCGCAATCTTGGTGTACTTCTCGTGGTCGTTGATGATCTCAGGCAACGCCAGCTGCGTCTGCAGCTCGTTGTAGCGTTGTTCCATTTGTTCCAGACGATCGATCATGGTAGCTCTCCGTGCTGCGACCCAAAGGGGCAGACTTGCAAGTGGGTTCAATGCTTCAGAATCGGCGCAGAAGGGATATATGCGGCGAGCGCCGCTAAAGAAGAGCCGGGATGGGCTGGTGGAGCTGCATACCTACAAAATCTATTCTACCGCGACTTCACTCTCTCAGATGGTCCGGCCTGCACGAAGGATTCAAGCCAGTAAGTACCTGAATGCCCGACCTGCCCTTGAAGAGGCGGGTGCGCCTCAACCCTTTACATCACCGGTACTTCAATATGCGACGGATGTTCCGCGTCCTCATAGACCGAGACCGTAGCCTTCTTGTAGTCCTGCCGCTTGGCCCTCATGATATTCGGGACAAAAGTCTGGGGGTTGCGGTCGTAAAGCGGAAACCACGTGCTCTGAATCTCGACCATGATCGTGTGGCCCGCCTTGAAGACGTGATCCACATCGTGGAGACTGAACTTGTACTCACGCACGGTGCCTGCCTGGATCGCTTCAGGTTTCTCAAAACTTGATAGATAGCGCCCACGAAAGATCTCCGCGTTCGTCATCAACTGGTAGCCGCGCATCTTCGCGTCGGGATCGTCCGTCGGGTACTGGTCGATGAGCTTCACAACCAGATCGTTGTCCGTGCCCGTCGTTGCTGCGAAAATATCGGCCACCACGTCTCCCGTGACAACGAGGTCTTTCGTCAGCGTGGGTAGCTTCCACACCACCAGGTCTTTGCGATCGGTCACGAAGCGCTGGTCTTCCGTCAGCCAGTTGTACCACTGCGATCCCTCGGAATAAGTGGGCTGGATCGGCCTGTGCCGGTACGGAATCGGGTTTGCCGGATCGCTGACGTAGCTCGTCTTGCTCACGCCAGTTGGCTTGTCCCACCTCAGCACCCCATCACCGCCAAGATAGAGGGCCGTCGGCTTCGCCTCGGCGGGCGGAAAGTGGGCGTAATACCTCCAGATGTTCGAGCCCGTTTGGAAGCTGGCTGTGTCCTGCAGATCGAAGCCGGGCTCACCTTTCAAATAGTGCGCGAAGAATTTCGACTCGATGCGAGCGCGGAATTCGTCGCCAATCGATTCGCCATAGTTCAGATTCCCCAGGTATCGCGACGACAAGGCCCATGACCCATGCCGCCAAGGTCCGAGTACCAGAAAGTTCTCGTGCTTCGTATCCTCGGGCTCGAGTTTCGCGTACTCCTCCTGCGGACCCCACATGTCTTCCTGGTCGTAGGTGCCGCCTACGCTCAGCGTCGGCACGGTCACGGCCGTCAGATGATACTCGACGCCGCGCAACGACCAAACCGGGTCGTACGCCGGATGCTCCAAAAACAGCCTCCACGTAGGCAGCAGCTTTGAGCCTGAGCGCTTCACGTCCTTGGCGAAGTTGCCGCGCTCCAGAAAATAGTCGAACCCGTCCTTGTCCTTTCCGTAGGCGACGTCCGTTCTTTCCTTGCTCGACTCCAGGCCCATCACGTAGTCGTAGCCGTAGGTCTGCCGAAACGCGCCGTTATGGAAGAAGTCATCGCCCATCCACACGTCGATCATCGGGGCCTGGGGAGAGATAGCTTTCACCGCTGGATGCGGATCGATGCCCGCCGCCATCGCCAGAAATCCCGGATAGCTCGTGCCCACCACGCCGACACGGCCGTTATTGTCCTGTACATTCTTGATCAGCCAGTCCACAGTGTCATAAGTGTCGGTACTTTCGTCGATCGCCTTCGAGTCCCGGTGATCCGCTATGGGTCGGCTCATCACAAACTGGCCTTCGCTCTTGTAGCGCCCGCGAATGTCCTCGGCAACGTAGATGTAACCATCGCGGGCCAGTTCGGGCCGCTGCGAGAAGAAGGACGCGCGCGTCGTGCCATCGACACCGTACGGCGTGCGTTGCATCAGAATGGGCAGCGGAATCGCGATGTCGGCAGGTTTCAGGACCACGGCGTGCAGTTTGATCCCATCGCGCATCGGAATCATCACCTCGGTCCGCTGGTACTCGTGGAAGAGATGATGAACCGGGTCACCAGTACGTCGGTAGGGATGGTCGGGCTCAGAAGACACGGTCAACCCTGCACCACGCCCCTGCCCGTCGAGTGCGAAACGAACCGTCGCTTTCGAAGCCGGCAGGCTAAAGTCGGTCGCAGAAAGGGCCGTCAGCTCGGTCGGGACAAGCCTGTCTGATTCCTCGATGAGCTTTCCGTTTTCGAAGTAAAAACTCAGCGGCGTGTCGGGCTCAATCGGGTCGGTGTATTCGCCGGTCAACGCTTGCAGTTGCGCAAGGGTTGGCTCCGTTGCAGCCAGCACCGGTGCGCCAGAACGTGCGAGAAAGAGTGCAAGACACAATCCCGCGAAAACGCTGAAGCGTCGAACCAAATCTATCCTCCTGGGAAACCCTGCTAGTGCACGTGGCTGTGTTGGCTCTCGGTGCTGCTGGCCATCTCTTCCATCGGTACCACACAGCCTGCCAGCTCTTCGCAGCCGATGTGTTCAAACTGCACCGTCGTGTGACTGATGTGGAAGTGGTCGCGCAAAATGTGATTTAGCTTCACCAGAATACAGGCGCTCTCCGATGGGGGAATGTCGGCAATGGTCACGTGACACGCTAAGGCGCTGGAATGCGACCCAAGACTCCAAACGTGCAGGTCATGCACATTCACCACACCGTCCACCGCCTCCATGCTGGCGCGAATTTCAATCAGCGACACACCGCGCGGCGTGCCCTCCAGCAGTATATTCAGTGTCTCGCGCACAATGCCGTAGCTGGACCAGAGGATCAATGCCGCGATCAACAGCGACAGCACGGGATCGATCCAATTCTCGCCGGTGAGGAGAATGCCCAGGCCCCCCGCGATGACCGCCGCCGTCGACAGCGTGTCCCCTGCCATGTGCAGAAAGGCGCTGCGCAGATTCACGTCGCGGGCTACGCCCCACAGCAGAGCAGCGATCACGCCGTTCATCACCACGCCGGCGGCTGCAACCGTCATCATCAGTTTGGGCTGCACGGCCACGGGAGCATTTAAACGATGGATGGCCTCGATGCCGATCCAAATCGAAATCACGATCAGCGTTACAGCGTTGACGAAGGCCGCCAGAACACCCGCGCGCTGGTATCCAAACGTCTTAGAGTCGTTCGCAGGCCGCGTTTGAAAATAGACGGCAACAAAACTCAGCAGCAAAGCCAGAAAGTCGGAGACGTTGTGCCCAGCTTCTGAGAGCAATGCCAGAGAGTGGGCCCGCAACCCCGCCACGAACGTGATCGCCACATACGCGGCTGTGGCCACCAGGGAGAAGCGAAGCACGGATTGTGTCCGAGATCCACCCTGGGTGGGTGCCGCGTGGACATGCATAAAGCCAGTGTAACCGCCGTAGTAAATCCGCTGCCAGCCACTGACGAACGCGCAGTCCGTTCGCCATCACCTTAGTTTGGTTAGATCAAATCGGTGCAGCAAGAGCTGGATCAACCCGCCTGCGAGCTCTGTTTGGTTGGGGTACGTCGAAGCGATGGACCCTGGGTCGGCAGCTCGGGCAGTGCGACCCGCAGCCCGGACCACTCCTCCGCTACAACGATGCTGTTCTGCGGGCTGCCGGGAAGGTAGCGCACGGAACATGGGAAGCCCGCGCGCACCTGAGCTGGATCTACGATCTCCTGCATCTGCGTAACGTCCTGAGAGCACTCGTACTCCACGCCGCCAATGCGATAGCTGTATTCGAGCATGGTCAGAGTGCGGTCATCCCCGACCGCCAGCGTGCGCACGTCGAGCAGCATGCCATCCACAAGGCGGCCGGTGAGCGCCAGTTTCATGCGGCGCGCCCGCTCAATCTCGTCGGCGCTTGGACGACGGCGCCGGAACCACCACACTGCAACGGCAGCCGCCGATGCCGCCAGCACCAGCGCGGAGGCGGTTTCCCATGTGCTCGGCATGAAAAGGGTCATTTCAAGGGGCCAGAACTCCACTTTTGCGGGAGATCCAAGATCAGCATACAGCAGGTGTAGGTCGCACCGAACGCCTCTTCGCGCGAAGGTTTCACAGCATGTCAATACGGGATAAATCCCATCTTGGTGTAATCTGCCGGTCAGAAAGCCAATCCGTACGGCAAGGAGTCAGGCAATGAAGGTGGGAGTTCTCGGCTCGGGCGAGGTGGCAAAGGTCTTGGCCTCCGGCTTCTTGAAACACGGGCAGGTGGTCATGATCGGCTCACGCTCCCCGGAGAAGCTCGCCGATTGGGCCGCCAAGAGCACTGGAGCCGAAGTCGGCACTTTTGCGCAGGCTGCCCAGTTCGGCGAACTGCTCGTGCTCGCCGTCAAAGGCAATGTCGCCGCCGATGCACTCCATTTAGCCGGCGCCAGGCATCTCACGGACAAAACAGTTATCGATGCATGCAATCCGATCGCGGACGCGCCGCCGGTCCACGGCGTCCTGCAGTTCTACACCAGCCAGACCGATTCGCTGATGGAACAGCTCCAACGCGAGTTCCCCGACGCGCACTTCGTTAAGGCATTCAACTCGGTCGGAAAGGACCTCATGGTCAATCCGCATTTTGCCGATGGCAAACCGACCATGTTCATCTGCGGCAACCATGAAGCTGCCAAGAAGACCGTTGCTCGCATTTGCGATCAGTTTGGCTGGGAAGCCGCCGACATGGGCTCCGCCGAAGCGGCCCGCGCAATCGAACCGCTCTGCATGTTGTGGTGCATTCCCGGATTCTTGCGCAACCAATGGTCGCATGCCTTTAAGCTGCTGCAGAAATGATGTCCGGCCGACCTCTTGGGCTGGTCCCGCTTCCTTGACCCGCTGCTGCGCACTTCCGTATGCTCGGGGCGGTATCGTTCGCCCGCGTTCGAGGAGAATCGCATGAGTACCGCTGTCGCAGCATCTGCCCTCGGCGTCGCCGCGCAACCGCTTCTTGTGCGCCGCGCTGCAGTCCTTGGCGCGGGAACGATGGGCTCACGCATCGCCGCTCATCTGGCTAACGCAGGCATTCCTGTATTCCTCCTCGACATGGTTCCCGAGGGAGATGGCCCGCGCAGCCGTTTGGCGAATGCTGCACTCACCGGTCTGACCAAAAGCAGGCCCGCGGCGCTCTATGACGCCTCGCAAGCGGCGTTGATCACCCCCGGCAACTTCGATGACGACCTGCCCAGGATCGCGCAGTGTGATTGGATCATCGAGGCCGTTGCCGAGAATCTCGAGATCAAAACGGCGCTCCTCGGGCGCGTCGTGCCCTATCTCGGTCCCAAGGCTGTACTTACCACCAACACCTCGGGCTTGCCCGTGAAGAAGATCGTCGCGGGGCTGGGCGCCAAGCGCGATCGTTTCTTCGGGACTCATTTTTTCAATCCGCCGCGCTACATGCGTCTGCTCGAAATCGTCCCGACGGAAGAGTCCGACCCGGCCGTTGTTTCGGCCTTTGCCGCGTTTGCTGACCGCCTCCTGGGCAAGCAAATCGTCTTCGCCAAAGACACCCCCAACTTCATCGCCAATCGTATCGGCGTCGCGGTGATGTTTTCAGCGGCAACTCTGATGCTGGAGCAGGGACTGACCATCGAGGAAGTCGACGCACTGACTGGCCCGGCCATCGGCTGGCCGCGCACCGGCACATTCCGGCTCGCCGACATGGTCGGCATCGATGTTCTGGCGCACGTGGCCGCAAACTTTCCCGCAGGCGCTGTGCCGGGCAAGTTCTCTGAGATTCTGGCTGAGATCGTGAAGCGCGGCTGGCTCGGCGACAAATCCGGCCAGGGGTTCTACAAGAAGACGCGCGGCTCTGATGGAAAGGAAGAACGCCTCGTTCTTGATCTGAAAGCGCTTGAGTATCGTCCGGCGGCAAAGGCCTCCCTGCCCGCGCTCGAGATGGCCAAGAACGCACAGACCGTCGAAGAGAGCCTTCGTTTGCTGCTGGCCAATGATCCCGCGAAAGACAAAGCCGCGAAGTTTCTATCGCCGTTTCTCAGTTCACTCTGGAACTACGCGGCCGACCGCATCGGCGAAATCTCGGACGACGTACCGTCAATCGATGCCGCCATGCGCGCTGGCTTCAACTGGGAGCTCGGACCCTTCCAGATGTGGGATGCGGCCGGACTGCGCGAGACCGTAGTCCGCATGAAGACGATGAATATCCCTGTCTCGATCGCTGTGCGCGATCTTCTCGATGCAACTCCCGGGGCCGAAAAACTCTCCTGGTACTCGCCCGACGGACCGCAGTGCTTCAATCCTTCAACCGGTGCATGGGACGCGATTCCGCAGCAGCCCGGGCATGCACGCGTCGCCGACTTCCGCCGCGCCCACGGTATGGTTCGCGGCAACTCCGCAGCTTCCCTCGTCGATCTCGGCGACGGCATCGGCTGCATCGAACTGCACTCGATGAAGAATGCCATCGGCGGCGATGTGGTGGCCTTGACCACCTCTGTTCTGCGACCCGATTCGGATGCCGTCCGCGACTTCACCGGCTTCGTCCTCACCGGGGACCGCGATAACTTCAGCGTCGGCGCAAATCTGATGCAGTTGCTGCTCGCCATGCAGGAGGGCGATTGGGACGAGGTCGACCTCGCCATCCGCGCCTTCCAGGCAATGACGGCGGCAATTAAGTTCTGCCCGCGCCCCGTGGTCGTCGCTCCTTTCGGCATGACACTCGGGGGCGGCACCGAGATCTGCCTGCACGCGGCGCGACGTCAATCGCACGCCGAAACCTACATCGGCCTGGTCGAGTCGGGCGTCGGCCTCATTCCTGGGGGCGGCGGAACGAAGGAAATGCTCTTGCGCGCACTCGACAACGCCGCAGCCCTCGCCCCGCCTGATCCGAAAGACCCGCCTTCGCGCTTTGCGCAGTCGGCTGAAGTCGCCGACGGACTCAAGCGGGCCCTCGAAACCATCGCGATGGCCAAGGTATCGACCTCGGCGGCGGAGGCGCGCGGGCTCGGATTTCTCGCGTCGCTCGACCGCATCACACTGAACCGCGAACGCCTGCTGCTCGACGCCAAAGCGGTCGCATCCGCGCTGGCAGAAGCGGGCTACGCGGCGCCGGTTCCGCGCACGCAGATCCCTGCTCCAGGATTGAACTCTCTGGGCACGCTGGAGACCGGCATTTATCTCATGGGTGAAGCTGGATACGCCTCGGAACACGACCAGAAGGTGGCGCGATGGGCAGCGTACATTCTCTGCGGCGGCCGCATCACCTCTGGAACGCCGGTCACCGAACAGTATCTCCTCGACCTCGAGCGCGAAGCCTTTCTCTCGCTGTGCGGCGAGCGCAAGACGCAAGAGCGTATCGCCTATACACTGAAGACCGGCAAACCGCTCAGGAATTGATGTCTGAGGAACTAGCTTCGGCATGAAGCGCAAGATTCCTATCTCGCTGTTCTCGCTTCTCGGGTTGGGAGCAGCCCTCGCCGCCGCCCAGATGCCGCTGCCGCCCCACAATGCCGATCCGCTCATCGAGTCGGGACAGATCACCACCAACGGCCACAAAGCCTCGTATGTGATCCATCGCCTACCGCCGAGTTCTTTTCCCGAGCTGCCCGCGCCGATTGCCAATCTGATCAACCAACGCGGCTGCCTCATCCCGCAAACGTATGAAGCGCACCGGCCGGAAAATGTCGTTGAGGCTTCGCTCGAGCGCTCGGGATCGCGGGATTGGGCTTTGCTCTGCTCGGTCAAAAACACTGTCTCGCTCATGGTCTTCTTCGCCAGCGCACCGGAACGGCCCATGATCCTCGCAACCGCACCCGAGTTGGAAAGGCTGCAGGCGCATGATCCCGGCCGAGTGCTGGGATTCAACTGGGGCATCGATCCGGCATCGCCCGAGCAGGTCCACGAGGCACAGATTGGGCTGGAACCTCGGCCTCCTGCGCCCGACCACGATGCACTGGCAGATTCGATGCTGGATCGGAGGACCGTCTATCACTTCTATTCCAAGGGCAAGTGGACGCTGGTCGACTTACCCGAATAACCTCGTGCCTGAAAGCGGTCGTCGCACCAGAGTCTCCCAAACGAGTTTCAATCGCTGTTCGCTGGAGTTTTTCCTATGCCGGAAGCAGTTCTTGTCAGTGCAGTTCGTACTCCCGTAGGCCGTGCCCCCAAAGGCGCGCTGGCTACCACGCGTCCTGACGATCTTGCCGCGGCTGCGTTGGGCGGAGCTTTGGACCGGATTCCTCAACTCGATAAGAACGAAATCGACGACGTCATCCTGGGCTGCGCGCAGCCCGAAGCCGAGCAGGGCTTCAACGTTGCCCGCTTCGCGGCCTTACGAGCCCAGCTTCCCGTCGATGTTCCGGGCGCGACGGTGAACCGGCTCTGTGCCTCAGGCCTTGAAGCCATCGCCCAAGCCGATATGCGGATCAAGGCAGGTATCGCACGCGTCGTCGTTGCCGGCGGAGTCGAATCCATGAGCATGATTCCCATGGGTGGAAACAAGCCCAGCCCGAATCCGTGGCTGGCGGAGAACTATCCGGCTTCGCTGCTCACCATGGGACTGACCGCCGAGCGCGTCGCGCGCCACTACAAGATTTCGCGCGAGGAACAGGATGCCTTCGCCTTGGCAAGTCATCAGAAGGCGCTCGCTGCACAGGCCGCGCATCGTTTCGACGAAGAGCTCATCGCAGTCAAGGTCACGACCGCGATTCCCGGAACGAAGGCCGGCAAGCCGCTCGTGACCGAGACCGCATTCACTACGGACGAAGGCCCACGCGCCGACACTTCGGCCGCAGCCCTGGCCGGATTGAAGGCGGTCTTTCATGCGCAGGGCTCGGTGACCGCCGGCAATTCCTCGCAGACGTCGGATGGAGCGGCCGCAGCGGTGCTGATGGACGCAGCGCGCGCGAAGGAATTGGGACTGGAGCCGCTGGCTCGACTGGTAGCGTACTCCGTTGCCGGCTGTCTGCCGGAAGAGATGGGAGTCGGCCCGATCTTTGCCGTGCCCAAGGCGTTGAAACAGGCTGGACTCACGCTCGACGACATCGGCCTGATCGAACTGAACGAGGCCTTCGCCGCGCAAGCAATAGCTGTGATCCGCGAACTCGGCCTCGATCCAGAGAAGGTCAACGTCAACGGCGGCGCCATTGCGCTCGGTCATCCGCTGGGCTGCACTGGAGCTAAACTCACCGCGACACTCCTCGCGGAGATGAAACGTCGCAACGTCCGTTACGGCATGGTGACCATGTGTGTCGGCGGCGGCATGGGCGCGGCAGGAATCTTTGAGCGGCTGAATTGAGGCACAGAGTGAATTCAACCGGGAAGATCGCCTCTCTTAGTTTCGCTCTGCTGCTGGTCGCAAGCGCCTGCTTCGCCGGATTTGAAGTCTTCGGATTTGCATTCGGCATCGGCGACGGCGGTGGAACAATTGGCCTGGGCATTGGGGCCTTCTTCATTGCGACGATTGCTGGCGCGGTTGGGCTGGTCATTAGTTCCCTCGGTTCTTGGACAAGAAGCCGAGCCGTCATTTGGATCGCGATCGCGAGCTCACTTCTTGTTCTTCCCGCGGCTGTGCTGTTCTGCTGGGGACAAGGCGGGGCTCTCTGGCACAACTCACAGGTTGGGTACCATTACGGCCCGTTGGCCTGGACATCTGTCCTCCTGCCTGTCCCCTTCGATCTTGCCGCTCTTCTTTTGTCGGGTTTGCGGTTCCGGCGGTTTTGCCGTTCTGCGCCTGAGCGGCCGATTTCGTAACCTCATGGTTTCGCTTCACCTGGTTTCTGCTGCTCGCGAGCGGAGTCCGTTATCTAAGTACCGTGGATTTGCACCAGCCCCGAGGCACTGCACCGTTGCTGGAGCACCAGGGAGGGGGTAGCCCCTGGGCCGGCCCAGTAGGGCCAGACCCTCGAAGTATCCCTTTCACGGGCATTCGCATCTTAGGAAATCAAGACCGAATTCCGCACCTAATCGGGGCGGGTCAGCGCACGACCTTGGCAAGATATCTCCCTCTCGCCACACCAGACATCGGAGCCGCTGTGCTACGCAGATTCTGTGAAGACGGATTAAGGCTCGATACCACCTACTTCGAAAAGACGCGGCTCTGGATCACGGCCGAGGCCGACAAGCGTGCCGCGGTTGCAGCGAGCCGCCGGCTCGACCCTGACGAGTGGAACCGGATCGCCCGGCGCGCCAACGAAGCAAAGGGCGGCCATGAAGAGGCCCTGCGCGAGTACATGGAGCACGTGGTTCTCTGTCCGGTTTGCCATGCGCATGTCGCGGTACCCGAGCACCTGATGCAAGCGGCGCGTTGAGGCCAAGTGTCCGGCCCCTACTTTTCAATCCCCCAGCGATACAGTTGGAACTCCCGGATATGGGCCTGCCCCACGCTGGAAAGAATGTTCAGCCGAACACGGCTGGCGGTGACCGGCGGAAAAGCATCGATCTTCTTGTGGCCAATGGCCTCGGCTCCACTAATGCGCGTCCATTTTTCGGAATTCTCATCCCAGACTTCGATTGCGTACTTCTCGATGTGCTGTCCATCGTTCAGCCACTCCATCATGAGCGCGTGATCGAACGTGATGGGCTGATCTAAATCGACTTCGAGTTCGGCATGATGCGACCCCGCCGGCGCCGACCAGAAGGTGTCCGGATTCCCGTCGAGAGCGGCGGCTGTTTCAGAATCGGTGGGCCGGTGCTTGAGCGCGAGGTTGTTCGCTTCACGCCGACTCAGCGCGGCTCCGAACTCCTCCAGTCGCTTGACGTCGGAATCGGGCAGCAGGCCGCGATTGTCTGGCGCAACGCCGAGCATAAGCTGCGCTCCCCGACCGACAGTCGCATCGTACGTTGCCAGCAGTTCGTCAACGGACTTGAGTGAAGCTTCGTCGTTGGGATGCCAGAACCAATGCAGCTTGCGCAGCGGCGTGTCGGCCTCGACCGGACGCCAGCGCAGATACCCGTGGCGATCGATGACGTTCCAGTTTTCGTAGTCGACCACGCCGGCTTCGTTTCCAACCCAGCGTGCATCGCCATATTCAAAGAGCCCCGTGTCGGCGAAGACCACGGTGTTGGGCTGATAGGTGCGAAGCGTCTCTATAATCTTAGGAAAGTTGTAGACGTGGCCCGCCGATCCTGCCCCGTCAAGCCAGAACTCGACCAGGTCGCCGTACCGCGAAGCGAGTTCCTCCAGCTCGGCGTTGTAGTAGGCATCGTACACGGCAGAGTCTTTGTACTTCGGCTCATGGCGATCCCACGGCGAAAGGTAAACGCCGAAGCTCAGACCGTATTTTCGTGCGGCGCGGGCAACATCGCCGACGACATCGCCTTTGCCATCTTTCCAGGGGCTGCTGCGAATGCTGTAGTCGGTCTGCTGCGTGGGCCAGAGGCAGAAGCCGTCGTGATGTTTGGCGACCAAAACGACATATTTTGCGCCCGACGCTTGGATCGCACGCATCCACTGATCTGGATCGAATTGCGTCGGATTAAACACCGAGGGACTGGCCGTCCCATCGCCCCATTCGCGGTCGAGAAAGGTGTTGGTCGAGAAGTGGAGGATGACGCCGAATTCGAGATCCTGCCAGGCGACCTGATAGGGCGCGGGCTTGACAGAGTCAGCGGACTGGCCGATGACAGCCTGGGCCATTGCCACGATTGCGGCCGCCAGGAACAGCAGATGACGCTGCACAGTTTTTCTCTCCGCGAACGAGTGTATTCCAGACCGCCGTCCCTGCAGGCTATGCGGACAGATGCCCAACGAGGCCGTTCATTGCATCTGCCTGCTGCTCCATCGACTCCACCAGCTTGAACTGCGTTCGGCAACGATCGAGATTCTGCCCTTCCCGATGAATCTTGAAGTAGGTGTCACCGGAGAGATAGTCGGTAAGAAAACGGATTCCGATTTCGAAGGTGATCAGTTTGCCCGAAAAAGCAAGGAGCCGCTTTTCGGCTTTGGTTAAGAAGTCTCCTGCACTGTCGAGATAACCGCGCACGAGTGCCTCGAACAGAGGAAACTCCATCGACACTTTGGTGAGATCCTGCTCGTCTTCTTTGGCCGAACTGGTGGTCGTGCGCACCATGTCGCCGAAGTCGTACGCAGCAAGACCGGGCATGACAGTGTCGAGATCGATGACGCAGATGCCCTCTCCGGTTTCGTCGTCCAGCAGTACATTGTTGAACTTCGTATCGTTGTGCGTCACGCGCTCCGGCAGGTTGGCTTCGATCAAGACGCCGACCATTGGCTGGCGTGATAGAGCGAATTCAATCTCCGGCTTTGCCAATACAGCGCGATTGAGACTGTCAGCCGCAATGGCTGTTTCAAGAGCGGCAAAGCGCTTGGGCGTGTGGTGAAAATCGCGGATTGTTTCATGCAGGCGCGGCGCAGGCAGACTGGCAAGCATGTGTTGAAAGCGCCCAAACGCTCGCGCTGCCTGGAAGGCTTGCTGAGGCGACTGGACCGCGTCGTAGGTCGTCGCCCCTTCGATGAAGTTGTAGGCGCGCCAAAAATCTCCATCTCCGTCCTCAAACCAGGTGCGGCCGTCCCGTGCGTGGATGAGGCTGAGCACGCGGCGATCGCAGTCGGACTGACCGTTCAATTGATGGGCAAGGTGGGCCGTGACGCGCTGAATATTCTCCATCACCGCGACTGGATCCTTAAAGATATGGTGGTTCATGCGCTGCACGATGGAACGCACGCGCCGGCCGTTGTCATGAAAGACGGCACAGTAGGAATCGTTGATGTGACCGCTGCCGTAGGGCGCCGCGCCGGCAAACTCGCCACCGATTGCGAAGTGGCGCATGACGGCGCGAATCCTGTCCTCAAGCCCAGAGTCCGTTTGGATAGTAGCCTCCCTCTACAAGACGGCGGATATTCGCGACTGCATGAGGTCGGTCTTCGCGATACGTCACACCAAACCAGGAACCACTCCCGGGCAGTATCTTTACGCGTGCTTCCCCATTTGCGATGAGTTCGTTGATTGTGCTTGGAATATAACACTCCGCCTTTGGATCGCCGGCGTGTTCATAAAGGAACTCCTGAAAATGGTCGAGCAGTTGCGGGAAAACCTGAGGTGTAAAGCCCCACATGTTCATCGACACCGCTTCGTTTCCGCTGAGCTTTGTCTCGTGTCCCGCCTCGTCGGTATTCACGGCGTGGCCGCCAACACGTTCGATTCCCTTGAGCTCGGCAATCTGGCTCAAATAACCACTCGCATCCAACGTACAGATGCCACGCGCGACAGAGCCAAAATCGGACAAGGTGTCGCGGAGGACGAACGAAACCATCGCGTAGTCGGACGATCCCGATTGAAAATGGCGCGCCAACGCGCGGAAACTCTCCTGGCCGTAAAAATCGTCTGCATTGATCACGGCGAACGGTTCATGAATCGTGGACGACGCCATCAGAATAGCGTGTGTCGTACCCCATGGCTTGGTACGGCGCGCTGGCTCAAGAAGAGGAGGCACCAACTTGCCGACTTCCTGAAAGACGTACTCTACTTTGATGCGCTTGTCGTAACGCGTACCTATGGTCTCCCTGAACTGATGCTCGATGTCTTTGCGGATGACAAAGACGACCTTCGTAAAGCCGGCACGGCCGGCATCGAAGATCGAATAGTCCATGATCGTTTCGCCTTCCGGGCCCACCGGATCGATTTGTTTCATCCCACCATAGCGGCTACCCATACCGGCCGCCAGAACGAGGAGTGTTGGTCCAGTCATATGTCCCCTCCTTCACAACTTCGTCTGCGCGCGGAATCCAAGGGCAGGATGTCAAGCGTCAGCACTTCAAACGGGGCAAGATGGACGTATTTCTCTCTTTCGCCGGAAGCATAGTCACTGGCGCCTGCATCTTCCTTCCAGGGACAAGAAGGCATGATACACCTGCTCAGTATCGACTGGCAGCGTGCTCTGGCGAGTTGTAACGATGCTGTGGTATAAGCCAAAAAAGTCCTCGCAACGCACTTGTCGCACGGGGGAAATCGGAACGATGAAAAGAAAGGCATTTTCGCTGCTGCTGTCTCTCGCAACGTTCGCCGCCGCTTCTGCCCCAACCCAGTCTGCGGGGCAAGCCCAGAACCAGCTTTCTGAAGTGCCACCGGTCACGATGGGGCTTTGGCAAACCGAAACTAACTCGACGGTGACGGGAGTCGAAAACACGCCGATGGCAGGAATGGCGGCGGCCATGGGGCGTGCGCATGTGACGCAATCATGCCTCACTCCGGACAAATGGAAGAGCGACATCCAGGGATTCAATGCCCGGCAGCAACATGGCTGCACCCTGTCAAATCTCCATCAGGACTCGCACGAAGTGTCATTCGACGAGGTTTGCACATCGGAGCGGGGCGGGACGAACAACGCGCACGCCGACATTTTGATCGACAGCGCAGAGCATACCCATGGCACCGTGGTCGTTAAGATTACCAACCCGGCGCTTCCCCAGCCTATGACGATGACCGTAACGATGGTCTCGACGTATCAGGGATCGGCTTGTGGCGATGTGAAGCCGGGAGAAGGCCGGATGATTAAGTAGCCGCACACCGTTGGAAGCTCACTCGGTCGTGCAATGCAAGCAACACCGCACCGTTCGGGTTACAGCGCGGCGGGAGATCAAGTGAGCAGCGGGCTGACGGGGCTAGCGGACCTCACCTGTGCGTAAGGTGGCTTCGATTCGCCGATTGTAGTGACCGGTCAGCGCATTCCAACGTACGATGGCAAGCTCCTTGAGCATCTGCATCCCGTCGCGCAGGTAGCTCATGCGGGTGCGCGCGTCGTGCGCCCAGCTCACAGGCACTTCCTGGACTTTGAAGCCACGCTTGAGAGCGATGAACAAGATCTCAGGATCGAAGCCCCACCGCTCGATCGTCTGAAGCTGGAACACTGTTTGCGCGGCTTCGCGAGTAAACGCTTTGAATCCACACTGCGTATCGGCGAAAGGTAGACGCATCACCATGCGGCAAACGGTGTTAAAGCAGCGGCCAAAAAACTGACGGTACAGCGGCTGGCGGTGCGTTTGGCGGCCTGACTCGAGCCATCGCGACCCAATCGCGATGTCAGCTCCCCCAGCGATCGCATCAAACAGACGTTCCGCCTCAACGATAGGCGCCGACAGGTCGGAATCGGTGAACATGATTATGTCGCCCAGAGCATGCAAAACGCCGTTGCGCACTGCGTAGCCCTTGCCGCGGTTACCGAGATTCTCGATCATCCTCAACTCAGACGCGTGGCGAGCAATATTCCGCACAATCTCGGCGGTGTTGTCTGTGGAACCGTCGTTCACGACAATGATTTCCGCATCCCACGAGTTGGCGCGAACGCACCCAATCACGGCATCAAGGGTCGCCGGAATGCGTCCGCTCTCATTGAAAGCAGGTATCACGATGCTGTACTTCGGATGCGGCACAATCCCCACCCCTGCCTCACTTTCGTGGCAGATAAGGGTCATCATACCGCAGAAGGTGAACCTCAGTTGAGACGGCAGAAGGATTGACGCTATCAAGCCATGTAATTGATCCAAAAGGATCAGGACCAGGCTCAACTTGATTTTTCGTCCCTCTCCGAGGACAATCCCGATATGCTATCTGCGGAGGTCTCAAGTACATGACAAAGGCAGACTTGGTAGAAAAGGTCACCCGGCTCGGCGATCTCACCCGCCGCGACGGAGAAGTCATTGTAGAGACAGTGTTCGACTCAGTGATCTCCGCCTTACAGAGCGGAGACAAGATCGAGATTCGCGGTTTTGGCTCTTTCCGCATCCGCCAGCGCAACCCGAGGATCGGTCGCAACCCAAAGACCGGAGAGCGTGTGGAGGTTCCCGCCAAGCGTGTTCCTTACTTCAAGCCCTCGAAGGAATTGCGCGATCTGGTGAATCCGGGAGAAGCTGCAGCCACGCGGCCCTCCGCATCCTGAGGAAGATGGAAGCCCTTTCGACGTGAGCGTCACGCTGACCTGCTGTCGTCGGGCCGGGATCGGCCAACTATGGCCGGATTCCGATGACGCTCATCAAGCGTCCCGTATGCCCTTTCGACGCACGGTGCGAGAAGAATAGATCGCGCTGGCAGCTGGTGCAACCGCCAACAGTCTGGATCGCCTCAGGCGGTAAGCCGGCATCCAGGAGCTGCCGGCGATTGGCCTCGATCAAATCCAGATGCAGATTCGGCCCAATCGGCGAATGCCCAGGCGCGCGCTGGGTGAGGAAGAGCATCGGGTATTTGGTTCGAACCGAATCGGTGTCGTAGACCTCATGAAAGAGATCGCGGCCATACGCAAATTGAGACTCGAAAGCAGAGACGAGTTCTTCACCGACGGCATAGCAGCAGGCTCCGATGCCCGGGCCGATCGCCGCAACCAGATCCTGCGGGCGACAGTTGAACTCAAGTCGCATCTTGCCAACCCCGGATTCCACGATGCGCTGAACCGTCCCGCGCCAGCCGGCGTGAAAGGCGGCGACCACCCGCTGTCTGCGGTCTGCCAACAGTACAGGAATGCAATCGGCGGTCTGGACCCCGAGCAGCAATCCGGCCTCGGCGGTGATTAGCCCGTCCCCCCGCGCCGACACAGCGCGATCCACTGAAGCAATCGCGATGATTTTGGAGTGGCACTGGCGCAAGGTGATCAGGGGTGTATCCGCACTACCCGTCACCGCTTCGGCCAAGAGGCGCCGGTTTGAGATCACCGCCTTGCGATCGTCGTCAGCCGTAAAGCCCAGATTCAACTCACCCGGAGCACCTTCCACGGTGTACGCGTGACTTTGCCCTCCCTGTCGAGTGCTGAATCCGTTCCACAGCCACGAGGGTGACTGCCATGAAGGGACCTTCAGGACGCGCACACCATTCGCCGACACGACCGGCGCTGGCGCTGGAGGCGTGAGTTCGCCGGGCATGGAGCGATCGAAACGAGCAGGCCGACCCTGTGTCCGACGTGCACTCCGACCGCTGTGGACCAGGCCGCCGACGGAAAATATCTCATCCACCGTTTGGAGGTCAGGCTTAACGGACTTCTTGCGCGCAGTAGAAAGGGTACTCACAGGTCAATTTTAGCTGCGACATGTCGCCGAAATAAGAGCGAATGGGCCTGCCTTCCGGCAGGCCCGCTCTAGAGGCATTGAAGGGAGGGAATCCTGAGGGGGTCAAGAGAAGGGATCCGTTACCGGACCGTCAATGGAGTAAACCTTCTTAGAAGGGCTATGCTTCGGGGAAGCCTCTACTCGTTACCAGATATGACGCCATCTTTGGGGGAAAGGTTGCTAAAAGTGATGGCTCTCCCTTCGGTTTTTCCACAGCTGATTCCAATCAACCGCCGCTCGCGACCCTTTTCCTTGCCGATCCGGCTGATTTTGCTCGCGCTTGCTGATTCTTCTCCCGGCGCAGCTTCCAAGCGGTCTGCAGCGCGCCGCTAAGCACACCTTCGCTCGCTGTCGCGAGACGAATGTGGGTTGCGCCATTCCTGCCCCAGCCTCCTGAGACCGGGAGAAAGACCTCGGGCAGTTCGGCCACAAAGGCGGCCTGCTGCTCGAGAGTAAGCAACAAGTTGCCGTAACCCTGCTTCTCTGCTGCCAGAGTCGCAAAGATGCGGCCGCCAACACGAAAGTCCGCCTGGCCCATGTGCGAACCCTCTTCGGCGTCTTGGAAGCTCAACGCGATGCGGCGAAAGTCAGATGCAGTCATGGGACTACCCTGCGACGCAGGGGCGAAATGCTGACCAGTCGATTCCCTGCTGAAATGTCTCATCGGGCTGAATGACAGCGTTGAACGTAAACGCAAACTGCGTGGGACCGTTCCGGTCGAGGTGCGCGATCCGTTGCTTCGCTTCATCGACACCGGGGATGTGCCCAGCCGGGACCCACCACAGCGCGGAATAAGCCCCCTCGAACTTTTCAAACCATGCGTGACGCTGGCGCAGCAGCTCGACATGTGCAGTCTTGAAGACGAAATGACGGAGGGCCTCGACCGTTCCCCAAACCGACATGTTCAGCAGTGTGCGTTCATCCGCGAATGGACGCAAATAGGTTGCGTTGCCCTCGCTCGTCTGCAGACGCCAGACAAATCCCGGGGCAGAATCCGCCAATGAATTGATCTCCTCGAGGCGTTCGACGAAGCCGGCCATGATCGGATCGTTCAGTTCCGCCCGGATGCGTCCAATGTTGACTTGGGCGATATGAAACTGGCTCATACTGGGCTCCTCCAATTTTGCGGCATGGCGACCCCTAAGCAGGGGTCAGGCAGGCTGGTCGTCGAATTCCTCATTCAGCCAACTCGAAAATGCAGCGAACTCCTCGTCACGACCTAGGAAATCGCGCACCATTTCTCTTCCTGGTTTAGACCCGCCCTGCTCGAGGACGGTCCTCCGATACTTCGCTCCGGCCTCGCAGCCGAGGAGGTCGGCGGAATCGAATTGCGCGAAGAAGTCGAGCGCGATCACCTTGTCGAAGGCGTAGGTGTAGTAGTTCGATGAGTACCCGGTAAGGTGGCCGAAGCTGGCATACATGCGATTGCCTTCCAGCCATGTCCAGGGCTGCAGGCTCTGATAAAGTCGCTTCGCGATCTCGTCGAGATCGAGCTGCGCCGGCTCCTGATCGTGCAGATCGAGAGAGAGTGTGGTGTAGTAGAGTTGCGCTCGCACCCAATCGGCCCGGCCAAACGAGCCCGCCTTTTTCATCTTCCGAATCGTATCGGCTGGGAGCACTTCGCCGGTCTGATAGTGTTTCGCGAAGGCCTGCAGCAGCTTCTCGTCGCGGAAGAACTCTTCGAGCATCTGCGATGGAACTTCGATGAAGTCGCCTTCTGTAGCAAAGCCAGAGAGGCCTGCCCATTGCGTCCGGCCCCCGAGAATCGCATGCATCAGGTGGCCGAACTCGTGAAAGAATGTCACGACATCGGAGTACTGCAAGAGGCCCGGATCGCTCTCATCACCTGCGGGAAAATTGCAGATGAGCGCGGCTTCAGGCAGATAGCGGCCACGGACGCCGCTTACAACAGGTGCCGCCGAGAACCACTTATCCTTGCCTTCGCGCGGATGCATGTCGAGGTAGAAGCGGCCGACTAACTCGCCTCGTTCGCGGACATCGAAAACCGAAACGGCGGGGTTCCAGGCAGGGGCCTGAGACGAGCGGAACTCGATCTTGAAGAGCCTCGCAGCGGTATCGAGCACCCCGGCTTCGACTTGTGCGTAGGGGAAGTAAGGCCGCACCGACTGCGAGTCGAAGTCGAACTGGGCGCGGCGGAACTGCTCGTACCAATAACCGCGGCTGGTAATGTCAACCTCGCTCACTCCTGGCTCTCGGCTGCGCGAGAAATCGAGGATTGACTCGTGCTCGCGCTGAGCCCCATCTCGACTGGCGTCGTTCAGCTTGGCCAGGAAGGTGCGCACGTTAGCGGCCGAGCCCATCATCTGGTCCGCAGTAGCCAGATCGGCCCAGCTGCGAAAACCGAGCACAGTCGCGATCTCCTGCCGCGTCGCGAGGAGGTCGAGGAGGATCTGTTTGTTTTCGGGATAGGCGCGAGTGTTGTAGGCGAGGAACATGCGCTCGCGCAACGCGGCATTCGCGGCAAACGTCATCACCGGCTGCATGTCTGGTGGGTCCGTGGAGAGAATGACTCGGCCCTCGGTATTAGCCGGATGGCGAGCAATATAATCGGCCGGCAGTCCCTCGAGCTCGGCCGGCAGAGCCTCGATGGTCTTGCCCCCCTCTTGAATGTTGCGGCTGAACTCGAGCGAGTGTTTCGTCGCCTTTTCGTGAAGCGCCTGCAGACGATTGCGCGTCTCCTCGTCCCGGTCGACGCCGGCCAGCCGGTAGCTCAGCAGCGTGCGCTCAACATAATGCTTTGTCGCTGGATCGGTTCCGGTGAGATCGATGGCCGCGAGCGCATCGTAGACCGCGCGGTTCAAGCTGAGAGCACTTCCCGCCATGGCCACTCGCTGCGCTTCCATCTGTGCTTGATCGCGTACCGCCTTGTTGGCAGCGACGGAGTTGAGGATGCCGGCCTGCGCGCCTGCCAGGGTCAACTGCTCGATGGCCGCATCGTAGAAGCGCAGAGAATTCTCGGGCGTGCGCGGGCCTGCGACGGCGAGGAGTGAGGCGAGCGCCGCCTCGTGCGCCGAAAGTCGAGCGCCGACCCAGGCGCTTAGCACGTCGGCGGAATCGGCTCCGCCTGCCTCCCAGACATGGATGTCTTCTACGGTTGCGACGGGAGCCAGCGTTCCTGCGGACATGTGCGATTACCCTCCAAGGTCTAGGGTGCCACAGCTCGCCCGCAGAGCGCTTTGCGGTCTGTGAGTACTGGACAAATTGCCTGTGGTTCGCGAGTCTGGCGTTCAATCCGCGCCACGAATAAAGCGCATATTATCAGCGTTTTACGATGTTTCCGATACGGCCTCGGGTCTGGCGTCGGCGCCGCAACTTGGACGCAGGTCCCGGTGACTCGCCCCGTGCCCGGCCCCATAAGGGCCTTACCTTCTGGCAATAGCGGCCCTAAAACCGTCCAGGGAGGTGACGCTCGGGCGCCCTTCTTCTGTTGCATCCGGCCCGCAACCCATCTAATATGCGTCAATTGAGTTATGTCCCATGCTGCCGCAATTGCGACGCCAAGCCCTGTCCACGCCGGAATGCGGCTGCGTGTGGGCAGGGTCTGTGTCGCCATCCAGGCAGGATCGCCAGCTGAACTGGTTGACCGAGCCGAAGCGGCTTTGAAGGACACGCGCTTTCTGGAGTTTCGGCTGGACTCTGTGCCGAAACCTCTGGCTGCGATCTCCTACGTTCGGCAATTCCTCTCCGAGCACAGAGACGTCATCGCGATTGCCACCTGTCGTCGCAAAGACTTCGGAGGGAACTTCGCCAAGACGCTGGCGGAAGAGATGGAAGTCCTGGAAAAGGCGGCTGCAGCCGGCTGTCAGATGGTCGACCTGGAAGTCGAGTCAGCAGAGCGCCTCAAGAGCACGCAATTGGCCAAGCTGCGCGCGACCGGCGCGGCGCTGCTGATCAGCTTTCACGACTTCACGCGCACACGTGGTCTGGAGCAGGTGGCAGATCGCATCGAACACTTCAAGCCCGACTACGTGAAGATTGTTTCGACAGCACGCTCGTTGGCAGACAACCTCGCCGTTTTGCGTCTCATTGAAGAACGATCCCTTTCTTCGCACGTAGTTGGAATCGCCATGGGTGAAGAAGGTATCCTGAGCCGCGTCTTGGGACCAAGGGCGGGCGCCGCGTTTACTTTCGCTTCTCTTGGCGATGGTGAGGAGACGGCGGCAGGGCAGATGACAGCACGAACCTTGCTGGACTTGTATCGGCTGGACCAGCTCGATCAGGCCACGCGGATCTTCGGGGTGGCGGGAAACCCGGTCTCGCACTCACTCTCGCCCTTGATTCACAACACAGCCTTCCGGCGCGAGATTGTGAACGCGGTGATGTTGCCGCTAAAGCCGCGCTCTCTTGACGACCTACTCACTGTGGTGCGCGAGTTGCCGTTGGCGGGTGTTGCGGTGACCATGCCGTTCAAGCAAGAGGTACTGCCGCACCTGGCCAATATGGATCCTTTGACAGCAAAGATCGGCGCGTGCAACACCCTCCGCACGGGCGCCGACGGCAAGCTCTATGGGTTCAATACAGATGTCGCAGGCGTTCTGCGACCGCTGGAAAGACGGGTAAAACTGAAGGGAGCGCGCGTTGCCGTGCTGGGCGCCGGAGGTGCAGCGCGAGCTGCCGTGTTTGGCCTCGTCGAGCAGGGCGCCGAGGTCTTTGTCATCAACCGAACGCATGAAAAGGCCGTCGCTCTGGCGCGTCAGGCAAAAGCAAAATCGCTGAAGCACGAGGTTTTCGCCAAACAGAAATTCGACGTGCTGATCAATTCGACGCCTTGCGGCATGAAGGGCAATAAGCAGACGATGCCAATCGCCGAAAAGGAGCTGAACGCGAGCCTGGTGTTTGACATGGTCTACAACCCGATCGAGACACCCCTGCTCAAACTGGCGCGTTCGCGTGGGGTCGCGGTGATCAGCGGCGTGGAGATGTTCGTTCAGCAAGGTGCACGCCAGTTTGAGATCTGGACCGGCAAGCCTGCTCCCGAGAACGAGATGCTGCGCGTCGTCGAACACGAACTGCGCCGTCGGGGTTAGGTGCCGAAGACCTGAGTCGGCGCCAGCCGCACAAAAAACCTAGACCCAATTTCCGCGAGCCGTATATCTAACTGGCGATGGCTTCTATCGGAGATTAAAGCGGGTACTCCCATGATTCGCAGGGTTTCAGTTCTCCTGGCTCTCTTCGGAATTGCGTGTCCAGTATTCGCCGCAAAGCAGGTCACGGTGGCGGAGTTCGAGCAGGCAATCAAGCAAATCCAAGGCAAACCTGACGCAGATGCGGCATGGCAGATCGCGAACCTCCAACTGACTGAGCGCCTCAGCTCAGAGGAATTCAATTCCCTTGAAAGCTCCTTGCACGGCGACCTAAGCAGGCAGGCACTCAGGGGCGCGGCAGACGCATCCGACTTTCTCGATCCTCCGACCGCGGAGTTACCGCCAAAGCCGGCCCCCGATTTCGCCGAGCAGCGTCGGATCATGGGTCTGGTTGTCGCCTACGTCAGCAAGGCTATCCCGCTGCTGCCCAATCTGATCGCAACGCGCAATACGATTCGATTCCGTGACACGCCGGCTGGCTACAAGGACCAGGGCAAGACGGTTACCCGCTACGAACCGCTGCATTTGATCGGACAATCGAGTGTGATGGTGTCGTACCGCGACGGACGGGAAATGCAGGAGAGCGAGAACGAAGACAAAGCGAAGCCGGCGCCACTTGAAATCGGCTTGAACACCCAGGGCGAATTCGGACCCATCCTCACCACCGTCCTGCTGGATGCGGCGCAAAGCAAGTTGGCCTGGAGTCATTGGGAGCAAGAGAACGGACAAGTGCGCGCGGTGTTCGCTTACTCCGTCCCGCACGAGAAGTCGCACTACCAGGTTGAGTATTGCTGTATTGCGAACTCAGAGAACACGCGAACGGATCTCTACCGCCAGCCTGCCGCCTATCGCGGCGAGATGACTGTCGATCCGGCGACCGGAGTGATTCTGCGCCTCATCATCGAAGCCACCCTGAAAGCCGGCGAACCAGTCTCAAACGCTTCGGTGCTGGTTGAGTACGGCTCCGTCGAGATCGCTGGCAAGAGCTACATCTGCCCGGTCCGTGCCCTGGCGCTTTCGCACGCGCAGTCCGAATCGACCGCTAAAGACGAGATGCTCTCCACTGCGCCGATGGGCTCGGGAGGCACGTTCTCGGGCTCGGCGATGTCGGTCGTCCATTCGACCTCGGCCATCCAGGGCGCGGAGCAAACGCTGCTGAACGATATTGTCTTTGAGCAGTATCACGTCTTTCGTTCCGAAGCGCACGTCGTAACCGGAGGCACCGCAAGCAACCTCGCCCCTCAAAGCGCCGCTGAACTGACCCGAGCACTGCCGGCGCTGGGCGCACCCGAAGCGAGCTCGGCAGGAGGAAATTCCGCAGCATCTGCAAGTGCAACCGGCAGCAGCACGAATGCCGCCGAACATACACCGACCGAAACTGCTTCGTCGACATCCCCGTCCACCGCTGTTCCAGCGCCTGCGGCTCCGCCCGCACCGTCGCCAGAGCCTGAGATTGGCGTGTCCATTGCAAAGCAACTGCCTGACCTCGCAAATCTGCCGGCTGCGACTCCAGAAGAGCAAACCGGGATGACGCTGCGCACAACAACGCGTCTCGTCGATGTCACCCTGGTCGCCCACGACAAGAAAGGCAGACCGGTGACCGACCTGAAGGCAGCCGATCTGCAGATTTATGACAACGGGCGTAAAGAGGAGATTCGGTTCTTCAATCCGGTGAACGCTGAGGCTGTACCCGCGGCGGGCGGCCAACTCGATGCGCACAGCGGACCGGAAGCAGAGGTCTTCACGAATCGATCTGAAAGCGTGAACGATGCGGCTGCCCATGGCGCGGCGGAGCTCAACAGCACGATTCTGATGATCGACGCCAGCAATGTGGCTTTCAGCGATCTGACACGGGCCCGGGCGGAGATGCTGCGCTTCTTGAAGACGCTCGCAATCGATCAACAAGTCGGGCTTTATATTCTGAGAAGCTACGGCTTCGAAATCCTTGCAGAGCCGACGCCTGATCATGCCCGAGTCGCGACGATGCTGCAAACCTGGATGCCCAACGCGCAAGACCTGGCTCGGGCACAGGATGAGGAGCGCCGCAATCGGCAGCAGTTCGATTGGGTGCACAGCGTGACGGACCTCGCCAATGTGAACGGGAATGGACAGGGAGGCAACGATCCCGAGATGTACGCGTCGGGAGGGGCCGTAGCTTCTGCCGCCGCGTATCCTTCAGACGCAGAACTCAGGCCGCTCGGGAACAGGCCGGAGGACTTCGCTCTGCATCTTCTGGTTGGAGTGGGCCGCCACCTGGCAGCGCTTCCTGGCCACAAGATGCTGGTTTGGGTCTCAAGTGACAATGTCCTTGCCGACTTTAGCGCGCAAGCTGTGGGGCGCGAAGACACAGGAAACCGGTTCCTCAATGCGTCGTCGATGCGCGCCCGAGAGACGCTCAACGAGGCGCATGTGAGCATCTATCCTCTGGATGTGTCGCAACTGGAGGCTGCGGGAGTCAGCGCGGATATCGGCAGTCGAAATGTGCTCGCCATGGGCAAATCCGACCGCGACAGCGCTACCAGCACCGTGGGCGACGCTGCACCGGGATTCAGCCCTGGCCGCGCTACCGCTCAAATGCAAGAGGATACGCATCCCATCCAGGGAACATTTCGCGATCTTGCCGATGCGACGGGTGGACGCGCCATGCGGCGCGCCGGCGATATTGCAGCTGAGCTGAACAACGTGGTGGCCGACGGCCGCGCCGCCTATCTGCTGAGTTTCTCACCGGACTCACCCGCCGACGACCAATACCACGCGATTTCCGTGAAAGCAACGGCGCGGCGCGATCTGACCCTGCGCTATCGCACCGGTTACGTCTTCTCCAAAGACCCCGCGACGTTCAAGGACCGCTTCAAGCAGGCGATCTGGGATCCGCGGAACCTCAACGAAATCGTCTTGACCGTGTCTCCGGTGTCTGAGGGAAAGGGCACTGCGCTGAAGCTCAACATCGACGCCATCAGCCTTGGATTGGCTCAGAAAGGAAGTAGGTGGACCGACCGGGTCGATGTTTTTCTGGCGCTGCGCGACGACTCCGGCCTCCATGCCAAGGTGACCGGGCATTCCGTCGATCTCAATCTGTTGCCCGGAACTTACCAGCAAACTCTGAAGGATGGATTGCCTTTTGAGCAACCCATCGATTCAAAGACCCCCTTCGATTCCGTCCGCCTTGTTGTCGTGGATGAGAACTCCGGCCGCATGGGCTCGATTACGGTTCCGGCGGCCGCATTTGCGCAACATCCTTAAAGAAGAGCCAGAAGCGTGGAGAGCCTCTTTCGGCCGGTCGACGGGATTTGAGCGACGTGTGCGCCCTTCACATAGCTCTGGGGCCAGCAAAAGACCGGAGACGAATGCATCCTGATCACCGCTGAAACCGTCCAAGCTCGAAGAGGAGTCTCGAATTCCCCGAGCGCGCTTGATTATCCAGGAAGAGTTCTATCTCGGACTCCGCCGGCGGCAGTTTCCCGGCGGGGCAGGCCTTTTTTTGCGTCTCGCCACCTGTGGCGTTCTGGGCGCGCTCCTTTTGCTGACTGGATGCGGGTTTTGGGTTCGAACCCCACTCACCGGCCCCAACAACCCGGCGCCGGGTGGTCCGCCGCCGACTTCAGGCCAGGCTGGTTCGATCTCCATCTCTCCGCAGTATGCCGCGGTTGCTCCCAATCAGAAGGTCCAGTTCTCCGTCGGTGGAAGCAACGGCGGACAGGTGGAATGGCTCGTGAACGGTGTAGCCGGAGGAAGCGCTTCTACGGGCACGATTGACAGCAGCGGGAACTACACCGCCCCTGCCTCTCTCGCGCAAAGCGAGAACGTCTCAATCACCGTGGCCCTCGTTGCGGCCCCGCAGCAGAACTACGCGACAGCTGTTGCATCGATCCTGATTCCGGGACAAGTCATTTGCCCACCAAGCACGGGTAACCCTCAGGTCGCCCTGTACTCGGTCTATCTGCCATCACCAGGTTCGGTCTCAGTTCAATTCGGTACGTCCACCAATTATGGCCTGAATACATGGCAAGTCGCGACGCCCTCGGCTAATGGCGGCGAGGTAAAAGTTTATGTCGCGGGCATGCTAGCCAATACGAAGTACCACATGCGAGGACAGGTCGTATTGTCAAATGGCGCAACCTTCGACGATGCAGATCAGACCTGCACAAGTGAGGCTCCTCCTTCGACGCCAAAGATCAATATCTCAACACCGGGCGGGGGAACCCCGCAGCCTGGCATCGAGATGTGGAACACAATTCTCCCCCAGAGTTTTACGCAGGCCTTCGCCACCGACTTGAACGGGAATGTGATCTGGACCTACACATTCAAAGGCACAAGCTCCGATCTTCTGCAGGGGATACAGCTTTTGCCGAACGGCGACTTCCTGATGGTTCTCTCGTACCTCTCCTCGTTAACCGTGAATACCAGCCCAGGTCTGCTCAATGAGGTGCGGGAGATCGATCTGGCAGGGAATACGGTGCGTACCGTCACGATGGACGCGCTCAATCAGGCATTGGCGGCTTCGAGCCTGCGTGATGCGGATGGCAATCCGTATCAGCTTCGCAGCTTTCATCACAGCGTACTTGCGTTGCCCAATGGACATTGGATTCTTCTGGCGGCGTATACGAAGAACTACACCAATCTTCCCGGGCACCCCGGCACTACCTCAGTTATTGGCGATGCGCTCGTGGATGTCGATCAGAACTCGAATCCGGTCTGGGTCTGGAATACCTTCGATCATCTTGACATCAATCGGCAGCCGATGAACTTTCCCGATTGGACGCACTCGAACGACATGTTGTACTCGAGCGATGACCACAATCTGCTGCTTTCAATTCGGCACCAAAACTGGATCATCAAAATCGAGTACCTTGACGGCACAGGTTCGGGCAACGTGCTTTGGCGCCTCGGCGAAGGAGGCGACTTCAAACTCGTGGGCGGAACGGATCCGACGGACTGGTTCTACGCGCAGCACGGCATGAGCTATTTCACGCCCAATACCACAGGGGACTTTCGCATCGGGCTCATGGACAACGGCAATGACCGTATCTTTCCGACCGGGCAGGTCTACTGCCGGTCTTCTGCGACGGGAACACCGAACTGCTACTCGACAATGCCGGTGCTCGAGCTAAATGAGACGAATATGACCGCGACACTGGTGACCCACTATGTGCCGCCTCCCACCTACTTCAGCTATTTTGGCGGCAATGCCGACCTGCTGCAGAACAGTGATATGCATGTGAACTTCTGTTCCCCTTATTCGGGAGCAATTGTTCAGGAGCTCGATCCAACTGGATCGCAGGTCGTGTGGCAAGGTACGACCCCAGGCTCGGCTCAGTTTCATGCAACTCGCTTGCCAAGCCTGTACCCTGGCGTGCAGTGGTAAACCTGACCTGCCATCAAATCCCGAAACATCTCAAGACACCGGAGTGCTAGACTTCCTCTGCATTTCTGAGCGCTCGGCCTGTGTCATGAAAACCGGACTGCGGAGTTGGGCGCAATCAATCGGAGCGAACCATGAAGGACCTTCGTGTGGACAGAAACACGAATTTTGGAATCTCGCGGCGCGACTTTCTCAAAACAGCTGGAGCTGTAGCCGCGATGTCGCGCAGCGCGTGGGCTCGCGGAGGCCGCAGCGCGGCGAACGATCGGATCACGATTGGCGTAATCGGCTGGGGCATGATGGGACCTGCGAACACCAAGGCGTTCCTCGGCGAGAGCGACTGCCAGGTTGTGGCCGCTTGCGATCTGCACAAGCAGCATCTGCAAATGGCCGTGGACACGATCAACAACAAGTACGGCAACAAGGACTGCAAAGCCTACCACGACTATCGCGAGATGATTGCGCGCGACGATATCGACGCCATCATGATCGCGATTCCCGATCACTGGCACGCGATCGTTGCGACCGAGGCGGCGAACCGGAAGAAGGACATCTACGGCGAGAAGCCGCTGGCGCGCACGATTGCCGAACAGCAGGCCATTGTGCGGGCTGTCGAGAAGAACAACATCATCTGGCAGACCGGTTCGTGGCAGCGCTCCCTGCCGGAGTTTCACAAAGCCGCGGAGATCGTGCGCAACGGATTGATCGGGACCGTGACGCATGTGGAAGTTGGACTGCCTGGTGCGCCGTTCGATTTTCCGAAGACCACGCCGGCGCTGATGGCCAAGCTCGCGTCGCTGCCGGAGAAGATTACGAACCCTGCGCAAATTGTTCCGGGAACGAAAGCATGGGATCTTGCCGTCACGCAGCCTCCTACGGATTTCGATTACGACTTGTGGCTTGGTCCATCGAAGATGGAGCCGTACATCGAGCAGCGTGTGTACCAGAATTGGCGCTGGAACTACAACACCGGCGGTGGACAGCTGCTCGATTGGATCGGGCATCACGGCGATATTGCGCATTGGGGACTTGGTTTCGATCTATTGGGTCCGTCGGAGGTCGAAGGACACGGCGAATTCCCGGATGCGAAGGCTGTGTGGAACGCGGCGACGAGGTATTCCGTGGAATGCACCTATCGCAAAGAAGTCACGGGATACGCGAACGATGTGACGATGACAATCAGCGGCGGATCGCCGGCAATCGTGATGGGAACGAAGTGGATCGGCAGCGATGGCTGGGTTTGGGTGGATCGCAGCGGCTTCGACGCGTCGAATCCCGAGTGGGTGAAGATGGATTCGTTGCCCGACGATCTGCGCAAGGTGAAGCTCTACGAGTCGAAGGAACATCGGCGAAATTTCCTGGACAGCGTGCGCTCGCGCAAGCCGACGATCACGCCCGCGCAGGTTGCCCATCACTCGACGATTCCCGGACATTTGGGATTGATTTCGATGCTGACAGGCCGGAAGATTCACTGGGACGTGGCGACGGAGACAATCCTGAACGATCCCGGCGCGAGCGAGTTGCTAACCAGGCCGTATCGCGATCCCTGGAAGCTGAGTTAACACATCAGCGGAGTTAGCGCGATCCAGCGGCCCTGATGAGAGACCTCTTGTCAGGGCCGTTTCATATTGGCTCGAAATTCTTCGCAAGGCGCGAGCTGGATTTCCGCACGGCGGTTATTGACTTCCTGGTTACGAGGGAGGGGGGGTGGGGTCAGTGGTCTGACCTCTCACTTTTGGTCCGTCGTCGTCCCCGTTTTCCGCGTTCCAGATTCCACCTCTTCAGTGTGCGCTCAACGAGCGAAATTCTTCGCAATCTGCGAGCCGCACCGCCGGCTCAGATGTCGCACAGGAACTCATGCAGATCCAGTGTGCACGAAATGGCGGTAATTCTTCGCAAATTGAGAGCGCGCGATCTCCTTCCACTTCGCTCTTGGCTGACTTTAGCCCCGCTCCCATCTGGCCGTCGGCATTGCGTACCGGCATCTCCTAAAACGCAAAACGCGCGCCGAGTTCGACGCGGCGTGCTGCCTCGGCGGCAAGTCCCTCGCCGAGGCTAGGCGACGAGACCACAGTGCCGACCGCGGTCACATTGGTGTGGTTGAACAGATTGGCGGCGCGGGCATTGAGAGTCAGCGTACGCGGGCGATCTCTGGTGGAACCAAGATTGAAGACGCGGCTCAGATTCGAATAAGCGTGGAGGATCACGGGCATGGTGCCGAGATTGCGCGGCACGTCGCCGTTGACGACATTCGTCGTCAACAGCCCGAACGGAGTGGTGTAGACGCCGTCGCCCGGGGCCGACGCATAGGACGGCCTGTCGTTGAACGAACCATCGCCGTTGGCATCGGTCCCGGTGGTGATGTTGAAGGGAGTATCGAAGTGCCAGTAGGCCTCCATCGACCACTCCACCTTGTAAGGGAGCTTGAGATCGTTTTCCATGAGCGCACCGCTCGATTGCCAGTCGGCGCGCGCCGATTCGCCCTGGTTGCTGTAGCTGGACTGTGGCATTCCAGTGTTCGAGCGGAAGTGCACGCCCCAGTAGCCGAGGCTGAGTGTCCAGTGCTTCAGGCCCTTTTGATCGATGCCTGCCCAGAAGACACCGCCCCGGCTGTGCGCTGAGTTCTGAAACTCGAAAACATTGAGATTTGGCGCTCCGGGCCGCGGTGCAAGCAGGGCGGCGCTCGGGTCAGGCGGAGCTCCGCTGCTGGCAGCAACCAAAGGCGCATTGATATTGATCGTGCGTGGATCGGCCCAGGCGTCGTATGCGTTGTACCAGACATTCGGACTCCAATGGCCGGGCAGTTCGCGCTCGATTCCGACGGCAACCTCGGAGACAGGAATCTGATCGAAGACTGAAGTGAACTGCCACTGATTGCCTACCTGAATGGAGCCGGGAATCGGCGTGAGCGGCTCGGCATAACTCGGCGCATAGACGACGTCTTGTTGCTGACGATTTCCGTTGAGGCGGTAAGTCTGCGCGGCATCGCTGAGGTCGATGGGCATGTTGAAGATGCCGGTGCGCAGATGGATTGTCCACTTCGAGGCCTTGTCGGGCGCCCAGGCAACACCCAGCCGCGGACCGAAGTTGGCGAAGGTGCTCGGCGTGGTCTGAAATGCATAACGCAGGCCCGCCGTCACGTCGAGCCGATGCGGCAGCTTGACAGTGTCTTCGCCATAGAGCGCGAGCCGCCACTGCGTATACGGCACCAGCGGCGTGCCGGAGGTGACCTCATAGGTTGTCGGCGTTCCGCCAGCGATGCCAAGCAGCGCACGACGATACTGCTCGATCGGCGTGATGGTTTCAGTCGCGCCAGTGGGGTTGTTGTTCACATCGAGAACCGGTGCGCTGCCGCCGCCGAAGAGATACGCGCCGTTGAAAGTGTCGGGATCGTAGTTGTGCACGAAGAAGCCGATGGACTGCGCGCCGAATTTGAACTGGTGTGGCCCGCGGGTCATCATCACGTCGTCGTCGATCTCGAGGTCGCGCTCGCGGTCATTCAGATTCTGGGTCGTCGCGCCCCCGCCGTTGAAGTAGCCCGCGACTTGCATTGCGGGAGCCGCGGAGTTCGGCGTTTGTTGCGTGCGCTTCCAGGTATAGCCGATGTGCGTCTCGTGCAGCATGGTTGGGCTGATGGTGTAGGTATTGCTGAAGCGCAGGTCGTATTCGGCCACGCGGCTGGAGTAGCCTGCTTCGGGGAGCACGAGGCCACCGATGCCCTGGTTGCCGAGGTCGTTGACGCGCGCGGCGTAGGAGAGTGCGGCGATGTTCTTGTCGGTGACCATCCAGTCGGCGCGCGCGGAGCCGATCCATAGGCGCTGCGGCGCTGCAACCGTCTCGTGCTCGGCGACCTGGTTCTGGTTGGCGTCCAGGGTCAGCGCATTCACGACGTTGAATTCGTCGATGTCGCGCTTCTCGAGGGCGAGTGCAAAGCCGCTCTTCTTCGCGACGATCGGTCCGCCGAGTTCAAAGCCGTAGCGCCGCTTGCCGGCCGGTGTTGCTGTGACCGAGAACGGATCGGTGGCGTTGAAGCTGCCGTCGCTGTCGGTGAAGAAGAGCGCGCCATGATAGCTGTCGGAGCCGGGCTTGGTGGTGATCTCGATGCGGCCCCCGCCTTCGGCGTCGGGCTTCTCGTACTCGGGAGAAATCGGATCGGGATTGACGCGAATCGAAGCGATGGAACTCTTCGGCGGCATCGTGCTGCCGTTTTGGAAGCCGTCGACCACCACGGTTGCGCCGCTGGCGCCGCCGCCGCCCGCTGCGGCAAGCAATTGCAGCTGCTGCAGCATGTCGTCAGGATCGTCGGGAAGCTGCAGCACCTCGTTGGTGCTCAGCGTGGTGGTCGACGCGCCCGATTCGGTGTCCATTGGAGTCGACGCGTCCGCGCTGACCTGCACACTGGTTTCGGCGGCGGCCACGGCGAGATGAATTTCGACGTGCGCGGTTCCGTTGGGCGATGCAGTCAATTGCGCGATTCCGGGCGCAAATCCATTGGCCTGGATGGTAAGCGTGCCAGGAGCGGCGCAAGCGAGCAGGAAATGGCCTGCTGTGTCGGTGGTGGTTGTCTTTGTCCCAGCCTGGACCTGCGCTGCGGCGATGGCTGCTCCGCTGGGATCTGTGACGTTTCCATCCACGCGCAGGCAGGACGGTTGTTGGGCGTTGGTGACGAGAGTTGCGGCAAGGAAAGCAATCAAGAAGGCGAACAGATTGCGGACCGACGTAGGGAAGTTTTCAGCATAAGAGCGATACATGTCGGAATTCGATCCTCAAGATTATGGTCTCAAAGACCGGAGCGACGGGGCGAGCGGCTTGCAGCAGAGGTGCTTCTTTGTGCAGGGAGGGTCTGCCAGTCGAGGATTGCGAAAAGGAATGGGGGCAGCAAACAGAGGACAAGCTACCTGCGCCGTTTGCCTTTGGCGGCCTTCGCCTTCTCTTTGTCGCCGGGCTCGTGCATGACCGGGATCGGAGCCATGTCGGGGCCGATGCGGCGGACCGCGGTGTCGCGCATGGCGTAGCTGATGGTCCGCGGATTGGCCGGGCGCGCGATGCCGGTGCTGGAATCGATGGCAACATTCTGCGAACCGGACAACTGGAAGCTGAAGGTCGGGTCGGTGCCTTTGGGTCCAGTGACGGAGCCGATGCGTACGGGCAGAAAACCCTGGATGGGGTGAACGCGGAAGGCAGTCTCGTAGCGGTGATGCTTGGTGCTCCAGGTGAAGACGCGAATCTGGTCGAAATCGAAGGGCAGCCCCGATTTGGGGGGCGCGAGAGCGGTAACGTATTCGGCGACCTGGTGGTCGGGGGTGTTCGCCTCGTCGTCGTGGACCTTGGCGATGACGTAGGCGCCGACGATGCGCTGGCCTTCGGCGTATTGAGCCACGTCGTCGGGCACGTCGACATCGACGCGGCTGCCGAGGATCCAGCCGGTGCGGCCCTGGTTGTCGCGGATGAGCCACCAGTCTTCGAGCGCGGGGGGTTCGGGCGTGGGCGTGGGCTCGTCGGCGACATCCGACTTGGCATCCTCGTCTTTCTCAGTGCTGGCGGGACCTTTGGCAGGTGATTTGAGGGGCTCGGGGCGGGGCACGGCAGCCAGCCCTGGGGCTGCATTCTTGGCGATCGAAGCGCGGACCAGCATCTGCACCTTGGCGTTCCCCGGCAGCAGATAGAAGCGGTCGGTCTCGCGGCCGGGGCTGAGGTGGAGATAGATGTCGTCGCGCAGGGTGCCGGAGGCGACGACGGGATCGCTTTTATGCTGAGTGGCTAGTTGGGTGAAGGCGTCGTATGTCTTGCCGTCAATCACTGCGCGTTCGGGAACCCATCCGATTTCGTTTTTAGGGGTTTTGACGCGATAGAAGCGCCGGCCGCGTTCGAGAACCTCGAGGGGCTCGGCATTCGTGACCTCGGCGACGCGGTTGGAGACGGCCGCGACGCGATCGCGGAGGTACATCTGGCGCGTCCAGACGTAGACCATCTCGCGATGTTCCTGCTTGAGTTTGAATCGGGAGCAACCGGCACTCAGAGCCAGGCACAAAAGGACCACGACGCAGACGGCCCTGGAAGGATGATGCCTGACGAAGGGGATACCTGAAATCGGAGATCGTGTCGATACGGCCACAGGCGGTCATTTTGAGGATAGCACCGCAGATGCGACGAAGACATGAGCGGCCGTGAAACGAGCAGTGAAACGTAAACAACTTTCTTCGGCGATCGAGCGTAAATACACCTGGCTCTATGGCGCGGCGACGATGGCGATCGGATTGGAGACGGGAGAGCCGGTCAGCTGGGGAGCTCAGTTGGCCGGTGCTGCTATCGATCGTGTAGGCAGAGAACGTCGTACCACTATTGCTCACGGCGAGCAGGAAGTTGCTGCTGCTGTCCTCTGCAAGCCCGTAGGGTTGAGTGCCCGTGGCAGACGTGTTGGCGAGCGCCGTTAACGCGGAGGTGGTGACGGAGTAGCCCGTAATCACGCCCGCCGCCCCGCTTTGCCAACTGGCCACATAGACATAACCGCCTGTCGCGACGGGCAGAATGGCGTGCGGTCCCGTGCCGGCGGGAGCATACGGAGTCGTGTAAGAAAACTCGGTGAGTGAGTTCGTGCCGATGGTAAAGACACGAAGCGCGCCAGAGTTGGTGGTCGAGCTGGGAAAGGCCGCGGTCTCGCCGACATACAGGAGCCGGCTCTGGGGATCGATGGCGACTGCAACAGAAGAGCCGCCGCCTCCATAGGGCTTCGTGATCGGGCTGTAGGCGTTTCCGATGGGCGAGGTGTTGCCTGCGGTGAATGGAAATGCTTCTGTCCCGCTCGACCCCAGAGCAACGGCGATGAGCGCGCCATTCGGGGAGATCGCAAGCCCACCTTGAGCCGGGGTGCCAGCCAATGCCAGGTTTTGGGCGGAACGGCTTGTGTCTTCCGTGCCGGAAGAGGTGATGGGGAAGGCATAAAGCGTGCCCGTCGCCGAGGCGTCCAACAGCCATTTCCCGGAGGGATCCACCTGCAGAGCCTCGGGCACCGAATCACTGAAGGAGACGCTCCCTTGTGACAGCGCGCCGGTGCTGGTGTTGATGGTGTAGAGGAAGATGCCACCGGTGGCGGCCACGTAGAGAAAGTTTCCGCTGGGACCGATGGCAACGGCGGTGGTCTGGTTCAAATTGGTGAAGGAGCTGTTGGAGAGCGCGGTGACCGCGCCCGCATTGATGGAATAGCCGGAAATCGACTTGTTGGTGAGGATGTAGAAGTTGCCGCTGGTGCTGGCAGAGCTGCAATTGCCCGAAGACGTTCCCACTGTGACGCAAGCTGTGGTCGTCGTGCTCACACTGCCCGAGGTACCGGTCACCGTAATTTGATAAGACCCGGTCGTCGTCGTGGACGTCGTGGTTGCGGTCAGCGTAGCGGTTTGCGCCGTCGTGCTGCTAATGCTGACGGAGGTGGGAGAAAGGCTACACGTAACCGGGCTTGAAGCGTTCGATGGGGACGTGGTGACTGCGCAAGACAGGGCAACTGTTCCAGTAAACGAGGTCGATGGCGTTACGGTGATCGTGGAGGTGTTGCCAGAGGTATCTCCCGGGCTGGCCACACTGATAGCGCCGCTGTTGGACAGGGTGAAGTCGGAGGTGGAGCTAATTGGGTCCCAGAATCCCTTGCAGCCTCCAAGAAGAAAAGGCACAGGGAGAAAAGGCAGCACGAGCATCCAACTCGCCCACACGCGGCTTGTCGTGATCATTCCGAACCTCAGAGTACAGGGTAAACTGCTTCCCGTCTCGATCCATCCGGGCTGCATCAGACGGACCGGCGAGTTTTTCTTCATCCCACTGAGAGACGCGGGAGCCCTGCATTTCGCTTACACGCGGATGCGGTTCGGATCGACAAGGCGACAGCGCCACACCAGGCGCTGCCGCAATGCCCTGAGATTTGTTGTTTTGTCGCCAATCAGCTTTTGCTGAGAGGCGCGATGGCCAGGAGCAATTCACTTCCGGAGGACAGCTTAACGTCGTCTTTCTTGGTTGTGACAAAGACGCCCGAGTTTCTCGCGGCGATCCTGCTATGCAAGTCCACGCCGGAGACTACACCGATCTGATCGACCTGCAAGGTGCTGGCGTTCCAGCCATTGGGTTGCTGATCGCCGGCGGCAATGTTATAGCCTTCGCCGTTTTCGGCTTGGGGAGGGAAAAGACCCACAATCGTCGCCTTGATGGGGATGAGCTTGCCGTCTTTCAGCTCGGCTTTGCTGAAACGGAGGGCCAGCCTGGAGTTGCCCTGCTGCACGTGGTCGGTGGACACCAGCCCCAATAGGGTGGTTCCGTGAGGGAGTTCGCTGCCATTCTTCAAATGAATGGTGTCGGCAAGTGTGGCCTTGAACCGATCTCCGGGCTTGAGTTTTCTAGCATCCAGGGTTTCTGTCAGGGCCGCGCGCCCGCGCACCATGTTCATGGCTTCGGCCTTTCCTGCCATTGGAGCGGTACTGTTCTTCATCGCGCTGTTGCCTGTCGCGCCCTGCGCTTGAGACGAATGTGGGGAGAGGAGAACCAAAGAAGCCGCTGCAAGCATGCACCCGGCAGCCCATCCGATTTTCATCACGACAACTCCTGATTGAGAATTGCTTGCCTCGCCCCAGCGTCGACCAACTGAGGTCCTCACTGGCTTAGAAGGTTGCGACGATGGCAGGGTTATCGAGGTTCGGACAGGAATCCGGAATAGACGCTTGTTTGCGCGTGCTTAAGTTGCCGCAATCGAGAAGATAGGCGGCAATTGTTAAGTTATGTAAAGTTCAGTTGGAACAGGGTTCGAGGGGTTGGAGAGTTCGAGAGTTCACGGCTCATGCCGAATCGATTTCGATCGCCCCTAGCCGGTCTGGACCGCCTGCCAGACAAGACGCGCGGCGGCGAGGTCTTCGATGGCCATGCCGACCGATTTGAACAGGATGCGACGGTCGCGTGGGATGGCGGCTAATTCGGGATGGGCGAGAACCTCACCGATTTCGGCGTGCACGGTTGCGCGGGAGAGGCGCACGTCACCGGACTCTCGTTCGACGCAGGATCGTGACTCGGCGACGATGTAGGCCGATTGCATTAGCTCATCGTCGAGCTCGCGGAGCGAAGCGCCAGTGGCTCCGACGGCGAGGACGAGCGCGTTGGGCGCAAGCCATCGGCCATGAAGGATCGGCTGGGCCGCGGAGGTCGCAGTGAGGACGACTTCGGCGGCAGCGGCTTCTTCGATCGCAACGGCGCGTGCCCCTACTTCGGCGGCGAGGCGCTGCGCGTTCGCTGAAGTGGGGCTCCAAATGCGGATTTCGGCGAGCCCCGGCCAGACATGGCGAAGGGCCTGAATGTGGGCGTGGGCCTGCACGCCTGAGCCGAGAATGCCGAGCGTCGCGGGGGCGGCTCCAAAATGAAGCGGAGCAAGCGCAGCGAAGGCGACAGAGCTGACGGCTGCTGTGCGCATCTCGGTGATGAGGCGCCCATCCATCACCGCAAGGGCTTCGCCGGTGGCTCGACGCAGCAGTTCAACGAGGGCCAGATGAGTAGGAATCCCCAGCGCGGCGTTTCCGGGATAGAAGGTGACCGTTTTGACAGCCATGACATCGCCGGCGATGACGGGCATGACGGCGAACCAGCCGCTGTTCACGCCCTCGGCGTTGCCGGCGCGCAGGATGGTGCGAGGAGGCTGATCGACGAGGCCTGCGGAGTAATCGATCAAAGCCTGACGAATGGCAGGAATGAGGGCCGCGTAGGTGAGGTGCTTTCGGACCTCGTCTTCCGGGATAAAGGAAGGATCGTTCACGTGGGATGAGTGTACTGAATAAAGCTACGAAGGATGCGCCCGCATCCTCAGGGCCAACCGCAGATCCCCTTCGGCTTCGCTCAGGGCAGGCTTTCGACTGAGGTCGCCGTGGGCGACCTACGCTCAGGATGACACCGCTGGTGTCAATTGGGGCGGTTGGTCGAGTTGGAGCGGCGGCGAAAACGCTCGTCGACAGGCTGCCTGCCCTGGAAGCCTGCATCGACCGTGTGCCAGTGTTCGATTGCCGTTTCGCCCGAACGCCAGCAGAGGAGAACGATCTCGTCGTCGACGCGACATGGGAAATCGAGGAGACCGGTTTCAAGATCCTTGACCTGCACGCCGATGGAATCGATTTCGGCGATCGATTCGCGGATGCGCTTGGTGTGGTCCTCCACGGCAGCGCGTTGTTTGGAGACCGCGCCCACATCGACGCGGATGCCGCCCGACACATAGATGCGCTGCGCCAGCGCGGAGAGTTCGGCTTCCAGCTTTTCCACTTCGCGCTTACTTTCGAGCGCGCGCTTCAAGAGAGATTCGAGCACGGGCAGGAGCGATTGCGCTTCGTCAAGGGTGAAAGTCTTCATAAGAATTCGCCCCATCAGAATACGCGAAAGAGACGTTCCGGGCCAGTGGGCGGAGGGGCAGGCGCAACGGCTCTGCAGGAGTACCGCGGTGCTGCCGCGAAGCGCCCACCGTACTCGATCCGGGCTACAGCCGTTATCTCACAGCCGTTGTCTCTTGGATGCGAAAACGGGGCATGGCGAGTTTCTTTCTGTGCGGGCCGATCGGAGGTACTTTATGCGCGGCGGGTGGGTGCCTCTGCGGTTTCTCTCTTTGCAGCCCACCAGGAAGCGAGGCTGCAGACCGCGAGAGTGGCTCCGATGAAAGCGAGGGAGAGCGTGATGGGCACGTCGAGCCATTTTGCGGCAAGCATTTTAAGCGCGACGAAAGCCAGCAGAACGCCGAGGCCGTAGTGCAGGTAGCGAAAGCGATCGAGCAGTGCGGCCAGAACGAAGTAGAGCGAGCGGAGGCCGAGGATCGCAGCGATGTTGGAGGTGTAGACGATGAACGGGTCGTGCGAGATGGCGAGCACGGCGGGGATGGAGTCGACCGCGAAGAGCAGGTCGGTGAATTCGACGGCGAGGATCACGGGCAGAAGCGAGTCTTTGGCCGGCTGCAGGCGGCGAATCCACTCGGGGATAACTTCGCGCGCGGATTTCTCGCGCAGAAGGCGCACGGCGGCATAGAGCAGGAAGAGGCCGAAGAGGTAGTTGATCCAGTGGAAGCGTTCGAGGAGCGTGACACCGGTGGCAATGAAAAGGCCGCGAAGGACGACCGCACCCGCCACGCCCCACAGCAGCGCGCGATGCTGGCGCGCGGGGCTGATCCGGAATCCCTGAAAGAGGATAAGAAAGACAAAGAGATTGTCGATGCTGAGCGAGGTCTCGATGGTGTAGCCGGCGACGAACTCGAGGGCGCGCTGACGGCCCTGCTCGATGCCGATCCATGCAGCGAAGACCGCGGAGGCGAGGACCAGGATGACGGTCCAGAGCCAGGCGGAGGTTTGCTTCTGAGGAGCTTCGCTGCGATGGGTGGGCAGGTTGGCGTCGATAACGAGGAGCAGGACGACGGCCGCGTGGAATCCAATCCACCATGTCCACGATGCGCCAGCGATCATGCAACGATGCTAGCGCATGGGATGGACTGGGGAATCGGACGGACTTTTAGGCAGATTGCTTCGCTTTGCGACGGTCGGGATGGACCCACCAGGCTACACCGATACCGATAAGGTAGAGGAACAGCATGGGGATGGCGTAGATGCACATGGTCCATGGATCGGGGCTGGGAGTGATGATCGCCGCGACAAGGAAGACGGCAAGGATGGCGTAGCGGATGTTCTTCCAAAGGAACTGCGGGCTGACGATGCCGAAGAGGGCGAGGAAGAAGATGAGGATAGGCATCTCAAAGCTGATGCCGAGGCCCAGGATGATGGAGAGGAAGAAGCCGGTGTAGTCCTCGATGGTGACGATGGGCGTTGAAGTTGCTGGCCGAACCGTACGATGAGGATTTCGAGCGCGCCGGGAAGGACATAGAAGTAGCCGAAGGCCGCGCCGAGAGAGGAAGAGGCCGACGGTAGCGCCCATGAACGGCACGACAAAGCGGCGCTCTTTCTGATAGAGGCCCGGGGCGATGAACAGCCAGACCTGATAGAGGATGAACGGCGATGCGAGGATTGCGCCGCCGATGAGGACGGCCTGCAGATAGAGGTTGAGCGGGTCCATGGGGTGGGTGTAGTTGAGCTTGATTGCCGAGGCGGTCGAGCGGGGCCTGGAGAAAGCCGACAAGGCGGTCGTGGAAGAACGTAGGCAGACGACGAAGCCGACGGCAAGATAAGCGGCGGAGTGGACGATGCGGCTGCGAAGCTCGTCGAGGTGCTCCATCAGGCTCATGCCCGGGAGTTCGGCGCGTTCGGTGACGGCCTTCCGTGCTTTGTCGATCGCGTCTCCGGGCTCAACCATTGGGGCTTACCGTCTCGGTGGTGGAAGCAGGCGTGGCATCGGAGGCAGGAGAAGTTGAGTTCCTTACGGCAGCGGGTGCGGGAGGCGGCACGTCGGCGGACGGCTCGGCGGGCTGTTCGGACGGTTCAGATCCGCGTGAGGCAGCGACAGGCTCGCCCGTGGACGGGGGGAGAATGCGCGGAGCTTCCTCGGAGGGTGCCGGCTCGCTTGTCTTACGGTCGGGATACTGTGATTCTGGAGGATAGGGGGACTCGATGGCCTTCGCGACGGCCGGGGTTGCGGAGACCGACTCCTGGGGCAGCTGGTTGCGCTTCTGTTCCTCTTTTTTGCGTCGTTCGGCTTCTTCGGAGAGGCGGAGTTCTTCTTCCATCTGGAACTTGAAGTCGTTGGAAGCCTTGCGGAACTCGTACATCAGCTTGCCGATCTGGCGGCCGATCTGCGGGAGGCGGCGGGGTCCGAAGACGACAAGAGCCATGACCATGAGGATGAGCGAGTCGGCCATGCCGATGCTTCCCAGCAGGATTGTCGGATGAACTCCCATGAAGGGTAATGATAACTGTCCCAAGAGGCTAAGGACAAAGACCCGAAAGGGCCATTACGGGAGTGACTCCACTGCAACTCTCTGGCCGGCCAAACATCTATACTTGTGGAGGGCTGCAACAACCCCGTGGACGGATTCTCCCAGTGGAGAAGGCGCGTTCACTGCAGCCATGGGCTGGAAGATGGCCTTGCTTTCAACATCCCCGTTCGGCGCGAGCTGGACTGAAGGCGGAATACAGTGAATCTCGTAATCGACGACTTGACGGCGACCTCGCCGGAGGCCGCGAGCAGTTGCAGCCTCGAGAACTATCTTGCACTTCCCGACCATACGATGGACGAGCGGATTGCGCAGGCGCGCGCGCGGCTCGGCGCGACGACTGTGATGCTCGGCCATCACTACCAGCGCGACGAAGTGATTCGTTTCGCCGATTTCACCGGGGACAGCTACAAGCTGTCGAAGATTGCGGCGGAGACCGAGGCCAGGTACATCGTGTTTTGCGGGGTGCACTTCATGGCCGAGAGCGCGGATGTGCTGGGACGCGATGGCCAGCAGGTGATTCTGCCGGACCTGAATGCGGGCTGCTCGATGGCCGACATGGCGGAGATTTCGCAGGTGGAGGATTGCTGGGAGGTGCTGGAACGCTTCGGACTGGCGGACGAGACGATTCCGATCACCTATATGAACTCGACGGCGGCGATCAAAGCGTTTTGCGGCGAACATGGGGGTTTGGTGTGCACCTCGTCGAATGCGGCCAAAGCGTTCGCGTGGGCGTTTCAGAGGGGCAAGCGGATTCTGTTTCTGCCGGATCAGCATCTAGGGCGGAATACGGGCTTCGCGATGGGGATTCCGCTGGAGCAGATGACGGTGTGGGACCCGTGGGGATTGCAGGGAGGACAGACAAAGCAGGGCCTTGCGGAAAGCCGGGTGCTCTTGTGGAAGGGCCACTGCTCGGTCCATCAACGATTCCTGCCCGAGCCACGTGGATGCGGTACGTGCGAAATATCCGGGGATTCAGGTGATCGTGCATCCGGAGTGCCGGTGGGACGTGTGCCAGAAGGCCGACGCTCTGGGTTCGACGGAGCGGCTGATTGCGCTGGTGGAGCAGGCGCCGGAAGGCACGATGTTCGCGATCGGAACCGAGATTCACCTGGTGAATCGACTGGCGAAGCGCTTTGCCGCGGAGAGCAAGAAGATCATCACGCTGGATGACACAGGCTGCCTGTGCACCACGATGTATCGCATCAGCCCACAGCATCTGGCGTGGGCGCTGGAGAATCTTGTCGAGGGGCGAGTGGTGAATCGGATCCAGGTGCGAGCTAATGTGAAGCACTGGGCGCGGGTTGCGCTCGACCGGATGCTGGAGATTGGATAAGAACGAGAGGCCAGGAAAAGCAAAGCCGAAGAGACCTGACGCGCGAGGGCCGACCTTGCGCGTCTTTGTTTTGACGATTATTCGACGATCTTGAGTTCTGTCTCCGCATCGGCCAGCGAGCTTCCTCCGACCCAGACGTCGTACGTCGTCGCCTCCACTACGCGCCTGACATCGACGTTGTAGAAGCTCAACTCATCGAAGCCGAGTGGAAACGCGACATGCTTTGTCTCGCCCGGCGCAAGTTCAATGCGGGTGAAGCCTTTCAGTTCGCGCACGGGCTGCTCGACGCTGGCCTCAGTGTTGCGAATGTAGAGCTGAACAACTTCCGTTCCGGCGACGCTGCCGGTGTTGGTGACATCCACGCCCACTGTCGCAAGTGGTGCGCGGCTCGTGAGTGCTTCCTGCAGCGGAATCTCGGGCCGGCTGACGGTTGGCTGGGAGTAACGGAAGCGTGTGTAGCTCAGTCCCCAGCCGAAGGGGAACAGCGCGGAGTTCTGCTCGTCGACATAGCGCGAGACGAACTTTTCTTCGGAATTCGTCGGCATGTGTGTGAGGTCGACGTTCCTGGCAGGGCGGCCCGTGGGGAGTTGCGCGTAGTAGAGCGGCTCCTGGCCGACGGCGCGCGGAAAGCTTGAGGGAAGCTTGCCGGAAGGATTGACATCGCCAAAGAGGATGTCGGCGACTGCGGGACCGGCCTCGATGCCGGGGCTCCACGCTTGCACGATTGCCGGAACATGCTCGGCAGCCCACTTGAGGACGAGTGGACGGCCAGAGAGGACGACAAGGATAACGGGCTTGCCGGTTGCGACGACGGCTTCGAGCAGTTTTTCCTGATTGCCGGTGAAACCGAGATGCACACGGCTCGCGGCTTCGCCCTCCATCCAGTTGGCAGGTTCACCCAACGCAAGGATCGCGACGTCCGCCTGCTTCGCGGTTTCGACCGCTTCAGCGATGCTCTTTTCGTCGTCGGGCAAGGGCTCGGATGAGTTGCCGGCGACGGAGCCTCCAAACGTGACCGTCTGAAGAATCTTCTCGTCTTCGCCGGCAAGCGGACCACAACCGACCGAGTAGATCAGCCGGTCGCCGAGCCGCTGACTCAGCTCCTGCTTGAGCGTGATGACGTTCTTCGGGTCGCCTGCAGACCAGGCACCAAGTAGATCGCGCGCGTCGTCGGCAAGCGGGCCGATGAGAGCAATCTTCTTTGTCTTGGATGTGATGGGCAAGAGCGTGCCGATGCCTTCCACGGGATCGTTCTTCAGCAAGACCATCGTTTCGTCGGCGACTTTACGTGCAGTGGCGCGGCGCTCCGGAGTCGGCTCATAGGCTGGACCGGGCGTTGTGTACGGGTGGTCGAAGAGGCCGATGGCGAACTTGACGCGCAGAATGCGGCGAACGGCTTCGTCGATGATGCTCTCGGGAATCTTGCCGGACCGCACCTGCGAGGCGAGTGCGGTGCCGAAGAGATTGCCCTCCATATCCATGTCGAGGCCGGCTTCGAGCGCCTTGCGCGCCACGGTCGGACCGTCGCCAATGGAGTGATTCCTTAACTCGCCAACCGCACCCCAGTCGGACACCACGAAGCCATCGAATCCCCATTCTTTGCGGAGGATTTGGGTTAGGGTGAGCGGATCGGCGGTGGCGGGAATTCCGTTGATGGAGTTGAAGGAGCTCATGACTGTCGCTACTCCAGCTTCGACAGCGGCGTGGTAGGGAGGCAGATAAACCTGGCGCAGCGTCTGCTCGCTCATGTCAGTGGCGTTGTAGTCGCGACCGGCGATGGCAGCGCCATAGGCTGCGAAGTGCTTGACGCAAGCGGCAACCGAGTCGGGCTTGGTGAGATCGTCCTGCTGATAGCCCTTCACCCAGGCGCGAGCCATCGCGCTGCTTAGATACGGGTCTTCTCCGTTCGACTCGACGATGCGGCCCCAGCGAGGATCGCGCGCGATGTCGACCATGGGCGAGAAGACCCAGTCAATGCCATCAGCGCGTGCTTCCAGGGCTCCGCTGCGGGCGACGGTTTGGGCGGCTTCGGGGTCCCAGCTTGCGGCAACGGCGAGCGGGATGGGGAATGTGGTGTGATCGCCGTGGATGACGTCGAGACCAAAGAGAACTGGAATGTGCAGGCGGGACCTTTCGATCGCGATGTGCTGGTAGTGATTTGTTTTCTCGGCGCCGACTACATTCAGCATCGACCCAACCTGGCCCTTCGCTACCAGCTCGTCGTAGGTGAGGTTGGACGCAGCAGGGCCAGTCGCGAACCCTGCCGAGTAGGACACGAGCTGGCCGATCTTCTCCTCGAGGGTCATCTTCTTCAGCAGCGCTTCGGTGCGCGCGTTCACATCCTTCGCGACGAGCTGGGGGTTTGGAACTGGCCGCGACTGTGCGACGCACAGGAAGGCACAAGCGGCAATCAGGAATGTAATTGGGAGAGAGCTGACGCGGAAGGCAGTTTTCATCACGGGCCATGATAACCTGCTCGCGTTTGATGCGTCAGGGGCTCTTGAAACACAAGGGCCGATGGGCATTTCATGCAACTCCCGGTGCGCGCTGGCGTCCAATCAGGGGTGGCCGATTCCGTCCCCATTCGCCCGGCGCCAGCTCGTGGTATTTCGTACGAACCTGTCGCCGCAGGCACGCACAATGCTCTACTCTGGCTTGTGATGCGCATGGTTCGCTGGGTTGTCACATTCCGGAAGGCGGTCTTGCTGGCGTTCGAGCACGACATGCTGAATACAGCAAAGGCGGCCGCATACTCCGGGATGCTAATGCTCTTCCCGACCATGGTTGTGGTCACGACCCTGCTTGCGCTTGTGCCTGAAGGTTCGTCGATCATGGGCCAGATTCGCATTACGTTCATGAGCTTTCTCCCCGCCGATACCTACACGCTGCTGTTGTCGTCGATGCAGGCTAAGCGGTTGCTGTCGGCCCAGTTGGTCTTTTCCGCGACAATCCTCAGCGTGTTTGCGGGACTTGGCATGATGCTGTCGCTGATGGAGGGATTTCGGCGCGCGTACCGGCTGCCGCGCACGGAGTGGAGATTCTGGGAGCGACGGATGCGCGCGTTGCTGCTCGTTCCAATGGTGCACGTCCCGCTGGCGCTTGCGACTCTTCTTCTGGTCTTCGGACATCAGATCGAACACTGGATGATCAAAAACTCAGCACACGAACTCGGCCACGCGGTTCAGTTCTTCTGGCGCACGGTGCGTTGGGCGATCGCACTGGTGACCAGCGTGACCGTGCTGGGCGCACTCTATCACTTCGGGACGAGGCGCAAGGAACACTGGTCGTACGTGATGCCGGGTGCGATTGGAGCGACCGCGGTGTGGTTTCCGGCGACACTCGCCTTCGGCTGGTATGTCACTACATTCGCCAACTATTCGCGATTCTACGGAGCGTTTGGGGCGGGGATCGCGACGCTGGTGTGGCTTTATCTGACTTCATTCAGCGCATTGCTGGGAGCCGAGCTGAACGGTGTCCTCTTTCGAGCGCGCCTTGAACAGAGCGCGCATCTCGATCTTCCTGAAACATTTGTCTCGCGCTGAGGGTGATTTGCGCCCTGCATGAGCTCTCAGGCTCGTATGAAATTCACCTCAAGCGCACCATGTAAAATGAAACGGACCGTCCCTTCCTCAACCCCAACCCTTGCACACCCAACCAGTCTGGAGCCCTGTTGATGCAGCACGCAGAAACGAGCCTGAGTGAATCCCCCATTCAACGCCGCGCGAAGATTGTCGCGACGCTGGGGCCCGCATCAAATACCGAGCCGGTTTTCCGTGAGTTAGTCCGCGCTGGCGTCGACGTTGTGCGCCTGAATTTCTCGCATGGGACGCATGAGGAAAAGCTGGCGCTCATCCAGATGATTCGCAAAGTGAGCCGCGAGGAACACAAGCCGCTGTGCATTCTCGGAGACTTGCAAGGGCCGAAGATCCGGACTTCGAAGCTTAAGGATCATCAGCCGGTGCTATTGAAGACGGGCGGACGGTTGACCATTACACCCCGCGAAGTTCCGGGGACGGCATCGCTTGTGGGAACAACGTTCAAGACGCTGGCCGAAAATGTGGAACAGGGTTCGCGCATCCTGCTTTCCGACGGGCTGATCGAATTGCGTGTGCACGAGGTAAGCGGGGCAGACGTTGTTTGCGAGGTAATCAACGGCGGGATGCTGGGAGAAAACAAGGGCATCAATCTGCCCGGAATCCCAGTGCGTGTGCCGTCACTCACCGACAAGGACTCGCAGGATCTTGAGTTCGCCCTGAAAAACGGCGTGGATGCGATCGCAGTTTCTTTTGTTCGTACTGCCGAGGACGTGCGCATCGTCCGCAATCGGGTTTCGGCCTATGGCGGCGAGACGTGGGTGATTGCGAAGCTCGAGAAGCCGCAGGCAATCGAGCACCTCGACAGCATTCTGCAGGCGGCAGACGGCATCATGGTGGCGCGCGGAGATCTCGGCGTCGAGGTTCCGCCTGAGCAAGTGCCGGCCATTCAGAAGCACATCATCCGGCGAGCCGCAGAGTACGTGAAGCCGGTGATCACGGCAACGCAGATGCTGGAGTCGATGATCGATAATCCGCGACCCACCCGCGCCGAGGTCTCCGACGTGGCCAATGCAGTGTATGACGGCACCGACGCTGTCATGTTGTCGGGCGAATCGGCAGTGGGCAAGTACCCGGTGCAGGCGGTCAGCATGATGGCGCGCATCGTCAGCGAGGCCGAGCGGCACATCAAGGAGGAGCAGGAGACCCGCGCGGAGGGGCGTGTAAGGCAGACCCACCTGTCGATTGCGGAGACGATCTGCGAGGCGACGGCGCACGCAGCGGACGATCTCGACCTGCGCGGGATTGCGTTGTTTACTGAATCGGGCGCAACGGCGAGGCAGCTTTCGAAGTATCACCCGACTTCGCCGATCTTCGCGCTGAGCCCGATCGAGGTGACGATCAATCGGATGAATCTGCTGTGGGGCACAATCCCGGTGCGCTGTCCGAAGGTGAATTCGACCGAGGCGCTGGTGGACGTGGCGGAGAGCTTACTCGAACAGTATGGCTATGTGCGCAATCGCGAAGTGATCGCCATCGTCGCCGGCACCCGGACTCGGTCGGGATCAACCAACTTTTTGCGGCTGCACGTGATGGGCGAGCAGAAAGAAGGGGCTCGTTTCTTTGTTCCGCACAACGAGGAGACGATCCCAGCGCCCGATCTGGAGGCCAAGCAAAAGCGTCCACGCAAGACTTTTCGGCAGTATCCCTCGCCGAATCCACCGAAGATTTCGAATCCGTAGCGGCGGCGCGGTGAACCGCTGAAACGTAAAAGCGCTCGGACTACCGATGGGTCCGAGCGCCTTTGTTTTGTGTGGTGAACTATCTCGCCGCAAGCTGCCGCAGCACGTAAAGCAGGATGCCGCCGTGCTCGTAGTACTCGATCTCCTGCGGTGTGTCGATGCGAACAATTGCATTGAGCACCTTTTTCTCGCCCTTCGGGCTCGAAGCAACTACTTGAAGTGTTCGGCCGTTGGCGAGTTTCTCCTTGAGCAGCTTGGTCAGGCCGGGGAAGTCGTAGATCTCTTCGCCGGTAAGGCCGAGCGACTCGACGTTCTGGCCTTGTTCGAACTGCAGTGGAAGAATGCCCATGCCGACGAGATTTGACCGATGGATGCGCTCGAAGCTTTCGGCGATGACGGCGCGCACGCCGAGCAGGTTCGGACCCTTGGCTGCCCAGTCGCGGGAGGAGCCGGAGCCGTACTCTTTGCCGGCAAGGATGACCAGGGGGACTTTGCGCTCGGCATACTTGACGCTGGCATCGAAGATCGACATCGGCTCGCCTTCGGGCAGCAGGCGCGTGACGCCGCCTTCCGTGCCCGGCGCGAGCTTGTTGCGCAAACGCACATTGGCGAAGGTGCCGCGGACCATGACTTCGTGATTGCCGCGGCGCGAGCCGTAGGAGTTGAAGTCTACAGCCTTGACGCCGTGCTCGGTGAGATACTTCCCTGCCGGACCGGCGGCCTTGATTGAACCGGCGGGCGAGATGTGGTCTGTGGTGACCGAATCGCCGAGGACCGCGAGCACGCGCGCGCCGAGAATATCGGTCACGGGCGCAGGCGTCCTGGTCATGCCGTCGAAGTAAGGCGCCTTGCGAATATAGGTCGAATCGGGCTCCCACTTGTAGACATCGCCGGTGGGGAAACTCAAGCCCCGCCAGCTGGCATCGCCTTCGGATACTGTCGCGTACTCCCTGCGGAAACCTTCGCTGGAGACGCCTTTCTCGATGGCTGCTGCAACTTCGGCTTGCGTGGGCCATATGTCTTTAAGGAAGACGGGCTGGCCGGAATGGTCCTTGCCGAGCGGATCGCTGTCGAAATTGTGGCCGATTTTGCCTGCGAGTGCGTAGGCAACGACGAGCGGAGGGCTCATCAGGTAGTTCGCGCGGACGTCCACATTGACGCGGCCCTCGAAGTTGCGATTGCCACTGAGGACGCTGACGGCGACCAGACCGTGTTCGTCGATGGATTTGGACACGTCGCTTGGCAGCGGCCCTGAGTTGCCGATACAGGTGGTGCAGCCGTAGCCTACGACGTTGAAGCGCAGCTTTTCGAGGTAAGGCAGTAGGCCGGATTTCTGGTAGTAGTCGGTGACGACGCGCGAGCCGGGGGCAAGTGATGTCTTGACCCACGGAGGAACGGTGAGGCCCTTCTCGACGGCTTTCTTCGCGAGCAGACCCGCGGCGATCATCACCGAAGGATTCGAGGTGTTGGTGCAGCTGGTAATGGCAGCGATGACGACCGAGCCGTGGTCGAGGTACTTGTCTGGATCGATGTCAAAGCGTTCTTTCACCGTGGTGGTGACGTGAAGCGGTGTTGTGTCGGCTACGGCTGCGTCGGTGACGGTGGTCGTCCGCTCCCACGCGGTTGCAGTGCGCGTGCCGAGCGGCTTGGCGGTTGGTGCGAGCAGCGAAGGCAGCTGTTGCGCGAAGCTGGCTGCAGCGTCCTTCAGCAGCACTCGATCCTGGGGACGTTTGGGCCCGGCCACGCTGGGTTCCACCGCTGAGAGATCGAGTTCGAGAGTCTGCGAGTATTCGGCTTCGGGCGCGCCGGCGGTGTGGAAGAGGCCCTGTTCTTTGTAGTAGGCCTCGACGAGTACGATCTGTTCTTCGCTGCGGCCAGTGAGGCGCAGGTAGCGAAGCGTTTCGGCATCGACGGGGAAGATGCCGCAGGTGGCGCCATATTCGGGAGCCATGTTGCTGATGGTGGCGCGATCGGCTAATGGGAGCTCGGCGATACCAGGGCCGTAGAACTCGACGAATTTGCCCACGACTCCGAGCTTGCGCAAAGCCTGGGTCACGGTGAGAACAAGGTCGGTGGCAGTGGCGCCTTCGCGGAGCTTGCCGGTGAGCTTGTAGCCGACGACTTGCGGGACCAACATGCTCACAGCCTGACCGAGCATCGCGGCTTCCGCTTCGATGCCGCCGACGCCCCAACCGAGGACGCCGAGCCCGTTGATCATCGTGGTGTGGGAGTCTGTGCCGACGAGGGTGTCGGGATAGGCGACCGATTCACCGTCGACATCGGCAGTGAAGACGACGCGAGCAAGATATTCGAGGTTGACCTGGTGGCAGATGCCCATGCCGGGGGGAACGGCGCTGAAGTTGCGGAACGCAGTCTGCCCCCATTTGAGGAAGGCGTAGCGTTCACGGTTGCGCTGGAATTCGAGGAGCGAGTTCGCGTCGTAGGCTGCGGCGGTGCCAAATTCATCGACCTGTACGGAGTGGTCGATGACCAGTTCGGCCGGGATGAGCGGGTTGACGCGGGCAGGGTCGCCGCCGAGAGTCTTGATAGCGTCGCGCATCGCGGCGAGGTCGACGATGGCAGGGACGCCGGTGAAGTCCTGCATGAGGACACGGGCGGGCATGTAGGCGATCTCGCGGCTGGGCTCTGCCTTGGCATCCCACTTCGCGAGGAACTCGATGTCGGCGGCGGTGACGTTTACGCCGTCTTCGCGACGGAGCAGATTCTCAAGCAGGATTTTGAGGCTGAAGGGGAGCCGGCTGAGATTGAAGCCGCGCGCCGTGAGGGCGGGCAAGCGATAGATCGTGTAGGACCTGTTGCCGGACTTCAGCGAGGCGCGGCTGGCAAAACTATTCATCGGGAAACCTTTCTATCCGCATGCAGGGCGGATGGGCTCGAAACGGCTTGAATTGCGATGTTGAACCGCGAGAACCCCTCTGCCCGGTAAACCCACGGTATAGAAGGACAGATTCAGACGGCAATCGAAACCTCAGCGCACAGGATCAGCGACCACGGTCGGGTCGGCCGTGACGGAAGCGCTTGAGCAGGGGAACGGGATGGGCCGATGGGCTACGCATCGATGACGACCAAGATTTTATCGCGGAAGCCGCATCGCGTGGAAGTGGCCTTGAGCGCCCGCCAATTCGCGCGGGTACACTGGTGCGACTGAAGCTCCCCGAGAGGTTATACCTATGCATCTGCGCTCGGCGCACCCATTGATTCTGCTGGTTTCGAGTCTTCTTCCTCTGTTCGGACAGTCCACGCCGTCGCCGACGAGCCAATGGCATCCGACGGACGGAACGGTCGTTCTGCATAACTTCAAGTTCGGGACGGGCGAGACTCTGCCCGAGCTGAAACTGCACTACGTCACGCTCGGTACGCCGCATCGCAACGCGGCGGGGCACGTGGACAACGCGGTCCTCCTGCTGCATGGGACAGGCGGAAGCGCGCATTCGCTGTTGAACCCGGTGTTTTCCGACGTGCTGTTTGTGCCGGAAGGGGTGCTGGATATTCAGAAGTATTTTCTGATTCTCCCGGACGATATCGGGCATGGTCAGAGCTCGAAGCCATCGGATGGGATGCACATGCGCTTTCCCGCGTATGACTACGACGACATGGTACGGAGCCAGAAGATCATGCTCGACGAGATGAAGATCGATCATCTGCGGCTGATTCTGGGCACGTCGATGGGCTGCATGCAGAGCTTTGTGTGGGGTGAAACGTATCCGGACTTCATGGACGCGCTCGCGCCGTTCGCGTGCCTGCCCGTGCAGATTGCAGGGCGCAACCGGATGATGCGCTACATGGGGATCGAGGCGATCGAGCGGGACCCGGCGTGGATGGGCGGCGAGTACAAGGAAGAGCCTGCGCAGGGTTTGCGGCTGGCAGACACTCTGATCCTGGTGATGGGCTCGAGCGCGCTGCAGATGCAGAAAAACTATCCCACGCGTGAGACGGCGGAGCAGTTTGTGGACAAGTACTGGGCGCGTCCTGCTCCGGATGCGAACGACATGATCTATTACCTCAACGCCAGCCGGAACTACGATCCGAGTACGCGACTGGGCGAGATCAAAGCGCCGGTGCTGTGGATTAACTCAGCGGACGATTACATCAATCCGCCGGAGCTGGGGATCGCGGAGACGATGGTGAAGCGCATTCCGCACGCGCAGTTCATTCTGGTTCCGATCTCGGACGCGACGCGTGGGCATGGAACGCACACGATGGCTGCGGTGTGGAAGGATGATTTAGCGGCATTCATGCGCAGCACCGCCGAAGGAAAACCATAGCCACGAATAGCGACTCCTATACTGGAAGAGGATTCTCTCTCTTTCGAGGTCGATGAGGAATTGAGTTATTGGACGGGAATGCAGGGGCTCTACGCGCGCCTGATGTCATGGTTGATGCGCCGTATGCCCAACGAGCGGCAACGGTTATTGGCTTTCACGATCCTAGCCGGCGGCCTATGCGGGCTGGCGGCGGTCGCTTTTCACATGAGTGTGGCCTGGCTTGAAGGCGTCATGATCGACCGGGCGGCGGCGGGGCACGCGACACCGGGCAATCACGCCTGGATCGCGTGGACGATTCTATCGCCGGCGCTGGGTGGGCTCATCTGCGGAGCTGGACTTTATTATTTTGTGCCGGCTGCGGCGGGCAGCGGCATTCCGCAAGTGAAGGTTGCGTTTGCCCGGCGTTCCGGCTTCATCTCTGCGCGGGAGACCGTGGGCAAGTTCGTTCTTTGCGTGATGCAGATTGGCTCCGGCGGGTCGCTGGGGGTGGAAGGGCCGACGGTGCACATCTGCGCCGGGGTCAGCAATATCCTGGCGAGGGCGGCGCGGCTCAATCCGGAGAACCGGCGCCGGATGGCGTCGGTGGGCATGGCGGCAGGCATTGCCGCGGCGTTCAATGCTCCCATTGCCGCAGTCACCTTTACGCTGGAAGAGCTGATCGGCGATCTCGACCAGACGATGCTCTCGGGCGTGATTGTAGCGGCGGCGCTGGCGGCGGTCGTCGAGCACCTTTTCATGGGGGCGAATCCCATCTTTCATGTGCCGCGCGCCTTTGAACTGGGCAATGCTTCGTCTCTCGTGTGGTATGCGCTGCTGGGCCTGCTGGCGGCAATTGTTTCAGTCGCATTCACCGATTCCCTGCTGGGATTGCGCGCCTGGTTCAAACGGCTCGAGCGGGTTCCCAAATGGGTGCACCCGGCTCTGGGCGGCGCAGCGACGGGCAGCTTTGCAGTGGTGGCCCTATGGCTGTTTCACCTGGGCGGAATTGCCGGCGACCCGTACAAAACCCTGACGCAGTCTTTCTCCGGAACCATCCCGGTCACAGCGATGATCGTATTGTGCGTGCTCAAACTGGCGGCTACCGTAACGTCCTACTCGAGCGGCGGGGCGGGCGGCATCTTTGCTCCCGCCTTGTTTATGGGCGGCATGCTTGGGGGAGCGGTGGGCTATCTCGATGTCGCAGTCTTTCATCACACCGCGGACTCGATTGGCGCCTTCGCCGTGGTCGGAATGGGTGCTGTGTTTGCGGGCATCGTGCGCGCCCCGATGACGTCGATCCTCATCATCTTTGAGATGACCGGAGGCTACGGCCTCGTGCTGCCCCTGATGATCGCCAATATGAGCGCCTTTGCTTTGGCGCGCCACTGGAGAAAGACACCGGTCTACGATGCGTTGCTGGAGCAGGATGGGATTCGACTCGATGAACCGCCAGAGCCGGTTCCAGCGGACGACAGCGACCCCGAAGACGATGAAACGCCGCTGTTCGCCCATCCGAAGGATCATGGAACGTTTGTGGAATAGCGCGGTGTCCCAGAGTCCCTTGACGGAATCCAGAATGGTGAAAAAGCAGATTCTTCGGCTCACCACCCCCGAACTGAGGGACGTTCCGGCCCCGTTCGCTCAGAATGACACCTTACTTATGTTGTGTAGTTCAGAGACAGCACACTAGCTCAGAATGTGCGATTTGCTATTTGGGCGGCTGCTGGTTGTAGAGGAACAGGGCGCGCAGTTCGAGATACGGGCCGTGGAATGCGCGCGGGAGCGGCGGATAGTTGGAGCCAGTAATGGCGCCCCAGGCAGCGCGATCGAGGCCGGTATCGCCGGAGCGGCCTTCGAGCTGCATGTCGGTGACCTGGCCATTAGGCAAGACCTTGAAGCGAATCTGGACCGCGCCCGATTTGAGGATGGGGGCATTCACCTCGTCGGGAATGAGCGGGTCCCAGGTGTGCTCGGTCTCGTAGTACCAGCGATGCAACCAAGAGCTGAAGTCGACGCCCTGCGTATCCGAGAGAATCTGGACGCCTTGACCGGCGCCGGGATGGCGCGACAATCCACCCGTGGGCTGTGCGTCAGAGTTGGCGCCTTGATTCTGCGCAGCACCGCGCATGGCCTCACGCAACTGGTCAGCCGGGTTCTGCGAGCCCATCGCGAAGTTGGGCCGTGCGGGCACGGCGGGCGGATGCGGCGCTTCAACAGGAGACTCCGACTTTGGACTTGGCGGTGTGGGAGTGGGCGCAGGCTGGACGGGCGATTCGAGCTTGGGCTGCTCGGGCTGCGGCAGTGGGGGCGTGGGCTTGTTCATCGCCTCCAGAGTCTTTTTGTCAATCTGCGGCTGCTTCTCCGGGACCGGCTTGATCTGGACCTTGGGCTGCTGGTATTTGCGCAGGAGGTCGGGGGGAAGGTCGAGGTAGCTCAGGTCTTTGCGCTGCTTGATGGCATCGAACGGATCGATGACCGGAGGAACACGGAAGACGTACTTCGGAATCCAGGTGATCGCGGAGAGCAGAACGATGTGGACCAGGATAGCGAGCCAGATGCCTTCGCGCAGGCGTGCCCAGCGGCGCTCGTCTTCGAGCTCGCTGATCATCTCGAGCAGTTCGTGGGTGTCGTAGTCGACCCAGCGCGAGGTGGCGCGGCCCCGGGGCTGCGGTTCCTCTTCAGCGAGCGCGACTTGCTGACCGGCTCCAGCGGGGTCTGGGCTGGCCGGCTGGTTCGGATCGTCGACCCTGGTTGGCGTCTCTGTGATGGGCATTCACACAACTGGAACCGCAACGACGTTCTACGATTCCGTTTTGAGTCCTTTCTCCCTATTTTCTCATTCATTGAGGAAGTAGCCAATGACTGAGGGGGAGCAACCAAACCGTACAATGAATCTTTTGGAATGGACGGATTCCGAGGGGGAAAGGGACCTGTTTGAAGCAGTTTTTTCTTAAAGTTGCGGCCAAATGGAAGCTGGTAATTCTGCCCGCGCTGCTCAAGCTGGGTTTCTGGGGTGCAGGTGCGGCGGCTCTGCTCGATTCCTCGTCGATTCCGATCCCGATGGACATTCTGATCGCCGGCTGGGTCTGGAACGACAAGGGGCATTTCTGGCTGTATTGCCTGATGGGAGCGGTTGGATCGGCGATCGGTGGGCTCGTTCCCTATGGAATTGGACGGGCGGGCGGCGAGCTTTTCCTGCTGAAGCGCGTGAATCGCGAGCGATTCAATCAGCTGCGCATCAAATTCGAGCGCCAGGAGTTCCTGGCGGTCATGATTCCGTCGATGCTGCCGCCGCCGACGCCGTGGAAGATGTTCGTCTTTGCTGCAGGCGTGTTTGAGATGCGGGTGCTGCCCTATATGGCGGCGGTCGCCGCGGGACGGCTGGTGCGCTGGCTGATCCTATCTCTACTGGTGCTGAAGCTTGGGCCGGGCGCGGTTGGGCTGGTGCAGCATCACGCGCTGACCGCACTGCTGGTAGTGGGTGGACTGGCGGTTGTGGGGTTCGGGTGGTGGTGGGCACGGCGCAAGCCGAAGCTGGTCTGACTCTTCATTTCTCGACGGTGTTCTTCCAGAGAATCGCACCCAGTAACCCGATGATTGCCAGAAAGCGAATAAGGGTGTTCCAAAGGCCGCCTTCGTTGGGGTGTTCGACCCCCAAAAGCGCAGCGTTGCCGATGCCCTGGATGACAAAGAAGAGCGAGAATGCGAGAAAGAGCCTATCGCGCGTCGATTTCCAGAACCTCAAAAAGAAGAGGGCTGCAATGAACGAGCAGGCCGACGCGAATCCAAGCAGGAATGCATCCGCGATGGGATGCGAGATCGGTGCCAGCCGGGCGGGCCCGCTCAGCAGTACGATCATTGACTCTCCCATACAAGCCCATACATCAGGAGCGCCATGGCCAGTGCCGCCGATCCGACGCGGTAACTATAGAGATCGGTGTCAACAAAGACGAGCAGGTCGGCAACCTTGAGGAAGTTCGAGAGGGTGAGACCGAGAAAGCAAAGCGCGCTCCAAAGCAGCAGTCTCCTGCGCACGCGAACGAACCCTCGCAGGAGCAGGACTGCGCACAGGAGCGTGGTGCAACAGGTGAGGATGTAGAGAGTGGCAATCACGAGTCACGCTCCTTTCTAAGCCGGAATGCACGTGCGAATTCGCGGACCGAGGAAGATGCCTTCGAATGCACCATCGTTGAGATGCGCACTAAATCCCGGCGGTAGGCTTCGTCGACGCGTTGCATCAGGTCGTCTTGTTCCGGCGAGCGGGAAAAATAGGAGAATTTGGTGGGCGACGCAGGCAACTCCTGAACCAGTTGCATGCGGGTCAGGTCGCGAAGAATGAGGGCCACCTGGTCGGGCAACACATAGAGCCGCGAAGCCATCTCTTCGCCTGTCCATCCGACGGGACGGCTATTCCAGAACAGCATGAGGGCCTCAAGATGAGGGACGCTATCGATGTTTTCGAGGATGAACTCGTACGGGTCTGTCCGCGGCGATTGCTTTTCGTTCACAGGTCGATTTGCCCCCCTGGGAAGTCCGAACGACCGATCATGGACCGATTGCCGGAAGATTTGACCTGGCTCAAGCGATTCAATGAATTCGGGATCGGGGATCGGACACGGGGCACCACGGACACGGCGCAAGTGCGATCCTTGCGAGGCACGAAGACACGAATCGGTTCTGGCTGCGAAGCACTGCCGGATCGCGCTGGCAGGTTTCTTTACGGGCGTGATCACCCGCGCTCCGCTCCCGCTGGCATTTTACAACGAGCCGGAAAACCGGGAAAACCTCTTAAGACTTAGCGCGCAAGCGCGGAGGCGGCTCGGTTCTGCTGCAGACGCCGCACCAGCACCGGAACGCCAAAGGCGAGTCCAGCGACGATGCCGGTCGAAAGCAGGTCGTTGCGGTAGAACGGCAGCCCGGCCAAGTAGCAGTCGCGCAGGCCGGCGATCGTTTGCGGGTACATTGCGCTGCCGAGCCAGACGACATAGTTGGACGCGATGAAGAATGATGTCGGGCCGAGGAGGACGCCGGCGGCGACGCGAACGAAGGTCGTACGGGCGTGCAGCAGGATCCAACCGAGCGACATGGCCATCGCATACCAGGCCCAGGTGATCACGTAACCCTGCCAGCGGAAGGGGTAGGCGTAGATCTGCGTGGTCAGGAAATAGTCGGTCGCCATGAGGACGGCGAGGGGAGCGAGCATCTCGCGCCACGAGCGGCGGGCGCCGAAGTAAAGCAGCGCGGCTCCCACTGCCGTGAAGTTGAACCACTCAGGGTGAGGATAAGCAGCCAAGAGGAGGCGGCTCAAGACGGCCACCAGAATCAGCAAATACGCGGGCATCGACGCCTCCAAGCGCGAACGAATCCCTGAAAGGTCTCTCAGGGCAGGAGAAGCACTGTTTCCATTCTGACGGGCGCACGCGGGTAGGTCAAATGGTGAGCCGGACGGCAGACCGCCCATGAGGGTCATTGACTTTGAGGAAGCGTGTAGTCGAGCGCGTAGAAGTGCTCGCCCTTGGGACCAAACTCGACCTTCATTGTGCCCTCGATGCCAGATAGCGCTGCCGTGCCGCTGCCAGGCACGATTTCTACGCGCATCTCGAGCTTTCCGGTGGACATCAGGCCAAGCTGCATTAGGTTGAACGTGCCGGTGCGCCCATCGAGGGTTCCTGTGACGGTTTCGAGTGCCACATAGCCGGCGGAGCCAGCCTTCTGATTGCCCGCGGCGAGCATCTCGCCTTGCGCGGTTGCTTCGAGATCGCCGTGATACTGCTTGCCGAGCGAGAGGCGCTGCGGAATGCCGCCGCTCTCCGGCAACGGTTGAACCTTGACGTCGAAGTTTCCTTTGGCATGCATTGTTTGTCCTCAGACGGCGGCGCGCGGATCTGCCAGCAGCAAGGCAAGAACGATAAGGGTCTTCATGCGCAGAAGAGCAGTCTAGCAGGAGAGGATGAACGCCAGGTGGTGGGTCCGAGGAGCCGGGGTCGAGAAGCTAGGCTCTGCGCTTGGCGCGCGAGCGGGCTTTCCTCTTGTGCCCACGTGCGTGGGTCCTGCTGCTCCGGGTGGAGGCTGCGCTCAGGCTCGCGGTGTGCCCGCGATGCCGGTAAAGGACAGCGGGACGAAGCGATGCGCCGACGAGGTGTTCCGCCGAGCTGGGATCGTCGTTGTATGCGGGGTCGAGCATGGCGATGACGGCGATGGCGCGGGTGCGATAGTGTCGGGCCCACTGCGTCTGCATCAAGGTGTGCTGCACCGACAGCCAGTAGTCGCGATCCGAAGCGAGAGCGTCCTGTGGCGCGTCGGCGGCCAAAGTGCGAGCCGGTGCACCGTCGTTGATGAGCGAGAGAAAATCGTCGAAGCGGACCAAATTGACGCCGATCTGATAGACCAGATGGCTCAGGGCCATCTGCTGCGGCCCCGTCAGGCGATCGAAGTTGCGGCAATAGGCACGGGCGTTGTAGACGGCCTGAATGGCGGCGATGCGCAAGAGTTGCGTGGCCTCGTCGTCGGTGATCTGCGGAGCCAATGCCGAAATACGACGGCGGAATCCATTCTTGTGCCACGCAGCAAAGCGAGTGCGGTATTGCGCGAGGATTGTGTCGAGGCGGTCGGCATCGAGGCCGGCGGCAACCCAGAGATCGGCAGACGAGGGCTCAAGAAACGGGTGGGGGTTCAGAGGATCGGGCTGCACGTGAGGACGTTCGGGCAGATCGAGCGTGAAGCCGGCGCCGATCAGCGGATGGCTGGTCTTGGGGTCGGGATACGCGGCGAGAACCCACCCCTCATGGCGTTTGTCACGCAGGGCTTCCATCAGGTCGCTTAGGTTGAACTTAATGTCGGAATCTTTGAAGCTCCGCAAGATTTCGACGGCGGGCGAATCGATGCCGGCAGACGCCGCTGGCTGCACTGGTAAAACCGATGGTGCAGGTGTGAGCACGGCTGCGGGGGCTTGCGCGACGGGAAGGGCCTGCTGATCGGGGACGTTTGAGCCTTGATTGGTCGCATCCTGGCCGGCCGCCTGCGCGACGCAGAGAGTTGCGGCGAGAGCGACAACGAGTTGCGCGACGACGAGACGCATGGAAAAGAAGAGTCTATGAATGACAATGCCGGAAATCTCTTCCGGACGCAATAACCTGAGCGAGGGATGTTGGCGAATGGTAATCAGATTCTCCCGATCTCACCGGTGCTTAAGAGGAAAACCCTGTCTGCCCACTGTTGTTGCGACTACTTTTGTACGCGACCTCCCATGCCCTCCGCGGCTTCGTCTCGGTTGTCGACGATGTACGTCCATCCGCTCAACACGGAGGCGCGTCCTGTTCCGCGAAAGACGTTGGCAAAGCGCAGGTCGGAAAACTCCACGGTGGTCCAGGTGCGGCCTGGGGGAAGTTGCGGTGGATCGGCTCCTGGCTCGGGATACTGGCCGACGTCTCGCACGACAGCCCACGTCCCCCAGTCGAGATAGACCTGGCCAAGCAGGGTGCGCTTGGCAGCTTCGACGGCTGGCGTGTCGGTGGGTTTGTAGAGCACATCGCGCGGGGCCTCGCTGTCGATGGAACCAATGTGGGTGTCGATCTCGGCGGTCTGGTAGTAGCTCGGGGTCTCGAGGATGGCGTGCCATCGGAAGGGATTGACCGGATAGGGCTCGATAGCCATGCGCGTGACAGGAGCGGTGGCGACCTGGGTGCTATTCAGCATCGCTTCGGCCTGCGCGTGCTCGGCCCAGCGCCAGCACCAGAGAATGACCATGCCCGTCAGAGCAAAGATGGCCCAACCTCGCCCGCGGAACTGCGTGCGGCGCACGCCGATTTCACGGTCGGCGAGACCGAAGAGCCAAGGGAAGATGATGGCGGGAAGGAGGAGCGCCCAGAGAATGGGCTCAGCTATGAAGACAAAGCTGCCGGCGTACCAACGCGGGTTGAAGGGGAAGAAGGGCCGGACGCCGTAGTTGTTGGTCCAGTCGAGCAGGATATGCGAGGCGGCAGCGACGAAGGCGGCGCAATAAACCCAGCCCCATCGGAGCACCGTGGGTGCCTTTGCGTTTTGGTTGGAGTTCGGAGAGCGGCGACGGACCCGGCTCTCGCGCCATCGATGAAAGAGCCAGGCGAGGCCTGTAGCGGCAAGAGCAACGAAGGGTACGGCAATAAAGGTGTGCGTGATGCCGCGATGATGCTTGAGCTCCTCGACCGGGCCGGCGAACCCCCAGAAGATATCGAGGTCCGGCGCTTCGGCAGCGAGCGTGGCAGCCAGAGTCGCGTAAGCGGTTTTCCGATTGAACCCGGCGCGGCCGATACATGCGCCAGTGAGAAAGTGCGTGATAGGCTCCATACGCGCTGCTTCCATGGTAACCGCATGGGCACATGCGATAGAGAGGCCGCAAGAGCGGAGGCAGAGGCCATGCAGCGTGATCGCGCCTCAAAGATCTGAGCCGCTTCAGCGATATTAGGGCCCGACCGCAGGTGGCTATAATCCCGGCATGGACGGGAAGAACCCCTCAAACCAAGTGCTGAAGCGCGTAGAGGAACTGCGCGCGGAGCTGCGACGCCATGAACACCTGTATTACGTGTTGGACGCGCCGGAGATCTCCGATGCAGCCTACGACGCGCTGATGAACGAGCTGAAGAAGCTCGAGCGCGAGCATCCAGAGGTGGTGACGCCCGACTCGCCGACCCAACGCGTGGGCGGCAAGCCGGCGGAGGGGTTCAGGAAGGTCGCGCACTCGCGGCCGATGTTGAGTCTGGACAACGCGTACAGCGAGGAGGAGCTGGCGGATTGGGACCGGCGGGTGCATGAGCTGGCGGGAAGTCTGGCGGTGGAGTACACGGCGGAGCTGAAGCTGGACGGGCTGAGTGTGGCACTACGTTATGAGATACCCCTCTCCGGTCATACCGCACGCCTTGTCTCCGGGCTAACCCGCGGCGACGGGCAGGTCGGCGAGGACGTGACGAGCAATATCCGGACAATCCGCAGCATACCGCTACAGATTCCGATGGAACCCATTGTTAGGTGGGGCCTCTTCGGCTCATTCGAGGTACGGGGCGAAGTCGTGATGCCGGAGAAGGCGTTTACGCGGACGAACGAGGAGCGCGTGCGCGAGGGGCTGCCAGCGTTTGTGAATCCACGCAACTCTGCTGCAGGCACGGTGCGCACGCTGGACCCGAGCGTTGTGGCAAGGCGCGGACTAGTATTCTTCGCTTATTTTTTGCTGCGTGAGGGTGAGTACTTCCCGCTCAGCCAAGACGCGACTCTGAGTGCCTTGACGACGCTGGGCTTTCGCGTCAATCCCCACCGTGGTCGCGTGCACACGGTCAAAGAGATGATGAAATTCATCGAGCGAGCCGGGGAGCAGCGCGAGACGCTGGGCTACGAGATCGACGGTGTGGTGCTGAAAGTGGATGCGCATGCGACGCAGCAGCGGCTGGGCTACACCGGACGTGCGCCGCGATGGGCGATTGCCTACAAGTTCACGGCCGAGCAGGCGGTGACCAAGATGGTCGACATCCTGATCACGGTGGGGCGCAGCGGCAAGCTCACGCCAACGGCGATGCTCAACCCGGTCTTTGTGGGCGGGGTGACGATCAGCCGCGCCACGCTGCACAACGCGGACTGGATCGAGCGCATGGGGCTACGCATCGGCGACTGGGTGAAGGTGGAACGCGGTGGTGACGTGATCCCGAAGGTGGCCGGGATCGTAGAAGACGCTGAACACCCCCGCGGGAACCTGCGGTTCACTTTTCCCCTGAAATGTCCCGAATGTGGGAGTGACGTCGTACGCGAAGAGGGCGAGGCCGACTACCGCTGCGTGAACGTGGACTGCCCCGCCCTGCTGCGCGGCACGCTGGAGCACTGGGGCAGCCGCGGTGTGATGAACATCGAAGGCCTGGGCGAAGCATCGGTGGCGGCACTCCTGGAAGGCGGAGCGGTGAAAAGTGTGGCCGATCTCTATGCGCTGACCGAGGAGAAGCTGGCATCGCTCAAGCAGGATCTGGAGCGCGATGGTGTGAAGAAGGAGCAGCGTGTCTTCGGGCCGGTGGAAATCAAGAAGCTACTCGGCCAGATAAGAAAATCGAAGGACGCTGGCCTGGCGCGGGTTCTGATGGGCCTGAGCATTCGCTTCGTGGGTGAACGCACGGCGGAGCTGCTGGCGCAGGAGTTCGGTTCCATGGACGCGATCGCGCTGGCGAGCGCAGAAGAGCTGGAACGCGTGGAAGAAGTGGGACCACGCATCTCGCTCTCGATCGCGGAGTTCTTTGCGCGGCCGGCGAATCGTGTGCTGATCGAACACCTGAAGACCGCCGGAGTTGTCATGACGGCGGAGAAGAAGCAGCGGACAACGCAATTGGCGGGGCTGACGTTTGTGCTGACAGGCACACTGCCGACCCTTTCGCGCGACGAGGCCAAGGCGCGGATAGAAGCGGCGGGCGGCAAGGTGGCCGGCTCGGTGAGCAAGAAAACGAATTATGTGGTTGCGGGCGCAGATGCGGGATCGAAGTTGGACAAGGCGCAGGAGCTGAAGGTACCGGTGCTGGACGAAGCGGGGTTACTGAAGCTGCTCGAATCCTAAGGCCGGAGCGGTTCTTCCCGTGCGCTAAGCGATTGACCGCCGAGGGGTAGGCAGGCTGCGGGCACCGCGCTTTTCGCGCTCCTGTTCGCGCTTCCAGGCCTCGGCTCGCCAGGCTCGCGAGTTATACGCAGGACGGTCGGGCGGGAGCGGTGCTTCGACAAGGCCATCCTCGACCCGCGCTGTGACCAGGCGCGCCGAAGACTCCAGCTCATCATGGTAAGTGGCGGGCAGCGGTAAGGTGCGCAGCGGGATGAAGTGAGCCGGGGCGGAGGTCAGGCTTGTGTCCGCAGCAGCGGGGACTGGCTTCGGCTCGGTAACACCCTCTTCCTCCTGCAAGGCCGCTACACGCACAGCGATGGTGCGCGCCATGAAGTCATCGACGAGCTTGTGGAGGCAGGTCTGTCCGCAGAGGTGCTTGGCCTTCAGGCTCGTGCGAGCCTGTGAGTTCCAGCCACTGATGCGAAGTTCCTGCCCGTGTTCGTAGGCGACGAACCAGTGGTTGGTTTGCTGCTTGTCTCTACCGCAGATGTCGCACGAGATGGCCTGGCGAATCACCGGACCTTGCCCCTCCAGACGGACTGTCTACACCTATTTTCATCGCGGAATCCGAAAGATGGCTGAGTTGGAATGCGGGAGAATCGGTGGATGTCGCAATTCTGAACAGGAAGAGGAGCTGGTTCCTCAAACGGGAACGCTGATTAATGTTTTTAAGAATAGATGGACCCGGATGACGATCGCTATGCGTCACTGGCGCGGAGCGAAATACCCCGATCGTGTCCGGACCTGATAACGCCGGTCGTTGCAATAGAGATAGATGGTGCGGAATGAGCCGTCCATTTTGAAATCGGCTGGGATGTAATTGATCGCGTACTGGCTGCGCAACTCCTCTTCAATCTGTTTGAAGCTGTTCGACATTTCCTCGACCGAAGGCGGGAAGAGAATGGTGCCGCCGGTCGCAGTCGCCATGTCGGTGAGCACCTTGTCGCCTCTGCCGCGACTGGGCGTCCAGTTGGTGCTGATCGCATAGATGATGGTGTCGGCGCGCTGGCACATCTTGATGGCTTCATCGGGATGAACGCGGCTCTGGTTGTCGTCGCCGTCGGAGATGAGGATCATCGCCTTGCGCACCGGTTCCTGCCCGCGCGATATATCGAGAAGCTTGTCGCGGCAGGCTGTATAGACGGCGTCGAAGAGGGCGGTGCCACCACCCGGCCGCATACGATTGATGCCGGTCTCGAGAGCGTCGGGGTTATTCGTCCAGTCCTGCTCGATGGTGGGGGTCACATCGAAGCCCATCACGAAAGCGCGATCGCTCTTCGGCTTGAGGATATCGAGAAGGAACTCTGTGGCCGATTGCTGCTCGAACTGGAAGCGCGTGCGAATGGAGGTGCTGGCGTCAACCACGATGCCGACGCGCAGAGGCAGATTGATCTGCTGACGGAAAGAGTTCACCCGCTCCGGGGCACGCTGGTCATCGAGGAGCGCGAAGTCGTTGAGCTTGAGGTTGGGGATATAGTGCCCATGCCTATCGGTGACAGTGAAGATGAGGTTAACTTCGTTGACCCCAAGGCGGATGGTGGGGGTGTTTTCATCACCCCCGGGCTGGGAAGGCGGTGCCTGCGCCGCAGGCTGCGGAGCGGCAGGCGCGGCTGTTGCCGGGGCTGGTGATTGCGCAGGAGCGGGCGATGTCGGTTGCTGCGCATGCAAAACAGCGACGGACGTGCACGCCGCAAGAACCAGTCCGAACAACTTTCGATTCATATCTCTCAAATTCTACCAACCTCGGATTGAGCGCAAGTTACCGATGGCATTGTTCTTTCAGGTTCGCGAGCCGTCCTGGAGACGGGTCAGAAAGTTCTCAAGCTCTTGCGGCAGGGGCGCCTCCAGCTGCAGGGGCTTAGCGGTAGTGGGATGCGTGAATTCAAGCTGCGCGGCGTGCAGGAAGTTGCGCCCCAGCCGGAGCTTCTCCGCTTCCTGCTTGCGGCCCACGTTTTGCTCGGTAAGCTGGCCGGCGGCGCCGTAGAGCGTGTCGCCGACAACGGGATGCCCAATTGACGCCATGTGAACGCGAATCTGATGGGTGCGTCCCGTCTCGATGCGCACGCGAACCAGTGTGAATTTGCCAAAGCGAGTGGAAATGTGCCGGATCACTTCGTAGTGAGAGACGGCCGAGCGGGGGTTTTCGGTAGCGCGCGTGGTCATCCGGGTGCGGCGTACGGGATCGCGGCCGATGGGGTCGCTGATTGTGCCCTTGGGACGTTCGACTGAGCCGTGGACAAGCGCGACGTAGGTCTTATGAATCTTGCGGCCGGAGAACAGGCGGGCCAGCGCGGTGTGGGCCGCGTCGTTTTTGGCTACGACGATGAGGCCGCTGGTGTCTTTGTCGAGGCGATGGACGATGCCGGGGCGCAAATCGCCACCGGTCGATGACAGAGCGCGAAAACGGTGGAGAAGAGCGTTGACCAGCGTGCCGCGATTGCGTGCGTCGTTGGTGGCGCCGGAACCGGCGTGGACCATCATGCCGGCAGGCTTGTTGATGACGGCAAACTCGGAGTCTTCGTAGACGACGTGGAGAGGGATGTCTTCTGCAGTGGCCTTGAGGGGGACGGGATGCGGATCGCCGGTGATGACAATTTGCTCGCCGCCACGAAGCTTGAGCGAGGGTTTGGGATGCGCGCCGTTTAGGAGCACGTCTCCCTGTTCGAGAAGAAGTTGCACGCGGGAGCGGCTGACAGGTGTGAGCTCGGTGGCGAGAAAGTGATCGAGACGCTGGCCGGCAGCTTCTGGCCGAACGACGACGATACGCCCGTCAGTCATGGGGAACCTCGACGGCGCTGGCTGTCGGAATCGCGTCCGAGGCGCGAGCACTGCTTCGGTCGAACAGCAGAAGCATGCCGAGAAGAACGAGCACGACCGATGCGAGCTGTGGTCCGTCGACTGCGCCCGTCAGGAAAGAGCCTCGGCCCTCGGGATCGCGAAAGAACTCGGTGAAATAAATGGCGGCTGCAATCGCAAGGAGAGCAGCACCTGCGACATCGCCGGGCCGGCGGCGATAAGGCATCCCGAACAGAAGGGCGACAGCGATCACTAGATAAGCGAGGGCTGCGTAGGCTTGCACCGGGTGGACGGGGACGAAGAGTGGTGCGCCGCTCCACCGAGCGGCCAGCGGATGCGTGTAGACAACTGCCCAGCGCACGGAGGTTTCGGAGCCGTAGCCAGAGCCCGAGAGCAATGCGCCCAGTTGCTCGCAACTGAGCGCCAGTGTGGCGGGCGCAGCGAACGCGTCGAGTGTAGGCCTTAGGGGCAGACGTTGCGCACGCGCATAGGGCACGGCAGCAGCGACCGCGAAGACGGCGCCAATGCCTGCGAGAAGCGGATGATGGACCATGGCAAGACCGAGCAGCCAGGCAGGATGCGTGCGCACGATGGTCCAGTTGAGAGCAAGAAGGACCAGGCGCGATCCGACGAGTGCCGCGAAGAGGGCGATGATTGCGAGATTCCAAAGCGGGTTGGGATTCAAACCCGCGAGACGAGATGTGCGCAGGAGCAGGGCAAGCGCCAGCAAGATGCCGAGCGCTGCCAACACGCCGTACGAAGGAACGACGATGGGACCGGCGTGGAGGAGGACGGGATACACGTAGGAGAAGAATATCTTCTGCGGTCAGGGCTTGGGTTGAGGCGGGTAGAAATCCGGCCCACTGGGCCGTGCGTGATGCGCTGGTGAACCCGTCCTAAGACGGTGGAGCTCCCCGCGGTTCATTAGGCATTCCGGACTGGCGGACACGGCACACAGAACCGTTATTGACGAGTCGAGCCCCTGTTCAATGAATGTTGGTTCATCCAGCGTTGACCACCCACCTGCTTTGCAGGCCGGTTTCTATTGCGGATAGTAGGGGCAGTTGCGAAGAATTGCAAGTCTTGTGCGGGGTAACCAAGGTGTGATACGTTCTCCGCCCTTCTCATTTTGGGCATGCAATCCGCAATTGGGACGGAGCGCTTCCGCGCGAGCAGGATCAGCAAACACGGCAATTCAGCCGATCTTGAGCTCGTCTTCGAGAACCTCGTCGAGCATGCCGCGCAACGTGAGAGCACGCGCGTGACCATCGTTCGTCACGGCGCCGCCCGCTCGATAGAGCTCATCGGCAAGATTGAGCGCAGCCAACACGGCGACGCGTAGAGAGTCAACTGTGCGGCCGTGGGAAGCCACTGCACGCATCTTGCTGTCTACCAGGTCAGCGAGCTTGTGGATGTGCGCAGTATTCTGGCCGGTGAGGTGATAGGACTGGTCGTAGATCGTGACCGTTGTGTAGCCGGGGGGCACTCCAACTTCATGCTTGGCCATGCATCACCTCAAAGCTCCAGGGCATCGAGTTGCGCGAGCAGGCGCTCGACGCGCTGGCGGACCTGATCGCGCTCTGCGCGCAGAGAGCGGACTTCCTGCTTCAGCTGGTCGGCGGCCGGCCCCTGTTCGGCGAGCTGCGCTTCAGCTTTGACGGCACGCTCTTCGGCTGCCGCGCGGGCTAGCCGCTCGCGCTTCACGAGTTCAACGGCACGCACAACACGCTCTTCGAGAGCCGAAAAATCGTCGACACTCAGGGTCAGAGCAGCAGGCTCGACCGAAGAATGAATGGCTTTGGTCCCCTCTTTTCGCTCCTCCGCGACTTCAGGTTCAAAGAATGTCTGCGACATCAAAACTACCTCCGCGCCTTCGCGCTTCGTGCAAGTATAGCGCCGTGTTGACGCGACGTTAAGACAACGTGATGTGGATTAGCAGGTACCTTTCCAGGACACCCAGCGACGAGAACCCCTCGCCAGGACCCGCAGCTTTAGCCCTGACAGAGCAGACTTCTGGCCTTCGCATAGTTGCCGACCCGCCGACTCAGAGAGGTTTCGAGATGCGGTGACTTTGGTTTCGCTTTATGTCCGCAGACGTGCGCCGGCGGCTGCCACCGCAGCCACAATCTGCGCCTGGAAGCTCTGCAGCTCTTCTTCGCGCAAGGTGCGATCGGACGCCTGGAAGCTAACCCCGAGCAGCAGCGAGTAGTCGTTTGCGCCGAGTTTTGCGTCGCGAAAGACCTCGCGTGGGCGCCAGTCCACCAACTCCGGAATACGCAGGGTAGCGAGGGCTCGATCGATCTTCTCCCACGAGATGCTTTCGTTCAGGATGAGGGAAAAGTCGCGCTGCACCGGCTGGAAGCGGGAGATCTCGCGGGCCACGGGGGTGCGGAGCGGAAGCTTGTAGAGCCGGTCGAGATACAACTCCCCAAGCAGCACCGGGACCTTGATTTTGCGGGTCGCTGCCTGGTTGGGATGCAGTTGGCCGAACCAGCCAACCGTGATCCCATCGGCGTTAACGCGGGCAGCGCGATAGGGATGCAGCCACGCGGGCATCAATCCGGCATCGGGTGGGAAGCGATCGAAGTAGACGGTGCGGATCTGGAAACGCGCGAGAAGTTGCTCGACGACACCTTTCACGTCCTGAAACTCGATCGCCCGTGCGGGATGAAGCGCAGATTGCTCCGGCAGTGCGCCGGCAGCACCGAAGGCGAGAGCTGGACGCTCATCCACTTTTTCTGTCGTACCGCTGAAGACGGTGCCGACTTCGAACAGGCGCACGTCGCTCACGTCGCGGTGCAGATTGCCTGCGACTGCGGCAAGCATGGCGGGAAGGAGCGAGGGCCGCATCACACCCGCTTCTTCGCTGAGCGGGTTGCCGAGCGGCACAATGAGTCCTGGCTGCGGTGCTGTCAATGCTGCGTCGGCTGCGGAGCAAAATGTGCTGCCGATCGCCTCGTGGAAGCCGGCAGCAAGCAGCGTGCGGCGGACTGTGGATTCAGCTTCGGCCGACGGTAGAGCTTTCACTCCCGTGCCGAAGGCGGGCAGCGTGTTGGCGAAGCGGTTGTAGCCGTAGACGCGTGCGACTTCTTCGATGAGGTCAATTTCGCGTTCGAGGTCGAGACGCCAGCTGGGCAGCGTGACGGTCCAGGCAGCGGGACCGGAGGTCCCCAGGGTGCAGCCAAGCGCCTCGATGACCGTTTCGACCATTGTCGCGGGGATGCCTTCGGGGTCGACTGTGCTGCCGAGCATACGATGGACTTCGCTCAGGGCGAGAGACACGGGCTTGCGATGGGCAGTGCGGGCTTCGATTGCGGGCACCCGTACATCGACGAGATCGCCTTCGATCGATCCGCCGTTGGCGAGGAGAATGCGCGAGACAATGGCTGAAGCAATAGGTGCGGCATTGAAGTCGGCGCCGCGCTCGAAGCGATGGCTGGCATCGGTGTGCAGCCCATGACGGCGAGCCGTGCGGCGGACGGCCATCGGGTCGAACCAGGCGGCTTCGACGAGAACGTCCTTTGTCTCGGCGGTAATCATCGTGTCCCAGCCGCCCATCACGCCGGCGAGGCCGAGAGGTTTTGCGTGATCGGCGACGACGAGATCTTCGAGATCGAGGATGCGGTCAATGCCGTCGAGGGTTTTGAGCTTTTCGCCTTTGCGGGCGCGCCGGACAATGATGCCTCCCTCGATCTTGTCGAGATCGAAGGCATGCGTGGGCTGGCCCATGGCGATCCACGCGAAATTGGTGGCATCGACGGCGTTGGAGATCTTCTTCTGCTCGAGCAGGCCGAAGTAGGTCGCGACTTCGGCGCCCGGGAACCAGTCGCGCGATTGGCTGACGGTGATGCCACGCAGAACGCGCGCGGTGAAACGGCCGCAGGCGTCGGCGGCTTCGATCTGGACAGAAAACGGTTTGGCCGCCGGCGCAGGTTTTGGAAGAGACACATCAAGGGGCTTCAGCGCAACGCCATAGATCGCCGCAGCCTCGCGCGCGATGCCATAGTGGTTCATCGCATCGACGCGGTTGGTCGTGAGGTCCATCTCGTAGAGCGAGCCGTTGCCGGGACCGAGATCGAAGATGCCTTCGACGGCGATCCCACGCAGGGTCAGGTCTTCCGCAAGTTGCGCGTCGGAGACGGGGAGCTCGGGCAGATAACTGCGAAGCCACTTTGTGAGAATCTTCATGCGAACTGCCCCAGGAAGCGCATATCTCCTGAAAAGAACTGGCCGATGTCGCTCACGCCGTACTTCATCATGGCGATGCGTTCGATGCCCATGCCGAAGGCGAATCCGGAGATCTTCTTCGAGTCGTAGGCAGGCTGCTTTTCCGCAGCGAAGGCAAAGACCGCGGGGTCAACCATGCCGCAGCCAAGCAGCTCGATCCAGCCGGAGTGTTTGCACTTGCGGCAGCCTTTTCCTCCGCAGAAAATGCAGCTGATCTGCACATCGGCCGAGGGCTCCGTGAACGGGAAGAACGACGGAAAGAAGCGCGTCTTGACCGAAGAACCAAACAGCGCCTTCATGGCGTGATCGAGCGTACCTTTGAGGTCAGAGAAGGTGATGTTGGTGTCGACGCAGAGGCCTTCAACCTGGTGGAACATGGACGAGTGCGTTGCGTCGTCGGCTTCGTTGCGGTGCACCTTGCCGGGAATCACGATGCGGACCGGAGGCGGCTGAGACTCCATGGTGCGCATCTGGACCGGCGACGTGTGGGTACGCAGCAGAAGTCGGTCGCGCAGGGGGCGGCGCTCCTGGTTCGCAATGACCAGCGTGTCCTGCGTGTCGCGCGCGGGATGGCCCGGCGGAAAGTTCATCGACTCGAAGTTGTAGAAGTCGGTTTCGACCTCGGGTCCGACGCCGACCGAGTAGCCGAGTGCCGCGAAGACCGAGACCATCTCGTTCCACGTGCGGGTGATGGGGTGTTCGGCGCCGGTGAGGCGGCGTGAGCCGGGCAGGGTGATGTCAATGGACTCGGCGGCTAGCGCGGAGTCGCTCGGCCCCGATGCGGCCGCTTGTTCGAGCAGACTCTCGACGAGGTCTTTGAGCACTTTAAAACGTTCGCCAACAGACTTTTTGGCTGCAGGACGGTGCAGCCTTGAGCCAGGCCGAGACGTCGTTGAGCCGGCCCTGCTTGCGGCCGAGCCAGCGAAGGCGAAAAACTTCGACGGAGTCAGGAGTGCTGAGTGTAGCGGCTTCTCCGCGGGCCTGTTCGGAAACTTGCGCAAACGCCTTGTCGAGCGCGTCGTCATCGAACGACGATGGAGGATGAATTTCTGTGGTCATTGCGTAAAGAGCAGGATAAATCACCTTGCCGCATCGCAAGAACCGGAGCCTCCGATGAGCCGAGTCTGCATTTCTCACATTTCAGGGCGTTCGAACATATTGCGCACGCGCCAATCGATGAGCTAACGATCGGTGGAACGCGGGGTGTCGTTTCATCGGACACTCATCGGGCAGCAACAAACGGCTGGTAGGACAACACAAGCGGCGGTCAGCCAGCGCAGAATCGCTCGGCGCTTGACCAGCCAAGACCGCTGAAAAACACAACCTATCACCCCCATGGAGGTTTCATGACCTGCAGTGCATACCTGCGCCTTGTTGCCGGAGTTGCCATGCTGGCTGCGATCAGTGGCCGTGTCGCAATTGCCGAAGATCACGAGAACGATCAAGACGAAAACCGTATTAAGCACGTCTTCGTCATCGCGTTGGAGAACCACAACTGGACGCAGCCGACCACGGTCTCGGGAGGAATCCAGCAGATATTTCAGAATGCCAACGCGCCATTCATCAACAGTCTGGTGACCGGCACGGCGAACGTGTACATCGACGGCCGCCTCGTGAACATCAGCCAGCATGTCTCATACGCCACCAACTATCACAACGTTTTGGCGACGCAGAGCGGCAGCAACGCGCACATTCACCCCTCCGAGCCGAACTATCTTTGGGCGGAGGCAGGAACGAACTTCGGCATTGCCAACGACGACGATCCCTACAAGGACAACCCGCCGAATGCCCAGACCACGACGCAGCATTTGAGCGGTCTGCTGCAGCACGCCGGACACACGTGGAAGTCGTATCAGGAAGACATCGACCTGGCGATGAACAACGGCAAGCTGATTAATCTGCCTTTGCCCGAAAGCCAGTGGACCGTGCCGCTCGTCAGCGCATCGGGATTGTTCGATCCATCGAGCCTGGTGAATGCATACAACGCAACGCTGCAGTACAACTATGCAGTGAAGCACAACCCCGAAGCGTTCTTTACCGACACCAACGGCGGCAACGATCTGTCGACGTCGAATCCTTTGTCGCACAATTATGCTCCGCTGCAGCAGCTGGCCTTCGATCTGGCCCACGACCAGGTTGCAGAGTACAACTGGATCACTCCGGACCAGTACAACGAGATGCACAGCGGCCTGACGGGTGGCTTCGCGGGCCTTACCGGCGATGCAGCCATGATCAGGGCCGGAGACAATACCGTTTCCCGGCTCGTTCCGATGATCATGGCCTCGCGGGCCTACAAGGATGGCGGTGCGATCATCCTGTGGTGGGATGAGAGCGAGACCGACGGCGAGACGGGCGACAATGCCGACGACTTCAATCACACCATCGGCGAGATCGTGATTTCAGACCTCGCGCACGCCAACGAAGGCGGGCTGCCCTATGCCAGCCCACTGAACTATTCGCACTCGTCGGACCTGCGCACGATGCAGGAGATTTTCCATGTGAAAGCAACCGGGGGAACATCGCCGTACCTGGGCGATGCAGCCAACGCGACGGACTTGTCGGATATGTTCGAACCGGGCGTGATTCCTTCGCACCCGTAAGCAATGCTTAAAGCATCCACAAAAAGCCCCGGAGTGTGTCTCCGGGGCTTTTTGATTTGACGTCACCAGTCCGGGTGTTGTCGCGGGTAAGAGTCTTTAGGCAGCCTTGGCTTTTTCCGCGGCCAGAGCGGCCTTGGCCTGGTCGACCAGCTTGGTAAAGCCGGCGGCATCGTGCACGGCGATGTCGGCCAGAATCTTGCGGTCGAGTTCGATGCCGGCCTTCTTCAGTCCATTGATGAACTGCGAATAGCTGGTGCCGTTCAGTTTGCGGCGGCGGCGATGCGCACGATCCACAGCGAGCGGAATTGGCGCTTCTTCTGGCGGCGGCCGGAGTAGGCGAACTTGAGTCCGCGCTCGACTGCTTCCTGCGCTGCCTGGTAGAGCTTCGATTTTGTGAGGAAGTAGCCGCTCGCTCGATCGAGGATCTTTTTGCGGCGGTCGTTGCGTTTTGTACTGCGTTTGACGCGAGGCATGGTTCTTTCTCCGTTTGTTGGTGCGATCTACGCGGCTGGAGGCAGGAGGGCCGGATTGGACCGGCCTGTAGGCCTTTTCACTCGCTCGTTCAAGCCTTGATCACTCCGCCGGATCTGAAATCGTTCCGTACGGGGGGCCGCTTCGCATGCAGCCCTGAAGCGCCTTGAGGCGCAACGACTAGGCGTAAGGGATCATGCGCGCGACCTTCAGATGGTCTCCATCGGAAACGATCACGCTCTTGCCGAGCTTGCGCTTCACTTTGGGAGACTTCGATGAAAGGATGTGCCGCGTCTTCGTCTGATGCCGGACGATTTTGCCGGTGCCAGTTTTCTTGAAGCGCTTGGCCGCGCCCTTATGAGTCTTCAACTTGGGCATTGTTTTTTCTCGTTTGAGACGGGAGTGTTTCCCGTCACGCCGCCTGGGCACACAGATTTCCCGGTGCCGGAATGCGGACCGTTTTAGTATAACCCAAGCAGAATCTTGCCGCCACTGGCTTGTCGGGCTTCGGAACAGTCCCTAGCGTAGGAGCATGGCTATCCTCAGCGTGGACCTTGCTTTCCGGCGTTGGACCGATTTGGGGATCGTAGTAATGGAGCAAGGGCCCGCCCCTGGGGCACCCGTTGCCTGCGAGATCGTCTCCGCAATCGTGCCAGGGAACGAACCCGGCCCTGTGCAGGCTGAGGTGCTGGCAGGCCATCTGAATCATCTGTGCGGCATCCGGGATATTCGGATCGTGATGCTGGACGGTCCGCAGGCCTGGAAATCGGCCGACAACGGGTCTGCCCATGCACGGCTGAGCGAGAGGCTGCTCAACACCGCGGCCAAAACCGGATTGCCGGGCATGGTGAAGCCAGTGACCTATCGGGCTTTCGCGGAGTTCTGCGTCGATGTGTATGACGCCTTGTGCCGGCGCGGTTGGAAGCGGCTGGTAGCGAGCGATCGCCCCAAGGACTCGGGCGAACACGTTCTTGTCGAGAGCTACCCCTACGCTGCTTGGAAGGCGCTGGGGATTCGGCCGCTACCGGCCAAGAAGCGGACCACCGTCTGCGATCTGGCTGAGGCTTTTGCAGCGCTGCAGGCCACCGTACCAGTGACCGTGAATCGACCTCCGAATCACGACCAACTGCAGGCGATCGTCGGCGGGCTGGCGGGGCTGGCGCTGGAAGCCCACGATCCAGCCGGAGCGCGCATAGTCGGGTCCGCACCACGTCGCGAAGACGGCCACTGGCGCGAAGGCTTCATCGTGGTGCCGCAGTCGGCTCGGACCTGGCCCAAGGTGCGCTGGATGAACTAGGCCCGTCAGTCGAACCGATAAAGCTTGGCCTTTTCAATCTTCAATTGGCTCGAGTCGAAGCGCCAGCCCTTGCCCTGGTCGTTTTCGTCGCCATTCAGGCGGCGACCTGGAATCCATTGGCCGTCGTCGTTGAAGGCGCCTTCATCGACGGAGGCGATACCGGCCCGTCTGCCGGAACGCGCCGTAAAGTCGACACGGAAGCCTTTGCCTGCACCCAGAAATTCATCGGGACCCGTGACCATGATGAGGCCGTAACCGTTCTCGGCGTGGCTGCCAAAGATTTCGTCGAGGGTGACGTGAAGGGTGTAGCCGCTCATCGTTAAATCAACGGACGGATGCTCGCGGCTGAGCAGGAACCCGTGGATGGTGTCATCGGCTTGGTGCTGGGCGATCAGCGGCGACAATTCGGCGAGAAGGCCGTAGCTATTCGCAAGATCGCCTTTGGGATCGATCTCGCTCTCGATGGCGAAGGGGGAGAACCCGAAGCCTGCATGTTCTCCGAGGGCATAAAAGACATTCGCAGCGCCGGCAGAGCCGCCGCGCGTCTCCGGCATAAAGAGGGGATTGCCCTCACGGTGATAGCGCTGGCACCAGAGAGCGAAGTTGGGATCGTAGAGATCGGGCGCGTAGATATCGATGGCCGATCCGGCAGCCTTCCAGATATCGACGACCCAGGGTTCGGGACCACCGCTTGGATAAGTGCCGGGCGTCGTGTCATCGCCGGCAAGCCAGGTGTTTACGTACATGGGAATGTCGTAAGCAGCCTTGCCGGCTGCGGTGACGGCTTGGATGAAGCGGGCATAGTGCCAGGCCATGAAGATTTCGTCGGCGCGGTCCGTGTCGCCGAAGACCTCGGCCCAGGTACCGGAAGTTTTGTTGCCGTTGGCTTCCCAGAGCGCGTGCAGGCCGGGATAGAGCGTGTCGCGATGCGCGGCAAGATACTGGGTGAGTTCGGCTGGGACGGCGGACGCAAAGGCACGGTTGGCCGCATCGGAGTGGTCGCGCGTATCTCCAAGGACGCCCACTTCGTTTTCAACTTGCATCATCAAGACAGTGTGGTCGCGGCTGTCCGCCTCTTTGAGGTGCTGCATGGTTGCGGCGAAGGCGCGGGCATCGGCGTCCTTCGTGGCCTTGGCCATCGGGCTGAGGACTTCGACCTCGGCGCCGTTCTCGACCACGCGCGGAAAGCGATGCGTATCCTGCTTGACCCAAACGGGCGCATAGCTCGACATGCCGTTCTTCCACGAGGCAAGCCAGAGAAAGACGATGCGCAGATGTTGCCGGCGTGCCTGGTCGAGCAGGCCGTCGACCAGGGTGAAGTCATATTTGCCTTCGCTGGGCTCGATCAATTCCCAACTGAGCGGCGTGACGACTGTATTGAGATGCATTCCAGCGAGCGCCGGCCAGATCGGTTTCATGTAGTCGAGGCTCGAGGACGAGGAGTTGTGCAGCTCGCCGCCAAGAATCAGAAAAGGCTTGCCGTCGACGATGAGCTGGGTGGCAGCGCCACGCTTTTCGAGGTGCGGTGCGGCACTCTGCTGGGCGAAAAGGAAGCAGGCAGGGAGCGCGGCGAGAAGCAGAAGAATTGGCAACGAGCGTGTGCGGAATCGCATAACGGAAGGGAGTCTAGCACGGCCCAGCCGATCGGGTTGCGAGGACCTCGCGGGGTCGAAGGCAGGACTGTTTGCCCTAGACTGAGGAGGTGAGTGGATCGTTTCACATCGAGAACTTTGGCTGCCGCGCCGCACGTGCCGATGGCGAGGCGATTGCCGATCGCCTGGCAACAGCCGGCCTCGCTCAGGGCAAGCCGAAGAACGCCGATGTGGTGATTGTGAATACCTGCAGCGTGACGGCGGAGGCCGATCGTGCGGCGCGAGCCTTCATTCGGCGGACCAAGCGGATGAATTCGGAAGTGCGCATTGTTGCGACAGGCTGCTATGCGCAGCGGGCACCGGAGGAACTGGCGGCTCTGCCGGGTGTAGCCGCTGTCGTTGGCAATAGCCATAAAGCGCTGGCGCCGGAGATTGCTCTGAGCCTCGCGCAAGGGTGGATGCCGAATACGGGGTCGAATCTGGTTCCGGTGAACTCGCTGCTTTCGGGCAAGACGCTTGTGCTGGCGGACGACCGCTTTGCCCATTCGTTTTTGGAAGAGGCGCAGGTTGGTCCCGGCGCCCAAACACGGCCGAACCTGAAGATCCAGGAAGGGTGCGGAAACCGGTGTTCGTTCTGCGTCATTCCCTGGACGCGCGGAGCTTCGCGCAGCTTGCCCGCTGCGAGCGTGATGAAGCAGGTGGAGGGATTCGTTGCGGCTGGTGGCGTGGAGCTGGTGCTGTCGGGGATCAACCTGGGGAGGTGGGGACGCGATTCGTCTCCTTTGCCCGACCGGTCTCCGGCGAATCTGGCAGCACTCGTCCGGCACATTTTCGAGCACACCGAACTGCCGCGCCTACGCCTGAGCTCCATTGAGCCGATGGACTGGGATGTGGAGCTGATCGGGCTGATGGGGGAGTTTGGTGGTACACGTCTGGCGCGTCATGCGCACTTGCCCCTGCAGTCGGGATCGGACGCAGTGCTGCGCCGGATGCATCGGCGCTATCGGCCGTGGCATTACGCGGAGAAGGTTGACGCGCTGTTCCGGGCGGCGGGACCCGAACTGACGCTGGGCGCGGACGTAATGGTGGGCTTTCCTGGCGAGACCGATGCCGAATTTGAGGAGACTGTCGCGTTCATCCGTGCGCTGCCCTTCGGTTATCTCCACCTGTTTCCGTTTTCGCCGCGACCCGGCACCCGTGCCTGGGCATTGCATGCGGCAGACCGTGTTGTTGCCGAGACTGTGGCAGAGCGGATGGCGCGGTTGCGGGCACTTGCGGCCGAGAAGACTGTTGAACATCGGCGGCAGTTCGTTGGTCGGGAGCTGGAAACGCTCACACTCAACACGCCGGAGAAAATCCGGCGTCTGGGCCGGACAGTAGGACTCACGGAGAACTTTCTGCCGGTTGAGGTAGACGGGGTGCTGAGGGCGAATCAGCGTGTGAGCATCGAGGTCACTGGCGTAACCTCTGAAGGCTTTCTGAACGGCGCTCTAACGCCTCCCAGATTGGCCGCCGCGGCATCCTGTGCAGCCGATTAATCCTAAGGAAACGGGCCATTCCGCAGCCAAACCAATGCTATACTCAGGGTGCGTTCGCGGGCTCAAAGTTGTTCCGGATTGCAGACCGGAGAAGAGCAGCGGACCTCGCCTGGAGGAGCACCATCGCACTCGACAAACGTTCGGCAAAGTCCTTTATCCGCATCAACGATCGCATCCGCGCACGCGAAATCCGTGTCATCGACGAAAACGGCGAACAACTTGGCATCCTGGCTCCTTTTGAGGCCCTGAAGATCGCCCGCGAGCGCGGGCTGGATCTGGTGGAGGTGTCGCCCACCGCAGTGCCGCCGGTGTGCCGCATTCAGGACTACGGTCGCTTTCTCTATGAGAAGGAAAAGAGCGAGCGGGCAGCGCGCAAGAAGCAGAAGGTCATCACCCTCAAGGAAGTGAAGTTCTCTGTCACGGTGGACGAGCATGACTACCAGACCAAGAAGAACCAGGCCGTGCGTTTTTTGACTGAAGGGGACAAGGTGAAGGCGAGCCTGCGCTTCCGTGGCCGCCAGATGGCCCACCGTGAGCTGGGTTACGCCATCATCAATAAGCTGATTCAGGACATCGGTGAAGCGGGCGTAGTGGAGTTCATGCCGCGCATGGAAGGCACGATTCTGCACGCCATTCTGGCGCCGACAAGAAAAGACGGCCCGAAGCCGAAGCCGGCGCAACAGGTCCCGCCCCCGGCTCCACGACCCTCGGCGCAGCAAGCCCAGTAACTCAAAATATCTCCGGATCGCAGAGGCCGCTCGCTGACCGAGCGGCTTTTCTGTTTGCGTTCTCCAATCCCTCCCTGTTGTGTATTCTGGGCGCATGTTCTCTTCCCTGCGCCGCGGTTCTCTTGCCGTCCCTTTGTGTCTGTTGACCCTTGGCTCCACGACGCCGTTCTGGCTGCGAGCCCAGTCCGCTCCGGCTGCGCACTTCCCCACCACAGACGATCTGCGTCATCTGAAATCGATCGGGGGACCGCTGCTCTCGCCGGATGGCAAGATGGCATTGTTCACGATCGTCGATGCGACGGCCGACGGCGGGAAAGCTCATGTCTGGATCGTGCCAGTGAGTGGCGGAGAAAAAGCGCGGCAACTGACGTTCTCTCCGCCGGCGGACAAGCGCGGCGAACACAATCCGCAGTGGGCGCCGGATGGATCGGCGATTTTCTTTCTGGCGCATCGTGGGGAACACACCGAGCTGTTTCGGCTCGATCTACGTGGAGGTGAAGCCGCCCCGTATGAGCTGAAGATTGCACCTGTCGTGGATGAGTCGAAGGAGAAGAACGCGATTCCCCCAGCAGGAGCCGACAAGAAAGATGAGAAGAAGTCGGACGACAAGCCCGCGGACAAGCCTGCCGACGACAAAACCAAGAAGGATGCCACTCCAGAGCAGGTTGTTCTGGAGCCGTCTGGATTCGGGCTCTCGGCCGATGGGAAATGGTTGGCCTTTTGGGCGCGCGATCCAGAGACACCGGGCGAGAAGAAGCAGAAGGATGCCAAGGCCGATGCTTCGTGGGTCAATCATGAGAAGCACGGCTCGCGGCTGTACCTGGCCGCTCTGAAGGGCGATGGCAAGATCGATGGAGCGCTCAAAACGGTCGCGATCGCACCGGATGTGCGCAGTGCTGTGTGGTCGCCGGCAACGGATCGGCTGCTGGTTGTGACGGAACCGCCCAACGATCTGGCGGACCTGGGACCGGCAGGTGCGGCGTGGCTGGTGGATCCGGCAACGCCGGACAAGACAATGAAGCTCGATGCGATTCCTCCCACCGTGGGTGGCGGGGCGTTCAGCACGGACGGAAGCGAGATCGTCTTCAGCGCGCAGACACCCGAAGATGCGCCTCCAGGCTATGACGAGCTGTTCGCGCTGCACGTTGGCGAAGCAGGCGCGAAGCCAGTACGCCTGACTGGGGGATTCGCGGGACAGCTCAACGTGTCTGGGCTGTCTTTCGCGCAGGACGGTTCCGTGATCGCGCCGGCAGCGGTGGCGACCCATGCGACCGTGGTGCGGATCAAACTCGACGGCAAAACTGCTCCTGAGCAGGTCGCTCTGGGAGCACCTGTGGTCTCAGGTCTGAACACAAATCGCACGCAGACGGGTTGGCTCTGGATCGCGGAGAGCGGAGCGCAGCCGGAAAAGCTCTGCTACGCACAAAGACTTGGAGACCCCTGCATCATGCTGCCGATTCCGGATATGGGACCCGCCGGACTGCGTTCTGTCGAGCCGGAGCTGGTGCAATGGCAAAACGACGGCTTCACGATTGACGGGCTGCTCTACATGCCACCAGATCATGGCTCAGCCAAAGTTCCGCTGATCGTGGATGTGCATGGCGGGCCGTTCGGCGCATTTGAAGATCGCAACGACCCGTTTGTGGCCTTTCTCGTGGGCCATGGCTGGGCGGTCCTGCGACCGAATCCGCGCGGGTCTTCGAATTATGGAGTGAAGTTTGGCGCCGCAAACAAGAACGACCTGGGCGGCGGCGACTATCGGGACATCATGGCCGGTGTCGATGCGGCGCTGGCCAAGTATCCGCTGGACCCCGCGAAGATGGCGCTGATGGGCTACAGCTATGGCGGCGAGATGGCGGCCTTCGTGGAAGGAAAAACGGATCGCTTCAAGGCCATCGTCAGTGCGGCGCCCGTGATCGACCAGTTCAGCGAATACGGGACCGAGCGCGGGTCGTGGTACGACCGCTGGTATTTCGGCAAGCCGTGGGAGCACCTGGAGGACGCGTGGAAGCAGAGCCCCCTGGCTGGCGCAGCGACGGCCAAGACGCCATTCCTGCTGATCCAGGGAGAGAGCGACACTACCGACCCGCTGGGACAGTCGGAGGAGATGTATCGCGCGCTGCGACAGGAGGGCGTGCCTGTCGAACTGGTCACATATCCGCGCGAGGATCACGGGCCGCTCGCGGTAGGGATGTTTGGACGGCCGTCACCGGAGCCATGGCACGGCTACGATGCACGCCAGCGCGTGATTGAATTCCTGAACCGGGCGTTCGGAGTCGAGCCAACGACAGCGGAAACGACACCCCCGCTGAACCGGCTCCACTAATCCTGTGCGACCGGCGAGGCAGGAAATGCGCGGGATTTGGCGTTCGCTATACTTAGGGGAGAACGCTTGCAGGCGGCTCGTCCTCTCCCCGCATGGAAAGTCCCACCATCGACAGCACTTCGCAGGTCGTTCCGCACGCATCGCGCGCGGATGTGAGACGGATTCTTGGCTACGTCTTCTTCACATTCATCTGCTATCTCGCGATCGGATTGCCTCTGGCCATTTTGCCGGCTTACGTGCATCTCCGCATGGGCTACAATGCATCGCTGGCTGGCCTGGTGATCAGCATCCAATACATTGCAACGTTCCTAAGCCGGCCCTGGGCAGGACGCATCAGCGATCACTCGGGAGCGAAGGTCTCGGTCTTGTGGGGAATGGCCGCGTGCACTGCCAGCGGATTGTTGCTGTTCGGGGCAGGGGCCCTGCATCGAAACCCGGCTTGGCTCGCTCTGGTGAGCCTGTTTGCGAGCCGGCTTGTGCTGGGAGTCGGCGAAAGCCTGGGTTCGACAGGGGCGACGCTGTGGGGCGTTACGGCCGTGGGGCACGACCATACAGCGAAAGTGATTGCCTATAACGGGGTGGCAACCTATGGAGCGATGGCTCTGGGTGCCCCGTTAGGCGTCGTGATGGAGGAGCACTGGGGACTAGCCTCCATCGGGATCGTGACTGTTCTTGCCTGCGGGGCGAGCTTCATTTTTGCGCGATTCAAGAAGCCGGTGCCGGTTGTGCATGGCGAACACTTACCCTTCCGCAACGTTTTGGGGCGCGTGACGCCGCATGGCATGGCTCTTGCACTGGGCGGCGTGGGCTACAGCGTTCTTGCGACCTTCGTCACATTGTTCTATGCGAGCCGAAGCTGGAACGGCGCTGCACTCTGCCTGACGGGATTCGGCCTGGCGTTCATTGCCGCCCGGCTGCTCTTTATCCACGCGATCAGCCGCTACGGCGGGTTCCCCGTGGGCATCACCTGCCTGATTGTCGAGTCAGTCGGTGTGCTTTTGTTGTGGCGGGCTGTATCTCCGGCGATGGCTGTGGGTGGAGCAGCGCTGGCCGGGTTCGGGTTCTCGCTTGTATTCCCGGCGCTGGGTGTAGAGGCGGTCAAACACGTCCCGGAGCGCAGCCGCGGTACGGCGCTGGGCGTCTATACGGTGTTTTCCGATGTCTCCTTTTTTCTGGTGGGCCCAGTGGCCGGCGCGGTCATCGGCGCCTTCGGGTATGCGAATGTGTTTCTGTTCGCACTAATCTGCGTGCTGGCATCGCTGGGCATGGTGTTGGTGCTGGCGAGGCGAGCGACGGCGGCAGCGATTTTATAGAGACCAAATGCAGCGGTCTGGGTCACTGCTGCAGCGGCGGGTGGCATGCTAGGTTGCGCGGTGAGGCAGTGAGACACTGCCGCGACGATGAAAGCACCCTCTCTTCACTTCTATTCCGCAATCCGCAGAATTGCCGCGTTGCTCGGTCTGCTGACCGTGCTCCTGCTGGGTTATTGGCGGCTGGTTCGGCCCGCGCAGCTGCACTGGGGCGCAACGGACGCAGATCTGAAAAGGGCGATGCCAGAGGATGACACGGTGACCGATCCGGCGTTCGATGCCACGCGGGCCATCACCATTCACGGACGCCCGGAACAGGTCTGGCCATGGCTCGTGCAGATGGGGTATGGACGCGCTGGGTTCTATGGCTACGACCTGATTGAGAATCCGGGAAGCGGCGCGGGACTCCGCAGTGCGGACCGAATCCTGCCTGCACTGCAGAACCCGCACACCGGCGACATGTTGCCGTTGAGCATCGCGGCGACGCTGGCGTTCGGTACGGTGGAGCCAAACCGGTGCATGGTCTGGCGCGGACGCGAGGTCCCTCCGAGCGGCGTGTTTATCTGGCAACTCGTGCCGGTGGACGCCGAACACACGCGCCTGATCAGCCGCATTCGCTGGCGCTACCTGAAGAGCCCGATGGGCGTGGCTCTCGGCGGGTTCACCGAGTTCGCCGATCACGTTGCGGTGAAGGCCATTCTGCGGGGTCTCCGCAGCCGCGTGGAGGGCCAGCCGGGGCAGTCGCTTACCTGGCAGGCGGTAGAGATCGGGGCGTGGCTTCTGACCATGGTGGAGTTCGGAGTTTCCTGTGCGCTTGTGGTCGCGGGCCGGTGTTGGACAATGGCATGGTGGCTCGCCCTGGCCTCTGGCATCTTTCTGCAAATCGAGTTGTATGCAACCCCGCCTGCCGCAGTGACGGCCGCGTTGCCGGTGCTGCTGCTCGGAGGGATGGCGTGGGGACCTGCCAGTCCCTGGAGAGCTGCAGGGCAGAGGCAAGTCGGGCCGCGTTGCATCGCAGCGACTACGAAGTCATCTAAAGAACCATGAGTCTACCTGTTTCAGTGCTGGACCTTGTCAGCATGCGGCCGGAAGAGCCTGCAGGGGCGGCCATCGCGCGCTCCGTCGACCTTGCGCAGCACGCGGAGAGGTGGGGCTATCGGCGCTTCTGGCTGGCGGAGCATCACTCCATTGAAGGCCTGGCCTGCTCGGCGACCGCGCTGCTGATTCAGCGCGTAGCCGCGGCGACAGAGACAATCCGTGTCGGCAGCGGCGGAGTGATGTTGCCCAATCATGCACCGTTAGTCGTCGCTGAGCAGTTCGGCACGCTCGAAGCACTCTTTCCGGGACGGATCGACCTTGGGCTGGGACGCGCGCCAGGCGGAGACTTTCTGACCATGCGGGCGCTACGGCGCGATCTGCGCCAGACCGGCGACGATTTTCCTGAACTCCTGGAAGAACTGAGAACGTATCTGGGACCGGAGAAGCCGGGCCAGGCGGTCAAGGCGGTCCCGGGCAAAGGAAGCAACGTGCCGATCACGCTGCTGGGGTCGAGCGATTTCAGCGCGCGCTTGGCTGCGGTGCTCGGGCTGCCGTTTGCGTTTGCCGCGCACTTTGCGCCCGACATGCTCGAAGTGTCGTCGCGGTTGTATCGCGAGAACTTCAGACCGAGCGAAACACTCAAGCGGCCATGGCTGATGGTCGGGGTTCCTGTGATTGCGGCGGAGACGGATGCCGAGGCGCACCGCCTGTTCACAACGCCGCAGCAGAGATTCCTGCGCCTGATCCGGAATCAGCCGGTAGAACTGCTGCCGCCCGTGGACTCGATGGACACGGTGTGGAGCGACTGGGAGCGACCTCTCGTGGAGAGCAAGCTGCGCGCAGCGATCGTTGGCTCCGAAGAGACGGTTCAAGCGGGACTGGAACGGCTGGTGGCGGCGACACGCGCCGACGAAGTCATCGTGGTCACGGATACGTGGGACCATGAAGCACGGCTGGATTCGTGCCGGCGTGTGGCCGCGGTGGCAGGTCGAGTGAATACGATGACCGGCGCCCCCGCAGACTGAACACAGGCCAACGAAGCAGGCAGCCAGCGCAGCTATACTTGACGGGCGCTCTTGAACGAGCGAGAGGAGATGCCTTGCGAGTCGGACTGTTTACCCGCGAATATCCCCCTCTTGTATACGGCGGCGCGGGTGTCCATGTGGACTATCTGAGCCGTGAACTGGCGAAGCAGATCGACGTCGAAGTGCACTGCTGGGGACCGCAAGACAGCGATGAAGGCCGGCTCCATGTGCGCGGGTCTGAGCCGTGGGCGGAGATTTCGAACGGCACCACAGGAAAATTCAAGGGCGCGCTGGAAGCTCTCAGCCTGAACCTGACGCAAATCAAAGCACTCGAAGGCATCGACGTCGTCCACACACATACGTGGTACGTGTCGATGGCCGGATATCTGGCAAAGAAGCTCTACGGCATGCCGTTTGTGCTGACCACGCACTCGCTGGAGCCGCTTGCGCGCCTGGAAGTCCGAGCAACTGGGCAGCGGCTATGCGATGAGTTCGTGGATGGAGCGCACAGCGATTCTCGATGCGGATGCGATCGTCGCGGTGTCGCAGGGACGAAGGCGGACATCCTGCGCGCTTATCCAGACGTCGATCCTGCGCGGGTGCACGTGATCTACAACGGCATCGATCTCGCCGAGTACCAGAAGACTGACGACGCGACTGCACTCACCGAATACGGCGTGGATCCGACGCGGCCTTATGTCTTGTTTGTTGGGCGCATCACGCGACAGAAGGGCGTGACGCACCTGGTGGATGCAATTCGCTACATGCCGCCGGAGACGCAGATCGTGCTGTGCGCCGGCGCGCCGGACACGCCGGAGATTGCAACCGAACTGCGCGAGAAGGTGGAGCGGGCGCGACAGGACCATCCCCACATTGTGTGGATCGAAAAGATGGTGACGCGGAAGGAAACCATCCAGCTTTACAGCCATGCGCGGGTGTTTTGCTGCCCTTCGGTCTACGAGCCGTTCGGGATCATCAATCTTGAAGCAATGGCCTGCCGCGCGCCGGTGGTTGCGAGCGCGACAGGCGGCATCAAAGAGGTTGTGGTCGATGGAGAGACGGGCTATCTGGTGCCGTTCGATCAGGACCCGGTGACGAGCTTTCCGAGCGATGCGGAGAAATTTGCGCGCGATCTTGGCGAGAGCGTCACCCGGCTGTTCAACGATCCGGAGAAGTGCCGGAAGTTAGGCGACGCCGGACGCAAGCGCGTGGAAGAGATGTTCAGCTGGACTGCGATCGCACATCAAACCGTCGAGTTATACCAGAGCCTGATTGATCGGCGGAAGACGGCGCATTGACTTACCCGATGTACGGTGAACGAACGATGAAGCTAAGCGAGATCGAAGGACGCAGGCGGGTTGTCATCGAGGGCATTACGCCGCAGGTGGATGGCGGACGCTTCCCTGCCAAACGCACGGTGGGCGACCAGGTGCGCGTGGAAGCCGATGTCTTTACCGATGGCCATGACGCAATCGCCGTGGCGCTGCTGGCGCGGCGCGAGGGCGCAAGCGCCTGGACCGAAATCCCCATGCAGGCGCTGGTAAACGACCGCTGGTTTGCGACGTTTCGCGTCGGCGAGCTGGGGCGATACGAGTTCAAGGTGCAGGGATGGGTCGATCATTTTGAGACGTGGCGGCGCGATCTGCTGAAGCGCATTGCGGCCGAGACGGACGCGCCGGTGGATTACCTGATTGGCGCAGAGCTGGTGGCTGGAGCCGCTGCACGAGCAATGGCCGGCGACCACGTGTGGTTGAAACAACGGGTCGAGGTGCTGCAATCGGGATTGTCGCCCACGGACCTGCGCACCCATGCAACCGACCCGATGTTGCATGAACTGGCGCTTCGTTATCCCGATAAACATCTTGGGACAGAATCGGAAACGCTCAGCATCGTGGTCGATCCGGAGCGCGCACGGTTCAGCTCCTGGTATGAGTTCTTTCCGCGCTCGACAGCGGCCGAACCCGGCCAGCATGGGACCTTTGCGGATTGCGAGAAGAGGCTGGAGTATGTGGCCGGCATGGGATTCAACGTAGTCTACCTGCCACCGATTCATCCCATCGGACGAATGTTCCGCAAGGGCCGCAACAACACTCCCGACGCGAAGGAAGGCGACCATGGCAGCCCGTGGGCAATCGGAGCGGCGGAGGGCGGACAAAAGTCGATCCTGAGCGACCTCGGCACTGTAGACGACTTCAAGCGTTTTGTCGCGAAGGCAAAGGATCTGAACCTCTCAGTCTCGCTCGACATCGCGTTCCAGGCCGCCCCCGATCATCCCTATGTGCGCGACCACGAGGCGTGGTTCCGCAAGCGGCCGGACGGCACAATCCAGTACGCCGAGAATCCTCCGAAGAAGTATCAGGACATTTACCCGTTCGACTTTGAGAGCGAAGACTGGGCCGGTATGTGGGAAGAGCTGAAAAGCGTCTTCCTTTACTGGATAGGCCTGGGCGTGACGATCTTTCGTGTCGACAATCCGCATACCAAGGCGTTTCCGTTCTGGGAGTGGGCGATTGCAGAGATCAAACGAGATCACCCGGAGGTGTTCTTTCTATCGGAGGCTTTCACGCGGCCCAAGATCATGTATCGCCTGGCGAAGATCGGGTTCGGACAGTCCTACACCTACTTCCCATGGCGCAATGGCAAACACGAGCTCATCGCTTATCTGACCGAGTTGACGCAGACGCCGGTGCGTGAGTTCTTCCGGCCGAACCAGTGGCCGAATACGCCGGACATTCTCACCGATTTTTTGCAGATGGATGGGAGGCCGGCTTTCGCCGTTCGCTATCTGCTGGCGGCCACGCTGGGCGCGAATTACGGGATCTATGGCCCTGCGTTCGAACTCCTGGAGAATCGCCCGGTTCGTCACGGCAGCGAGGAGTATCTCGACTCGGAGAAGTACGAAATTCGACACTGGGATTTGGATCGGCCGGACAGTCTGCGGCCGCTGATTACGCGCGTCAACGAGATCCGCAACACGAATCCCGCGCTGCAGAATGACTGGTCGCTGCGATTCCACTTATGCGAGAACGATCAGCTGATTTGTTACACCAAGGAATCGGACGATCGATCGAACCTGTTGCTCACGGTGATCAACCTCGATCCGCGCCACACGCAAAACGGACTTGTAACGCTGCCGTTACACGAGCTGGAGATTCCCGAAGACCGCGCCTTCGAGGCCGAAGATTTGCTGAGCGGCGAGCGGTACCTCTGGCAAGGGCCGCGTAACTACGTCGAACTGAACCCCGAGCTAAGGTCCGGACACATTCTCAAAATCCACCGCAAGCTGCGCGCGGAGACAGATTTCGAATACTTCCTCTAGTCGCGCACGATTCAGGCCGCGGGATTCTTCCGGGTACTTGGAAATCGCGGCCGGCTATGTCAAGTTGACTTAAGTGCCTGCCATTCGCGCAACGACAGATGAGGGCGCTAAGACGCATCGAACTTCTCTGGAGATTCTCGGCGTGAAGAAGCTGGCAAGCGCAACCGATCCGCTCTGGTATAAGGACGCGATCATCTACGAGTTGCATGTGCGTGCGTTCGCCGACTCGAATGGCGACGGCATCGGCGACTTTCCAGGGTTACTTTCCAAGCTCGATTATCTGCAGGATCTTGGCGTCACCTGCCTCTGGATTCTGCCGTTCTTCCCTTCTCCGCTGCGCGACGATGGCTATGACATCGCGAACTATGTCGACGTGAATCCGTCGTACGGAACGTTGAACGACTTCAGAGCATTTCTGGATGCCGCACATCAACGCAACATGCAGGTAATGATCGAGCTGGTCATCAACCACACCAGCGATCAGCACCCGTGGTTCAAAGCGGCGCGCATCGCGCCTCCTGGTTCGCCGCAACGCAACATGTACGTGTGGTCCGACACCGACAGGCGCTATGAGGACGCGCGCATTATCTTCACGGACACCGAGAAGTCGAACTGGACGTGGGACGAAACCGCAAAGGCGTACTACTGGCACCGCTTTTTCTCGCATCAGCCCGACCTCAATTTCGATAATCCCCTGGTCATCGAGGAAGTGCTGAAGGCGATGCGCTTCTGGCTCGATATGGGTGTAGACGCGTTGCGTATGGACGCGATTCCGTACCTTTGTGAACGCGATGGGACCAACTGCGAGAACCTGCCGGAGACGCACGCGATCATCAAGGAGATTCGCGCGGCCATCGACGAGGGCTATGCAAACCGGCTTGTGCTGGCCGAAGCAAATCAGTGGCCGGCCGACGTGCGCCCCTACTTTGGCGAAGGCGACGAATGCCACATGGCGTTCCATTTTCCGCTGATGCCACGCATCTATATGGCACTTCGGCAGGAGGATCGGCTGCCGATTACCGACATCATGGCGCAGACGCCACCCATCCCCGACAGCTGCCAGTGGGGGCTGTTTTTGCGCAACCACGACGAGCTCACTCTGGAGATGGTGACTGCCGACGAACGCGATTACATGTACTTCGCGTATTCGTCGGACCCGCGGATGCGCGTCAATGTGGGCATCCGGCGCAGGCTCGCACCGCTCGTCGACAATAATCGGCGCAGAATCGAGTTGCTGAATTCGATCCTGCTCAGTTTCCCCGGTACGCCGATTCTCTACTACGGCGATGAGATTGGCATGGGCGACAACATCTATCTCGGCGATCGCAACGGCGTCCGCACGCCCATGCAGTGGACCTCGGATCGCAATGCTGGCTTCTCTCGCTGCGACCCGGCGCGACTCTATTTCCCGGTCATCATGGATCCGATCTATGGATACCAGGTGGTGAATGTTGAAGCGCAGCAGAGCGACCCATCGAGCCTGCTGCACTGGACGCGCAACATGATTGCGCTGCGCAAACTGTTCCAGGTGTTCGGGCGTGGGTCTTTGACATTCCTGAATCCTGCGAATCGCAAGGTGCTGGCGTATCTACGCGACATGGAGCGGTCCGACGGCTCGCACGAGACTGTGCTATGCGTCGCGAACCTCAGCCGGTTCGCGCAGCCGGTTTCTCTCGATCTAGCCCTGTTCTCCGGCATGGAGCCGGTGGAGATGCTTGGCTACGTACCGTTCCCGACAATCACCGAAGAGCCCTACTCGCTGACGCTCGCGCCCTATTCATTCCTCTGGCTGGAACTGCAGCCGGCAAAAGAGGTTTTTGAAGTTCCTCCAGAGGCAATCGTCGAGCCGCTTGACGCCCTCGGGGGAGGGAGCGCCGAGGAGCTTGACCTCTTGACGCATGGCTGGTCAGGTTGGTTGGCAAGTCATGGATTCGCATTGCTGGCAACAGCACTACCGGAGTGGATGCGCCGCCAGCGCTGGTACGGCGCTAAGTCGCGCACGATTCAATCCGCGGAGGTTCTCGACTGGGTCGAACTCGCAGACTCGCGATCCGATGACTCGGCACACGCTGCCCCGGGAATCCCTCATACAGAGAAACTTCCGGTAGCGTTGCTGTTTGTGGAGATTCACTATGACTCCGGCCCGAGCGATCTTTATCAACTGCCTCTGGCGATCAGCGTGGGCAACGAGGGAGCCGAGGTCGCGACGTATCATCCCTCAAGCGTGATCGCAACTTTCAACGCATCTTCTGGCGCTGCGGTAGTCCACGATGCGACGATTCTCGAAGATACCCGCCAAAGATTGCTGGCTCTCATCGAGCGAAACGCCACGCTGCCATTGTCCGCGAACCGCATTCCTGCGGGCTCGACGGCCATGCCCGCAACCGACTTGCTTCCTTCCGTGACCGGCGCGCCCGTCGCACCTGTCCCCATCAGCGCGCAACCGGGCGAAGCGGCAGCGCCACCGAGGTCCACGGCACCGGCCCCATCCGCAGCGCAACGCATACAGCCCCGCGAGTCTCCATCGGCGGGCAATCCGCTTCCGAGTGCGGGCCGACTGGACGCGCACGCTTCGTCGCTCTTACAAGGGCTGCATCCGCTGCACCACGAAGCCTCGCGTATCGGAACCGCCGAGCAATCGAACACGTCGATCCTCTATGGGCACACATTCATCCTGAAGTTGTTCCGGCGTTTGCAGCCCGGCGAGAATCCGGATGTCGAGATCGGCCGATTCCTCACGGAGGTGGCACGATTCCAGCACATCGCTCCTTTCATGGGAGAGGTCGCGATTGCGACGGCTGCCGGCGAGGCGACAACAACTGCAGTGCTTCAGGGCTTTATGACCAACGAGGGAGACGGCTGGGAGTGGAATCTCGATCAGCTCGGCGGGTTCTTGAAATCCGTCGAACACGTTGAGCCTCCGCTGCTCATAGCGCAGCCGACACCGCTGAGGATCGAATCGCTCAACGCGCAGGCTCGCGAATTCGCGCAAACTGCGATTGGGGCTGCGTCGCTCCTGGGCCAACGAACTGCGGAGATGCACTTGGCTCTGGATACGCCGACACAAGACCAGGCGTTCCGCGCGGAGACTTTCGGCCCCGCAGAACTGGAACAGGATGTCCGCCGCATCGAGACTCAGCTGCTTCAAGTCGTGGATATGATCAAGTCGAAGCTGGCCACGCTGGACGACGCCGTGGCGGACCTTGCAGTCGAGTTTCTGTCCAGGCGGCGCGAATTCTTCGGATGGATTCGTGAAATGAGTGAACTGAAAACTGCCGGCCAACGCATTCGCACCCATGGCGACTACCATCTCGGGCAAATCTTGCGCACTTCGGGCGGAGCGAGCATCACAAATCTGAAGAACGGTGACTTCGTGATTCTCGATTTCGAGGGCGAACCGGCGCGCACACTCGCCGAACGCCGCCAGAAGCAATCGCCCCTGAAAGATGTTGCCGGAATGACGCGTTCGTTCTCGTATGCCGCGCATGCGGGCCTTGAAAGAGTGACGAACACAGAGGTAAGAACCGCATCGGAGGACATCCCGTGGCTGGCCACCTGGGCTCGGTGCTGGGAGCGTTCTGTGGTGAGTGGATTCCTGCGATCGTATAGCGAACATATGTCCGCCAAGCCGGAATTGCTGCCGCCGCAGCAGCAATCGCAGATCCTGCTGAAGGCCTATATGCTCGAGAAAGCGCTGTACGAAGTGATGTACGAGTTGAACAATCGTCCCAGGTGGGTCAGCATTCCCTTAGCTGGGATCCTGGCGCTATAGCAGTTCAGGGGGAGAGCGACACAGGAATGGCAACAACAAATCCCATGATCGACGCAACCTCTGCTGCGGTGAAGCCGAGCACCAGTCTGCTGGTTTTTCTGCCGAGTGCACAGCAGGCACAGATCGAGTCGATTGTGGCGGCTTTGACTGCCTCGTTCCCGAATGACGGTTTGCTCATCGCCACTCCAGAAGGAGCACCGGCCGATTCCAATGCAAATGTCCAGTTCGTCGAGCTCCCCGGGGGCAAGCCTTCGTGGACCTTGACCGCTGGAGATTTCGCGAGCGCGCACCAGGTAGCGCAGAAGAACAACGCTCGCGCGATTCTCCTGCTGGGACCTGAGGCTGGCTCTCTCTCGACAGCCGGTCTCACCTCGCTTGCCCATGCTGCGATGAACGATTCCACCGATCTCGCGGTTCCCTGCTACGACTTGCCGGCCCGTGCAGGTCTTGTCAATTCGTCAATCTTGTATCCCCTGAGCCGTGCGCTCTTCGCCAATCGAGCGCGCTTTCCTCTCGCGGTAGATCTTGGCCTCTCGGTTCGAATGGCGGAACGCCTCGGCGTTGCCGCGCAGCGATTCGTCGCACTCCATCAGAGCGACGTGCCGCTATGGGTGGTCAACGAGGCGATGGTCGCTGGGATGCGGGTCGAAGAGGTCGATGCAGGTTCGCGAGCTCTACCGCAACCGGCCGATCCCGATCTGAACACCGTTCTTCCTTTCGTCACCGGTTCGCTGTTCTCCGATATCGAAGCGAAGGCTGCGTTCTGGCAACGCGCGCGGGTTTCTCCTCCTGTACACAGGGGTTCCGCGCCCGGTGCGATGGCTGCAGATGCCGCGGCGGAAGTTGCATCGATGCTGGAAGGGTTTCGACTGGCGTACAACAATCTGCGCGAGATCTGGGGATTGGTGTTGCCGCCCAACACAATGCTCGGGCTCAAGCGTCTGTCATCGATCGACGGAGCAGCGTTCCGGATGCCGGAGACTCTATGGGCTCGGATCGTTTTCGATTTCCTGATTGCGTATCGGACGCGCACGATGAACCGCGGACATCTGCTTGGCGCGTTGATCCCACTTTATCTTGCATGGGTGGCAAGCCACGTCAACGCCATTGCCGCCGGTGAAGATCCGGAACGGCATATTGAACTGCACTCAGCGGCATTCGAATCCGAGAAACCATACCTCGTTGCGCGCTGGCGCTGGCCCGATCGGTTCAATCCGTGACGGCTGTAATTGAATCTCTGGAAACCAGCACGATGAGCTGTTCAAGGAGTGAATCCTATGTTCTACGTCCTTGCAATAATGATTCAGGCGCAGACTGGGGCCAGTCAGCCGGTTTACACCGACAACGCATCCATCCTGCACCACATGTCGGACGCGCTCCATCAATCTCTCTACCGAGTGCTTTCACTGCTGATAGCGGTCCTGCCTGGGTTGCTTGCCTTCTTTGTGGCGCTAGCCGTGTTTACGCTTGTTGGTATGGCGATCTCTGCTTCCCTGCGGCACGGACTCGCCTGGGTAAAATTCGATGAGCGGTTGACGCGCTATCGCGGGAGTGGCGTGGATTGGACACCGACGAACTCGCCTACCGCCATCGTCGCGCGGGTTTCGTTCTGGGGCTGCGTGCTGTTGGGATTAGTGATCGGTGTCTCCGCATTCGACGCCTCGTATGCAACGGCGGCCTCACTTCCCATCTCGCTCGTGCCCTACCTCACACATGCGGTAGGAGCCATTCTTCTTTTGATCGCCGGAACTCTCATTGCGCGCTTTCTGGCACGCTCGGTGCTCATCGGCGCAGTGAACGCACAACTGCAATATGCCCGGTTCCTTTCGCTTGGGGTCAAATGGCTGGTTCTGGTGCTGACCGCGGCTATGGTTCTCGATCATCTCGATATCGGAGGAGTGGTTGTAGAGCTGGCGTTCGGCATCCTTTTCGGCGGAATTGTGCTCACCCTTTCGCTGGCCATTGGGCTCGGCTCACGGGACCTCGTCAGCCGCTCACTCGAAAGCCGCGTGGAACGCTCGGAACGAAACCCTGAGATCCCACCTCCCGGGGCTAGCGCGTCTGGAGAGACCCTGCGTCATTTCTGAGGACCGGCCGTGTCCGTCCAACTTCAACCTAATTCGCGACTGCAAAGCTGATCCGGCAGCGACTCAAGTTGAGTGGCGGCCAAGTTTGATTAACCTCTTGGCAACCGATTCGGATGCGTGCGACTATGTAAGTCTGCGCATGGCTCCATTCCCGGGCCTTGCGCGGTTTCCCATCCCCCATTGGTTAGTTACCGAGTTCATATTTTTCCTGCAAGTTGCGCTAGTTAGTCCTGCATGGGCTAGCAGCCGGCCGATTCTATGGAGTTGGACCTGGGGGGCGGATGAATTTACTCATTAATTCGCTTGTTATAGTCGCAGTTGGAATGGGGATGCCCAATATCATTCCGGAGGGTCTCGGTTTTGGAACGCCAAAGACGAAAGTCTATCTACAGCGGAAGCTTCCGGCTCTGGTCCATTTGACCGGCAGCACCTTCAGAGTGAAGGTCACAGGCCGGGAGAGTCAGATTGACCTATCCCGCGATCTAAGCGCCCAGCTGGAAACCGAGCTGATGAAAGATGACCCTCACCTTCGCGCCGACCAGGCCAATCCCTCCCTCGTCATTTCGTGCCAGATTACCGATTACTCCCATCCACAACCAACGGTAACTCAACGGCCCAATCTTGCAGCCGGTAAGAATGGGCCAAAAACTCTGCCCTACATGCGCATCACTGGCGCACTTAGCGTGGCGTTTCAAGCGCGGACGCCAAGTGGCCAGACGCAGGCCTCGAACAATATCACCGCAAAGTACGACGAGGAGTTCGACAGTGCCGGCAATGACGCTTCCCATGGCGTGATGGGAACAATGTCGAGTGCGTGGCATCGAATCACCGGCGGCGCGAGCAGTGAGGACCTGAATCCGCCGACCGAGCCCGAGTTGCGCGCGAAGCTGCTGAATCAGGCCGTGCATCAGATCGCCCAGGACCTGGTGAACACCAACGAGACCGTTGAAGTGTACCTTGCCAAGGGCAAGAAGCAACTCGACGCGGGTAACAAGCAAGCCGAGGCTGGCCTTTGGCAACGCGCGCTGGAAACCTATGAGACAACGCCGCAGTTGACGAAGCCCACCGACGACGCCTATCGGCTCTATGACATCGGTGTGGCCTATGAGGCGCTTGCATACGCCGCCGAGGACCAGACGTCGGCGATGAGGTTCCTCGATGAGGCGGCCATCAACTACGGCAAGGCGACCGATGCAAAACCGGCCGAGAAGTACTTCCTCGAGCCGCAGAAACGGATCGAAACTGCCATCGCCCACTACAAGGAGCTCGAAGAACAGAAGCGTCCGCGCGTTGCGGCAGCCGAAGCAGTCTCGGAATCCAAACCAGTCGCCAGCACCGTGCAGACGAAGGGCCTGACCAATGCGCAGGTTGTCGCCATGGTGAAGTCCGGTATGGAAGACGACACGATTATTCAGGCGGTGCGTGCGGCCAAGGCTGCAAGTTTCGATTTGAGTGCAGGCGCCCAAGAGCAACTCGCGAGCAATGGAGTGAGTGCGCCGATCATCGCCGCGATGAAGGCTCGTTCCACGCGCCGGCCTGCGGTTTCCAGATGAAACTCACGGCGATCGGCACACTGCTGGGCGCACTGCTCTCATTGAGCGGCTTGCCGGTCGCGAGCCAGGAAACGCGCTGCGGTGCAGGCAAGGACCTTGTCGTGCAGGCACTGGAGCGTATCTCACCGCAAAGCGATCGCGATGCGTTTGAAGACGCACTGCAACTGCTGAAACATGCGGTGTCAGAGTGCGGAGAACTTGGCGATGCGTGGTACTACCGCAGTCTGGTGGAGCAGAAGCTGGGCCACGACCAGCTCGCGCACTACGCGATGGACAAGGCCAGCTTCCTCGGTTCTGAAGCGCTGCGGCAGGGGCTCAATCCGCTCGTTCTGGCAACACCGTCATCGCGGGGCATCGCGGTCGAAGCAAATCCGGAACGCCCCACCCAACCCAATCCCGTCAGGCCCGGACCAGTGCAGCAGAAGTGGGCGCTGGTGATCGGCATCAGCCGATTCACGGACGCAAGAGTCCCCCCGCTGAAGTACACGACTTCCGATGCCGACGCATTTGCGGCCGAGCTCGAAGATCCAACGATCGGTCGATTTCCCGCGCCCCACGTGCACGTGCTGACAGATCAGCAGGCAACGACCAAGAACATCAAAGAAGCACTGAACTGGATTGCGCGCCGCGCGAAGCCGAACGATCTTGTAGTGATCTATGTGGCGACTCATGGAACGCCGCGCACGCTGGACTCCGCCGGCGGAGCGAACTATCTGGTCACCTACGATACCGAGATCTCGAACGCGGGCCAGTTCGACGAAGACGCAATGTACGCGACAGCATATCCGATGGTGGAACTTGCCGACGCCGTCGCAACACGTATGCGAGCGTTGCGCACGGCAGTCATTCTCGACACTTGCTATAGCGGCGGATCGATAACCGCGCCGAATCCTTCTGCAGCAACCCTGCCGGATAAGCCGCCTTCGGCGCAGATGCTCACGCGCATGAGTCAAGGAACGGGACGGATTGTCCTGACTGCAAGTCAAGCCGATGAGGAATCTCTCGAAAGCGCCGAGCTTCAGCACGGTTACTTCACGTACTATCTGCTCGAAGCGCTGAAGAACGGAAAGGGCGTGACTCCGCTGAGCCAGGTCTTTGCTACGGTGGCTCAGCGTGTCTCGCAGCGTGTAGCTGCAGGTGGAATGCATCAGCATCCCGTGATGAGCAGAAGCTCGGAGGATGCAGATTTTGCGCTCGGCGTTCTCGCGACTGAGCCTCCGGATTTGCAACCCTAGGCCCCGTCCGTAATTACTCGCTGCGCAAGGCTTCCACGGCATTGACCCGTGCTGCACGCGCTGCCGGCACGGCCGAGGCAATGACAGCAGCGCCCAGAATCACGCCGGCAGACGCGACAAACGCAAGTACTCCCGGCTGCTGCAGCGTGGCCAGATAGCTGTTCACTGCACGCGCAACAACGAAGCCGACAAGAATGCCGCTGCCGACGCCGATGCCAGCCATGATGAGCCCCTCAACCAGAACATTGGTGAGGATGTCGCGCGGCTGTGCGCCCAGGGCCATGCGAATTCCAAACTCACGCGTCCTGCCGCTAACCGAAAAAGCAAGAACACCGGCAACGCCTACCACGGAGATCAAAAGAGCCACCGCGGCGAAGCCACCGAAGACAATCGCATTCAGCCGGTCTGGCGTCAGAACTTCCGCCCGAACGTCATTGAGCGTGCTGGCACGCTCTACTGGCTGGTCGGCAGACATCTCGTGAATGGTGCGGGTGATCGCGGGAAGGAGTGCATAGGGATCCTGATGCGCGCGCACGAAGAGGCGGCCACTCCATCCCTCCTGGTCGATCGGCTGATAGATAGTCATGGCCGGAGCAGGAATAATGTTCTCATCGTCGAAGTCGGGGACCACGGCGATGATGCGCCTCGGCTCGGTACTAATACCAATGAACTTCATTACGCCGTCAGTCCACCACATCTTGCGATTGACGGCATCCTGGCCCGGATAGAGCTGCTGGGCGAGACTCTGGCTGATGATGACAACTCGTTCCGAGCCTTCTTTGTCGCCGTCGTTGAAGTCGCGTCCTTCCACAAGCGGGACACCGAGCGTCCCAAAGAACCCCGGCGAGACAGAGCGGAAGTTGGCTCGAAAATCATCTTTGCCATTGTCGCTGCGATGGGCTCCTTGCGCGGCGAAGGAGAAGCTGAGGGTGCTTGCCTGCTCACTGCGCCAGGGGACACTAAAGCCCTCGGAGACCTGCTCGACACCGGGCATCGAGGCGATACGGTTCTTGATGTCACGATAGAACTGGCTGACCTGCTCCGGTGTCTTTCCGTAGGACATCACGGGAAGATTCACGGCGAGGACATTGGCCGAACTGAAGGGCGGGCGGGTTTGCTCAAGAACGAACAGCGTCTTCATCAACACGCAGGCACCAGCCAGCAATAAGAAGGATGCGGCAATCTGTGTGACGGCGAAGATGCGCAACTTGCGCGTGCTTCCGCCTGCCACGCGCGTGCCCCGGCCACTGAGGCCGCCATGGGGCGAATCAGGCGAGGGCAGTTTCGGAATATAGGCAAGGAAGACCGCGGCAGCGAGCGCAAGGCCGACTCCGAACCACACCAGGCTGAAGTCGAGCGTGATGTCGTTGGCGCGGACCGAGAAGCGCGCTGCATAACGGCCCAGTATCGACACCATGGGCACCGCAAGAAGAATGGCTGCAATCGCTCCGCTGCCGCAAAGCACGATGCCCTCAGCCAGCAAAGATCGACGCAGCACCGAAGTGCTTGCGCCCAGCGCCGAGCGGACTGCCAGCTCCGATTCACGACGAACGGTACGTGCAAGCACGAGGTTGGCCACGTTGGAGCAGGCGATAACAAACAGCAAGCCGGACGCCGCGAAGAGCAGCCACAAAATGGTGTTGGCGCGCGAATTGATCTGAGCGTGCATGCGCGTCGCGGCAATGGTGAAGTGATCTTCGGGCTTGTAGACATCGGGGTGCTGGCCGAGCATCGCGGAGTATACGGTCCGCAGCTCTGCCTGAGCAGCTTCGAGCGTGGCGCCTGGAGCGAGGCGCGCGAAAACCTCGGTCATGCGATGTTCACGGCCGGTGACCATGGTTGCCGAGAGATGATGCGGGCTCGTGACTACGTTGGCGATGATCTCAGTCGCTACCGGATAAGGCACCGAGGGCTCGAGAACACCGACAATCGTGGCGGAGCGCGCCCCGCTAAAGCTCTCCAAACGAACTGTCTTTCCGATCACGCTGGGATCGGAGTGCAGCTCGTTGCGCCAGAATTTGTAGGTCAGAACAATCGCCCCCGCCGCGTTGCGTCCATCGTCGGAAGGACCGAGCAGACGCCCAAGCACAGGGTGGAGTCCCATGACATCGAAGTAGTTCCCGTCGACCACGCCGGCGGGAACCTCACGCGGAGTTCCGAGCCCGACGATCGTAAAGTCAATCTCCGAGAACGTGCCGAGTTCTTTGATCGTTTTCAAACCGGCGCCGATGTCCTGGATCTCGGGAATCGAGAACGTCGCGTTGGGCACGCCTATGCCGGGCGCGCTCTGGCGTACATAGAGCAGCCTGTCTTCGTCGCGATTGGCAAGGGGGCGCAGGAGCACCGCGCGCACCACGCTGAAGATTGCCGCGTTCGCGCCAATGCCCAATGCCAATGTCAGACCAACTGTGATCCACAGAGACGGAACTCGCGACAGCGAGCGCACAGCGAGTTTCAAATCGCGAAGAAAGGACATGAGCAGACCTCCAGGATTCTTTGCTCACTGCATGAAACGATGGGGAATCTTGCTACGACCAAATCTTACATCCGAGGAATTCGAAGCGCCGACGAGAAGAAGTGTAACCATTTGGTTTCCAACCGTCAATAGCAATTCGTCACAATTGGGCCGTGAGCTTGAGGTGACGCGATCGGTCAAGCTGCGCCAGGACATGATTGACAAATACGTTGATAATTCCCAGTCGGACCTTTTACTCCGTTCGCAGTGCGTCGGTCGGATTGAGACTGGCGGCACGACGGACCGGCACTGCGACGGCAAGCGCGACGGTAGCCAGCAAAATGATTAGGGTCTCGATCGTCGAGATGGCATCGACAGTGCTCGTTCTGAACAGTAGGCCATTCATCGCGCGGGCCGAGAGCATCGCGACGATCAGTCCGAAGATCGCCCCCACGGCAGCATATCCGAGCACTCGGGAAAGAAATAGCGTCACGATATCTCCACGCTGCGCGCCCACGGCCATCCGCACGCCAATCTCGCGCGTCCTCTGCGCGACCGAATAGGCTAGAACTCCATAGATTCCGATCGTCGCCAGGACCAGCGCCAGCAGAGCAAACGAGCTGAGAAGAATAGTTGTGATCCTCTGCAGTGCGAAGGAATCCGACAGCACCTCATCCATCGACTGTATGTTGTAGATTGCCTGCCCCGGATCGATTTGCCTGACGAGGCTCTGAATCGACGGAACGAGCGCAAGCGGATCTGAATCGGTGCGCACGAGAATGACTTCGTGCACCCCAAAGCCTGGAAGGAACAGTTCCGGCGGCGCTTCGGATTCGATCCCGACCTCATGGGCATCGGCAACAACCCCTATGACGGGATTGCTGGTCGGTTGCGGACTCAACACGCCAAGAACAACCTTCGCATCGATTGGATCGCGTCCCGACAGAAACCGCCTGGCAAAGGTGTGGTTCACGATAGAGACAGACGCATTGCTGCGGAGCTCATTCTGTGTGAAGGGGCGCCCGCTCTCGAAGCCGAGACCCATCGTGCTGAAAAAGTCGGGCGTGACAAAACGGATCTGGGCCAGTGGATAGCTCCCCGGTATGACGGGCGGTTGTCCCTGGATCAAGAAGCGCGTCATGACCAACGACGGATGCATCGGGACTTGTGTCGTGGTCGCCGCAGCTCGTACCTCCGGAGAGGCCTTCATCTTCGCGAGCAGCTGCTCGAAGAACTGCTGTGTCTTCGGGCTGTAGTCGTCGTAGCGCGGCTGCGGCAGCGTGATTTCGAAGCTCAACATGTGATCGGTGCGGTAGCCGGGGTCCACGGCGAGGATCTTCTGAAAGCTACGGATCATGAGGAGGCTCAGAAACGACACGACCACCGCGATCCCAATTTCTGTCACCAGGAGCGCGCTTTGCCCGAAGGTGTGGCGCGCGGTGTGACCTCTGTCGCCCCATCTCCGCTCCGCAAACGAGAGCCGCCGGCCGGCCGCCGGCAACAGACCGAAGAGCACCGCGGTGAGCACACACACCCCAAGCGCGGCACCCAAGACCGGGAGGCTGAGCCGAACTGCCGGCATCATGGAAGCATCGATTCCCGCCGCGTGGGAGAGCCCGATCCGCATGAGGGGCAGCGACGCGAAGGCAATCAGAATCCCGAGCAATCCGCCGATCAGGCAGATCAATGCAGTCTGAGCCAGATACTGCACAAACAATCGGCTACGCGTGGCACCCAGCGCCTCGCGAACCATTGTGTCCTGCTGCAATGCGGACGCCCGGACGAGCAACAGATTGGCCACGTTGGCACACGCGATCAACAGCACCAGCACAACGCAACCCATGACGCATAACAGTGCTGGGCGCAAAGCCCCAATCAGCTGCTCGCGCAAGGGACTCAGTGCCACGCTCACGTCGCGATTCGTCGCAGGATTCGCCTTGGCCACCCGGCCGGCGATGGTCTGCATCTCAGTTCGCGCAGCTGCCAGAGTAATCCCAGCGCGGAGGCGGCCAAGTACGCGCACCGAATGCCATACGCGGGAAGCTTGCGTCGGCTTGTCCAGCAACGCAAGAGGCAGCCACACTTCACCGCTTGCCGGGAACTCGGCGCGCGCCGGAAGCACACCTACAACCGTGTAGGCTGTCCCGTTCAGTTCGATGCCGCGTCCGACAACGTCTCGATCTCCACCAAAGTAGCGCCGCCACGCAAGATTGCTCAACACAGCAACGTGGTTCCCATCCCCGAAATCGTCGTGCTCGTTTAGAGTTCTTCCCAGCATCGGCGAAACTCCGAGCACAGAGAAGAAGTTGCCCGAGGCCAGGACGCGATGCACCTCTTCGGCTCGATCGCCGAGTTGCAGCGATACGGTATCCGGGTTGACGACGGAATAGGCAGCCAGTTGCTCGAAGCTTGTCTGCTGTGTCCGCCAATCCTGAAAGTCGGGAAAGGTTGCTTCCAACGATCCGGGAACTCGGGGATGCGTTTCCAGAAGGCTGACGATCCGCCCCGCATCGCGGAAGGGCAGCGACTCCAGAAGCAGCCCATAGACGACGCTGAAGATAGCCGCATTCGCGCCAATGCCCAAGGCCATGGTAACGATTGCAGCCAGTGCGAAGCCGGGCGACCTTCGCAACTGTCTCGCCGCGTATGCAATGTCACGCAAGATCATCTCCATGCCGCCTCCTTTGATGGCGCGTTCGCCCGATGGGGCTGTTCAGACATTATCGCCAAGCGCGTCGGCGGTCTGCTCCGCCATCGCACCTTGTTACTTTTTTGCTGCGGCGTTTGCAGGCTTTCGTCCCTGTCGGCCGCCGTTCCACCACTTTCGGCCAACGCGGTAACAGACAACGCAGTTTTGTGACGAGACTTCATATCCGAAGGACGAGTCGCTGAGAACAGGCGGGCGATCCAATCGATTCTGCATGGCAAGGTGATCGAATCGTCGAAGCCTCGCTGATAACCGGGCGCAAGACTCGGATCCTCGGATTGGCACACAAGCAGATGGGATTTGCAGCCAGGCATGACCTCGCTCGGGTCCCACCTTCTAAGAGTCCGCCCCGATTTGCCTGCAAAGGGGACCAGCACCTCTCTGAGCAACTCCTGGCGCATCGATTGCCGCACTCAATCAACTCAACTCGCCATCACCGCCTGATGGCTCGGCTCGTCAGCAGATGTAAGTGGGAGAGTAATGTTGATCTGTGCCCCTCCGCTTTCAGCATTAGTCGCCGTGATCGTACCGGCGTGTGCGCGAACGACAGCACCGACGAAAGCCAACCCGAGGCCATGCCCGGTCGACTCTTTCCCCTTGATCCTCTCCGTGAATAGATGCGCTTTCACTTCGGGATCGAAGCCGGCGCCGTCGTCGAGCAAGGCGAGACTCGCGCCACCGGCACTTTGATCGAGATAGACGGTCACCGTGCACCCAGAGGAAAGATGCCTCAGCTCGTTGTCGAAAAGGTTTGCAATCATGCGATGAATGAGGCCTTCATCTCCGGATATTTTGACAGGCCCGCGGCTCTCAAATCGGATACGAAGGCCCTTCTCAGACATCGATGGCTCATAAAGAGCGATCATCGAACCTAACAGTTCGTCCAGATCGATCGACGTCGGAGTCAGTCGCAATGCGTCAGCTTTCGCCTCGGCAACATCCAGCGACTTATTCAGGAAATCGGTGAGCCGGTCTAACTCCTCGATGGCGGAAACGATCGTTTCCAGTTGCTGATCGTCTCGCGTACCGGCGATAGAGGACTCCAGTTTGCCGCGAATCGCCGTCAGCGGGCTCCGCAGATCGTGAGCGAGGGAGTCAGTAATCGTGTGGAGCTGAATCACGGTGCTCTCGATCCGGTCGAGCATCCGATTCAGTGTTACGGCAAGCTGGGAGATTTCGTCGTTCCTCTGCGTTGTCGGAACCCGCGTTTTGAGATCCATCTGGCCGATGCGAGACGCGGCCTCGGTAATGCCGCGCACATGACTCAGGGTCCGTCGGGTCGTGAAGAAGACGATGGCAAATCCCAGCAGGACCAGCGAGAGCCAGAGGAGGAAAAAACGGAGTCGCAGGTTTCTCAGCACGCGCTGTTCGTCGCGTTCCGACAGGCCAAGATACACGCGGCCGCCGTCCTTCATGGCTATTGCTGCGACGCGAAACGGAATCGCGACCCCTCGGACACGAATGCTGGAAGGCCGCTCGAGGATCAAAGCATGGGCACGAATTGCTTCCAGTTGACCCTGGCCGTCCCCCGAGCCAACCCAGAGTTTGAGTGCCCCTTCTTTACTGGTCTGCAGGAAGAAGACGGAGTCGTTGTCATCGTCCTGCGATGGGGCTTTGTTTGGGACTTCGCGGGACGCAAGCTCGGCGACTTCTCCGACCACACGGTTATAGAGGGAGTCATCGGGAGTGCGCTCCGCCACGTCTCCTAGAACTTCGACTTCACCCGATAGCCACGCGTCACTGCGACGCTGAATGTCGTTAGCGACGAATCGGTCGATAAAAATGAACACGATCATCGTTCCGCAGGTAAAGGCGAGGGTCGCCCACAGGGAGATGCGCCACGCAGCGCTGCGCATTACGGGTTTATCGCTCCTTGAGGACATATCCCACCCCTCGCAACGTACGGATCAGCGGTGTTTGCTGGTTGCCGTCCACCTTGCCGCGCAGGCGATAAATGTGCACATCCACCACATTGGTGTCAGGCTGAATGCGCATCCCCCATACCTTATCGAGGATCATCGACCGCGTGACCACGCGCCCTGCATTCCTACAGAGATACTCGAGAAGGATGAACTCCTGGGGTGTCAGTTGGAGGGACTGTCCCCCTCGGGAGGCTTCGCGTTTCAGAAGATCGAGTTCCAGATCTTGCACCCGAAGACGCGTCGCCTCGCTGTTCTGAGGAGCATTTCGCTTGAGCAAATTGCGAAGACGGGCCAGCAGTTCTGCCAGAGCAAAAGGCTTTGTCAGATAGTCGTCGCCGCCGAGTTCGAGACCGCGCACACGATCGTCCACGGAGCGCCGTGCGGAAAGAATCAGCACCGGAGCGCGAACTCCCTCCTGACGCAGGTGCATGATCAGGCTGATGCCGTCCTGGTCGGGGAGTCCCAAATCGACGATCAGAATGTCATAGGAACTCGCTTGGGCGAGGCTCTCCGCCGTCTTTCCGTTCGGTGCGACGTCGACTTGATACCCAGCCTCAGTGAGAGCCTGCTCCAGGAACGTCTGAATATCGTGCTCGTCCTCAACTAGCAGGAGCCGCATGCAGAGATATTAGTTCATTCCATAGGCCTGGGGCTCCATTCGGCGCTTCAGTGCGATATGCCATCGAGTTGCCGGGATGAACGGATTGTCATTCTCGGCTTCGGTTCGTTTGCTGCCACAAACAGCGGGACGTCCGCACGGCTCGCAGTTTGTCGAGCCTGGGACATGAACAAATCGTCATACAAATAGGCCCTCGTTTCTGCTTCCCTAGTTCTAAGCGACAACGTCTCAACCCTCGCATCCAGCAGACGAGGCGCGGAAAGAAAACATGGCAAGTTCTCCGGCAGTGATCGATATCCGTGAGTGGAGGGAATCGATCGACAAAGACTTGAATGCGGGCAAGGACGCAGATTCGGTCACGGCGCAGTTACAGGCTGCTTTCCAGAGCTATCTGCCCGTTCCATTCAATCTCGAATCCACGTTGCATGGGGCCCTGCACTATCTCCTAGACCACCCCGGAAGCATGGTGCGACCGCGCCTTGTTCACCGCATCGCAACGGCCTATGGCATTGACAAAGTCACCGCGATCGATCTCGCGGTTGCACTCGAGTACTTTCATACGGCTTCTTTGGTTTTCGACGACCTGCCCTGTATGGACAATGCGTCCATGCGCCGAGGCGCACCCTGCGTGCACCTCGCCTACAGCGAACCGGGGGCAATCCTCGCGGCCCTCGCCCTCATCAATCGCGCCTATTCTCTCGTCTGGCAAGCGGTTGCTGCGTGTCCTGTTGATACGCGACGATCGGCTCTACGGTATCTGGAACGTCATCTCGGGGTCCATGGACTTTTGAATGGGCAAAGCCTCGACCTGAACTATCAAGCTCTACCCCATACCCTCGCCACGACGGAGCGGGTCGCGAACGGCAAGACGGTTTCGCTCATCTCTGTCACGCTGGTCCTGCCTGCGATGGTTGGCGGCGCATCGGGAAGAGAGGTGCAACTGCTCGAAAGGATCAGCCGTTACTGGGGTCTTGCCTACCAGGTTGTCGACGATCTGAAGGACGTTCTGCAGTACCCCCTCACGATCGGGAAGACCACTGCCAGGGATGCCAGCCTGGACAGGCCGAATATCGTCCTCGCCATCGGGATACCGGCTGCGCTCGATAGGCTGACCCGCTTGATGCAGGCAGGAGATCGAGCTCTGGACAGACTGCGCGAAGCGCGGAGAGGCTTTGGTTTCCTTCGCGAGTTTCGCGATGCGTTGCAGGAAGAGCTGAACGGGGTGATTGAAGGCGGGAGCGCGATGCCGGTCGAACGCACGCCATGATCTTCATTCGCCTTGCGCTCGTGAACCTCTTGCGTCATCGTATCCGCACTCTGTTCAGCATCGCGGGAATCGCCTTTAGCGTCGCGGCCATGCTCACAGTTGTCACAGTCCTGCAGGGGGCGATCGGCATGTTCACTGGGATTCTCTCGAATGACGCGGAGATCGTTGTGTTCGAGAGGAACGTCTCAGACCTGTTCTTTAGCGACGTTTCGGAATCGGCGGCCCAAACCATTGCGCGGTGGCCGATGGTTGCCCATGCCGATCCCGTCTTGTTCGGCATCGTTTCCAGCACCGATCACCCGATTATCACTTGCTTCGGCGTAACCCCCCAGGACGCGCGTATTCGCCAAGCCACCTGGCTGGAGGGAAATGCGAGTACGTTTGGAGGCGGGGACAACGACATCGTGCTGGGTGAGCGAGCCGCGTCATTCCTCGGAACATCCGTGGGTCGACAGATTCCCATAGGCCACGGAGTGTTTCGGGTGAGCGGAATCATTCGCACCAGAAATGGCTTTGAAGACGGAGGCGTCTTCATGCCTCTCGCCGCTGCACAGCGGTTCTTTCACAAGGAGGGCCTGTCCGTCATCACGATCAAACTGCAGAGCAGCGGTCAGACAGCTAGCTTCAAACGTCAGGTGCACGAGCAGTTCCCTAATCTGATGGCGCTGGAAGATGCGGAGTTTTCGCGCTCTTATTCGCAGTTCAAGATTTTGAAGGCAACCGCCTGGGCGGTTGGTGGATGTGGCCTCGCCCTCGGCGGTCTCGGTGTGGCGAACACGATGATCATGTCGGTGTTCACGCGTATCCGTGAGATCGCCATTCTCCGCGTGAATGGATTCTCCAATCCGCAAATTGCTGCCACCATCTTCGGCGAGGCCGCTGTTGTCTCCGTCGCCGGCGCCGTCATGGGGCTTATTGTCGGAGCCGCTGCACTTTATGTGCTCAAACTAATTCCCGCGCTCCACGGTTATGTCGACGTAACGATCCACCCCGGGCTCATGCTTCTTGTCGTCGTCCTGGCACTGCTGACCGGGATCGCCGGAGCGCTCTACCCCGCCTTCTACGCGATGCGCATTCGGGCAGTGGAGGCGTTGCGATTCGAATGAACACCGCGAGCAATTCGGCGACCCAAGGCCGCCAGGCGGTTCGAACGTGCGGCGTTTGGAAGAGCTACGACGATGGCGCCATTGCTGTGCTCAATGGCGTCGACCTGGAGATCGAGGCTGGTCAGACGGTCGCCCTCTGCGGCCCTTCAGGATGCGGCAAGAGCACGCTGCTTCATCTCATCGGAGGGCTCGATCAGCCGAGCCAGGGACAAATTGTCGTGAATGGAATCGAGCTGAACCGGTATCGGGACATGGTGCGGTTCATGCGGCACGAGGTCGGGTTCGTATTTCAGCTCCACAACTTGATTCCCGATCTTACGATGGAGGAGAACTGTCTGCTGCCCGCTCTTGCTGCTGGAACGCTTCGCAGTGAGGCTGTGCAGCGCCTGCGGGAATTGGCGCAGCGCACGGGAATGCAGGAGCGGACTCAGCATCGCATCCAGAAGCTGTCGGGCGGTGAGCGGCAGCGCACCGCCATCTGCCGCGCCCTGATGAATCGGCCCGGCATGGTGCTGGCCGACGAGCCCACCGGCTCCCTCGACGAGAAGACAAGCCGCACGGTCTTCGACTTGCTCATGGAAGTCGCGGTGAGTGAAGGTGTGACTCTGCTGATGGCCACACACGACCGTACTCTCGCCGCAGCGTGCGATCGCACCGTCGAGATGCATAACGGGAGGATCAGTGAGAGCAGCTGAGATCGGCCTGCAGTCTCAGGGCTTGGCGAGTGCGGTGCGGCACTCGCTCGCATGGCTCGTTTTCGGCAACACGATCGGTGTGACGATCGCGGTTCTCCTGCTGTTTCCCGGCCTCAATCCGTGGCTGGGTGAGTGGACCTATGGCCGCTGGATGATGGTCCACATGAATACTGCGCTGTTCGGATGGTGCAGCCTGCCCATGGTCGGTCTTCTCTTCAAGCTCTACGGAGCTGATCAAGGGCCCGTGGCAGCCTGGTGCCGCCCCGTCGTCTGGCTGTGGTCCGCGGGGCTGATCGTCGGTTCGCTCTCGTGGCTTTCGGGTCATTCCAGCGGCAAGCTCTTCCTCGACTGGTCGGGATACGCGCGGGTCTTCTTTCCCCTCTGCATGCTTGCTTTGTGGATCGTGCTCGCCTGGGCATTCGTGCGGCAGCGGTCGACCTATGCCGGTTCGGGACACGCAGCATCGATCGCAAAAGGCGCCGGACTACTGGTCCTGCTGGCTGTCCCCTTCGCAATCTACTTCGCGTCGAGTCCAGACATCTATCCATTCGTGAACCCCGATACCGGTGGACCGACCGGAGAAAGCCAGCTAGAGTCCTCGTTGGGCATTGTCTGCCTCCTGCTCGCGCTGCCGTTTGGGCTCACGCAACGCAAGGAGAGTGGCGCGCGCATCGCAGGGCTGGCATGGCTAATCTTCGCTGCTGAATCGATCCTTTGTGTCCTGCTTGGCCGGGGCGATGTGAGCCATCGCGCGCTCGCGCAGTGGCTCAGTCTGGGAAGCGTTCTCGTCTGGATACCGCTCATCCCCGCGTACTACAGCGCATTTCGCTGGCATGCGGAGACGAAACGCTGGCGCGTTGCGTTCCTATGGTGGTGGGGTGGATTGGCGCTCACCGGATGGATCTTCTTTCTTCCCGGCGTGCTCGATCGATTCAAGTTCACCGACGGCCTTGTCGGGCATTCGCTGACCGCCGTGGCCGGATGCCTCACGGCGTTTGTGATCTTCGCGATGGTGCAGTTGGTCGGTGTGCGAGAAGCATGGATCTTCAATCGTCAATGGTCCTTCTATGCATGGAACCTCGGTGTGCTGGCCTACGTGATTGTCATGACAGTCGCGGGCTGGATCGAAGGCGCCGATCCGTCATTCACGATCGTCCCCGGCTTTGAGCGCAACCTGCTTTATACCCTTCGGCTTTTTACCGGGCTCGCCATGCTGGCTGGCTCCGTAGAGTGGCTCGTCGCGGCATCGACAAAATCCGCGACTGCTCGCAAACCGGAAATCGAATCGACGGAGGCGAAAGTCGCATGAAACGTCGAATGCTGCTCGCTTATCAGTGGCTGACGGGTTTGTCGGACGCGGGTACCGGCGTCCTGCTGTATTTTGCGCCGGTATTCACACTGCACCTGATGGGAGTGCACGCGCCCAGCGACGCAACTCCCTACATCTCCTACATCGGCGCCTTTGTTCTTTCGGTGGGGATTGCCTGCTTATATGGGGTTCGCATCCTTGCGTTGCACGCGTCGAGCGAAAGGTTGGAGATGATCTGGTTGTTGACAACCTTCACGCGTAGCGCGGTCGCAATCTATGTGTTCAAGAGCGTTCTGGCGGGCGAACTTGAGCCCGCCTGGATCACGGTCGCTTTGTTTGATGGCGTCGTCGCAGCCATTCAGGGCGTCGGCCTCCGCCGGAGGTGGCTGGTCAATGCCTGATCGCACGTCGATACGAGGATGGCGTGGCGCAGCACTGGTCGCTGCGACCTACGTCTACTTCCTCATCTTCGCACAGTTTGCCTTTCTGTCCAGGCTGAGCGAACTGGGCATCGCAGGCATCGCTTTGAAAGGCGTGATGGCTACAATGGCTGCGGGCGGCATTGCCTTCAGCCTGATTACGTCGCGGCTCACAACACGCTTCCTGCCGGGAGTGCAGTTGCGCATTGGGTTCGCGATCTGCGGGGCAGTAGCGGCAACTACACTCGCGCCTCTCGGCCTCGAGGCTGCCGGGGTGATCGCATTCGGAATCGGCGCGGGGCTCGGCATCGTTACGGTAGCACTGGTGACGCACCTCCGTGTCTGGACCGGCACGCGCAATCCGCTGTGGATGATCGGCGTCGGAACAGGTGTCGGCTATTTCGTTTGCAATGTCCCTTCGATCTTCGCTGCAACCCCTGAATACCAGGCTCTATTCGTTGTTTTTGTCTGCCTCGCCGCGGTCGCGATCACCTTCGGCGGGTCCGAATCTTCGGGCGAGTTCCTCGATCAGAAGCCTCCCCGATTCGGATTCCCTCTGGTGCTGGCGAGCTTCGCTGCGCTCGTGTGGCTCGATTCGGCAGCCTTTTACATCATTCAGCACACGCCATCTCTCAAAGCCGGCACGTGGATGGGCACCGCTCATCTGTGGACGAATGGCTGCATTCATCTTCTCGGAGCGATCGCCGCATCGGTCCTGCTGTCCAGGCACCGGCTGGCACTCGTTCTTTGCTGCGCCACGTTTGCGCTCGGCTTTGCATGCATCCTGCTGCTCCATCCGGGACTCACACTCTCAGCATCCCTGTTCTACCCGGCTGGAGTGTCGTTCTACTCCGTCGCGTTGGTTGCTTACCCCTCCTTCCTGAGCAGTGCGCATACGGCGCAACAAAGAGCGCAACAGGCTGGCTGGCTCTATGCCGTTGCGGGTTGGATCGGATCGGCGCTCGGCATCGGCATGGGACAGAACCTCGGGTATGTTCCACCCGCATTTGTCGCAGTTGCAGGCGCTGTGGTGCTTGCTCCGATACTCCTTCGGATGGTGCGCCGCTCCACCCGGGAAGCCGTGGCTCTGGTTGGAGTGGCGCTGGTCGGATCGATCTGCTTTCGTCTACTGCCGGCTGATCCTATGGCAAACGCGCAGTCGGCGGTCGAGCGCGGCCGGCAGGTTTACATTTCCGAAGGCTGCATCAGCTGCCATTCGCAGTATGTGCGGCCGGGAACCGCGGACGAACTCATGTGGGGCCCCACGCAAACGATGCAGCATATCCACGCGGAGAAACCCCCGCTGATTGGCAATCGCCGCCAGGGGCCCGATCTCACCCAGGTGGGCTTGCGGCGTTCGCCGCTATGGCTGAAGGCCCATCTGATCGACCCGGCCGCGTTGAGCTATCGCTCCGTAATGCCCTCGTATGCGTTTCTATTCCGGGACACGCGTGGAGCCGATCTTGTGGCTTATCTCGTGAGTCTTCGGAATGCAAACGCAGAGGCGCATCTTGCCGAAGAACATGCATGGCAACCGTCTACCGCAGCGATGCAAGAGGCAAGCAAGGCAGAAGGCGCGACGATCTACGAACAGGAATGCTCGACTTGCCACGACGGCAGCGGAGAAACACGGTCGCAATGGCGTACCGAGTTTCGTAAGCTCCCGCCCGACCAGACAGCCCTCGGATTCGAGTTGCGCGAATATACAGAAGTCCGCATTGCTCAAATCATCAAATTCGGGCTACCCAATACTGACATGCCGGGACACGAGTATCTCAGTGACCGGCAGGTTGCTTCTCTTACGCTTTGGCTGTCGCGTCGTTCTGCGCAGCCGCTTCCTCATTCATAAGAACCGACAGGAGACTCCATTGAAGACCATCGCTCAAATTCTGATGCTCGCGTCTGCCTTTAGCCTGACGATTGCGGCATCGGCGCAGCAAACACTTACTGTCGACCCCGCTGCCAGCAGCGTCGCCTTCGGCCTCACGGGTACGGGGCACGAGGTGCACGGCACCTTTCACGTGACAAGCGGAACGGTGCAATTCGATCGAAGCGCACCGAAGATGTCGGGCTCAATCGTAGTCTCGGCGGCCAGCGGCGACAGCGGCGACAAGGGCCGCGATAAGAACATGCACACGCAGGTTCTCGACATTGAGCACTATGCCGATGTCACATTCCAGCCGCAGAGTTATCAAGGCACGCTCGCCGCGACCGGTGACTCCACGATTCAGGTTGCGGGCACGTTTTCGCTGCATGGCACGCAGCACGACATCACTGTGCCGATGCAGGTCCACATCGATGGCCCGCATCTCACGGCCAAGGGTAGCTTCGTTGTGCCGTACGTGAAGTGGGGGCTGAAGGACCCGAGCGTCTTCATCCTGAAGGTTGCCAAGGAAGTACACATCGACCTGAACCTGGTTGGAACCGTGTCGCCTGCAAGCTAGATCGATGCGATCCGATGTGCCTCTTCGAGCGTCTTCGCTCCGCCTCCATTTATGCTCTTTCCTGTGGAGGCTTCATCCTCTGTGAGCAAGCCCATTGTCGTCGTTGGAAGCATCAACCTGGACCTGGTAGCAGTTACAGCAAGAATTCCCTCGGTCGGGGAGACTGTCCTCGGCACCGATTTTCAGACGCACCCTGGCGGCAAGGGCGCCAATCAAGCCGTTGCAGCTGCGCGACTCGGGTATCCGGTGCAGATGATCGGACGACTGGGAGGCGACGCGTTCGGCGCTCAATTGCGCGCCAACCTCAAGAACGCAGGCGTTGGCACTGAGTGCGTCGCAACGAGCAAAGGCTCATCTGGAGTCGCGCTCATCGAGGTTTCCAGCAAAGGAGAGAACAGCATCGTTGTCGTGCCGGGTGCGAACTCCAGGTTGACGCCAAAGGATCTCGCCGCAAATCTTCCGTTGATCCGGCAGGCCGGGGTGGTCCTCGCTCAGCTTGAGATTCCGCTCGAGACCATTGAACAGCTAGCAGAGATTTGCGCGCGTGAGAATGTGCCCTTAATTCTCGACCCCGCGCCGGCCAACGATCTTCCCAGGAACGTAATGGAACGCACGACCTGGTTCACACCCAACGAGTCGGAAGCTGCATTTTATGCGGGCAGTGAGCTGGGTGATCCCGAGCAAGTTGCCGAGGCGCTCTTCGAGAAGGGTTGTCGCGGCGTCCTGCTCAAGATGGGCTCACGCGGAGTTTACTTGGCACACCAACGCGGAGAGGGTGAGGCCGTACCGGCGTTTTCTGTGACAGCTGTGGATTCAACCGCAGCCGGCGATGCATTCAACGGGGCGTTCGCCGTTGGGCTCATGCAGGGGAAATCTCCACGCGACAGCGCTCACTTCGCGGCTGCGGTCGCAGCCATATCCGTAACGCGTGTGGGCGCGCAGCCCTCCATGCCGACAATGGCAGAGGTTGAGGCGTTTCTGAAGGCTCACTCCTATCTGCGATGGGGGCCGTAGAATCGCACCATTCCCGCGTCTGTTGCTCGGACCCTCGCTACGCAAAATCATAGGCATTTTCGTTCGAGCCGCTCACAGGACAAGCAACTCGCGGCGCCTACCGGTTGCTTGGGCGAATCAATTCGTCGATTCATCCCAGATCGGGTGTGATCCGATCTCTTCTCTCTGAGATTCCACTTTTTGGCATAACGGCTGCCGCCTGCTGCACGGCGAGTGGATCGCTTCTCTCGAATTCCTGCACCTCGTCTCTACAATCCGTCGCTTCATCACATCGACAGGGGCTTGGGACACCGATGGCGTCCTGCGTGCACCTGGCATGGCTACATTCGCTCGCGCTTCCCTGCCACTCTCAGCGAATCGACAATCCGGGAGATCCCTCGATGCGCATTTTCCGTCAGCTACTCGTGTTCATCCTTACTGCCGCAGCCACTTCCATTCTTGCTCCAGGCCAGAGCGCCTTCACTTCATTGCGTGGAACGATCGCCGACCCTAATGGTGCGGTGATTCCGGGCGCTACGATCGCGATCTCCAATCAGGCCTCCGGGTTTACGGCTCAGCAGACCGCGGGATCGAGCGGCGCTTACGTGTTCCCACAGATTCCTCCGGGGCGCTACAACATCGTCGTTTCCAGCACCGGTTTCGGAACGCAGACCAAGGTGGCGACACTTCTGATCAACCAACCGGCGACTGTCGACTTTGCGCTCACTATTCAGCAGATGGCAACAACAGTCGACGTCAGCGGCGAAGCGCAGACGCTCAACGACACCGATGCCACGATCGGCAACTCGGTCAGCAACGTCGTCATTGAGTCGCTGCCCATGGAGGGACGCAACGTACCTGACCTCCTCAGCCTTCAGCCCGGTGTCCTCTATTTAGGGCGCAATATCAACCCCGATCAGGACAGCCGCAGTGGCTCTGTTGCCGGAGCGCGTTCCGATCAAAGCAACGTCACTCTTGACGGGCTCGATGATAACGATCAGCAGGGTGGCTATGCTTTCACAGGTGTCCTGCGTTCTACGCTCGATTCCACCGAGGAATTTCGCGTCACAACGACCGTGAGCAACGCGGACGCGGGACGCACTTCGGGAGCGCAGGTTGCGCTGGTGACTAAATCGGGCACCAACCGCTTTCATGGCTCTGCCTACGAATACAACCGGTCTGGCGTCGGCCACGCCAACGACTGGTTCAATAAGTCCGCCGAACTTCAGTCCGGCCTGCCGAACAAACCCGGCAAGTTAATCCGCAATACTTTCGGCGCATCTTTCGGCGGACCGATCTTCAAAGACAAGCTCTTTTTCTTCGGCAACTTTGAAGGCCAACGCACCTCGGAGAATGTGCAAGTCACGGAGACTGTCCCGTCGGCCGCTTATCGCAACGGACTGCTTGGCTATTGCGCGGACGCTGCCTGCAGTAACCCCGTGACGCTCACGACCGACCAACTTGCTGCCCTCGACGCACCGTGTGCGGGGCAAGGGGTGTGTCCGTGGGGGCCGGGCGCCGATCCCTACGTCCTTCAGATCTTCCAGCAATACCCGGTGCCTAACGGATTCGTGACAGGCGATGGCGTCAACGAACTGTCGTACAGCTTCTCATCGCCGTACCCGGGAACGCTGAATACAAGCATTCTGAAGCTGGACTACATTCTGAGTCCTCACCACACGCTCTTTGTCCGAGGCAATCTGCAAAAGGACACGCAGGCTGGCGCGCTCGCGTTCCCCGGCCAACCGCCTGCCGATCAGTTCATCGACAACACCAAGGGCATCGCGGCTGGCGAAACCTGGACAGTCTCATCCAACATCGTCAACGATCTGCGCTACGGCTACATCCGGCAAGGTAACAGCAATCGCGGCACGGGCCAGGGCGACTACGTCCAGTTTCGCTTTCTTTCGCAACCGACGCCGGAATCGCGCTCGTTGATCGTCAACATCCCCGTCCACAACGTGGTCGACAACCTGAGCCTGACCAAGGGCTCGCACACGATGCAACTGGGCGGCAACTGGCGTTTGATCTTTAACAACCGGGGAACGGACTTCAATTCGTACAACACCTCCACGACGAATCCGTACTGGTACAGCGGATATCCGCCCACGCCGGACATGCTTGGCCTGCCGGGGATCGACGCAGGTTTCAGCAACTCCTATCAAATCGACTACGGCAACCTTGTCGGAGGCATTCCCGAGGCGGAAACCTTCTTCAACTACAACCTCGTCGATCATGGTGCTTCGGGCGTACTGCAGGGCGATGGGGCCTTCATTGAGCGCCACTTCAAGGCCAATGAGTTCGAGTACTACGCGCAGGACTCTTGGAGAGTGCGCAGAAATCTGAACATCACCTTCGGGTTGCGCCACACGATTCTGCAAACGCCTTACGAAACCAGCGGTCAACAGGTCAGCCCGACCGTGGATACACATGACTGGTTCCTCAAGCGTGGCGAGGCGGCGGCACAGGGACAAGTGTACGAACCGAATCTGACGTTTCGACCCAGCGGCGCCGCCAATCATGCGCCCGGCTACTGGGCCAAACAGAAGCTCAACATCGCGCCCCGTCTTGCAATCGCCTACTCCCCTGACAGCAAGACTTCGATTCGCGCGGGCTTCGGGATGTACTTCGATCACTATGGTCAGGGCATCGTAAAGTCCTTCGACCAGTACGGATCGTTCGGCTTGACGACGCAGATCGACAACCCGGCGGGTGTTTACACCAACGAAAACGCCCCTCGCTTTACCGGCATTCATAACATCACCTACAACACAATCTGCACTCAACCGCAAACCGCCTCGTATCCTTATGCGCCTCCGTCGGGACCCGGCTGTGGATTTGCGATCACCTGGGGGGCCGACAATCATCTCAAAACACCGTACGCCGAAGCGTTCGACCTTTCCGTGCAGCATGAGTTGCCGGGTGGATTCACTTTGGAAGCAAGTTATGTCGGGCGATTGGGCCGCCATCTGCTGCAGGCACTCGATATCGCCGAGCCCGTCAACCTCGCCGATCCAAAATCCGGTATGAACTACTTCGAGGCAGGGTCGCAGCTTTCCGCGCAAGTGGATACCAATGGCGGCGACCCCGGTGCAACGGTCCCTGCGATTCCATTCTTCGAAGATGTCTTTCCGCAGATGGCCAACCTCGACTACATGGGTGAAAGTGCGACCCAAGCCATTTATACGAACGAGTGGGCGCCCTACCGCTACACCTACGGCGAGACCACTTCGCTGGCGGATATCGATTTCTATTGCAACTACGGCTGCCCGAATGGCACGCAGTTCTGGCAAGGACAGTTCTCTTCTCTCTATGCCTGGTCGTCTATCGGTACGAGCTACTACAACGCCGGCCAGCTCGTGGTCCGCCACCCGATGAAGAGCGGCTTGCAACTTGACTTCAGCTACACGTTGTCGAAGTCGATTGACATGGGCTCCGACACCGAGCGCTCCACGGAGATCGGCACAACCGGATCTTTTAGCAACATCATTAATTCCTGGAATCCCGGGTTGAATCGCGCCGTCTCCGACTTTGACACCAGGCACCTCATTACCGGCGATTGGGTCTACGCGCTCCCCTTCGGGCGATCGAAGCGCTTCTTCGCAAGCGCCGGTCGCGTGGCCGACGCAATCATTGGCGGTTGGCAGTGGTCCGGTTTGAATCGCTGGACCAGCGGCCTTCCCTTTAGTCTGATCGCTCCGGGATGGGCCACTGACTGGCAGATTCAGTCGTATGGCGTGAACGCTGCCAAAGTGAGCGCCCATACCCACGTCGTCAACGGCGTTCCCGAGGCACTCGACAACGCATCCGCAATCAACGACGGCATCGAGGCTGGGGGCTCGCCGGTTCGCCTTCCCTATCCCGGAGAAGCCGGACAGCGCAACGCGTTCCGTGGCGACGGCTACTTCGATGTGGACTCCGGTGTCTCCAAACGCTGGAGCTTAGGAGAACAGCGCGGAGTCAAATTGGCGGTGGAAATGTTCAATGTAACGAACTCGGTGCGATTCGACACGGATACGAACGGCACAACAGTCTACAGTTCCTCGTTGACCAACGAGCTCACCGGAGGTTCGCTCGGCGCCTACTCTTCCACACTCTCTTTGCCTCGGGTCACCCAGTTCTCGCTTCGCTTCGATTTCTGAAGTTTCTGTCCTCGTCGGCACGAAGCCCGCGAGGCCAAGTCAAACCCAGAAGATCGACCTCTCGCTGTGTGAAATAGCTAGCCTGCGGATGCCTGTACCAACGTTGCTTGAGAGGTGCGCCTCTCGATCATGCCCTCGCCAGGAGTTCACGAATCCGTGCGTGATAGCTGCGGCTCATGGGAACTTTCCTCCCGTCCACCATGTGCACGACAAAGTCGCCCTGAGGCTCGGTGCGAACCTCTCGTACGTACTTGAGGTTGACAATCGAAGATCGATGCACCCGGAGGAACGATTGTGGGTCGAGCCGCTGCTCCATGGAGTTCATGGTCTCGCGAAGCAGGTGGGTCTCGTTAGCCGCGCAAATCCGAACATAGTTCTCTTCGGCCCCGATCCAGCGGATGTCGGTGACAGATAAGAACAGAATCCGGCCGCGAGACTTGAACACGAGACGTGTCGTATAGCCGTTCTTCTCCTTCGGTGTCTTCCGCGCCCGGCCAACCGACAGCTCGGTCAGTTCGATCTGCTCACGAACTCGCTGCACGGCCATCTGCAGACGCTCGGCTGTGAAGGGCTTCAGCAGATAGTCTGTCGCTCGAATCTCAAAGGCCTGCAGCGCGTATTGATCGTACGCGGTCGTGAAAACAACGTGCGGTACCGGCCGGTCAGTAACCCGTGAGAGATGCTCGACCACCTCAAGACCATTCATGCCCGGCATCTTCACATCCAGGAACAAGAGTTGCGGGGCGGTCGTGCCGACGAGATCGATGATCTCCGCAGCATTCGAGCCTTCCCCGATGACCTCGATATCGGGCTCGCCATCCAGCAGAAAGCGGAGTTTGCGTCGCGCGAGAACTTCGTCGTCTGCAATGAGTGTTTGTATCGCCATTCCAGTTCCGCCTTATCTCTCAAGTTGCGAAGGCTGATGGGACGAACGTCCCGGGGGTGTACTTATCCTCTGCAGGCCTTATGCCACTCTCGTTGCGCGAAGATTGCCAATTGAATCAACAGCTTCTCTGCCGTCCGCGTTCGTAGGCTCACGTAAGCTTTGTCCACTTTCCGCCGTCGAATGTCCGAAACCGAACACTCGAAGGCTGCGATGCCACCCAGGCTTTCCATCTTCACCGTCACGCGACATAAACCCTCGCCGTGCTCCGGTCAGGTCCTCGCCGATGCGCATACACGTCAATCTTTTGGCAAAATACAGAAAGTTTTTGCTCGATATGATTATTTTTTTGTATGAAACGATCATTTAAGGCTATATTGATGTCACGTGATCGCAACAATGCTCCACCGTCGCCCCCTTGGCGCTGGTCACGCTACCCCAAGTACAAGCTGGCAATTCGACAGATCTCGACCGCGTCACTGACCCTAACCTCTTGCAAAGGAAGGCCTTTCATGCAGCGATTCCTCATCCGTCGTTTCTCCTGGTGGGCGTTTGTTGCCGCACTTTGTCCCCTCTTCACGTCTGCTCAAACCGTGACTGGGTCGATCGCCGGCGAGGTCTCCGATCCGAGCGGAGCCATCGTTGTGGGTGCGCAGGTGGCAGCGCACAATCTCGACACCGGCGTTGAGTCGAAGACGAACACCAATGCCGCAGGCCTCTTCCGCATCGATTTTCTTCCCGTCGGCCACTACCAGGTCACGGTCGTTGCGCCGGGGTTTGTTGCGCAAACTCTGCCCGCCTTCGCGCTCGAGGTTCTGCAGACAGCGAACTTCAACATCAAGCTCGCGGTGAGCGGATCGGCGACCACGGTCAATGTCTCGGCCTCTGCAGCGCCGATCCTGAATACAGAAAACCCGACGCTCGATGCCACGTTCACCACGAACACCATCCAGAACCTGCCGCTGAACGGCCTCGACTTCTCGACCCTGACTCTCTACATGCCCGGCGCAGTGAATACCGACGGCACAGCGGGCATGAATAACATCGAGCGCAGCAACTCCTTCTATGACCAGGCCAACATCAACGGCAACCGCGAGCAGGCCAACAACTACACCATTGACGGCATCGACATGAACGAGACCTTCAACAACGACATCGCCTACAGCCCCGCACCGGAAGCGCTGCAGGAGATGAAGGTGTTGACGTCGAATTCGCCGGCCGACTACGGCAACGTCGCCGGTGGCGGCGTGGTGAGCGTGCTCAAAAGCGGCACGAACCAGTTTCACGGCTCGGTCTACGGCTACGAGCAGAATGCCAAGTTCAACGCCAACTCGTGGACCAACAAGAATCAGAATCCAATCATTCCCATAAGCCCGTTCTCGCAGTCGCAGTTCGGCCTTACGGTGGGTGGGCCCATCAAGCACGACAAGCTCTTTTTCTTCGTTGACTACCTGGGCTCGCGCTACCACAAGGGCGGACTCGGCTCAGCCAGCGTGCTGACGGGGGCGATGCGCAACGGCGATTTCTCTGCGCTGCTTGCCGCCTCTTCTCCGATCCAGCTCTACGACTCGGAGAACAACTTTGCGCCCTATCCAGGGAACCTTGGGGTCCCCATCCTCAACCCGGTCGCGAAGTATCTCATCGCCAATCCGCAGTACTACCCGGTGCCCAACGCAACGCCGACCGACGGCCTGGTGGCAAACGATCTGCAAGGTGCGACGCGCACCTATCGAGCGAACAACCAGGGCGACGTGAAGATCGAGTACGACCCGCGCCCGTCGGACAAGATCACGGGGTTCACTTCGTTGTCGCGTGCCTACGACGGCACCACCGCTGTATTGCCAATTACCTTCCCCGGCATCAACGTGTATCCCACACACATTGTGGGTGCAAACTGGGTGCACATCTTCACGCCGAATATCGTCAACTCTGCCCGCGTCGGCTTCACGCGAGTGAATTGGAACCAGGGAATTCCGGGCGATCCAACCGGCCATTTCGGTCTCAATGGAAATAACATCGTCGGCATTCCGTTCGGTGTGCAGCCGTTCGTAGGATTCTCCGATCAGGGCTATGGAGCAGGCGCGGCCTTCGGAGGCGGTGGTAGTGCCAGCGACCTGACCGACGTGGGCACAGCCGGTTTTGACGGCAGCGTGATCGACAATACCTACAGTTACATCGAGAACCTGACGTGGCAGAAGGAGAAGCACACCTTGAGCATGGGCGTGCAGGCTCTGCGCTATCAAAACAACTACCCGACGAGTAACAACTTCGGATTCCTGGGCACGATGAACTACACCGGCGCGTTCACCAGCAACACTGCACAATCCGATGGTCTGGGCTGGCCGGGCGCCGACTTCGTGCTCGACCGCGTAGGACAAGTGGCTGCGACGCTGGGCAGTGTGCGTGTCGGCCAACGGCAGTGGCGTGCGGCTGAATACATCCAGGACGACTACAAGATTCTTCCCAACCTCACGCTCAACATCGGTCTGCGCTACGAGTACGACGAGCCATGGATCGAGCAGAACAACAAGACTGCGAACATCAACATCGAGACAGGCCAGGTGCTCTACGCTGAGCACGTCCCCACAGGCGCGCCCGCTGGCTCCGGTGTATGCAGCGACCGCGGCTGTTATCAGTCCAACTTCCGACAGTTCATGCCGCGGCTGGGTTTTGACTACCAGGTCAACGACAAGCTGGTGGTGCGTGCGGGCTACGGTGCAACCAGCTTTTATGAGGGCAACTCCTCGAACCAGCGCCTGACTGCGCAGACGCCGTTCATCGAAGGCGTCGCGATCAATGCAGTCTCGCCCACACCGGGCGCCGCAACCGATCCAGGTGGTACCCCAAGGACTGTCGAAGACGGATTCACCGGCCCAGCCAGTGGTTCAGTGACCCAGGTCTATCCGCAGAACCAGCAGCCTGCCTATATTCAGGAGTGGAACCTGACCACTGAATATGCGCTGACCAACACTGCCTCGCTGCAGGTGGGCTATCTTGGCGAGCAGGGCCAGCACATCGAGGACTACGGCAACCTGAACCAGTATCTTGTGAATGGCGATCCCACGACGGCTCGCTACTACAGCAACCAATACCTGGGCTCGTCGGTTGGCTCGCAGATTCTTATGATCACCGAGTCGCGAGCGATGATGAACTACAACGCCCTGCAGGCGGTGCTGCGCCAGCGGCTCGATCATGGTCTGGAGTTCACGCTGAACTATACCTACGGCAAGGCGATGACCAACAGCCTGGGTAACTATGCGCTGAACGTCAATGGCTACAGCGGCGCGTTCCAGAACTACTACAACAGCAAGGCAGACTACGGCCCGTCAGGATACGACGTCACGCATAATTTGTCGTGGACCTCGGTCTACGCACTGCCCGTGGGCCGCAACCAGCTCTATCTGCCGCAGGTCAACCGTGCGCTCGATGAAGCAATCGGTGGCTGGAAAATTTCAGTGGCCGGCGTTGCCTATTCGGGCTTCCCTGAGACGCTGACCGGCCCGAGCGACAACTCCAACAGCTACGGAGTCTCGCGTCCGAACCAATATCGCAAACTGAAGATCGTGCACCGCAACATCAACCAATGGTTCGGCGACGATCCTTCGGCGCAGCCCTGCACTACCGCCGGTGTTGACAACGGTGTCTGCGCCTTCGGAGCGCCGGCTCCCAACACCTTCGGCACGTCGAGCAACGGCGCCGTGCGCGGCCCAGGCTACTTCAACGTGGACTCGTCAGCCTTCAAGGACTTCCACATCACCGAGCATCAAACCTTCAGTTTCCGTTTCGATGCGTTCAACGTGTTCAATATTGTGAGCTACGGAAACCCGGATACGAGCATCACCGACTCGACCTTTGGCCAGATCGCCAGCCAGAACTCAATCCGGTCGGCAGAACGTCATCTGCAGTTCTCAGCCCGGTACACGTTCTAATGTAGGATCGCGTCACGGGCACGCGGCCCTCGCTCGTTGTTTTGCTTACTCCCGGATTCCTTATGGAGATTCAGACTTTTCATAAGGAATCCGGCTTTTTGAGGTATAACGGGATTCGTTCATTATGGTGCTAGAAATCTGTGTGGATTCCCTGGCTTCGGCAGTGACAGCCGAAGAGGGAGGGGCGGACCGGATCGAGTTGTGCAGCGATCTGCTCGAAGGCGGCATTACTCCCAGTGCCGGCCTCATTCAAGCGGTCCGGTCGAAGATCGATATTCCGGTTTTTGTGATGATTCGGCCGCGCGGCGGCGATCTCTATTACTCCGCGCCGGAGTTCGACATCATGGTCTCCGACCTGCTCGAAGCCAAGCGCCTGGGCGCCGACGGCGTGGTGCTTGGACTGCTCACGATCGACGGTCAGGTCGACCTCGAGCGGACATCCCGGCTTGTAGAATTGGCTTACCCGTTGCAGGTCACCTTTCATCGCGCCATCGACATGGCGCCGGACATGGAACGTGCCTGCGAAGACATTGTGAGCACCGGCGCGCACCGCATCCTGACTTCCGGGGGCAAGCAGACCGCACAGTTGGGAGTCGAACAGATCGCGCGCGTGGTCAAGGTTGCGAACGGGCGGATCGGCGTGATGGTCGGCAGCGGTATTCGAGCCCACAACGTGCAGGAGATCGCCCGCGCCACGGGCGCTCAGGAGTTTCACGGTTCGCTTCGCAAACGTACTCCGAGTCCAGTCACCTATCGCAACTATGCACTTTCAATGGGCGCACAGAAAGACGATGAGTTCTTTCGCTATCAATTGCTCGAAGAGGAAGTTCGTGCCCTCAGAAACGCTCTCGACGATACGGTTCAGCTGGCGGGACGCGGCGAATCCGTACAATAGCGTTATAGCCGCTCAGCACAACCATGTCCGTCAAAACAGATGAACGTGCCAAACAGATTCTTCGTCAGCTTCTGAGTCACGGAAAGACCTCCGTCGAAGATCTCACCACGCTCTTTGGCGCATCGCCCGCGAGCGTGCGCCGCGATCTGGTACGCCTGGAAGAGCGCGGCCTCGTGCATCGCACCCACGGCGGCGCGGTGTTGGCAGAAGCGGCGGTCTATGAGCCATTCCGGTTCGATGCTTCCTTCCAGATTCGTGAAGACCGCTTTGCAGCCGAAAAGCAGCGGATTGCAAGAGCCGCGGCGCAGCTTGTGCAGGATCATGAAACGATCGGCCTGACCGCCGGCACGACTACGACGCAGGTGGCACGCAGCCTGCGTCACCGCAAGAATCTGCACATCATCACCAACGCGGTCAACATCGGCATGGAACTCAGCGGGAGCAAGGGACTGGAAACTATGCTCACCGGCGGCTCGATGCGCTTCACGGATGCTTTTACGCTGATTGGTCCGACAGCGATCGAGAGCCTCAACGTGGTGGTGATGGATCGCGTGTTTGTCGGTGTTTGCGGTGTGGACCCCGAGCGCGGAGCCACGACGATCGAGGCCGACGAAGCTGCTGTGTTCCGTGCCATGACGCGTCAGGGCAAGCAGGTCATCGTCGTTGCGGACTCCAGCAAAGTGGGCATGGTGAGCCCGGCAGTCATCTGCCCCGTCACCGACATCGACATGCTGATCACGGATGACGGTATCTCCGACGAAGCCGTCAGCGCCTTCTGCAAGAGCGGCATCGAAGTGATCCGAGCCTAATCGAAGTCATCGGGCCTATTGGACGAGCCCGGGAACGCGTGGAAGGCACTTCAGGCTGAGCGGTTTCAGGCTTTCGCCCCGCGCGATTCGAAGTAGGCCTCGATCTCTTCGAGTGTTTTGCCCTTGGTCTCCGGAAGGAAAAATGCGACCGTCGCAAAATAGACTAGCGTGAATCCCGCGAAAAGGAAGAAGATCGACGAATAGCCGTGCTTGCTCACGAACGGCAGGAAAATCCCTGCAAGTGTCGTTGAGACGAGCTGGTTCAGAACGAGGGCCACGCTCATTCCATTGGAGCGAATCCGGGTGGGCATCAGCTCCGAGAGCGCGAGCCAGACACACACGCCGGGGCCCATCGCATAGCTGGCGACGAAGGCATAGAGGCCGAGCGCGACCAGAAGACCGTTGCCCGTGGAAGGCACGGCGCTCAAGACGGCTTTCTCGATTTTGAGCGGCGCGGAACGAGCGGCATCGAGACTCGCGAAGGGGGCCTTAAAGAAGGCCTGCACACCGTCAGGCGGAACGGCGCTGGAGCGATCGATGGAAAGCGGCGCCGCAGATAGGTCGTCGGATCGAGTGACGTTGCTGGCTGCGGTGAAGTCGCCATACGAATAGATGACGTCAAGCGAAGCGTGCGCTGGATCGATGGGAGTTGCGGTCTGATTCTGCACACGCAGCAGCCGCGCCGCCTGGGCGGCATCGAAGTGCAGATTCAGAGTCTGGTCCTGCGCAACCATGGCCTGGAGGCTCGCCGCGGCATCGATGGAATTCTTCTCTGTTCTGAGAAAGAGCACACCAACATAAATCATCGAGAGGATGATTCCGCTGGTTCCAATCATCAGAAGGAACCGTCGTCCCTTGCGGTCGACGAGTGTCATGCCGACCATGGTCATCAGGAAGTTCACCGTGGTGAACCCCACGTATCCCCAATGAGCCCAAAGGTCGGAGAGACCGCTCTGTAGAAGGATGCCGGTGTTGTAGCCGATGACGGAGTTGATGCCAGTCGCAGTGTTGGTCGCGAGAATGACGCAGGCCAGCAGAAAAGGAACGACGTATTTGCGACGCAAGAGTGAACCGGCGGCCTGCGCCACCTGATTAGCAGCATCCGTTGCCTTGCTTGCAGTCTGTTCCATCTCATGGATCTCGAGCGCGGCCTGATCGGCAGTGCGCGAGTGCAGAAGAGCGGTGCGCGCCTGTTCGATTTTGCCTCGGCGGAAAAGCCATCGCGGAGATTCGGAGACGAAAAAACAGCCCAGGACGAAGACAATGCCGGCGGGCAACGAGACCCAGAAGATTTGCCGCCACGCCTGATCTTTGTAGTGAAAGAGTGCATCCGGATTGGCGATTCGCTCGACCGCCGCGACGCGATAGCTGTAATAGATACCGACCAATGCCGCCACAACGATGCCCGCGGTCAGCAGCCATTGGAAAACCGCCGTGCCGCGGCCGCGTTGTGCAGCCGTGAGACACTCCGCGAGATAGAGAGGCACAACCACGCCGATGAGTCCGGCGCTCATGCCCTGCAGCAGGCGGCCCCAAAACAGCGGCATGTAGCCCTGTGAGAGCGCGATCACGGGAATGCTGACGATGAAGGCTGCGCCGCTGACAATCATCAGTGGCTTGCGGCCCATCCAGTCAGCCAAAATGCCGGCAAAGAGCGTGGAGAATACGCTGCCAAGCAGCACCGCCGCAACAATGGTCGACAGCTCTCCGGCGGTGAGGTGCGACGTGGCCTCAAGGTAGGGATAGGCGCCGCCGATAATGCCGACGTCCACCCCGTAGAGCAGTCCGCCGAAGCCCGCAACCATCAAGAGGAGGAAGTTATAGCCGCGATTTCCTGCGAGGCTGGTTTCTGCGATCGAACCGGATGTGGGAACAGGCGCTGCAGGCATGCAGTTTGCATTCCTCAAAGAGTTTGACTTCGCCAGGAGAGGGGGCGACAGGCGAGCTTTATCAAAACAGATGCAGCTTTATTCTATGGTCTCGGAGTTGTTTGTGGCCGAAGTGTCGATTGAAACTTTGCCGGGTGCACCGTCTGCAGAAGAAAGTGACGACTCTGTCAGACCGTCGCTGGACTCTTTGCTCCGCGCGCACCCCACAGCGCTCCCGCAGGCGGATCGGCAGGCTTTTCAATGAACGTCGATGCCGGGATACAGACGGCGCAGTTCGGCGTGCATCGCTTCGCGCAGGAGGGTGACGCGCTCGAGTACGCTCCCAGTGATCGCGACAGCAGGAGGTACGAACGGGCCTGTCGAAGTTGCCGCTTCGATGCCCTGAATGCGCGTAATCACCAGGCTGGCCAGATAGGCGAGATCTGTGCCCCCCTGCTTGATCACTTCCAGAGCAACCGCGTCGCCTTCTTCTGCCGCTATGGCGAAAAGCGGGGCGAGCTTCGAGTAGTCTGGGCCGGGCCGGGCATTGGCGTGTTCGATCAACGCGCCAAGCGAGTCAAGGTGCCAATGCTGCATCGCGAGATCGAGCACCCGCGTGGAGCGCTGTTGATCGATGGCGAGAAATCCGCGGCGCAGGCCTTCGACGCCGATGAAATGCGCCGAACCCTGATCGGCAAGGACAGGGCCCCAACCGCCGGCAGTGACGATCGTCCCATCAGAGGCTCGTCCAGCGAGGTTCGATCCCGTGCCTGCCAGCACGAGCACGCCACGCTGACCGTGGAAAGCGGCATCGACGGCGATCTCGACGTCGCCGACAATCTCCAGCTCGCCGCCAACGCGCTTGCTGAAGGCCTCACGAAGCCAGTCGGTGACCAGAGCCACCGTGTTGCCGGCTGTGCCGATGCGGCAGCGCGCGATCGACTGCATCGAAACGCCGCTGATTGCAGTCAGTTGGCGCAGTGCCTCGTCGAGGTTGGCCTCGACCGTGCTTGCGTCGGCGCGCATCCGTTTGATGGTGCCGGTGCGCACCCGCGTCAGTTCGCGCGACTCGTCGCCGAGCAGGAATTCTGCCTTGGTGCCGCCGGCATCTACGCCAAGAAAATAAGACATTGTCGATTCCTTTTTAGCTTAGAGAATCCCGCTCAGTCATCGAGCCTTGGCGAGCACGCCGTTCAAAAGAAAATCGCGCACGCGGGCCGAAACTGAAGCCGCATCGCAATTCATGATCAGGTGAGCGCATGTCCCATGAGAGATATAGGTCGGAGCCTGCAGAGCTGCAGCCCAATCGAGGGCGGGCTGCGGATTCACCAGGTGGTCGCGCGCGTTGACGATTACCAGAAAGCGAGCAGTCGTAGCTCTGGCCGCTTCCGCAATGCTGCGGCTGCCGATTACGTCCTGGTGGGTGATGGCCTTCAGCTGGGCGAGACGGTCGTTGGCATCGATGGAAAGAGGCGCCTCCGCCTCGGCGAAGAATGCGTTTAGACCTGAAAGCGGAGTGTCCGCATTGCGCTCCTCCGGGCTCGTGACGGTGAGATTGCCGAAGAGATTCGCCAGCCTCAGCGGCGGTTCCGAAGTATAGCGGCCGCCCTTGAAGTCCGGATCGGAGACAATCGATTCGATCATGATGCGCTTGACTTGCAGATCGTACGATGTGAGCCGCGGCGTGCCGAGGATTGGGACTGCGAGATCGAAGAAATGTGGATGGTCGACGGCCCAGACGAACGTCTGCTCTCCACCCATCGAAAGACCGACCACCGCGTGCAGATGTTGCAGATGAAGTACCTCGGTGACGAGGCGGTACTCGGCCTGAACCATGTCGCGTGTGGTGATCGCGGGAAAGTCGGGGCCGTGCTGCGGGACCGGCGTGTTCGACGGCGATGAGGAGACTCCATCGCCGAGAGCATCGACCGCGATGCCAAAGAAGCGGCTGGTGTCGACCAGTTGCTGTGCGGACGGCACGTTGCCAAAGAATCCGGTGAGATCGGCTGAAGTTCCATAGAGCCAGGTGGGCATCAGCACGGCGTTATCGCTGGCCGTGTTGAGTCGGCCAAAGGTGCGGTACCCAATGCGGCATTCATGGAGGACCTGCCCGCTCTGCAGAGGGCAGTCGCCCAGATGAGCGACGCGGAGTCCGTCTGTGGAGTTCTGCGCGGAAACCTGAATCAGAACGAGTAGAAGGCTCGCTGCGGCGAGAGCCCGGAGAAAAAAGTGGCGCGAATATCTCACTGCGAAAAGTGTACGTTCCATGTCTCAATGTCGGGGAGAAGCCTGGATGCTCCTCCGAGGACGAATCCAACTCTATCTTGCCATGATCGTTTATGAGACAAACAATCATCAAGATGAGAATTTGATGGGGACAGCCAGCCCAAACTAATAAAAAATGTGTGCATGACCTAGAAGGAAGTGCCTGACGCATGTAGAATCGGTCCGACATGTCGGACAAGATTAACCAGCGCTCCGAACAGATCATCAAGTTTCTGCTGTCGGTTGGGAACGCTTCCGTCGAAGAAATCCTCGCCGTAGCCGGTTCTTCCGCACCCAGCATTCGTCGCGATCTGGCTCGCCTCGAGAACCGCGGGCTCATCCGCCGCACGCACGGCGGAGCCACGTTGGTCGAGCCCTTGCTCTACGAGCCGTTTCGTTATGACAGCTCTTTTCTGGCTCGCGAGCAACGCTTCCAGGTGGAGAAACGCCGCATCGGCCTGGCCGCCGCCGAACTGGTGCAACCCAACGAAACCATCGGACTCACCGCAGGAACAACCACCACCCACATCGGCCGTAGTTTGCGCCATCGCGAGAAGATCCAGGTCATCACCAATGCCATCAACATTGGCATGGAGCTCTGCAATCAGCCCGGAGTCCGCACCGTTCTGACCGGCGGCGGTGTGCCCTGGGCCTGGTCGTTTTCTCTCACGGGAAACGCCGCCCTGACATTCTTGAACGATGTGTACATGGACAAAGTGTTCCTCAGCGTGACCGGCCTCGACTTCGAACGTGGCGCCACGACCCTCGAAACCGACGAAGCCCTCGTCTATCGCAAGATGGTCAAGCAGGCAAAGCAGGTCATCGTTGTCACCGATTCGAGCAAGCTGGGACACGTGAGTCCGGCTTTCATCTGCCCGGCCAGCGATATCCACATTCTGATCACCGATACAGGCGCTTCGCCTCAGTCTCTGGCGCCCTTCGAGCGGCAAGGTGTTCGCGTGATTCTGGCCTGAGCCGGCCTTTCACTGCCCTGGCGACTCCTGACTGCTTTGCCTTACGCATCGTCGGCTCCAGGGCGCTTCTGGAAGCGCTCAGAGCGCTAACTCGTTGATTTAGAACACTTCCTCCCACAATCTCGCAAGAATCTCACTCGCCGAAGTATGACGCTCACAAGTCGTGCTCTTTGAGACGTTTCTGCCCATTGCCGAGCTCTGATATGGCCAAACCCACCCTACTCAGCTCATCGACTTGATCATTTTCTGCCAATTTGTTCAATTCTCTCTTGCAATTTATGCCCGCTGGCCCTATTGTTTCAGAACGAAGAACAGCCCTGCACTTTTCGCAAAGCGAAGAACGACTCGAATCAGACTTCGATTGCGATCAGGGAGGCCAGAATCTGGCCTGCGATTGCTCCACCTTGGGAGAGAACAGTGATCCGATGCCGGAGAATTCCATCGCGTCAGCCACAGTCGGGTTGGAGGCCGCAGTCCTCGCAACAGCCCATTGCGCGATCGATTGCACCGGACGTGCTCTTCTCTGCAAATCCCAGGGTGAACCGGTTCAACACAAAGCTGCCTGCTCAACACGCTTGAATTCACCCCGTCCAAACACCACGCGGTTGGACACTACTGGATTTCAATGAAAGGTGCGTTGGCAATGATTGATTCACTACAGGCCCTACACCATATCTCCCCTTCGCAATGTCTTCATCCGACCAACGACGGCGCTGGCACGTGGAAGAGCTCCGTACGCAGGTTCGCTCAACTCATGTGGCTCCTTCCGCTGCTCTTCTTGTCTCCGCTCACTAGTTCTGCGCAAGAGCTGTCGGCAACCCTCAGTGGAACGGTCACAGACACCAGCGGAGCCGTGATTCCCCGCGCTGCCGTCACTGTCACACTCAACGGCGTCAATGCGTCCGGCCGCCTCGTGGAGTCGAATGCGTCAGGGTTCTATACGGCAACCAATCTGCCCGCTGGGACATACAGTGTGAAGGTCGTTGCTCCGGGATTTGAGACCTACGACGGCAAGAACATCGTGCTGAACGTCGCCGAGAAGCACACGTTCAACATGCAGCTCAAAGCAGGCGCTGTAACAACCACTGTCACCGTCGAAGACAATCCTGTGTCGGTCGATACGGAGAGCAGCGCGCAAGCGGGAACGATCTCGGGCGTACAAGTCCGTGAGCTTGAGCTGAGCAGCCGCAACTTCGAGCAGCTGGTAACCTTGCAGCCCGGCGTGGCTAACTCCGGCCTTGGCGATGAGGCATCGGCAAGCAACACGGGCCTATCGGTGAACGGTGCCCGCACAACTGCGAATAACTGGACCGTCGACGGCGCCGACATCAATGACTCCGGCTCCAACGCAACCGTCGTCAACACGCCGAGCGTCGACGCCATTCAGGAGTTCACGCTGCAGCGCGGCGACTACGATGCGGGCTACGGGCGCAGCGGCGGCGGCCAGGTTCTCGTCGCCACCAAAAGCGGCACAAGCGAGTTCCACGGCGACCTCTATGAGTTTGTCCGCAACACCGACCTCGACGCCAACGACTACTTCAACAAGCGTACCCAGCTTATGGCCGGCGAACCCAACAAGAATCCGGTCAATCACCACAATGTGTACGGCTTTACCATCGGGGGACCCCTCTTCATCCCTAAGGCCTACAACACCGACCGCAAAAAAACCTTCTTCTTCTGGTCCGAGGATTGGCATAAGCTCACGACTCCGGGCAGCGACACCATGCCCGCTGCTACGGCCGCTGAGTTGCAGGGTGTAGTGTCCGGCAACTTCACCAACGGGCCCGCCGGCTGCTTCACCTATGACGCTTCAAGCAACACAACGACCATTGCGTCCAGCTGCTATAGCAAGAACGCACAGGTGTACTTGACCAATGTCTTCAGCAAATATCCGGCCAACGACGGATCGGACTACTACTTCTCCTATTCGGCGAAGAACGACATTCGCGACGATATCGTCCGCGTCGATCACTACTTCAACGACAAAGTGCATTTCTATGCGCGCGGCATGAATGACGTCATGCCCGTGAACTACCCCGAAGGGCTGTGGGCCGGCAGCAACTATCCCAACCTGGTCAATACGCTCGTCGATTCGCCCGGTAAGAACGTCGTGGGCAACCTCACCTGGACCATTTCGCCGAAGGTGGTCAACGAAGTCGAATTCGTCTGGGCGCAGGGCACTTACAACTCCACCATCGCCGGAAATCAATTTGCCACCTCATCCGCAGTCATCAGCGCCTTGACTCCGGGTACCGAAGTCTATCCCGATCCGTATGGTCGCGTACCGGCGATCAGCATCACCGGCGTGACGGGCTTCAGCGCCGGTTCTGCTCCATGGAAGGAACGGAACCTGGATCGCACCTACTTCGACAACCTGTCGATCACGCTCGGCAAGCACACCCTGCGCACCGGCTTCCAGTTCCAGCAGATGGTCAAGAGCGAAAACGGCGTCGGTGGCAATCCCGGCTACAACTTCAACTCCTGGGGCGACTTTCTTCTCGGCAACGTCGTCAGCTTCAATCAGGCCAGCCGCGATGTCATTCCCGACCTCCACTACGTCAACAGCGAAGCCTATGTGAACGACGACTGGAAGGTGGACAACAGGCTTACGCTGAACCTTGGCGTGCGCTGGAGTTACTTCCCGTCGGTCACCGATCTCAACAACACGCTTCTCGGCTTTGACCCGTTGCTCTACAGCGCATCGGATGCGCCGGCAATCGACCCCGCGAGCGGCAACATGGTGGCAGGCTCGGTCAATGCGGGCAACTATGCCAACGGCCTCATCTTCCCCAAGGGTGCGGCTTGCACGTATGCGCAATCGAACGCCCTCTACGCCAGTTGCTCCCCCTTCGGAGCCTATATCAACCCCAACGATGCGGCGAACTTCGGGCCACGTTTCGGCTTTGCCTTCAATCCCGATGGTCGAGGACTCACCTCGATCCGCGGCGGCATCGGTGTTTTCTATGACCGCGTGCTGAACGGCATCTGGGAACAGAATGCCTTTGCCAACCCGATCTACGCACCGTCCACAGTCATCTACAACGGTTCGTTCGACGCAATTAAGTCGGGCTCGGTTGCCGGGCCATCCTATGGTCCGAACGGGTTGACTTCAACCGGTACACCAACCTTCCACGTCCCGCATTACGTCAACTACAACCTCTCCGTGCAGCGCCAGCTGGCACCCACAACGACGGTAGAGATTGCCTACGTGGGCAACGTGGCTCGCCACCTCGTGGGCGAGTTCGACGAAAGCCAACCCACCGTTGCGGCCAGGCTCGCTGCTCCCGCAACCTCAAGCGTAAACGCCATTCGGCCTTACCTCGGCTATGGCGAGATCAAGGATCGCGCACCGCTCTACACCAGCAATTACAACTCCCTGCAGGTCTCGTTGAACCATCGCTCACATGGCCTCACGGTGGGAGTCGCCTACACCTGGTCGAAGTCGCTCACCACGAGCTCCGGCGATCGCTCCAACGGTGCCTACGCCGCGATCACCGAGAACTCACACGATTTCATGATGGATTACGGACCATCGACTGCGAACACGCCCCAGATCTTTGAGGCGAACTATGTCTACGAGCTACCCTTCTACCGCGGTCAGCATGGATTCGAAGGCAAAGTCCTGGGCGGGTGGGAACTCTCCGGAGTTACGTCCTTCGTCTCCGGTCAGTCCTTCAATGTCCTCCAGCCCTACGATCCGTTCGACACCACACTCTCCAACGTCGGCCTCGGTCTTGGCGCCACGCGTCCAGACCAGATTGCACCCGTCCACATGACCAAGTCGATCAACCAGTGGTTTACACCCGGCTCCTTTGCCGCCGCAGTGGGACACTTCGGCAGCGAGGGCTCCAACTCGCTTCTCGGTCCCGGCCTCCAAGATTGGGATCTGGCCGCGATCAAGAATGTCAGCTTCGCTGAACGCTACAAATTCCAGTTGCGCGGGGAGTTCTTCAACGCGTTCAACCATACCAACCTCAATACGGTCGACACGAACATGGCCGATGGCGCTTCGTTCGGTACGATCACCGGCGACCACGTCCCCCGCCGCATCCAGCTTGGCGCAAAGCTCTACTTCTAATAAGTAGGATTGGCGCTGCACCGACAAAGGCCGGGGATTGTCCCCGGCCTTTACTTTCGCTCGCTCGAGGACCTCTATCGGTTCGGTCCTGCAGGGGCGCTCGATGCCGGAGATTGTTTGTTGGGGGGCGCCGACATGATCTTCAGCAACCGCTCGTCCTCAGCCTTGTTCACGTCTTTGGTCTTCTCGAACTCAGCCTTTGCTTCCTGCGTACGACCCATCGCACGGTAGAGTCGCGCCAATCTCCAGTGGGCACTCGCTTCGCTGGGTTTCAGCTTCACCGCTTTTTGATACTCAACCAGGGCCGCTTCGTTCTTCCCTTGCCCCGCATACACAATGCCGAGATCGAGATGCTGTTGATAGCTGCCAGCGTTGGCTCGATCCAGCCTCTCCAGCAGAGCCTCGGCTTCGTCGAGACGATTCATCTGCACATCGGAGTCGGCAAGATAGAGCATCGCCTGAAAATGCTGCGGATCGTTCTCGATCTCTGCCTTGAACTCAGGTGCGGCAGCGGCATAGTCGTTCTTCTTCCAGAGAAGGTAGCCCAGCCCGAAATGCACGTTTGGCTCTTTCGGATTGACTGCCGCGGCTGCGCGAAACTCGCGAACGGCACCGTCTCCGTCTTTCATTGCATCCAGCGCCTCGCCCACGAGCATATCGGCTTCGGCTGACTCGGCATTCAGACCGATGATGCGATGATAGGCATCCACCACACACGGGTATTGGCTCGATAACAGGCAGCTGTGCGCGAGCGTCAACAACAGTGTGGCGTTCTGCGGGTCCCTGTCCGCAGCCTGCTTCAACAGCGGATTGGCCTCGCTGAATTGCTCCAGTCCGTAGTGCGACATGCCGATCAGGATGGTTAGACGCTGGTCATCGGGTTGTACCTTCAGCAGTGGCGTCAGTTCCCCGATCGCGTCCCGATAGTCGCTCGCCTTGAAGTACGCGAGCCCAAGATTCAAGCGCAATCCCGGCAACGCAGGATTCACCGCCATCGCCTTCTTGTACCAAACAGTGGCTTCGGCATAGTGCTGTTGCTTTGCTTCGAGCAGGCCAAGCTCGGCCAGCGGCTCGGGCCTTCCCGGATACTGCATTGCCAACGCCTTCCAGGCAGCCTCGGCTTCTGCGATCTTTCCCTCTCGCTCCAGCGCCATCGCAGCCTGTCGCGGGTCTTCCTGCGCGCACGCTGGCACAGGAGAGCCTGCAGACACGATGGCCAACGCTACGCACAGCCCACACTCGATTCGACGGCGCATTGGTACTATGTCCTGTTCTCAGAAGTAGGTCTGTACTATGTCCACGACATCGTACGCGGCATTCACGACAGCGAGTGTGCGCCACTTATCAAACGTGAGGCACGGGTGCGCAATGTCGAACCCAATCATGTCGCCCACGCGCACGTCATCGCCGGAGGCAATCTGCAGAAACGCGTGCTGGTCCATCATTTTGGTCACGCTCCAGTGCGACGGCGCCGGCTTAGGACTCGCATTCCCGGGCCGGAAGCGCAGCGCTGCAACAGGCAGACCCGAGTCGAATGCCGCATCGCGCTTGCCCATGCCGACGATCGCCTTCTCTGCCTCTGGAATCGACTGCACGTAGGCCCAAACCTGCAATGCTGGAACCAGCCCCGACTTCATCTCGCGTGCAATCGGGTTGCGCTCCAGGATCTTCGTCTGGGCCTCGCGGTATGCGCCCACATCGTGCGTCAGATAGCAGCCGGGTCGCAGCACAAGTTCAACAGCGTCGCCGAATCCGGCCGTCGAAAACACATCCGCCACAACGTCGTACCATGCCGATCCGGCTCCAGTCAGAATTGCGGGGCTGCGGTCGAAGCGCTTCTCCGCAAGCAGGCGCTTCGTGATCTCGATTGCATGGCCAAGAAAGCTCCGTATCGACGTCTCATCCGCGAGGACACCTTCATACACCTCGACACCACTGAGGGCAAGTGCGTCTCGCCATTTCTCCAGCGCATGCAGCACCGCGTCGAGCTGCGCATCATCCCGCACGCCTGCACGTCCACCGGTCACGCCAATCTCCAACAGGACATTCAGGCGCAGCCCCTGCGCGCTGAAGTACCGGCCAAGCTGCTCCACTTGCTCCGCAGAATCCACCAGGCAGTAGTACTCGAAGATTGGGTCGCGCAGAAGGCGCCCGACAAGGGCCATATTCTCCTTGCCGACAAGCTGGTTCGCCATCAGAACGCGCCGGACACCGTGCGCATGAGCCACGTGGGTCTGATGCGCCGTCGCGAGCGTAATGCCCCAGGCTCCCGACTGCAGCTGCATCTCAAATAAAGCCGGCGCCATCGTCGTCTTGCCATGTGGTGCAAGCTTCATCCCGTATGCTTCGATGAAGCGTTGCATCCAGCTAAGATTGTGCTCGAGCTTTTCCTGGTACAAGACCGCAGCCGGAAGGCTCAGATCTTCGCGCAAGAGGTTCCATCCGAGAGACGCGATCTCGCCAGCCCCCGTTGGGCGCTCCAGTGCCCCGAGCCCCTTGTTCAGCGGCGAAATGACCTCGTCCATCGCTGGGATTGTGTCCTGCTGATTCATCTCTCCGACCATCTCCAATATCGACAAACCGTGCGCATTTCCTGCACAAACACGCGTTAGAAATAGTCTATAGTTTGAATCAGCGCGATGCCGAACTGCGACATTCTTATCCGGAACGCACTCGTGTTCGACGGTAGCGGCGAGGAACCTCAACTCCTCGAGGTTGCGCTCGTCCAGGACCGGATTGCCGCAGTCGGCCCGGAACTTCCGCACACTTCCACCAGGATCGTCGACGCGGGCGGACTCGCCCTCGCGCCCGGCTTCATCGACGTCCACACGCACGACGACCTCTACCTGCTGCAGAACCCGGCCATGCTGCCCAAGCTGTCCCAGGGAGTCACCACGGTCATCGTCGGCAACTGCGGCATCAGCGCCTCGCCCGTGCGGCTGAAAGGTGCCCTTCCCGACCCGATGAATCTGCTCGGAGCCGCCGGCGACTTTCGCTACCCAACCTTCACCTCCTATATTGATGCGATCCGCGCCGCCCAGCCCGCGGTAAATGTCGGCGCCCTCATCGGCCACACGGCCGTACGCAACAACCACATGGACCGCCTCGACCGCGCCGCGACCTCGGCTGAGATTGCCGCGATGCGCGCCGAGCTGGCCGACGCGCTTGCGGCTGGCGCGCTCGGCCTCAGCACCGGCCTGGCATACGCATCGGCGCGCTCCGCCACCACGGACGAAGTTCTCGGCCTCGCTGAACCACTGGCACAGGCGAGCGCTCTCTACACGACGCACATGCGCACCGAGACCGACGCGATCCTCGATGCGATGGAAGAAAGCTTCACGATCGGACGCAAGAGCCGCGTGCCGGTTGTGATCTCGCATCTAAAATGCGCAGGCATTGCCAACTGGGGTCGAGCCGAGGAAGTTCTCCACACCCTCGACAGCGCTCGCTCGACGCAGTCGGCAGGTTGCGATTGCTACCCGTACGCCGCGGGCTCAAGCACACTCGACCTTGGCCAGGTTGATCCGCGCGTCGAAATCACCATCACCTGGAGTGAGCCGCATCCGGAAGCCGGCGGCAGCTCGCTTGCTTCCATTGCCGAACGTTGGCAGGTCACGCAGCTTGAAGCGGCGCAACGGCTCCAGCCCGCCGGCGCCATCTATCACAGCATCTCCGAGGCCGACATGCGCCGTATCCTCGCGCATCCTGCAACCATGATCGGCTCCGACGGCCTGCCGCAGGATCCTCGTCCCCATCCGCGTCTCTGGGGAACCTTCCCTCGCGTGCTCGGCCGTTACAGCCGCGACGAGAAGCTTCTTTCTCTACCTGCTGCGGTCCGCAAGATGACCGCAATGCCCGCACAGCGCTTCGGTCTTGCGGAGCGTGGCTGGATTCGCCCTGGTTTCCATGCCGATCTCGTACTCTTCGATCCCACAACAATTCTCGACACAGCAACCTTCGCTGATCCCATGCGTCCCGCGCAGGGCATTCATAGCGTCTGGGTTAATGGAACACTCTCCTACACAGCAGATGGCGCCACGGGCGCACGCGCCGGACAGTTCCTGCCGCGTGCTCGCACAACCTGGATTCAGTAACGGAACAAAGGAACAACATGACCATCAAGCGTTATGGCGTGGAAGGCGGCAAGGGCACGGGCGGTCAGCATCTGCCCTTTGCGCGCGCGGTCGAAGCGGACGGCTGGCTCTATGTTTCAGGTCAGGTGCCCATGGTGAACGGCGAACTGGTTGCCGGCAATGTGACCGTGCAGGCACATCAGGCCATCAAGAATCTACTCGCCATTCTGAACGAAGCCGGCTATGGCCCCGAGCATGTCGTGCGTTGCGGCGTCTGGCTCGACGATCCGCGTGATTTCTCTTCGTTCAATTCAGTCTTCAAACAGTATTTCGGCGAGCATCCGCCTGCGCGCTCCTGCGTCGTCTCCAGCATGGTCGTCGACTGCAAGGTCGAGATCGATTGCGTTGCCTACAGGCCCCGCACAACATAACACGCTCCCCTTTTTTACGCACGCTCCATTCATCGAACTTCAGAAAGACCGCGACCATGGTTGATCCTCACAGCATCTTCTTGCTTGCCGCCACGCTCGCCGCGGTCGTTTGTCTCATCGTGCTCATCGCGGTCTTTAAGCTCAACCCATTCATCACGCTCTTTCTCGTCTCGCTCGGGCTGGCCATCGGCACCGGCATGCCGCCCGCCTCGGTAATGCATTCCTTTGAGAGTGGGATGGGTGCGACCCTTGGCCACATCGCCATTGTTGTCGCCCTCGGCACCATGCTGGGCAAGATGATGGCCGAGTCCGGCGGCGCCGATCAGATTGCGCAAACGCTGATCGGCTTCTTCGGCGAAAAGCGCGTGCACTGGGCCATGATGGTCATCGGCCTCGTCGTCGGCCTACCCGCGTTCTTCGAGGTAGGCTTCGTCCTGCTCATCCCCATCGCCTTCACCGTCGCCCGCCGCACGCAGACCTCGCTCCTCCTGGTCGGCATTCCCATGGTCGCCGGGCTTTCGGTTGTGCACGGCCTGGTCCCGCCGCATCCCGCAGCACTGCTCGCGGTCACCATCTATAAAGCCGACGTTGGCCGAACGATCCTCTACGCGCTGCTGATTGGCCTACCCACCGCAATTCTTGCCGGACCGCTGTTTGCCAAGTTCATCGCCCCGCGCGTTCACTTGCAGAGCGACAATCCCATGGCCGCCGATTTTGTCGAGCATGGAGCCGAACGCAGCCTGCCAGGGTTTGGCCTTACGGTCTTCACCATTCTGCTGCCTGTCTTCCTCATGCTCATCGGCAGTTGGGCGGACTCAATCGCAGCACCCGGCAGCATCGTGAATCAAGCGCTGCATCTTGCCGGCAACGACGACATGGCCCTGCTGATCGGAGTTCTGATCAGCTTCTTCACTCTGGGCCGCCTTCGCGGTTTCACGCGCGACACCATCCTGCGTTTCTCCAACGAATGCCTCGCTCCTACTGCGACGATCACCCTCTTAGTCGGTGCTGGAGGAGGCTTCGGCCGTGTCCTGCAGGATAGCGGCGTCTCGCAGGCCATCGTTCACATCGCTCTGTCGATCCATGTGCCCCTCTTGCTCTTGGCGTGGACGCTCGCTGCCTTGATGCGTCTTGCCACAGGCTCGGCCACCGTCGCCATGAGCACCGCGGCAGGTATCGTTGCCCCCATTGCGCTTCACTCCGCTGGCGTTCGACCCGAACTCCTCGCGATCGCCACCGGAGCCGGTTCGCTCATCTTCTCTCACGTCAACGATGGTGGTTTCTGGCTCGTCAAAGAGTACTTCAACATGAGTGTGGCCGAAACCCTCAAAACATGGTCGATTTGCGAGACGATCATCGCGGTTGCCGCGTTGCTCTTCACCCTGGCCGCGTCGGTCATGCTCTAGCGGGCTGGACGCCGAGCACAACGCGCCCCGAACCAGGCAGCAAATGGCGCGGAGATTCGTCGCTGATCGTCGCTGCTCTAATTGCAGGAGTGGGGGGCGGGGGAAAGTCTTGATTCCGCGGTGACCGAGGCCTGACGGATTTCCTCGCCGAGCAATTCGTACTGGTCGGAAGCAAGATAATCGACGTGAGCCTCGAATGGCGGCACGCCAGCGAATGCGCGCCGCCTCAATCGAGCCGAAGTTGTATCCGCGGAACCAGCCGTTGCAGCTTAACTCATGCTCCGTTGCGCCATCCAGCGTGTAAAAGCGAATCCATAGTCCGTTCGCGTGCGCGCGTTCGACGAGCGCTCGCAACCGACCCGCTTTTTCCGGTGTCCAGTCACCGGCATGCGGCTGACCGCCTGCCTCAACTACTTTCCATGGATTGTTCCACCAGCGCCGATAGTTGCTGGCCTTCTCTTCACCGAGGACCTCAGGGGCGGCCAGCGGGTCTTTTCCCTCCGTATGGATCGCGCCGAAATCAAGCACCCGATCTTCGGGCCCCAGCTGGTCGTAGAAGACAGCCTGCTGCGCATCCGCTTCTCCCAGAGAGAACCAGAATTGGCTTGATATCCAGCGGCTGCACCGTACGAATGTCGGATCCCTTCGGAGCCGACGTAATCCACGATTCATATTTGCGCAGAAGTGCGAGCACCGCTGCCAGGTGCTCTGGCTTGTTGTCTTTGAAATCGAGATTGAGCGTGATGAGCGGCCAGTCGCCATGGTTGCCATCGCGCAATGCCTTCTCCACGATGGGTCGCACGCGCTCGAAGAAATACTGCTCCATCGTCGGTTCGCGTCCGCTCAGAGGTTCCCCGTGGGTCACGACGGACCAGCTTCGGCCGGTCTTTGGATCGGTGTACCAAGCGAGATCCTGCTCGATGGCAAGCGGTGTTCCAGCCGACAACGCGCGGTCAATGCGATCGCTCCACCATTCGAAATAGGGATAGCAATTGTGCGCGTCCATGAGCGTGCGTGCGCCCGGTTGAGGCGCCTTCTGCGCAACGCCGGCCACGGAGACAAGAGCGAGGGGGAGGGAGATGAGAGCGAGAATCCACAGTCGGCGCATGGTTTTTCCTAGTGAGCTTCAAAGTCGATGTAGATCGGATTCGAGATCAACATGAGGCTTCCGTTGGCGTCTCGAACCTCAGCACGGATCCAATGACGGTTGCCGTCACTGGTCCAGCTAAAAGGCAGTGTCTCATTGCCGATGCCCGTTGCGAGGGGAGGCAGAACCGGCACTTCGCGACCGTCTAGAAAGAGATGGATTGTGGCACGCGGGCATGCCATGGCACGTACGCGGACCGTAACCGAATCGCCGGCGGCCGCGTGGATGTTGTCGCCCATGGATATCCAATGCTGATCGCCCCCATCGTGTTCCGTGGCATCGCGGGCTTCAAGATCGATGACCTTGTCCCGGGAGCTGGTCAAATCGATGAACACGCGGCCACGCCGGATGCCTTCCAGGATGGCAGCCACCGAAAGCTCGCTAGCTTCGACCACCGTGGTGGGCCAGCCGATTGCGCCCGGCGCACCAGCCTGCTCGGGAGCGTTGTGGTTGTCGCTCCCGCCGATCGCCGCAAGATGAAATCCCTTTCCCGTCTCGCGGTCCCAGACATCGGCGCTTGATAGAAAGATCCGCCCTCCATTGATGACTTCAACGCCGGTGACGAGACTCATATCGACGGGGGTCGGCGGTTCCCACGCGCAGCCCATGCAGAACTCACCGCCGGGCGAATCTGCATGATTGATGGAGGCGATGCCGCCTTTCGCACGAACTTCGCGGAGAATCTGGTTGACATCGCGCCCATCGCGCGCGACCGCTCGGTAGTCGATGTATTCTGTGATTCCGAAGATGTTGAAGTGGCCCCAGAACGTCGTCATCTCTCGTCCCGGGATGAGAAGGAGACGATCGAAGTAGGGCTGCAATTCGCGCATCGCATCGTATTGCGACATCGCGTTGTGATCGGTAATTGCGATGAAGTCCAGCCCTCGAGCAGCGGCCGTCTGCGCGGTAAAGAAGAGCGGACAAGGGACAGAGATGCCTGACTGGCTCGCACAACTTCCGTCGCTGTGCGCATCGTGCATGTGCAGATCGCCGCGGTACCAGCGCTTTCCGGTTTCGAGCGGAGATAACGTAAAGCTCTGGTCTTCCAGTTTGCTGTTGAACCGGATTTCCGCGCGGTAGGTCGATTCCTCAGTCGGACGAATGTTGGGAACCGAAATGAGCAGCTTCCATTTTCCCGCCGGAATCGGGCCGGGAAGATACGACGGAGTTGCGTCCGATTCACTCAGAGTGAAGTGGGGCTTGTTGCCGCCGCTGTTGCCGCGGAACCTTTCCGGGTCGGCTATGCCGAGATCGAGTGCGGTCTTGTGCTCTTTGCCGGTGTAGGTGAAGTCGACACTGATGCGATGAATGCCGGCCGGAACGTTGAACGGAACCTCGAAGTAGGTCTTGTTTTGGGTTCCGACGACCCTTCCCTCGAGGACGATGTCCGGAAGCGCAGACTGAGCAGGAAGGGGAGGACGACTAATCCAAAGAAAAATGAACGCCAGAACAATTCGAATCTTCAAAAGACCTTCCCTCAGCGAAGGACGGGCCCGATCGACGCACATTTTCGTCACTCGGACCCGCCGGACCACTAGAAGTTAAAGCGAGCAGCGAACTGCATCACGCGGGGATCGGCTGAAAGCGAAGTGATGGAAGCGACGCTGCCTGAGCTCGCGTTGCCGCTGGGTTGACCGAATGTAGCCGTGTTGGACAGGTTGAAGACTTCCCAGCGAATCTGCGCATTGACACGCTCGGTGAAAGGGAAAGTCTTGTAGAGTGCGAAATCGAACAGCTGCGTCTGGGGTCCGACCAGCGTGTTCCGTCCGACGTTGCCGATGGTGAATTTGCCGGGATCGGTGTACGGTGAGGTGAGGCCTGACCCATAGGCCGAGCAGGCACTGTTGGCGCTGTCGTAGAACCAGCAGAGTTGTTTCTTGACGTAGTGGACGGATGCCGCCTGGTTAGGAACCGACACCGCAAAGCCGTAGGGATCGAGCAGGCTGCTTTCACTTGACCACGCGGCCTGGAAGGGGTGACCGGCGTAGTAGGTGTAGACGCCGGAAGTGGTCCAGTTACCAAGCACCCATGCCGCGGGACCCGCTTGCAGCATCGGCTTTCCATGACCGAAAGGCAGTTCGTAGACATAGCTGGCCGACACGCGATTGCGCACATCGAAATCGCTGTTCCCGTACCAGCTGTTGTAGTTCAACCCATTCGGCGCGTCGCCGGAGTTCGTCTCGAGTTCCTCCGGTGTGTTGTCGAGTGAGTGCGAGTAAGTGTAGGCAACACGCACGCTGACGCCGCTGCGCATCTGCCGTGTGAGACTTGCCTGCAGGCCGTCATAGTTACTGAAGCCCACCGGGTCGGTGTATTCCACTTCACCGAAGTCAGGGTACGGGATTACGCCCGCCGGGAAAGTCGCGTTGGTCAGCACCTGGTTGCCCGAGAACTCCACCTGATTGCGGTTGCGCAGTACGTCGAGGTTGTCCGAGCGAGTGCCGACATAGTCGACCGCTGCAAGCCATGCGGGGGTGATCTGCCGCTCGACGCCGAAGCTCCACTGCTGGATCGTCGGAACGTCAATGGCCGGGTTCACCGCGCGGAGGTGGAACGGTTTCAAAACACCCTGCGCGATGGTCTGGTCGTTGATTGTGGGAGCATTCAGGAAGCCCGTGGGAAATCCGGTGGCCGGGGTCAAGACCGGCGCCACGTTGCTGGCGATCGTCTTGTTGACCAGGTTGGGTGGATTCAAGGCGAGTTCGTCCTCGCTACCGATGCGCTCGAAGACGGTGTAGTACATACCGTACCCGCCGCGTATCACGGTCTTATCGTTGACCGCATAGGAAGCCCCGAAGCGCGGAGCGAAGTTCGTGTAATTGGGGTCGACAAGCGCGCGATTTTTGAGCGATCCGCTCGTGGCAAACGTCAGAGACCCATTGCCGGCCGGATTGAAGTTGGCCATGCGGTTGGACGCTTCGACCGCAGGGGAGGCAAAGTCGTACCGCAAGCCAAGATTCAGCGTAAGTTTTGGCGTGATCTTCCAGTCGTCTTCACCGAAGGCGGAGAGCATCCATAGGCGCTGGTCCGCAATGAAGGTGTTGGTCAGCGTCGACGATTCGGTGGCGCCGATAAGAGCGTCGGCGTAAGAAAGATTGGTGAAGACACCCGTGAAACCAAGATCGCCGCGCATGCTCGGCTCATCCTGGAAGATATTCCGCATGGGCAGGAACATGGTGCCACCGAGCTTCAGCGTCTGCTTGCCGAGCGTCCATGAGAACGTGTCGTTGTACTGGTAGAGCATGGGAACCTGCTGCTTGGGCAGGAAGTCGGGCGATCCAATAAACGTCTTGTTGGTGAAGCTGATCTGCGGCAACCCGCCGCCTATGGCAGGGTTGGCGGGGATACCGGGAATGTACTGTCCGGCGGTTTGGGTCAGGTTGAATGGTTGCTGCACCGCATGAGAATAATCGCGCACCCAGCCGAAGCGGAAATCGTTCACCATGCGCGGATTCAGGATGCGCGTCCAGCCCAGTACGAAACTGGCGCCCTTCATCGTTTCATTGCCCCAGGCCGAGGTCGATGTGCCGTCCGCCAGTCCGCCAAAATAGCCTGGAATGTCCCGCTGCCGGTTGAAGTAATTAAAGCGCCCGAAGATCGTGTCGTTCGATGTGGGCGTCCAATCCACCCGGGCGTCATAGCTGCTATTGAAATCTGTTAGAGCGCCGGTGCGCGCATAGTTGTTCAACTCCGGATAGTTCGCGCCCCCATTCTTGAAGTTCGGTTCGGGAAAGAGCGTCATGACGGTCTTCATGGCGCCGTCGAGACGATTGGTGGGAATCTGATTGTTCGGGAAAGGCGTGCAACCGGCGCTCTTCAGGTTGTAAGGCGTCGAACAGGTCAGGGGGTCGATGATCGTAGGGTACGTCACTCCCTCCGCCGCTGCTGTCGCGGGGCTGAAGTCGCCAGTGCGTTCGTTGTCGAGGGGGACCGTGTAAAGGCGCGAGATGCCCTGCTTCACGCGCGTGTCCTCGTAATTGAAGAAGAAGAAAGCGTGGTCGTGGATGATCGGGCCGCCGATGCTGCCTCCGAACTGATTCTGGTTGTCCTCCGCCTTCTTTGCCAGCGTCTGCTTCGAGAAGTAATCGAACGCGTCGAAGTCCTGGTTGCGCACGAACTCGTACGCCGTCCCGTGGAATTGGTTCGAGCCGCCCCTGGTGTTGACCGATACCACCGCACCCGGCGCCCGCCCGTACTCAGCCGAGTAGGGATTCGTGATCACGTTGAATTCGGAGATCACGTCCACCGACGGATGCGCGGCTTCTGTGCTCAGTTCCTGTACATTCTCCGAGAATGTGTTGTTGTCGATACCGTCGAGAATAAAGTTGTTCTGCAGCGAATGAATACCGTTGACGTTGAAGCTGCCCGTCCGGCCAGAAGAAGTGGCGCCACTCTGGTTCGTGTAGCGGTTGATCTGCACGCCGGGAACCGTGCGCAGAAGGTCATCCCAATTGCGCAGGAACAAAGGTGTGTCCGCGATTGTCTCGTTCGTCACCAATGTGCTGATCGAGGCATCGTCTTTCGATAGAGCGTCCGCCGCGGCTGAGACTTCGACAGTCTCGGCGGTCGAGCCAACACGAAGATGAAAATCGGCGCGCGAACGGAATCCGACGCTGATGGTCTGGGTTTGCTTCTCGGTTGTGAATCCACCTGCTTCTACAGTCAGTGCGTATTGCCCGATCGGCAAGTCGGGAAAGGCGTAAGCTCCGTCCGTGGCAGTCTTCACAACCCTGGAGTAGCCAGTGGCCTCGTCCTTCATTGTGAGTGTCGCTCCGGGCACAACTGCTCCCGAAACGTCGGTCACAAGGCCGCTGAGAGAGCCGGTGTTGACCTGTGCGTGAGCCAAGAATCCGGAGAGAAGGCAGAGTATCGCGGAGAGGCGGAACAGCGTGCGGACGGCCTGTGCCCGGCCGCTCATTCGATCGGCAAACAAGTTAAGACACATTCCTATCGTCTTCATGAGGCGCTCCTTGGATAGCTTTTCCTTCGTTTTGGGGAAGAAGCCTGGTTCATGCTAGGAGAGGGGAATTCGTCATGGAAGCGTGTAAACGAGACGACACCCGGGTATACACGGGTTCAGAACCGCCTCAGGTGCTTGATAAATCGAAGATCTTCACCAACATGAAAATCTGACGAATCAACCCCCGTGTGCACAAAGCACGGTGCGTGCAATTTATCGCGCATTCACAAATGGACCGTATTCTCGGGTTGAACGCACAACCATTCCAAGCAATTCCCCGAGCACTGGAGTGAAACCATCCGCCACGATCCGAGACCGGCAGTCTTCTGCCGCAACATTGGAGCCTGAGGGTGAGTCGCTGCACAGCGACCCGCGCTGGGTTCTGACCCAGAGGATTGTCGCTGGACCCCACTTTGCGCGGTCGCCCCTGCTGTCGAATTTCCTGCTCTACGTCGTGTCCGAGGCATTGGCGGGAAGACACGATGCCATCAGCGAGCACCGTATTGGCGTCGCGGTCTTCGGGCGATCTCTCTCCTATCGCACCGACGAAGACAACATCGTCCGCAATTATGCTCGTCAATTGCGCAAAAGGCTGGCCGAGCACTTCGCAGGCACTGGCCGGGACGAGACTCTCCGCATCCATATTCCGGTTGGTGGATATATTCCGTCCTTCGTTAGCGCCGTAAGTATGCAGTTGGACGAAGAGACCGGACCGGAACCGCCGAGACCTGCGGGACTCTCTTCCGGGCATGTGAAGCAAGAGGCTACTGTGCCGGGCGGTTCAGAGGCCAGCTCCCCGAGGAACCCTGCTGTGCGCGGGCTTCTGCTCGTAGGCGCATGTGCTCTTCTCGTGGGCTTGAGTTACCTGGCGATCCACCGCATTGTTCTGCATACGACCGATGACGATGCGAGTCGCGTGCTGTGGAGAGCGCTCCTTGCCGGATCGGCGAACACCTATATCGTGCCCCCTGACGCCGGATTCAATCTTCTCGAAGATATGTCGCACCGCTCGGTGCCGCTCGCCAGCTACATCAAGGGAAACTTCGCCGAGATGCCGCTCGCCAGCGTCAACAACCACACTGACCAGGATCTTCGCAGCCAGCAGTACACCGATTTCGTCAGCATGCAGATTGTCGCTACCATTGCGCGGCAACCCGAGTTCGACCCTCACCGCGTTCTGTTGCGGTTCCCGCGCGATCTGCGGCTCGACGATCTGAAAGCGGCGAATGCCATGATCATCGGTTCGGTCAGCGCCAATCCATGGGCGGCACTTGTCGACTCCAACGCCAATTTCAAAATCGTGCCCAGCCAGGACATGGAGAGTGCGGCGATCGTCAACAGCAAGCCCCTGCAGGGCGAAGCCCCCATCTATGCCAGCCACTGGAACGAGCCGGCTCACGAGACCTACGCGTTGATCCTCTTCTTCCCCAACTTGAACGCGAGCGGCCATCTGCTCGCAGTGGAAGGACTCGATGTCGCCGGCACCGAAGCGGCCGCCGAACTGCTCTTCCGAGGCGACACCATCGCTCCCATTCTCAAAACTGCAGAACGCGCCGACGGAACACTGCGACCCTTTGAGATATTGCTCCGCTCCACGAGCATTCAATCGAATGCCGCGGGCACGCAGATCATTGCCAGCCGAGTCCACTGACTCGCCCCGCTCGATTCCAAATTACACAAGCCAACTAGCCCAAACTCATTCAGCTTTGGCTTGGAATCCTGGCGCGCATACGCAAATGTCTGAAAATAAATGGTCGGGGAGAGAGGATTTGAACCTCCGACCCCCTGGTCCCGAACCAGGTGCTCTACCAGGCTGAGCCACTCCCCGACATGGTGTGGAAGCATCGCGGGCACACTGCCTGGTGCATTCAGCCCGCGGACGCACTCCGAGTAGTTTAGCAGAACTGCCGCTTTCGAGATGCCCGACGACCCCGCGTCGCAGGGGGACCAACCGCCGCAGATTCCCCATCGAGACAGCCGCGCGCTATCTCTTCTCGTCGGAAGCAGGCGTCACCGCGCCAGGAAAGATTCCCTCGAGCGGAGCACGCCGCTTCTCCTCCGCGAGCGGATCGGGCAATGGCTTGCGTGGCAGCATCTGATCGCGCTGCGCCGCGTCGTAGACGAAGATGGCCTCGACTGTCGCGATCTGCTTCAGGTCGGCAGGCTGCAGCCGTTCCACAACGTCCTCGTTCGAGTGATGCGTTCGGCTCTCGTAGTCGAGATCGTCCTGGATGAACTGGAAGCCGGGAATTCCAACCGCGTCAAAGCTGAGATGATCCGTCCCGCCCGTGTTGCGCATCGTCAGCGTGGTCACGCCCAGATCCTTCAGCGGAGCGATCCACTGCGCGAAGATCGGCGCCACAGCGGCGTTCCCCTGCAGATAGACGCCCCGAATCTTCCCCGATCCGTTATCGACGTTGAAATACCCGGAGACGAGCTTCTGCTCGGGCTTCAGTTCCAGCGGACCGGCATGGCGGCGCATGAACTCAGGCAATGCGAGTTGATCCGGTGCGGTTGAAAGCGGCGCCGATCCGAAATGCTGCTTGCAGTAACCCATCGAACCGAACAGCCCCTGCTCTTCGCCCGTCCAGAGAGCAATGCGAATCGTGCGACGCGGCTTGATATCCAGTGCCTTCAAAATGCGCACTGCCTCCATCGCGACAATGGTGCCCGCACCGTTGTCGGTTGCCCCCGTGCCCGCAATCCAGCTATCGAGGTGACCGCCGAGCATCACAATCTGGTCTTTCAGTTTGGGATCGGTACCGGGAATTTCCGCCACCGTGTCGTAACCGTGCTCGTGCTCGCCGGTGAACTTTGTCTCGACATTAATCTCTACACTTACCGGCGCGTTGGCTTGCGTAAGCCGGTACAGCCGGCCATAGCTCTCAATCGCCGCAACCACCACAGGGACCTTCACCCGGTGCTCCGCGATATACGGAGTGCGGCCGAGAGTGGCTCCGTTGTCATCAAAAAGGGTCCCCCCGGATCCCCCGCCATTCGCTCCGTCGCGGCTGGGCTCGATGACTGCTGCTACCTTCTCGTCGGCGAAAAACTGTGCCACCTTCTCCTGCAAGCGCTGCCGTTCCTGTCGGGCGCGCATTCTGGCTTGCATCTCCGGCGAAATACCGCCGGCATTCGCGCTTACAGGAAACTCGGCAAGTTCGTCGAGCTCCTGCTCGTCGTAGCGCTGAAACAGCGCCTTATTGACGGGAGGAACCTCACGCATCGGTCCGAAGAGCACGATCTTGCCACCCAGCTTGCCCCTGTATTTGTCGAAGTCCTTCTCGTCTTGAATACTGACAAAGACGACGTCCCCGGTTACCGCGCCCGGGGTCGAAGGCGACCAGGGTGTAGCCTGTACGATCAGAATCGCCGTATCGGGCGCGACCATATGCGCCCACGTATTCATCTGTTGCCAGCCCAAACCGAATTCGCCCCAGTCTTCCAGGTGCGCGTTCTCTAGCCCGATCTTGGTCAGGGTGTCCCGCGTCCACTCATTGGCCTTCTTCAAGTTGGGCGAGCCAGTCAATCGCGGGCCGATCCCGTCCATCAGGGCCGTGGCAAATTCCATCACGTGCGAATGATTCAGCCCCTCGTCGCGGATCCGTTGATACATATCCAGATCCAGCGTTTCGCTGGCCGGCTGCACTTCGGCATAGGGATCGACGGCAGCAGGCGGCTGAGTCTTGGACTTATCGGCGGCATGCAAGGCAACCGCAGCACACAGCAGCGCCGCAGCGAGGAACACAGGTTTGCTCAGCATGGAAAAGGGCTCCGGTTGGAAGGGTCAAGCTGCTGGATGAATTCTACGGCATGAACCATCCGCAGACAGACAGGGTCCGGAGCCGTCCCCAGTCTGCACAGCCGGTCGATCTAGTCGCTCTTGTCTTTGTCTGTGTCGATGCCCGCCGGCAAATCGAGCGCAACCAATGCAAAGCGCGTCCTTCCGTCTTTGGCTTCCTCAAATCCCACAATGTGCTGGTGCCGTTTCGAGCCGGCCTTCAACTCCAGCTGGCCTGAGAAATCCATGCCGTTCCCTCTTCCGTCGATATTCACGTGGGTATTCTTCCCGGAGTCCGAACAATCCAGGCCCTCGGAGGTCACCGTAGGTGTTCCGACAGGAGCATTGCCCTGGCAGGTCAGCACATCGCCGAATCGTGCCATTGCCTTCTTGTAAAAGGCGGCGACCTTGTCCTGAGAGTCGGCCGTCCTATACGAGACAGCGCGCACATGCAGCTGCCATTCGCCAAAGCCCATGTGGACATCGGCGGAACCGTGCTTATCGTCGTCCTTCGAGAGTTCTGCTCCGGGGTAGACAGGCAGGCCAAGATCCGAAGCCGTTGTCTCATTGGTATTCACGTGAACTCCGCCAAAGGGCGTGTCGATCTGGACAGTCTTATCTTCCCCGTTGGCGCCTTTTTCCGTGCGTACACGGCAGCCCGCGCACCACGCAATCAGCGCGAGACCCGTCACCATCAACATGACTCTTCGCAACATGGCTCTTTGCCTCTCTTCCCTGCACTCTTAGTACGCTTCTCCCGTCCCGCCGGTTCCTTTCCCAGCCTTCGCGGGAATTAGCGGGGTTCACCCGATTGGCCGCCTTGAAAGCCAGGCACGACCCTGTATCGTGATTCCCATGAGGAGATCCTTCTCGCGCTGGCTTCTCGCGCTCAGCCTCTGTGCAGCGAGCACCTTCCCCACCGCATTCACGCAGACAACTGCACCCGCGGCCCCGATCCATGTCAGCGTACACTCCGGCCAGCCGATTGCACCATATACCTCGATCTGGAGCTACTTTGGCGCCGATGAGCCAAACTATCTCTACGCCCCGAACGGGCAAAAGCTGCTCCGGGAACTGGCCGCGCTGAGTCCCGCACCCGTCTACTTTCGCCCGCACAATCTGCTGACGAGCGGCAATGGGGAGGGCTCTCTGAAGTGGGGCTCGACCAATGTCTATACGGAGAAGCCCGACGGCACGCCTGCCTACGACTTCACCATCACCGATCGTATCTTCGACGCCCTCGTCGCCGCGCACGTACGACCTCTGGTCGAGATCGGGTTCATGCCCGAGGCGCTCTCGGCTCATCCTGAGCCCTACCGCCACAGCTTCCCCAAAGGCGACATCTTCACCGGGTGGAGTTACCCCCCCAAAGACGAAGCAGCTTGGACAAAATGGTCCAAACTTGTCGAGGTCTACACTGCCCATCTGAAACAGCGCTACGGCAGCCAAACGGACTCCTGGCTCTGGGAAGTCTGGAACGAGCCCGACATCCCCTACTGGCATGGCACGCCGGCTGAGTATGACCGGCTCTACGACCTGACCGCAGCTTCGATTCGAAAGATCCTACCCGAAGCAAAAATCGGTGGGCCCGAGGCAACCGGGGTGAGCGATCATTCCGAGCCTTTCTTGCGGCAGTTCCTTGAGCATTGCGCGCATGGCGCCAACGCGGCGACCGGAGGCGTAGGTGCGCCTCTGGACTTCATCAGCTATCACCCGAAGGGCCATCCGACTGTCGTCGACGGGCATGTCGTGATGAGTATTGCCACGCAACTCCGAGCGGTCGAACGCGGCATGAAGGTGATCGCCAGCTACCCGGAATGGAGAAATACACCCATCATCCTGGGCGAGAGCGACCCCGAAGGCTGCGGTGCCTGCCTGAGTCCCCAGAACGGCTATCGCAATGGGCCGCTCTATGGCGCCAGCGTGACCGAAGCAACCATGCGCACCTACGAGCTGGCGCGCAAGTATGGGCTGACTGTACAGGGCGCGGTGACCTGGGCGTTTGAGTTTGAGAATCAACCGGCATTTGCATCGCTGCGGGCGCTCGCCACAGACGGAATCGACAAGCCCGTGCTGAACGCCTTCCGGCTGATGGGCAAGCTAAGCGGAGAATGGGTCGCAACCGAGAGCGATGGCGAAACTCCCCTGCAGCAGGTGGTTGCGCAGAGTGTGACAGACGCTCCCGACGTGGGTGCAGCGGCTACAAGGAATGGAAAAGAAGTGGATGTTCTGCTGTGGAACTATCACGACGCAGACGTGCCCGCGCCGGAGGCATCCATCCAACTCACCATCGACGGCCTGCACGGCGCCCACGTGACCGAGTCTGCAGTTTCGCATGGACGCCATGCACAGCAATGCGTTCAGAGTCTGGCAGCAGATGGGTAGTCCGGAGCAGCCGAGCCCATCCCAACTCGATCGACTGCAGAAGGCGGGCCAGCTGGAAGAAACAGTACACGACCAAAGGATCGCGATTGCTGCCGGCAAGGCTCAGGTCGCGCTGACGCTGCCCAGGCAGGGAGTCGCCATCGTGCGGCTCATAGAGCAGTAGCAATCAGTGATGCTCGGCGCCGTCTTCGTGGCTGCTGGTCGACCACAGAATGCAGCACGCAAACACAAAGACAATCGCAGGAACAACAAAGAACGGGGATGTAATGTCCATGCTCGTTACCACCGCCCCCAGGCACGCGTGAAGTAGTCGGCCATGGTCATCCCGACCAGAACCAGAAACGTGAAGAGTCCCGCGCCGACCGTCAGCTTGGTCAGCTTGCTGCTGTACTTGACGTGCATGAAAAAGAGCACGACCAGCACCATCTTTACGGCGGCGATGCCCAGAGCGACGATGGGGTTAAACACGCCCATTTCCACGTAGGAGGCACCCACGGTCGTCGCGGTCAATACCAGAAGCGCACAGACGATCGCAAGGTAGATTTTCGGGCTGACGATGTGGTGATGGTGCTCGTGCTGCTCGATGGTCTCGTTTTCCTTGCTCATGGTGCGCGTCCTTTATTGGTGTCTGCTGATGAGATACAGAAGCGGGAAGAGATAAATCCAGATGATATCGACAAAGTGCCAATACAATCCGAAGTTCTCGACAAACGTGACGTGGCCCGTCGTGTAAGCTCCGGCCTGCGCCCGGAAGATCATGAAGCCCAGAATTGCGATGCCGATGATCATGTGCAGCGCGTGCATGCCGGTCATGGCGAAGTAGAGGAAGAAGTAAAGCTCGGTGTGCCTCGCCATATCGAGCTGCAGAGGCTTATCGTGGTATTCCTTGTAGACCTCGGGATCCGATGCAGGATTGACGAAAGTCTGGATGCTGTAGTGGATGCCGGGAACATGGTGCTTCTCCCACTTCTCCGAGTACTCGATCGTCTTGATGCCGAGGAAGACGAGCCCCAGCAGGAAGGTGAGCACCAGGCACAGCACCAGCGCACCCTTCTTGCGCATCTCCGCCGACCACACGCCCATGGCCATGGTGAAGCTCGAAGAGATCAGGACCGCGGTGTTGGCGGTTCCCCAGCCGATTTGCAATTGGTGCGACGCTTCGACGAATGCCGGATAATACCAGTTGCGGTAAATCAGGTAGGCGGTAAATAACCCGCCGAAGAACATGACTTCCGTAAGCAGAAACAGCCACATGGCGAAATTCGTGGCATCGTTCTGTTGCGCGATGGTCTCGAAATGGTGGCGCTGGTACGGCGGATGCTCGTGGTGAGCTTCCGCTGCGCCATGGGCAATCGCTGTGCTATCCGACACTGGCTACCTCTTTTTCCTGCTGGCGTTCGAGCCATTCGTAGTCGTAGGCTTCATGATCCATAATCGGAATCTCTGGGAAGTTCTCAGTCAGAGGCGGCGACTGCACCTGCCACTCGAGACCGGTCGCTTGCCACGGATTGTTTCCTGCAATCTCGCCATACTTCAGCGACCACGTCAGATAGAGCACCGGCAGCAGATAGCCCACGCCCAGCACAGTCGCTCCGGCCGTCGAGAAGACGTTGAGGATCTGGAACTCCGGCGGATACGACGCGTAACGCCGCGGCATACCGAGCGTGCCAAGGATGAACTGCGGGAAGAACGTCAGGTTGAATCCGATGAATGTGACCACCGCAGCGAGCTGCGAGATTTTCTCCGGATACATGCGGCCAGTCATCTTGGGCCACCAGAAATGCACGCCCGACAAAAACGCCATCAGCATGCCGCCCACCATCACAAAGTGGAAATGGGCGACGATGAAATAGGTCTCGGTGAGGTGGATATCCGTTCCCGTGGCTCCCAGAAAGACGCCCGTCATGCCACCGATGGTAAACAGGCCCATAAAGCCGAACGCATAAAGCATCGGCGTTTCAAATGTGATCGATCCCTTGTAGAGCGTGAACGCCCAGTTGAAAATCTTGATCGCCGAAGGCACTGCGACAAGCATCGTGAGCAGCGAGAAGATGAGCGCTGCATAGTTCGAGATGCCCATGATGAACATGTGGTGCGCCCAAACGAAGAAGCCGAAAACCGCGATTGCAACCGAGGAAAAAGCGACAGCCGTATAGCCGAAAACGCGCTTGCGGCTGAAGGTCGAGATCACCTCTGAGATCACACCCATGCCAGGCAAAATCATGATGTAGACGGCCGGGTGCGAGTAAAACCAAAACAGGTGCTGGAAGAGAAGTGGGTCGCCGCCCTTGGTCGGATCGAAGACGCCAATGCCTACCGTGCGCTCCAGAACGATTAGAACCAGCGTAATCGCCAGTACAGGCGTGCCCAGCACCATCAGGATACTGGCCGCATAGTTCGACCACACGAAGAGCGGCAACCGGAACCACGTCATACCCGGCGCGCGCATCTTGTGAATTGTAACGATGAAGTTCAGGCCGGTGAAGATCGAACTGAATCCCGCGATGAACACCGCCAGGCCCGTAGTAATTACGTGGGTGTTTACGTAGTGGGTCGAGAGCGGAGTGGTGAAGGTCCAGCCCGTATCGACGCCGCCCGAAGCCATGGTGTAGAGGGCCAGGATGCCTGCCGCCATGTACAGATACCAGCTCAACAGGTTGATCTTCGGCAGAGCCAGATCCTTGGCGCCGATCATCATCGGCATAAGGAAATTGCCGATGGTCGCCGGAACCGACGGCACCAGAAAGAAAAAAACCATGATGATGCCATGCATGCTGAACACCTTGTTATAGGTGTCCGTGGCCATCAGATCGCTCTGCGGCGTGAGCAATTCGAGACGAATGAGGCCGGCAAGCGAGCCTCCGACAAAAAAGAAAAAAGTGATCGAGATCAGATAGAGCATCGCGATCCGCTTGTGGTCGCCCGTCAGCAACCAGCTCAGCAAGCCATTCTCCTTGTTCAGGTAGCTGACCTTCGGCATCTTCGCCGTCGACTGGTCGGGAAGCTTGACGATCGTAACTGCGTCGCTCATTGCTGCACCATCCCTGTTCCGGATCCCGCTTTTCCGGATCCCTGTCCTGCCGGAGCCTTACCCGCCTTGCCCTCTCCTTCAGGCAGCAGTGTTGTCGTAGCCGTCGTCTGCTGCACCCGATAATCGGAATCGAGGCTCTTGATGTACTCCACCAGATCGATCACACCCTCTTCGCTGACCTGCCCCTGATAGGTAGGCATGATCGGGGCATATCCCTGCGTGATGTGTTGCGAAGGATTCAGGATCGCCTCGCGCAGATAGGCGTCGTCGGCAATGGCCTGCTGGCCGTTGGCGAGGTTCAATCGGGAGCCGTAGACATTCGCCAGGCTCGGCCCGCGCGCGTCCGGGCGCGTGTTGTGACAGGCCGTGCAACTCAAACTCGCAAAAAGTCTTTCCCCGTTCTGCGCCAGCGAAGCACCACTGGTCGAACCCTCCAGCCACTTCTTGTAGTCCTCGGGCGTCAGCACCACCACGTCGCCGATCATGTGCGAGTGCTCTGTCCCGCAGTACTGCGTGCAGAACAAGTGATACGTTCCGGGCGTCGTGGCTTCGAACCAGACCGAGGTGTAGCGTCCCGGAATCGCCTCGCGCTTTACGCGGAACGCCGGAATCGAGAAGCTGTGAAACACATCCTGCGAGATCAGCGTCAACTGAATCGGACGGCCTATGGGCACATGAAGCGAGTTGATTTCATGCTGCCCGCCGGGATGTTCGGCCTTCCACATCCACTGCTTCCCGACAACATAGATGTTCATCGCATTGGCCGGCGGCGTGTAGACACGGAAGTAAATCAGCGCTCCCCAGACAAACATCACCAGAAAGAGACCGAGCGGAATGATCGTCCAGGTGGCCTCGAGTATTGTCGAGCCTTCGATCTGCGTCGCCACCGGGTGCCGCTTCTTGCTGTAGAGAAGGGAGAAGCTCGTCACCAGCAGAATCACGATCGTCAGGCCGATCAGACTGACCAGAACCATGAAGAAATAGAGCGCATCCATCTGTGGCGCGATCTTCGACGCCTCCGGCGGGAAGAGCGCGAAGTTCGTCATCCACTTGACGAGAAACTGCCAGATTACTGGACTAATGTGCGACATTCTCTATCCGTTCACCTTTGCTTCTTTCACAGGCGGGTGCGCCTGCCGGTAATCCTTGCGGAACATGATGAACATGAATCCACCGAGCAGAACCAAAGTCAGAAATCCACCCAGCTGCACGACCCGCGCCACAATCAAGGAGTGCGTATTGGTCTGCGGATCGTAGTGGTAGCAGTACGTCAGGATGTTGTCGACGGGCGAGCCAATACGATTGGCCGACGCTTCGTTCAGGCCCAGCAGCATGTCCTTGGGCGAGTACTCCACCCCCATGTAGTACTGCGCCAGCTTGCCTTCCGGCGTCACGATCTGGATCGCACTCGCGTGCGCATACTGCGTCACTCCCCCCGGACCGGGAATCTTCACGTACCTGAAACCGACCGCGGTCGTCAGCGCATCGATACTGGCCTGAGTTCCGGTCAGAAAATGCCATCCATTCGCCGTCTCAGGATGTCCATAGCGCTTAAGGTAACTGCGCTTCTTCGCCGCCGCGAGATCGGGACCCTCTTGCGGATCGATGCTGACCACCACGACATTGAAGTCCTTGCCCGGAACGAACCGCACCATCTGCAATGCGCCCGTCAAGCCGTCCAGCTCTTCGGAGCAAAGCATCGGGCAGCGGTAGTAAACCAGCGCAAGAATCGCAGGCTTCTTGCCGAAATAGTCGCCAAGATGAATCGACTTGCCGGCGTCGTCGACGAACGCAAGATTCAGCGGCAGCTGCTGGTTCAGGTGCTGCGCGATTCCCACGCCATTCAGAACCGAGGGCTGCTCGTTGGCCCTCCCCATCTGCTTGTCGCCATAGCTGGAGACCTGCGCCTGAAGCCCGGAAGCGTACACGACAATCGCGGCGGCGGCGAACGTTGAGGCAACGTGCAACTTTCTCCGGATTGTTCCTGCGCTCTGCATGGCTCCTACTCCTGTTCGCCCAACCGGGCCGGGATCGTCCCGTCCAGGGGTCCCCAGCGACAGGTCCTCGTCGCCGGGCTGGTCGTTACTGCTTCTGCCGGGCTTCGGCGGCACGCGCCTCTGCCTCGTCCTGCTCAAATGCCGTCGGCGCAAACCCGTCCGTCAATGGCACAACCACCACCGGCTTCGAATCCCCGGTCATCAGCGTGGCTTGGTTCGTGGGCGCCGGTGCGACCGGCAAACCACGCTGTGCAATCAGCTCCATCGCCCGCTCAATGGGAATACGAACCTTGCCCGTCGACCCATCGATCCGGCTGTAGTTCTCGAGCAGCAGATTCTCGCGCTGATGCAGATCGGCCACGTCCTGATTGCCGTCGTCGGTCTGTACCCGCGGCGTCGGAAACTGTTGCGTCAGCTCGGCCATCTTGTGCTGCAGCTCTGGATTGTTCGGTAGATTCCCCAGCTGGCGCACATCGACCGTCGTTGCCCACTTGCTGGTCGGGCCGTCCTGCTTGTCCATCCACGCGTTGATCAGATGGCCCATGCCGACCGTCAGAATGCCGCACACCGCCACAAAAATCCCGAGCGAGGCCAGAAAGACAACAATGCCCGTGACGCGAACGTCGGTCTGTTCATAGCCAGCCGATGCGTCGACCTCTTCCGGCTTGTGGCCGTGCGGATCTTCTTCATGCATGGGCATGTTCAGGCTCCAGAATCTCCGCAACGTGCGGATCGTTGGTCTGCACCAGAGGCCGCGTCTTCAGCCTCGTGCAGAAGAATGCAATCCAGAACGACGCCATCGCCACCGGCACTGCCACATACTCCAGAATTCCCCAGCTGAAGTGCAGGTTGCGCGCCGCATCCTTGAAGTTCGGCTCAATCAGCCAGAACAAGTCGAAGGCCTTGGCAAAGATCATCCACTGGCACACCAGCGTCAGGCGCTTCTTGTTCCGCTTGATGTCGCGCGACAGAAGCAGCGAGAACGGAATCACCCAGTGGAAGATGAAGTCGAGCGTAATGATCACGCCCCAGTGGCCGCGGATGCGATCGAGATACCAGGGAATCTCTTCCGGCAGGTTCCCCGACCAGATGATCAGAAACTGACCGAAGGCCAGATAGATGTTCAGCATCACGAAGGCAAACGTCAGCTTGCCCAGATCGTGCTGCTCCGTCTGGCGCAGGATGGTCTTAAACGGCTCGGCCTTCGAGAGCGCAATCGACACAATGATGCCGAGCGCCAGCACCGAGTAGCCCTGGCCCACAAGGAACAGCAACCCGTAGACCGAGGAGAACCAGGTAACATCCATCGACATCACCCAGTAAATCACCGCCGCCGTCATCGTGAGCGCGTAGATTACGATGCCCGGTCCGCTGATATTTTCGAACTTCTTGATCCAATACGGCGTCGTGTCCGGCGACTCTGAATCGCGCCTGGCGCCCAGCGAGTTCAGGCGATACGTGTACCAGAACCAGATCGCGAAGCAGATCAGGATGACCCCCACGCACGTAGCCGGATTCAGCATGGGCCGCTTGAAGTCCAGACAGTGCGCCTGAATCTCGGTAATCAAGCCGTTCTTGAGGGCAGCAGCGGTCTCGGCCGGATTGGTGTACACCGCCCACAGGTAGAGCCGCTTCATGAAGAACACCGTAACCACCCAGTAGACGAACACCAGTGGGAGCGTGCGGCTCATCGCCTCCAGAGGCCGGCGCAGCAGCAGGCCCCACTTGCCGCCGGAGCAGTACTGCACCATCAGCAACGCGAGGCCGCCCACCGACCAGCCGAACGTGAGCAACAATCCGAGAACCCAGGCGCGGAGAAAATGATCGATCGATCCATCCGCAAAGGCCAGCCCGGCCGCGATCACCGAAAAGATCGCTCCCACCATCAGAGCGCGCGATCTCCAGCCATCCACAAAGGCTGGCGCGCTTAGATCGGCCGGTAACGATTTGGCATGTATTTCGTGAGCCATTCCCATCAGTCCTTACTTCGCCGCCGCTGCAGCCGCGGGGGTCTTAGCTTGCGGAATATTGATCGCTGGATCGGCCGGATTCGCCGGAGCCATCGCGGGCGTGCCTTCCTTGGTCACCGGTGGATACGCCTGAACCGCGCTCGCGGGCAGCGTCCATGGCTGCGCATAGCTCGCAGGCAGATCCTGCTCCGTCGCGATCTCACTCAAGCTCTTCACCTGCGTCCCGGCTGGCACATCGGCTTGTGTCGCCGCCTGGCTCAGCTGCAATGCACGAATGTAGGCCGCCACGGCCCACCGATCTTCGGGCGTCAACTGTGCCGCATAATCGGGCATCGCACCGTAGCCATGCGTCATTACGTAAAAGTAGTGCGAGATCGGCTGCGACATCCGCACCTGGTCGTGCAGATTCGCCGCGGGCTTGTAGCCGCGCTCCACAATCTCACCCAGGCCGTTGCCCACGCGCGAGTGACACGGCGTGCAATAGATGTTGAAGCGCTCCTGCCCGCGCCGCAGAACGTCCATCGTCACCGGAAACGGCAGCAGGTTCTGCTCTTCCTTGTAGCCATTGGCTCCCTGGATCACACCCGTATAGAAGTAGCTGTCTTCATGCAGCTGGCCCCGCGCCACGGTGTTCAACACCTGCGGACGGGCGCCGCGATGATCGGCGAACATCTCCGAGCCGCGCTGCGGAATCAGCTTCGGCTGGTTCTGCATATCCTGGCGGCAACCGGCTACGAGCAGCAACGCGGAAAATCCGATAATTGAGAGTGGGTGCCCCAGGTCTCGCTTCTGAGACCCGGGAGACCAGGAAGGTCGAGCCGACGAACGACTGCTCGGCGTATTGCGGCGTCCGCGCATCAGTACTCCACCTCCACGACCGAGGTCGGATTGAAGCCCTGCAGGTACGCCTTCGTCGCCGTGGGGTCGAATTTAGGATCCAGCGCCTCAAGGCACAGGAAGAACTTGTCTGTCGTTGCGCCATTGCGGAAGTTCGGCGCATTGAACAACGGATGGTAGAGCGCGGGAAGACCGTTGAGCGCGACCATCCCAAAGGCAGCCGACAAGCCTGCCCACAGAATCGTCCACTCGTAGGCCGGAACCACAAATGCGGGCCAGGAGTAGGGCGGGCGACCGCCGATATTCAGCGGGAACGCGAGTGTCGAGATCCACGTTTCGAGTGAGAACATGGCAACCAGGCCCATCAGGCCACCGATCAGCGTCAGAAGCGGCACTTTGTTGCGGTGGAAACCGATGGCTTCCGCTGCCTCTTCCACGGGATAGGGCGTGTAGCAATCCATGCGCCGCCATCCATCGTGGTGCGCCTGCTGCGCGGCGCGCACCAGGTCGCCCGGCGTATCGAATTCGGCCAGCAGGCCGTAGGTTCCTTCGCGTGGCGGCATTAGTCGGCAGCCTCCGCCGCCTTTGGCTTAATCTTCGCTGCAGGCAGCAAAATACGAATTTCGTTCATTGGAATCATGGGAAGGAAGCGCACAAACAAGAGGAACAGCGTCGTGAACAATCCCAGCGTGCCAACAAAGGTCATATAGTCCCACTTGGTGGCGCGATAGGTTCCCCACGAGGAAGGCAGGAAGTCGCGATAGAGGCTCGTCACAACGATGACGAACCGCTCAAACCACATACCCGTGTTGACCACGATCGAGATGAAAAACATAAACGCGATGTTGGTCCGTAGCTTGCGCGACCAGAGTGTCGTCAACGGAATCGCAAGGTTGCACGTAACCAGCACCCAGTAGGACCAACCCATCGGCCCAAACATGCGGTTCCAGAACATGAAGGATTCCCAGTGCGATGCCGAGTACCAGGCCATGAAGGCTTCCATACCGTAGCCGTAGGCCACGATGAAGCCTGTCGCCAGCATCACTTTGCCCATGTTGTCGATGTGCCGCTCGGTCACCAGGTTTTCAAGGTGATAGAACTTGCGCAGCGGAATCGCCAGCGTGAGCACCATGGCGAAGCCCGAGTAGATCGCGCCTGCAACAAAGTAGGGCGGGAAAATCGTCGTGTGCCAGCCCGGCAGAACCGCCACAGCGAAGTCGAAACTGATGACCGTGTGTACCGAGAGCACCAGCGGCGTCGCCAGTCCGGCCAGCAGCAGCGAAGCGGTCTCGTAGCGCATCCAGTGGCGTACTGAACCACGCCATCCGAGCGAGATCAAGCCGTAAAAGTACTGGGCTATCTTCGACTGCGCGTGATCGCGCATCGTCCCGAAATCGGGAACCATTCCGATGTACCAGAACACAACCGAAATCGTGGCGTACGTCGAAACCGCAAACACGTCCCACAGCAGCGGCGAACGGAACTGCGGCCACACATCCATCGAGTTCGGATACGGGAACAGCCAGTATCCCAGCCACGGACGGCCCACGTGAATCAACGGGAACATGCCGGCGCAAACCACGGCAAAAATTGTCATCGCTTCCGCAAAACGGCTGATCGAGTTGCGCCAGCTCTGCTTGAAGAGCAAAAGAATGGCGGAGATCAGTGTGCCGGCGTGACCGATACCGATCCACCAGACGAAGTTGATGATCGCGAAGCCCCACGCCACGGGCTGCGTAATAGCCCAAATGCCAACGCCCTTGAGGAAGAGCCATGTGACCGCAACCAGCAGCATGGTTGCGCCGCCGCCTGCGATGCCGAACAGCCCGAGCCATCCCAGCGGCGTATGCGGCGTGAGCACAATGCGCGTGATCTTGTCGGTGACCGACTTGAAGGTCTCACCGACCGCAACGACCCGGAATTCTCCGGTTGCCGGGTCGATGGCGGGATCGTTTGGTCTCACATCTTTGGTTGCCATGGCGACATCAACCCTTGGCCGGCGCATGCTCCACCGGCGTAGTTTCAAGTTCGGAGTTGAAATTCAAAACTTCAGCTACATAGCGTGTACGAGGCCGGGTGTTCTGATCGGCGAGTACTTGATACGTGCGCTCCTGCGCGTGCAGCTTCGCCACCCGGCTCGCCGGGTCGTTCATATTGCCAAAAACAATCGCCGATGCCGGACACGCCTGCTGGCATGCCGTCACCACTTCGCCGTCACGGATCGGCCGGTTTTCCTTGTCCGCCTCGATGCGCGCCGCGGTAATGCGCTGCACACAGTAGCTGCACTTCTCCATCACGCCACGCGAGCGGACCGAAACATCGGGATTGCGCGACAGCTTCAGGCTCTCCGTCTCATAGTCGGAGTAGAGCAGGAAGTTAAACCGACGCACCTTATAGGGGCAATTGTTCGAGCAGTAGCGCGTGCCCACGCAGCGGTTATAAACCATCGTGTTGAGACCTTCGGGCGTGTGCACCGTTGCGCCTACCGGGCAAACCTGCTCGCACGGCGCGTTCTCACAGTGCTGGCACGTCATCGGTTGGAAGTGTGCGCGCGGCGCAGCCAGATCGCCCTCGAAATAAGTATCGATGCGAAGCCACTGCATGTTGCGGCCGATCCGCACCTGCTGCTTACCCACCACCGCAATGTTGTTCTCGGCATAGCAGCTCACGATGCAGGCATTGCAGCCCGTGCAGCTGTTCATGTCGATCGACATCGCCCACTTGTTTCCCGTATAGGTCCAGTTGGGGAACAGCGACGTGCCCATCTCCGGCGTGTCGCGGCCTTCGCCCTCATGCGCGAATCCTGGATTCGCCTTGAACTCCTCCAGCGTCGCGTAGCGGATGATGCCACGCGAACCGAGCGCCTCATCGGCCTCGAGGGAGTTGTTCGTGTGACCCGCGGGCTGACCGAAGCGCGCACCACGATGATCCTGGTAGTGGCTCTTGGTGATCGCCAGACCCCACGTGCCGTCGACCTTCTTCAACGATCCCGTCGCGTAAAGTGGCGCCCAGGTAGGACGAATCAGGTAGGCATTGAATCCCGCACCCGAACCGACGCGTCCGGCAAACTCGCGCCCATAGCCGAGATACACCGTGACCGAGTTGTCGGGATGGCCCGGCGCAACGATCACCGGAGCCTTCACCTTGCCGTTGCCGACCGTCAGCTCAACGATGTCCTGCTCTTCGAGACCGAGCTTGGTCAGCGTCGCACCGGAGACGATCGCCGCATTGTCCCAGCTCAAATTCGTAACCGGCTTCGGCAACTCCTGCAGCCAGCCCACATTCGACCACCGGCCGTCGTACACATTCGGATCGGGACGGAAGATGATCTCCAGCGCATCTTTTGATGTCGGCACGGGAACGTTCGCCGTCGGAAGGGACTTTGCTGCTCCCGAAGATGTGTAAGCCGTGTTTTCGATCCAGCCATCATGCAGCGCCTTGCGCCAGCCAGTCTCGAAGTCGCCCTTGATGTTGTCCTTCTGCGTCATCCGAACCGCATCGAACGTGCTCAGCAGTGGCTCGTCCAGCAGAGTCTGAAACACATTGTGCGCGGTCTTGCCGCCATAGAGCGGATCGATCAGCGGCTGCACCACCGACACGGTGCCGTCATAGGCACGCGCATCCGACCACGACTCAAGATAGTGCGCCGAAGGAATGTGCCAATGGGCGATCTGCCCCGTCTCATCCGCGTTCGGGCCGAGATGCGCCACAATCTTGGCCTTGTTGAAGGCATCCAGGAAATTGAGATCCCCAGGCGCGTTGTAGATCGGGTTACCGTTCAGAATGACCAGCCAATCCACCTTGCCGGCATTCATATCGGCGACGAGCGACTTGATCCCCGCAATCTGATCGCTGGGCAACGGAATTGATGGTTCGGACGAGACGGCCACCGTCTTGCCGACATTACCGAGCGCAGCATTGATCCCAAGCGCCAGAGCCGCAACCGACTCATCCTGATAGAGCCCCGGAAGAACCGCGCTCTTCCCTGCATTCGCCTTCAGATCCTTCGCAAGAGCATTCAGAAATGCCGTCTGCTCACCGGTCCACGCATACGACGGAGCCGTCGCACCAGGCGCACCCACTGCGGCAGCCAACGCCGCCGCAAATGCCGGAATTTCGCTCGCTCGTAACGCAAGCCGATGCTCCGCCTTCATCCCCGTCGTGGTGGTCGAACTCTCCACGGAGTAGAGGCGATTCATGCCCTTCTCGGGCTCTTTGCGCCGCAACGCGTAATCCCGCAACAGCTTGTGGAAGCCCGGATAGGCCGCACCCGAGAGGAAGTCTGCATCCAGCGAGACAATCACATCGGCCTGGCTCAGGTCGTACTGAACATTCAGGCCCTTTTCAAGCCACGTCCCGGCAATCGCCGGATCGTATTGAACCAGCGTCGCTTTTGGGTAAGCCTTCTGCACCGCAGTCCACTGCCGCGCCAGCGTCGGCGACGTAATTGTCGCGCTCAAAAAATAAAGGCCGGTTCCATCCTTGCTGGCCGCAGCCTGCAGACGCAGCTCCTGCGCAAACTCCGCCCACTCGCGGGGCTCACCGCGATAGGTCACATGCTTCGACCGATCGGGATCGTACAACTCAAGCAGCGTGCCCTGCGAAAATACATCCGATCCGCCATGGTTATAGGCATGCTCCGGATTGCCGTCGACCTTGATCGGGCGAAACTGATCGCTCTTCACCAGCACCGGCACAGCGCCCGTGGGCAACGGATTCGCCGTCGCAAAATACATCGGCTTGCCCAGTACCAGATCTTCGGGAGCCTTCACATAGGGATAAATGGGCTCGTCGGGCTGCTTGGTACAGCCGGCCACACCGGCCAGCGCCATCGAGGCGCCCATCAATTTAAGGAAGCCGCGCCGCGATACCGGATCAACCCACTCCTGTGCCGCACTCGGGAACTCGCGCTCCACCGCCGCCTGAAACTCAGCGGTATCGGCCAGCTCGTCGATCGAGCGCCAATACCGTTTGCCCTTCACGCCCTTCAGTTCTTCTCGCACCTGAGCCAAACTCATCGGTGCGCTACTGCTGTGCGCAACCTTATTGTCAGCATTCTCCAAGGTGTTCCCCGTCGAATTCTTCTTTGCTTCCATCTGCTCGCGGCTCATCGGTGGCAGACCTCGCAGCTGGTCAGCTCTCGCGGCGTACGAATGTGGTACTGCTTCTCAAGAAAATGCCCCAGCTCCATCTGGCCCGTGAACTTCTGGTAGCTCACCGGCGTCGGCAGCGCAGCTCCGGCAACATCGCCCGCCAGGCCCTTTGCCCCATGCAACGGCAATTCGAGCGAAGCCAGCTGCGGTCCCGCAGCTCCCGGATCGCTGGTCACGCAATTCACACTCTGCGCGGTTGGCGTGCCGACCTTGTCATCCCCCACGGCGCACCAGACCGGCTGATCTTCCTTCGGGCCTTCCCACGCCATGTTGTAAATCTCGCTCGTGGGCCGCAAATTCTTCGCCGGGTTGCGATGGCAGTCGAGGCACCACTCCATCTGCAGCGTGTTCTGCGCATACATCAGCGGCATCATGTCCACGCGCCCATGGCAGCTCGAGCAGCCCAGCCCCTTATTCACGTGAATCTCGTGGCTGAAGTAAGCAAAGTCCGGAAGATCGTGAACCTTAGTCCACACCAGCGATTGTCCCGTCGCCCAACTGTTGCGTACCGGCTCCAACAGCGCCGCATTCGTCCAGATCTGCGCGTGGCAGTTCATGCAGGTCTTGGTGGGGGGGATTCCGGCGTAGCTCGACTTCTCGACCGTTACGTGACAGTACTGACATTGCAGCCCCAAACCCTGCACATGGTGTTTGTGGCTGAAGGGCACTGGCTGCTCCGGCCTCTGACCCTGGCGGGTCACCCACGGAGAACGCTGCAACTCATCGAGCGTGACACCCAGTGCGATCACAATCAGCCCCGTCAATACCAGGCTCATCCGAGCCAAAGCATTGGAGCTGCGATCGAATATCTGCGCCATGAATGCTTTTCCTGCTTCGTCGTTCAGTTTTCATGCCACAAGCAGCGCGCTGTGCCGGCGATCACGCGACCTGCGGTCAATTATGTTTTTGTTGCAAAGGGAAGCTGCGCTTCGGTTGCCCCGAAAGTTCAATATAGCAGTCTGAACCGCGCACGCAATGTTCGCCTCACTTGAAAAACAAAAAATGTTTCGTCATGCGAAACACTCGTATCGCGCTGATGGAATTCGCCTTGTGACAAAGGGTGATTCAATCGACACCCCACCTGTGCCCTGACGTCGCGCGTTTCAGAGAATGGGATTTCGCATCCAAGCTAGCACATCGATTTCACGCTCGACTACTTCCCGCCTGTGTGGATTTCAGGGACGCCGATCCGCTGGAGGCGTCGCATAGCTCTCCGCAAAACTCTCGTCCGGCTGTGTCGAAGGCCATCCCGCCATCACCAGAAAGACATCCAGCACGAACAACGCAATGGCCAGATCGTTGAACAGCGTGGCTTGGCGCAGATTCGGCCAGAACTGATTCGCAGCCCATAGAAAAAACGCCGCGGCCAGCAGAATCGCCTTCACCATCTCCGCGGGAGGAGGCCGCCGTACCGTCTGATAGACCAAATAAGCGACGGCGATCAGCGCCAGCGGAAGCGCAGCCAGAGAATCGTGCGCTCGGGCTGGAAAAAGGGTGGGGTTCACATCCCATACCAGCAAGACAACAACGCCGGCCAGTGTGACCACACCAAGCAACATAGGGAACATGCGGTGAGCCCGATCGAGACGATCATGCATGCTTCCTTTATCGCGTCTCTCCCGCGAGGAATTCATTTAGAATTCGTAAAGGCGCTTCATCCGGGCGGCCGTCCGTCTCATAGTGCGATCTTTTTGCGGGCAGGATGCTCGGACACGAGATGTCTATCGAATAAGGCCCACGTCTCATGGATCCCCCACGTGAAGGCGAAGGCGTAAGAGGAACGGGGTTATGAAATACGCAGGACTGCTCGTGATGCCGGCCGGTTTCTTCCTTTCCATTGCCGCAATCCTGCTGTTTCCGGCTTCATCCTCCCGCGCAGCGTTCGTCGCGTGTGGGCTCGCGGTTCAGGCGATGGGACTCGTGGTCGCGATCCGCGGACACATGCCGGGAGACCGCCGGTCATGATCGTACCCTCTCCGTCTCTCTCCGAATCTGACTTCAATCTGGCGTTCGTGCTCCTGCTCCTGGCTCCGCTTGCACCGGCCGGAATTGCGTTGCTGAATACCGGGCTGGGACGTGCTCGCTCTGCGGCTCAAGCATTGCTCGGCAGCCTGGTCGTCGTCGCCGCCGCCGTCCTCGTCTTTGCCTTGATCGGCGCAACGTACGCGGACAGCTGGATTGGCGTTGGCCACGTGGCGCACATCGCCGGCAAACCCTGGAACTGGGCCGGAACGGGTCCATGGTTTCTCAGCGGTTTCGATACGTCGTCCACACGCACGCAACTCGCGACGCTGTTCGAGTTCCTTGCCCTCGCTTTGGCGGTTCTTATCCCCTGGGGCTCTGGAGCCGATCGCTGGCGCCTCACTGCCGGCGTCGCCACTGCCACAGTCCTCGCCGCGCTCGTCTTCCCCTTCTTCGCTCACTGGGCCTGGGGCGGCGGATGGCTGGCGCAACTCGGAGCGAACTTCGGACTCGGTGCTGGATTCCACGATCCCGGCGGTGCTGCCTCTGTTCATGTCCTTGGCGGACTCTCCGCACTGACGATCATTTGGATTCTCGGCCCACGGCGCGGCAAATTTCCCAAAGAGGGGCTCGCCACAGCGATGCCTGGGCACCATGTCGTCTACGTTCTCTTCGGATGTCTCATCGCATTCATCGGCTTTCTTGCCTTCAATGCGGCCGGGGCGATGATTTGGCTAGGCGCCCCTCCGTCTCAGCTTCCCCGCACAGCGATCGATACTCTCCTCTCGGCCGCCGCTGCGCTCGCCGCTACTTTTGTCATGACCCGTGTCCGCTTCGGCAAGCCCGACGCCAGCCTCTGCGCCAATGGCTGGCTCGCTGGCCTGGTCACGTCAAGTGCGTGTTCGAGCGTCGTATCGCCGATGAGCGCCATCTTTACCGGAATCGTCGCCGGGATCGGCATCCCCCTGCTCGTTGAATTCCTCGAGCTCGCGGTGTCCATTGACGATCCTTCCGGCGCCGTCTCCGTGCACGCCGCAGCTGGACTCTGGGGAATCGTCGCTGCTGGCATCTTCGCCCCGCAACCAGGTCAGATGGTTGCGCAGTTGATCGGAGTCGCAACTTTACTCGGACTCATCCTGCCGGTCGTTTATCTGCTCTTTGCCCTGCTGAATCGCATCGTTCCCTTCCGGGTCGACCCGGACGGCGAGCGAGTCGGAATGGACCTGCACGAGTTGGGCGGCGGCGCGTATCCCGAGTTCGTCATCCACCGCGACGACTCGTATCGCTAGGGTGTGTCGACCAGACCGCGAGTTTGGCAGCCCCTGACCTTCTGGCAATGCAACAAAAGCACAGTCTCGGCCCATCGCTCAATCCCTATAATCAGCCACAGGTCCCTTACCGCTTGGGTGCGCACTTGAAGCTCGGAATCTCGTTGACGACAGGCGTGTGCTCGGTGGTCGCGTTCGCTGCGATCGGCGCTGCTACTGCACAGACCCTCAAGATCACCTCGCCTCCCAGCGGCACACTCGTTCATCCCGGCGACACGCTCTCCGTAACCATTGAATCTCCCGACGCCAAAGTCGAGATGGTGTCGCTCATCGGCGAGTCGCCCTTCGATTTCTTTACCCCTCCATCCGAAACTCCGACACGAGTTGAAGTGAAGGTTCCAAGGGATGCATGCTGCCGCAAATTCCAGTTCACCGCCGTCGGCGTCCTGCAGCCGGGAAAACCCATCGACTCCGAACCGATCACCATCGATGTGGAGCCCAGCAATCCGCCAACTAAACTCCTGCTTCTGAATGCGCCGCCCATCTTCCGATCTCCCGACGGTCCGGTGCCAATCGTCTCTGAGGCAGTCTTCTCGGATGGAACGAGAGGCGACATGACCTACTCTTCCAGGATTACCTATTCCTCCGTTCAACCCGACATCGCATCGGTAGATCGACAGGGAGAAGTTACGCCGAGGATGCCGGGCAAGACATCCGTCCTCATCACATATGCGCAGGACTCCCATCGAGTCCAACTTACCGTGCCCGTCACCGTGAACGTGGGCCCCCTCGCCGCCTCCGCCTACTCCGTCAAGTTTTCCGAGCTGCCGGTGGGAATGCAGAGCATCGAGGAAACGATCACCCTGACCGCAAGGACCTTGGGGCCCATCAGAATTGTCGAGCTGAAAGTCAAAGGCGATTACTCGGAGACCGACAACTGTACTTCGTCTCCGATTCCGCATGGGGACACGTGCGACATTCGGGTCAAGTTCGCTCCTCGCGCTAAAGGAGAACGCAGCGGAGAGATTGACCTCTTGAATGATTTCAGCGGCAGCGGCCTCGTGATCTCCCTTGTGGGAATCGGTCGGTAGACTGCGGTTTTCCGCGTCCGGCTTAGTGCTTCGCCAGCAGCAGCATCAATGCGAACAGCACCACCGGCACCAGAGCCATCCCGGTATAGAGCAGAACTTGTTTGTTCACGCCCCTCCGCCCTGCACTGCGACCGCCGCGTCCTTCCACACCCACCTGGTCCTGGTGCTCCAGGTCCCACATCATCTCGTGCGCCGTGGCATAGCGGTGGCGCGGATCGCGCTCCAGCGCGCGGTAGAGGATCTCCTCCAGTTCCGGAGAGATCTCGGCATTCAGCTTCCGGGCAGAGGGCGGGTCGACCAAAAGTCGCTCGTTCATGGCCGCCAGTGGGTTCGGCCCGCCGAATGGCACCTCGCCGGTCAGCATCTCGTAGAGCATGATGCCCAGCGAATAAACATCGCTCCGCTGGTCGCCTCGCTGCCCCTTCACCTGCTCCGGCGAAATATAATCCGGAGTCCCCAGCGTCGCCGACAGGTTCGTGAACGTCAGCCTCCGGGCGTCTTCCTTCATTGCAATGCCGAAGTCGATCAACTTGATGTTGTCGTCTTCGTCTACCATCACGTTCTCAGGCTTCAGGTCGCGGTGCACGATCCCGCGTTTGTGCATATAGTCGAGTGCGTCGCAAATCTTGAGCGTGATCCCCACAGCGCGTTCCACCGGCAATCGCTTCTGTTCATTCAGCAGTGTCCGCAGCAGCTTGCCCTCGGCCCACTCGATGACCATGTAAACGCGGCTGCGGTATTCGCTGTTGAAGGTCTTCACCACCCCAGGGTGGTCCAGCAGCTGGCCGATCTCCTCCTCGCGCTTGAAGCGCTCAAAAAGGATGGGGTCCGACTCCATCTCCGGCCGGGGAACCTTCAGGGCCACCTGCACGCCGTTCTCGACATTGGTCGCCCTATAAAGCACCGCCATCCCACTGTGGGCGACAACCGCATCCACGCGGTAGTGGTCGACTTGTTCTCCGGACTCGAGTTCTTTCATGCGGGCCTGACTTACGACGGCAGCTTCATTCTTTCATGCAGATACGTAAGAAATTTGTCAGGAATTACGAAAGAAACTCCGGGATACCCTTCTGCGCCACCACGTCCTACATGACTCAGCCCACGGGACTTTTGCGTGTCTTTCCGGCAAAGCCGGCCTTATGATGAGAAAACGTATGCACGGCACCGCGAAGGCTCTGGCGTTCTGCCTGTTGGTCGCTCCTGTGGCCACATGGGCGGGCGCACCCTCTCCTTTTCACGGTGCTCATCCCGAATTTCAGGAAACCGGCTTCCTGAACCGAACCGTGGACCTGCATGGAGCCACCTACCGCTTTCAGGTCTACCTTCCCGAAGACTTCCGCCGCGACGATCGCCGCCAATGGCCGATCATCCTGTTTCTGCACGGCCGCGGCGAACGCGGAGGCGAGGGGATGTGGCAGACCCAGGTAGGCCTGCCCGCCGCCGTGCGCGATCATCCGGAACGCTGGCCCTTCATCATCGTCATGCCGCAGTGTCCCCAGCTGCACTACTGGACCGATCCGGACATGATGACGATGGCCATGGCGGCTCTCGATCAGGAGACCATCGAGTTCCACGCCGACACGTCCCGCACCTATCTCACCGCGCTCTCCCTCGGCGGCTACGGAGCCTGGGAACTGGCACGCACCTACCCCAAGCGGTGGGCCGCCATTGCCCTCGCAGCCGGCGGCATCTTCTGGAGCTATGCCCCAGAACGCTGGCATGAAGTCGCTACGCTGCCGGGCGAGTACGCGCATGCCCTTGGGCGCACTCCCATCTGGCTCTTCCACGGCAGCGACGATCCCGTCGTGCCTGTGCGCGAAGACGAACTAATGTACGCCGCGCTCAAAGCCTCTGGCGGTCACGTCCGCTATTGGGTCTACCAGAATCTGAAGCACGACTGCTGGTTCCGCGCATTTAACGAGCCCGAACTACCCCGCTGGCTGCTCTCGCATCGCGTTGACCCGAAGCAGGAACCTGCGCCCTACGCCGAACGGCTGGTTATTCCTCTGCATCCGCCCGCCCTTCATCTGACCCCGGCCCAACTGGAGAGCTTCGCCGGGGAATATGCCGACGAGCACGGCGCTTTGGCGGTCACCATCTTCCGCCAGGGCGACCAGCTCTATGAGAAGAGCATCCATGGCGAAATCTCCGAGCTGGCTGCCGAGTCTCTCTCCACCCTCTTCTACCCCAACGGCTCCAGCATTACCCGCATCGCGGTCGAACGCGACCCGGAAGGTCACATCGCAGAGCTGGTCCTTCGCGACGACCGCCACGAAGAACGATGGGAACGAATGCGCCCCGACCCGCGTATTCACTCCCAGCCGGAGTAACCCACGGTCGCAAGCATAAGGAGGGCACGATGTTTTGCAGCGCATGTGGTCAGGCTTTGGCGCCCGGACAACCCGTTTGTGCTCAATGCGGCCGCCCCGTCGCAGCACCGATTCCTCCGGTGCCCAACTTCGATTTCCAGCTCCAGAACTACGCCGGCCGCATCCGCGCGCTCAGCATCGTCTGGTTCGTGTACGGGGGTCTGTCCCTGGCCTTCGGCCTCATCGGAATGACCTTCGCCAGTTCGTTCTTCCATGGTGGCTGGGGGCCCTGGGGCCATTCGTTTGGGCCCGGATGGTGGTTCGGCCCGGCTCTGATCCGCTTCGCCTGGTCCATGATGATCGTTCGCTCGGCACTCGCGGTATTCGCCGGCTGGGGCCTGATGGAACGCGCTCCGTGGGGCCGGGTGGTGGCCGTCGTCGCCTCGATTTTCTCCTTGTTTCACATCTTTCCTCTCGGCCTCGCACTCGGTATCTGGACGCTGGTGACTCTGCTCGGCTATCGCAACACCACGCTCTACGACCAACTGTGACGCCGGCGAAGCTAGCGGAGTTGGGCGTCCTTCGCGCGTGTTCGCGGAGTGAGCAGAGCCAGCAGATTTGGCGGAACCACCACTGCCGCCCTCCTGACCCTAACGCCGCGAACTCCGCCAGTTCTTCCGTCCCCTCAATTCCTGGAACTGGTTGCATAAAATGGTTTTGTGCCAGGGCACGACTTTAGTCGTGCCGAAATAGTCCGAAAGAAGAGGGGTTTCAGCCCCTGAGGAATAACCAGCGCGCCCTCCGGTCATTTATGCAGCCAGTTCGAGTCCCTATTCCCTGGTCCCTGGTCCCCTACAATTGACCCATGAGTTTTCCGCAAAATCGTATGCGTCGCCTGCGGCGCACCGAATCGCTGCGCGCCCTGGTTCGCGAAACTTCGCTTGAGCCCGGCGACCTGATCTACCCCCTCTTTCTCTGTCCTGGCAAAGGTGTACGCAACGCGGTGAGTTCCATGCCCGGAGTGTTCAATCTTTCCGTCGATGAGGCCCTTCGCGAAGCCGAAGAAGCGGCGCAGCTCGGCATTGGCGGCCTCTTGCTCTTCGGCCTGCCCGACTCCAAGGACGAACAAGCCACCGGCGCATGGGACGACAACGGCATCGTCCAGCAGGGTCTCCGCGCCCTCAAGCAATCGCCCGCCGGCAAAAAGCTCGTGCTCATCGCCGACGTCTGCCTGTGCGAATACACCAGCCACGGCCACTGTGGCGTGGTGAAAAAATCCGGCGACGAGTTCTTCGTCGACAACGACCCTTCGCTCGAATTGCTGGCCCGCACCGCAACAAGTCTGGCCCGCGCCGGTGCCGACATCGTCGCTCCCAGCGACATGATGGACGGCCGCGTGGCCGCGATCCGCGAAGACCTCGACGAGAACGGATTCACCGAGACCCCGATTCTCAGCTACGCCTCGAAGTTTGCCTCGGCCTTCTACGGTCCCTTCCGCGAAGCGGCCGACTCCGCCCCCCAGTTCGGCGACCGCAGAAGCTACCAGATGGATGGCGCTAATCTGCGCGAAGCGCTGCGCGAGATCGAGCTCGATCTCGAAGAAGGCGCCGACATGATCCTGATGAAGCCGGCGATGCCCTACCTCGACATCGTCCTCGCTGCGCGCGAGCGCTTCGATGTGCCCATGGGCGCCTATCAGGTCTCGGGCGAATACTCCATGCTGCAGGCCGCATTCGAGAAGGGCTGGCTCGATCGCGACCGCACCATCCTCGAATCGCTGATCGGCATTCGCCGCGCCGGCGCCGACTTCATCGCCACGTACTTCGCCAAGGACGCCGCAAAACTCCTCTAGCATTCGAGCAGGCATCGCATCCGAATCGCGTAGCCTTTGTCTGCCGTGGCCGCTACCATAAGTGCATCCGCTGGCAAGGCTGCCCATGACCACCCTGCAAATCCTGAGTCTCCTGTTCGCTACAGCAGCCGTCTTCGGTCTCATCAGTACCCGTTGGCTCAAATTGCCCATCACCATCGGCACCATGCTGCTCACGGTGATCGCGTCCGTAGCACTCATGCTGGCTTCGCAGGGCGTTCCCGCAATTCATGTGTGGGCATCCAGCCTCGTCCATCAAATCAACTTCGGCACGCTGATCCTCGACGGTATGCTGCCTCTACTGCTCTTCGCCGGGGCCTTTCTCCTCGATCTCGATCAGCTCCTCCGCGAGAAACTCGCTGTCTCCCTGCTCTCGACCATCGGCACCGCGGTTTGTTTCTTCTTTGTCGCCTTATCGATGGCGCTCCTAAGCCGTGGGCGTCTTCCCTGGATCGAGTGCCTGATCTTTGGCGCGCTGATCTCTCCCACCGATCCCATCGCCGTACTGGAAATGCTCCGCCGCGCCGGCATTCCCAAACGCATCGAAGCCCAGTTGGCCGGCGAATCTCTTTTCAATGACGGCATCGGCGCCGTTCTCTTTATCACCATGCTCGAAGTCGCTGCCGGGCGCGCACCAACACCCTGGCAGGTTGCCGGTATTCTCCTCGCCAAGGCCGGCGGCGGAATCCTCGTGGGCCTTGCAGCTGCATGGTTCACCTCGCATCTCATGCGCCGCGTCGACTCCTACCAGGTCGACATTCTTCTCTCCGTCGCCCTCGCCTTTGGCGGCTATGCCTTCGCCCAGTTGCTCGACGTCTCCGCGCCACTCGAAGCCGTGGTCGCCGGAATCGCACTCCGCCACTTCAATCGCAAGCTTCCTAACGAACGCATCGCCCACAATAGCGTCGACGGCTTCTGGACTGTGATCGACGAAATCCAGAACTCCATGCTCTTTGTCTTGCTCGGCCTTGAGGCCATGGCCATCTCCCTCGATCGCACCACGATCCTCACCGGGCTCGCCGCAATCCTCTCCGTGAATGCCGTCCGGTTCATCGCCGTAGCCGCCCTGCTCGGCCTCGTGCGCCTGCTTCGCCCCGCTCATCGCAGCTCCACCTTTGTACTGACTTGGGGTGGACTGCGTGGTGGTCTATCAATTGCACTCGCCCTCTCGGTCCCGGAGGCTCTGGGACGCTCGTGGATGCTTGGCGCAACCTATGTGGTCGTGGTGTTTTCGATCGTCACCCAGGGAGCATCCATGAACTGGTTGCTGCGCCGCAGCGCCCGCAAACAGCTCGCGGCCTGAGCCTGGCTGTGGCCACCCGGCATCATTCATCCGCGCAGGCCAGACGCATCTCCGATTCGATTTCCCGCTTCTATTCGTTGATGAACGCCAGCAGGTCCTCGCTCACCTGGTTCTTGTGCGTCGAGCACAAGCCATGCGGCGCACCCGGATAGATCTTCAGATTGGCGCCCTTCACCAGCTTCGCCGACAACATCGCCGAGTCGCCGATGGGCACGATCTGATCGTCGTCCCCGTGAATGATCAGCGTGGGCACATCGATCTTCCTGAGGTCAGCCGTAAAATCTGTCTCCGAGAACTGCTTGATGCAGTCGTACGCAGCCTTGAAGCCCGCCATCATGCCCTGCATCCAGAATGAATCGCGCAGTCCCTGCGACACCTTCGACCCTTCGCGATTGGCGCCGTAGAACGGGATCGTCAGATCCTTGAAAAACTGCGACCGGTCGGCCAGCACATTGGCGCGGATCCCGTCGAAGACCTCGATCCCCAGCCCTCCCGGGTTTGCCTCCGTCTTCAGCATCAGCGGTGGCACCGCCCCAATCAGCACTGCCTTCGCCACGCGCTTCGATCCATGCCGGGCGATGTAGCGCACAACTTCTCCGCCGCCTGTCGAGTGCCCTACATGAATCGCCTTCTTCAGATTCAGCTCGTCCACAAGTTCGTCGAGATCGTCGGCATACGTGTTCATATCGTTGCCGTCCCATGGCTGGTCCGAGCGCCCATGCCCGCGCCGATCGTGCGCGACCGTGCGAAAACCGCGCGACGCAAGAAAAAGCATCTGGTCTTCCCACGCATCGGAACTCAGAGGCCACCCGTGGCTGAACACGATGGGCTGCCCCGTCCCCCAGTCTTTGTAGTAAATCCTCGTGCCGTCTTTGGTCTTGAACGTAGGCATCGCTGCTCTCCTGTCTCAACGGTTGGGAAAGTGTTCGTTCGCTGTCAAGGTAAGACGCTTTGCAGACAGCACCAGTCGTACCGGCCTTGTCGCGACTGAGAGCATATCAATTCCCGCTCAAGAATCCGTGAATGCCGGACGACCAATGCACAAATTCCTTTGCGTGACGCCACGTCTGTGTTCTTCTAAAAGCTCCCACCCATGCTCAAGCTCCTCGAACGCTATTTTGAGTTCACACATCTGGGAACCAACTGGCGCACCGAGATCCTCGCCGGCGTCACGACCTTTCTCACGATGGCCTACATCGTGCTGGTCAACCCGGCAATCCTCGCCGCCGCCGGCGTCCCTCTGCCTGCAGTCACAGCCGCCACCTGCCTTTCCGCGGCGTTCGGCTCGATTCTCATGGGCATCCTCGCGCGCTATCCCATCGCGCTCGCGCCCGGCATGGGCCTCAACGCCTACTTCACCTACACCGTCTGCCTCAAGATGCACATCCCCTGGCAGACCGCGCTCGGCGCCGTGTTCATCTCCGGCGTAATCTTTCTCGCCCTCACCGGCGCGGGCATCCGCCAGATGATCCTCCGGTCGATTCCGCATGAGCTCTACGCCGCCGTCGCCAGCGGCATCGGCCTGTTCATCGCCTTCATCGGGTTTCGTAATGCAGGCCTCGTGGTCAGCGATCCGGCAACCCTCGTCGGCCTCGGCAACATCCGTAATCCCACCACAGCGCTCGCGCTCTTCGGCCTGATCCTCATGGTCGCGCTCGAAATCAAGAAAGTCCGCGGCTCGATCCTCATCGGCGTGCTTGCGATCACCGGCATCGCCTGGGCCTTCGGCCTCGTACACTGGGCGCCCGCCGCTGGAGGCTTTCAGAGCCTGGCCGGCACATTTCTCAAGCTCGACATTCGTGGCGCACTCAACAAGGGCCTCCTCGAAATCATCTTCGTCTTCTTCTTTGTCGATCTCTTCGACAACCTCGGCACCCTCGTCGCCGTCACCAAGCGCGCCGGCCTCATCGCCGCCGATCATTCCATTCCGCGACTCAATCGCATCCTGCTCGCCGACGCTACCGCCACCGTCTTCGGCTCCCTGACCGGAACCTCCACCGTAACCAGCTACGTCGAGTCGACCGCAGGCGTCGCAGCCGGAGGCCGCTCCGGGATCACCGCCATCGTGACCGGGCTGCTCTTTCTCGCCGCCGTTGGCGCCGCGCCCTTCGTCGGAGTCGTTCCATCCGCTGCAACCGCACCCGCCCTCATCCTCGTCGGCTCGCTCATGCTCGCCACCATCACCGAGATTCGCTGGCACGAACCCCTGGTCGCCGTTCCCGCATTTCTCACCCTGATCCTGATCCCGCTCACTTACTCCATCGCCAATGGGCTCGGCTTCGGCATCATTGCCTGGGCCGTCCTCCATCTCGCCACCGGCAACTACCGCCGCCAGGACTGGCTGCTCTACATCCTCGCCGTCCTCTTCCTGCTGCGCTTCATCTACCTCGGCGCAAGCTAAAATCAAAATCGGACACTGAATCGAGCACGATATGCACTGGTTCATCTTTCCGGCTTATTTCTTCGGCGGAGCCTTCCTCGCGAACGCCCTGCCTCATCTCAGCAACGGCATCTCCGGCCGCCCCTTCCAAAGCCCCTTTGCCTCGCCACCAGGACAAGGTCTGTCTTCCTCGACCGTGAATGTCGTTTGGGGATTCTTCAACCTCGTGGCGGCGTACCTGCTGATCGTGCGGGTCGGCAGCTTTGACCTGCACAATGCCGTGCATGTTGGGCTCGCCGGCGCCGGTATTCTGATCATGGCAGTCATGATGGCCCGCCACTTCGGGCAATTCCACGGAGGCCGATGAACATACCTGCCGCCGTCTCTCGTTGGCTCTGCTGCACGCTGCTCTTCTGCTCGTCTTGTCTCGGTGTAGGACCGGCCTTCTGCGTTTTCGCTGCCGATTCCTACCGCATCGTCCACACCTATCCGCACGACCAGCAGGCCTTCACGCAGGGCCTCGTCTATCTCGACGGCCACCTCTACGAGAGCACCGGCATCGAAGGCAAATCGTCTCTCCGCGAAGAAGACCTCGAAACCGGTCGCATCCTCAAGTTCCAGGAGGTGCCCGATAAGTACTTCGCCGAAGGCCTCACCGACTGGGGCAACACGCTCATCCAGCTCACCTGGCAATCGCACGTCGCGTTCGTCTACGACCGCGCCACCTTTCGCTTTCTGCGCTCCTTCAACTACGAGGGCGAAGGGTGGGGACTCACCCACGATTCAAAAAGCCTGATCCTGAGCGACGGATCCAATTCGCTGCGCTTCTTCGATCCAGCCACATTTCGTGAAACACGCCGCATCACCGTCATGGATCATGGCAAGCCGGTGCCGCAGCTCAACGAACTCGAATTCATCCACGGCGAAATCTATGCCAACGTCTGGCACGCGGATCGCATCGCACGCATCTCCCCTGCTACAGGTCAGGTCCTCGGCTGGATTGACTTGAGTGGCATCCTCCCGGCCAGCGAACACTCAACCGCCGAAGCGGTCCTCAACGGCATCGCGTACGACGCCGCGCACGACCGCCTCTTCGTCACCGGCAAGCTCTGGCCAAAGATCTTCGAGATCAAGATCGTCCCGGATCGGTCGAAGGCGAACAGCAGGTAAGCATCCTCCCGCTCTAGCCGGAGGCTCAGGTTGGTGGTGTGGTCCCTCAAGTTGGCCTGTGCAGAAGCTTCATGCCGCAGCGGCCCGTTGCTCGCGCCGTAGGCGCAGTGGCGTTTAGCCCCACCCTTCAGCGTGGGGTTGGCAAAAACAACAATTCACACGGAGTCCCGTAGGGACGGCGCTCATCCCGCTCATGTCTTCCGAGAAGAGTGAAAACACAACCGGGAGCCACGACCGTAAATGCCAAACTTCTACTGCCACCCCGGCAAAGCCGGACGTGCCGCAGCGAGCGGAAAATCCGCCGGGCTTTAGCCCCTGAGGAATGTTTTTTGTCCCGTAAACTCGCGGCGCGGGAGAGCCTGGCCTGCTGCGGCGGCGTGTGGCCGATCCCACCATTCCGCGGAAACAATCCCGCTCTCTCTCCGCCCGGAATCGCTGTAGCCCCAGTCACACCCAATCGGCCCGCCGCCCCGTATACTTCCGCCGAGGCAAGCGCATGGACATCCTCTCCGTTCCCACCATCCTGCAGAACGCGGTCATCCTCACCGTGATCCTGGCGATGAGCGGCTACCTGATCACCTCGATCAGTGCGCACATGCTTGCGCGTCGGCACGACAAGCTCCGCCTCGTAAACGAGCGGCTCAACGAGTTCTACGGCCCGCTCTATGTTGCATCGGAGGCCGGCAACATCGCCTACCGCTCGCTGCTGAAACGCCAAGGCAAAGAAAAGAGCGATCCGATCCTCGACTCCGAAATGAAGGAGTGGGTCCTTTGGATGACCACCATCTTCATGCCGCTGAACGATGTGCGCGAGAAGATCATCATCGAGAAGGCCGCTCTCATTCTTGAAGAACAGATGCCGCAATGTCTGCTCGACTTCGTGACCCACGTCGTCGGCTACAAAGCTGTGCTCGCCAAATGGGCTGAAGGGAACTACTCCGAACGACGCTCCACCATCGGCTGGCCACCGGAGTTCGATGTGTACGTGAAGCGATCCTACGCGGCGCTGAAGGCCGAGCAGTCTTGGCTGATGCACAGCATGATCTGGCGCGCCTGGCACCGGCTCTTCGATGGCGAGGCCAGACGCAGGCAGGGAAGAATCATCTCTGGGCACCACACAGAGCGCAACTGACTCTCAAGCAGGGACGATCAGGCCGAGCCTCTCCCATAAGCGCACTGTCGGCTCAGCCTGATTGATGGTATAGAAATGCAAACCCGGCGCTCCATTGCGCAACAGCGTCTCGCAGAGTCGTGTCACGACACTCGCGCCAAACTCGAGCAGTGCCGGCTTATCGTCCTGCAGTTGTTCCAGACGGAGCCGTATCCAGCGCGGCAGTTCCGCCCCACAGCCCGAGCAAAACCGCACGATGTTCGCAAAACTGGTAATCGGCATAATACCCGGCACAATCGGAATCCGAATACCCGCCTTGTCGCAGCGCTCCATGAAATCGCAATAGGCATCGGCATTGTAAAAAAGCTGCGTAATTGCTCCGTCCGCGCCCGCTTCCACCTTGCGCCGGAAATTCTCAAAGTCCGCACTGGTACCGCTCGCCTGCGGGTGCATCTCGGGATACGCCGCCACTTCGATCGTGAACCACTCGCCGTGCGTCTCGCGGATAAAGCTGACCAGTTCGTTCGCATAATGGAACTCACCCGGCGCCGACGGACTCATCGCCGTCGCGGGCAGATCCCCACGCAACGCAACAATGCGCTTCACGCCTGCATCTCTGTACCGTTGCAGCAACGCCGCAATATGCTCGCGCGTCGAACCCACGCAAGTCAGGTGTGGCGCGGCTTCAATGCCGGTGTTCCGCACCACCGACATGATCGTGTCGTAGGTACCCTCCTGCGTAGAACCGCCGGCGCCGTAGGTGACAGAAAAAAATGCCGGCTTCAGTTCCGCAAGACGAGCGATCACGCCTGGTAGCTTGGCGGCAGCTTCAGGCGTACGAGGCGGTCCGAGCTCGAGAGAAAACTTAGGCGAAGAAGTCATAAGAATCTAAGAGTATCGATTGCTAAAAAATCAGAAATCAGGGACCCGCTTTGCCGATCCCTGACCCCTGATCTCTGACAACTAGTACCGGTAGAACTCCGCCTTATACGGCCCTTCCACCGGCACGCCAATGTAGTCGGCCTGGCGCTGCGTCAGCTTGGTCAGCTTCACGCCGATCTTCTCCAGATGCAGCCGCGCCACTTCCTCGTCCAGCTTCTTCGGCAGCGTGTAGACGTTCACCTTGTAGCTGTCCTTGTTCTTCCACAGGTCGAGCTGCGCCAGCGTCTGGTTGGCAAAGCTGTTCGACATCACAAAGCTCGGATGCCCCGTCGCGCAGCCCAGATTCACCAGCCGCCCCTCGGCGAGGATGAAGATGCTGTTGCCCGTCGGGAACGTGTACACGTCCACCTGCGGCTTGATGTTCAGCTTCTTCACTCCCTTCTCGGCATTCAACCGGTCCATCTGGATCTCGTTGTCGAAGTGCCCGATGTTGCACACAATGGCCTGATCCTTCATGGCCTTCATGTGCTCGAGAGTGATGATGTCCACGTTGCCCGTTGTCGTAACGTAAATGTCGCCGCGGCCCAGCGTATCTTCCACCGTCGTCACTTCAAAGCCTTCCATCGCCGCCTGCAGTGCATTGATCGGGTCGACTTCCGTCACAATCACGCGAGCGCCCATGCCGCGCAGCGAGTGCGAGCAGCCCTTCCCCACATCGCCATAGCCGCACACCACCGCGACCTTGCCCGCCACCATCACGTCGGTCGCACGCTTGATTCCATCAGCAAGAGACTCGCGGCAGCCATACAGGTTGTCGAACTTGCTCTTGGTCACCGAATCGTTGACGTTGATCGCCGGCACCAGTAGCTTGCCCTTTTCCAGCATCTGATAGAGCCGATGCACGCCCGTCGTCGTCTCTTCCGAAACGCCGCGCCAATCCTTCACCACCTTGTGCCAGTGCTGCGGATCTTCCGCATACACCTTCTTCAGCAGGTCCTTGATCACCTGCTCTTCATGGCTTCCCGAAGCCGAGTCAACCCACTTGTCGCCATTCTCCAGCTCATAGCCCTTGTGGATCAGCAGCGTCACATCGCCGCCATCGTCCACCACCAGCTCCGGCCCCTTACCGCCCTTGTGCGCCAGCGCCAGATAGGTGCAATCCCAGTACTCTTCCAGCGACTCACCCTTCCACGCAAACACCGGCACACCCGTCGCAGCAATCGCCGCCGCCGCGTGATCCTGCGTCGAGAAGATGTTGCAGCTGGCCCAGCGCACCTCTGCTCCCAAAGACACCAGCGTCTCAATCAGCACCGCGGTCTGAATCGTCATGTGCAGCGAGCCAGTCACACGCACGCCCTTCAGCGGTTTCTCGGCTGCATATTTGTTGCGGATCGCCATCAGGCCCGGCATCTCGTGCTCGGCAATTGCGATCTCTTTGCGGCCCCAGTCGGCGAGTGAAAGGTCGGCGACTTTATAGGCAAGCTGTTCAACTTCGAGTGTGGGGGTTGCCATGCAAGCTCCTTAATATCGACGTATCGTGATACATTGATGTGTAGCAGAATCTTCGTATGTCGTCAATTACCAAAAGTTTACGTGCGCTCGCCGAGCCCAGCCGACTCCGTATCCTCTTGCTTCTAAAGGAGGAAGAGTTGTCGGTGGCGGAGCTGCAGGAGATCCTGACCATGGGCCAGAGTTCGATCTCGACCCATCTATCGCAGCTCAAACAGGCAGGACTCGTCGAAGACCGGCGCACCGGCAAGAATAGCCTCTACCGTCTGCTCGACGATACCTCCTTGCTCCACCCCTTCTCGGAACGCAACAGAGCAGACGTTTTGAAGGGGCACGACTCCAGTCATGTCTCCATGGGTCTTCGGCTCACTCAAGGGGATGAAAACGCCGCTGCGACATCCGCCCCGGAGGGGCCGAAGGAGAATAGCCCAGGACAAGCGAAGCGCAGTCCTGGGAAAGGCCAACAAAAAACAGAAAGCCCCGGAGGGGCGACCGAAATCTACCCACAGATTCTCAAAGGGATAGATCGCGTTTTCGATCCTGCCGTAAATGGCCCAGATGCCAGGCGGGCTTTAGCCCCTGAGGCAAGTTTCTCCGCAACTCCGGCCCGCAGCTTCCTGAACGAGCTTCTCGCCCGTGCTGCCGGCGAAACCCCCGAAGCCGCTGCCGACCAGGCCGCTATGCGCCGCATCGTCAAAAAGCGCCACGACAAGATGCGCGCCTTCTTCGACAGCATGGCCGGCCGCCTCGGCAAAGACTACGTCCCCGGCAAATCGTGGAAGAGCACCGCCGAAGCCTTCCTCCATCTCTTGCCGCCCATGACCATCGCCGATCTCGGCTCCGGCGACGGGGGCTTCGCCCTTTGGCTCTCACAAAATGCCGTGCAGGTGATTGGCGTCGACTCCTCTGAAAAGATGCTCGACGTCGCGCGCGACAAGGCATTGCATGCAGCAGCCTCCAACCTGGAGTTCAGGCTGGGAGAAATGGAAGAAGTTCCCATCGACTCGGCCTCGGTCGACCTCGTCTTCTTCTCGCAGTCGCTGCATCACGCCGCGCATCCCGAGCGCGCCATTCGCGAAGCCGCACGCATTCTCAGCCCCGGCGGCCGTGTCGTAATTCTTGACTTGGCCAAACATCGCTTTGAAGAAGCCCGCGATCTCTACGCCGACGAGTGGCTCGGCTTCACCGAAGCCGAGATCGAAACCATGCTCACCAACGCAGGCTTCACCGACGTCCGCGCTTCCGTCGTCGACAAAGATCCCGATGCCCCGCAGTTCCAGACCCTGCTGGCGGTAGCGACAAAAGGGCTGAACGCAGCGCTCTCTGCTGACTGTCCAGCAGCAGGTAGCGAATAGTCTTGTAACAGGAGCAGCTGGCCCACCCATCTTGGTACGGGAGCTGTGCCCCGTTCATCGCAGCTTTATCGCGATGAGCGGGTCTTCGGACAGGTCTCAGCGGCGTACGATTGCACCATGCCATACGGCCTGAAGCGGTTCCAGAAAGGCAGCTGGCCCACCCATCTTGGTACGGGAGCTGTGCCCCGTTCATCGCAGCTCTATCGCGATGAGCGGGTCTTCGGACAGGTCTCAGCGGCGTACGATTGCACCATGCCATACGGCCTGAAGCGGTTCCAGAAAGCCGAAGCCCTTCACTTCATTACATTCAGCTGCTTCCATCGTCTTCCTCTCCTTGAAGCGCCGGCCGCCAAGGAAACGTTTGAGTTTGTTCTGGAACAGACTCGGTCGCGTCACCAAGCCAGAGTCTACGCTTACGTCCTGATGCCGGAACATACCCACTTCCTGATCGGCGAGCCGCCCCTCATTCTGTTGGCGCAATTCCTGAAAGTGCTCAAGCAGATCACTTCACGCAAGCTGCGAGGCGATCGCCGGCAGTTCTGGCAGGACCGCTATTTTGACGCAAACATTCATGGGGAAACAGCCCGGTCCGAAGTAATCCGATATATCCACCGAAATCCTGTAAAGAGGGGACTGGTCGCATCGCCCGAGCAGTACCGATGGAGCAGCTTCAACCACTACGCTACCGGAATGCGAGCAGTCGTTGAAATCGAGTCGGAGTGGACGGCAAGCACTCGCGGCCCACTCATCGCGATAAAGCCGCGATGAATGGGGCACAGACTTGACCTATGCGCGAAACTGCAGGCGAGTGGATGGGTCGGTGAGGGGCCACCTGCCTCATGGTAAGCTCCGAAATCATGGCGGACAAAGAACCGGAAATTCCCTACCATGTAATGGCACTTAGCGAGCTAGCGAAGAATTACAGCACCGCGGCCTTCCGAGTTGAAATCGACCAATGCCGTGATGTCTGGCCAAGTGCGCCTCCGAAGCAAGGCGAAGGCGACCCAGTTCATCAACGAATCAAATATCGACTTGAGGGAAGTTGCCGAGCGCCTAAAAGGGTTGACGCCGGACGATGCCGAAACCATGCCGCCTCTGCCACCGAGTTCAGATGGAAAGCGCGTCTACGTGAGCCCGTCAGGTGACCAGGAAGAGTTGACCTGGAAGATGGCATCGAAGCTGATACATCCGAGTTCCCAGGTGATTAACGGGTTTGAAAATACGATGAATGACCCGTCCAACAACCAGTTCTTTGCTCTTCAGATCCTCATGTACGGCTGGGGAATTATTAGGATCTTCCACGACATTGTTTGGACAGCTTGACGTTTCCCGGGCGGGTGGCTCCGATCTCTATGAGCTTTCCAAACAATCTCAGGATGCCCCCGGTCCCTCGCTTTTGGGGACCGGGGTGATCTCTCGGATCAGTCCACGAAAAAACGCCCTTCCCGCCACTGAATTTTGCTTTGTTTCCATCGTCAGAAGCCATGGAATCATCCGGCCGGACAGGAATAAAGGGCTTCAGCCAGCGAATCGGCCCCCGCGAGACATCTACACCAGCTCCACGCGCACCTGCCGCCCGACAGCCTGTGCAGCCTTCCGTAGCGTGCCTCAACGTGACCGCCTCGTACGCAGGATCGAGGAATCGGTCGAGCGCCGCGCTGGCCGCACCATCTCTGCCTTCGAAAACTGCTTCTCCTGTCGCCGCCAGCACCCGCTTCAGCGCGCTGCGCCGACCTCTTCGTAAATGCCTTCCTCGCGCAGCCAACTGTCGAACGAGGATCCGATGTTGTCTTGCTTCATATCAAGTCACTCATTCTGAATACACCGGTCAACCAATGATCCCCCCCCAAAAAATCCCTTTGCAGATTAATTCCCGTGTCCTGTCAGACTAAAAGCAGTCCCCCTCCGGAGCGTCGTGCGATCGCCCGTGAATTGGGGACCGATCCGCGATGAACGCAAGTGCGAATTGCCGATCGCTCCATGCTAAGTTCTTGATTCAGAGAAATTTAGCACAGCCATCCTGCCTGTAACACGATGAAAATAAGCATTTTGCGCCCCGAACATGGGGAGGGGGGGAGGTAGGTATAGGGGGGTACAGGCCGTGACATTGCTGATAGCGCTCGAACCGGCAAGACGCAGGACACGCCCTACTGCAGATCCTTAAACACGTGATGCGTCCCGGCCGCCCGCATCGTCGCCTTCCGCTTGCGCCAGGGCGGATCTTCCGAAACGCTGGTGCCGCCCAGCATCATCACAACGCTCACGCCGCAGGCCGCGGCGATCGTCAGCACAAACACCACCGTGAAGATCACCAGAAGAGTGCTCATGGCAGCATCTCCTTCCGCTCCCAGCCTTCAGGCGGCACCATTGTGCGCCGAATCGGCCCAACTCGGCAAGAGCGTTGCGCACGCCTTCGAGCCCACGCGCGCTATCCTTGCATCCTGAACATGACCTGCCCCATCGCCAACCCGCCGGCAGCACCGGCCAAAACGCCGCGTCTCACCCGCGCCCGCCGCACCGCCCTCCTCAAGGCGCTCGCCGACCCGCGCCGCTACGAGCTGCTCGAGCGCATTGCCAAAGCCAACTGCCCGCTGGGCTGCGCCGACGCCTTGACCGCGCTGAAGATCGCGCCCGCCACTCTCTCGCACCACATCAAAGAGCTCGAAAATGCCGGTTTGATCGACGTCACCCGCGCGGGCAAGTTCCACTACCTCAAGCTCAAGCCGGGCGTCCTCGAAGCCCTGGCAGAAGTCCTCAGGGCCCTCCCCGCCGCCTCCTGCGCCTCCCGCTGAAACCCGTTCGGCGGATTTTCACAACAGTCCTGAATCCTTCCCGTGGCCTGCTCCATCAATTCGACAGTTATCGAAATGTCGAAGCAAATGGCATTCGATAAGGAGAGGTCGAGATGAAGAATCTTGAAGGTAAAGTCGCACTGGTTACGGGAGCATCCAAAGGCATCGGCGCCCAAATCGCCAAGGAGTTCGCGGCCCGCGGCGCAGCCGTTGCAGTGAACTATTCGGGCAGCAAAGCTGCCGCAGAAAAGATCGTTGCCGACATCAAGGCTAATGGCGGAAAAGCTGTCGCGGTCCAGGCCAACGTCGCCGATCCCGACTCCATCGGCCCGCTCGTCAAGACAGTGGCAAAGGAATTGGGACCGATCAGCATTCTGGTCAACAACGCCGGCATTTACGATTTCGGCCCGCTGGAAGCGGTCACACCCGACCACTTCCACAAGCAATTCAACGTGAATGTTCTCGGTCTGCTGCTCACCACGCAGGAAGCCGTGAAGCACTTCGATCCGAAAGGCGGCAGCGTGATCAATATTGGTTCGGTGGCAGCGGCAGGTATTCCTACCGCATCGGTTTACAGCGCCACCAAGGGCGCAGTCGACTCCATCACCGTTGCGCTCGCAGGCGAACTCGGCCCGAAGAAGATTCGCGTCAATTCACTCAACCCCGGCATGATCGAAACCGAAGGCACGCACACCGCCGGCTTCATCGGCAGCGACTTCCAGAAGAAGACCGAAGCGGAAACTCCGCTTGGCCGCATCGGCCAGCCCAAAGACATCGCGGACATCGCGGCGTTCCTGGCTTCTGACGATTCCTACTGGGTGACCGGCCAGCTCATCAAGGCCTCCGGCGGCGCTCGGCTCTAAGTCGTCAGTGGTCCGTAAACAGCGTTCAGGCCCACATCTGGAAGAAGAGACGTGGGCCGGCGTACATTGTTCAGATTTGAATTACCGAACAGCTCGTTTTTCCACTGCGAGCAATTGCTGTTTTCTTTCCACACCCCAGCGATACCCGGTCAGCGCGCCGTTCGCTCCCACCACGCGATGGCACGGCACCAGCAGCGCTACCCGATTCACCGCGCAGGCCCGAGCCACGGCACGCGTCGCGTTTGGGTCGCCGAGTTCGCGAGCCAGCTCGCTATAGCTTCTGCGTTTCGCCGCGCGGAATCTGCCGCAACGCCTGCCACACGCGCAACTGAAAGACGGTCCCTCTTAGATCGAGCGAATCGATCCGGCCGCGACTTTCACTGAGATCGGTGCCTTCGCGCACGCTCGCCAGCGCCGCGTCCACGAGCCGCGACAGCGAAGGATCGCGCCGCAACTCGGCCGCTGGAAATTCGGTCCGCAGACTGGCCTCTGCCTCGGCACGCGTATTCGCCAGCGAGAGCCAGCACAAACCTCTTTCGGTCGCTCCGACGATCATCCAGCCGAACGGAGTCCGCGCCGCACACCAACCAATCCGCTCGCCCTTACCTCCCTGGGCAAAGCGCGCCGGCGTCATGCCCAGCTGCGCCCCTTCATACGCTCGGCTTGAAGATCCAAATCCGGCTTCATAGATCGCCTCGGTCACCGAACTCCCGTGCCGCAGCGAGCTGCGCAGGCTGCCGGCCCGCAGCGCGCGCTGATACTGTAGGGGGCTCACGCCCATTTGCTTCTTGAAAAGCCGCTGCACCGTAAATGGACTCAAGCCGGCAATCTGGCCGAGTTTGTCGAGCCGGACGCGGTGGTCGGCATTGCGCTCCAGATAGGTGCGGACACGCTCGATCCCCGCTGCAACCTTGTCTGACGGTCCATCCTCCAGAGGACGGCAGCGTTTGCAGGCCCGAAACCCAGCGGCTTGTGCATCAAGGGTAGACGCAAAAAACCGCACATTCGCACACAACGGCAGCCGGCTCTTGCAGCTTGGGCGACAGAAGACGCCGGTGGTGGACACCGCGTAGAAAAACTTCGCTTCCGGATCGCGGCTCGTCAGCTGCTGCCATGCGGTTTCGGAATCTATTGCGATTTTCGACACGGGAGTAGACATCACGATTTGGGTATTCGCGCTCATGTACCTAGATTCGTCGAAGGCGCGTTTCGCTGCACCCCGATTCTTGCGCGCAATTCTTCGATAGGAGCTTGGCCCTAAACTCGGCTGCGCAACACCTCTTCGGCCCGCCGCAAATCCTCTTCCGTATCCACGCCGATCGTATCGCCGGGCGCATCCGCGACGTAGATCCCGATCCCATTCTCAATCAGCCGCAGCTGTTCCAGCCGCTCCAGCTTTTCGAGCGGCGAGGGCGGCAGCGACGCAAACCGCTCTAGCGCTGACTTCCGATACGCATAAATCCCAAGATGTTTACGGTAGCCCGAGAACCCCGTGGCATCGCGGTCAAACGGAATCGTCGCCCGCGAAAAGTAGAGTGCCCGCCCATCCAGCGCCGTCACCACCTTCACCGCGTTCGGATTCGTGAACTCATGCGGCGGGCAATGCACGGCCAACGTCGCCACCTCGACTTCAGGCCTGTCAAACAGCGCCAGCATCGGCCGAAAGAACTCCGCCGTCAGCATCGGCTCATCGCCCTGAATGTTGACGTAAATCTCCGCGTCGATCTGCCGCGCCACTTCCCTCACCCGATCCGACCCGCTCGCGCAGTCAGGCGACGTCATCACCGCCGGAATCCCGCGAACCCGACAGGCTGACATCACCTCATCCGAATCCGTCGCCACCAGAACCGGGTCCATCAGCCCGGAATCGTGCGCCGCGCGCCACACCCACTCCACCATCGGCCGGCCGGCGATCTCGCGCAGTACTTTGCGGCTCAACCGCGTCGAGGCCAGCCGCGCCGGGATGATCCCGGCGATGCGCCCCTCGACTTTGTGTGTTTGTTCCATCCCCGGGAGTCTAGCATTGCACGCAGCGGGAAAGCCTCAGGCGCAAAGGTGCCGGGCCAGGAGACTCACATGGGGCTGAAGATTTCTGGAAGAGACGCGACTCTAATCCGGCCGCAGGTGGCGCCGCAGGCACAGTTGGCGCCACCGCATGTGGTGGCGCCGAAGGCGCGCCCCTCCATGCAACGGATCCATGCAATGGGTTTGACCGTAAATTCAACCACCCGTATCATCAAGAGGGACGCAGCCGTTCGGTTGCGCCCTCCTCTTGGCGGAGTAGCTCAGATGGTTAGAGCGTGGGATTCATAACCCCAAGGTCGGCAGTTCGATCCTGCCCTCCGCCACCAAAGCTCGCACCGTTGGGGTGATCGCCGGGGTCCTTCGTTTCACTCAGGATTTCGCCTGCGGGCTCGGACGCCCGCAGCACGGCTCAACATGGAACAGAGCTCGCTCGTCGCACGCAGCCTTTCGCAGATCCCAGCCGACGACCGACCTTGGCCGACATCCCCGACAAAGCGACCCTCGTCTCTACCATTCAGCCCAAGGCTAGTGATGATCTTCGTGGCTGTGGCGCCAGTCCCAGTACTCTTTCTGCTCGGATGCGCTGCGCTTATTGAAGTCCCTGTGCTCCCGATGCGTGTCGTGCTCCCATTGGTTGTAGTAGACAACCTCACCGCTCCACACGTGCCGGTCATGATAATAAGGGTCATCGTAGTACCCCGCGTGCACGGTGCAGCCACTGAGCAAAACCGGGATTACCAACGCCGACGCTAAAGCGAGCGGCACGAAGCGATCGAGAGACTTGCGCATGGTGAATCGTTCCTCCTTGCAGTCAACCACTCCGATCTTGGATGCAGGTTTTAGATCGCCAGCCATCGGCAGTTGGCAAGCTTATTTCAAGATGCCAGACAGAAAGTTGAAAGAGAAATGGCCCCGCGAACCCTGAAAAACACAACGAAGAGCCTGCCGGTTCACCTTGGAGACCGCTTCGTGCAGGCGGTCAACTATGCCCGGCACCTCCACATTGAAACCCGCAAAGGATCGGGCATCCCCGTCATGGCGCACTTGCTGGGTGTGGCTTCGCTGGTGCTGGGCGAAGCCGGCCACGTCGATTTTCCGGTCACCGAAGATATGGCCATCGCTGCGCTCCTGCACGACGCCGTCGAAGACCATGGCGGCACCCTGCGTCTGAAGGACATCCAATACAACTTCGGTCGCCGCAGTTGCGCGCATGGTCGAAGGCCTTTCCGATACCTTTGCCGACGAACCCGACCAGAAAGAGCCATGGGAAGTACGCAAGCGCTCCTACATCGCGCGGCTCAAGCGTGAAGCGCCCGATGTCCAGCTCATCTCCGCCGCCGACAAGCTCTACAACGCCCGTACCATCCTTGACGACTACCGCCAGATCGGCCCCGAAGTCTGGACGCGTTTCAAGCGAGGCCGCGATCTGCAAATCTGGTATTTCCGCGCGCTGCTCGAGGTCTTCGAGCAATCGCGGACGAACCGTATCGTCGAGGAACTGAAGCGCGTGGTCGACGAACTCGGCCGGATCTCCGCCGACGAAAGCAAGCCAGCGCCCGATCATGGTCAGGCCCGGCCCCGAAGATCTCGCAAAGCCTGAGAAAGCCTCCCCCAGGGCAGCCTCGAAGGCAAAACTTCCGTTCCTGTTCACGCCGCCCTTCGTCCTCCTCCGCCCGTCGCCGCCAGCGACCCTTGCGGTATCATTGCGTCTATAGAATGTGAGCGGTCTACTCCCTAAAAGACCGGCTCGGTGGTGTCTGTGTCTCGATCCTTTCAACGTCTTGCGTTCATCCTGGCTGCGGGAATCTTCGCCGCGCTGGGCCTCGGATTTGGCCTCGGCCAGTTTGGTTTCTTCGGCGTACATGCGGGGGGCGAAGAGGACGGCGCCTACCGCCAGATGCACGTCTATGCAGAGGTCCTCAAGCGTATCCAGAGCGACTATGTGACCGAGCCCAACATCGGCAATGTCACCACGGGCGCGCTCCACGGGCTACTGGAGTCGCTCGACGCCGATTCGAGCTATCTAACCCCCTCTGAATACAAGATTTATAAGGAGCGGCCGGCCTCCGGAGTGGCGCAAGTCGGCGTCACTGTTTCCAAGCGCTTCGGTTATGCCACCATCGTCACCGTAACCCCCGGTTCTCCGGCCGACAAGGAGCACTTGGCCGACGGCGATGTCATCGAATCCATTGGCGACCAATCGACCCGCGAACTCTCGCTGGCAGTCATTCGGCTGCTGCTGGAGGGTAAGCCTGGATCGACGGTTTCCCTTTCGGTCGTCCGTCCTCGGAAACCCGATCCCGACAAGCTGACGCTGACTCGGACCATCGTTGATTCGCCGGCTCTCAATGAGCAGCAGTACAACAACTCGACTATCCTTTACCTCAAGCCGGCAGTTCTCACGACAGCACGCGTCGATGAGATTGGCGCCAAACTCAAAGCCGCAGGCCACAGCCGCAAAGTGATCCTCGATCTGCGCGATTGCTCCGCTGGCGATCCCGCAGAGGGCATTCGTTTGGCCAATTTCTTCATCGGCCAGGGAACTCTGGCGACGCTGGAAGGCCAGAAATTCTCTACCCAGACGTTCACTGCCGATGCTTCGAAGCTCATCACCCTGGCACCCCTCGCTGTTCTGGTGAACCGCGGCACCTACGGCGCTGCTGAGTTGGCGGCTGACGCGATTGAGGGCGCCAAGCGCGGCGACGTCATCGGTGAACGTACCTTCGGTGAAGGCTCGGTGCAAAAGACAATCGAACTGCCCGATGGCAGCGCTCTGCTGCTCACCGTGGCAAAATACGAGGGCCCCGATGGCAAAAAGATTCAGGACGAAGCAGTGACACCCACGGTGCAGGCTGGCCAAGCCTCCGACGACGATTTCGAGGACAATGCGACCCCGAAAGAAGACGCACCGCTCAACAAAGCACTTGACTTGCTCAAGGCTAAAAACGGATAGACGCGGCACGATTTCCCGATCTTGCATCTGCAGATTCCGAACGCCGGCTGCTCACTCTTGAACCGAGCAAAACCGTGCTAGCCTTGATCTAGCCGAGTTCCTGCATCGCCGAGTCGTCGAGCAATTATCACTGTTTCTTTTTCCCGGCGTTTCTTCTCGGGAGTCCGCCTTGACAGGCAATCGTTGCCTGTCCGGCTCGCAACCGGGAACTCGCAACCGGGATTTCTTCATGTCTTTTGAAGAGCGCCTGCGAGGCCTCTAGCCGTGGCTGCCACTCCCAACCAGCGTTATCAGCAGCCCGGACTCGGCCGCTACCATCGGCTCGATCCGGACCCGGCACCGACTGTACGACGACATAAGCTCGCCGGAAGATCTGCTTTCCTTGCGCTTTTTTTACTCGCCATCATCACCGGCGCGCTTGCCGGTGCCATGCTCGTCTACTCCGTTGACCTTCCCCAGATTCAGGACCTCGAGCGCTATCGCCCATCCACGACGACCGATCTCTACGATCGCAACGGCCGCATCATCGGTTCCTTCGCGCTACAGCGCCGTGTCGTCATCAACTACGACGATTTCGCTCCCGTTCTTCGCCAGGCGGTCATCTCTATCGAAGACAAGAGCTTCGAATCGCACTGGGGCATTAATGTATTGCGCATCGCCGGCGCCGTGGTTCACGATCTGCGCAGCCACGGACGTGTCCAGGGCGCCTCCACGCTCACCATGCAGCTGGCGCGCAATCTTTTTCTGTCTTCGGAACGTACGGCCGGCCGCAAACTTCAGGAAGCCTATCTCGCCATCCAGATCGAGCGCGCCTTCACCAAGCAGCAGATATTCACCCTCTACGGCAACCAGATCTACCTTGGCAGCGGCATGTATGGCTTTGAGGCTGCTTCTGAGTTCTACTTCGCAAAGCATGCCAAAGAGCTGACCCTGACCGAAGCCGCTCTTCTCGCCGGATTGCCTAAGGGTCCGGTCGCCTATTCGCCGCTCCTCAATCCCGACAAGGCACTGCGGCGGCGCAATCTCGTCCTCAGCGAGATGGAATCGGACGGCGACATCACTCACGCACAAGCCGAGGAAGCCCGCGAAGCTCCGCTCGGCCTCCACATCTCGCAACCCGACGCGTCGGTCGCTCCCTGGTTTCAGGAAGAAGTCCGGCGTGAACTGGAAAAGCGCTTCGGCACCGACGAGGTCCATGAAGACGGGCTGCGCGTCGAGACCACACTCGATCTGAACCTGCAGCAAACCGCAAACCGCGCGGTCCTCGACGGACTCGCGACCTACGAACGTCGCCACGGATGGAAAGGCAAGCTCGAGAACGTTCTTGCCAATGGCCTCACCATCGAGCAGTACAGGCATCCGGATTGGGCCACTGCCAGCGGACCAGGCGACTATATCCACGCCGTCGTGACCAGGGTGAAGCCGCTCGAAATCCGCGCGAAGATCGGCGAAGGCGAAGTCGTACTCCTGCCGTCTGACTGGCAATGGACCGGCCAGCGTCGCGGCGAAGCACTCGTCAGGCCGGGCGACATTATCTATGTTCATTTGACGAACGCCACTGAGGGCACCGCGCGGCGCGCCACCCTCGAGCAGGACTCCGGCCCGCAGGGCGCACTCTTCGCCATGGACAACACCAGCGGCGACGTCCTCGCGATGGTCGGCGGGCGCGACTTCGCTCTGTCGCAGTTCAACCGGGCTACACAAGCCGAGCGCCAGACCGGCTCCAGTTTCAAGCCATACGTCTACACCACTGCTTTTGAAGAGGGCGCCAAGCCCACCGACATCATCGTCGATGCGCCGGTAAACTTTGGCGGTTATGCGCCGCACAACTATGAGAATGACTTCAAGGGGCCCATGACATTGGCCACAGCCTTCGCGGAGTCACGCAACGTTCCTGCCGTGAAGCTGGCCGCACGCGTCGGCATTCACAAAGTCATCGAGACGGCGCACCGGTTCGGCGTCACTTCCGATATTCCTGCCTATCTTCCGGTCGCTCTTGGCGCAGCGGAAATCACCCTCGAGCAGCAGGTCAACTCCTACTCCGTCTTTCCCAACGACGGCATCCGCATCACGCCGCGTCTGATTCGCAAAGTTTCAAACCGTGACGGAATCACGCTGTGGCAGGACCGGCCGGAAATCGACTCGGTCATCTCGCAGCAGACCGCACGCGCCATGATGGTGCTCTTCCAGGCTGTCACGGATCGCGGCACCGGCGCCGCCGTAGCAGCTCTCAAGCATCCTCTGGGCGGAAAAACCGGCACCACCAGTGATTTCACCGATGCGTGGTTCCTCGGCTTCTCTCCCTCGGTCACCTGCGGTGTCTGGGTCGGCTACGACAGTCGTCAATCCCTCGGTGATAAGGAGACGGGTGCTCGCGCCGCCCTGCCGATCTGGATCGACTTCATGCGCGCCGCAATCCAAGGCAAGAACGACGAGCAGTTTCTCGCCGATCAGTCGGATTCTTCGCTGGACCAGGCGACAGCAGCACCCGAAAAACCCGCGGTCCCCGCACCTGCGCCAATCCAATCGCCGCCAAAAGTCCGTCCCGCCTCGATCGAGACCCGCCCGACCGGCGCCTCTATCAGGAGGGCTGCAGTCACGCGTCCGCGAGCCGTCGGAAATACCGCTTCGCTCGGGCGACATCCTTAAAGATCTGCGCCTTCAACGCCTCCGGCGAAGGCCACTCCATCTCCGGCCGAAGGCGCATCAGGAACTCGAGTTGCAGCGGCGTGTTCTCATCCATCTCGACAGGCTCGAAATTCAGAATGTGTGTCTCCACGCCGAAGCCCACGCCCTCGAACGTCGGCCTGTTGCCCACATTCGTCACCGCCTGAAAACAGCGGTCACCGATCGTCAATCGCGTGACATACACGCCGAACGCCGGCAAAAGCTCGTCATACTGCGCCAGATTCACGGTCGGCACTAACAGACGCGTGCCTACGCCTCTTCCGCGCGCCTGTGTAGAGTGCACTCGGAACGGCCTGCCCAACATCCAGCGAGCACGCTTCATGTCGCCGGCGGCGACCAATCCGCGTACCGCCGAACTCGATATCTCGATCCCGTGCACGCGCACCGCGCGATGCAGATGGACCTGGAATCCAAACTCCGCGCCGAAGCCCTGGAGCTCCTTCACGCCGCCTTCCGCGCGATGTCCAAACCGGAAGTTTCCGCCCTCGTGCATCGCGGAAACGTGCAGCCGATCGACGAGCACCTGCTGCACAAAGTCCCGCGCTCGCATCTTCGCCAGTACTGCATCGAACGGCAGCACCAGCACCGCATCGACGCCCGTCGAAGCCAGCAAGTCCAGCCGGACTGAAATGGGCGTCAAAAGCTTTGGCGCAGCCTCGGGACGCAGGAACTGTTCTGGATGCGGATCGAAGGTGATCGCCAGAGCTCGCGCTCCCATCTCCCGCGCCTCCTGGACGACCGACGAAAGAATCTCGCGATGGCCTAGATGCACTCCGTCGAAGTTGCCTACTGCAGCGATCGTCGAGCCGGCAACCGCAGGCAGCTCGGCCAGCGACTTGTACACAGGAATCATGCGGCTGGCTTCTTCAGTCATAGAAGCACGGGGACCGAGAGCCCGTCGTAGGCAAGAGCGATGCCCTTTGGCAGCGAGCGATTGGTCTCAACATGGCCAAGATCGTGCGCAATGTGCGTAAACCACGTCTGCCGTGCGCCAATCCGCTGCGCCCATTCGACCGCCTGCCCCAGCGTGGCGTGGCTGGGATGCGGCTTGTGCCGCAGCGCCGACAGCACGACACAATCCAAACCTTCCAGCAGCGCAAAGCTGCTCTCCGGAATATCGCTCACGTCGGTCATGTAAGCGGTGCGGCCAAAGCGAAAACCCACAATACTCTGCTTTCCGTGCAACACGGGAATGCAATCGAACGCGACTCCATGGACGCAGTTTCTTTCCTGCAAGGGCTCGATACGTACCCGAGGCCGGTTCGGATAGGTCGCCTCTGGCGAAAAGGTGTAGTCGTAGATGCGTCGCAGCGTCTCCGCGGTCTCCTCAGAGGCAAACAATGAAATCGGCTCGCCCTCACGCGCCACCACAAAGCTCAGCGGACGCAAATCGTCCATACCCAGAATGTGATCGGCATGTCCATGCGTGTAGAAGACCGCGTCCACCCGCGAAAGCCCGGCGCGCAGGGCCTGCTCACGAAAATCCGGCCCGGTGTCGATCACCACCACGCGCTCGCGCCCCGACTCATGCCAACGGAGAAGTACGGACGGCCTCAGCCTGCGGTCGTGCGGATCGGGCGATGTGCATACAGCGCACGTGCACCCCAAGGTCGGAACCCCCATGGAAGTCCCGGTTCCGAGAAATGTGAGCAGTCCCTCCATTGAGGCTTCAGCGCTTCTTGGTGGGCGGGGGAGGCGGCGCCGGCACACCTTGCATCGAGATCATGTTCGTCAGTTCGAGAAATGCCATCCGGACATCGAACAGAACCGTCTGCAACATGCGCTCCTCGACATCGGTCAGATTGCCTTTGGTCTTCTCCGCGAGCACACCCAAGAGATCGATCGTCTGGCGTGCACCCATGATGTCGACACGCGCCCGTTGCCCTTCCTGCGTCCCCGCACCCATCTGGATCATCGACGAAAGATAGAGCTGTTGCACCAGGTGCTCGAAGCCGACGGGCGGTTGTGCGCCGACGCTTGGGTTCTGCGCCCTTACCAAATCCTCGATCCGCTGTGCCGACGCATCATAAGCCGTCTTCTGCTGCCTGCTCTCCTCGGCACTCGGAGCCGGCGGCAGTTCGCCAAGCGTCTCCTCATCGGCAGCCTCGACCTCAGGCTTCGCGGCAGTCGCCGCGGGACTCTCAGTCGTGACCAGCCGCGGTCCCGCAGACGCAGGCTCGCTCGGCGCAGCTTCGCGTTCCGGCTTCTTCTCCGGGGATTGGTCCTTCTCTTCTTCCGCTTTGATCTTGCGGCGGTCTATCACTTCGAACTTCGGTGTATCGCTCATCTGTTCTCTGCTTCCCAATTCGATTCAATCAAACTTCGGCGGTGAGGAAAGAATCCGCGCCGTCCCGGTCGCCCCACCTGTCCGATATATCAGCGGCTCGTTGCGCGTCTCGGCTTCGCTGCGGATCATTCCCATCGCAAACGTACGGCTGCCACCCGCCAGCAGCAGCTCTGCCGCACTCGTGATCTGCCCTGCCTGAACATCCCCGAGCTTCAATTCTGTACCAACCTCAGGTAAAGGTCCTTCCAACTCAAGCGAACGTAGATGCCGGTGCACATTCCCGCGCGAGCGGATACGCTCCACGATCTCCTGCCCCAGATAGCAGCCCTTGTTGAAGTGCAAGGCGCGGGTCTGCGATGTTTCTTGCGGCAGATCGCGCTCTGCGATGTCTGCTCCGTACACCGGGATTCCTTCCGCAATGCGGAAGGCTTCGAGCGCCCGCGAACCCACCGGATCGGCGCCCGCCGTGCGCAGGCACGACCAGAGCTTTCCTAATCCAGCAGCCGGCAGAAAGAACTCGTAGTGCGCGCCCAGCACACCGTAGCTGCGCACGATCCGTAACTGCCATCCGTTCCACTCGACGGTCGTTCCCGTCATCGGTTCGCTCAGCGTCGCGAGCCCCACCCGCTCTAAGACCTCGCCTGCCTTCGGACCCGTCAGGCCCACTGCAGTCTCCGGTGCCTCCTGGCCCAGGGGAACCAGCTCCACATCGTCCATGATGATGAAGTGTTCCAGATGCGCCAGCAGCCGGGCATACTGGTCGCTCGCAATCTCCAACACCAGACAATCGCCTTCGCGCCAAGTCGTCAGGTCGCCCTGAATGCGGCCCTGCGCGTTCAGCACAAGGTTCCAGGCCCCGCCATTCGGCGCAAGATCGTTTACCGTATTCGAGACCATGCCGCTCAGCCAGCGAAACCGATCCTCGCCGCGTACTTCGATACGCCGCATCCAGCCCAGATCGTGTACCGCAGCGCCTGCCGTCAATGCCGCTGTTTCAATCGCTGGCGCGTCCAACTCCTGTGGCGTCTGTACCGATCGATATTCAACCAGGTGAGGCGGCTTGGGCGTCGCCGCCAGCAAGGCAGCAAGTGGTGTAATTAAAGTAGTTGTTGCGGTCGCAGATCCACTCATAGGGGAGCACTTTCGCGGGCCCGGCAATGCATTTCTTTTGCAGAATTCGCGCCGGACCGCATCCTGATTATAGCCTTGAGACTGGATGCTGTTCTCGGAGCACCGGAATCCGCTTTCACAAGGAGATTGCATGCGTTGGAGCTCGGACTGGACCCGAAAACAAGCACTTCTCTGGACTCTGCTGCTTGTGCTGTGTCCCCCAGCCGCGATCCAAGCAAAACAGCTCACGGCTTCTCCGGCGTCCTCTTCTCCGGCGACGCAGTCTACGTCTCCCGCGGCGCCGACAAAAGACACGGGCGAGACGCATATCACTCCCGAGCAAGCCAAGCAGCTCTTTGCCCTCGTCGATCAGCTCCTCAAGTTCTCCTCCGACGAAACCGGCTTGCCCATTAAGAGTGATGTCAAACGCCAACTCACTACACGTGCCGCCGTTGAAAGCTATCTGACCGAGAAGTTCAACGACGATGAAGACGCCAAGCGTATGCAGCGCAGCGAAATCGTCCTGAAGAAATTCGGCCTGCTCGATCGCGACTTCGACCTCAAGCCCTTCCTCCTGTCTCTGCTCAAAGAGCAGATCGAAGCCTACTACGACCCAAAGGAGAAAACGGTCAATCTCCTCGACTGGGTCTCTGTCGACGAACAGAAACCGGTATTGGCCCACGAGCTCACCCACGCGCTGCAGGACCAGCACGTCGATCTGGAGAAGTGGAGCGACCAGACGCCATCCGACGTGTCAACGAATGCCGGCGACGATTCGGTGCATCTGGCGAAGGATGAACTCGACACCGCGCGCGAAGCAGTTACCGAGGGCCAGGCTACCGCCGTAATGATGGACAACATGCTCAAACCGATGGGGCACAGCCTGCTCAAGGATCCCGAAGTCGTCGAGGTCATCAAACAGCAGATGGCCGGTTCGGGCGATTCCCCCGTGTTGGCCCGCGCCCCCCTCCTGCTCTCGGAATCGCTGATGTTTCCCTACCGCGAGGGCCTCAGCTTCGAGCAGGACGTATGGATGGATCAGGGCCAGGCCGCAGCCTTCACCGGCGCTCTCGATCGCCCGCCTACATCGTCGTGGGAGATCATGAACCCCCGCGAATACGAGAAGAGTCATCCGCCCGTCGTTCCCTTATTGCCCGACATTCATCCTCTCGTCGACGCACTCTATCGTCCCTATGACATCGGTCAGGTGGGCCAGCTCGACGTGCACATTCTCACCGGAATCTTCGGCGGCGAGAATGCAGCCCGCGATCTGACGCCTGCATGGGACGGTGGTCTCTATTGGGCGGGACAGTTGCGCAACGCCACAGCGACCGAGCAGGCGTCTACAAAGTCGATTGCGCTCCTCTATCTCTCGGTTTGGAAAAGCAGCCAGTCCGCAGCAGCATTTGCGCGGCTCTATGAAGACGAGTTGGGACGCAAGTACTCGGGCTTGAAGCTCCAGTCTTCCGCGCAGACAACGGATTCGACCCCCTCCGATGAGCAGGTTTACACCACGAGCGAGGGACCGGTCGTGATCACCACGCGTGGCAAGATGGTCTTTGTCTCGGAAAGCTTCAACCTTGACCTCGCGCGGCGACTCGCGACAGTGATACTCGAGGCACAGGGCGCCGGCGAACTGAAACTGGCCACTGCACCCCGTTCGCCGACCTCAGCCACTCCTGTTCTGCGTCGTACTTCAGTGGAGTCGATGCGGCATCAGCCGATGCCCGATCCATCGGCGCCGCTCAGCGGCAGCTTCGTGCACTTCTTCTCGGACTGCGGTGTCATGAAGTTCGCTGTCGATGCGACCCTCCGCGCCGCGCACTAGATTCCGGCTTGTCCAGCGCAGCGAAAGCTACGCCGGAACTTCAATCTTTTTCACCAGATACTCGTCCACGAGTTCGGCCACCAGCACCGCAGTCGGCACAGAGACCATCGCTCCGACCACGCCTGCAACCGCGGAGCCGATCAGCAGCGCCACAAGAATCGCCAGCCCCGGCAGTCCGACGCGACTCTTCATGATTCTCGGCACCAGGAACGAGTTCTCGGTCTGCAGATAGATGAAATAGAAAACCGCCACCCCAATCACCCGTCCCCACGAATCGATTGCCGCCACCAGGAGTGCAAGCGCGACGCACAGCGCCGCGCCCACCACCGGAATAATATTCAGCAAACCGGTCAGCGCGCCCAGCGCATACGCATAACGCACACCCAGGAGCAGGTACACGATCGTGCTCGTAAGCCCAAGGATCAGCATCAGGCTTCCCTGGCCCAGCAGCCACTGGCCCATGCGAACCTCTGCGCGTTGCAACGTCCGATCCAGCCGCTCGCGCTCCCCCGGAGGAAAGAAAGACAGAAACCAGCGATACGCGTGATCGCCTTCCAGGATGAAGTAGACCGTCAGGACAACGCCCATGATGATGCTGAAGAGCTTGCCCGCCCAGTCTCTGATCGAGAGCAGAAGATAGGTTGCCGCGCTGCCCGCAAACCCCTGGACCCGCGCAATGATATCGTCGCGATCGATCTGATCCGCAAACGGAACCCGATTGAGCTTTTCCAGAAGAAGCGGCAGCCGCGTCGGTGCTTCCCTTGAGAACTCCTGCAGATCGCGGATCACCGGCGGCAGCGCCACGAATCCGAAAGCGATCAACACGGCAAACGCTGCCGCCAGCATCGCGAGCATGGCAATGCCCTTGAAGGGCTGCCACCGGCCCACGCGCACATTCGAGACCCGGTAAACGATGGGCGCAAACACCACCGCAAACAGCGCGCTCACGTAGAGCAGCACCAGCACGTCTCGAATAAGCCAGGCGATGTAGCACACCAGCGCCAGTACAAAGACAAAGACAATGTCGCTGCGGCGGCTCCGATGTGCTCGAGTATCTTCAGTCATTCCCAAGTGATCTGTCTGCCGATCCCTGCGGCCCCAGCGCTATTGATCGCCGCCCAGGATCGATCCGACGATCCCGCCCAGCAGCGCGCCGCCGGTCGCAGGCACCACCTGCCGGTTCTCGCCCCGTGGCAGGTACTCGCTGATCTGATGCGCCAGACGTGAAATGGGCAACGTCTGCAGCCACACAGTACCCGGTCCTGCCAGCACGGCAAGAAACAGACCGTCGCCGCCGAAGATCATATTCTTGATTCCCGGCACAGTCGTGATCTGGAACGAAACCGAAGACTGGAAGGCTCCGACATGACCCGGATGCACGCGCAGCACCTCACCCGGCGCAAGGTTCTTCACGATCAATTCGCCCGAGAGCTCCAGCCACGCCATCCCGATGCCGTTCAGTTTCTGCAACAGGAAACCGTCGCCGCCGAAGATGCCCGCGCCGAGCGACTGCTGGAAACCCACGCTGATTGCCACCTGCGGCGTGGCGCACAAGAATCCATGCCGGTGGACCATGTATTCCTGTCCCGGTCCCACCTGCACGGGGACAATATGCCCCGGTACCTTGGTCGCGAACGAGACCTCGCCCGGATACTGATAAGCGCGGTACTCGGTCATGAAGATGCTCCCGCCGCCGGCCACGCGCTTCAACACGCCGAATAGCCCGCCGCCTCCGCCCATTTGCGTATGCGTCGTCATCTGGATCGACGCGGTCATCCACGACAGTTCACCGCTCTCCGAAAACACGCTTTCGTTTGGGTCCAGCTGAATGTCCAGCACCGGCATCGTGGTGCCTTGAATCCGGGTCTGCATACGGGGAACTCCTCCTGTTTTCCGCAAGTGTACAGGGTGGCGTCGGACTCTACCGATGAAAATCGCCCTCTCAAGCGGAGAGCGCAATCTGCAATAGAAAACCCGTCCTGCCCCTCACCAAGTTTCAAACGTAATCAAGCCCTCGCCGGTTCCATCCCGGCGAAAAATCGAGTGCTTGCGAAACCGTGCGTCATCGCGCTTGGGGAAATCCTCGCGGAAGTGTGCCCCCCGGCTCTCCGTACGCGCCAGGGCGGAATCCAGTATCGCCCCCGCAACCGTACACAGAGCCTGCCCTTCGACCAGCCTCCTGCCGACTTTCCCACCTTTCGCCATGCGAGCAATCCCTTCCGCGCAATCCGCCCTCAGGTGTTGCCCGGCGCGCAGCGACGACTCTCTTCGCAACAGCCCGGCATGTGCCCACATTGCGTGTTGCAACTCCCCGATTCCCGCTTCAAGCACTTCCACCTCGTTCGCATCCAGTGCAGTGCATCCCCGATCCGGCGATTCAGCCGAAACCAGCGGCAGTGCATCCTCCAGCATCGCCTTTGCTGCGCGCGCACCAAATACCAGCCCTTCGAGCAACGAATTCGAGGCCAACCGATTCGCCCCATGCACGCCAGTGCACGCAGCCTCGCCCGCCGCATACAGACCACGCAGACTTGTCCTGCCACAAATATCGGTGCGAATTCCGCCCATCAGATAGTGCGCTGCCGGCCGTACCGGAATCAGGTCCCGCTGCAAATCGAGCCCATACTGCCCAAGAAACGCGCTGATCCCCGGAAAACGCCGATGCAGATCGATGCCCTGCACATGGCGCATATCCAAATAAACTGCGCGAGCGTCACCGGGCCTGTCACCCATGCCTTCGCGCGTAATTGCCCGTGCCACTACATCGCGTGGAGCCAACTCCAGCAGTGGATGGTACCGCTCCATGAAGCGTTCCCCGCGATCGTTGCGAAGATAGGCGCCTTCGCCGCGAAGAGCCTCGGACATCAGAAACCGCGGCGCACCTGGCAGCGAGAAAGCCGTTGGGTGGAACTGATAGAACTCCATGTCGGCCAGCTCAGCACCAGCCTGCACCGCCAGCGCTATCCCATCGCCCGTGGCAACCGCCGGATTCGTCGTATCGCTGTAGACCTGGCCTGCCCCGCCACTTGCTATGAGCACTGCTCTTGCAAGGGTCCGCCCCACGCAGTGGTCGAGGAGGTTGGCGCCGATCACCCGGCCATCCGCAACAACCAGCTCCGACACCGTCGTCCACTCGGCAAAATGAAGATTCTTGTGCGCCCCGGCAAACATCGCCAGCGATCGGCTGATCTCCGCGCCCGTTGCATCTCCATTTGCGTGCAGAATCCTCGCCAGGGAGTGGGCTCCCTCGCGTGTCCGCACCAGCCTTCTCGCCTTCGCGATCGAACTGCGCGCCCCACTCGATCAGCTCTTCAACCCGTGCAGGCCCCTCGTCCACCAGAACTCTCGCAGCCGGCTCATGGACCAAACCATCGCCCGCATCCACCGTGTCCTTGAGGTGCAGTGCGACATCGCTCTCGCCCTCCATCGCAACCGCAATACCGCCTTGCGCATAGTGCGTGTTCGACTCGGCCACCGACTCTTTGGTGACAACAAGGACCTCGCCATGTTCGGCGAGCTCAACCGCTGCACGCAGCCCCGCAACCCCGGCGCCCATCACCAAAAAATCGACACTGGACATCAACGCCATAACTTTTGAGGCTATCATCGGCGAGTGGACCCAGTGATCGGCCTCCAGGTAAAGGAGAGCTAGGAGGAATCCGATGATCGTGCGTGAACGACGAAGCCGGCCCGCACCCTGGCACGAAAAAAGGGCATCCATTACACATCGCTGGATAGTGCCCTTCGTGGCCTTTGAGTGGCTATGGGAGTGGGTCGCCTTCGTTCTGAGCAACTGGACCTTTCTTGAGGTCCTCGAATACCTGGGATCGTTCTCCGTTCTGGTCGCGGTGATCTTCTACTTCTCCGAATCCGGCGACCGCATCAAGCAGCGGCACTACCAGGCCTGGCAGGTCATCAACACCGCCCAGGGCAAAGGCGGAAGTGGCGGCCGAGTCGATGCCCTCCAGGAACTGAACGAAGACCGGGTACCGCTGGTCGGAGTCGACGTCTCCTCCGCCTTCCTACAGGGCATTCATCTCCGAAATGCCGACTTGTCGCGCTCGAACTTCAGCTCGGCGGATCTGCGCAACAGCGATTTGAGCGGCTGCAACTTCACGCTTGCCGACATGAACTCGGCGAACTTTCGGGGAGCAATGCTCGATCGCGCTTCTTTTGCCCAAGCCGATCTGCGCAACGCCGATCTGAACGGCAGTAGTCTCGCGGGCGCGGACCTGACTGGAGCAATATTCGATGACGCCGACTTACGTGGCGTCGATCTCGCCAATGCCCGGTGGCCGGACATTCGCAGTATCGCGGGGGCAAACGTCGCAAACATTCGCAATCCGCCCGCAGGCTTCGTCGACTGGGCATTAAAGCACGGTGCGGTCAGCGCGTCCGACTCAGACAAATAGTGTGCTGTCTCTGAAACACACAACATAAGTAAAGGTGTCATTCTGAGCGAACGGGGCCCCGAACGTCTTTCATGGGGTCCCCAGGAAGCGATCTTTGCTTCTTGGGGCAGAGTTCGGGGGTGGTGAGCCGAAGAATCTGCTTTTTCACCGTTCTGGATTCCGTCAAGAACTTCTGGACACCACACTAGCTCACACCGTCGCCAGTTGCCCGATCTGATACTCCCGCGCGTGGCCCGTGGGCGCCTCGGAGATTCGCACACACAGTTTCCCGCTCGAATCGCAGGAATACTCCTCGCGCACTGTCAGCCCTGGATTCGCAAGCGGCATCACCGGTTCGCTCGCCAAGTCCCGGCCCCACAACTGGGGATCGAACGGGAACTGGATCTGCTCCCAGTTCGTGATCTCGCCAACCGGCTGTCCAGCCTCATTCAGCTGCGAGCACTCAAGGTAACGGAAGTGCCCAATGTTATGCGCTGGCTGGTACACGCGCTCATAGCGCAGGGGCGGCTCATCCCCCGCCGGCAGGCGCGCACCTCGCGGAAAGATGAGATCGAACACAATCGTTCCTCCGGAATCCGCCTCGCGCCAGATTCCGAAGTTGTGCGTAAACTGATCGCGCAGCGGATCGGCTTCTGCCCCTGCACGAATCGCCAGCCCCACCGCACTCGCCGAGCGCATATACGCCGAGCGGCGTACTTTGCGTCCAAAGGTCTCGCGCAGCACCCGTCCCACCGCCGGCAGCTCCGATCCGCCACCCGTCACATAGAGCGTGTCAAGCTCGCCGTCCGCATAGGTCTCGAGTATCCTCTCCACAACCTCGCGCGTCGCCTCAATCAGTGGTCGGCAGCGTTCGTAGTACACATCCACCGGAATCGTCACTTCCTTCATTCCCGCCCGCACCCGCTCAAAGTCGATCGTTACTTTACGCGTATTCGGACTCAGCGATTCCTTCTTCTCCCGGCACTCCTCCAGCAGCTTTCGCCGCTCGAACGGCGTGAACGGCGGATTCGGGCCCGCCACCACGCTTGCGATGTTGGCCAGGATCTCGTCGAAGTCGTCTCCGCCCAGGTTCGGAATTCCATCCGACGCCTCGACAATATTCTCTCCATCGCGCAGCATCACCAATGAGACATCGAAGGTCCCGCCGCCAAGGTCATACACCAGCAGGCCGCTCGCCGGTTTGCTCCTCCGCTCATCGCTGCTGCGGTACCCAAATTCGATTGCCGCAGCCGACGGCTCGTTCACCACCCCCAGCACTTTGAAGCCCGCCGCCTGTGCTGCCTCCTCCGTCATGAATCTCTGATTGCTGTTCGCATTCGCAGGAACACCCATCATCGCTTCCAGAGGCTCATCGGGATCGGCGCCGAGATTCGAATGTTCGATCAACTGCCGATAGAGCGCGCTCATCATCTCCGCCATCAGCACACGCATGGGCACCGATCGCCCACCGACATGGACCTCCGTGTGCGGGCCAGCCGTGCGCAGGGCACGCTTGATCGATCGCACCATCGTCCAGCTTTCGGAATCTTGCGCGGCCATCGCGTCCCACCCATACACGCGAACCCCGCCTTTGGCCGCCAGCACGGGAGGAAACCAGTCGCGCATCTGCCCGTCCGGGGTATCAAAATGCACAAGCGGATAGTTGCCGCGATCCGCAACAGCGACTACCACACGCGTCGTTCCAAAATCGACTCCAATACGCATGGCTCTAGTTTAGCCGTGCTTGAATTCGAGTGGGGAGAGGAGAATACACTGTGCAAATCTCGTAAAATGAATTCAGCGTGCAAACCATTCGTGTAGAGACTCCTACAGCCAAATACAACGTCGTTGCAGGCACTGGCTTGCTTCGGTCGCTGGCTCCGCGCATCGAGCGCATCGCGGGCGCATTGCCCCGTCGCGTCTTCGTCCTCACCTCGCCTGAGATCTGGGCACTTTGGGGCGAAGCCTTCGTTAGCTCCTTTAGCGAGCCGCCCATCGCTCTTTTCCTCCCTGCCGGAGAACAGCGCAAAACGATGGCCAGCGTGGAGCGCCTCCTGCGCCAGATGATCGCCGCAGGCGGGGATCGCGGATCTCTCCTGATCGCTTTCGGCGGCGGCATCGTTGGCGATGTAGGCGGCTTTGTCGCCGCAATCTTCATGCGCGGCATTCCGTATGTCCAGGTCCCCACAACATTCCTGGCTCAGGTCGACTCCTCGGTCGGCGGCAAAACTGGCGTCAACCTGCCCGAAGGCAAGAACCTCGTTGGCAGCTTTCATCATCCGATTGCAGTTTTTGCCGACATCGAAGTTCTGGGCACTCTATCCGAGCGCGAGCTGCGGGCTGGCCTCATGGAAAGCATCAAGGCCGGCATCATCCGCGATCGCGCGCTTGTACGTTACATGGAAGAGAACGCGGGCAAGGTTCTGCAGGGCGACGTGAAGGCCCTCGAGAAGGTCATCGCCACGTCGATCCAGATCAAAGCGAAGGTCGTCAATCGCGATGAGCGCGAGAGCGGTCTGCGCATGATCCTCAACCTCGGCCACACAGTGGGTCACGCGATCGAGCAGGCGACCCGCTATAAAGTGCTCCTGCATGGCGAAGCAGTGGGGTGGGGCATGATTGCCGCGCTCGCGATTGCCAGGCACCGTGGCACGATCTCTGCGCAACAGTTTCAGCGGCTGGAAGACCTGATTCACCTCTATGGGCCGCTCCCGCCTCTGAAACTGCGCCCTGCGAAGCTCATCGCCGCTACAGGCGCCGACAAGAAGAACGTCGGCGGCATACGTCGATTCGTGCTGCCCGTGGGCATCGGCGATGCCGGCGTCGTCCAGGACATCGCACCCGCTGAGTTGCAGGGTGCCGTCACGTACATGCTCGCGCAAGCCCGAGAACGGCGCGTCTGATGCCAACCACGGGAGCCCAACCCGCCGGAGTTCTCGACGAAGCTACGGCCGCACAGTCCGTGCGCACCATGTTCAACTCGATTGCTCCTCGGTACGACCTTCTCAACCATCTCCTCTCCGCCAATATCGACAAGCTCTGGTGGAGACGGGCAGCGCGAAGCTTCAGCTCCATTCTCTCCAACCCCGACGCAGCGGTCCTCGACATCTGCTGCGGAACCGGCGATATGACCGTGGCTTTGCTCAAGCATCGTCCTAGCGGGGCAAGGCCCGTTCTCGCAGCAGACTTCGCCCGAGCCATGCTGAATCGCGCGCCACGAAAATTCGCACGGTTCGGCAATAGCGCAGCCATCCCCATCGAAGCGGACGCCCTCGCATCTTCCCCTCCGCTCTGCTTCACTCGATCTGGTCGTCACTGCCTTCGGCTTTCGCAATCTTGCCAACTACGAAGCCGGCCTGCGTGAGTTTCACCGCGTACTGAAGCCCGGAGGGCGCTTGGGCATTCTCGAGTTCAGCCAGCCTGGCGGCCTCATCGGCAAAGCCTATGCCGTTTACTTCCATCGCATCCTCCCTGCTATCGGACGCATCATCTGCGGTGCGGACGGCCCTTACGCCTATCTGCCGAAGTCCGTCGGCAACTTCCCTTCGCCGCCCGAGTTGGTGTCGCTGATGCAGACCGGCGGTTATCGCGACTGCTCCTGGCAGCCCTACACCTTCGGCATCGCGGGGTTGTATGGCGCGACGCGCAGCGAGTAGCCTTAAACTGGAGAGCCGGGCACATGATTGCGCACACCGACTGGAAACGCGACAACACCTTTGAAGGCACCGCGGAAAACGGCAACAAGATCGTGTTTGACGCAGATGCCGCGCATACCAACGGCCCCAGCCCCATGGAAGCAGTCTTGATGGCGCTTTGCGGGTGCACCTCCGTCGACGTCGTCAGCATCCTCAAGAAAAAGCGCCAGGCGATCACCGGCCTGCGTGTTTCCGCAGTCGCCGAACAGGCGCCTGAACCACCCCGCGTTTTCACCCACATCAAGCTCACCTACGCTGTGCGCGGGACGAACTTGAGCCGCAAAGCCGTCGAAGACGCCGTCTCCCTCTCCAAGAAGAAGTATTGCTCCGTCTCTCTTATGCTCGAGAAAGCCTTACCCATCGACTACGAGATCGTCTATCCCGACGGAGAACCCGAGCCATGAGCGGCCACGTGCTGCTGCGCGCGTTTCGTATGGCCTCGCTCATTGTGGCGCTGGTCGTGGTGGCGCTCCTCTCGGCGATAGCCACCATGCACTTCGCGATCCACGGAGCTGAGGTCCAGGTTCCTTCCCTCAAAGGCATGACCGTGGCCGACGCGCGCAGTCAGACTGCCGGCATGGGCCTCAACCTCAATGTGGACAATCGCTACTACTCGAGCGATGTCGCGGCGGGACACATCCTCACCCAATCCCCTGCTCCCGGCACGGTCGTACGCCGCGAGTGGCACGTACGCGTATCCGAAAGCCTGGGTCCGCAGAAAGTGGATGTCCCCAACGTCGTCGGGAACGATCAGCGCTTGGCAGCCTTCCAGTTGCGCCGCGCCGGCCTCGACGTCGGCACAATTGCCAAACTCCCCGACAACGCCGCAGCGGAGGGCGCCGTCATCGCTCAGGACCCTCCCGCTCATGCGCAGGGGATCGAACGACCCAGCGTCGATCTGCTCATCGCGGCCACGGACGATACGCCGCCCGACGGCTACGTGATGCCCGATTTCTTTGGTGTCCCGATCGTAGCCGCGCAAGCTCAACTTGCGAAGGTCGGCATTAAGACCGCTCAGCCGACATTCGTCGATGTGCCCATCCCATCCGTCGGCACAGGCAACGCGCCGCCCGCTCCCCCCGTCGTGCCCGGCGCCGTAATCGGACAAGACCCTCAGGCTGGCGCGCGGGTCGGCCTCGACGCCGAAGTCAAGCTGACCGTTGCCAAGTAAACAGCGCCCCACCCTGGGTCAAGCGCATCCAAGGGGGAAGATGACGCCCAAAGTTGAAAACCAGCAGCGCGCGAGCGCCATTCGCGACTACTCGCACGCCTGGCGGGCCTTGCGCCATCGCAACTTCCGGCTCTTCTTCGGCGGCCAAAGCATCTCCCTGATCGGCACTTGGATGACGCGCGTCGCCACGGCCTGGCTCGTCTACCGCCTGACCAAATCCTCGCTCCTCCTCGGCACCGTCAGCTTCGCCGGCCAGATTCCAACCTTCTTGCTGGCGCCCCTTGCCGGCGTCATCGTCGATCGCATCGACCGCCGCAAAGTCCTCGTCTGGACACAGACCCTGGCCATGCTCCAATCGTTTGCCCTTGCATGGCTCACCCTTGCGCATCGCATCAACATCGCCGAAGTCCTGGCGCTAAGCGCGATGCAGGGCGTCATCAATGCGTTCGATATGCCGGGCCGTCAGTCGTTCATGGTCAAAATGGTCGAAGACCGGGCCGACCTCTCCAACGCCATCGCCATCAACTCGTCCATGGTGAACGCAGCCCGCCTCATTGGCCCTTCGCTCGCAGGAATCTTGATTGCCGCAACCAACGAGGGCTGGTGCTTCCTCACCGATGGCATCAGCTACATCGCTGTCATCGCTTCGCTGCTCATGATGCGCGTCCCGTTGTCCAGCGAGTCGGTCGACAAGACATCGATGGTCGCGCAGCTCCGCGAGGGCTGGACCTACGTCTCCGGCTTTGCCCCTATCCGCACCATCCTCCTGCTCTTCGCGCTCCTCAGCCTCATGGGATGGCCCTTCATGGTGCTCATGCCGATCTTCGCCGCGCAAGTCCTGCACGGCGGTCCGCACACGCTGGGCTTTCTGATGGGGGCAGTCGGCGTTGGTTCGCTCGCTTCCGCGTTAAGCCTCGTGGTGCGCCGCTCCGTCCGCGGACTCGGAAAGATGATTCCCATCGCCGCTGTCGCCTTCGGCATCGGCCTTATCGCATTCGGCCTCTCGACAAGGCTCTGGCTTTCCATGGCTCTGATGCTGCTCACCGGCTTCGGCATGATGCAGGGCCTTACCTCCAGCAACACCATCATCCAGACCCTCGTTGACGAGAAGATGCGTGGCCGCGTCATGAGCTACTACACCATGGCCTTCGTCGGGATGGCGCCCTTCGGCAGTTTGCTCGCCGGCGCTCTCGCTCACGTCATCGGAGCGCCGCGCACGGTCATCGTCAGCGGCGTCGCCTGCATCCTCGGAGCAATCTGGTTCTGGTCGCGGCTGCCCCACATCCGCAAAGACATGCGTCCTATCTACGAAAGGCTCGGCATCATTCCACAAGCCCCGCTGGCCGAAGAGACGGCCCAGAACTGACGTGCAGCCCTTGTCTCCGCAATGTAGGATGGCGGAGATGATGAGGACCATCGGATGGAACTAACAGAAGATCTCGAGCGGATCGCCTTGCAGGAACGCGAGCTTGTAGTTGCCTCGCTTTGACACGCGCTTTGCCTGGGAATTGGGGAGTCGCCTTCGCGCGATGGCCATTGAGCGCAAACTCGCCATCGTGATCGATGTGTGCCGTTTCGGCCAGCCGCTCTTCTATGCCGCCATGGAAGACACAACTCCCGACAACGTCGAATGGGTGCGCCGCAAGAGCAATGTGGTCGCTCGCTTCCATTGCAGTTCCTACGCCGTCGGACTGAAAGAGAAGATCAAGAACGAGACGCTGCTGGAGAGCCAAGGCCTTGCGGTCACCGATTACGCCACCCACGGCGGCTCATTTCCACTTGCAGTAGCCGGAGCAGGCATCGTCGGCAGCGCGACCGTTTCGGGCCTCCCGCAGCGCAGGGATCACGAGCTCGTCGTCGAGGCGCTGTGCGCGCTACTCGGGCGCGATTATGAGACGTTGCGCCTGGCAAACGAATGAAACCAATCAAATCTTCTCGAGAAGAGAAACGAAAAAGCCATCGGTCCCGAACACACCGGGCAGCAACTGCAGATAGCCGCGCTGCGTGACGCAACTCGCAAGCCCCGTCGCACCCTCATCCACAAAAATCCCCTGTTTCGTCATTTCAGCAATCCGATCCTGCATCGGAACAATGCGCACCGCCTGCTCGTCTCGGAGCACCTTCACGACGACTTCCTCGTTCTCTTCCGGCTCCAGCGAACAGGTGGAGTAAACTACTCGCCCACCCGGCCGAACCGCCCGTATCGCAGCGCGCAGGATCGCGATCTGCCGCTCCGAGTGCCGCTCCAGGTCTTCCGGTTTCAGGCGATGCCGAATCTCCGGATTGCGGCCCAACGTTCCCGTTCCGCTGCAAGGCACATCCGCCAACACCAGGTCATACGCGTCGACTTCGGCGATCTCCGCCGCATCGCCCAGCCGGCACTCGACCCGCTCACCCAGCGGAGCCAATCGCTCCCGCAAAGCAGCCAGCCTCTGCGGGCTCGCCTCGCACGCCACGATCTTCGCGCTCGCATTGCGCTCAGCCAAAATGAGCGTCTTCCCACCCGGCGCCGCACACGCATCGAGGATGCTCTTCGCCTCGCGGTCAGCAACAGGGCCGGCGAGCTCCGCCACCAATTGCGATCCCTCATCCTGAAAGCGTACCCGGTCTGCTCGAAACGCGGCTGTCGCCGTCACGTCGCCCGCAGCGACCCGGCGCGAGGCAACCAGCAGACTTCCCGGTTCGAGCACGCCCCCCGCCTGCAGTAGTTCCTCTTCCGCGCCTGGATCGGTGAGCCGAATCGTGTGCGAAGGCTCCGTCTGTCCATACGCGCAAATGGCCTGCGCTGCGTCATGCCCAAAGAAGCGCACCCACCGCACCACCATCCACTCTGGATACGCGTGCATCGGATCTGCTGCCATCTCGCGCGGAGCACCGGCCAACTTTCGCAACACCGCATTCACCATCCGCGACGCAAACCGATGCCCAGCCTCCTTCGCCAGCTCCACACTCTCATCGATCGCCGCATGAGCCGGAATTCGCTCCATATACTGCAGCTGGAATGCCCCGAGCCGCAGCGCAATCCGGATCTCAGAATCAAGCCGTGCACCCGGTCGGTCGAGGTGCTCGCAGGATCTGCTGGTCCAGCCGGACCTGCCAGCGCAGCACACCGAGCACCAGTGCCGTCGTCAGGTGACGATCCAGCGCCGAAAGCTCTGCCACTGCCTTTCCGCGCAATAGCTCGTCCGAGTGCGCTCGGCCTCGCTCGACTGTGAGAAGAATCTGGAATGCGGCCTTGCGCGCCGGAGAGACCGCCATCGCACTCAGCCCAGCCGCATTCCCGACACAAGCGGCGTCCCACGCAGAAACTCGCCAGCCGTCATGCGCTTCTTGCCCTCAAGCTGCAGCTCCATCAACGCCAGCCAGGTGCCCTGCGCGCAGCCGACCAGCAAGCGCCCCTGATCCACCACAATTCGACCAGGGTCTGCGGTCGTACCATGTGCCGCCTCGTCCGCTGCAAGAACTCCCATGCGGTGCACGATCAGCTTCTTGCCCTCGAACAGCGTAAACGCCCCCGGCCAGGGCTGAAATCCGCGCCAGCGGTTCCTCAACTTCGTTGCCGTGTGCGCTGCAAAATCCATGTGCCCGTCCTCGCGGGTGAGAATGGGTGCAAGCGTGGCTCGCGTATGATCCTGCGGCTTCGGTTGAATACTGCCGTTCACCAATCCGTCCAGTGTCTCCACCGTCAACGGCGCACCGCGCTCCGCCAGAATCTCAAACAAATCAACCGACGTCTGATCCGGTCCAATCGGCACTTCCTGCTGCAGCAACATGGGCCCCGTGTCGAGCCCTTCTTCCAGCAGCATCGTGGTATTGCCCGTGACGGTCTCACCCATTGCCACCGCCCACTGAATCGGCGCAGCGCCGCGGTACTTCGGCAACAGCGATCCGTGCAAATTGATGCAGCCGTACTTGGGCAAAGCCAGCATCCACGCCGGAATAATCCGGCCATACGCGACGACCACAATCGCATCCGGCGCAATCGCCTCTAACTGCGTTCGAAACTCCTCGTTGTTGCGAATCTTGTCCGGCTGCGTGACGCATAGTCCCAAGTCCAGCGCAGCCTGCTTCACCGGCGTGGGCTCGATGATCTGCTTTCGTCCCACCGGCCGGTCAGGCTGAGAAACGACCAGCGCGATCTCACGCCCAACCGCGTGCAAAGCATGCAGTGTCGGTACCGCAAACCGCGGCGTTCCGCAAAAGACCAATCTCATCGCGCCTCTTAGACGCCTTGCACGAGGATTGCGTGGTAGACGGCGCCCAGCAGACGGTGCTCACGCACCTCGCGATACGTCGGGCTGTCGTACCATGCCTTGGCTGCTTCCATGCTGGGAAACTCTGCGATAACCGTGCCCTCGGTCGGCAGTCCTTCCACATCCTCGTGCTGCCCATACGCGGCAAGAATCTTGACGGGATGGCCTGCAAAGGTCGCCCTGACCAGCTGCGAGTAGATCTCCATCTCCTTGGGATCGATCGTGCTCTCGCGGGTAAACACAAAGTAAGCACTCATGGGAACTCCTCCGTCTTCGCCGTTCTGCACCCTCGAAGCCTGTTCACATTCTTTGGTGCGATCGGGCCGCCGATTCGAATCGGCTCCCTCGCTCTACCACGCGCCTTCGCGCTGCATCTTGCGGATCTTGCGCAAGGTCAGGTCGCGCTTCAACGCGCTCATGCGGAAGATGAACAGCATTCCATCCAGGTGGTCGATCTCGTGCTGAAAGGCCCGCGACAGCAGTTCTTCGCCATCCATCTCGAACCATTTGCCCTTCTCGTTCTGCGCACGGATGCGTACCTTGGCGGCACGTGAAATCTTCTCGCGAATTTCGGGGAAGCTCAGGCAGCCTTCTTCCTCATATTGCTTGCCCTCGCGAAAAATGACTTCCGGATTGATCAGGACCAGCTTTTGCGCCGGATCCTTGCCACCGCTCAGGTCGATCACCGTCACGCGCTTGGCGACACCCACCTGCTGCGCAGCCAGTCCGATCCCCTGTGAGGCATACATCGTCTCAAACATGTCTGCGACCAACTTCCGCAGCACCGCATCGAATTCGGTTACCGGCTCCCCCGGCTGCTGCAACACCGGGTCCGGGTACTTCACGATCTTCAGAATCATTTCTTTCTACTAATAACTCCGTATCTGTTCGATGTACCCCTGAAAATTTCGCTTCATCTCCAGCGCCGAGTCGCCGCCAAACTTCTCGTGCACCAAGCTCGCCAGCGTCATCGCCACCATGGCCTCGGCTGCCACGCCAGCCGCCGGAACCACGCAGATGTCGCTGCGCTCATAGCTTGCACTCGTCGCCTCGCGCGTGTCGAATCGCACCGACTCCAGCGGCCGCCGCAACGTCGAAATCGGCTTCAGATAGCCGCGCACCACAACGTCTTCGCCATTCGAAATCCCGCCTTCGATCCCGCCGGCATTGTTCCGATCCCGCGTAAAGCGCGTGGGCTTGCCCGTATCACCGGCTGAATAGTGAATCGCATCGTGCACCGCAGAGCCAAACGACTCGGCTGCCACCACGCCACGGCCAATCTCTACCGCCTTCACTGCCTGCAGGCTCATCACCGACCAGGCCAGCAGCCCATCCAGCCGTTCGTCCCATGTGGCATACGTCCCAAGTCCGGCAGGCACGTTGTGCGCCACCACCTCAAACACGCCGCCCACCGTATCGCCTGTCCGCGAGGCGTGCTCGACCTCTTCCTTCATCCGCGCTTCGGTCGCAGCGTCCACACAGCTCAGCAGAATCTCGGATTTCGCGCCAACCGCAGCGATCTCATCCCAGGTCGCCGCCCGTTCCAGCTCCACGCGCCCTACACGGATCACGTGACTGCCGATCTCGATTCCAAGTTCGCGCAACAACAACTTGGCAAAGCCTCCCGCCGCCACGCGCGCCGTCGACTCCCGCGCCGAGGCCCGCTCCAGCACATAGCGCGCATCGGGAAAGTTATACTTCAGCGCGCCCGCCAGATCGGCATGGCCCGGCCGTGGCGACGCCACTGCCTGATGCTTCGCCGGATCGCCCGCCTCCACCGGCAGCTTCTCTTCCCAGTTCTTCCAGTCGCGATTCACAATCTCGATCGCCACCGGCGACCCGATTGTTTTGCCGTGTCGAACTCCGCTTAGCACGTGAACCTTATCCGTCTCGATCTTCATCCGCCCGCCGCGGCCGTAGCCCTGCTGCCGCCGCCACAATTCGCGGTTCACGAACTCAAGATCGACGGGCACCCCCGCCGGCAGCCCGGAGACCATGGCAATCAAAGCCTCGCCGTGCGACTCCCCGGCTGTCGAAAAACGGATCATATCCTCTTGATTGTAAGGGATCAGCGGACAGCCCAACGGGGAAGGAGAGAAACAGCGAAGGAGTGCAGAAATGCTAATTTTGGAACCGGCAAATGCCTGGTTCCTTCAGATGACTCCCTGCGTGCTGACGCGGTCCCGCGCCAGCCTCCAAGATTTCGGTTCACTCATTCACTGTTTCTCTGTTTCACTGTCTTCTATGAGCTACTTTCTCTTCAAATCCGAGCCCGATGTCTACTCCTACGACGATCTGGTCCGTGATAACGAGACCGTCTGGGACGGCGTCAGCAATCCCACCGCCGTCAAACATCTGCGCGAAATGAAGCCCGGCACGCACTGGATCTTCTACCACACAGGCGATGAGCGCACTGCCGTCGGCACCGGCTCTGTGGTCAGCGTCGACCCGTCCAATCCCAAAGTCCCCCTCGTTCGCGTCAAGGCTGGCAAACGCCTCAAGACACCCAAGACCCTCACCGCCATCAAGGCCGAGAAGCTCTTCGCGAACTCTCCATTGGTCCTGATCGGCCGGCTCTCGGTGGTCCCTCTGACCAAAGAACAATGGGACTGGTTCCTGGCTTAGCCCCGCTCCGCACTCACGTCCCGAACTGGCGAAGATGGTGATCGCAGTGCAGATAGGCCCAGCGCATCCATTCTTTCTCGGTCATGCGACCGAACATCGGATGCGGACAAAACTCGAACGTCCGCGGCTTCTGCGTGAACTTCTCGATTGTTGCCAGAAGCACGCTCCGGTCCGCTTCGAATTCCGCCGGCGGCGTTCCCCCAACTCCCTGTTCGAACTCGGGGCGTGTCTTCACCCCGTGCGGCCAGTGCCTCCGCCCAGAAAGCGCGATCCCCTTCGTCAGCCGCCACAGACTGAAGCGCACAATCTTCGCGGGCTTGTCGCCCATCACACCCAGGAAGCTATCGTTCAGGTGACAGATCATCTGCGCGGCCGTCATCTTACCCCAATGACGCGCGGAATCCGGTCGCAAACCCCGAAGGCGAGCCGTAATCTCGGCCCCACACTGCGGATCGTCAAGCATCCTGCCCCTCAAACGCCCTCCGAGCCCCCGGCCTTCGTCGCCGAGGTCAGAAGATTCATCTGCTCGTCCTTAGGCTCCAACGTTGGCGCCTCTCCACCAGCTAGCCACGCCTTCGTGTTCAGCAGTTGCCGCTGATCCAGCGACCACACGCGCCCCGTAAACTCATCCGCCGCCTTGCCTTCGCGCGCTGACTTCTCGAACTCGCTCGCTACGGCCTGCATCTTGGCGTCGAGATCGTCCAGAAAGTTCAGTACCAGCGCCTCAGGGATCATAGGCAGCTTCGGCGAACCGAACTCGAGTTTGCCGTGGTGCGACAAGATCAGGTGCTCGACAATTGTCTTCAATCGCGGCGGAAAATCCGGCAACCCAGCCATCGCCCCCTGCACCATCTCTAACCCCATTTGAATATGCCCCAACAGCGTGCCTTCTACCGTGTATTCGAAGCCCACATCCCACGCCAGCTCTTTCACCTTGCCGATATCGTGCAGGATCACGCCCGTCAGCACCAGGTCGCGCTGCAAGATGGGGTAGTGGGGCACCACGCGTTCGGCGAGCTTCAGTAGACTCACCACGTGCTCCAGCAATCCGCCCAGCCATGCATGATGCAGCTGCCGGGCGGCCGGCGCTTCTCGGTAAGCCTGCGCCAGCTCCGGATCGCTCAACAACGTCTTCAGCAGCAGCTTCAGATGCGGTTCGGTGAAGCTCTCCACAAAGCCCGTCAGCTCTTGCCACAGCGTGTCCACGTCATACGTGGTTGCCGGCATCATATCGGCCCGCTCGGCCTCGCCTTCATGCACACGGCGCAGTTGATCCACTTTCATTTGCATGCGATCGTCGAACCGCGACACACATCCCCGCACCTTCACTATGTCGCCCCGGCTCACATCCCGCGAGATGCGCGGATCGTCGGGTTCCCACACCCGCGCTTCCAATTGGCCGGTCTTGTCGCTGAGAATCAGGCTGAAATAGGGCTTGTTCGTCCTGGTGCTGCGCGTCTGCTTCGATAGCAGCAGAAAGAACGCATCGAAGACCTTTTGTTCGTCGAATCCCGCGACGTCGGAAATATAGATATCTTTCATGTCTGCGGGAAAGCATACAGCAAGCAAAACGGCCTCTCAATCTCTTCGCGCACATGCATGCGAAGATTCCTGATATGACCGAAAGCGATCCGACTCCCGAAATCCAGCTGAGGCCCATGGAACCGGACGACGCAGAGGCTGTGGCGGAATTGGCGCTGCAGCTCGGCTACGCACGCCCTCTCGCCGCTGTGCGCCGTTCGATCGCGGAACTGTGCGAAAGTCCGGACCGAGTGGCTTTTGTCGCATGTCGCGACGCGCAGGTCATTGGCTGGATTGAAGCTTCCGTGCAACGGCGGCTGCAGTCTGAGCCCTTCACCTTGATCGGTGGCCTGGTGGTGAGTGAACGCCTGCGCGGCCAGGGCATCGGCAGGCTCTTATGCCGTCGCGCCGAACAGTGGAGCTGGGACTACGGAGTGCAGACCGTGCGCGTCACCTCGCGAAGTTCGCGCGTTGAAGCTCATCGCTTCTATCGCGAAGGAGGCTACGGTGAAATCAAAACTTCCGTCGTATTTGAAATGATGAAGCCCGATTGATTGCACACCAAAACAAGGGGCCGGGAACCCTCCCGGCCCTTCCTGTTCCGTTCGCGACCGCTTATAGCTACTGTTGTTGGGGTGCAGGGGTCGCCGGCGTCTGCGCAGGCGCAGGCGCTCCTGCTACAGGAGGCATCGGTGTCGGCTGCGGCGCTGGCCCTGCGTCCTCCGACTTCTTTTTGTCGCTCAGTCGCGTCTTCTCGCCGGTCGTTGTGTCCTTCTTTTTCTTCTTGGTCTGATCGCCGTTCAAACCGAGCGCCGCCGATTGCGTCTGACGGTCCGCAACCTCGCCTGCATCTGGAGCCTGCGGTGTTAACGCATCCCTCTGTTGCTGCGCCGTCACCTTGGGCTGCTTTGGCTGCTTGGCACGATCGCTAAAGCGTGTCTTCTTCCGTGCCTCTTCGTTGGTATCCAGAGGATTCGCCGGCTCATTAGCCGCGTTTGCCGTCTCTGTTCCCGCTCCCGCATCCTCGGTTTGGCTCGCGGGCGTACTCGGCAGCGTCTTCGTTGGGGCCTGACCGAAGCGAATCTTCTCCTTCTTGCCCGGCTTCTGAAGGGCCTGCTCGGTTTTGCTTCCCTTCTTCTTCTTCTTCTCGGCTGCAGCCGGCTGAGGCGCTGGCGCCTGCTCGTCGGAGGCAAGCTGGGCCGGCTTCGTCTTTTGCCTGTACCCGTGTGTCGTCTCGCGGAAACGCGTCCGCTCCACCTTGTGCTTCTTCTTCGTTGCAGGCGGTGTGTACGAGGAATACGCAATCGGGAAGATTTGCTTGTTCGGGCTCGCCCCCGTGTCCACATAGCCGGTCTTGATCTCGATCGACGAGTCATCGCGCATTTGCGTCAGGTACTCGCGAATCGCCGGCTCCATCCGGCTCATGAAAAAGGTCTGCTCTACGTCGTTTTCCACGTCCTTAAAGGCGGGGATCCCGCCCGGCGTGTGAGCCACAACCTTCATAATCACGAATCCCTGCTTGGTCCGGATCGGCTGCGTCGCATCGCCGACCTTCAGCGGAAACGTCGCCTCTTCAAACACGGGTCCGAGCTGCCCGCGCTTGTACGTGCCCATATCTCCGCCCTCGGCCGCCGTCGTGCCGTCGCTCATCGTCCGAGCGAGCTGCGCAAAGTCGGCTCCCGCCCGCAGTTTGGCCTCTATGTCGTTCGCTTTGGCTTGGGCGTCTGCCACCTTCTGCGGGTCGTCGGGCTCCGCCCCACCGATCTGCGGAGTCGAGCCGTTGCTCCCCGTCGAAATCAAGATCTCCGCGAGCTTGACGCTCTCCTGCTGGGCGTACTCCTGCTTGTGCGCTTCAAAGTAGCGCTGTACTTCCCCAGGAGTGATGTGGATCCTTTGCCCGACTTCCTGGCGCATCACTTCCTGCGTGACAATCTGATTCCGAATGTTGGCCTTGAAGTCCTCGTAGCTCACGCCCTGATCGCGCGCCGCCTTCTCCAGATCCTCAAGCGTCGCCAGGTTGTATTGCTTACGAATCTCGTTGAGCTTGTTCACCAGTTCGGTCTCGCCGGTGATCCCCAGCTCTTTCCCTTTGGACAGCCACAACTGCTGGTCGATCAGGTTGCGCAGCAGATCCTTGTGTGCCTCCGAAATCTCCTGCATCGAGGCGCCCCGCTGCCGCGCTTCCTGGTCCATCTCCTGCATCGAGCGCTGATAGTCGGTGGTCGTGATGATCTGGTCGTTCACCCGGGCAATGATCTCTTCGACAGTCACACCGCCGTACGGACTGGCGGGAACCGACGTGCGCGTCTGGGCAAAAAGCGGACCTGCAGGCAGCGCCGTGACCAACACGAAAGCCGCGCGAATGCAAAGGATACGAAAAGTCATAGGTCGGAACAGGACAGGCGGCAATCGATCGTCCCCTGAACCATAGACGCCATTGTAAATGCCGGGATAGCACGGACGCGAAATTAGCCCACTAACCGAAGCTTTCGGGCGTTGTGTTTGGGGAACCTGCAACCACTTACCAACGGATCAAGCTACCTGCTCGGGCTGCAGTTTCGTCAAATATGTGAGTGGTATACTCAAGCCCAAGACTGCCCTGTGCGGCGCTTGCTTGGCGCCTGCCGCTCCCGCTGTCCGGAGGTACCTTCCGTATATGACCCCACGTGCCCGCAGGGCATTTTTCACCCTCGTCCTCTTCTTCACAGTATGCGCGGTCGTGGGCAGCGTAATGCAGCGCAAAGTCGGCGCCCAGTCGTCCCAGGACGAGAGCCAGATTCGCGACAGCCTGAAGACCTTCACCGATGTCTACGCGCTCGTGGAGCAGAACTACGCGGAGCCCATCAACGGCGATAAAGCCGATACCGCTATCTACGACGGCGCCATTCCCGGCATGCTGCGCGTTCTCGACCCGCACTCCAACTTCTATGACCCCAAGGCCTATGCCAAGATGCGCGAAGACCAGCGCGGCCACTACTACGGCGTCGGCATGGTCATCCAGCAGCAGGGCAACAAGGTCTACGTCATCACTCCTTACGAGAACACACCCTCGTTCCGCGCCGGCATCCGGCCCGGCGACGTCATCTCGGCTATTGACGGAAAATCGGCTGACGGATTGAGTTCCGATCTCGTGGCGAAGGCGCTCAAGGGCCCCAAGGGAACACACGTGCAGGTCACGATGATCCGCGAAGGCCAACCCAAGCCCTTGGTCTTCGACCTGATTCGCGACGAGATTCCTCATCCCTCAGTCGATCTCGCCTATGAGATTCGACCCGGCGTCGGCTACATCCACCTGACTCAGTTCCAGGAGACAACCGCGCAGGAAGTCATCGACGCCATCGACGGTTTCCAGAATCTGCACGGACTCGTGCTCGACCTCCGGAACAACCCCGGTGGCCTCCTGAGCCAGGCAGTCGAGGTTTGCGATCATCTCCTGTCGAAAGGCCAGACCATCGTTTCGCAGCGCGGCCGCGCCTACCCTGACCAGATCTATACCGCCAATCACGGCAACGATGGCAAGACTTTCCCGATCGTTGTGCTCGTGAATCACAACACGGCCTCGGCAGCCGAGATCGTTTCCGGCGCTCTCCAGGACCATGACCGCGCTCTGATCGTCGGCGAAACCACCTTCGGCAAGGGCCTGGTGCAGACGGTATACAACCTCAGCGAGAACACCGGCCTTGCTCTGACCACGTATCACTACTACACGCCCTCCGGACGCCTCATTCAACGCAACTACAACGGCGTTTCGCTCTACGACTACTACTACAACCACGCCGGCGCTTCGGCTCCCGACTCGACCAATCGCGAAGTTAAAATGACCGACTCGGGCCGCACCGTCTACGGCGGCGGCGGGATCACTCCCGACGAAAAGATCGAGCCTCCCAAGACCACCGACTTTCAGGAAGAGCTGCTCTATAAATCGGCATTCTTCCACTTTGCCGCGCACTACCTCGCCAATCGTTCCGTCGACAAAAACTTCCAGGTCGACGACGCCGTCATGAGCGACTTCAAGCAGTACCTGACGACACTGAGCATCCCGTGGACCGACAAGGACATCAACGAGGTGTCCGACTGGGTCAAGGTCAGCATCAGGCAATCCATCATGACCAGCCAGTTCGGACAACTGCAGGGACTGCGCGTCATCGCCGACTGGGATCCGTCGATCCAGAAAGCGCTCAGCTTCCTGCCCGAAGCCCAGGCGCTCGAAGACAACGCTCACAAGGTGCTGGCGCAGAAGGCTGAGGCACGCAGCGGCGCGGCGCCTGGCTCCGCAGCGGCACAGCAACCCTAACGTACACACACTCTCATCGAACAAAAGGGCATCCAGATGTGGATGCCCTTCCTGCTTTTGCCACCCTGCCTGCACTGCAGCCGCTGTGCACTCAGGCCGCTTTCAGCGTTGGCTGGCCTCTCCAGCCGCAACCTTCTGATTGAACTCCGCCGATCTGTTGCGCGGGACGCTCAACGATTGCCACCCGTCGCAGGCGAAATGCTTCGCCAACAGCACAATCTGCCCCACATGATGCGGATAGTGCGCCAGCTGCCGATTCACCGCCTGCATCACGGAGTGCGCTTCTCCGCGGATTGTGACCTTCCGCCCCAGATCGCCATCGGTCAGCGGAGAAATCGCCCCGAAGAGGCAGTCCCAGCCGCTTTCCCATTCAGCCAACAGCGCTGCGCGCGTCGCCGGAGGATCGACGAACTCGCCATCGCGATTCCGATTGGGCTTCTCGCCGTCTGTCGTCAGGAAGTCGCTCCATCGCGACCGCATGTTGCCCACCACGTGTTTCACGATGATCGCGATCGAGTTGGCCTCGTGGTCGAGCGTCTCGAATAGCTGCTCGTCCGTCACCTGCTCCATCGCACGCTCGGCCAGCTTCTTGTAGTAGCGAAAAACCGCGATTGCGTCCTCGATGTACGAGGTTGTCAATTCAAGTGCCATGGGGAAAAGTCTAGTCGAAACACCTACATCCAACGGGGAATATCGCAGGAAAAACAAGGCTGCTACGCTAGAGTAGCGATTCGACCGCAGTCCATAGACAACGTGGATGATTGTGGACGCTCGTGGATCGATCGCTTCACTACGTATTTGCGAGGACGCAAGGTGTCTGCCCGCAATAAAGCTCTCCTTCTCTTGGCCGGTGTGTCCGTGGCGCTCACAGGCTTCGCACTCGGCTTTGCCGTTCGTATCCATAAGAACAACAGCGCACCCGACGTCCTGCGCGAGCAGGTGCTCACGAGGCCCGGCAACGCTTCCCCTGCTGTCCGCACAGCTGTTGTTCGAACGCTGCGCACCCTTCAGCGTGGTTACACACAGCGCGACCCAACAAGGGTGGCCTCTTTAGCCCAGGACATCTTCCCGAAGGACGGCGACGTCCTCATCCTGGGGACAGATGGCGGTGCAGGCGAGTGGGTTCGTGGCGCATCGAGTGCTCGAAAGTTCATCGAGAACGATTGGCGGTCGTGGGGTGATCTCCGCTTTGATGCAGATCAAGCGATCGTCTGGTGTTCGGGAGATACGGCCTGGCTCGCAACGATTGGGGCGGTCCACTGGGAAAAGAGCAATCGGCCCCTGCGCTTTACGGCAATCCTGACTCGCGAGGACGACCGATGGGTCTTCCGGCAGATGCATTTTCAATGGGATGACAATCAAGCGGCTCTCGGAGATATGCTGAACCGACGCAATTCCGCGGGTCTTCTCATCGACGCACTTCGCTGAGTGTACTTTTCTTGCGAGACATGAGCGAGATCGTGCAACATCCAGGGGGCCTCATGGCGTTGCGCCGCCCACCTTCTACGGTTCGTCGGCGTAGATCTCCACCTCCGCTTTGCCGCCCTCGGTCTGTCGCGCCCTGTACATCCCCGGCGTATTGAAGCTCCACGCCATCTGCCCGTCCGGCGTCAGCGCGATCACGCCTCCGTCGCCGTGCAGTGCCTCCAGTTCTTTGTGGATGACTTCATCGGCCGCCTGCTGAACCCTCATTCCGCGGAAGTACACCAGATCGCAAATCTCCCGCGCCACGCCCAGCCGGATGAAGTACTCCCCCGTCCCCGTGGCGGACACGGCGCACGACTGATTCGACGCATACGTTCCAGCACCGATGATTGGAGAATCGCCCACGCGCCCCCACTTCTTCGCCTGCGTCCCTCCGGTCGAAGTACCGGCAGCGATATTGCCTCGCTTGTCGAGCGCCACCACGCCCACCGTGCCGTATTTGTGCGCATCCGGCGGCTCGATCTCCGCCTGCGGCTCCGGCGGTGCTGGGGGAGCACCCGCAGGCCGCGGCGGAATCGGCAATCCTTCTTTCTTCAACTCCTTCACCAGACCCTGCCACCTCCGCTCCGTGAAAAAGAAGCTCGGATCGACTTGCTCAAGTCCCACCTGCCCGGCAAACGCATCGGCCCCCGCGCCAATCAACATCACGTGGGGTGACTTCTCCATCACCGCGCGCGCCAGGCTGATCGGATGCCGCGTCCGCGTCACACCCGCTACCGCTCCGGCCTTCAGCGTTGCCCCGTCCATGATCGCCGCGTCCAGCTCATTCTTACCCTCCGCTGTGAACACCGCCCCTCTGCCGGCATTGAACAACGGATCGTCCTCGAGAATCTTGATCGTCGCTTCAACGGCATCCAGAGACGACCCGCCCTCATTCAGCACCTTTGCTCCGGCTCCAATCGCCTGCGCCATCGACGCACGATAGGCCGCTTCGGTTTTCGGGTCCATCGTCTTTCGCTCAATCACCCCGGCGCCCCCGTGGACCTCAATCGCCCAGGGATGTGCCGGTTGCTGCGCAGACCCGTACGCGCCCCCGAGCAGCAAAAAGATCGCGCTCCAACTCCAACGTGCAGTTCGCATCGCCCACCTCCAACTTCACGCGCCGTAAAAGACTTCCGACAAAGCCATCGTATTCCCGAAGATCCTCCAAACCCCAACAGAGTTGTGGAGACACCATTGCATATCATGCAACTATGCTTAGCCCTTCGCAGCTCGCTTGCCGTCTCGGTGTTTTGGCCCTCGCATCCTGTTGCTCGGTAGCGCTGCTCGCAGCGCCGCAGCGCATCGAGGTCAAAGTCGTCGTCGTCGCAATGTTCGAGGTCGGCCAGGACACCGGCGATCAGCCCGGCGAATTGCAGTATTGGGTCGAGCGGGATCACCTCGATCACGTCTATCCCCTGCCTGCTGCTTACCACGCCGTTCGTATGAACGACCGCGGTGAGATGGCAGTTCTCACGGGTCAGGGTACGGCACATGCGGCCGCCACCATCATGGCGCTCGGTCTCGATCCGCGCTTCGACCTGACACACGCCTACTGGATGATCGCAGGGATTGCGGGCGGCAGCCCCGACCGCATCTCGCTCGGCTCCGCCGCGTGGGCCCGTTGGGTTGTCGACGGCGACCTCGGCTACGAAATCGACCCCCGCGAAATTCCGTCCGATTGGTCCACGGGCTATCTTCCCCTGCGCAAAACCAAGCCCTACGAACTCCCCGCCGCGCCGCTTGAAGGTCAGGTCTTCGCGCTCAATCCTGCTCTGACGCAGTGGGCCTTCGACCTCACACGCAACATCTCTCTGGCCGACTCCGACAAGCTCCGTGAGATTCGGACCGGCTTTGACGGCGCCGCAGCGCAGCATCCACCCTCCGTCATGCTCGGCGACGAAATCTCCGGGTCGACCTACTGGCATGGCAAACTCCTCGATGAGTGGGCTACGGCATGGGTCCCCTACTTCACCGGTGGCCAGGGACAATTCGTCACCACCGCCATGGAAGACACCGGCACGCTGCTCTCACTTAAAAATCTCGCAGCCGCGGGCCTTGTCGACTACAACCGCGTCCTGGTCCTGCGCACCGTCAGCAATTACGATCGGCAGCCGCAAGGCCTGACTGCTGCCGACAGCCTCGCCCGTCAGCGCATCGGCAATTACAGCGCCTATCTTCCTTCTCTTGAGGCCGCCTACACCGTGGGCCACACGGTGGTGAACGAACTGCTCACACATTGGACGACGTACCAGCGTGAGACGGCCGGTTCTACGCAAAACTCGAAGCAATAACAGCGATGGCTCGGTCCTTGCCCTTGGCGAACTACACCCCGGACAGGCACAATGCTTGCGTTCCGCAAATTCACGTCACACCCTGCATCGCACCGCCGAACTCGGCGCTCGCGTGCACGGATGAGGAAGACCACACATGCACTCTGTCTGGCTCGGGGAGTATCTCGGCACCTTGGTTCTCGTTCTGCTCGGGAACGGCGTCAACGCCAACGTCACGCTTCGCAAGACCTACGCCGCCGACGCCGGCTGGATGGTCGTCGCCACGGGTTGGGGCATCGCCGTCCTGTGCGGAGTGCTCGTTGCCCAGGCCTTTGGTAGCTCCGGCGCGCATCTGAACCCTGCCATCTCTCTCGCAGCCGCTGTGAACAGCGGGGACTACTCGCAACTGCTGAGTCTCTGGTCGGCTCAGTTGCTGGGAGCGATGACCGGCTCCGCGCTCATGGTCCTTCACTTCGCCCCGCACTGGAGCCAGACGCCCGATCCTGCCGCCAAGCTCGGCATCTTCTGCACCGGCCCAGCCATCAAGAGTCCGCTCGCCAACATCGCGAGCGAGATCATCGGCACCATGACGCTGGTTATCGTCGCGGGAGCCATCTTCTCCCACGGCGTTTCGGCCACAGGCCCCGCAGCCGGCATCGGGCCATGGCTTGTCGCCAGCCTCGTGTGGGGCATCGGCCTCTCGCTCGGAGGAACCACGGGCTATGCCATCAATCCCGCCCGCGACTTCGGTCCGCGCCTCGTGCACGCTCTGCTACCCATCCCGGGAAAGGGCGGCTCCAACTGGCGGTACGCACCGATCCCCATCGTCGGCGACCTCATCGGCGGCGCACTCGCCGGTCTATTCCTCCACTACGCACACCTGTAAGGCCAGACCCGCACACTGCGTTCGCGCCTCAACCCACCTCGACCATGATCTTGCTGAAGCGCGCCGGCTCGCGGCTCCACGCCTCCAGCACAGCCGGCGTCTCCTCCATCGGCACACTATGCGTCACCGCATCGTCCACCGGAAACCGGTGCGCCTCCAGCATGCGAATCACCTCACGAAAGTCCTCAGGCTGCCCGTTGCGCGCGCCCAGAATATCGAGCTCCTTGTGAACAAACGGTCGCGTCTCGTAGGTCACATGATCCTTGGCCCAGCCGATGTAAACCACGCGCCCCGTATAAGCCACTTCCTCTACAGCAGCCCGATATGTCTCAGGCAGGCCAATCGCCTCGATCACAACATCGGGCCCTCGCCCATTCGTCAGTTCGGCAAGTCGCGCGTGCAGGCCTTGGGTTGCCGTACTAATCGTGTGGACCGCGCCGGCCTTGCTCGCGATCGCAAGCTTTCCCTCGTCCAAATCGATCCCGATCACCGTCGCTCCGCGAAATGCCGCCCCAGCCACAGCGCCCAGACCAACTCCTCCGCATCCGATCACCGCGACTGTATCCTCGCGAGCAACCCGTCCCCGTGCAACAGCGTGAAATCCAACCGTCAGCGGCTCCACCAGGCACAGCTCCTTCAGCGTCAGATCCGCGCGGAACATGCGCGACTCCAGCGCCACAATCAACTCCGTCAACGCACCGTCTCTCTGCACGCCCAGCGTCTGGTTGAACTGGCACGCATTCGGCCGCTCCCGCAGGCAGGCGGCGCACTTCCCGCAATTGGATCCCGGCGACAGCGTCACCGCCGTTCCCGTCGCCCAACCCTTCACATCCGGACCAGTCGCAACCACGGTGGCTGCGACCTCATGCCCCAGGATTCGCGGATAGCTCACCAGCGGGTTGCGTCCGCGATAGGAATTCAGGTCGCTGCCGCAGAGCCCGACTCGTTCCACCCGCAAGAGCACCTCGCCTTCACGCGGCGCTTCAGGTTCCCTCACATGCCTGATCGCAGCCTGGCCCGGCGCTTCCAGCACAACGGCTCTCATCGCTCCTCCTGTCTCATCTGCCGCGAAGCTTCGATCATAGTTCAGCTGCCAGGCCCTCCCTTTTTGGCGCGCACCCTGTATCCTTGCCATGGACAGTCCGTTCCTGAATCTGTCCCCCATTCACAAAGACATGACCGACTCCGTACTGCAACTCGATCCTCGCGATAACGTTCTCGTCGCGCTCAAACCGCTGCGTGGCGGAACCGTCATCCACTTTGGCGACCGGTCCTGCACCGTCATCGACGACATCCCAGCCAAGCACAAGGTCGCCGTCACCGATCTCGCTCCGGGCGATCTCGTGTATCTGTACGGCATGGTCGTGGGCGAAGCCGTCAAGGTCATTCCGCGCGGCGGCCTCATCTCCACACGCACCATCCGCCACCGTGTAGGCGAATACACTGCAGAGCGCCATCCAGTGTCCCGCCCTCTGCCCGATCCCGGCTCCTGGGCCGCACGTACCTTCGACGGCTATCGCCGCGCTGACGGTCAGGTGGGCACGCGCAACTACTGGATTGTCCTGCCCCTTGTCTTCTGCGAGAACCGTAACGTCGATCGCATGCGCGAAGCGCTTGAAGAGGAGCTTGGCTACGGCGTCTCCCACAATAGTTACCGCGGCCACGTCCGCCAGCTCGTCAAGCGCCAGACCTCCAGCGACAAGCTGCGCGCCGACGATCGCGCACAGGCACAAGCCCAACGCGTCTTTCCCAACATCGACGGCATTCGCTTCCTCACCCATGAGGGCGGCTGCGGTGGCACACGTCAGGATGCGCAGGCTCTCTGTGGCCTGCTCGCCGGCTACATTCACCATCCCAATGTTGCGGGCGCAACCGTACTCAGTCTCGGCTGCCAGAACGCGCAAGCCAGCATGCTCCTCGACGAACTGCGTGCGCGCGACCCGGAGATGTCGAAACCGGTTCTCGTCTTCGATCAGCAGAAATCGGGCAGCGGATCGGTGCTCATGACCCGCGCCCTCAATGAAACCTTTGACGCTCTCGTAAAGGCCAACGAGGTTGCGCGCACCCCGGCGCCTCTCTCCGCTCTCACAATCGGGCTCAAGTGCGGCGGCTCCGACGGCTTCAGTGGCATCTCGGCGAATCCCACCCTCGGCTATCTGTCCGACTTGCTCGGCGAGCTGGGCGGCAAGACCTTGCTCTCCGAGTTCCCTGAATTGCACGGCGTCGAGCAGGAGCTCATCAATCGCTGCGCCACAGACGAGCTTGCCCAGCGCTTTTACGGCTTGATGCATGCCTACTCCGCACGCGCCAAAGCTGTGCACTCCGGCTTTGAGATGAATCCATCGCCCGGCAACATCGAAGACGGCCTCACCACCGATGCCATCAAGTCAGCCGGAGCCGCGCGCAAGGGTGGTGTCGCACCCGTTCGCGATGTCCTCGACTTCCCCGAATACGTAAAGACGCCCGGCCTCAGCCTTCTCTGTACTCCCGGCAATGACGTCGAATGCGTCACAGCCCAGGCCGGGGCCGGCGCCAACCTCGTTCTCTTCACCACCGGCCTCGGCACGCCCACCGGCAATCCCGTTGCGCCTGTCCTCAAGATCTCGACCAACTCCACGCTCGCCGATCGCATGGGAGACATCATCGACTTCGATGCCGGCGCGATCATCACGGGCGACACAACGATTCCCGCGTGTGCTGAAGAATTGTTGAATCTGTGCATCCAGGTGGCGAGCGGCCAGCGCCTCACCAAAGCCGAGCAGCTTGGCCAGAACGACTTCATCCCGTGGAAGCGAGGCGTCTCGCTCTAGCTACGACAAAGGAACTGGGTGCCCCAGGTCTCGATTTTGAGACCTGGGAAAGCGATGCTCCTCATTCCAACATCGCCGCTGCAACCGCCAAGGCCGTGATTGCCGCCGTTTCGGCTCGCAGAATCCGCGGTCCCAGCGAGACCGCCTTCCATCCATTCGCGTCGTAGAGCGCTTCCTCGTCCGGAGCCCACCCACCCTCGGGCCCAACCGCGATCTCGAATGCAGGCGTCTCCGCTCCCGCTCCTGCAATCGCCTCCACCAAAGCCCCCCGCAGCGTCGTCGAACGCTCCTGCTCAGCCAGCACAATCCTGAGGACGGTCGATTCCATCCGCACCCGCTCACTCAGTTCAATCGGATCGTGAATCACCGGCACATCCGATCTTCGCGCCTGCTGCGATGCCTCGTGCGCAATGCGCCGCCACCGCTCCACACGCTTCGATGCAGCTTGTGCCAGATGCTTTTCGCTGCGCCGTGCGATCACCGGAGCGATCTCTGCAACGCCGATCTCAGTCAGCTTTTCGATGGCCCACTCCATCCGATCGAACTTGTAGACCGACATTACCAGCGTAATGGGCAATGAGGGCTCGGCGCTCGTCTCGGCAATCAGATTGAACCGCACCTCGCTCTCTCCATCCGGGCCGTTCTCGATCGCGGCAACCTCCGCGTGGAAGACATGGCCGCCCGCAATTACGTCCGCTTCCGTGCCCGGCGACGCGCGCAACACACGAATCAAATGATCCGCAGTTGCGCCCGTTAAAGTCGCGGTCGCTTCATCCCATCGATCGGCAATCCAGCGTCTGCGCGTCATCGCCAGTATCCATGCACCTTTCCGCATACACGCAAAAACTCTGAGGGGGACGCTTTGTGCGTCCCCCTCAGAGTTTGCCTTTTGTTGGTTGACCCGTTACTTCTTCTTGGCGGCTTTCTTCGCTGCCTTCTTCGCGGGTGCCTTCTTGGCTGCTTTCTTGGTTGCCATTTGCCTATTCTCCCTTTTCGATGGGTTGCATCGAAGCTGCAATTTGAAATGCAGTTGAGGAATGTATAGATTCATGCTTGCTCAGTGTCAAGAAAAAAACGACATGCGAGTGGAAAAAGTGGCAACAACCTGTCGAGCATCGCACGCTCTTCACACTCACTCTTTCGAACCAAAAGCGACCCTCAACAACTCAATTGCTGATCTCGCAATCGGAAATCTCACCAAGCGAACGCATCATTGCCGCGCATCGCTCCTCGACAAAATCTCCAGCAGTAGAACGCATCGCAGACGGCGACGAGCACAGATCGGGAGAGACCTCAGCATTCGATGACATTCAACGCAAGCCCCGCCAGGCTTGTCTCCTTGTACCGCGATTGCATATCGAGCCCGGTGAGATACATCGTCCGGATCACCTGATCGAGCGAGACCTTGTGCTCCTCCGACTCGCTCAGGGCGATGCGCGAGGCATGAACCGCCTTCACGGCGCCCATCGCATTGCGCTCGATGCAGGGAATCTGCACCAGTCCTCCAATCGGATCGCAGGTCATGCCCAGGTTGTGCTCCATCGCGATCTCCGCGGCATGCTCTACCTGTCCATTCGTGCCTCCCAGCGCCGCTGTCAGTCCTCCTGCAGCCATCGAACAGGCCACGCCCACCTCACCCTGGCACCCCACCTCAGCCCCGCTGATCGAAGCATTCTCCTTGTAGAGGATGCCAATCGCCGCCGACGTCAGAAAGAACCGGATCAGTCCTTCATGATCCGCTTCCGGTGCGAACCGCTCGTAGTACTGAGCGACAGCCGGCACCACCCCCGCTGCTCCGTTCGTCGGCGCCGTCACCACACGACCTCCAGCTGCATTCTCCTCGTTCACCGCCATGGCATACACAGTCACCCAGTCCAGAGGCGCCAGCGGATCGCCCCGCAGCCCGTCGGACTCCTTCACGCGCAGCCTCTCCGCAAGTCGATGGGCACGCCGCCGCACATTCAATCCACCCGGGAGAGTTCCTTCTGTAGCAATACCGCGCCCGATACAGTCGCGCATCGTCTGCCAGATGCGGTCGATTCCCTCGCGCACAACATCCACCCGAGCCCGCTCTGCACTACCTCTGACCAGCGCGCACTCGTTCTCCAACATCAGCTGGCTGATCGAGAGCTCGTTCGCCTGCGCCGTAGTCAGTAGCTCGTGCGCCGTATGAAACGGAAACGGCACCGTCGTGGCCGGTCTTTCTCCGCCAGCCTCCGCGCCATCCTCAACAATGAATCCCCCACCAATTGAAAAAAAAGTCCGCCGCTCAATCGCGCCGCCCGCCGCATCGAAGGCCGTGAGTCTTAGTCCGTTCGGATGCTGCATCGTCGCACCCGGCGGATACATGGTCTCCCGCCGAAAGAGCAGGTCGCGCGCTTCGTCGAATGGAATGGCCCGCGACCCGGCGAGCTCGATACGCGTCGACCCGCGAATCGCGGCAACCGTCGCCTCAATCGCCGCAGGATCGATCGTCGCAGGCTCATTCCCCGCCAGCCCCAGCAGCACCGCTCGATCCGTCGCATGACCGATACCCGTCAGCGCCAGCGAACCGAACAGCTCCACCTCAACTCGCGCAACCCGATCGAGCTTGCCGGCTTCCCGCAGCCCAAAGGAAAAGCGGCACGCCGCGCGCATCGGACCCATCGTGTGCGAACTCGATGGCCCCACGCCGATCTTGTAGAGATCGAAAAGACTCGTCGTCACGGTGTGATTGTAGCCTGCAGCCAGCACTCCCGGCCCGCACCAAGTGCCTCACCTCAGGCATCCAATCCAAAGTCACATGGGTTGCCCGCTTGAGCGGCATCCGTCACACGCTACGGCCCACGCTCCGGGATACACTCGCCGCACGATTCCATGCTCTTCAAGGCCCTCAGCGCTGCCGTCTACGGCATCGACGCCAACCTCATCGACGTCGAAGTCGACTACAGCGGCATCGTCACCGACAAGGACAACTTCCACACCGTCGGCCTGCCCGATGCCGCCGTGCGCGAGAGCCGCGACCGCGTGCGCTCCGCCATCAAGAACTCCGGCTACCTGATCCCGCCCACGCACATCACCATCAACCTCGCGCCCGCCGACATCAAAAAAGAAGGCTCCGGCTTTGACCTGCCCATTGCTCTTGGGATCCTCGGCGCATACGGTGCACTGCAAGTCAGCGACGTCTCCCGCTTCCTCTTGATCGGCGAACTCGGCCTCGATGGCGGCATCCGCCCCGTTCCTGGCATTCTTCCCGTCGCGGTCCTCGCCCGCGAGAAGAATATTCCGAATCTTGTCTTGCCCGCAGCCAACGCCGCCGAGGCCGCAGTTGTGGAAGGCGTCAACGTCTATCCCGTCGCATCCCTCCTCGACGTGATCGAGTTGCTCAACACGCAGCTCCTCGGTGTGATCCAGCGCGAGCCCTTTCGGGTCTCGACTGAAGAACTCCTCGGCGAGCTCCAGCACTTCTCCGTCGACTTCAAAGATGTCCGCGGCCAGCAGACCGCCAAGCGCGCTCTTGAAGTCGCCGCAGCCGGCAGCCACAACATCCTCATGATCGGCCCTCCCGATCCTGGTTCATACTGCACCACCTCACTAACTTATTGAAAACAGGGATTCCTCTTCCTGCGTCGATTGAGTTCGCGGGTTGCGCGAGCCATCCTTGATATTTAGAACTGCCTGCTGAATCGCTTCTGAATCCAAAATCTGAACCGAAATCCTCCAAGGTGCGCAGGTAACGGCTTGATCTGCGGGCAACTTGTCCTGTTTGATCATGCGACGTACGCTGTTTGCGCTTATGCCGAGATACTGCGCGGCTTGTTCCAAAGTCAGATAGCCCCTCGTGCGCTGAGGATCGTAAGCAGGCAGATTGTGAGTATGTCTCGCCGAGTATACTCGCTGCTCATTCCACGTATGGCCCGCCCCTGTCTTGAATCCGAGCCGATTGAGCGTAGTTGCGATCTGCTCATCGGTATGGCCACCCGCCATTTGCTTCAGTACCTCGATCGCTTCCATGCTTGTGCACCGTCTGTGCTGGCCGGTCTTATTCTTTTTAACTTTCAGTTCTGAGTGGCGGCCTCCCGCCCAATGAATCAGTAATACAATCTCCCGGTTGTTCTCATCGACGTCGGCAACGATCTCGTGTACCAAGATGCGCACGATCCTTTGCTTCAAACGCATGTCGCAGGAAGGGGCATTCCAAACCGCAGGCAGGTCTTGGGCAAGGCTGAGCAACACTTCCTTATCAGGGAGAGGTGTTAGTCCGTTTCCGGCATCGAACTGTGTTAGCTTGCCATCGAGTTCTTGGACCCGTACGAGAGCCGCGTTCCAGCGCGCTTCCAGTTCGGAGGCGACCAAGCGGTTTTCCGGATCTATGTTCTCGTAGCGCCGCGCTGCCAGCCGTGCTTCGTATCGTGCCTGCTCGACCTCCAGTTCAAGCGTCTTCCGCTGTTCTTGTCTCTGCTGTCGCAGTTGCTCGGCTGCATCCAGAGCGGCTTCGACGGCATTACCACTGATCGCCTCCAGTACCTGCCGCGTGATGGCGTCATCGATTCGGAGACCACCGAAAGATATGCACCAGTCTTCGCCATGGTTGATCTGGGCGCCTTTGCAGTGATAGCGAGGCACGTTGCCACGAGTGCCGCTATAGGAGACTTGCAGCATCCGTCCACAACGTCGGCAACGAAGCAGGCCGGTAAGCAACGAATGGCCACCTCGACCCGCCTTGCGTGACGCTCCCCACTTTAAGTTGGAGTTGGCTACGATCATCGCTTGGTTCCGTTCGTAATGTTCCCAAGAAATGTAGCCCGGATGATGATCGCGAATCAATACTGTCCAGGATTCCTGCGGCTTCGGGTGGCCAATCGTCTTGCGTGTGCGGCCGTCCACAATCTTGGTGCGCGACTCGGTCTTTCCGAAAACATATGCCCCGGCATACATGGCGTTTTGCAGCATGTGGTGGATCGTGTTGTACACGGGAAGCCTCCAGACGATCTGGTGGCTGGTTCCTTCAACCCTGGCAGGCAGACAGACCTTTTCTCGGCGGAACCAAAGCAAGACCTGACGGGCACTGCCTAGCTCTGTCATTTTGAAAAAGACCAGATGAATCGCTTGCTGCACCCGACGATCTGGGTCCATTTCAAGCTTGGAAGTCTCGCTCCACACGAAGCCGATCGGGAGATGAAACTTTAACTCGCCACGACGGGCTTTCTGTCGGATCGCCTCCAGCGACCGTTGCCGCAGCAGATTCAGCTCGAACTCCGACATGGTGCCTTTTAGGCCCAACAAGAGCCGATCATTAATGAAACTCGGATCATAGATGCCGTCAGGATCGATGACCACCGCACCCGTCATGCCGCAAAGTTCGATCAAATGATGCCAATCGCGCCCATTGCGTGCAAGACGCGAGGCTTCAATGCAGAAGATCGCACCCACCTCACCGGTGCAGACTGCGGCCACCAACTTCTGGAATCCGGGCCGATCCATGAGACCAGACCCAGAGCGTCCGAGATCATCATCAATTACGTTGACCTGGACAAAGCCGAGTTCGCGAGCGTGATCGACTAACCCATACTGGCGTCTCTGGCTCTCCTGGTTGTGGATTACCTGGCCCGGACTGGACTGGCGAACATAGACGATGGCGTGCCGGCGGAGACGTTCAGCGGTCAGCTTCGGGTTCATCTCCGCCTCCGTCTTCCACCCGCGGGGTGCTTGCCTGGGCCGCCCCTATCAGGAGTTCCACGAGCGCCAGAGCCAACTCCCGCTGTTTGGCGTCCGGTATGACCGTCTTCGGGGCATCGACGAGCAACAGGTTCAACTGTGAGTCCAGCGGCTTCGCATGTCGAGTCACGTACTACCTCCCGAGGAGATTCCTCCATGGAAGGCTTACCGCAATCTGTTGACGAATGCCAAGCACTCAGCACATCACGCAGTTCTACTAGAGCTGCAGCGCAGATCAGAGGAGGACCAAACGAAAAGCTTGCGCAATCGGGGCTAAATACCCAAGCCGGCAGAGAACAAATGGTGCCGTTCGGAAGTTCGCAAAACATGTGCTCGCCGTGACGGTCCTTCATCCGCCGCCATACTCTCAGGGACTGGCCATAAAGCGGATGCCAGCGGTAGTAAACCGTCGCCATCTCAGAGTGATGTGCATCATGTCTCGGGGTCGCCCGGCTCGGGCAAAACCATGCTGGCAAAACGTCTGCCCTCTATCCTGGCGCCTCTCACCTTCGAGGAAGCCCTCGAAACTACCAAGATTCACTCCGTCGCCGGAGTCCTCGACGCCGCCCAGGGTCTCGTTACACAACGTCCCTTCCGCTCGCCGCATCACACCATCTCCGATGCCGGCCTCATCGGCGGCGGTATCGTTCCGCGTCCCGGCGAAGTCTCGCTCGCACACAACGGTCTTCTCTTCCTCGACGAGCTTCCCGAGTTTCCTCGCAACGTACTCGAAGTGATGCGCCAGCCTCTTGAAGACCACACCGTCACCATCGCGCGCGCCTCCATGTCGCTCACCTTTCCCGCACGCTTCATGCTCGCTGCGGCGATGAACCCCTGCCCTTGCGGCTACTTCAACGACAAATCGCGCGAGTGCCTCTGTACCCCGCCCATGATCCAGCGCTATATCGCCAAGATCTCCGGCCCCCTGCTCGACCGCATCGACATTCACATCGAAGTTCCGGCCGTCCAATATAAGGAGCTGCGCGGTTCAGCCGCTGCCGAGGGCTCCTCGGAAATCCGCGCCCGCGTCCTTACCGCGCGCGAGCGGCAGCGCGAACGCTTCCGGAAGCACGGCGAGAAAATCTACTCAAACAACCAGATGACCACCCGGCAGATCCGCGCCTACTGCGAGCTCGGACCGGACGCCGAGCGCCTGCTTGAGCGCGCCATGCAACAACAGGGACTCACCGCCCGGGCCCACGACCGCATCCTGAAAGTGGCTCGAACCATCGCCGACCTCGAAGGCGCCGACCACCTCGCGGTTCCCCACCTGGCCGAGGCTATCCAATATAGGACCCTGGATCGGAGCTACTGGAGTTGATATAACCCACCCAGAGCCCCGGATAGCCGACTCGCCCAGCATGACGCCGATTTCCACACTCCAGGCCTTTTGTGCCGGCGGTAACTCCCGTGGTGCCAACTAGCGTGACAAACAGCACAGATTTCCAGACTTGCAGTCCCATCCATCCGAACGCCTTATGCGTCTCATTAAAAAGATGTTACCTATGAGTGATTACGAATAGGGGTGCGCCGGTTCAGGCCCCGAAAGAGTGCAAAAAATATGTTGACCCACCACAGGACCGGGTATACATTCATGAGTGCCATCCTAAGGATAGATTGCACAGCGCGATCGCGCGTCGCTCTGTCAATTCCAGCATCGAGTAACGGCAAATGCTCGCCGGCAGATGCGCCCGAAGTGTGTAGTGTTTTGCACTTCCAGAATGGGAATGACGGGGGCTGGGTAGTCCCGATGCGGCAATCTCAATCACTGAAGCGGCACAAGCCTGTTTTCAAAGCTGACGATTTGCGTCAAAGATTTAGAACTGCACCCCGGTTTGGTGCGTCTAAATTGTGCAGGGATATGGGGCTGTGGGAGCGGCCAGACACCAAACGAGCTCCCAGCTGAACCGTCGGTGCCAGGTAGTACCGATGGGCAGAAGGTTTGTAGAAGGAGAATACTTATCATGCGTTCTGATCTGGTTTTTGGGGCACTCTCTCATGTGTCCAATCGTTACCAGCTCTGTCAGTTGGCCAGCAAGGCCACGCGGATGCTGCATAAGCCCAACACCCGGCTGCAGGACACGACCAATGAGGTCCTCGTCCGCTTCCACACCACCAACCCTGGCACACTGGCTCCGGTCGTTGTGACCAAGAATCAACCGGTCGAGACCCGTCGGGCCGCGTGACCGCTTCGCAGGAATTGGTTTGACGAGCGCATCGTTTGTTGGGTGGCTGCCGGATTAGGCAGCCCCCTTCTCGATGTCATCGATCGCAGGCTGTACACCTTGAACCTCAGTCTTCGCCGCACGAATCCCGCCTGATTTTTCCCGGAGCACAAATCCTTCTCCGACCCCTCTCGACCCCATCCCGCCCTTACCGCAGGTGAACATGACCATCGCCGAACTGAAAGAAAAGAACATCACAGAACTGAGCCGCATCGCGCGCACCCTCGAAATCCCCGGCGCCAGCGGCCTCCGCAAGCAAGACCTCATCTTCAAGATCCTCCAGGCACAAAGCGAAAAAGAAGGCCACATCTTCGCTGACGGCGTCCTCGAGATTCTGCCCGATGGTTACGGTTTCCTGCGCTCGCCCGACTACAACTACCTCCCCGGACCGGACGACATCTACGTGTCGCCTTCCCAAATCCGTAAGTTCGACCTCAAGACCGGCGACTCCATCAGCGGCAACGTCCGCCCGCCCCACGAAGGCGAGAAATACTTCGCCCTGGTCAAGATCGAGGCCATCAACTTCGAATCGCCCGAGGAAACGCGCAACAAGATCCTCTTCGACAACCTCACGCCGCTCTATCCGCAGGAGCGCGTCAAGATGGAAACGGTACGCGAGGGCTACAGCGGTCGCGTCATGGACCTGCTCACCCCCGTCGGCAAAGGCCAGCGCGGTCTCATCGTCGCTCCGCCCCGCACCGGCAAGACGATGCTGCTGCAGTCCATTGCCAACTCCGTCACCACCAACCATCCCGAAGTGGTGCTGATCGTCCTGCTCATCGACGAGCGCCCTGAAGAAGTCACCGACATGCAGCGCTCCGTCAAAGGCGAGGTCATCTCCTCCACCTTCGACGAGCCCGCCGCACGCCACGTGCAGGTCGCCGAGATGGTCATCGAGAAAGCCAAGCGCCTCGTCGAGCACAAGCGCGATGTCGTCATCCTGCTCGACTCCATCACTCGCCTCGCGCGCGCCTACAACACCATCGTCCCGCCCTCGGGCAAAGTCCTCTCCGGCGGCGTCGATTCCAACGCCCTGCAGCGCCCCAAGCGCTTCTTCGGTGCCGCCCGCAACATCGAAGAAGGCGGCTCGCTCACCATCATCGCCACTGCCCTCGTCGATACCGGCTCACGCATGGACGAAGTCATCTTCGAAGAGTTCAAGGGAACCGGCAACATGGAAATCATTCTCGACCGCAAGCTCGTCGACAAGCGCGTCTTTCCGGCCATCGACATTCAGCGCTCCGGCACCCGCAAGGAAGAACTGCTCATCCCAAAAGAAGAACTCCCGCGCATCTGGGTCCTGCGCAAGGTGCTCAACCCGCTCTCACCGGTTGAAGCGATGGAAGTGCTCATCAGCCGCCTCGAAAAGGTGCGCAACAACGCGGAGTTCCTGCAGAACATGAACCAGCTTTAAGCGCGGTTGGCGGGCCGAAGGCGCAGTTGGCCGCACCGCAGGTGCTTCAGCTCCGGGGTCTAGGTGGTCTAGTATCCATGAGCTGATGACAAAGGCCGGGGATCATCCCCGGCCTTTCTGTCCACACTTGAACCTCCCGGCGGTTGTACTCGCCGCAACAATACATCATCCTCAAACTATGCATCCTCGCACCGCACTCATATCCGTTCTTCTCCTTCTCGCTTGTCCTCTCTCCTGCATAGCGCAGGACAAAGGCTATTGGCGCGCCGCTGGTTCAACCGCAAACTCCATCACCGGCGATATCTCCATCGCCGACTCTAAGATCACAATCGATTTCTATGTCTTCTCCATGGTCCGCGCACGCACTCTCACCACACCTGAAGTAGCAGCCGCGTTCGATGCGAACGTGAATGCCGGCGGCACCGGCGTCCTCTACCGCGTCACTGTGCCCGCTGCCCAGCGCCTCGTGCACAAAAACACTCTGTGCGGCACCGACGAAACACGGTGGATGGCCACCTTCGTCTCCGGGCGTACGCTCCAGGTCGCATTCTTCTCGGCTTCCGATCCTCCCACCTTCACCCTCGACGCTCTCAGAAACTCACCCGACCTCTGCGGCACGTTCACCTACGCGCGCTGAGATGCATCTCGCAACTCTGGCTCGCCGGGCTTGCCATTCCATTCGTTCGGCGCGATCCCCATCCTCTGAGCCGGCCCGCACCCTGCCCGTATACCCTTTGGGCCTTGGCAGCGCACCCGCGGCTCCTTTCGCGTTTGCCCGCTCGCTGGTAAACTAGAACAGTCGTGGGGCTGTAGCTCAGCTGGGAGAGCGCCTCGTTCGCAACGAGGAGGCCAGCGGTTCGATCCCGCTCAGCTCCACCAATTCCCTTCTACCACCGAACAACTCCGCGCTTACTCCAGTGCGTCTTCCTTGCGCGCAAAGCATGCTCGCGAAGAGCACCCCTCGATATGATGGATGTGTGGCCTCTTCGCTCTCTACATCTGCATTGAACCTCACGCGCCGCCGCTTCCTCACCGCAGGCCTGGCGAGCGCCGCGGGGTTGGCCCTCTATTCCGGCGAGATTGCACGCCACCTCATCGAAGTCACGCAGACCGAGATCCGCATCCCCAGCCTCCCTCTCGCCTTCCATGGCTTCCGCATCGCCCAGCTCAGCGACATTCACATGGACGAGTTCACTGAGCCCTTCTTTCTCCGCATGGCGATCGACCGCATCAACCGCCTGCGCCCCGACGCTGTTTTTCTGACCGGAGATTTCGTCACCCACGAGCTGCTGCCCCGCTCGTTCTCCATCCGTTCAGGATGGAGTTGCGCCCGGATTCTCGACACTCTCGACTGCAGACAGCGTTACGCCGTGCTCGGCAATCACGACGTCACCGTCAACGCCCGCGCCGTATCTCAGGCCCTGACGTCGAACAACATCGCCGTCCTGAGGAACTCCTTCGTCGCGCTGGAGCGCGGCTCGTCTCGTATCTGGCTCGCGGGCCTCGATGACTGCATCGAGGGAACCCCCGACATCGATCGGGCTATTCCGGAGTTCATCAGGAATCGCACGGAGGAGCCGGCAATCCTCCTATGCCACGAACCCGACTTCGCCGACACCGTCCTCGCCCACCCCGCGGGCCAGTCGGTCGCCCTCATGCTCAGCGGCCATACCCACGGCGGCCAGGTCCGCATCCCCTTGCTCGGACCCATGGGTCTTCCTGATTTGGGTAGAAAGTATGTGGAAGGCGCCTTCCAGTTGCAGAGCCTGCAACTCTACGTCAACCGCGGCATCGGAACCGTCGGAGTTCCCTTCCGGCTCAACTGCCCGCCAGAGATAACCTTGATCACTCTGCGCAGAGCGTGACTGACGCCATCCTTGCGCACGGCATCAACCAAGCTGCTCCGCATCTGGAAGGTCTGCAGCGGCGAAGAACTCGACGCATGGCTATTCCCTGTGCCCTATTGCCTATTCCCTGCCCCTAAGAAAACAGGTCCTTCATCTTGTCCAGCAATCCCGGTGACGCAGGCTTGTTTTCCACGGTCAGCGACTCGGCCAGCTGCGCCACCAGTTCACGCTGCGCCTTCGTCAGCTTCTTGGGAATCTGCACGACCGCCTTCACAATCAGATCGCCGCGGCCCTTGTCATTCAGGTACGGCACTCCGCGGCCGCGCACCCGCAGTTCCTTGCCGCTCTGCGTGCCCTCCGGAACCTTCACCGTCACCGCGCCATCGATCCCTGGAAGCTCGATCTCCGCGCCCAGCGCCGCTTGCGGAAAGCTGATCGGCACCACACAATGCAGGTCGTAGCCGTCGCGCTGGAAGAAGTCGTGCGCGCGAATCGAAAGCACGATGTACAGATCGCCCGTCGGACCGCCCGACCTTCCCGCGTCGCCCTCGCCGCTATAGCGAATCCGCGTTCCATCTTCCACGCCCGGCGGCACCTTCACATTCAGCTTCACTTCTTTGGTCACGCGTGTCTCGCCATGGCACGTCCCGCACGGATCGGTCACAATCACGCCCGCGCCGCCGCACGCACTACATGTCCGCGCTACCGAGAAGAACCCCTGCTGATAGCGAATCTGTCCGCGCCCCTGGCATTGTGGACAAGTGCTTGGTCCACGGCCTGACGAACTGCCGCTCCCATGACACGTGACGCACGCCTCGAGGCGGCGCATCTTGACCTCGGTCTCTTTGCCAAAGATCGCGTCCTCGAAATCGATCGTCAGATCGAAACGCAGATCCTCGCCGCGGCGCTGCCGCCCCTGGCGCGACTGCCCGCCACCCACGTTGAACATCTCGCCGAATAAATCGCCGAAGATGTCGCCCAGATCCACGGTGCCCGAGAACCCGCCAAATCCAGCCGGTCCGCCTCCGCTTACGCCGGCATGACCATAGCGGTCATAGGCCGCGCGCTTGTCCCCATCGCTCAGCACCTGGTAGGCTTCGCTGGCTTCCTTGAACTTCTCTTCCGCCGCATGGTCGCCGGGATTGCGGTCAGGGTGATATTTCAGCGCCTGCTTCCGATAGGCGCTCTTCAACTCCTGGTCGCTCGCGTCGCGCGAAACTCCCAGAACCTCGTAGTAGTCTGCTTTGCTCACTCGTGTATTCAAACCCGCTTCACTTCTTCTAGGTTGTGCTCGCCGTTCGGCGGCTTCATCCAGCTATGCATCAAAACGAATCTTCCGCGACCCAAGCCCAAGTGTCACAGCGCTCGCCTAGTCGCTTTTCTGCTTGGGATTCGACGCCACCCGCACCAGTGCCGGCCGCAACAGCCGCTCCCGCAGCTTGTACCCGCGCCGCACCTCTTCCGCCACATGCTGATCCGGCAGATCGTCGCGCTCTACTGTCCCCAGCGCCTCATGGTGCCGCGGATCGAACTCCACACCCACCGTTGCCACCGGCAACACCTGCAGCTGCCGCAGAATCTCTTCCATCTGCTTGACGATCAGCTCGACACCCGACCGCAGCTGCTCCGTGGAACCCGTCGCCTTCAACGCCAGCTCGAAGTTGTCGAGCACAGGCAGAAACTGCTCCACCACATTCCCAACGGCAAAATCGCGATACTCCTGCTTCTCGCGCTCGGCGCGTTTGCGCGCGTTCTCAAACTCGGCCTGCGTCCGCGCCACCCGGTCCACTAACTGATCCCGCTCCGCCTTCAGCTGCTCATACTCGGCCTTCAGCTTGTCGAACTCGGCAGCACCCGGCTCCGTCGCGCTGTCCCGCGGCCGCGACGCCTTCCTGGCCCGCGTCCTCCGCGGTCTCCAACGTCTTCACTTCTGCTTCCTGTTCTGGCATACCTCGACGCAATCTCCCAAATACATTACCAATATTCTTTTTCAATGATAAATTCCGCGGCGCAGTAGCGCCTTCCCGGTTGCTCTGTGAAAGGGCACGACTTGAGCGTGCCACAAAAAACGCCCCTGGGATCTGGGCTTTAGCCCCTGAGTGCAATTCAGATCACCGCGGGGAAACTCGCCGGCGCAAAGCGGGTCGCTGACTCCCTACTCCGCCGGAACCTCCAGAATCCGCTCCGACAAGCGCGCAACGTACCGCACCGCCTGAATCATCTCCTGATACTGAATCCGCGTCGGCGCAATCAGCGCAACCGTTCCCAGATTCCCGCCGCCCAACCGCGCCGGCGCTCCAATCAGCACCAGATCCTGCATCGCCGGGGAAGCATGATCCAGCCCCACAACCACCCGCACTTCCTGCTGCGTCCCATCCACATAGGCAGTCAGCAACTCCACCAGCCGTTGCTTCGCCTCCAGCGCCAACAGCATCTGGCGCAGCCGCTCTCGATCCACTTCGGCGGCAATCAGATTCGACATACCCTCCACAAACAACGCCGGCGCAGCCTCTCCGGCACTTAGCGCGCCCTTCCGGCAAAGCTCCTCCACTGAAGCCAGCATCTGGTGGTACGCAGCGCTCTCCACCTCGATCCGCCGCGCAACCTCCACGCGAATTCTCTCAATCGGCCAGCGGTGAAAGTTCTCGTTCAGATAGCGCGCGGCCGTCTCCAGTTCTAGATGCGTCAACTCGCGGTCGAGCGTCAAAACCCGATCCAGCACCGCACCAGCCTGCGTCACCAGCACCGCCAGCACACGCCCGGTCGAAAGCCGCGAGAAATGAATATGCTCCAGCACCTGATTTGCTGTCGAACTCGCCAGCGCAACCCCCAGTCCGCTCGAAATCAGCGCCAGCACATGCGATGTCCGCTCCAGATACTCTGTGCTGCTGGCGACACCTGCAAACTCATCCTCGATCTGCCCGCGCCGCTCTTCGCTCAGCGGAGCAGCCTGCCCGCCCTGCAGCCCCGCCGCGCCGATTCGGCTCAGTTGCGGATCGACCCGGGTGATCTGTTCCACGTAATAGCGAAACGCCGCCGGCGTCGGAACCCGCCCCGCCGAAGTGTGTGGCTGCTCCAAAAGTCCGGCATCGGCCAGCGTCGCCATGACATTGCGAATCGTCGCCGAGCTCAGTCCATCCCGTTCGGCGAACGCGTGAGCAACCGCCTGCGATGCCACCGGCTCACCCGTGGCAATGTAGAGCTCGATGATGGCCGTAAGCACCAGCCGCTCGCGCGGACTGATACGCATCTCAGGCATCTCTGCAGCCCCTTCGGGAACCCTCGCCTAACACCTCTGCCGGCGTTGCAGTCAGTGCTCCCACAACTCCACTACATCTGATGCATACTCCAGAAAATGGTCGGAGAATCCTATCTAATTGTAGGGAGAGCGTTTATCCAAAGTCAAGAAATGCGCAGTCCGCCTCGGAACTCAGGTTCCAGCCTAACCGCACTACCAGCCATAACCCCTTAAGGCTCGTTGTAATACCCGCTGCTCGTCCGCACCGTGACTCCCGGCTTGTTCACCACCACGTGCAGCTCGTGATACTCATCCGCCTGCTCCGCGCGCGGCGGATCGAACGACATGCGGTAAAACACATGTGCGTCGGCGATGCACCGATCGATCTGTCCCGCGATATCGTTGTCCGGTCCCAGGATCAGTCCGCCCGTCTGCGATGCCAGCACCTTCAGCGCAAGGTTCCCGCTATCCGCCTGTTGCGGGCTCTTCACTCCTTTCAGAAAATCCCGGTACATCTGGTTGCGCAATCCGCTATCGAGCGATGCATCTTGAGGCGACACGCTATAGACCGCGATGCGCGCCTCCCGCAGTCTCGTCGACAGCTCCACGATCCCATCGAAATACCGCTGCCGATCCTTCTCCGGGTTCCCTTCGCTCGGTCCATTCAAAAGCGGCCATCCCGGCCCCACCCAGATCAGCAGTTTTCTTCCTGGCACGCGCACTTCGTTCTCGGCGATCGTTTCCAGCTGCTTGACCGACAACTGAAAACGTTCCACCATGCCGTCTCCACCCATCGCCGGGTTAATCGAGCTCACATGGCCCTTGATCTCTTGAACGACTTCAGCCTGAGCACTTCCATCCAAAGTCGGCCGCCGCTGGACCCGCAGGCCCCGATCCGTCATCACCATGATCGCTACTGGTTGTTTCAAATGCCCGCCGCTCTCGCGCAAAAACTGCTCTACCTGCTGCCGCACAAACGCGACCTGCTGAAACGACAGGTTCACCATGTCCAGCAGCAGAATCGCTTCCACGGGAGGCTCCGGCTTCACGGTCGTTCCATTGAACGCATGAAACGTCAGTATCTTTCGCGCCTCGCCGTTATCCGTCAGCACAAAATCCCACGGCTCCAATCCGGCCACAGCGTTCCCCGCCGCATCCGTTGCCACCACGTCCAGTTGAATCCGCCCTTCGCGCGCGATCACATTTGGCGCAGCCGCTGGCTTGGCGGGTGGGCGATGATTCAACACCGGGTTCGGCGGCTCGGCTTGTTGCCCGGCCTTCGGCTGTGGATCAGGCTGGCCTGCTCCTCTCAACCGCTGGAGAAAAACTGCAATCGCGAAAAAGCACAGCAGAAAAACCCAGACCCTGGGGCGCGATCTACGCATAACGCTCCGTCATTGGCTCGCCTTCGTGCGGTTCTTCGCCGCAAGTCCACCTTTTTTGACTGCGCGTCCGATGGCAAAGGCAACGAGACTTCCATTCGGTAGATCAAAGCCCGTGCCATGGTCTGGCTCTGTCTCGTTCCATCAACGTCTCCGCGGAGGCGTGAAGAAGTCCACAAGGTTCCCATCTGGATCGCGAAAGTAAATCGACCGTGTCCCCCACGGCTGCGTAGTAGGCGGCTTGACCCACTGCGACACGAGCGCCCGCAGCCGGCTGTATTCCCTGTCCGCATCGTCGACTCGGAACTCCAGGATCACGCTCTTGTTGTTTGCTGCTTCGGTCACGTCGGGAATGTATCTTTGCTGCGCTGCATAGGAGAAGATCGCCAACACACTGGAACCCGTCCTCAGCTCCGCGTACTCCGGTCCTGACCACGTTGCCTTGACTCCCAGAATCGCCTCGTAAAACCCGACCAGTCGCTTCATATCGCCGGTAATCAGACAGACGTTCGCGAGCACGGGTCCCGCTGACACCGCTTCGCTCCCCACATCGCGGCTCCGTGGCACGCCGGCGGCCCCGCCCCACACCGCGACCACACCGAGCAGCAACAAAACTCCAACCCGTCTGCATAGACTCGCCATCGCAACCCGCTCCTGCCCGGATTCTATGACAGGCCAACCGGCGCCATCTCGTCTCGTCCGCGTCCCTGATAAATTCGTAGATAGAACGCCTTCTTAATCTTGCTTGCCGCGGCTTTCATGCCCGGGAATGCAGCCAGGAAACTCCCGCCATGCCCCTTACCATCGAAGATTTACGGATTCAACGCACCACCGTCGTTCTCCCGCCCGTTTTTCTTGAAGAGGAACGACCCGTCTCCGAGACTGCCGAAGCCACTGTCTTCAACGCTCGCTTCGAAATCTGCCGCATTCTTGCCCGTCTCGACCCGCGTCTTCTCGTCCTCGTCGGACCCTGCTCCATCCACGATGTCAAGGCCGCACGCGAATACGCCGCCCATCTCAAGTCCGCCATCGCCGAGTTCTCACGCGATCTCCGGATCGTTATGCGCGTCTACTTCGAAAAACCCCGCACCACCGTCGGCTGGAAAGGCCTCATCAACGACCCGCACCTCGACGGCTCGTTCAAAATCAACGACGGCCTCCGCCTCGCGCGCAACCTGATGCTCGATCTCGCCGAGATGGGCGTGCCCGCCGGAACCGAATTCCTCGACATGATCACACCGCAGTACATCGCCGGCCTCGCCAGCTGGGGCGCCATCGGCGCACGCACCACCGAGAGCCAGGTCCATCGTCAGCTCGTCTCCGGCATCTCTTGTCCCGTCGGCTTCAAGAACGCCACTTCGGGCGATGTACAGGTTGCCGTCGACGCCGTGCTCTCCGCGCAGCACTCGCACACCTTCCTTGGCCACACCAAGCACGGCCAGTCCGCGATCTTCGTCACCACCGGCAATCCCGACTGCCACATCATCCTGCGCGGCGGCCGCAAATCGGCCAATTATGGCGCCGAGTCAGTCGCGGAAACATCCCGGCTGATGCGAGTTGCCGGCCTCCAGTCCCGCATCATGATCGACTGCAGCCACGCCAACAGCTCGAAGGACTACACACGCCAGTCCATCGTCTGCCGCGATGTCGCCGCCCAGGTCGCCGCAGGCAACCGCGACATCGTCGGCGTCATGCTCGAGAGCAATCTCGTCGCCGGCGCACAAAAACTTGCCTCTGATCAGTCGCTCGACAAGCTTGTCTATGGTCAGAGCATCACCGACGCCTGCATCGACTGGGATGAAACACACAAGCTTCTCGCCGAGCTTGCAACCGCTGTGCGCACGCGTCGCGCCGTCCACGAAACCGTCACCGCTTAGACCGAAGTCTCTTCATCTCTCATAACGAAGAGAAGACATTCATCGAATGTCCTCTCCCTATTCCCTATTCCCTGTCTGCCGGGGTCCCCGCGGACAGGTCCACGTCCGCGGGGTGGTTTCACGCCGTCCCCATCACCACCGTGTGCGGGCTCATCGGAATCGGATGCGCCCGTATTCCGCTGAATCCCGCCTCGGCATACATCGCGCTCAGATCCGAAAACGTGTAGGCATCTCCATCCGCCGTGGTGGTCAGCATCGTGAGAGCGAAGGCCGCCGGCATCGGCGGTGAAACACGATCCTCATTCGGCACAAACTCCAGCGTCGCTGCACGTCCGCCCGGCTTCAGCGACCCGCGAACCTTCTTGAGCAGCCCAACGCACGTCGCCTTGTCGAAGTGGTGCAGAAAGTTCGTCAGCAGCACGGCATCGTATGGCCCGCCGAACTCCACCTCGAATGCGCTCCCCGGCAGCATGTCGTAGCGGTCCTGCACGCCGGCCCTCTCGGCATTTTTCAGCGCCACACGCAGCACCGGCGTCCAATCCAGCCCCGTCACATGCGCCTGCTTGTTCTGCTTCGCAATCTCGATCCCGAACAGCCCATGCCCCGCGGCAATATCCAGCACGCGCAACGGACCTTCGTGCCCTTCCAAAACAACCGCGCCTAGCGGCCCGGCCATCGGCCCCATCATCGGTGCCATCTTCTCCGCAAACTCCACCCACACCGGATTCTCCGGCTCCACTGTCCCCTGCCCCGGCAGGTTCGTTCGCCCCGCCCTCACCACATCCGCCAGATGCGCGAGCGGCTCCGTCACTTCGGGCCGCGACAGAAAATGCGCCACCGAAGCCATGCATGCCGGCGACTGCGGATCGAGAAACAACGCGCTCGACGCCGTGTGCTTGTAATGACCCGCTTCTTTGTTGAGAACTCCGTTGATCGTCAGAAAATCGCACAGGATGCGAATCCCGCGCTCCGATGCCTCGCAATGCCGCGCAATCGACGCCACATCGCCCGGACCTTGCCCTACGGCGCGAAAAACGTCCAACTCAATCGCGGCCTTCAGCGCAGCCGTGCGCTGGTGAGCCTGCACCATCTCAAACACAATTCCGGGATTCGGCGCGCCCGCCGCATGACCTTCCGTTTGCATCTCCGACCTCCATGTCGTTCCTTGCGATGGGAGGTCGTCTACCGGGGACAACCGCGCCTTCCCTTGCCAGGTAGGCCGGAGTCTACCACTCACGCGCAGCGAAGCGCGATGAATTCTGTTCAAGTATCACTGGGAGATCGTGGGACTTCGTGTACGAAGAGAATCGACAGGAAAACCTGCCAGACTACTGCACGCCGGCCCCGGCACGCCGCTTCTGTGTCAAAACGCGATGCGCCGCGCGCGCCGAAGGATCTTCGCCCGCCTCGAAGAAGATCGGCATCCCATGCTCGTCGCGATAGCTCGACATGAACTTCATCGAGTCCTTCTTCTTCTCTGCCGACGCTCTGGACGCACGCCGCAAATCAAGCGCTACAAATCCTAACAGCGGCACCGCCGCAATCAGGAACCCGTAGGACACAAGGCGACTCAGCGGAGCGGCCCAAATCAAACTTGCCAGCAGCTGAAGCATGAGAATTTTCCTCGTATCGAATCTATCGGCGTGTAGAAGCAGGGAATTTAGCTCAAAAGAGGGAGTCGGCTAACACAAAAGTGTGCCTCAGCGCGAGAATGAGAACTCAGGATCCCCCTTCCCAAATCCCCTTCGATCGCGCTGAAGCGTACTTCTGTTGTCGCCTATTTCCTCGCGTATCGCAATGCGGCTTTAGTGATTCCACATGCCGCCCCGGTAACCCCGCACCCGGTCACTCCCCGAACATCGCGCGACCGGCGATATTCCTACGCTCCGAGCTCTGCTCGATCTGCCCACTCCAAACCCCTCCTCGATCCCTGCGCCGCTATCATTGACCTGAACACTCGATCGACACAGCGCACCCATGCCCGATCCCACCATCTTCATCTCGGCTGGCGAAGCCAGCGGCGAAGCCTATGGCGCCATGCTCCTTTCTGAGTTGAAGAAGCGCCTGGGGCCCAGCCGCCACGCAGTGGCTATTGGCATGGGCGGCCAGCGCATGGTCGATGCCGGCCTCGATCGCATCGTCCGCGCTGAAGACATGGCGGTCATGGGCATCACCGAAGTCGTCCGCCACCTGCCCCGCATCTATCACGAATTTCGCCGTCTCAAGCACGCCATCCGCGAGCGCCGCCCCTCGCTCGCCATCCTCATCGACTTCCCCGACATCCACTTCAAGCTCGCCGAAGAGTTCCATCGCCTCGGCATCCCTGTCCTCTTCTTCGTCAGCCCTCAGCTCTGGGCCTGGAAGAAACACCGCATCAAGCTCGTCCAGCGCTACGTCGACCGCATGCTCGTGATCTTCCCCTTCGAGGAGCCTTTCTATCGCGAGCGCGGCGTGAAAGCCGAATTCGTCGGCCACCCCCTCGCCGACCTACCCCTGCCGAAAATTTCGCGCGATCAATTCGCCACCGCTCATCGAGCTCGACCCAACCAAGACCTGGATCGCCCTGCTCCCTGGCAGCCGCGCCAAGGAAATTCGCGACAACCTGCCCCGCATGCTCGCCGCGGCCGCAAATCCTCGCGCGCATGCCAACCCCGACCTCGAGTTCGTCATCCCTCTCGCTCCCACCCTGCGCGTCGAACACAGAGACCATGGTTCGCCGCGGGCATGATTCGAAGACGCATGTCCGCCGATCTCCCTTGCCGCCTCACTGACGATTGCCCAGCGCAGCTCTCTTTCATGCCCGCGCCTCCATCGTCGCCAGCGGCACCGCCACCGTCGAAGCAGCCCTCATCGGCAACCCCTTTGTCGTCGTCTACCGGGTCTCGCCCATCACCTACGCCATCGCCAAACGCGTCGTCACCGTACCTCACGTGGCCATGGCCAACCTCATCGCCGGCAAGCGCGTGGTCCCCGAACTCATCCAGAACGACTTCACCGCGTCCAACATTGTCAGAGAGTTGCAACTTTTGCTACCCGACGGGCCTCCCCGCCAGTCCATGATGCAGGACCTTCAGCGGGTTCGCGCGCTGCTGATCCGGCCAGGAGAGATCGACGCAATCGACAGGGTGGCTGACGTTGCCCTCGAGATGCTGGGCATTGCTTCCCCTGTTACCTGTAGCGAAACTACGGACGGTGTGTCCCGAAATTGATGCGACCCAAGGAGCGACGACAGCTTGCACCCCCTCGGCGAGATACTGTATCTGTAGTTTCGCCGCGTTCCATGCCATCCTGAACCGGAGACCTCTCGCGCAACAGAATGCTGAAGCAGACAAAAAACGATATGCCTTGTAGAAAGCCTATGATTGCCTTCCCGTTCTCGAAGTGCCTTCCTGTTGCCGCGCTTTCTCTTCTCGCCGTCGCCCTGTGTACGGCCAGTGCGGCTTCGGCCCAGCGTCCCACGCTCGACATCACCGGGTACGTCATCGATGCCGAGCTCGACACCACGACCCACCACATCGCCGCCAAGGCCGAGGTCACCTTCACCGCCCCCGAAAGCGCCGATGAGGTCAGCTTCGGTTTCCATCCGGCGCTCAAGGTCACCAAGATCACCGACGAAGCCGGTAAACTCCTCACCGGAGAACGCCTCGCCGACGGCACCATCCGCGTTCAGCCATCCACGCCCTTCGTCTCAGGACAGCCCTCCCATTGGACCTTTGAATATGAAGGCGTCATCACCGGCAACGAAGACGGCCCCGTCGAAGGCCTCAAACTCGCCGCAATTCAGGAACCCTTCACCTACCTCCTGTATCCCGCACGCTGGTTCCCCACCGCCGGCTACATGACAGATCGCTTCACTGCCCAGCTCCACATTCGAGTTCCCCAGGGAATGCGAGTCTTCGCCAGCGGTGCTCAGGGCGCGTCGCACTCGGTGACCCTCGCCAGCGGCAAGCCCGGAGACGAATACGACTTCAGCTGGGACAAACCAGGATTCCCGGGCACGGTCCTCGCCGGCCGCTACGTGGGCCCCTTCATCCGCCGGTCCCGGCAATATCAAGGTCTATCCTCTCAGTCAGCCACCAGGCGCAGGGCAACCAGATCGCCGAAACCGCCGCGAAAGAGTACGACTTCTTCACCGACAGCTTCGGCTCCCCCGAAACACCCCACCTCACCGTTGTCGAAATGCCCGATGACTCACTCCCGGCAGTCTGGGCGCCGGAACTCGCCGGCATCATGGGCTCCCGCATCGCCGATAAATCCGGCATCCGCCTGATGGCCAACACCATCGCTCACCAGTGGTGGGGATCCGAAGTCAGTCCCCGCACCCTCAACGACGCCTGGATCACCAACGGCATGGCCCGTTACGGCGAGCTGATGTATCTCGAAGAAGAAAGCGGGCAGAGTGCACTGCGCAATGCCCTCCTCGATGTCTCCGCGGGCGCGCTCGCCTACGACACCGTCCCGCTCTCCAGCGTCGGTCGCATGAGCCCCTTCTCGCCCGAGTTCCAGTCCATGACCCTGGAAAAGGGCGCCATGATCTTCCACATGCTCCGTGGCGAAATCGGAGACAAGGACTTCCTTGCGACGCTGAAAGGAGCGCTGAGCGAATTCACCGATAAATCCATCCGTACCAGCGATTTCGAAAAGGTCGCTGAAGCCCAGAGCCAGCAGCAGCTCACTCCCTTCTTTGCCCAGTGGATCGACGGCACCGGTGCTCCCACATTTACGGATAAGTACACCGTGTACCGCCTTGGCAACAACAAGGGCTTTCGCACCATCGGCTTCATCGATCAGGACCTCGACCTCTTCCGGATGCCCGTCGACATTCGAGTTGAAACCGACGGCAAGACAGTGAACCAGAAGATCGATGTCGTTGGTACAGAATCGCAATTCGTCGTCGATACCTTCGGCCGTCCCCGCCGCATCGCCGTCGATCCCGGCGACTGGGTCCTCAAGTCGTCCCCAGACCTGCAAGTCCGCATCTCCATCCTGAAAGGGCAGCAGCTCGTCGCACAGAACGACCTGACCGGCGCGCTGACCGAGTACCAGAAGGCCCTCACTGCGAATCCGCAAAGTTCGCTCGCGAGCTACCGCATCGGTGAGGTTCTCTTCACGCAGCGCAACTATCAGGCCTCGGTCAACTCTTTCCGCGATGCGCTGCGCGGCGATGGCGAGCCTGCCTGGACCGAGTGCTGGAGCCACATCGCCATCGGCCGCATCTTCGACATCACCGGACAGCGCGACCGCGCCGTCACCGAATACCGCCTCGGCGTCCAGACCAACGACAACACCCAGGGCTGCGTGAACGAAGCTCGCATGTTGCTGCAGAAACCCTACAAGCGCCCCGACACGGAATAGCGTCTCGCTTCAACACCGCATCCATCCGCACGAAAATGGGAGGGCGCTGCTTCGACCCGCACGAACAGAGGTGCCCCCATAGCCGGGGTCCCCACGAACAGGTCCTGGTTCGTGGGGTGGAGTGCCTGCCCAGAGCGCAGCCGAAGAGTCTCCCGATTTTCTCCGGGGTCCCCAGCGACAGGTCTTCGTCGCTGGGGTGGTCGGAGACGTGGGAAAGCACAAAGTGTCAGGGCGCTGCTTCGATCCGCACGAAAAATGGGTGCCCCATGTCTCGATTTTGAGACGTGGGAAAACTGGATCTATCCCCGCCCGCTCTCGAAACCTGTTCGAACATCGCGGTCCCAGCAACTTCCCAGTTTGGGTGTGCTTTCTGTGCGCAGGCGCGCAGAAAGCACACCCAAACCCCGCGGATCGAGACCCTTCCGGTCTCGATCCGAAAGCCGGCGGGCGGCGAAAACGGTCCCAAGCCTGGAACCCTTTTTCCCCCGCCCGCCCCCAAAACAAAACAGCCAGCCCGCAGGCTGGCCGTCTCCGCTTTCAAGCCGTCCTAGTTCGTCACCTTCTTCGGCAGCACTTGAATCGTCACCGGCACCACCCCGGCATCCATCATCCCGATCTGCTCCGCCGCCGCATGCGACAAGTCGATCACCCGCCGGCCATACAGCAACCCGCGATCGGTGATCCGTACCACCACCCATTTGTGGTTTCTCGTGTTCTCCACCCTGACTCTGGTCCCGAAGGGCAGCGTCGGATGGCAGGCCGTGAAATCGTCCTGGTTATAGACTTCGCCACTCGCCGTCAGCCGTCCGTTAAAGACTCCGCCATACCAGGAGGCAAAGCCGCGCAGAAGCTTGGCAGGTTTCTTCGGCGCTGCCACCACGGGCGTCGCGCTCAAAACCGGTGCAGCAGGGGGAGCTGTCGCCGCCGGACGGGACAGAACCGCATCCGCCTGCACCGTTCTTGCTGGAACGGTAAGCACCAGGCCGGCGAGCGCAATACAGGACGCACCGATCAGCAGCCAAAGCTGCACCGGATCTTTCCTGTTCACGTTGTTCGAGTTTTGTCTCATAAGCATCTGTCCATCTTACTAGCTCGGCACTAGTAACCTCAACTATTGAAAAGAGATGCAACAGGAGATCCAAGGCAGAAATGGGGTTTCCTCAGCGCTAAACCCATACCCCAGAAACGCTTACAAGGTGCACCAGAAACGGTGCAATTGGCCGTATCGGATTGTGAGATCGACCCCTGTTTTTTCTGGCCTTTTCGCCGATAAAACTACCCTTTCAAGGCCAGCCGGCTGGGGTCCTTCCATCCGATCGCGCAAGGCTACCACGAAGTCCTATTCACGGTACAGCAACATTTCTCCATTTCAACCCGTCTTTTTCCACAGAATCGGGAGTCCGCGCCGTGAAAAACCTCGCACAAGCTTGCCTCCTTGCCTCCGCCTTGCTTCTTCCCACCCTCGCCGTTTCTCAACAGCCCGCCGGTCCGTTGCCACCAGTCCCGCCAGCGCTATCCGCCGCCAAAACCGTCTTTCTCTCCAACGCCGGGGCCGACAGCGGCCTCTTTCCCCAACCGTTTTCCGGCGATTCCAACCGTGCCTATGCCCAGTTCTACGCGGCGCTTCAGTCTTCCGGCGCATTCCAGTTGGTCAGCGACCCTTCTCAAGCCGACCTCGTCCTCGAACTCCAGCTCATCGCCCCGTACGGTCCGAGCAACGCCAACAAGCAGTACGGCGCCGCCGACCCGCGGCCCATGTTCCGGCTCACGGTCTACGATCGCCGCACCCACTACATTCTCTGGACTATCACTCAGTCCGTCGATCTGGCCTTCCTTCAGAAGACCCACGACCACAACTTCGATCAGGCCCTCACAGCCGTCCTCGACCTGTTCCTCGCGATCGCCGGCAAGCCGCCAATACCGGTGCACTAACGGCACGCGTCCATTTGCAGATTATTTCTCCGAACTTGCTAGCCTTAAATCAGTGCTGGCTCTCGGGCTTGTCATCCTGAGAACCCGCACGTTTGCCGGAGTCCCCAGCGACAGGTCTTCGTCGCTGGGGTGGTCTGAGACGTGGGAAAGCACGACGTGTCAGGCCGCTGCTTCGATCCGTACGAAAATGGGCGCCTGTAGAAGGGCTCGAGGCTCCGGGGTCCCCTTGGACAGGTCTTCGTCCGTGGGGTGAGTTTTAGGCCCCTGAAATGTCGGCAGATCAAACACGCCGGGGCTTTAGCCCGGAATATCTCACCACCGCCGCCCCCATCGGGCGGCGTTTCTTTTGGGAGGAACACATGCAGCTCAGCACCGCCGGCCTCGACCTCATCAAGAAATCCGAAGGCTTTCGCCCTAAAACCTACTTCGACATCGCCGGCATTCCCACCATCGGCTATGGCCACCGCATCGAGCCCAAAGAGTCTTTCCCCGACGGCATCTGTCCGACCGAAGCCGATGTGATCCTCTCCTGGGATGTGCGCACCGCCGAACAGGCCGTCACCCGTCTCGTCAAAGTCCCGCTCACCCAAAACCAGTTCGATGCTCTCGTCGACTTCACCTTCAATCTGGGCTCGTGCAGGCTGGCCACGTCGACGCTTCTTCAGGATCTCAATGCCGGCAAGCTCGATGACGCCGCTCTCCAGCTCCTCCGTTGGGATCACTCCGGCGACCACGAAATCGCTGCCCTCAAAGCTCGCCGCGAAGCCGAATACTGTCTCTGGACCGGCCACGACGCGACGCGGGTGGCAGCCTAAAAAATACCCCCCCCCGGGGGGTCCGATTCACCCTCTCTTCGCCTTTTCCAGAAAATGCGCAAATGCGCATCACCGCTGCCGTTACCAAGGTCCGCTAACCCGCCGACTGGCTAAAAGGTTGGCCGAAATGGCCACGATTTGCCTGTTCCCAAAAGTGTTGGGGGGAACTGCAGCCAGGCGTCGCCGGGTCATCGTCTTTAACTATGTACTGTTTCGTTACTGACGAGTGGCGGTGATTCACCCAGAACGCAGTTGTTGACGCCGTTCGATGCGGCAGAGAGTCTATGCCCCACGAAGCGAAAGCTGTTGGCGGGCAGCCTCGGAAACGCTGACAACGGTATCCTGCGCCAATAGTCGGAGCACTTCATCGCTGGCGTTTTTGTTGTAAGCGATTCGCTCCCGCACTGAGGAGTCAGAGTCCTTAGCAAGCATAAGCATCAAGTCCTTGCTCAATTTGTTCTTCATTGCAACTGCGACGCGTATTCGCGGATTCACGTCCGTCGCGAGCTGTTCGAGGACCTCGGTCGGGACAGTTTTGTTTCGGGCCACCCACTCCTTCATCTCGGGGTATTTCCCAACAACTTCAATCCACACCTCAAGGGGAGCACTTTCCCTCGCGGCTCGCTGGTACTCATCTGGGCGCTCGCTGGTTCGCAGATCGACAAATTCTTTCGCGCTGTTGATCATCGCATTCATTGACTCAAGTCATCATAAATGCAGCGCATCTCTGCATCTCCACGCGGCCAAAGCAGATCGCGGTCGAATTGTGGCCTATCCGTCAGTTATACATCGGTAAACAGATTCCACGGGACTCCGAGCAGCCTCCTCGCGAAAACTGAGCCAAGATTTGGTTGGACCCGTCGATACCTTGATATTCAGACGCTTGGAGACGGTCATTTTTGCTTTGAGTCGCCAAGATTTGCTTGTTTGCTCAGCACATTTCTCAGCGTGCCATCGGGGCGCCACCCTGCGCGAGCTCGACCACCTCCAGCCGCTCCTCGCCCTTCAAATAGCCCTTGCGCCGGAACCAATCCTCCATCGCCGGGCCCAGCCGATCCAGCGGCACCCGATGACCCGCCTCGAGCAACCCATCGCCCACCGGCAGCGTGTCGTCGAAAACTGCCTCATTGGTGAAGTTGCGCATCGCGAAATTGTCGATCCAACGCACGGGGCATGACTCGCGTTCTCCCGTTGCATCGATCTTCACAATCGACAATCTCCGCTCAAACATCGGCGCCTCGTTCAGTGCGGCTTCGCCGCCGGCACATCTTTCCCTTGCGTCTCCACCGTGAACCGCTTGTAGTCGTAGTCCTTCTCGACAAAATGCTGGCGCAGATTCTTGAAGAGCAGCACGCGCGCCTGCACCGTTCCCTCGCCGCCGGTCGGCAGCCACAACTCTCCAGCGGCCGCAGCTCCCGCAGTCGAGTCTGCATCCGCAGGCCGCGGGATCAGCTGCTGGTCAAACCGGAAATTCGATCCCTTCTGAACATTCGCAAACAGCCCGCCCACCACATGAAAGTTGTCGATGAAACTCACTTCGAGATGCGCCACCTGCCGGTCCGCCTCGTCGATCCAGATCGTCCCCTGCAGCTTCTTCGAGGCGTCCTCAACCAGCCCATGCGTCTTCGCGTCTTTTCGTCCAATGAAATCGAACACGATCGCCGGCCGCCCGCGAAACACAATCCTGCGCTCGTTGCGCACATCCATGATGTCCAGCAGCCGGCTCACGCCGATCGTCGGCCCTTCCAGCGGCTGCCCTGGCGGCGTCTTCTCCGCCTTCTCCACCAGCTTCGTCACCCGCTCCGTCTCTTTTTGCTGGTCATGATCGCTCAACGGCTTCCCATCGCGCTTCACCGTCCGCTCAATCACGTGCCCATTCACGAAGAAGTCCTCATTCTCTTCGATCTGCGTCTTCTTTATCTGGCCGGAGCCATCGATATCCTGCACGGTCTGCATCGAAGTATAGGTGTACGACTCGCGCACCTTATCCAGCCGCCGCTGGTGCTCCTGCACCTGCTGCATCAGTTGCCGGATGTCGGGCAAGGGAGCATTCATCGCTGCTGGCTTGGCCTGCGCCGTCCCGACCATTGCAACGGACAACACTCCAGCCGCGCCGGCAACCCATCGAAATGCCATAGCATCATTCTCAGGTTTGTTGGCCTTCCAGGCCAGTCCGGCTCGCATCGTTACTCTTGGACCCAGCCCGTGTCGAAAAGGTTACGCCGCATGCCGCAAGATCGCCGCCAGCTTCTAGCCACGCCATGCTATACCTAACCAACGGGCCCTCATCGCTGTAAGAACAGGAAGGAGAAGCGCGCGCCTATGTTTCGGATGCTCATTCACTGGCTGCTCTGCGCCGTCGCCTTGATGCTCGTCTCGCGCATCGTGCCCGGTTTCTTCGTCACCGGGATTCAATCGGCGCTCATCGCGGCGCTCGTCATAGGCTTCCTTAACGCCACCCTCGGCTTCCTGCTCAAGGCCCTCACGTTTCCTCTCGTGATCCTCACCTTCGGCATCTTCCTGCTGGTCATCAACGCAGGTATGATCCTGATCGCGTCCCATGTAGTGAATGGCTTCTATGTGTATGGATGGAAACCGGCGTTTATTGCAGCTGCCGCTCTAGCGATTATCGGACTCGTTATTCGCGCCTTCTCAAAGGAATAGACGCCCGATTCTCGCATCCTTCTACCTGGCAGTCGATTGCGTAGTCGCCTGCGATCCGCCGGTCTTCCCGCTGCGCGGCCCTTTCCTTTTCCCGTCGGCCTGCTTCTCTCCGGCCGCGCTCTTGCGATTTGCCTCAGGCATCACCGTCGGAACATCCAGCGTCTTCGGCGTACGCACCGCATTCGCGCTCGAAAATCCGCCCGCTGCCCCTACGTGCGGAATCGCGATCGGCATCTGCCTCGGCTGCACCCGCGAATACACGCCCCAGCTGCCTCCGGCCACCACAACCACAATTGCCGCAGCCGCTGCGCCACGTGCCCACGCGCTGTGAACCCAACTCCTCGCCGGCCACTCCAGCAACTGAGCCGAGCTACCCGCCGGCTGCCGCTCAAGCCTGGCCTTCACGCGATCTTCCAACCCTGCCGGCGCTGGAAGACCCGCAATCACGCGCAGCGTTGCCTCCGCCTCGCCTGCCTCGGCCAAGCCCCTCGCCGTCTTTCCAAAATGCATGTTCATCGCAGACTCCTCTCGTGCTCGAGCAGGTCCGCCATCAGATTGCGTGCCCGAAACAGCCGCGATCGCACGCTCGACTCGGTAATGCCCAAGCACCGAAGCGATCTCCACGCTCGTCAGCTCTTCGAACGCGGAAAGCAGCATCACCTCGCGCTCTTTTGCCGGCAACTGCTCCACGCAGGCCAGCACATGTGCATGGTGCTGCGCGGCGGCGGCTCGCTGTTCGGCGCTCAATCCATGGGCGGGCAGAACGCGCGCCAGCTCCGTAACATCGTCCGTCTCCGGGCGCGTCTTCGCGCGACGCTTCCGGTCCAGTACGATGTTCCACACAATGCGGATCAGCCAGACACGGTGATCGCGAATTTCGCCTAAGGTTTCGCGGTGACGCAACACGCGCAGGAAGGTCTCCTGCACAGCATCTTCGGCGTCGGAGGCATTGCGCAGAATCGAGAAGGCAACCCGGTAGAGCGTCGACGCATACTGGTCGACCAAAGCCGCAAGTGCTTCCTCTTCCACGTGCCGGCGAGCCTCGTCCTCAAAAACGCTTGGCGCGATCTCCATCCAACCTGCGAATACGGATTGGCTTGCGCTCATACGAAACCGGACGCAGCCACCCCGAAAAACGCTCGGATCTCATCCGGCCGCACCCGATCTCGCTGAAATACCTGCCCGTTACTGGCCTGAGAGTTTCTGGGCGGCAATCGAGCCCGCGGCGCCGTCTTTGTCGCTGTCCCGGACCTTCGCCCACAAAACCCGCGCCATGTCGCGCTTGCCCGTCGCAACATACAGATCCGCCAGATCGAGCTGTGCCACCGCTGCCGACACCGTAACCGACGGCTTAGCCACGATCCCGTTGTAGAGATCGATCGCCTGCGCGTCGCGATTCGTCTGATGGTAGAGGCCGGCTAAGGCAAGCTTGGCAAGGTTCGCAATATTGCGATCCCACGCATCGGCCGCCTTCTTCAGCTCCGTCTCCGCCGGGCCGTTCTGGCCGAGCTCCTGGTAGGTGACGCCGGCAAAGTAGTGCGCCTTTGTCCCCTGCGGCAGCCAGCCATACTCGTCGGCGACAGCCACGAACTTCTGGTTGGCCGCCTTCGACCGTTCCGCTGCCGTCGCATAGACGCCGGACTCCGGCGGCGCGCCCGGAGGCAGCAAAGGCGCCGAGTACACATCCAATGCCGCACCCAGAACCACGTTCGCGGTCGCCGACTTCAGCACCACAAACACAACAACTCCAACCACCACAATCACGGCCGCAGCAACCGTGACCGCCCAACGCACCACACTGCTGCGATGACCGCTGATCCAGGTAACGCTACTCTGGGTCGCCTGGACAAATTTGTCGCCCTTCAGGGCATGACGAGTCTGTGTATCCACTTGGTTTGAATGTCCTTCGTCGATCGACTTGCAGGCGGGTCCGTACAGGAGGGCGCACAACGACTGCAACCTATCTAGTCTATCAGCGCGAAAACTGGAGCGTCCACCGACGGGTCGGCCCGTGGTAAGCGGGTAGGCTTGAGATTAGCGGCCCGGAGCTTTTTCCGCGCTGCGCAGAGCGCGAATCCTCTCGATTGCGCTTGTCACAGCCGCCCCTCCGCTCAGGGCAGCACGCCCCTTCTCCATCAATAACTCGATGTAATCAACTACCGGAAGACCGCGCGACTCCGCTTCACGGCGCATCTCGTCCGTCACATCCACTGAAACCTGCATGAGTCTTGCCTCTCAGGATTCATCGGCGAAATCTCGAAAATATCCAACCCATTTTCCTCGCCCAGCTCGCCGGTCCCGCTTGCCCAGGCCTCCACTGGGACGATACGCTAGTCCCATGTATGAGGATTTTCACGTCACCGATCATTGGAGCAAGGAAGACCTCCACTGCAAGTGGAAGGCCAACATCGTCGCCATCGCCACGCGCCACGCCGACGCAGTCGATGTTCGCTTCGACGTGAACGACCGCCCCATGTGGATCGCCCTGCCCTGCACCGCCTGGGTCGAGCAAAAGAGGCGCACCGGTATGGTCATCACCGACCAGCTCACCGCCCAAATCGCCGGCCGCTACCTGAAGCAGATCATCGAAGAGGGCTACGACGCCCGCCGCGAAATGTACACCATGAGCATCCCCGAAGTCCTCGAGCATCTCGACGCCGTAGCAGCCGAAGCCAAAGCCAGGGGCGGCATCCCCGCACTCCCCGCCGGCATCGAAGCCACCGCCTAGACAGCCGGGTGCCCCAGGTCCCTCGCATTTGGGGACCTGGGAGGGATCATCTCATCCCCTGTTTCCTCATCCCTGATCTCTCGTTCCCTGTCTTTTCACTCATGCCGCAGCGCCTCCATTGGCTGCACCCCCGCCGCCCTCCTCGCCGGAATCCAGCTCGACACAAGCGCCACAGCCAGCAGCAAACCCACTCCAGCTCCCAGGGTGAGCGGATCGTCCGGCGCAATCCCGTATAGCATCGATTTGATCAGCCGCGCCAAGACAATCGCGCCTGCCAGCCCGGCCACGATACCGATCGCCGCAAGCCCCGTGCTCTCGCGCAGAATCATGCCGCGCACCTGCCTCGACTGCGCACCGAGCGCCAACCGGATGCCGATCTCGTTCGTCCGCTGGCTTACCGAGTACGCCATGACGCCGTAAATCCCCACGCTGGCCAGCACCAACGCCAATACGCCGAAGCCGCTCGTAAGAATGGCAAAGATCCGCTCTTGTCGCAGATTGGCTGCGATCTGCTCGTCCTGCGTGCGCACATCCAACATGGGTAGGTTTGGATCGACCTGCCGCACCGCGCTGCGCAAGCTCGGCAGCAGCGTCTCGCCCGCCAGGCTCGTTCGAACCGCAAATGTCGCTACCTGCAAGCCATTGTCGTCTTGGAAGTACGGCGCATAGAACGTCGGCTCTGCATCCTTGCGCACGCGATTATACTTCGCATCCGCGCACACTCCCACGATCTCGACCGTCACCGGATGATTTCGCCCCCGCTCGAACGTTTTGCCAATCGGATTCAAAGACGCGAAGTACTTGCTTGCCAGGCTTTGGTTGATCACCGCCACTTTGCGCGAGGTGCTCGTGTCGCTTCCGTCGAACCCGCGCCCAGCCAGAATCCTGATCCCGTATGCGGCAAAGAAGTCCGCTCCAACATCGTTGGCCAGGACGCTTGGATTCCCTTCGGCTTTGCGCTGCATCCCCTCAGGCAGGAAAGTATTGGCCATCGCGTTGCCCGAGAGCAGAGGCACGTAGGTCAATGTCTCCTGCTCCACACCCGCCACCGACGCAAGCCGTTCCTCCAGCCTCTGCAGCACCCGGATGCTCGCTCCCTTGGGGTAGCGTGACTCCGGCAGTTGCACGGTGAACAACAGAAGATTATGCGAATGGAACCCCACTGCGGACCCCTGCAGCCGCATCAGCGTCCGCACAAACAGCCCCGCGCCCGCTACCAACACCATCGACAACGCCACCTGGAACGCCACAATTGCTTTCCCGCTCAGTCCCCGCCTCCGGCGCGTGAGCGTCTGTCCGCTGTCTTTCAAACTCGAGCTCACCTGCACCCGCGTCGCCTGCCACGCCGGCCCGAGCCCAAAGAGAAGCCCCGTAACAATCGACATGGCTGCAGCGAACAAAAAGATCGGCCAGCTGAACTTCGCTGCAAAGGCGGGAGGCGCCCACGAGTCTGCCAGCATCCGCGGCAGCACGTTCCTCATCGCCCACGCCAGCAGTAGTCCCATTGCCCCACCCATCAGCGAAAGCAGCAAGCTCTCCGTCATCGTCTGGCGCAGGATGCGCCATCGCCCCGCGCCCAGGGCCAGCCGCACACTCATCTCCCGTTGCCGTGCACCCACTCGAGCCAACAACAGGTTCGCGAGGTTCGCGCACGCCAGCAGCAGCACCAGCCCAGAGAGCGCCATCAGCACCGCCACCGGCTTCTCCAACCCATCCGTATTTGGATTTTGCCCGCGGCTTCCATCGCGCAGCAGCAGGTGCGGCAGTACGCTATCCTTTTTCACCGGCATCGTCGCGCGGACTGCCGCATTCAACGCCACGTTCAGCTCCGCTTCGGCCTTCGCCCTGCTCACACCCGGTTTCGCTCGTCCCATCACCAGCACCCACCAAAGACTTTTGCTCTGGAGCAGCGAAGGTTCCTTATCCGATCCCAACTCCTGCGGTGCGACAATCGGCTGCATGCTGAACGGCAGAAGAATATCCGGCGCTCCCTGTGCCGAGTACGCTCCCGTGAATCCCGGCGGATTCACCCCAACGATCGTCATCGGCGTCGCATTCACCAGGATGCTTTTTCCCACCACATCGGCCGTGCGTCCGAACCGGTCCCTCCACAGCCGGTCGCTGATCGTCACCACCGGCCCGCTGCCCACTTCTCCGTCGTCGCGCTCTTCGATCCCACGCCCCAGCTCCGGCCGCACACCCAGCGTCGAGTAATAGTTCCCAGACACCATCTCTGCATCGGCGGCCTCAGCCTGACCTCCGATGGTCACAGTCATCCGTCCATACGGCCTGAACGCAAATACATCCGCCAGAGACTTGTTTGCCCGCCGCATCTGCTCGTACACCGGATACGAGAACGACGTCGAGACCTGGCCACCACCCGGCAGATCGTCCCACCAGCCCCACATCTCCTGGACAATCCCTTCCTTCGGCTCCGACCAATAAAACATCTTCAACTGCTCAGGATGCGGCACGTCCAACCGGTCCAGCAGCATGTGCTGTGCCACCGTGAAGATCGCCGTATTCGCGCCTATCCCAAGCGCCAGAGAGCCCACCGCAATCGCCGTGAACCCCGGACTTTTGCGCAGCATCCGCATCGCATAGCGCACATCGGCCACAAGCTCATCGATCCACCGCAGCCCCAACGACGCCCGCATGTTCTCCTTGTGCATCAACGCGGGGCCAAGCTCGACCCGCGCGCGACGTGCCGCCTCATCCGGCGTATGGCCGGCACGAATGAGATCAGCCGTGCGTGCCTCAATATGATTCGTAAGCTCGGCTTCCATCTCTGCTTCGAGCCGCCTGCGCGCCGTCATCGCCCGCATCCACGAGCGCAGCCGCGCAACACCACTCCAAACAAAAGCAAACGGCCTGCTCATAGAGCCTCCGGCGTTGTGCTGAGAATCCCATCGATGATCCCCGACATGCGCTTCCACTTTTCCGTCTCTTCACCAAGCCGCTCTCGGCCCAGTTTGGTCAGCCGGTAGTATTTCGCTCGCCGGTTGTTCTCGCTCTCACCCCACTCGCTCGCAATCGCACCCTGGTGCTCCAGCCGATACAACGCCGGATACAGCGATCCCTGCTGCACAGTGAGCTCCTCCCCCGATATCTGCTGAATGCGCAGCAGCACCCCATACCCGTGCAGCGGCCCCAGCGAGACCGCCTTCAGAATCAGCATGTCCAGCGTGCCCTGCAGCAGTTCCGCCGACCTGTCCTGCGACTTGTCTTTCTTGCCCGGACCCATCCGCGCTCTCCTTGACCGTCTAGGAAAAGCTCGCACAGTTCTCCTAGACCGTCAAGGAAAGAGTGACGATCGCCGCCAGCCACTCCGCCACCCACGCCCAGAGCACCGCATGTCAGATGCCGCTTCCGTCTCCTGTGCAAAACGCCGGTGACAATTGTCCTGTGCCATGCACAACAAATCGGGGTATAGTGGCATCCGCGGCGAATGAGTTCGCTGCCGTACACCTTCCGCAAGGCTGCGCGGGACCACAAAGCAGTACTCGTGGAATGACGTTTCGGTGATCCCGAGAGATTGCGCGGGCGCCGGACCAAGGCCCTCAAGAGGCAGTTTGCATTGAATTACTCTGCAGTTTGTTGAGTCATCGGCGACTGAGCCGGCTCGAAACCACTGGAAGATCGATCCCAGCAACTGGTCCCCCATCGCGTTCTTTCTGCTTCCAGCTGGAGCCCGTCTTCGCCCTATCGAATAAGAAGAACATGACCATCCGTCGGCTCTGCGTTGCACGGCCAGCGGATAGGGAGATGGATTCTATGCTTGCGAAGCGTTCCTTCGCGCGCTGAGTGTCTCTGCCGCCGCATTCGATGCCGCGAGCAGTGCACAGAAGCGCGCGTTGAAGCTTTGCGTACTTTCCCTGAACCAGCCACCCCCTTCAGGAGAACAACCATGGCACATCCCAAAAAGATTGCGATTCGCGGCACTGAACACGCCATGCTGCCTGGCGCTCACGCCGTCGGACCGATTGATCCACATCAGCTCATCGAAGTCTCGGTCATCCTCAAACACCGGCAGGATCTGCCGAAGCTGACCGGCCGCGAAGAGCGCATCAACCACAGCGACTTCGCCCGCACCTACGGTGCCGACCCATCCCATGTCGACAAGCTCCGGCAGTTTGCCCGTGAGTACAACCTCCAGATGATCGAACGCGGCGATGAAGTCCTGCGCCGTACGGTGACGCTCGCCGGCACTGTGGCCAATATGGAGAAGGCATTTTCCGTCGAACTGACCAGCTTCGAGCATCCCGATGGCAGCTATCGCGGGCACACCGGCGCGATTCAGATGCCCGAGGAATACGCCTCGCTCGTCACCGGCGTCTTTGGGCTCGATACGCGGCCTGTGGCCCATCCCCATTTGCGCTACCGCACGTCGAACCGCGCCTTCGGCACCCGCGTCGGCAATGTCTCCTACAATCCGCAAAATGTCGCCCAGTTCTACAACTTCCCACCCAATGCGAACGGAAACGGACAGACCATCGGCATTTTGGAGTTTGGCGGAGGCTACCGTCCATCCGACATCGCCGATTACTTCCAGAACCTCAACCTGCCCGCGCCAACCGTCAAGGCTGTCTCCGTCGATCATGCTCACAACCGGCCAACGAACCCGCAGGGTGCCGACGGCGAGGTCATGCTCGATATCGAAGTGGCTGGAGCCGTCGCGCAGGGCGCGCAAATCGCCGTCTACTTCGCTCCCAACTCTGCGCAGGGTTTCCAGGATGCTTTGAGCTCTGCGATCCATGACCAGCTGCGCAAGCCCAGCGTGGTCTCCATCAGTTGGGGTGGACCGGAATCGACCTGGAGCACACAGTCGATGGAGAACTTCGATCAGGTTGCGCAGGAGGCTGCGCTGCTGGGCATCTCCATCGTCGTCGCTTCAGGCGATAGCGGATCGACCGACGGCGTCAACGATGGCCAGAATCACGTCGACTTCCCTGCCTCCTCGCCCCACGTCCTGGCCGTCGGAGGAACAAGGCTCCTTGCCGCCAATGGCGTCATCACCAGCGAGACCGTTTGGAACGATGGATCGGCGGGCGGTGCCACGGGTGGCGGCTTCAGCAATGTCTTCACGCGGCCCGACTGGCAGACGGCCGTCATCAAGGCCAACACCAATCGAGGCGTCCCCGACCTGGCGGGCGATGCCGATCCGGCTACCGGCTACAACGTCCTCGTCGATGGCCAGACCTTTGTGATTGGAGGAACCAGCGCCGTTGCTCCCTTGATCGCAGGGCTAATTGTTCTGATCAATCACGCACTCAACCGGCGGCTGGGATTCGTCAACCCTGCGCTCTACGGTCTCGAAACGCAGAACTGTTTCCACGACATCACTGTCGGCAACAATGGCGCCTACCCCGCAACCTTCGGATGGGATCCGTGTACCGGCCTCGGCTCGCCCATCGGCACGCAGATCCTGCAAGCGCTGCAAAGCACCACAACAACTACCACCGCGCAGCAAGTGCAGACCGGCTCACGCAAAACCGAGCACGCCCACGCCGGCCGATAGATGTAGGCAACGCCGCGTCAAAACGGTGCTGACAAAGGAAGGGGCCATGCCGCAAGGCATTGGCCCCTTCCTTCGTCTCGAGGAACAGTGGCGGCGAACCGGCCCAGACACCAAAAGGCCATCCGCAAAGGATAGCCTTTGAATTCAAATGCAGGCGATCGCCCAATCCGCCCACCGTTTCGGGTGCGGTACCATCTACGCAGAGTGGGACGTGACGAATCTATTCCTCAAAGCAGTAAGTGGCCTTCTCTACGTCTTCGTTTCCATTTCTGGGCTAATCTTCCTCGCATCTTGGTCCTTCCATTACTGGCAGGCATGGACTTTTCTCGCCGTATTCATGGTTTCGATCACGGCGGTTTTCATTGACCTCGCAAGAAATGATCCGAATCTCCTCGCGCGGCGAGTGAAGACGAACGAAAAGGAAAAGAGCCAAAAGGTCATCCGGTTCCTCGTCAACCTTGCCTTCGCCGGAGCGATCATTCTGTCGGCGCTCGATCACCGCTTCGCATGGTCTGTGACATCGATGCAAGTCGTCTTTGCCGGTGACGCTCTTGTCCTGCTCGGACTACTCATTATCTTCTTCGTGTTCCGAGAAAACACTTATACAGCCCAGACCGTCGAAGTCGAAGCAGGACAGAAAGTCATATCGACCGGGCCCTATTCGCTTGTGCGCCACCCGATGTATGTGGGCGGCCTCGTCTTCATGTCGGGTATCCCTCCGGCACTTGGCTCCTGGTGGGGACTGGCCATGGTCGCTCTGTTTGCGCCCATCCTGGCCTGGCGAATTCTCGACGAGGAGAGAGTCCTGGCAAAGGACTTGCCGGGCTATGCGGAATATCGCAACAAGGTCAAATATCGCCTGGTCCCGTTCGTTTGGTGACACGAAACAGACCGAGATTCAGGGGTCCGCGCAACTTCCCAAACGCAAAAAGGCCATCCCGTTGTGGGATGGCCTCTCTTTGTATTAATGCCGGCGATCACCTAATCTCCCACACAGTTTCCCATGCAGTACCATCGGCCCAGCGAGGCTTAACTTCCGTGTTCGGGATGGGAACGGGTGATCCCTCGCAGTATGGTCACCGGCAAATTGAGGCGTTTTGAAGGCGTCAGGAGCAAAGCTCCGGGAGCCTTCAGCCGAAATCCCGAGCGTGTTTCGCGAGGGATCTGCGGTTCGCCTTTGAACTCGAGGCGCTTTCAGGACGTCAGGAGCGAAGCTCCGTGAGCCTTCAGCCGAAATCCTGAGCGTTAGCGAAGGATCTCGACGCCTGTCTGTCTCTCTGGCTACCGAAACCCTGAGCTCTTTCTGAGCGAGGGTCTGCGGTTTCGCCTTCGAATCTTGGATAGCGCCTGGCGGGTTGGTTTGCCCACAGCCTGCCGCACATCTCGAACCTCCCGGATTGTTTCTCCCGGGCCCATTCAAGGAACGCGGCTGCAATCTAGCGCCACAAGAACTTCTTAGAAGCAGTTGCCAACAAAATTGATTGGGGTAGTACAAGGCTTTGTCGAAGAGTATCTCCGAGCGTATTTACTGCGCGGAGTTAATTCTATGGACAAGCCGAACGGGCGATTAGTACTGGTTAGCTCCACGCATTGCTGCGCTTCTACATCCAGCCTATCAACCAGGTCGTCTTCCTGGGCCCTTCAGGGAGATCTCATCTTAGAGCGTGCTTCCCGCTTATATGCATTCAGCGGTTATCACAACCGAACTTCGCTACCCAGCCGTGCCCTTGGCAGGACAACTGGAACACAAGAGGTTCGTCCATCCCGGTCCTCTCGTACTAAGGACAGCCCTCTTCAAATCTCCTACGCCCACAGCAGATAGGGACCGAACTGTCTCGCGACGTTCTGAACCCAGCTCACGTACCGCTTTAATAGGCGAACAGCCTAACCCTTGGAACCTTCTACAGCTCCAGGATGCGATGAGCCGACATCGAGGTGCCAAACCATTGCGTCGATATGAACTCTTGGCAATGATCAGCCTGTTATCCCCGGCGTACCTTTTATCCGTTGAGCGATGGCCCTTCCATACAGAACCACCGGATCACTAAGGCCTGCTTTCGCACCTGCTCGACTTGTAGGTCTCACAGTTAACCACTCTTATGCCTTTGCACTCGACGGCTGATTTCCAAACAGCCTGAGAGTAGCTTCGCGCGCCTCCGTTACAATTTAGGAGGCGACCGCCCCAGTCAAACTACCCGCCTAACTATGTCCCTCTCCCGGATCACGGGAGTAGGTTAGAATCACAGCACTCGCAGGATGGTATCTCACCGTTGGCTCCTCCGAATCCGAGAACCCGGAATCAAAGCCTCCCATCTATCCTGCGCAGCGAGAACCGTAACTCATAGTTAAGGTGTAGTAAAGGTGCACGGGGTCTTTCCGTCTAGCTGCGGGTAACCGGCATCTTCACCGGTACTACAAGTTCGCCGAGCAACTCGTTAAGACAGTCGTACGATCGTTACGCCATTCGTGCAGGTCGGAACTTACCCGACAAGGAATTTCGCTACCTTAGGACCGTTATAGTTACGGCCGCCGTTCACCGGGGCTTCAATTCAAAGCTTCGCTTGCGCTAACCTCTCCTTTTAACCTTCCGGCACCGGGCAGGCGTCAGCCCCTATACGTCGTTTTCGACTTAGCAGAGACCTGTGTTTTTGTTAAACAGTCGCCGTACGCGCTTCACTGCGGCCCACCAGAGGTGGGCGCTCCTTCTCCCGAAGTTACGGAGCCAATTTGCCGAGTTCCTTAACGAGCCTTCACTCGAGCGCCTTTGGATATTCTCCTCGTCTACCTGTGTCGGTTTGGGGTACGGTTCCCTTTGTTCTCCTTAGAGGTTTTTCTCGGCAGCGTGAAATCGGCATCGTAAGCCCCATACGGGACTGTGCTGCACCTCACTGTTAAGACCCAACGGATTTGCCTATCGGATCCAGCTTACGTGCAGCAACCGCAATAGCCATAGTGCGGCATGCTTATCCTTCTGCGTCACCCCATCGTGATAACGAACATTGGGAGGAACGGAATATTAACCGTCTGTCCATCGTCTACGCCTCTCGGCCTCGACTTAGGGACCGCCTAACCCTGAGCGGATTAACCTTCCTCAGGAAACCTTAGACTTTCGGCGCGGAGGGTTCTCACCTCCGTTATCGCTACTTATGCCGGCAGGGTCTCTTCGCAACGCTCCACCAGTCTTCTCAGTCTGGCTTCGCCGCTGTTGAGAATGCTCTCCTACCACGCACACCCTAAAGTGTGCATCCGCTGCTTCGGTGTACAGTTTTAGCCCCGTTGTATTGTCGGCACCGGACCGCTTGACCAGTGAGCTATTACGCTTTCTTTAAAGGATGGCTGCTTCTAAGCCAACCTCCTGGCTGTCTGAGCGTTCCGACTTCCTTTCCCACTTAACTGTAACTTGGGGACCTTAGCAGGCGGTCTGGGCTGTTTCCCTCTCGACGATGAGGCTTAGCCCCCACCGTCTGACTCCCGGATATGTTGTCGCTGGCATTCGCAGTTTGGTTGGATTCAGTAAGCCGGAAAGCCCCCTAGTCCATCCATCTCTCTACCACCAACGCAATTCATCCGAGGCTAGCCCTAAAGCTATTTCGGAGAGAACGAGCTATCACGGAATTTGATTAGCCTTTCACCCCTACCCACAGCTCATCCGAGCTTTTTTCAACAAACACCGGTTCGGTCCTCCAGTGGGTGTTACCCCACCTTCAACCTGGCCATGGGTAGATCATCCCGCTTCGCGTCTATTCCTGCCAACTGAACGCCCTGTTCAGACTCGCTTTCGCTTCGGCTCGCTTACGCTTAACCTTGCTGACAAGAATAACTAGCCGGCTCATTATGCAATAGGCACGCGGTCAGGCATTCCCTTGCGGGCATAGCCCTCCCACTGCTTGTAGGCACACGGTTTCAGGTACTTTGCACTCCCCTCGACGGGGTTCTTTTCGCCTTTCCCTCACGGTACTGGTTCACTATCGGTCAGAGACTAGTATTTAGCCTTACGGAATGGTCTCCGTAGATTCAAGCAGGGTTTCACGTGCCCCGCCTTACTCAGGTATCCGCTTCGAGTCTGGACTACTTTCGCCTACGCGCCTGTCACGCTCTATGGATCCACTTTCCAGAGGATTCAGCTAGCAGCCAGATTGGTAACTCTACTGTTGCGGACCCTACAACCCCCGAAACACCGAAATGCTACGGGTTTGGGCTGTTCCGATTTCGCTCGCCACTACTTTCGGAATCGAGGTTTCTTTCTTTTCCTTCAGGTACTGAGATGGTTCACTTCCCTGAGTTCGCTCACTCCCGCCTATGTATTCAGCGGGGTGTTCCTAGGGTTTGCCTAGGAGGGTTTCCCCATTCGGACATCTCCGGTTATAGCGCCTGTGTGCGGCTTACCGAAGCTTATCGCAGCTTGCCACGTCCTTCATCGCCTGTCTCTGCCAAGGCATCCACCATGCGCCCTTAGTAGCTTGACCATAGAATTAACTCCAGCGCAGGGAGCCGAATCGCTTCGGTCCTGATCGAGTCAACCTATTCTCCGCCTCTTGAGTGCAGTCTTGATCGCTCACGCGATCAGTCACCGCATCTCCTAAAGACACTCTTCATAATTGAACACTTACCTTCGCAAGCAACCTACGCTTGCTCCAGCATGTGCTCGGCCTTGTATGTAAACGCTTCTGGAATCTTGCTCCGGCCCATGCGCCTCGCGGCGGACATTCCGGATTTCCAAATGCGTTACCCAATCAATTTTGTTGTCAAACATCCAAACCTTCTCGCGATCCCGCGGAAGGCCAGCCCTGAGGCTGTTGAAACCTGCCAGAATCAGTCAATCTCGCGATCGACATATCCAGCCTGCTTCCAGATTGGCGTCACCTCGTAAGTGGCGACAATCTCGAAGCAGTCAAAATGAAAATTTGGTGGAGCTTGAGCCGCCTTGCGGGCGTCTGAGCCCGCAGGCGAAATCCTGAGTGCCGGAGCACCAAGGATCCGCTTTTGCTACCCCCAAAATAATTTGGTGGAGCTGACCGGGATCGAACCGGTGACCCCCTGCTTGCAAAGCAGGTGCTCTCCCAGCTGAGCTACAGCCCCACTTATGGGCAACTGCGGCCGAGATGGTGGGCCTGGGTAGATTCGAACTACCGACCTCACCCTTATCAGGGGTGCGCTCTAACCAACTGAGCTACAGGCCCAATCGTTGGCCGGCTTCCCCGCCGGAAAAGAGCCCGGCGACTCCTACATTCCTCAATCATCCAAAAAGGGTTTCGAGGACAAAGGTTGAACATGCGACGAGCAGCTACGCCGCTCGTGACTATCGCAAGAATTTTCGGCCAGGAAAAGAAGGCTTGTATCGAGATCCCGAATCGGCCGTCAGGTAACGGCACAACGGGTTAGATGGATCAAAACATTCGCTGCCTCTCGACAGTCCGCTCTCGCGGAAGGAATGTCCTGCCAACTGCTTCTCTTTTAGAAAGGAGGTGATCCAGCCGCAGGTTCTCCTACGGCTACCTTGTTACGACTTCACCCCAATCATGAATTACACCTTGGGCGGCTGCTCCCTTGCGGTTAGCGCACCGACTTCTAGTGCAACCCACTTTCGTGATGTGACGGGCGGTGTGTACAAGGCCCGGGAACGTATTCACCGCGGCATTCTGATCCGCGATTACTAGCGATTCCAGCTTCACGTAGTCGAGTTGCAGACTACGATCCGAACTGAGGACGGCTTTTTCCGATTAGCTCCCCCTCACGGGTTTGCGACGGTTTGTACCGGCCATTGTAGCACGTGTGTAGCCCTGGACATAAAGGCCATGAGGACTTGACGTCATCCCCACCTTCCTCCCCGTTATCCGAGGCGGTTTCGTCAGAGTGCTCAACTAAATGGTAGCAACTGAAGATAAGGGTTGCGCTCGTTGCGGGACTTAACCCAACATCTCACGACACGAGCTGACGACAGCCATGCAGCACCTATATTACGGCCCCTTGCGGGGAAGGGATATTTCTACCCCGGTCCATAACATTTCGAGCCCAGGTAAGGTTCTTCGCGTTGCGTCGAATTAAACCACATGCTCCACCGCTTGTGCGGGCCCCCGTCAATTCCTTTGAGTTTCAGCCTTGCGACCGTACTCCCCAGGCGGACTGCTTAACGCGTTAGCTACGGCACGGCGGGATTGGGTACCCGTCACACCAAGCAGTCATCGTTTAGGGCTAGGACTACCAGGGTATCTAATCCTGTTTGCTCCCCTAGCTTTCGTGCATCAGCGTCAGTTGTGGTCCAGTGAGCCGCTTTCGCCACAGGTGTTCCTCCTGATATCTACGCATTTCACCGCTACACCAGGAATTCCACTCACCTCTCCCACACTCAAGCCCGGCAGTTTCTCCTGCAGGCTCCGAGTTGAGCCCGGAGTTTTCACAAGAGACTTACCAAACCGCCTACGCACCCTTTACGCCCAATAATTCCGAACAACGCTCGCCCCCCTCGTATTACCGCGGCTGCTGGCACGAAGTTAGCCGGGGCTTCTTCTTCCGGTACCGTCATAATCGTCCCGATCGAAAGGAGTTTACGTCCCGAAGGACTTCATCCTCCACGCGGCGTTGCTGCGTCAGGGTTTCCCCCATTGCGCAAAATTCCCCACTGCTGCCTCCCGTAGGAGTCTGGACCGTGTTTCAGTTCCAGTGTGTCCGTGCGCCCTCTCAGGCCGGATACCGATCATCGTCTTGGTGGGCCATTACCCCGCCAACTAACTAATCGGCCGCGACCCCCTCCCAAAGCGAATTGCTCCTTTGACCCGTAGGTATTATGCGGTATTAGCTAAGGTTTCCCTCAGTTATCCCCCACTCCAGGGTAGGTTAGTCACGTGTTACTCACCCGTGCGCCACTTTACTCAGGTATTGCTACCCTTTCTCGTTCGACTTGCATGTGTTAGGCACGCCGCCAGCGTTGATTCTGAGCCAGGATCAAACTCTCGTTTGAAACCTGATGCCTCACCCAACCGACGGAGGTCGATGGGATCGGCCGTGTCATCGGCCCGAAAGCCGTGACACCTTACCTTGTGAGAATGATCAAGCCAAACCTGATCGTTTCTCACGACTGGCACGTTCAACCTTATTGTCAAAGATCCTTGAGAGCCTACCGCCTGAGCGGAGCCCTTGTGGATCGAGGCCCATTCTTGCGAACAGGTGTCCTCGAACTTGATGCGCTGCTAGCTTGTCTCACGATCGCATCCGGAATCTTACTTCGAGATCGCGGCCTTCACGGCCTGCAAAATCTCCCCAGATGCCGTTGATTGCGTTCGCCAGCATTTTTGCGCGAACTTTTTGAAGGTATCGAACTTCCCGTCCGAAGTCAAGCTAAACTAGCCTTAACTCTCTCGATTCCCCTTCAAGGCATCGCGCAGCGCGTCAGCATTTCTCGAAAAACGTCAAACCCGTCAACGTATTCCAGTTGACGTGACCGGCAGGGAGCGGCAACCTTGCTCCGAACTCAGAGTCCCGTAGCATTTCGAAAAATGCCGTCAAATTTCAAACAACGACCAGCAACATCGGCTCGCGCCACTCGGGCGCACGAAAGGTTTTTCCTCTCGGGTCATGCAATGGCTTGTTCTCTGCGGGATTCCCTACAGGGGCTCAGGGGCGCAACCTTCGCTACTCACCTAGACCCTACGAACCAGCTTCCCACTTCCCTCTTCGGGCAGGCCCAACAGGCCACCGGGAGGCTCCACTGCTTCACAACAGCAACTTTTTGAGAGTACCACAGGGCACTCCCCTTTGCAACTCGCAACCGACAGAAAACCTCTCACTTGCGACTATCTGTTGCGACTCGCTGAGAATACCAACCAGCCGGCCAAAACACAACCCCGCTATCCCTGTGAAAAACCCTTAAATTCTGTGGGAAAGGTGCTGCGCACAGCGGGCGCAAAACCGATCGCAGACAGTGGGAACAGGGCCACACCGCTTCACTCGGTTGGCAATGCCCGACACGATCTGAACCACCACCAGTCCCCGCTCGCTCGCAAAATGGCGGCGATCATACCTCGCCCCCCCAGAACACCCGTCCCTTCAATAGGATGAGGAGGCTGCTCTCCTTGACCCTTTGTACCTTTCTCGGTACTAGAGTGCTGTTGTTGTCATTGCAGGCAGGCGTACAGTGATGCAATGGCAACCGATGCAGCCGCGCTCCAACGGGCATTGGACCAGGATGAGTTCTTCCCCGCATTTCAGCCCTACGTTGAGTTGAGAACTGGGCGGCTCATCGGGTTTGAGCTTCTCGCCCGTTGGCAACACGCCACGCCCGACGAGTTCGTCCCCTGGTTCGAAGCCAGCGGCTTGATCAGCTCCTTGACCCAGGCTCTACTCGACAAGGCATTCGCATCGGCTCCCCTCGCGCACAGCTCGCTGAACCTATCCTTCAATCTATCCCCGGTGCAGTTGCAGGATACGGGGATTCCCGCCTTGATCGCCGACTGCGTGGAGCGGGGACACTTCGCTTTCGACCGGATCACCATCGAAGTTACGGAAAGCGCGCTGCTCAAAGATCTCACCCGCGCCAACGACATCGCCTGCGAATTGAAGAAGCTCGGCTGCCGGTTGGCGCTCGACGATTTTGGCACTGGCTATTCGAGCCTTCTGCACTTGCAGTCCCTGCCCTTTGACAAGCTGAAGGTCGACCGCAGCTTCGTCAGCTCCATGACCGAGGTGCGCGAGAGCCGAAAGATCGTGGCCGCCGTCGTTGGCCTCGGCCAGAGTCTGGGACTCACCACCGTCGCCGAAGGCATCGAAACCCCCGCCCAGGCAAGTATGCTGCTCTGGCTCGGCTGCGACCTTGGCCAAGGCTGGCTCTATGGAAAGCCGGCCCCAGTCGACGAAATCCCACGCCTGCTGGCGGCCAAACCGCAAACTTTTCAGGCGGCCATGCCTTCGACGACGGACGGCAGCTCGATCATCGGGTTCGAGGCCCTTCCCGCACAGCGCCTCGCGCAGATTCAGGCCATCTACGATGGCGCTCCCGTGGGTCTCTGTTTCCTCGATCAACGGATGCGCTACGTGAGCATCAACCGCCGCCTCGCCGAGATGAACGGCGCCCCAGTCCTGGCGCACCTGGGCAAAACCCCAGCCGAGGTCATTCCTCACGTCTTTCCCTCCATCGAACCCTTCATCCGTCGCGCCCTGCAAGGCGAGGCCGTTCTCGGCATGGAAGTCGAGAAACCTTCGCCTGACGGCCGCGAAGCGCAGACCGTGCTGCTCAACTATCAGCCCGCCCGGGACGAAGCCGGAGAGGTCCTCGGCGTCTCCGTCGCAGTCATGGATATCACCGGATCGAAGCGTACTGAAGAAGCTCTCCGCGAGAGCATGGATCACTTCCGCCATATGCTCGAGCTCGGTCCGCACGTGCCGTGGGTGCTGAATGACAAGGGAGAGGTCATCGACGCCAGTTCGCGCTGGGAAGAATTCACCGGCCAGCCTCTGGATCAGGCCCTCGGCTATGGCTGGTTGAGCATGTTGCACGCCGACGACATCGCCCCAACCCAGGAGGCAATCCGCCGGTGCCTTTCGGCGGGCGAGCCCATCGATATTCACTACCGCGTCCGCACCAAAGCCGGCGAATGGCTCGCCATGCGCTCCCGTGGATCGCCGCGTTTCGGCCCCTCCGGGAAAATCGTCGGAGTCTACGGCGTCGTCGAACAGGCGACCACATCCCCCATCGCGGGCAGAGAGTTGTCCTCCTCGACCACCAGCTAGCCCCTCGCTCGGGCTCGTCAGCGCGATCCCCCGAGAACAAGCCTGTCCGCTGTTCCCGGTCAGCCCTCCTTACAAGCCTTCCTCGATCAGCAACGCCGCGAGATGCGAATGCCGCACCTTCCCGAACGGGTTCACCACCGCGACGCCCTTCCAGAAGCCAACCTGCATGTCCTTGGAGAGCAGCAATCGGGCAACCAGACTCGGCCGCCGCCGAAGTCCGCGCCGTAGGCGCAGTGGTTGTTAGCCCCGCGCTTCAGCGTGGGGTTGGCGAAACGGACAATTTATCCGGAGTCCCGTAGGGACGGCGCCCTGTGCCCCATCCTTCCGCGATTCTTGCGGAGGAAGCCACGATGCCCCAATGTTTCCCTGACTACTGGCTACTGACAGATCACTGTCTTGCAATAATCCCCAAATCCGTCATCCCGTTCACAAAGAACTGCATCGCCAGAGCCACCAGAAGCAGCCCCATGATGCGCACTAGAATGCGAATTCCCGTCTCTCCCAGCACCGACCTGATTCGCCCTGCCCCCGCCAGCACCCAGTAGCTCACCAGACAGGTCACCGCCACCGCCCCAAGAATCGCCCCCATCTGCCAGTGGAAGAACGACGGCACCGGCCCCACCAGCACCATCACCGATGAGATCGCGCCCGGCCCTGCAAGCATAGGAATGCCCAGCGGCACGATCCCCGCGTCTTCCTTCGCCGCACCTTCTTCGGTATCGCCGTGCGCCTCCTGCGTCGCCGATCGTTTGGCCTCCAACATGTCCAGCCCGATCAGCAGCAGAATCAGCCCGCCCGCAATCTCAAACGCCGGCAGCGTAATCCCGAACATCCTGAAAATCAATCGCCCCGCCAGCGCGAAGCTTGTCAGCACAATAAAGCAAGTCAGCGCCGCTTTGCGCGCCATGCGCTTTCGCCGCGCCGGGTCCGCGCTCTCCGTGATGGCAATAAACGACGGAATCGCCGCAAAAGGATCGACCAGAAAGAAGATGGAACTCAGCGCCAGCACACTGAAGCGCACAATCGGCGCATGACTCAGCTCGTTGAGCGCAGTCGCTGCTGGATTTGCCCAAACCACGATCGATGACATCCTTGATTAGAGCTTAGCCCAGCGCAATTCGATTCATCGCCATGAAAGGGTTGCTCCTCGGACCGAACGGTCGCCGTCAGCTACGTCTATTCGTCGCAAACTCGCCTTAACAGGTGGGCTCGCTAGCTTGCGATCTCGTCCGTCGCAGGCGCACTGCCGATTTGCTCACTAGCCGGCGCCGCCATCCGCATCATCGCCACATACAGGATCCCCGCCGTGAAGAAACCAACGAACCACGCATAGTCATAGAGGAAATGCAGCGGCTTCACCGCCAACCCAACCAGCGCAATCACTACCCCAAGAATCAACGCAACCAGTGCCCGCGGATTGACTCCCTTGGTGTAGTGGTACACGCCCTCGCGATGATAGAGCGAGTTCACATCGAGCTCGGTCTTCCGAATCAGAAAGTAGTCGGCCACCATGATGCCCGCCACCGGTCCCAGCAGTCCCGAATAGCCCACCAGCCAGCCGAAGATATACGCATCCGGAGTCGCCAGCAGCTTCCAGGGACACATCGCCAATCCAAGGAATCCCGTAATCAATCCACCTGTCCGAAAACTGATCAGCCGCGGATACAGATTTGAAAAATCGTTCGACGGCGAAACCACATTCGCGCCAATATTCACATTCAATGTCGCAATCAGAATCGCGATCAGCGCGATAAACGCAACAACAGGCTGATGAAACGCGCCGATCAGCAGAATCGGATTCCAGATTGGATGCCCGAACAACACCGTCGACGCCGACGTCACCGAGATCCCCACAAACGTATAGAGCGTCATCGCTACCGGCAGACCAAACGCCTGCCCCCACGACTGCGCGCTCTGCGATTTTGAATAGCGCGTGAAGTCAGGAATGTTCAACGCCAGCGTCGCCCAGTAGCCCACCATCGCCGTCAGCGACGGAAAGAACACCGCCGAAAACTCACGCGTCGAATGAAACTGGCTCGGTGTCGATAACATCGTGCCAAAGCTCCCCGCCTTCATGCGTACCCAGATCAGCAGCAACCCGGCCATCACAAATATGAACGGCGCTCCAAACGCCTGCAGATGCCGAATCGACTCCACTCCGCGCCACACCACGACCATGTTCAACAGCCAGAACCCCAGGAAACATGCCCACAGCACCCCAGGCGCATCGGCGAACGATGGCGAAATCACCTCCAGCATTGAGTGAATTGCCGTCCCGCCGATCCACGACTGGATACCGAACCAGCCGCACGCCACAATCGCACGCAGAAGCGCCGGCACATTCGCGCCGCGCACACCAAACGGCGCACGAATGAACACCGGAAACGGAATGCCGTACTTCGCCCCGGCATGAGCATTCAGCAGCATCGGCACAAGCACAATCAGATTGCCAAGCAGCACGGTCAGCTCCGCCTGCTTCCAGTCCATGCCCTTCGCGATCAGCGACGACGCAAGCTGGTAGGTCGTGATCTCCATCGACATCGAGAACCACAGCGCGATGTAGTTGTACGTCGTCCAGGTGCGGTGTTCCTGCGTCGTAGGGCGGAGGTCTTGATTGGATAGGGATGGGTCGACTACAGACAAAGCGGCCTCCGCGAGCGTTCCTTCTAATCTAGCGGCAGCCGCACAAAGAAGAAATGATGATTATTTCCACGCCCCGCCACGCGCCGCGCGCCTCAGATACTGCCCGCGGCCGGGCTTGCCGACGAACTCGCCCTTCGACACAATCAGCTCGCCCCGCGAGTACACATCGCGCGCATTGCCCTTCACCTTGAAGCCCTCAAACATCGAGTAGTCGACCCGCATGTGGTGCGTCGCCGCGGAGATGGTATGCGCCGCCAACGGGTCCCACAGAACGATGTCCGCGTCGCTGCCCACAGCAATCACACCCTTCTTCGGGTACATGCCGAAGATGCGTGCCGGCGCCGTTGAAACCAGCTCCACAAACCGATTCAAGGAGAAGTTGCCCTTGCCCACGCCGTGATGATGCAGCAGCTGCAAACGGTTTTCGATACCTGGCCCGCCGTTGGGAATCTTCGTGAAGTCGTCTTTGCCCAATGCCTTCTGATCTTCGAAGCAGAATGGACAATGATCGGTCGAAACCACCTGCAGATTGTCCTTGCGCAGGCCTTCCCACAGTTTTGGCTGATTCTTCTTCTCCCGCAGTGGCGGCGTAAAGACGTACTTCGCGCCCTCCCAGCCCTTGTCCTGCACGTCTTCGAGCGACAGCAGTAGATACTGCGGGCACGTCTCGGCAAACGCAGGCAGGCCCCGGTCGCGCGCCTCGCGCACCTGGTTCAGAGCGTCCTCGCTCGATAAGTGCACAATGTACACCGGCACGCCCGCCATCTCCGCCATCGCAATCGAACGATGCACGGCTTCGGCCTCGGCGCGCGTGGGCCGCGTCAGCGCGTGATAGATGGGTGCCGTCTTGCCCTCGGCCAGCGCCTTCTGCACGATGACATCGATCACCGACCCATTCTCTGCGTGCATGCAAATCAGCGCGCCGTTCTTCGCTGTCTGGCGCATCGCCTTGAAGATCGTGGCGTCGTCGACCATCAGCACATTGGGATAAGCCATGAACAGCTTGAAGCTGGCAACGCCCTCACGCACCAGGTCGTCCATGTCTTCGAGGCCCGCATCGGGCAGATCGGTCACGATCATGTGCAGACCGTAGTCGATGCAAGCCTTGCCTTCGGCCTTCTTCCACCATGTGTCGAGTGCCGCGCGCATCTTCGTGCCCCGCGCCTGAATCGCAAAGTCCACAATCGTCGTCGTCCCGCCGATCGCCGCAGCTCGCGTACCCGTCTCAAAGTCGTCCGCGGAGTTGGTTCCACCGAAAGGCATGTCGAGATGCGTATGGGCATCGATGCCGCCGGGCAACAACAGCAACCCCGTCGCGTCCACAATGGTTGCCGCAGAATTCGGCGGAATGTTGGGGCGCACGTCTTTAATCACGCCCCCGTCGATCAACACATCGGCACGAACCGTGGCATCCGCGCTCACGACGTTTCCGTTTTGAATCAGGGTCTTCGACATAAAAATAGATTGAACGTTCGCTCCAGATCAGGATCGATGCGGCTGGACCGCGCAATCCGTCCCACGGGTGCGCTCATCCCACGTCTCCGCCGGTGCTCCCGTCTCCACGCGAACCATCGTGATGCACTGATCGACCGGGCAGACCAGCGTGCACAGGTTGCAGCCGACGCATTCAGTCTCATCCACGCGCGGAATACGCTCGATCTGCGTCATGTACGGTCCGTGAGGCGACGTGGCCTGTGCCCGTTCCTTGCGCGTCACCGGCGTTACAGCAATCGACGACCGCGTACGGGCCTCGTTCTGCACCGGAGTTGCATGCAACTCGACATGGCCGTTCACTGGACCCGTCGTGCGATCGAGATGGATACATTGGTGCGCGCCGTCCCAGCAGGCAATGTGGCATAGGTCGCAGCCAATGCACTTCTCTTCGTTGATCCGCGCCACGATCTTGTAGTTCAGGTTCAGGTGTTTCCATTCCGTAACGCGATTCACCGATAGGCCGCGAAAGTCGTCGATGCAATTGAATCCCTTAGTCCGCATCCAGCTTTCAAGACCTTCAGCCATGTCTTCCACAATGCGATAGCCGTAGTGCATGACAGCGGTGCACACTTGCACCGTCCCGCAGCCCAGCAGCATGAACTCCGCGGCGTCGCGCCAGGTCTCGATGCCGCCGATTCCCGAAAGCGGTAAAGCCGAATCCGCATCTGCCATGACTTGTTGCACCATGTTCAGCGCGATCGGCTTCACGGCCGGTCCGCAGTAGCCTCCGTGCGAACTCTTGCCGTCAACATCGGGCCGTGGCACCAGCGTATCGAGGTCAATGCCGGTAATTGAATTAATCGTGTTAATCGCAGAGAGTCCATCGGCCCCACCACGCTTAGCCGCTCGCGCCACCGTGCGAATGTCCGTGATGTTGGGCGTAAGCTTCACCAGAACGGGCGTGCGCGCCTTCTCTTTCACCCACCCAGTGATCATCTCGGCATACTCGGGCACCTGGCCCACGGCCGAGCCCATGCCGCGCTCGCTCATGCCGTGCGGACAGCCGAAATTCAACTCCAATCCATCCGCGCCCGCATCCTCGGCACGCGCCACAATCTCGTGCCATGCCTCGCGATTCGAGGCAACCATCAGAGACGCGATGACGGCGTGATACGGGTAGCGCTTTTTGACCTCGGCCATCTCGCGCAGATTCTCTTCCACGCTGCGGTCGCTGATGAGCTCGATATTGTTGAAGCCCATCATGCGCAGGCCGTTCCAATCGGTGGCCGAGTAGCGCGAGCAGACGTTGGTCACCGGCTCGCCAATGGTCTTCCACACCGCGCCGCCCCAACCCGCATCGAAAGCGCGCATGATCTGCTCGCCACAGTTGGTCGGCGGTGCTGAAGCCAGCCAGAAAGGATTGGGCGAGTCGATCGCGCCCGCAAATCCGCGCACGTGAATATCAGGCATACACGGTCTCCGCAATCTCCAGCATGGCCAGGGCCGACCGCTTGCCGTCTGCCACGGCGTCCACCACTTCGCGGCCACCATTGGCGCAATCGCCACCCGCAAAGTACCGCGCATTACGGGTCTTGCCGGTCACCCGATCGCTCACGATTCTTCCATCGCGCACTTCGACATTGCAGCAATCGCGCATGAGGTCCGTAATCGGCGATTGACCGATAGCAGGCACCACGAGATGACAGGCAATCGTTTGGCGTGATTCCGGGATAGGAACCAGAGTGCGGTCCACCTCGCGTACCTGCACCGTATCGAGCATCAGCACGCCGTGCTCTTCTTTGCGAATCGCCACAGCCTGACGATGCCACAGGAACTGCACGCCCTCAACCTTGGAATGTTCGTACTCGAAGTCAAATGCGGGGATGTCGCTCTCTCCCCGCCGATAGAGCAGATAGACCGTCTCCGCACCGAGACGTCGAGCAGCGTTGGCAGCATCGATTGCGGTATTGCCGGCACCGATGACAACGACCGTTCCCGCAAGCTCGCGAATACGGCCCGTCTTGTAGCCGGCGATGAGCTCGAGCGCATTCATCACGCCCTCATTCTCTTCGCCCGGAATACTCAATTGTTCGAGTGCGCCGAGGCCGATCCCAAGAAAAACGAAATCGAACTCCGCTTCGAGTTCGCGAAGGTCTTCGCCCGACTCGATTCCTGCGCCGAAGCGAAACTCAACGCCCATGCGGCGAATAAGATCGATCTCTTTCAGGCTCTCCGCGGCACGCAGCTTATACTCGGCAACTCCGTACGTGTTGAGTCCGCCGGGCAGAGCTTTCCGCTCAATAATGGTCGCGCGCGCTCCCCGACGGCAGAGCTCCGCGGCACAGGCCAGGGAAGCCGGACCCGCGCCAATGCAGGCAACGTGAAGATGGCGCGAATTGCGCGGCGCGGTCTGAAGCTCCTCTCCGCTGGCATGAAAGAAATCCATCGCGTGACGTTGCAGCTGACCAATACGGATGGGATGACGGCCTTGCTGGTGCACGACACACGCGCCCTCGCACAGCACATCGACAGGGCAGGCCCGTGCGCAACTGCCGCCGAGGATATTTGCATCGAGGATGCGCAGAGCCGATCCACGCAGATTGCCGGAAGCAATCCGTTTGATGAACCCCGGAACATCGATGTGAGTCGGACAAGCGGCCGTACAGGGCGCGTCAAAACAGTAGAGGCAGCGATTCGCTTCGATCGTTGCAGCCTGCGGTGTCAGCGGTCGCTTCAACTCCGTGAATCGCTCGCGCAGTTGCGGATCGTCGGGTAGGGTTTCGAGACTCATGTACTCCTCAGATCTAGTTGCGCTGTCTTTGAAAGACACAACATAAGTAAAAGTGTCATTCTGAGCGAACGGGGCCCCGAACGTCTTTCAGTTCGGGGGTGGTGAGCCGAAGAATCTGCTTTCTTCACCATTCTGGATTCCGTCAAGAACTTCTGGGACACCACACTAGTTGCGCTCAACGTGGCGCAGCCTGTGCGTTAGGAAGCTACAAGCGGACCGTACTGGTCAGGCCGGCGATCCCGGAAGAACTGCCAGGTGCGCCGCACCTCGGCGATTTCATCGAGGTTCAGGTCCGTAGTCAATACCTCGTCCTTGTCGCGCGACGCCTGGGCGATGATTTGTCCGCGGGGATTGGCAAAGTAGCTTGATCCGTAAAACTCGCCGATGTTCCACGGTGGCTCTGTGCCCACGCGGTTGATAGCCGCGATGAAATAGCCGTTGGCTGCAGCGTGCGCCGGCTGTTCGAGCTTCCAAAGATACTCGCTGAGCCCAGCAACGGTTGCTGACGGATTGAAGACGATCTCCGCGCCATTGAGACCCAGGCAGCGCGCACCCTCGGGGAAATGCCGGTCATAACAGATATAGACGCCGATCTTGACAAAACCGAGATCGAAAACCGGATAGCCGAGGTTGCCGGGGCGGAAATAAAACTTCTCCCAGAATCCAGGCGCGACGTGCGGGATGTGCGTCTTGCGATACTTGCCAAGATACGTGCCATCTTTCTGGATCACCGCGGCGGTATTGTAGAAGATGCCTTCCTGCTCGACCTCGTAGACCGGCACGATCATCGCAATGCCGAGCTCTTTGGCCATCGATCGCATGAGAGTTACGGTGGGGCCATCGGGAACCGCCTCGGTCATCTCGTACCATTTGACGGATTGCTCAGCACAAAAGTAAGGGCCGTTGAAGATCTCCTGAAGGCAGACGATCTGTGCGCCGGCCTGCGCAGCCTGACGAATGAGTCCGATATGCTTTTCGATCATGGCCTGCTTTTGCGCTGCCAGCGGTTCGGTTGCCGGCAGGGCGTTTGAGGCCTGAATGATGGAACAACGGACCACGCGTGGCATGAAGTGACGACTCCCCGCAAAAGTATGAGTCTTTGAAGTTAATGCATCGGTCGCACGATGGGCAACGTGTTTGTTCTTGAAGCTGCGTTTACTTTGGGGTTTTCGCCTCAGTATTCGATCTTGCTCGGCGAGGCCAGCCACGCGGCGAAGCTGGCCCATGCCTCGTCGGCGAGCAACTGGATCGACGGAAGGGTCCGGTCGGGAATCGGCTTTGTCATTTCGCCGTAGAGGTAGGCATCGTCGAAGCCGGCGCGTGCGGCATCGGCAGCCGAACAACCGTAATAGATTGCATCGAGACGCGCCCAGTAGGACGCAGCCAGGCACATGGGACAGGGCTCGCAGCTTGTATACAGTTCGCACCCGGCTAGCGTAAAAGTGCCGAGCGCCCTGCAGGCCGCACGGATTGCATTTACCTCGCCGTGGGCTGTGGGATCGCTCGTTGCTGTGACCGAGTTGGCGCCTTCTCCGACGATCTTGCCGTCGCGCACGACTACCGCGCCAAAAGGTCCGCCTTTGCCGCTGGCAACATTGTCCGTGGCGAGAGCGATAGCCCGCCGCAGGAACTCTGGGTTTGGTAGGCTGGGCATGAAGAGCGGCCTTCTTCGGTCCTCGTGGCGTCGAAAGTCAAAGACAGTATGGCACAGGCCTTCCGATCAACTCGCGTTCTTACCCCCCGTGGCCTGATGCCCGCCACGCTTGTCGTCGAGGCCGGGCGGTTCATTGAGGTGCAAGCCGGAACGCATCCGATCGAGGGCACACACGATTTTGGCGACGCCGTCCTGTTGCCGGGTCTCGTCGACACGCATGTCCACATCAATGAGCCCGGCCGCACCGAGTGGGAAGGATTCGAAACCGCCACGCGCGCGGCGGCGGCTGGTGGCGTGACCACACTGGTCGACATGCCCCTGAATTGCGTGCCGGAGACCATTGACGTGGCCGCGCTCGAAGCCAAGCGTGCTGCGGCGCGCGGCAAGGCGTGGGTCGATTGGGCCGCGTGGGGCGGTGTGGTCCGTGGGAACGCCGCTTGCGTGAAGCCTCTGGCGGCCGCCGGAGTGCCGGGATTCAAGTGCTTCCTCATTGACTCCGGCATCGATGGATTTGCCTGGGTCGATGAAGCCGAACTGCGCGCCGCACTCAAAGAACTGAAGGGCACGGGCCTGCCGCTGCTGGCGCATGCAGAGGTCGCCGAGCCGGTCGAAGCAGCGACTACGGAGCTGAATCGGGCCAGCAAAAATTGGCGCAAGTATGCGACGTACCTCGCATCGCGTCCCGACGAGGCAGAGATCGACGCAATCGCACTCCTGATCCGGCTGGCCGAGGAGTTCCAGACACCAATCCACATCGTCCATCTCTCCAGCGCGCGAGCTCTTCCCCTGATTAAGGATGCGCGCAAACGCGGTACGCCGATCACGGTCGAGACTTGTACTCAGTATCTGCACTTCGCCGCCGAAGAGATTGCCGACGGCGCGACGGAATTCAAGTGCGCACCGCCGATTCGCCGAGCAGAAAACCGTGAGCTGCTTTGGCAGGCGTTGGCCGAGGGGGACATCGACTTTGTCGTCACCGATCATTCTCCCTGCCCGCCCGCGATGAAACGTCGCGAAGAGGGCCGCTGGGACAAGGCCTGGGGCGGCATCGCAAGCCTCGGCCTGGCACTGCCGGTTTTGTGGACGGGCATGCGCGCGCGAAAGATCGGCCTGGAACGAATCGCCGAATGGATGGCTGCGGGCCCGGCGCGCCTGGCTGGACTCGGCGACACGAAGGGTACGCTCGCAGCCGGTGCCGACGCCGACTTCGTCGTCTTCGATCCTGACACCGAGTGGACCGTCACTTCCGATGACCTGCACTTTCGCCACAGGGTCTCGCCCTATCTCGGCGCAAACCTGCGCGGCGCGGTCCGCGAAACCTGGTTGCGCGGCGAACGAATCTATAGCCAGGGTCAATTCCCAGGCGATGCGCACGGACAGGAGTTGGTGCGCCGATGAGAGAACGCGCTCTCCGCGCCATCGCGGAATGCCGGCACATTGCCACCATCACCGAAGAACCGGGCCGGATCACACGCCGCTTCCTCACGCCACCGACGCACAATGTGCACGCCCATCTCCGCGCCCGTATGCAAGAGCTCGGCATGACCGTGCGTGTGGACGCGGCCGGCAACCTGCGCGGCAGATCGAGTACAACAGGCCCACGCTTGTTATTGGGCTCTCATATCGACACAGTCCCCGATGCCGGTGCGTTCGACGGGGTTCTCGGCGTGACGCTGGCGCTCGAATGCGCTGATATAGCACGAGAGATGGCTCTTCCGCTGGCGATCGACGTAATTGCGTTTTCTGAGGAAGAAGGCGTACGGTTCGGCGTTCCCTTCATCGGCAGCCGAGCGATCGCAGGCCGTTTCGATCCGGCACTCCTGGCATTGAAAGATGCGGATGGCGTCACGCTGGCCGAAGCCATTCGCGCCTACGGCCTCGATCCGAGTCAGATTCCGGCAGCCGGTCAGGGTCTTGATGACATATTGGGCTTCGTCGAGATCCACATCGAGCAGGGGCCCGTTCTCGAAGCCGAGGATCTTAAAGTCGCCGCTGTGACCGGCATCGTAGGCCAAACTCGTCTGACCATCGCATTCGCGGGCCAGGCCAATCACGCGGGCACCACGCCGATGCATCTGCGCCACGATGCGCTGGCAGGAGCAGCCGAGTGGATTACCACCGTCGAGAAATATGCGCAGCGCACCGATGGACTGGTCGCCACGGTGGGCAAGATCGATGTGTCGCCGAACGCCGGCAACGTCATCGCAGGTTCAGTCTCTCTTGCCCTCGATATACGGCACCTGCACGATGCCGTCCGATTGAGAGCAGTCAACGAGTTGACCGAAGCGGCGAACGCCATCTCCCAGCGGCGCAGATTGGCCATCCAGTGCACGCCGCAAATGGATCAACCGGCCGTCTCGATGGACGAGCGTCTGACTGCGTACCTCGTCGAGGCGATGGAGACCGAAAGCCTTTCATCAAAAAGGATGGCGAGCGGCGCCGGACATGATGCCATGGTGATGGCCGCCCGCCTGCCCACAGCGATGCTGTTTTTGCGTAGCCCTGGGGGCATCAGCCACAACCCCGCAGAGGCCGTGCGCGAAGAAGATGTCGAGGCCGCCCTTCAGGTGATGAACGGCTTCCTCGCGCGCGTCGCCGCCGAGATTCGCTAGAATCGAACAGCGAGAACGCAAGACTTGCCCGCGAGGTCGACCTTTGCACCACCTGGGACTAACCCGAAGCAGCCTGAAGGCGGATCACCTGCTGCAGACTCCCAACACTTTTATCCGTACGCCCCTTCCCGGCGCACTGAATGTGGAGTTCGTCGTTCACATCGCTCCCCGAGCGGGCGCAGCATTCACGCAGATGACCGCCGAGTTCGCAGCGGGAGGCACGCTGGGGCCAACGCCTGCGCAACGATTCGTCTACGTGATTGAGGGTTCCCTCGAGCTACAGGCTGAACGAAAGACGCACACTCTCGCAGTCGGCGGCTTCGCATATCTCCCGCAGGGCGCCGCACACCAGATACGTGCGCTCACCAAAGCGCGAGCCGTAGTGATCGAAAAGTCATATCGGTCCCAGCCAGGTACGGCCGCGCCGATCGTCGTCGTTGGCGAAGAATCTGCCGTCGCTCCCGCGCCATTGATGGGCGATGAGGCCTTGCGTGTGCGCTCGTTGATGCCGGACGGTGACGCCTACGACTTCGCTGTGAACACCATGACCTACGATCCCGGCGCCGCGCTCAGCATGGTAGAGATTCACGTCATGGAGCATGGACTGCTCATGCTCGAGGGCGGCGGCATCTACAAACTCGGCGATTCGTGGTATCCGGTCGAAGCCGGCGACTTCATCTGGATGGCCCCCTATTGCCCGCAGTGGTTTGGCGCGCTAGGCAAGACGCCGGCGAAGTACCTCATCTATAAAGACTGGCGGCGCCACCCCCTGGAGAAGGCGTGATGAGCAAGACTCGGACCCACGCTACCAAGGCTGCCCTTATTCAGGGGACCAAGCAATGAGTTCAGCTCCCGACATTGCCCGCCTCATCGAGGAACTCAAAACACTCGCGACAATCTCCGAGGCCGAGCCGCCCATAGTGACGCGCGTCGTCTTTGGCGAAGCCGACATGCGCGCTCGCTCGTATGTCAAGAAACTCTGCACGGATGCAGGGCTCACCGTAACTGAGGACCCGATCGGCAATACCTTCGCCCGCTGGCAAGGAAGTGATGCGAGTCTTGCCCCCATCGGTACTGGTTCGCATATCGACGCCATTCCCAACGCCGGTCTCTACGACGGCTCCGTCGGTGTTCTCGGCGGACTCGAAGCGATTCGAGTGCTGCAACAGCTCGGCTTCAAGCCTCGCCGCTCCATCGAACTGGTCATCTTCACGTCGGAAGAGCCGACGCGTTTCGGCATCGGCTGCCTGGGCAGTCGCATGATAGCCAGCGTGCTCACGCCGGCACAGGCACGCACAATGCGAGACAAAGAGGGCCGCAGCCTCGACGAGTTGCGTGCTGCTGCAGGATTCAAGGGGTCGCTCGAATCAGTTGCCTTGGCCGAGGGCCGATTCCATCAATTCGTCGAGCTGCACATCGAGCAAGGACCACTGCTGGAGCAGGAGAAGATCGACGTCGGTCTCGTCACTCACATCGCCGCTCCTGCCAGCATGCGCATATTGATTGAAGGCGAAGGCGGGCACGCCGGCGGAAAACTGATGCCGGGCCGCAAGGATGCGCTCACGGCAGCGGCAGAGTTGATCCTCGCTCTTGAGACCGCAGCCAAAAGCACTGCTGCAATCGATACAGTGGGAACTGTAGGCGTGTGCGACGTCTTTCCCGGCGCCGTCAACAGCATTCCTTCGCGCGTGCGGCTCGAAACCGACATCCGCGACATCGATGGCGCGCGACGCGATAGCATCCTGCGCAGCCTGCAGACGACGTGCGACGAGGTAGCCTGCCGGCGCGGTGTGGCCATTTCAACTGAAGTCGTCAATGCCGATCCGCCCGCGACATGCGACCCCGCCATTCTGGCTGCGCTCGAAGAGTCTGCGAAGTCCGCCGGCAAGACATACAAGAAAATGGTGAGCCGCGCCTATCACGACTCGCTTTTCATAGCGCGCCTTGCACCGGTCGCCATGCTCTTCATCCCCTGTCGCGGCGGCGTAAGCCATCGGCCAGATGAATATTCCTCGCCGGAGTGGATCGGTTCCGGAGTCCACGTCCTCTCGCGGACCCTGGCTGCGCTAGCGAGCTGAAACGCCCGACCAGACAGGAGACCACGGCTCCGCGGCTTTGCATCTACGCGGCTTCGTTGTATGCTATGCCTCAACCTGTACGCTCCGAGCGCGGCTTCCCACCATGAGCACGCATGCGAAAACCCGCATCGTCGGCTCCCCCGTCCCCCGAAAGGAAGGGGTCGATAAGCTGCTGGGCCGCGCGCGGTATGTCGACGACATCGAGCGCGACGGCATGTGGTACGGAACGACCGTGCGCAGCACCATTCCCCGCGGCCTGATTCGCGAAATCAAATACAGCCGCAACATCGACTGGGACGAGTTCACGGTGGTCACGGCTGCCGACATTCCCGGCGAGAATCACATCCAGCTCATCTTCTCGGATCAACCCTGCCTCGCCGACGGCAAGGTCAATCACTGCGATGAAGCCATCGTTTTGCTCGCCCACCCTGACAAGTGCAAGCTGCGTGAGGCTGCTGCCGCCATCAACATTGAGTACGAGCCGCTGCCGCCGGTCTTCACGATCGAAGAAAGCGAACGTCAGGAGACGATCGTCTGGGGCGCGGACAACATATTCAAAAGCTTCCTGCTCGAAAAAGGCGACGTGGACGCGGCGTGGGCTCATGCTGCACATATCGTCGAAGGCGAATACCGCACCGGCGCACAAGAACATCTCTACATCGAGAACAACGGCGTGATCGCCGAGTATTCACCGGTGAACGGCGTCACCGTGTGGGGATCGCTGCAGTGCCCCTACTATGTACACAAGTCGCTGCTCGCCGTCTTTCATCTTTCCGAAGATAAGGTGCGCGTCATCCAGACCGAAACTGGTGGCGCCTTCGGTGGCAAAGAGGATTATCCTTCGACGCTCGCATCGCACGCCGCGCTGCTGGCAATGAAGAGCGGGCATCCGGTGAAGATGGTGTACGACCGCATGGAAGATCTGGCCGCGACGACCAAGCGCCATCCTTCCCGAGTACGGCACCGGACCGCGCTCGATGCCAACGGCAAACTCCTGGCGATGGATATCGACGTGGCGACGGACGGCGGTGCCTACTCGACTCTCTCGTCGACCGTGCTGTCACGCGCCACGCTGCATTCGCCGGGACCCTACGTCTGCCCTAATGTGCGCGTGCGCAGCCGTGCCTGGGCCACCAATACCGTGCCCTATGGCGCATTTCGTGGATTCGGCGCGCCGCAGGCGATCTTCGCCATCGAGCGCCACATGGATGAGATCGCCGCTGCGATCGGTATGGACCCGATCGATCTGCGCCGCCGCAACTTCCTGCACGACGGCGACACGACGGCGACCGAACAGGTCATGCGCGAGCCGGTCATCCTCGACAAGCTGCTCGATCGCGCACTCAACGAAAGCGGATACTACGCCAAGCGCGCCCGGTTCGCGAAAGAGAACGCGGTCAGTCCGGTCAAGCGCGGCATGGGCATCGCCGCCTTCTACCACGGGTCTGGATTCACAGGCTCGGGCGAGCGGTATCTGAACTCGCTGGCCGGCCTCGATGTCATCGACGACAAAGTGCGGGTCCTTGTCTCGAGCACTGAATTCGGCCAGGGGACAAATACTATCCTCACGCAGATTGCCGCCGAATCCATCGGCCTCGATTACGAAGATGTCGTTATGGCGCCCCCCGATACGGGCATCGTGCCCAACAGCGGGCCCACCGTCGCCTCGCGTACTTCCATGGTGGTCGGGCGCTTGATCGAGCGTGCCAGCCGACAACTCGTCGCCCAGCTGCAAGACCATGCTGCTCTGCCCCAGTCGTTCACCCCAGAGGAATTCTTCGCGGCATGTGATCGCTATCGCGCAAAGAGCGGCGAGGTCGTTTCGTTGTGCCGCTATGAAGCGCCGCCCAACATCTTCTGGGACGACCAGAAATATCGTGGGGAAGCCTATCCCGCCTATGCATGGTCGATTCACGTCGCACAGGTCGCCGTGGATACCGTAACTTACTCGGCCGAAGTTGAGGACTTCTGGTCCGTCCAGGAAGTCGGTCGCGTACTCAATCCAGTGCTGGCCGGCGGACAGATCGAGGGCGGCGTCGCGCAGGGCATCGGCTACGCGCTCTACGAGAAGGTGCTGCTCCAAAATGGGCACATGGTCAACAACCAGATGACCAACTACATCATGCCCACCGCGGAAGACGTGCCACCGATTCACGTCTACTTCGAGGAGATCCCCTTCAGCCACGGCGCGTACGGCGCAAAGGGCATCGGCGAGCTTCCGCATGACGGCCCCGCGCCTGCAATTCTGAACGCAATCCGCGATGCGGTCGGAGTTTCGTTCAACGCGATTCCGCTGCTGCCCGAGGACCTTTTCGCCAGGTTGGCCGCAGAGACTCCAGTCGAAGAGACGGCGGCAGTATGAGCGCAAATTGGCCGACCATCGAGTTCGTCGTCAACGGCGATCGCCGCACTGTGCAGGCTCCGCCCATGAAGCGCCTCCTCGACGTGCTACGCGAAGACCTGCAACTGACCGGCACAAAGGAAGGCTGCGGCGAAGGCGAGTGCGGGTCGTGCTCGGTTCGGTTGAACGGCGAGTTGGTCAACTCGTGCCTGGTTCCGGTGCTGCAGGCGCAAGGCGCGAAGCTCCAGACCGTCGAAGGGACTAGCCATCGATGGCGATCTGCATCCGCTGCAACAAGCTTTTCTCAAGTGCGGCGGTGCGCAATGCGGCATCTGCACGCCGGGCATGCTGATGGCCGCGACCCATCTGCTCGCGTCGAATCCCCATCCCTCGATGGCGGAGATTCGCGAAGGACTCGCAGGCAATCTCTGCCGCTGTACCGGATTCAAACGTATCTTCGATTCGGTGATTTCGGCCGCGGCCCAAACCAAGGACCCAGTGGCCAACGAGGCCCATGCGCGGTAACGCCCAAGCCCATGAACTGATCGCCCCTGGCAGCCTGAACGCTGTGCTGCATCTGCTCGCCGAGGCTCCCGGAGCCTGGACGCCCATTGCCGGCGGCACGGAGCTGATGGTAGCGCATGCTGCGGGCCGGCTCAGCGCCAAAAAGCTCCTCAGCCTCTGGGGTATTCCGGATCTCCGCTTCATCGAAATCAGCGCGGGCTCAATCGCGATTGGCGCCTGCACCACCTTCCGCGATCTCCGTGTTCACTCAGCCATCGCCGCAAACTTCCCACTCCTCGCCAAGGCTGCAAGTTGGATCGGATCGATCGCGAATCAGAACCGCGCAACCATTGGCGGGAATCTCGTGAATGGATCGCCGGCTGCCGACTCTTCGCCGGCCCTCCTCGTCTATGACGCAGAGATCGAGCTCATCTCAGTACATGGCAAACGACGCGTGCCCTATACAGAATTCCACACCGGCTACAAACAAAATGTCCTCGCCCCGGATGAGCTGGTCTACGCTGTTCACCTTCCGCGCCGATTCGCATCCCATCGCCAATACCTGCGCAAGGTGGGGACGCGTCGCGCCATGGCCATCTCCAAGGTCGAGCTTGCCGGAATGGCGCTCATGGACAACGGCGTGATCAGCGAGATCCGCATCGCGGCTGCGAGCCTCGCGCCTTTCCCCACCCGGCTCTATCGAACAGAAGATGCGGTGCGAGGCCGATCGTTGTCTCCGGAAACAACCATGGCAGCACGGAGCGCCTTGACCAAGGAAGCCGCCCCAATCGATGACATTCGCTCGACAGCCGAATACCGGAGAGCAGTGGCGGCGAACCTTCTGGAGGAGTTCCTCCGCAGTCTGGCCGCGGAGCAAGCACGATGAACCCCGTAGACTTAATCAACCCGGTACTTGATGGATGGAATCGTGCCGACCCTGCAGCCGCCCTCGCAGCGATGCTCGCCTGTTGCGGCGCCACGCAGTGGGCAGAGGCAATGGTCGCTGCCCGCCCCCTGACTAGCATTGCCGCATTGAGCGAGACAGCCGATCGCCTCTGGTCAACAATGCAAGAGACCGACTGGCTGGAGGCATTCGCTTGCCATCCGCGCATCGGCGAGCGCAAAGCTCAGGCAACCGGCCGGTCGGCTGCGTGGTCCAGGCAGGAGCAAGCTTCGGCTGTAACCGCATCGGAGCGAATTCTTTCTGATCTATCCGAGAAAAATGCGCTCTACGAGCAGCATTTTGGATTTACCTATATCGTGTGTGCGACGGGCAAGAGTGCCGAAGAAATGCTGGCGATCCTCACCCGCCGCCTGAACAGCGATCGACACACCGAACTCCGCGAAGCTGCTGAACAACAGCGGCAAATCATGCAGATTCGTCTGGGAAAATGGGTAGCAGTATGAGCAGAATTACGACACACGTTCTGGATGCGGTGCTGGGACGGCCCGCCGCTGGAATCTCGATTCGTCTTGAAGCGGCGCGGGGCAATGCGTGGACCCCGGTACGAGACGGCACCACGGATGACGACGGGCGCTGCCGCGATCTGGCGAGCAATGCCGAGCCGGGCACGTACCGTCTGGTCTTCGTCACCGGCGCCTATCTGGACCTCATGCGACGCAAGAGCATCTACCCTGAAATCTCTGTCACGTTTAAGTGCGACGGCGCCGCGCACTATCACCTGCCGCTGCTGTTGAGCGACAACAGCTACACAACCTACCGAGGAAGCTAGACATGGCAAAACTGGGAGAGAATCGCTACGGCAAATCGCGCGTGAGGGTGTCGCGCATTACACGGCATGGCGATCGGCACGACTTCAACGAGTGGACCGTGCAGGTTCTCCTGCAAGGGGATTTCGACACGAGTTTCACCGCTGCCGACAACAGCAAGATTCTCCCCACCGACACGATGAAGAACACCGTCTACTCCATCGCCCGCGAGTCGAAGGCCACGACCATTGAGCAGTTCGCAAAAGAACTCGGCGACTATCTCCTGAAATCTAATCCGCAGGTCTCGAACGTGGGTGTCGAGGTTTCGGAGAAATCGTGGGAGCGTCTGCAGCTGAATGGGTCGGAGGAGCCGACAACATTTAAGCTGGGCGGCCCCGAGAAGCAGACCGTGCACGCGGTGCGCAGCAAGAACGGTCCGTGGTCCATTGCATCGGGCATTGACGGGCTCACAATTCTCAAGACCACCAAATCCGCCTTCACTGGATACATCAAAGACAAACTGACCACGCTGAAACCCGCCACCGACCGCATCTTCGGGACATGCGCCACAGTCACGTGGCATTACGCCGTCGACGCGCCAGACTATGCAGGCGTGCGAACCCGCATTCTCAAAGCGCTCCTGAAAGAGTTCGCCGATCACCACAGCATGAGCGTCCAACACACGCTCTTCGACATGGGCAAAGCCGCATTGGACGCAGCGCCGGAGATCGCGCGCATTACGTTGATAATGCCCAATCTGCATCACTTGCTCGCCGACCTGAGCCCATTCGGACAAGACAATCCAAATCACATCTTCGTTCCGATTGATGAACCCCACGGATCGATTGAAGCAACCATCGAGCGTTGAACGCTATTTCAAATGGGCAAGGTCTTCAGGAAGGTCGATGTCGATTTCGCAGCCCGAGCACGCGACAGCTACGATTCGGCACGGCGGCTTGGCAAGCAGTGATCGCGCACCCTTGTCCCCATGCAACGCGTGGAGTTTTGGATAGACGCTGCGTGGAAACACGGCGGGAATGCCGTAATTACCCACGTAGTCTGACGCGACGATGGTTGGCTCGGTCTGCGCGGCAGCAAACGCCTGCAGCAAAGACCGCAGATGTCCAGCCGAGAGGTGCGGCTGATCGCAGGCCATAACGAGCGCGCCAACGGCCTCGGGCGCACGTACGTCGGCCTCATGCAGACCGGCGTGGATCGAGGTCGCCATCCCTTGCTCCCACCGTTCGTTGAACACTGGAATCGCTTCATTGAACGGAATGGATGCGCAAATAGGCGCGAAGTTGGCCCCCAACACGACAAGAACAGGCGAGGCGCCCGCTTCCTTTGCCAGGCGCAAAGCGCGCTCCAGCAGAGTCTCTCCAGCAAAGCCCACCAGTTGTTTGGGCTGGCCCAGACGGCGGCTCGCGCCTGCAGCGAGAATGATGGCAGCAACCGGCATGGCTTCAAGTGTATCGCGCGCTTCTTGACGTGAAGGTTACATCCATCCGAGACTAGGGCAACCGGCAAACAATCCAACTCCGAAAGGCAGGACCGTGACGGACCAGACGAGTGCGGCAGGCGCAGTGTACCCCGAAAACGTCGTACCGGAAAGCTACGGACTGCATGCGGGAGTCCTCGGACCCGTCGAGACATTGGCGCAGTCGGTGTCCGCCATGGCGCCGTCGACCTCACCCTCGCTGACCATTCCCTTGGTCTTCGCGCTCGCCGGGAACGCAACCTGGTTTGTCTATCTCATGGCCACAGGCGCGATACTGCTGGTGGGATTCTGTATCAGCCGTTTCGCCAAGCTATCCGCATCGCCCGGTTCGCTCTACAGTTACACGGCGGATACACTGCCGCCATTCTTCGGTGTGGTTGCCGCCTGGGGATTGCTCCTGGCCTACATCACCACGGGCGCGTCGGTGGCCGGCGGTGCGCTCTACTACACCAATCTGCTCATGCAGCAGTTCTTTCGTTGGGACCCGCCGGGGCTGTTGACTTTGCTCGTAGTTTGCTTCGTCGCGGGCTATATCGCCTATCGCGATGTAAAGTTGTCCGCCGAGTTGATGCTCTGGATCGAGATTGGCTCGGTAAGCCTGATCGTGCTCGTGCTCACGATCATGCCCATCCGCTTCGGCCTGCATCTCGATCTGGATCAACTGCACCTCAGGGGTGCTTCGCTTTCGTCGCTGGGACCCGCGTTGGTCTTGTCGATGTTCAGCTTCGTCGGCTTTGAGAGCGCCACAACTCTGGGAGGCGAGGCGCGCAATCCACTGCATACGATTCCGCGGGCCGTGCTACAGTGCGCCATTCTTGCCGGAGTCTTTTTCATCCTGTGCTCGTACTCTGAGGTGCTGGGGTTTCGCGGCGAATCGGGAAAGTTAAGCGAGTCCACCAGCCCATTGCACCACCTTGCGGAGAAAGCAGGCGTGGCTCCTCTCGGGGTCGCGATCGACTTCGGCGCCCTCATCAGCATGTTCGCCTGCGTTCTTGCCTGCACCACTGCAGCCGCCCGCGTGCTCCTGCGTATGGCGCATGGCGGTTTGCTGCCGAAGCTGCTGGAGAGCACAAACAAGAAGCACGGCACGCCAGGCCCTGCGGTCGTCTTATCTGCCGCCCTGATGTTTGCTGCGACTGCGAGCATGCAACTACGCGCCTTCACCGGCTCGGATATGTATGACCTGCTCGGATCTCTGTCGGTCTTTGGGTTTCTCACCGTCTATGCGCTTGTCGCGCTCGCACTGCCCTTCGCACGACGGGCCGTTGGCCAGCACTCCCATCTGCTCACGGTCATCAGCATCTTCACGGTGCTGGTGCTCGTGCTCATCGCAATCTTCGACCTGCGCTCCACTGCCGACGAACTTCACGCGCGTATTCCATGGATATATCTCGCCTACATCGCCGCCGGAATCGTGTGGTACGCACTCCGCCGGAAACGAGCGGCCGTCACTGCCTAAGAGCTTACGGCTGAGTCTCGGTCTCAGGCTGAATCAGAATGAGTAGCACGATTCCAACAACGGTAAAACTGCGAAATGCCGCTTCCTGTCCGTTCCAGGTGTGTGACTGCCACATCAGGAACCACTCCGCGCCAACCGACAAAAATGCAACCAGCCACATCGTCATCGAGAGTGTCAGCGCCATCACCGCCACGCTCTTGGCGGCATTGAAAGCCACGGCCTGACCGCGTACCGCACGCAGCAGGCGGACAGCACCGAGCCACAACAACACCATCGTCACGAATTCCCACGCAATGATCGAGAGATAAAAGACCAGGTGAATGGTCGGCGAGGGCAGTGCGCGCCACATGCCGTGATTACCAGGGAAGGTCGAGTCCATCGACAACACATGGCGCACGAACTGGTAGTTCGAATCGAAGTCGGTCAGGTTGTTGAAGACCACGAATGTATAAAACAGCGCGACGCCCCCGACCAGAAGAATCTTGGACGCTCGTGTGATCATCGTGCCAACCTCGCGCTGCAGAGTGAGACGCGCGCACTTGTCGCGGAGTAAGTCGTAAACCAAGTCTGCGGCATGGCCTCATGCTACCGCGCCTCGAAGTCAAGGCCAAAGAACATTCCGTATTCGCATGCTACAGTCGAAGCAAATGGCCTCCGATCCAGAACAGAAGCTCTCTGCCCTTGGCCTCGCGTTGCCGCAACTACCTGCCCCCGGCGGCAATTATGTCTCCGCGAAACAGGTCGGGAACATGCTCTATCTCGCCGGTGTCATTTCGACTGGACCGGCCGGAGTAATCACCGGAGTCGCCGGCGCGGATCGCAGCATTGAAGACGGCTACGTCGCCGCACGAGCCTGCGCGTTGACACAGCTCGCCGTCCTGAAACGTGAACTCGGATCGCTCGACGCGATTGCCGAAGTTGTTACGGTCAACGGCTACGTCAATGCAGTCGCCGGCTTCCCTGATTCGCCCGCGGTGATCAACGGAGCATCCGATCTGCTGGTGCAGGTCTTCGGCGATGCCGGCCGCCATGTCCGCGCCGCCGTCGGTGTGAGCGCACTGCCCCGCAATGCATTGGTGGAAGTGCAGATGTCGGTGCGAGTGAAAGAGTCATGAGCGAGCACACCCTCTCCGCTAACCCAACCCACTCGGTGTGGGACCGTTCCCTCCAGCCGCGGCTTCATGTCGCCCCCGGCGACGAAGTGCAGATCGACTGCGTCGATGCAAGCGGCGGACAGGTTGCGCCCGGTATGGCCTTGGCCGAGTACCTGAAAATAGATCGCACGCGCATTCATGCCCTCACCGGTCCCATCTCGATCGAAGGTGCCGAGCCCGGCGATGCGCTGCAGGTCGATGTTCTGGCAACACGCCATTCCGGATGGGGCTGGTCGAGCATTGTCGAGGGTCTGGGCTTTCTTAAAGAGCGCTTCCACGAGCCCTATCTCTTCCATTGGTCGCTCGAAGGAGAAGAGACGCGCTCGCTCGCGCCTGCTGTTGTTCCAGTGCGGCCGTTTCTCGGCGTGATGGGTGTCGCCCGCGCCGACGACGGAAGCTTTCGCACAAGACCTCCCGGCCCGTTCGGCGGCAATCTCGATGTGCGCGAGCTCTGCGCGGGATCGACGCTCTATCTGCCGATCTACAATTCCGGCGCTCTGTTCAGTTGCGGCGACGGCCACGCTGCCCAGGGAGACGGCGAGGTCTGCATCAACGGAATCGAATGCCCCCTCGACGTCACGCTGCGTTTCAAACTGCACAAACGCCGTCCTCTGGCGGGACCGATCGTCGAAGCCAGCGAGCGCGCCGCGCCGGATTCGACCTCCGACGCCTGGATCGTCATCGAGTCGGGCGTTGACATAGCCGCCACCGCGCGTGCCGCAACCAGTCGCATGATCGACCTGCTCGTCACCCACTGGGGATTCAGCGCTGTGCACGCCTATCTTCTCTGCAGCGTCGCCCTCAAACTGCGGTTGAGCCAGGTGGTCAACGAGCCCATGTTCACCGTGAGTGGAGCGATCTCCAAACAAATCCTTCCCGGCCGGGAACTCTTTCCCCTCGCATGACCATCAACGACCCAGAGGTGATCGCCGAGCTTGAAACGCTCTACCCTGAGTACGAGCAGGCGCTCGTCACAAATGATGTGGAAAAACTGGTCGCGATGTTTTGGGACGGACAGCAGGTCATGCGCTTCGGTGCAACGGAGAATTTGTACGGTCCTGAAGAGCTCGAAGCGTTCCGCAAGGCCCGCCCTGCCACCAACCTTGCCCGCACCATGAAGCGGCTCGACATCGTCAGTTTTGGCCGGGATTTAGCAAGTATCACTCTTGAATTCGAGCGATCTGCCGATCGAAGAACTGTGCGTGGCCGGCAAAGCCAGGTCTGGGTGCGCTTTCCCCAGGGCTGGCGCATCGTACAGGCGCACGTTTCGCTCCTCCCCTGAATCGCAAAGCGCTGCCCCAAAACCAGTGCAAACGGGCTCCAGCCGAACTGCAAATCCTTAGATGAACTTTATTCCGTAGCTATTATCCTTTTCACATACCGCAGGTCTCACTGATCCACAGTTGAAGCCCCTCGACTCAAAGAGGTTTGCTTCCCTTTTTCCTTTTTTTTGCGGGACCCACAATTCAGAGCAACGAAACCAGCCAGGTGCTTTTTGAGCTTTCAGAAAGCCTTCGCGGGAACTTTTTATTTCCGAGGCCCTTTTCCCTTGAGGTATTCCATGAGACTGTCTCTCTCTCTGTTTCCCCGGCTGCTGGCAATCGTGGCAGTCGTAGCGCTGTGCGGCTCAACCCTGTTCGCGCAGCAGACGCTTGGCGGTATCACTGGCGACGTCACCGACCCTACCGGCAGTGTCATCCCCAATGCAACGGTGACGGTTCTCGACGAGCAAACGTCTCTCACGCGCACGCTCGTGACCAACGGCGCGGGCACGTATTCGTTCGTCAACCTGCCCATCGGTTCGTACACCATGACCTTCACCGCCACGGGCTTCGAGACCCAGAAGACGCCGCACATCACAGTCCAGGGAAATCGCACCGCCACGCTGAATGCCCAGCTCAAGATCGCCTCTGCGGGCCAGACTATCGAAGTCGACGCAACCCCGCTGATGAACGCCGTCGACACCACCAACGGCTACGTCATGGATAAAACCCAGATCGACACAGTGCCTCTCGCGACCGGAAGCTTTACCGGACTCGCCGTTCAGTCCGCAGGCGTCAATGCCGAACTCTCCGGCGGCACCGGCGCAAACTCCGGCCTCGGCAATGCGCCCATCTGGGCCAACGGCCAGCGCGACACTTCCAACAGCTTCCTGCTGAATGGCGTCGATGCCAGCAATCTCTTCAACGGCAAAAGCACCAGCCAGGTTCCCTCTGCGCGCGTCATCAACAGCACGGGCGTTTCTTCCAGCACAGGCGCCGGCGGTGTCATCCAAACGCTGGCCTCGGTCTACCTCTCCATCGGCAACGCGATTCCCACACCCGCTCCAGAGACTCTCTCCGAAGTTCGCGTCAATGCGTCGATGTACGACGCCACGCAGGGCTCCACCTCGGGCGCGCACATCGACATGAGCACCGCCTCCGGTACCAACACCTTGCATGGATCGGCCTACTGGCATCGCGGCACCGACTGGCTGAATGCCGCTCCGTTCTTCTTCAACCAGGACAACAACATTCCCACCAAGGTTCCCCAGTTGCACCGCTACACACTTGGCGGCGCAGTCGGTGGCCCGATCGTCAAAGACAAGCTCTTCGGCTTCGTCTCCTATCAGCACATCCACGTTTCGGACCAGGAGATCGGCGACTCTGTGATCGACGTGCCCGGTGGGCTTGAGCGACGATCGCTCTGCCGGCGCATTGGCCGACATCACAAACAACTCCTTCGGCACCACCCTGACCTCGGCCAACATCGATCAAACCGCGCTCGCGCTCTTCAACTCTCCGGCGCTTCCAGGCGAGCCTGGAAAGTGGCTCATCCCCAATGACAATCTGAAGGGTGCGGCGCCCTCCGTCGCCCACGTCGACAACGCATTCCTTCCCGGTACCGGCCGCTTCACCGCAGACATGGCCGTCGCCGACATCGACTACAACGCCACCTCGAAAGACACGCTCGCGCTCAAGTACTTCTACCAGCACGATCCGGCCATCGCGCCTTACTCCTATTCAAGTGTGCCCGGATTCTCCGAGCATCTCGACTCCGGCGCACAGGTCGCTTCCGTCACCAACAGCTACATCGTGAAGTCGAACCTGAGCACCACCGAAACCTTCGGCTTCATCCGCGAAAAGATCTGGGGCACCAATGAGCAGGCCTTTGGTCCCGATGCCATCCCCGGCGGCTCGGCCGGAACGGCGTCGATCAACGTCTTCGGGTCAAAATATTTCCCCGGCGTCTCGGTCTACAACGTGTTGGGCGGCAGCCAGCCGGAAGGCACATCCACGGCAATCCTGAACATCGGCCCCAACGCCGAAGGCCAGGCCCCAAACACCGGCGTCTTCCAGAACCGCTGGTCCCCCTCGGGCAATGCCATCTGGATGCTGGGCAAACACACCTTCAGCTTCGGCGCCAGCTACGGCTACACGCAACTCAACACCATCGACAAGCGCACCGGAACAGGCACCATCGCGACCGACGACTTCAGCCAGATGATTCAGGGGCAGGTCACCCCCGGCAGTTCGGCTACCGGTTTCTATGTCAGCTCGTTCCTGCAGGGCGATGCCAGCCGCTACTACCGCGCCAACCAACTGGGAACCTACGTGCAGGACAAGTGGCAGATCAAACCATCGCTCTCGATCACTGCCGGCGTTCGCTATGACTGGGACGGCGGCCTTACCGAAAAATACGGACGCATCTTCAACTTCTCTCCCAGCGCCTATCAGTACGACATAGGTTCCGATACCATCGTCAACTCCGGCTTGATCATCGCCGGCAACAACGCCAACGGAACGAAGGGTGTCAGCCCCACGACACTCACCGGAAGGCAGTGGGGCATCGCTCCCCGCATCGGCGCCGCATGGCAGCCCGGTCTCTTCCATAACAAAGTCGTCGTCCGCGCAGGCGGCGGCATGTACTACGACCGCGGCGAACTCTTCAGCTACTTCTCGCCCGGCTACGCCATCGGAACCGTCACCGGCGGCCCCTTCGGCGTAAACCAGCAGCTGCCCTTCGTCAACGCTTCCTCCTGCCCCGTCACCTCTTTGTATTTCTACGAGGGATACATTCCGACCTGCGGCGGGTCTGATGCGGAAGGCAATCTCGAGAATCCCTATGGAACGGCCCTCCTCGCTCCGCCGAATAACCCCAAGGCATCGGACCTCAACAACTACCTGCCCAATGCCAACGCAATTGTGAACGAGTTCGGCCAGCCAATCTCGCTGGGCGTCTACGACCCAACCAACAAACTGCCCTACACCTTCAACTACACGCTCGACATACAGTGGCAGCCGCGCAACGACCTCGCCATCGAAGCTGGCTATGTCGGCAACCGCGGCCGGCACCAGGTCATTCCGGTTCCGTTCAATCAGCCCACCATTGCCTCTCCCACCAGCCCCACGCTGGCGGGCGGCGCGTTCCAGCAGAACTACACCTACGGTTACAACGTCGGTGGCGCATTGCTCGACGATGGAACCCCCTACCTGGCCAACTACGAAGGCGGCAACGTCGATCTGCGCGTACCGTATATGGGCTACGCCGCTGAATCGATCGCCTACCGCGCCGCGGGTGTGGACGCCTACGATGCGCTTCAGGTGCACGTCGACAAGCGCATGAGCCACGGTCTGCAAGTCGGTGTCTCCTACACCTATTCGCATACCCTCGACGAGCAGAGCGGGCTGGGCCTGTTCTACAACGGCAACAATCCTCTCAACCTGCGCGAGGCCTACGGTTCTGCCGACTTCGATCGCACCCACGTTCTCAATTTGAACTACGTCTTCCGCCTGCATGACTTCGCCCGTGAGGGCTCGCTTGCCGGACTCGCCGTGAACGGATGGTCGCTCATGGGCCTTGCCGTTCTGCAGTCTGGCCAACCTTACAGCGTCATCGATTTCTCCGGTGCGATCGGCAGCATCTACTACTCCACGGCAGACGGCATTACCAACCCCATCGTTCCCCTCGCTCCCGGTTGCTCCCCGAGCAAAGCCAAAACCGGCGCCTCAGGTGCATGGTTCCCGGCGACCGGCAAAACGGCTCTCGATCCTGCCTGCTTCACACTGCCCATCCTTCCCGCAGGTGGCTTGGGCGGCGCAATTCCATCCACGGATCCCTTCGAGACCGGATTCACCACCGGCCAACGCAACATCTTCCGTCAGCAGGGACAGCACCGTGCCGACGCTTCCCTGGCCAAGGTCTTCAACATCAGGGAGAAGTACAACGTGAAATACACCCTCGATGTCTACAACCTCACCAACACCACCAGCCTCGACGTTCCCGGCAACGAAGTTTCGCAGAACCAGTACTACGATGCTTTCCCGGTAGCCGGCACGACGCCATTGCCGACCGGTTGCGCCGCGGATGGATCGCAAACCAACTCGAGCTTCTACAATTGCCCGGGCGGCCTCGGCATCGTGACCCACACCATCGGTAGCCCGCGCCAGGTCCAGATGTCGCTGCGGTTCGACTTCTAGAACTCAAGCTCAACCCAACAGAAAAGGGCGGCTCTCTCGGAGTCGCCCTTTTTCTTTCCGCTCCCTCGTCGCCGGATAACCTCTGGGTGCCCCATCCTTGAAGCGCACTTTGCTTCATGGGTGGGAAAGCACAGCCCCCCGCAGTTCCCGCCTCGGCGCTGTCGGCATGACGATGCACCGTCGGTGTCGGTCCTGAGCTTCCCGCACCGGAGGAGCGGAGGTTGTTAGCCCCGCGCTTCACCCGGGCCCCCACGGACAGGTCTTCGTCCGTGGGGTGGTTAAGCGTGGGGAATCGAGGACAAAACAGAATCTCGGAGCCCCGTAGGGGCGGCACAAGAAGGAACACACAACTCGCTCCCGCCTCCGCGCAACGCCCCGCACCAAAGTGCTGCCATCCACGCCGCCCGTTTGCCGATTAATTCCCCCATTCCTGCACACTGTTCTCAGTGAATTCTTCCGCGTTCACTAAGAGCCGCCCTAACTCCTTTCGTCTCTAATCTTTACTATCTAAACCGTTTGGTTTCATCGGCTTACGGCCGTCACCCAAACATATAGGTACCTGAAAATAAATCACTTAACCCCACCGCGAGTGGGAGGGGGATACCCATGCATTTCGCCTGTCGTCACATCAAGTCCGACGGAGTCCGCTGCCAGGCAGCCGCCATGCGCGCCAGCAACTTCTGCTACTACCACACCAAAAACCGCTCCCGCGCCCGCCTCGGAGCCACGGAAGACTTCGTCATTCCCATCCCCGAAGATCAGGCTTCCATTCGCACCTCCATCGCCCAAACCCTCAATGCCCTCATCTCCAAGCGCATCGACGCCAAAACCGCTGGCCTCGTCCTCTATGGCCTCCAGCTCGCACTTCAGGCTGTCCCCAAGAGCATCACTCTCCCGTCCGACCTGGTCCGCGACGTCACGCAATCAAGCGAAGGCGAGGAGCTCGCTCCGGCCGAGTGCGTCCATCCCGGGAGCGATTGCTCCGGATGTTCTCGCGCCGACACCTGCGAACACTGCGAAATCGACCCTGAAGAAGACGCGCAAGAAGACGATGACGAGGATCAAACCGGCTCCGCACTCAGTAAATCCGACTCACGGAAACTGGTTCAGGCCTTCGTGCGGCTCAAGGCCGGTGGATGATCATAGAAGTGGTTGCATAAATGGCTTTGTGTCAGGGCACGACCGGGGTACCCACCCGGTGGGTGGGTCGCGTGCCGAAAACTGTGCCAAAACTGAGGGGTTTTAACCCCTGTGGTTTTCCAGCTTTCGTCGGGGCCATTGATGCAACCAGTTCTAGCGCCTGTAGGCCTTACCCCAGATTCCTTGCGCAGAAAATCGGCCCTCTGTGCAACGGTCTGTGCGCGGGCGTTCGCGTCGCGTGCGGGCTACTGCGTCAGCGTGACCGCGAGCTTCTGTTCCCGCGCACCGGAGAATGCCGCACTTAGTTGCTCCGACGAACTGAAGAGCCTTCCTTCCACATGCCGTGCTGGAAACTCGAAATGTAATTCTGGCTCCGCGAACGGCCACGGATCGAGCCGAAAATGGCGCGGCCCGAGCGCGTGTACCTGCACTCTCGCCGTCGATCCGTCGTTGAGCGGCAGTGGATGCAGCAGATGCGCCGGCGAGGCATACGCCACACAGGTGAGTAGCGAGAGATTGTCGCAGGCCTGCAGCAACCGAAAATGCTCGGTGATGGTCTGGTCCGATTTCGCGGAAGGCGCGAGCGTTTGGTCGGCCTCGATCGCCGCACGCAACTCCGCCTGATACACCCGCTGGCGTTCGAGAAAGGCGTCCAGCAGCACCAGTCCTTCCGGCGCAATGGTCGAGCGGTCGGCGTGATCGGTCAGCAGACTATAGGTATGCATCGAGATGAGAAGTCCCGCGTAAGCATCTTTCTCGGCAATGATGCGGACCGCGCGGTCGCGCACCGCAAGATAGTCTTCGAGATCGATCTCTTCAAATGCGGAATACTTGCCGACCAGCTCCGTCGAAAACGCTGAAGGCTTGCCCTGTTTGGTGATGACCGGTCGTGCATCGCGCACCGACCATCCGTCATCGTGCCGTGCGATCCCATGCAGCACACGCGCGTGCGGCTCCGGCTTGCGAAACCTGTCGTTGCCCCACGCAGCGGCAAAGGCGCCGGCCAACTCCGCGTGATCGGGATGCCGGATCAGCCACCATCCGGTCTCTGATTCCATGCGCAACATCGTTCTGCGCCTCCTATTCAGCTGAGTTGGGCAGGCTCGATTCATGCCAGTTGTGCAGAAAGAGCCATTCGAGAAACATGACAATAAAGAAGAAACCGAACCCCAGCACCGTGGCCGCAAAAACCAGCGCAAACAGATAGCTCGTCTCCATCTGATTATTTGCATACAGGATTGCGTACCCGAGACCGCCTTCGCCCACGCGCGTCGAGCCGGCAAACAGCTCGCCCGTAATGCCGCCGATCACGCTGATACCCGCCGAGATGCGAATACCGGTGAAGACATTCGGAGTCGCATTGGGCAGACGCAGCTTGAAGAGAATCTGCGCCGGAGACGCCTTGTGCATTACGAAAAGATGAATCAGGTTCTCATCGACGCTGATCAACCCTTGCGTCGTATTCGCAATGATTGGTGCCAGGCAGATGATGAAGGTGACTACTGTGACCGAAAAGATGCCGGCACCGACCCAGTTGATGATGAGCGGTGCAATGGCTACGATCGGTACGGTCTGCAGCAGGATCGTATAGGGATAGAGCGTCTGCCGCAGCCAGCGCCACTGTGCGAAGATCATGGCCGTCGCGATACCAACGACAATGCTCGCCGCAAGACCGCCCGCCGCCTCTTCGGTCGTGATCCAAAGCGAGTTGAGAAGCGAGGGAAAGCGATCGCGGAGAGCCTCCACCACCAGCTTGGGTCCCGGCAGAATATAGGGCGGCACGTGATTCGCCCAGACCAGTGCTTGCCACACGCCGATCAGGCAGAGAAACACCACGACAGCATTCAGAACGAGCAGACCTTGTCGTTTCATGCGGCCGACACTCCCCGCAACAGTCGTGAAGTGTGCAGAACCATCTCTTCGAATTCGAGAGACTCCCGCGTCTCTGCCGTGCGCGGCCAGGGCAGGTTCACTTCGACCTGGTGAGCAACGCGGCCTGGATGCGGCGCAAGAATGACGACACGCGACGAAAGAAAGACGGCTTCGGCGACCGAGTGGGTGACAAACAGAACCGTCCACTTCTGCTCTGCGAAGAGGCGCAGCAGTTCTTCATTCAGGCGGTCGCGCGTCATCTCGTCCAGCGCTGCAAAGGGCTCGTCGAGCAGTAGAATGCGGGGGCGGCTCACCAATGCTCTCGCGATCGATACGCGCATCTTCATGCCGCCCGAAAGCTGCCGCGGATAACGATGCGCGACGTGATCCAGGCCGACAAGTTGCAGCATTTGCGCGACTCGTTGCTTGCGCAGGTCCTTCGCGGCATACTCCAGTTCGAGGCCCAGGCCAACGTTGCGCTCTACTGTCCGCCAGGGCAGAAGCGTCGCATCCTGAAAGATGAAGCTCATCATCTCGCGCGCATTTTCCGGCGTCATTCCGTTGACCTGCACGGTGCCGCCACTCGCCGGACTCAGTCCCGAGACCAGTTTCAGCAGCGTCGACTTTCCGCATCCCGACGGCCCGAGGAAGGTCACAAACTCGCCGCGCTTCACATCGAGCGAGATATTTTCAAGGGCCACAGCTGCGTTCTTGAACCGCTTCGTGACTCCCTGCAAGCTGATCTCTGGGACTGAGCCGGGGTCGTGCGCTACCATCCAGCCGGCCCTTTCACGGGAAGATGCAAGACCGAAGGGTGCTCAGGCGTGTGCAGAATCTGTTGGGTCGAGCGCGCCCAGTTCCAGTTGTCTGCCAATTGCGGCGCCACATCCGTCGAAGGGTTGCGATCGTAGAGGGGGAAAGCCGAGCTCGCAATCTCGAGCCGTACCGATTCGCCCGGCGCGAGCACGAACGCAATCGGCTCCAAAGTGAACTCCCACGCGTGCACTTCGTCGGCTGTGTAGGCGCTCTCGCGAAAGAGCCACGAACTGCGGGCAATACCGATGCAGAGGAACTCTGCACGGCCGGTCGCGGTGACCCGCACGAGCTTGGCGACAAGATCTGCGTGCGCAGCGGAGGTCGAGGCATACAACTTCACCCGCGGTTGTCCGAAGACCTCCATCGGCTGCTGAACCGGCTCCGAGGTGTAGACGAGCAGGTTATTCCCCATTTCGAGCCCAGCCTGGTCGAATGGTCCACTGAGCGCCTGCGGGCCGCCAGGAGCCATCACGGGAGCTTCGGGGTCGTAGACAAAAGCATCCCGTGGCTCTTCGTCCTCTGGCATCGTACCGGAGAGACGCCCGTCGCCTTTGCGCGAGTTGGCATTTCCAGCGCTGTGCAGATAGAGCGTGAGAGACTCTTCGTTCCAGTCGTGCGTACCCCGCCAGTTATTGATGCCAAGCCGGAAATAGCGAACACGCGCGTCGAACGAGAACTCGGCGGCATCTTTCAGCCACTGGTTGAACCAGCGCAGTAGAATCTCGTCGGTGTTGAGATTCGCGGCGTCACCGAGACTTGCGTCGCCGGCACGATCGCCCCACGGAATATGCACCCACGGGCCGACAAACAAATACTGATGCTCCCGCGCAAACTCCGTGCCTGCGCCCTTACGCAACGCAAGATAGCCGGCAATCGACCCTTCGAGATACGTGTCGTACCAGCCCGCAATGTGCAGCGCGGGAATCTGGATTCGATCGATCCGTGTGCTGATATCCTGCGAGGCCCAATACTCGCCTGCCTCACGATGGGCGAACCAGTCGCGCACATAGCTTGGCAGCGCGGGATCGCTAATTGCCGGATGGTCGGCATATGGAGCCTGCATGGCCTGCGTCCGGACGTTCGCCCACGCGGCCTCAAGCCTGGCGTTGGCCTCGCGCAGGTTGCGACGCCGCGCGTCCTCGCGCAGCATCTGGATGCCCCACCCAAGCGCCGAACTTAACCGCAACGCCCCCTGGTGATAGAACCAGCCGTGATAGAGATCGGCAGCCGTCATGTGCGGCGCGATACATTGCAGTCCCTCGGGCTGCTCGGCAGCGGCAAGAAGCTGGGTCGCTCCCTGGTAGGAGAAGCCGTACATGCCGATGCGTCCGTTGCATGCAGCGTGCCCGCGCAGCCACGTAATCGTCTCCGCGCCGTCGCGACCCTCGTGACGGAATGGATAGAAGTTACCCTCCGACCCACCGCGCCCACGCACGTCCTGAATCACGATGTGATAGCCCTGGCGCGCAAACCAGACCGGATGTGCGTAAACCACGGTCGACGCGATGTCCCGCCCGTAAGGTTGCCGCATCAACAGTGTCGGCCAGGGTCCTTCGCCTGCGGGATAGTAATGATCGGAGACCAGCGCGACACCATCGCTGAGACGGCAGGAAACTCCGCGCTCTAGACGTACCCCGTTGCCACAATCGATAAGGGACATAGGTCAGGCCCCATGCTTCGGCTCGAAGTTGTACATTGCGACGAGAATCTCGGCGATGCGCGCAGCAGCTTCGTCGACCCAACGTGCACCATTCTCGGCTGTCGCCGCAGACGGATCGCCCAATACGCCACTGGGCGCGATGTCGCGAGTCAGCCAGGCGAAGTTCGCGGATGAGCCCTCGGGCTTGAGCAGTTCAGGTTGATCGACACGGGCAATGTAGTTGGTTGTGTACGCTTCGCGATGCACAAGCTCGGGCGTTGCGTGCAGCAGATAGGCGGTCTCGATCTCGCCGGCGTGAAAGCCGTACGTGCGCTCTTGTGGGCTTACACCCTCAAAGGTTGCACCCGGCGATCCGAACAGCGAAAAAGTCCGCAGGCCGAACTCCGCACGCAGATCGCGCGCCAACACGTCAACAAGGGATGCGTTGCCTCCGTGCGTGTTATAGAGCACGACCTTCTTGAATCCTCCAGCCGCAATGCTCGCCCCCAGGTCGCGCACAACGGCGAGAAACGTCTGCGCACTTACCGAGAGCGTTCCGGGATAGCCGAGATGCTCATTGCTCTTGCCATAGCAGACCGGCGGCAGAGCATAAATGGAAACCTCCGCCGGCAAGCGTTCAAGCGCCTTGCCAAGCAGCAGATTATTGATCAGCGTGTCCGTCGCGAGCGGCAGATGATGACCGTGCTGCTCGATCGCCGCAGTCGGCAACACCAGCAGCGTGCTCTCCCGCGGTAGAGCGTCGACCTGCTTCCACGTGAGGTAGGCGAAATTGCGCGCGTCAGGAATCCAGGTCTTCACAGAGCGACCGCCTGCTTCCGAAAGCTGATCATCTTGCCGGGATTCAAGAGTCCGCGGGGATCGTATTTCTGTTTAGCCATGAGCTGAATATTGTCGGACCGGAAACGGCCGCCATCTTCCAGATAGTTTACGTGCGGGTTGGCGACAAAGACACCGATCGACCGGCAAAAGGCAATCATTGCGTTGAGACGTTCTTCGGTGGTGAAACGCACCACGGGGATAGCTCCGGGGATCACAACGCCGTCACCGTTCTTCATGAATTCAATATGGAACAGAATCTCATTGCCGAAGCGCTCGCGCAGCTTGCGAAACTGCTCGCGGCACTCTGTCGGCGAAAATCCACATTGCAGATAGGTATACGCGGCATCAGCCTTCATGGCCCAGAGCGTGGTGTGGTTCCATGTGTAGTCGCTCAGTAGCGGCTGCGTGCGCGGCCCCTCATAGGCTCCGCTAAAGGTAATCTCGCCGCCTTCGGCACGCGCCGCATCGGCGAGAGCGCCTGCCTGAGGCTTGGCAATCATAAGAAGCGCCATCGATTTTCCTTCGCGCACCGTGGACTTGATCGGCAAGAAGAACGAGGGGATGGGCCACTCAAAAACGGTTGCCAGACGCTTGGTCCACTTGGGATCGGTGGCGATCGTTTCGGTAAAGGTGAAGGCCTGGTCGTAGGTGTCGAAGACGACCGTGCATTGCACCCACTCGACGGCCGTCGTGAGGGCAAACCATATACGCGTGAGAATGCCGTTGGTTCCCCAGGCATGCAGAATCTCGTGCACTGCTGGGCCTTCGTGCTTGACGACGCGCGGTTCCTCTTCCATGGTGACCACTTCGAAGGCACGCACGGTGTCAAAGTCACGCAGGCCACCGTGAGTCACAGAGCCGATCCCACCTGAGCCGCCGGCAAGAAATCCACCCACCGATGCCTTCACCAAGGTCGACGGGTACATGCGCAGTTCCAACCCCTGTTTGCGGGCTTCGCTCTCGAGCACACCGAGGCGAAGTCCTGGTTGGCAAACGGCCACACCATCCGCCGTAATCTCTTCGAGCTTGTCCATCAGCGCAAGGTCGAGAACGATGCCGCCCTCGAGCGGCACACATTGGCCATAGTTGCCGGTGCCGGCGCCACGGACCGTAACAGGAATCTCGTGGGCACCCGCAAAGCGCAAGATTGCGAGGATCTCTTCCACCGAAATGGCCTGCACTGCAACATCGCCATTCTTCGCGGACAGCTTCGAACGCAGGATCGGAGAATACCAATAGAAGTCGTGCGACAGGCGTTCGAGAACCGCAGGGGCGGTGAGCACGCGTGCAGAGTCGACGATTTGAGACAAGCCTTCTGCGAGCCGTTCATGCATGGCGAGAGACCTCAAGAGAGCCCTTGGGATCGAGTGCTACTTCCGTTTGCGGCTGTACCAGCGGCGAATCGCACCCAGCATGTTGGGGTGAGTGAAGAGAGCATAGCATTCATCGCGCAGAAACGGTCCGTCGACCACGCAGGACATATCGCTGCGCGCGGCCACTTCCGTTGCCGGAATCTGGATCTGATCGAAATGCCGGTTGGCGTCTTCGATAGTCGCACCATAAACAACTCGATCGACCCGCGCCCAGAGTGCCGTGCTCATGCACATGGGGCACGGTTCACACGTTGTATAGAGCGTATACCCGGCGAGCGAAACATTCTTGAGCCGCTTGGTGGCGCGGCGAATGGCCCGCACCTCGGCATGGGAGCTGGGGTCGAATTCGCCCATGACATTGTTCAGGGCGCGCAGCAGAGTCTTTCCCGTGCGGGTGTGGACAATTGATGCGCCAAAGGGCCGTGGCAACTCGGTGCCCAGAGACCGCGCTGTAAAGGCAATCAACTCCTTCATCCGCGCTGTATCGTGTTTCGATGTCTTGGATTGCCGCTCAAGGGGAGCGGAAACAACGCCCATACTCGAAGCTAGCACGCTGAAGAGACCATACAGGCGGCAAAATGGCGCTCTCTTATGCGGTCCTTATATGGTTGTTCGGGAAGCAGGGCCGGCGCCACCTACAATCGAAACATGCCCCCTGAGTCGTGGACTATTCGCGGCCTTCGCAGCGCTCTCGCTGAGGGCAAAACGAGTCCTTCTGCACTGGCAGAAGAGGCGTTAGCGAAGGCAAACCAGAATGCGAGCCGCAACACCTATCTCTGGCGCGACCCGGCATGGACGAGGGCCGAGGCAATACGTGCCGAGGCGATGTCCAAGGGTGAGGACGGGCCATTTGGCGACGGACGCAACGCGCTCAGGGGGCTGCCAATCTCGGTGAAGGACTGTTTCGACCTGGCAGGAAGTCCGACCACGTGCGGCGTGCAGTTCTATCGCGACCTCAATGGAAGTGCGGCGCGGGATTCGTGGCTCGTGGAGCGACTGCGGGCTGCTGGAGCGGTGATCACGGGAAAGACGCACCTGCATCCCCTGGCATACGGAATCACGGGTGAGAATCCGGAGTTTGGTGACTGCGTGCAGCCCGGCAATCCTGACGCACTGACGGGCGGATCGTCCTCGGGTGCGGCGGCAAGCGTGCTGGAAGGTTCTGCCGTTGCGGCGATCGGGACCGATACCGGCGGCTCGGTGCGCGCGCCGGCAGCGCTGTGCGGGCTGGTAGGCTATCGGGCTACTCTTGGCCGCGGTGATTGGAACGGCGCGGGACATCTGGCGCAGTCGTTCGACACCATGGGCTGGCTGTTCCGCGATCTCGAAGATGCGCCAATGCTGGCCGAAGCGTTTGCGCCGGAGAAAGTCGAAGAGCGCGGGCCCTTCACGCGCTTTGCGGCAATCGACGAGAGCTTTCTGCACGATTGTGAACCGGCCATTGTCGAAGCGCTGCGTACCGCGGCCAACGAATTAGAGTCGCTGGGGCTTCGTCGCGGGAAGTTCGATCCCAGTTGGTGGGCTGGATCGTTCGAGATCTTTGCGCCGATTCAGGCATGGGAGGCGGCACGCATTCACGCCGGCCACTTCGATCAATTTCAGCCGGCGATTCGCGAGCGGTTGGAGTGGGGAGCGCGCATCACCGATACGGAACTCGCCGCGCTGCGCGAACGTCATGCCGTGTTCAACAAGCGCATGGATGCACTGTTTGCCGAGCATGAACTCCTGCTGATGCCCGCGACGCCGGTGGCAAAGCTTGCGGTGGGCGCCGACCACAGCCAGACACGCGCCCGGCTGCTGCGCTATACGACGCCTTTCAGTCTAGCGGGAGTTCCGGTCGTGACTGTTCCCTGCAAGCCGGGTGGAGTGCAGCTTGCAGCCCAACGTGGCTGTGACGAAGCTCTGCTGGAACTGGCCGCGCGGCTCGGCGCGCAACGAAAGTCTCTGGGCTCCGCAACGCAAACGCAACAAGTTTAGTCTGAAATCCTACTTCCTCTGAGGTCTGCCGTGAGATTCATCTCGTTCTCTCGCTTTGCCGCAGGTGTCTGCGGTCTAGTCTTGGCGCTTCTGCTTGCCGGTTGCCGATCACAACAGTCGACGACCAGCGGCTTGACGCCCGTGAAGCTGCAGCTGGACTGGTACCCGCAGCCGGAGCATGGGGGGTTCTTCACTGCTGCGCTGCAGGGCTACTACAAGGCAGAAGGTCTCGATGTGACACTGGCGCCTGTGTCGCCGTATAACAGCGTGGCGCAGCTCGTTGCCGGCGGCAAAGCCGACTTCGGCCTGGGATCGAGCGACCAGATTCTGGAGTGGGACTCGAACGGATTGCCGCTCATTGCAGTTGCCGCGACTATGCAACACGATCCGCAGGCGATCATGGTGCATCAGAACTCGCCCGTGCACGACTTCAAGGATCTCGAAGGCCACACGGTTGCGGCGCTGCCGGGCGCCACCTGGCTCAAGTACGTCGTCTCGCGCTACAAGCTGCACAACATCCGCGAAGTCCCGTCGACGCTTTCCATCGCGACCTTCCTGTCCGATCCCGACTACGTGCAGCAGATTTTCATCACCAGCGAACCATTTTTCGCCAAGCAGGCCGGCGCGCAGGTGCGCACATTTCTAATTAGCTCCTCGGGCTACGACCCCTATCGCGTGCAGTTCACTACCCGCGACTTTGCCGCGCAACATCCTGACATCGTCGCGAAGTTCGTGCGCGCAAGCATTCGCGGCTGGCAGGAGTACCTCAAAAACCCGGGACCAACCAACGCGTATCTGCTCAAGTTGAATCCCGCGCTGAATCCGGCGCAGGAGACCTACACGGCACAGGCGCTGCTCGATGGCGGCTTCGTTACGGGCAGCGATCCCGGCGGATCGCAAATTGGGCGCATGAACGCAGCTCGCTGGCAGGCAGGCTACGAGCAGCTCAAGTCGCTGGGCATTCTGCAGGGTCCTGTCGATCTGACGAGCGCGTATTCTCTGCAGTTTGCGCAGTAGCCCCTGCGCAAGGAATCTGGGGTAAGGCCTACAGGCGCTAGAACTGGTTGCATCAATGGCCCCGACGAAAGCTGGAAAACCACAGGGGTTAAAACCCCTCAGTTTTGGCACAGTTTTCGGCACGCGACCCACCCACCGGGTGGGTACCCCGGTCGTGCCCTGACACAAAGCCATTTATGCAACCACTTCTATGATCATCCACCGGCCTTGAGGCGCACGAAGGCCTGAACCAGTTTCCGTGAGTCGGATTTACTGAGTGCGGAGCCGGTTTGATCCTCGTCATCGTCTTCTTGCGCGTCTTCTTCAGGGTCGATTTCGCAGTGTTCGCAGGTGTCGGCGCGAGAACATCCGGAGCAATCGCTCCCGGGATGGACGCACTCGGCCGGAGCGAGCTCCTCGCCTTCGCTTGATTGCGTGACGTCGCGGACCAGGTCGGACGGGAGAGTGATGCTCTTGGGGACGGACTGGAGTGCGAGCTGCAGGCCATAGAGGATGAGGCCCGCGGTTTTGGCGTCGATCCGCTTGGAGAGGAGGGCATTGAGGGTTTGGGCGATGGAGGTGCGAATGGAAGCCTGGTCTTCGGGGATGGGGATGACGAAGTCTTCCATGGCTCCGAGGCGAGCGCGGGAGCGGTTTTTGGTGTGGTAGTAGCAGAAGTTGCTGGCGCGCATGGCGGCTGCCTGGCAACGGACTCCGTCGGACTTGATGTGACGACAGGCGAAATGCATGGGTATCCCCCCTCCCACTCGCGGTGGGGTTAAGCGGTTTATTTTCAGTTACCTATATGTTTGGGTGACGGCCGTAAGCCGATGAAACGAAACGGTTTAGATAGTAAAGATTAGAGACGAAAGGAGTTAGGGCGGCTCTTAGTGAACGCGGAAGGAATTCACTGAGAACAGTGTGCAGGAATGCGGGGAAATTATTTCGCAAACGGGCGGCGTGGATGGCAGCACTTTGGTGTGGGGCGATGGGAAGGCGCGAGGGAGATTGGCAGATTAGCGGACCCTTGCCGACTTTTCATTACCGACGAGCGAAATCACTGGACAGATTTTGCTTCTTCTTTCGGCGGGATACTGAACAGCAGCGCTATTCCAATCACTCCGAAGAGAATTACATCGTCGTAACCTCGGGGAACCCCGTGCACGGAAGTTTCGATTGACTGGATGAGCATGGTTGCAGAATGCGCGAGGCCGTGGAATGCTGCGAAAGCAATCACCAGCCTGTACTCAGACGGTTTTCGGACAGCCAGCAACAGAAACACTCCGAGAGCGACAAGGAACGTGATGAACATAGGTTCGCATTCGTTGTCGTGCATTTCAAGCAGCCACTTGCTGTGCCACAACTCGGCGCACAAAGGATAGAGCAGGCCAACATAGAACAGGCCCACCAATGCAACAACTATTTGTCGGATGGGCTTCATGTAATCTCCTCGAGGGCAGCACGTCTGTTGTGTCGCTGATACCGGCTTCCGATTCGCTCGACGGGCTGGGGGAGCCTTCAGGACCAGTTGCAAAGCATCCCTCAGGGGCTAAAGCCCACGATTCTCTCTCATTGCTATGGCACGACTAAAGTCGTGCCCTGACACTTCGTGCCTCGCGGACACGGCCTTTCCGCCGGAGACTGTCGTGTCCTTTCACTTCGTGCCTCGCCGACACGCCCTCTCCGCAGCCGGAGACTGTCGTGCCCTTTCACTTTAGGGCCAAAGCCGACAACTCTATGGCCCCGTTGACTCAGAATGACACCCTTACTTCTGTTGTGTATTTCAGAGACAGCACGCTAGATCCCAAAAGCGGGTCGAAAGGACCGGTGGGAAGTCATCCTGTCTAGATCTGCGAGCAGTCGAGC
>CAVZVM010000012.1:0-144850 GCA_963778705.1 uncultured Acidobacteriaceae bacterium
ACTGAAGTTCAAGCGGTTGTCCGTGAATCGACCGGGGCCTTTAGCGCTCTCGTCGTGACCTGCGATTTCCCATCAACAGAGCAGAAGAGAGTACCTGTGAGGGCTATCCGCGCGTTGCGATTCCGGCAATTCATTCCTGCAACCTGCCCTTAAGAGGCGCCCCTATGCGTCCAATGCATTCGCCGAACCCGATGCGGGGCAGGTTATTTCGCTGTGCAAACGCGCGAAAACTCACCTGGTCTCCATCTTCGAGGTAGCAGCGCGTCTCGCCCGTGGGAAGTGTGAGAGTCGTGGCTCGATGCTTCATTTCGAGTAGACATCCCTCTGATCCATCTTCTAATCCCGAGAGCGTGCCCGTCGCGACCAAATCGCCGGGCCGCAGATTGCATCCATTGCTCGCGTGATGAGTCACCAGCTGCGCGATGCTCCAGTACAAATCCCCTAAGTTGCCTCGGCTCATTCGCTCCGGCGGCATCCCTGCGTCCCGCATCTTCTGCGATTCGAGATACACCTCGAGCGTGAGGTCGATGCCACTGCGCTCCGTGCGTGCGCTCTTCAAGTAGTCGAACAGCTCGGGATCTCCCCCCGCTCGTCCGTGCTCCGGGATGCGATAAGGCGCCAGCGCAACCAAGGGTACAATCCACGGCGAAATCGTCGTGGCGAAACTCTTCGCAAGAAACGGGCCGAGCGGCTGATACTCCCACGCCTGAACATCGCGCGCCGACCAGTCGTTGACTAGGCAGAGCCCGAACACATGACCCTCCGCCTCCTCTATTGGGATTGTTTCTCCGAGTCTGTTTCCCGGCCCGACAAAAACACCGACTTCCAATTCGTAGTCCAGCGCTCTTGTCGGACCGAACACTGGCGCGCCGTCAGGCTCCTTGGTCTGTCCGCAGGGCCGTGCAATTGGGCTCCCGCTGATCACAATCGATGAAGCACGTCCGTGGTATCCGATAGGCAGGTACTTGTAGTTGGGCAAGAGAGGATGATCGGGCCGGAACAGTCTCCCGACCCGCAGAGCGTGATCGATTGATGCGTAGAAATCCGTGTAGTCACCGATGTGCGCCGGAAGCAGCATCTCGGCATCGCGCATCGGCACCAACGATTCTTCGACACGCTGCCGCGGTTCGCCACTCAGGAGATCGGTCGCACATTCTCGCAGCTGAGCCCAAGAATCCGGCCCAAGCGCCATCAGTGCATTCAGAGTCTCCGAGCTGCATGCAGATTGAATCTCTTCGCTCAGCTCCTCAAGCAAACCGATTGATACACACGTATGCAGATCGAGAATCTGGTCGCCGATCGCAATGCCAATGTGCCTCTGGCTGTGGGATCGAAACACTCCATACGGTAGGTTCTGAATGGGGAAATCCGAGGTCGGATCGTTCGCGGAGGCCAGCCAGCTTGTCACAGCCATCCCAGCCCCTCCAAATCGTCCATCTCTCTTGCGCTCAGCCGCGCCTACATCGTAGCTCACCGGGCTTTGAAGTGTTTCTTGAGCCCCTGCCAGCATTCGAAGTACTCGTGCTGCAAAATGCTTGTCCGCATTGCAAACTCAGTCGGACGTACCACCAGCTGCGTCTCGAACATGAATGCTAGTGTATTGCCAAGATACTGCGGTTTCAGATCGGCTGCGCTGGCGCGCTCAAACGTCTCAGCATCCGGTCCGTGTCCAGCCATGCAGTTGTGCAGGCTCGCTCCGCCCGGCACAAAGCCTTCGGCCTTTGCATCGTATGCCCCGAATACCAGGCCCATGAACTCATTCATCATGTTGCGATGGAACCATGGCGGCCTAAACGTGTGCTCCGCGACCATCCATCGCGGAGGAAAAATCGCAAAATCGCAGTTGGCGGTGCCGGGAATCGCCGAGGAAGAGCTCAACACCGTATAGATCGACGGATCAGGATGATCGAACGACACCGTGTTGAGGCAGTTAAAGAGTGACAGGTCGTACTTATATGGAACATAGTTGCCGTGCCACGCCACCACATCCAGCGGTGAGTGATCGATCGGCGCCGACCAGAGCCGGCCCATGAACTTCGCCGTAATGTGGAACTCGCCGTCGCGGTCCTCGTACGCCGCTGTGGGAGCCTTGAAGTCTCTTGGATTGGCCAACCCGTTGGCCCCAATCGCTCCAAGCTCGGGCAGCCGGAAGGCCAATCCATAGTTCTCACAGATATAGCCGCGCGCCTCCTCTTCCATCAATACGACGCGATACTTCACACCTCGGGGAATAACGCAGATTTCGCCCGGAGAGACCTCCATGACACCCAGCTCTGTGTGGATCTTAAGGACGCCGGTTTGCGGCACGATCAGAAACTCGCCATCTGCGCTATAGAAAAAGCGCTCATCCATCGACGCATTGGCTGCGTACAAATGAATCGCAACGCCTGTCTGCATCGCTGGATCGCCGTTTCCCCCTAACGTAACAATGCCGTCTACAAAATCCGTCCTCGTTTGCGGTACCGGCAGCGGATTCCAGCGAAGTTGGTTCGGGGTTGTTGCCACCTCATTAAACGGCCCGCTGCGGATCATGCCCATCGCCATCTCTTCATACGGGCGATGCGTCACCGAGGGGCGAATGCGATACGTCCATGTCCGTCGATTCAGCGCCCGCGGTGCGGTAAACGGAGTGCCGCTGAACTGCTCGGTATAAAGTCCGAGAGGATGCTTCTGCGGCGCATTCTGGCCAACCGGCAAGCCCCCCGCGACCGCTTCGGTGGCAAACTCATTGCCGAAGCCCGACTGATATTTGAGCTCAACTTCCGCCGTCTCTCGATCGGAGACGGCCGCGTTCGACTCGCTGCTCTGCTTCATGCATCGCCTCGTAGATTTGATCGAAACTGTGGACCGCAAAAAGGACCTTCTGATATTCGTCCACTTTGACCGGAGTGCCCAAAACTTCATCCAGTGAAAAATCCCGAACCACGCATCTCCCGCTCATGACGTGGCCGCATTCGCCTTGCGAACTGATCAGACCGCTGCCGTACACCTTGATCTGATCTCGTTCACGAATCAACCCGAACTCCACCGTGAACCAGAAGAGCCGTCCGAGCTTTTCCAGGAGTCCTTGATTCTCAATCGAGGCACAGACGCGGCCGTAGTGCTCAAGGAAATCAGCGAAGATCGGATGCGCGTGCATGGGCACGTGTCCGAAGACATCGTGAAAAATGTCCGGTTCCGGTGTGTACTCCAGCGAGTTCCTGTTGCGCAGCCACGTTGTCGTGGGAAATCTGCGCGCTGCTAGCATCTCAAAGAACGCAGGACCCGGCAGAAATCCACTTACCGGCGTTGAGTTCCATCCGGTTCTCGGCTCAAGCCGCGAACTGACCGCTGCCAGATTCGGAAGCCGATCCCGCTCGAGACCAATGGTCTCAAATCCTTCCAGATAGGCACGCGCCGCATGACACTCGATGTTCGGCAGCCTCCGGCCCACTAGTTCCGCCCACACACTGTGCTGCTCTTCGCTGTATGCGCCATAATCCTGCCCGATTAAAAAAGGCGCGGCTTTGGAGAGCACTTCCGCGTGCGTCGTCACACCAGCCTCCTCACAGATTGCCGCGTCCCCGCTGCTCGCGCTCGATCGCCTCGAACAGTGCCTTGAAGTTCCCTTTGCCGAAACTCCGGCTGCCCTTGCGTTGAATGATCTCGAAGAACAGTGTTGGCCTGTCTTCCACAGGCCGGGTAAAGATCTGCAGCATGTAGCCCTCATCGTCGCGATCCACCAGAATGCCCAACTCCTCCAACTCATCGACGGGTTCATCGATCTTGCCTACTCGGCCCTGCAACTCCGTGTAATAGGAGTGTGGGACGTGGAGGAAATCCACGCCCTGCGCTTGCATCCTTCGCACCGTCTGCAAAATGTCGCCGGTCGCTAACGCAATGTGCTGAACCCCCGGCCCCCCGTAGAACTCCAGATACTCCTCCACCTGCGATTTACGTTTTCCCTGAGCGGGCTCGTTGATCGGAAACTTTACATAGCCGTTGCCGTTCGCCATCACTTTCGACATCAGGGCGGAGTATTCCGTCGAAATGTCCTTGTCGTCGAAATGCTGATAGAGCCGGAAACCCATCACGCGCTCGTAGAACTGCACCCATCGATCCATTTCGTGCCACCCTACGTTGCCCACCATGTGGTCGATATGGATGAGGCCGACTGGGCGCGCGAGCTCTTCGTGTTCCACGGCGCGGAATCCGGGCAAAAACGGTCCGTCGTAGCGTCCACGCTCCACGAAGGTGTGGATCGTGTCTCCATAGGCGCGTATGCTCGAGAGCACGACATGCCCGTGGTCATCGGTCAGAACGAACGGCTCCGCCTCGCTTGCCGCACCACGTCCCACCGTCTCGGTCCATGCGCGCCTGGCATCGTCGACGCAAAGAGCGATGGCGCGCACACCGTCTCCATGACGCTGAATGTGATTGGCAATGGGACTGCCTCCCCGCAGAGGCGTCGTCAGCACAAAGCGAACCTTACCCTGTTGGACGACATACGATGCCTTATCGCGCTGCCCGGTTTCCGGACCAGCGTAGGCAACCAGCGACATGCCGAACGCTGTGCGATAGAAGTGAGCAGCCTGGCGGGCGTTCCCCACGTAAAACTCGACGTGGTCGGTCCCTTTCAGCGGCAGAAAATCGTCGTCGGTTGAAGCCGGTTCGACGGCTGCTTGAGAGGCAAGCACAGCGGAGGAAGCACGAGGGGAAGCATGCATGGCACACCAACTCTGAATCGGACGACAGTGACCTCAACAGCGCGGGAAGCCCGACCGCACCAGAAGCATAGGCCCGCTTCGACAAGACAGAGAATGCGTCTTTGAAAGAAAAATCCGCCATAAGGCTTAAGAAATTAAGCATAATAGGATCGCAACTTAAGAGAGTTTGGCAGAATGACCAATAAGGCCGGACCAAACGCCGTGGACCTCGATCCAATTGCATGGAAACTCATCGAATGCCTTCAGCAGAACGCGCGCCTCTCGTTTGCCGAGCTGGGCAGAAAGGTAGGCCTGTCGACACCTGCTGTTGCCGAGCGCGTTCACCGGCTAGAAGACGCCGGAATCATCACCGGCTACCACGCCTTAGTCGATCTGGCCAAACTCGGTGTGCCAATTCGCGTCTTGGTCCGGCTCACGATTCCAGGCGGGGACCTTCAGATCAAGCGCACCGTCAGCGCGCTCAAAGAGCTTCCTGAGATCAGTCGCTGTCACCGCATCACGGGCGACGAGTCGTTTGTGATCGAGGCCAATGTGGTCTCTGTGCTCCATCTTGAAGCATTCATCGATCGTCTTTCCGCCCTGGGCGCAACGTCCACTTCTACGATTCTTTCCTCGCCTGTGCAACGTCGCGAGTACCTCGCCCGTCAGATCGAGATGTTCACTCGCTCATCCTGAATCAATCCGCGCAGCACCGCGGAAAGCCGCAGACCCCCGCTCACCGAGTCCGAGTTACCTCATGCGAGTGCGCCAGAACGGCATGCGCCTGATAGCTGTTAACGAGGAACTGTCCACCAAGAATGAGCAGCCACACCCAGAGGGCCAGCCGGAGAGGCCGCCGCGGAATGCGTGTGCTCAGCAGCGTTCCGCCAATCGCGCCCAACACGCCTCCGGCGATGAGCTGAAACAATAAGGTCCTGCCTTGATCGGCAACGCTCCAGTGCGCGCCGCTGCCAATCAGGGACACGATGAAGCCAAAAGCAATGTCCGTACCAACTACCTGCGCTGGCGCGAGCGGCGTGAGGCTGAGCAGAGCCGCGCTGCCCAGGGCACCGGCTCCCGCAGACGAAAAGCCTACCTCGGCGCCCACTGGCAGCATGAGCCACGGCATCAGCCACGAACGATCCGGGCGCTCTGCATCGTGTTGTACTGGGCGGAAGAATGAAAGAATCTGGTAACCCGCCGTACCCACAAGAATGGTCCCAAGGGCAACATTGATGCTATCGTTTGCTCCCACGGTCACCAGGCGTCGCAGCAGCAGGGACCCGATCAGAACGCCCGGGACTCCGCCGCATAGCATCAGCCCGAGCGTACGCCACGCGACATTCCCGCGCACTACGTGTGTAGGGACTAGAAGGAATTTCACCGCGGCGGAGAACACCAGGCCGATCCCGACTGCGATCGGCGCGGGAACGCCGAGAAAGAGTACCAGCACGGGTACCGTGATGGTGCCGGCACCCACGCCGGTGACTGCGATGAAGAACGCGATGAGCAGACCAAGCAGATACGCCACAAGTTGCTCCTGCACTACTGTTGCGGTGCCTCGATATGAATGCCGCACTCCACCTTGCGACCCGCCCAGCGGCCTGAGCGTGGATCGTTCGGATCCAGCGGAAGGGAAGTACACGGTTCGCATCCGATCGACGAGTAACCGCGGTAGTACAGCGGTAGAAGCGGAATCGAGAGCTGGTTGCACGCATACCAGACATCGCGGGTCGCCCAATCCACCAGTGGGGCCAGCTTCAGAATCTCTTTTCCACCCGGCAACGCAAACGGCGCCGACTCCTCAAGCGCAGCGCGGCTCTTCGCCTGTTCGCGGCGCAGGCCTGTGATCCACACGCGATAGCCGGCAAGGGCGTTGAACAGCGGTTCAACCTTGCGCAACTTGCAGCATTGGTCCGGCGCAGTCTGATTGAGGATGCCGAACTGCCTCTCTTGTTCGGCGACCGTCTGCTTGGGGAGAAGATTGATGAGGTTCAGATTCCACTCGCGTGCCATGCGGTCGCGATAGGCGTAGGTTTCCGCGAAGTGATAGCCCGTATCGAGAAAGAGCACTGGAATTCGGGGATCGATGTCCAACGCAAGCTTCGTCAGTAAGACATCTTCGGCCTGAAAACTGCACGTAACGCACACATCGCCATGACCGGTCACTTCGCGCCCCAGAATCGCTCGGACCGCATCGAGCTTTGTTTCAACTGCGGATTCAATCGTGTTCATCAGAGGTTCGCCATTTCTGTAGAGATGAAAACACCAGTCGATCGCAGGAATTGGTGAACTTCTGCGACCGCACGTATGGGTTCATTCGATTCAACAACCAGTTCGCGTCCATCGACGCGCGCAACAAGTGGTGCTCCATCCTGTCGCGAGGCAACGATCGACAGCAGCCCCGCGCGGGACTGCAAAGAAGTGACAAGTCCGAGCAACTGTGGGTGAAGCAGGAACTCTTCGCTCTCCGCATCGATGCCTGCCAAGGCCGCTCCGACAACGAAAAGCGAACGTTCCACCGCATCGATCAACTCGGGCGAGCCCGACAGGTCGACAACCGCTCCGCGATGGCCCCAGCGTGCTTCGCGCTCACCTGCGGTCACCGGGCCCCAATAGCCTTCCTCAAGCTCGAGCGCTTCCATTGACCAGACCGTCCCGTTGACGATCATCCCCGCTGCCACCGTGCCATTGGTGGCCGGGTCGATCAGAATGAAGGCTCCCGTCGCCCGGTTGGCTGCATACGGATCGCAGGCAATGGGGTGGCTCAGGTTCAGAGTCACCGAACCGATATGGTTAAGCTCCAGCTGATCCGCCGGCTCGCGCTCCAGCGTTGTCACGTTAATGCGGTGATCAATGGAGGAGACAACCGCAGGGACCGTGCGGCTCGCATGCTTCATGAGAAAACGGCGATTCAGATCCAGCGGGCGGTGATCCATCCAGACAAGCGAAGACGCGATTCGGTTGGCGAGCGTGGCCGGAGCTTCCGAGCGCACGATCAAGTCGCCGCGACTGATGTCCAGCTCGCGGTCCAGCACCAGTGTGACTGAAAGCGGCGCCGAGGCTTCGGCGAGATCGCCGTCCCAGGTCACAATGCGATCGACACGCGCCTGCACACCCGAAGGAAGCACGGTGATGCTCTCGCCCTGGCGGATAGTCCCCGACGCGATCTGTCCGGCAAATCCCCGGAATGAATGATTCGGCCGGAGCACGCGCTGCACAGGGAAACGGAACGATCCCGACTGGGCCGCTTCCGTCGCAGGCAACGACTCAAGGTGTTCGAGAATCGACAAGCCCTCATACCACGGCATCTTCTCGGAGCGGTGGACGACATTGTCGCCGCCGAGCGCGCTGATCGGAACAAACTCCGCCGCTACTGGATTTCCCGTGATCGCCGCGATCTCATCGAGCACACGCCGGAAGTCGCGCTCGATGGCATGGAACGTCCCCTCGTCGAACCCGACCAGGTCCATCTTGTTCACCGCAACAAGAACATGCCGCACACGCAGCAGTGACGCAATAAAAGCGTGACGCCGTGACTGCACCAGCACTCCTTTGCGCGCATCGATCAGTACGATAGCCGCATCGGCGGTCGACGCCCCCGTCGCCATGTTGCGCGTGTACTGCTCGTGACCCGGAGTGTCCGCGATGATGAACTTGCGCTTCGGCGTCGAAAAGTAGCGATAGGCAACATCGATGGTGATGCCTTGCTCGCGTTCTGCGCGCAAACCATCGGTCAAGAGCGCAAAGTCAATCTGTCCTTTCCCCGTTGTGCCTTTCCCTTCGATCGACCGAATCTGATCGTCGTAGACCGACTGCGTGTCGTAGAGTAGACGCCCGATCAGCGTCGACTTTCCGTCATCGACGCTGCCTGCCGTTGAGAATCGCAACAGATCCTTCGAGGCTTCTTGGCGAAGAAACTCGTGGACCGAGAAAACAGGAGCAGTAGCGGCGCCCATCAGAAGTAGCCCTCCCGCTTCTTCAACTCCATCGAGCCTTCCTGGTCGTGATCGATCACGCGGTTGGCGCGCTCCGACGACCGGAACGAGATCAGCTCCGCAATAATGTCCGGAAGCGTCGCGGCATCCGACCGAATAGCCCCGGTGCACGGGCTGCATCCCAGCGAGCGCAGCCGGCACTTCACCATCTGCGGCTTCTCGCCCGGAAACGCCACAAAATCCTGCTCGATCGGAATCAGCGCATCTCCACGCACATACATGGGCCGCTCTTTGGCAAAGTAGAGATCGACGATGGGAATGTTTTCCTGGTGGATGTACTGCCACACATCCATCTCCGTCCAGTTTGAGAGGGGAAAAACACGAATGCTCTCGCCGGAGTGAATACGCGCGTTGTAAATGTTCCAGAGCTCGGGGCGTTGGTTCTTCGGATCCCACTGTCCAGCCTGGTCGCGGAACGAGTAGATGCGCTCCTTGGCGCGCGACTTTTCTTCATCTCGCCGTGCACCGCCGAAGGCCGCATCGAAGTTGTAGTGCCGCAGTCCGTCCAGAAGCGACTGCGTCTTCAGCAGTCCGCAGCAGCGCTTCGTATCGAGCTTGATGGGATTCGTGCCCGCCGCGATCGCCGGCTCGTTGCGCCAGACCAGCAGTTCCGCTCCAATGCTGCGCGCCATCTCGTCGCGAAAACCGATCATCTCGCGAAACTTGAAGCCGGTGTCGATGTGTAAAAGCGGGAACGGAATTGGCCCCGGATAAAAGGCCTTCTGCGCCAGTCGCAGCATCACCGACGAGTCCTTGCCGATCGAGTAGAGCATCACCGGACGCTCAAACTCCGAGGCAACCTCCCGCAGGATGTGGATGCTCTCCGCTTCGAGCAGGCGAAGGTGGCTGAGGCGTGACTCGCCCCCGAACTTTGTGACGTCCTCGTGCGGCGAGTAAGGCGTGACTGCGGGTTCTGCGATCGGCATCAAATCCTCGTTGATTCGGGAGGTGCTGAAGCCGGTACGCATGGGGACAAACCCGGCTTTTCAGCTACGGGTGCGTCCTGAGATCAGAGATTCCTGGGATCAGAAACAGGCGGGACACCCGTCGAAATTGTTCGACAGGCGACAACAGAAGCGGCAATGGGGTACACGAACCATTTGCTCATTTGATCGTAACAAACGGTCCGTGGATTCACAACCTCAACAACCCAAAGGCGAATTAAAAGAGAAACTTCAGTGCAAACTGCAGTTGCCGCGAAGTGGTTGATGTTGCTGTCAGCACCCCCGCAGTCGGCGACAAGGCAGCTGCGGTCGCGGGCTTGGACGGCGTGGGACCATTGCTGAACACCACCGGGTTGGGCGTTGAGAAGTTTGCGCGGTTGAGCACATTGAAGTACTCCGCACGGAACTGCACGCGGGTCCGCTCGCGGATGGTGGTCGTCTTAGCCAGTGAAACGTCCATATCGGCGAGCCCCGGGCCGGTCAACGAATCGCGCGATGCACTGCCGAAGGTCCCCGGATACGGAGCCGTGAATGCTTCAGGGTTGAACCATTGCGTCGGCGTTCTCGGATAGAGCGTGCCACTGAAGGTTGAATTGAGCTCGGGCCGCGCCGGGTTGCGTGAGTCCCCATTCCCAGTCGGGTTGTAGCCCAATTGTGGTGAGAACGGAAACCCGCTTTGCAGTGTGGCGATTCCGCTCAGGGTCCAGCCCGATGCAGCCTGCCGCGCAAACAGCGGCCCATGGGCAAGCCACGCGTGCCCCGTGCCCAGCGGCAGTTCCCATGTGCCGTTGATCGCTGCAGCATGGCTGATGTTCGTGGCTGCAAGTCCGTAGTCGACCGCTGGGTTGACCGGATAGGACACGTATGCCGGCGTATTCGACGACACGCTCGTGTTCCACGCCGACCCATCGTCAAGATTCCGCGACCACGTGTATACGCCGCGAAGCTGCAGCCCGTGCGTCAGCTTGTGGCTGGCATCCACCTCCAGCGCGTTGTAGCTGCTGATTCCCTGCGAAACCCACGATGTCGTGTTCGCCAGCGCAGGGTTGGCCAGCTTCGTGGTCGGATAATAGACCGTTCCATTCGCTACGCCAGCCGGGCAAGCCGCATCCGGGCAAACCACCGAGGCCGGCGTGTTCTCGTCCTCCGAAAGAATCTGGTGGTACCCATGCGACCCTACATAGCCCACGGTAAGCGTCGTCGCAGGCGCGATCTCACGCTCCACTTTCAGAGTCCACGACAGCACTGTCGGCGTCTGCAGATCGGGCTGCACATTGCTCGGCGAGACCAACCCGCCGGTCGCACTCGTGACCGACAGCGACGAGAGTTTCGCCACGGTCGTGTTGCTGTACGAGTTTGCGGTATTGAACGGTGCAGTCTGATCGAGCCGGTAGTCGAGCGCGTCCAGCAATGCGCGATGCAGGCCGAAACTGGCCTTGACACTCGTCTTGCCGTCGCCAAAGGGGTCCCATGCCAGGCCGATCCGCGGCTCCGGCATGAACTTGGCTCGATTGTTCGTCAATGCCGCACTGCGCACAGTCGGGGTCGTATTGATGACACTGTCGGTGAATCCGTAGTTCGAGGCCCGCCCCTGCGACTCGTTCCATCCATTCGAGCCTTCAATGCGCAGGCCTGCGCGCAACTCGAGCCGCGGTGTCGCCTTCCACGTCTCTTCTACGAATCCCGCCGTGAAGAGCGACCGCCATCCGAGTTCCGTTGACGCCGGCACCACAGTGTACTTCGACACTTGCCCCTGCTCGAACGTGGCCAGCGTAGAGAACGATGCCTGCCCATACTGATACTGCGCCAGCAGATCGTTGGATTGGAGACGCTGCAGCCAGATTCCGGCTTCGATTTGATGATGGCCCCGTGTGTAATAGACGTGATCGTCGAAGGTGAAGAGATTGCGCGTCGTGGCGTTGTTGCTGCCGGTATTGGCCCCGGCCAGCGTGATCTGCGACGCGCCATTCGAAGCCGTGCTGCCTGAGATCACAATCGCTCCAATCGGACCGCCACCAACCCACCCTGGTACCGATCCGCTCACAATGCTGTTGAAGCCAAACTGAGCCCGCGAAATTCCGAAACGAGCCGTATTCAGCAGATGCGATGAAAAGATGTGCTGCTCCTGAATGCTTCCGACTTGTTCGCGCAGTTGCTCGTAAGCCGATGAGTAGGGATTGGCCGAAGGCGTCGTCGCATCGCTGTCGTCCACCGTGTAGACGGCAAACAGCAAATCGTTCGGCGACAGGTTCCAGTCGAAGCGCGTTGTGCCGAAGTCCTCTCGTACATGCTGCGGCGGGTTCGAGAATGCCTCGGCGATGCCTTGTCCGAGTTCAACAGTCCCCGCCGGCCACAGTGCCAGCAGCGGCTGTACGCTTGCTACCGCGGCAGCCCTCGCTGCGTTGTCGGGGACAAACGTGACATCGCTGAGCCCCAGATGTTGCCGATACCCCTCGTAGTTGCCGAAGAGGAACAGTTTGTCTCGGCGCAGAGGGCCGCCCAGAGCCGCCCCAAAGTCATTTCGCTGGAACGGCGCAATCTGCGCCTGGTCGAAGTAGTTGCGGGCATCGAGCGCACTGTTGCGCAGAAACTCGTACACCGATCCATGCAGTTGATTCGTTCCCGATGCGGTGATGATCGAAATCTGCGCGCCGGGCCGCTTGCCGTAGTTGGCGCCGTAGGTGTCGCTCACCACGTTGAATTCACGGACAGCCTCGACTCCCAGCAACTGGCCGCTGGTTCCACCGGGCGTGACGTTGATCAGCGAAGCGCCCGTGTACTCGATGCCGTTTAGAAGGAAGAGATTGTCCTGCGGGCGTCGTCCCGACACCGAAAACATGTTGCCCACCGACGAGTTCGACGTCCCCACGCCTCCCGATCTCTGCGTCGTATAGTTCACGGCAGCAGGATTAAGCATCAGCAGCTGATCGAAACTGCGGCCATTCAGCGGTAGCTCCTTCACCTGGCGTTCATTCACCAAACCCTGCGTTTGTTGCGTCGTCGTATCCACGCCCGGTGGTGAGTCAACAACGGTAACCGCCTGCTCCACCTTGCCCAGCGCCAGGACGAAACGAAGATTCACTGCTTGTCCCACCGTGATCGAGATCCCTGCATGTTCCTGCGTTGCAAAGCCGTCGTGCTCGACCGTCACAGCATAGACACCTACAGGGATAGACGGCGCAGAGAATCCCCCATCGGATCCAGTAATGAGCTTGCGCTCGTTGCCGGTCTCCTGGTTGCGGATCGTAACCTCGGCATGATCGAGCGTGGCGCCAGAAGAGTCGGCCACACTGCCGGTGATCGATCCGCCCACCTGCTGTGCATGCGCCACGGGGCGCACCAAAATGGCGAAGAGGGAGGTGAAGATGAGTATGCGTACAGCAAGCCTCAAATAGGGCACTGCAAATCTCCTTGGATGAAAACACTTTGATGAATGGGAATCGCGAAAGAGGCAGAGCGGGAGCTACCGACAACAACACGCAATGTGCCGGCGACTGCGGCGCGATGCGGGGGCGTCATGGGATGGCGCAAACATCAATGGTGCTCCGATTTCAAGTGTGAGGGAAAGATCAGGCGCGTACGGCTGCCAGGGGCGGGTGGATCAGAGACAACAACACGAGGCGGCGAACATCGGAGCGATGCTCAAGCTGGCCACGTTGGGGTTGGCTATCAACACGTTGTCAGGTTAACACAGCCTTTCAAAGCTTGCACGTCGATATGGCCCATCAAACCCGCAGGAAATAAAACGGCCGAGAGAGGAGTCTCCCGGCCGCACCAATTCTACAATTCCAACTCCCATCAAACTGAATTTGGCACCAGCCGCGCTGCGGTGAAGCGGTTCGCGATGCTGCCGAAGATCTGATTCAGGGTCAAACTTGGGTTGCTGGATGATGTGCATGCCCCATTGTTTTGCGATGCGGTGGCGTCCGAGTAGAAGTCCGATGCAGAACTCGCCGTCGCCAGCAGCGCCGCACAAGGGTTCGTCGCATAGCTTCCCGTATCGGTCGGGCAATCGGAGTTGGCGCTCGAAGCGCCGTAAGCAACTGTGTACACCGTGATTCCCACGCTCTTCGCAAACGCTCCGGCTGCCTTCATCTGCGTGCATTGATCGACCGTGGAGGGATACGTTGCACCCGAAGTATTGAAGCCCGATCCAAACTTGTTCGAGCTCGAGGAGCCGTCGGAGAGCAGAACCAGCGCGTTGCTTGAGAGTGGATTGGCATTCTTCGCGGCTTGAAGTGAGGTGATCGCCGCATACATCGCGCTTGCAATGTATGTTCCATCGCCGCCCGGCGCCCCCAGGCCGTTGCAACTACCCGCACCGGATGCGACGCCAAGCGATGAGGAAGTCGCCAATCCGCCATTGGCCGCATTCGTCGCGCTGTAGTTGTCCATGTAGCCCGTTACTTGATAGGTGCCCGTCGTCCCAGTCGGTGCGGTCCAGCTCGTGTTGCTGGTCGAGGGAATTGGGACGTAGGTATACGACGGGATCGTCGGATTGCTCGAAGGACAGGTCGTGTCCTTACTCGCCTGATTCGCCTGGATATTCGGGAAGGTGAACAGGCTCACTTGGTCGTATTCACCGACGCAATTCGTCGATGTGCTTCCCACCGAACAAGGCGAAAGAGACTTGAGCAGTGTCTGCATCCCCTGTAGTGCGCAATGGATGCGCGTGCTGGCGCAACTGGCATCGCTGTCGTTGGATGTTCATCGATCCCGTGGTATCGATGACCACCGCGATGTTCTGGGCTGTATTTGCGCCGCTCATGATGGCCGCCGTTGAGGTCGTGCTCACCGTAATCGAGGCAGCAGTCGTCGCGTTGCTCAGTGCCTTCAGCGCCCCGATGAAGTACATCGGTATCGTCGCTGATTGCGTTACCCGGATCACGTTGTCTCCAGTGGGGGAGGCGGTACACGGCACATCCACATAAATCGAGCTGTTGATGCATGTCAACGACGGGGTCCCCAGAGTCACACTCGATAGACCTAAATCGGCATTCGCTCCGGCGCCGGAGGTGGTGCCGGCCCCAGTCAGCAACGAACTGTACGCCTTCACCTGGTTGGTCACCGTTGTCGACGTCGCGCCTGACAATGACATGGCGTAAGCTCCCGCCAGCGTCGCCGCATCCGTCGATGCTTGCAGTTCGCGGTAGCACACGTAGGCGTGCGACAGATCGATGGTCAAGCCGGTCATGCCAAGAAATAGGACCATCAGGAGCGCCACCCAGGGCAGAACCTGGCCGCGCTGATCCTTGAACGCGCGCTTCAGAAGAGGCTTCCCAAAGATCTTCATTGGACATCCTCCGTAATTTGAGATTGGACTGAACAACTCGTGTAATGCATCCCATACACTGCAAGACTGCAGGTATAGGTTGCCTGGATCTGTGCACTCCCGTTCGCCACCATATACGAATTCGCAGCGCCGCCCGAAGCCGCGCACGCTGTGGTGCCGGCAGCATAGGCGTGCCCGTTCAGCGTATATGTGAGCGTGAGATTTGCGTGCGCAAGTCCCGGCGCGGCCGCGTAGATCGCATTAGTGGCCGTGGTGCACGGATCGTTATCCCCACGATCGGTTGCCAGCACATGACCCGCATTGCTGACTGCCTCCGCCAACTGCAACTTCTGATACAGAGCGATCGAAAACGAAAAAATGCCGGTCATCACAGCCATCATGATCGGCAGCGTCACCGCCATCTCCACAATCGCGCTGCCCTCGTTCCGACCACCGAAAACACTGTGGAACAACCTGGCCCTTAGCGCCTTCACATAACCCCTGATTGGATGACTCATGTTCGATTTCTCCGAGCTCGGAAGGTCCGAATCCCCCGCTGTGTTCACCGGAACATCCCTTGGGAAAGCTCCGCTCTCTACGAGTTGCGGTGTACAACCGGGCCTCGTTCAATGCATTGCCGCGGCACGTCGCAGGCTTAGTGACCTTCTCTGGTTACCGCAGGATCGCATGGTACCTCTACAAAGAGTACTTAATCAATGGCTTATCGCATTACGTCCGTGCAATAAGTAATCGAAACGCGGTGCCAAAGAGCCCTCCCATGACCTTGCATACTCTACTTAACTTGTTTATTATGAGCAGAATGATAGAGGTTGGTCGGCGGAGGGGCGGTGACTAAGGTCTTCCCTCCATCGCACGCATGCGGCCTCTGGGCTGTCCTGAGGCCCAGGCGCTCAAAGGAAACGGCCGGGAGTATCTCCCGGCCGCGCGAAAAACCACATGTTCCGTCTTCGACCGTTAACTACCCGGTGTGTTCGGAATGAGTCTCCCTTTAGAGAAACTGCTCACGATTCCGCTGAAGATCGTGGGAAGGGCCGCTCCTGCTTTCCCGCAAAGCGATGCGGAGCCGGCTTCCGGATAAAAGTCTCCGGGAGTGCTCGCCATCTGCTGCATGGTTTGGCAGGGTGCGATGTTTGGCTGCGATCCCGACTTATCGGTGGTGCACCCCGTAGCCTCAGAGCCATAGGCAATCGTGTAGACCGTGGTTCCCATCGCTGTTACGTTCTTGGCAGCCGCGATCGCCTGTTGGCACTCATTCAACTTCGATCCGTAGTCGAATATGTTCGGGTCTCCGGGCGCGGCCGGGTTTGAAATACTGGGGCTGTTGGCCGCGCCATCGCTCAAGATGATCATGACCTTCTGGACGCTGGCATCGCCGTTAACCTGCGCCTCCAGCGCCGCCTCAGCCATTTCGATCGCGCCCGCGTAGTAGGTGGCCTCTCCACCCTTCGCCTGCATTCCTGTGCAACTGCCGCCCCCCGTTGCACCCACGATCTGAGAAGACGAGTTCAGACCGTATCCTGGCAGGTTGGGATCGGTCGATGCTTTTCCTGTATTGAATGCATCGCTGAATCCGGCAATCTCATAGGTGGCGCCGCTGGTCGGAGCGGTCCAGCTGTTCCATTTAGTCGCTGAATCCGACGACAAGGGTTCCGGGCTGTAAGTGTACGGTACCACCGTCGGCGCCTTCGGTGTCCCCTTGGCGGTCGAGCAGGTGTCCGCCCCCGTGGTGGTGGCATCTACCGCCGGAAACGTGAACAGACCCACGTAGTTGTTCTTTGTGCATGCCCCTGTTGTGGGATCCGTTTGGGCGCAGGTCGGAACCTGAGCCAGAAGCGTCTGAGCCCCCCCCAGGGCGCATTCGATGGGTGTCGTGCCGCATGTTGACGTAACGCCTTTCCCAAATGGAGTGCCCATCGACCCAGTCGTGTCGATCAGCATCGCAACGGCCACGGGTGGCGTAGAGCCCGAGACCGTCGCCGAGGACATCGCGTTGAGCGTAATTGATTTGGCCGCGTTCACACCAAAGGCGGCAAGTGCCTGGATGAATAAAGTGGGAACAGTGGCCGTCTGCACCACCTGAACCACATTCTTGCCACCCAAAGGTGCATTGAGGCAGGTAACTGTGATGTAAGCAACCCCCGACACGCAGTGCAAGGTGGGCGTCACGGTATCGACAGGCAGATTGGGTGTTCTGTTGGACCCAAGAACGCTGCAGGTAGAGGCCTTTGACGTATCCGTATTGGAACTATAGGCGCACACTGCTGAAGTGACACTCGCTTGGGTTGCCCCATTTAGACCCATCGCGTAGGCACCCGCCAGCGCCGCCGCATCCGTGGACGACTGCAGTTCGCGGTAAGCCACATACGCGTGTCCCAAATCGACAGTCAAACCCGCCATGCCAAGGAACAACACCGTCAGGAGCGCCATCCATGGCAGGACCTGACCATCTTCCTTTTGGAGCCAGCGCAACAGAGACAATCCGCGTCTCATTGGACGACCTCCGTCACCTGAGAAATGAGATTGACGCTTCCAAAGTTCGACCCGCCTCCCCAGATGTTGACCACACTTAGCGTGGTTGGATACGTGACTTGAATCTGCACATTGAATCCCTGGGCCGCTTCTAAATCTGCTTCTGCTCCCGTGGTGCCAGGGCCAGGGCACGTCCCTGTAGGCTCGGTCTTCCCGTTGATGGTCAACACGATGCCCTGGTTGAGCGTAGCCTGACTCAGTCCCGGCGCGCCGTTATCGATTGCGTTCTGGACGTCGGCGCAAGGGTCGTGGGCGCCCCGATCCACCGCCAGTTGTCGACCCGCTGCGGCCACCGCTTCCGCCAGCTGCAGCTTCTGATACAACGCCATCGAGAACGAGAAGATGCCCGTCATGATCAGCATGATCAGCGGCAACGTCACGGCCATCTCTACCAATGCTCCACCCTCGGAATCGGAATGCAAGAAACGGCGTACACGCGAAATCACGGACTTCATCATCCTGAAACCTCCATAACCTGCGACTGGCGACAATTCGAGATATTTTCTAATCTTCAAAAACTCTCGACCCATTCAGAGACACAAACACTGAAGCCCTGGTTCCTTGAATCTCAGGACAGCATGTTGCGCTCGTTGGGGGTACGAGAGATTCTCAGACTAGCCCTGTGTTGACGCGCCCTCAATAGCTTTTTGGTTTGTTTCAGCGGGTTTGTGGTAACGGGATCTTGATTACTCGATGAGAAGCATAACTCCTGTCTTATCCAATGCATACAGCAAAAGTCACCGCAGCTGCGCACTACGGTTGTAGCCCCCGGCCCTTTTTCACGCATATCTATCGATTCCTCAGGCTGTCCGGGCTCTTTCGCAGTAACCTCCTGCCAGGAGTACTCGGTCGCGTGTATGATGCGTGCGCCCGCGTTCCCTTCGCTCCATACGCGCGCAAATGCATTTGCATGCGGATCACCGGCGCTCTGTCTCATGCTGCCGCTCTACCGGGTAGCGCCGATTGACACTCCGGCTCCGAAAGAGAATGTGCCCCACCCAGGAGGACTTCGATGGCAACACTCACCGCGCTCCATCCGGAAAAGCTCAGCGACCGCGTGAGCTTTCGCAAGCGTTATGGCAACTACATTGGCGGCAAGTGGGTCGAGCCCGCTTCCGGCCAGTACTTCGAAAATGTCACCCCGGTGACCGGAAAAACCTTCTGCGAGATTCCCCGCTCCAACGCCCAGGACATCGACCGCGCCCTTGATGCTGCCCACGCTGCCCGCGAAGCATGGGGCCACACCAGCCCGACCCATCGCGCGTTAATTCTCAATCAAATTGCCCAGCGCATGGAGGACAATCTCGACATCCTCGCCCTCGCCGAAACCTGGGACAACGGCAAGCCCATTCGCGAAACCACCGCCGCCGACCTGCCTCTCGCCATCGACCACTGGCGCTACTTCGCCGGCTGCATTCGCGCCCAGGAAGGCACCATCTCCGAAATCGACCGCGACACCGTCGCCTACCACTTCCACGAGCCCCTCGGTGTGGTCGGCCAGATCATCCCGTGGAACTTCCCAATCCTGATGGCGACCTGGAAACTCGCACCCGCGCTTGCCGCCGGCAACTGCGTCGTCCTCAAGCCTGCCGAACAAACCCCCGCCAGCATCCTTGTCTGGGCTGAGCTCGTCGGCGACCTGCTTCCTCCCGGCGTTCTCAACATCGTCAACGGCTTTGGCCTTGAAGCCGGAAAGCCCCTCGCCTCCAGTTCCCGTGTCGCCAAAATCGCCTTCACCGGCGAAACCACGACAGGCCGGCTCATCATGCAATACGCCAGCCAGAACCTCATCCCGGTCACCCTCGAGCTGGGCGGCAAATCGCCCAACATCTTCTTCGCCGACGTCTGCCAGGAAGACGACGACTTCTTCGACAAGGCCATCGAAGGCTTCGTCATGTTCGCCCTCAATCAAGGCGAAGTCTGTACCTGCCCCAGCCGCGCTCTCATTCAGGAGAGCATCTACGACAAATTCATGGAGCGCGCCCTCAAGCGCGTCGCCGCCATCAAGCAGGCCAACCCCCTCGAGTCCGACACCATGATCGGCGCCCAGGTCTCCACCGAGCAGCTTGAAAAAATCCTCAGCTACATCGACATCGGCCAAAAGGAAGGCGCGGAAATCCTCGCCGGCGGTGGCCGTGCCCATCTCGGCGGCGAGCTCGAAGGCGGCTATTACATCCAGCCCACCGTCTTCAAAGGCCACAACCGCATGCGCATCTTCCAGGAAGAAATCTTCGGCCCCGTCGTCTCTGTCACCACCTTCAAGAACGAGTCCGACGCGCTCGAGATCGCCAACGACACGCTGTACGGCCTCGGCGCAGGCCTCTGGAGCCGCGATGCCAATCGCTGCTACCACCTTGGCCGCGGCATCCAGGCTGGCCGCGTCTGGGTCAACTGCTACCACGCCTATCCCGCCCACGCTGCCTTCGGCGGCTACAAACAATCCGGCATCGGCCGCGAAACCCACAGCATGATGCTCGATCACTATCAGCAGACCAAGAATCTCCTGGTCAGCTACAGCCCCAAGAAGCTCGGCTTCTTCTAAACCGCTCGGTCCTGCACGAAAATGGGTGCCCCGGGTCCCTCGCTTCTGGGACCCGGGACAGCTCCTTTAGCTCACTTAAAGGAACAGTTCATGTCCGATCTCCCCCAACAGGTCCTCGCCACCGATCTCGCCATTCACCTCATTCGCGTCCTGCGCGAAAAGCACGGTCCCCTCATGTTTCATCAGTCGGGGGGCTGCTGCGACGGCAGCTCCCCGATGTGCTATCCCCGCGGCGAATTCCTCATTGGCGACTCCGACGTTCAACTCGGCGAGGTCGACGGCGAACCCTTCTACATGAGCCGCAGTCAGTTCGAGTATTGGAAGCACACCCAGCTCACCCTCGATGTCGTGCCCGGCCATGGAGGAATGTTCTCGCTCGACAATGCCGAGGGCGTCCGCTTCCTCATTCGTTCGCGGATATTCGACAACGCGGAGATTGACGAACTGCGCGCCGCCGGCCGAATTTAGCTGATCCCTCAACAGATCCAGACTCGGATGCATCATCTATCCTTTTGAGGGAGCATACCGAGTGAAAGACGTCGTCATCGTTTCCGCCGTCCGCACGGCGATCGGCAAATTTCAAGGCTCGCTGCAATCGTTCTCCGCTCCGCAACTAGGCGCTCTCGTCGTCCGCGAAGCCCTGCGCCGCGCCGATTTCTATTCCATTGCCACTGATGCGAGCAACGAAGACAAAGCCGTCAGCCGTCTCGCAGAGGTGAACGAATGCATTATGGGCTGCGTCCTCCAGGCAGGTCTTGGCCAGGCCCCGGCGCGTCAGGCCGCCATCTACGCCGGTCTTCCGCCTGAAGTCAGTGCTCTCACCATCAATCAGGTCTGCGGCTCCGGACTTCGTGCTGTAGGCCTCGCCGCGCAATCCATCCAGACCGGAGACGCCGAGATTGTCGTCGCCGGCGGCATGGAGTCCATGACCAACGCGCCCTATCTCCTCCCCCAGGCCCGCTCCGGCTATCGCATGGGTGACGGCAAACTGGTCGACTCCATGATCTACGACGGCCTCTGGGATCCCTACAACGACTTCCACATGGGTGCAGCCGCCGAAATGGTCGCTGAGAAGTACGCCATCACTCGCGAACAGCAGGACGCCTTCGCTGCTGAATCGCACAGCCGCGCCGCCGCAGCCACGGCCCAGGGCGTCTTTCGCGACGAGATACTCCCCATCGAAATCCCGCCCACCAAAAAGGGCGCACAGCCAGCGATTTTTGACGCCGACGAATCCATTCGCTCCGGCACAACAGTCGAAACTCTCTCCCGTCTCAAACCTGCTTTCAAAGAAGCTGGCACCGTTACCGCCGGCAATGCCCCAGGCGTGAGCGATGGCGCTGCAGCCATTGTCGTGATGACCGCCGACCGCGCCAGTGAACTGGATCTCGCTCCGCTTGCCGTCATTCGCGCGCAAGCCATCAGCGGTCGTGAGCCGGCATGGTTCTCGCTCGCCCCCATCGATGCGGTCCGCAAAGTGGTCCCTAAGGCCGGCTGGTCTCTTGCCGATGTGGATCTTTTCGAACTCAATGAGGCCTTCGCCGTGCAAGCCCTCGCCGTCAATCGCGAACTCGATCTGGACCCATCAAAGGTCAACGTCCATGGAGGCGCCGTCGCCCTCGGCCACCCCATCGGCGCCAGCGGGGGGCGCGTCCTCGTCACTCTGCTCCATGCTATGCAGCGCTACGGCAAGTCCAAGGGCATCGCCGCTCTCTGCCTCGGCGGCGGCAATGCGGTCGCTCTGGCCGTCGAACGGGCCTGACGCCCGAACCAGCCGGTTCCCGACACCCTCCCCGACTGTTCGATTCCGAACACTCGCCCCTGCATCCGGTCAACAATCCTTCCTCTGCCTCTCACCGCCATCCTCAATAACTTCTTTGTTTTCTGATTGGATTCCCCCGTTACCTTTGGCACGGCAAGTGCTCCCTCCCATACCGACATGGATATCGCCCGGCCAGATCTTAAGCAGAAAAAGAAACGCCAGATGTTCGTTTACGCTGGCGTCGCCGTCGTCATTATTGGGATCGCTGTCTTCGTCGTTGCCCGCCTCAAGCCCGCCGCACCTCCGGTTGACCGCTCCGCCATCTGGACCGACACTGTGAAGCGCGGCCCGATGATCCGCCAGGTCCGCGGCTCGACTGGCACGCTGGTTCCGCGCGAAGACAGCATCCTGCTCATCCCGGCTCTAACCGACGCCACCGTCGTCCGCATTCGTGTCTTGCCCGGAGCAAAAGTAACGCCGGACACCATCCTCCTCGATCTCGCCGACCCACAGCTCAACCAGCAGCTCCTCAGCGCCAAGCTCGCACAGCAGCAGGCAGAGGCCGATTACAAGTCTCTGCAATCCACGTTGCAAAGCACGTTGATGGACAAAAGAACAACCGCTGCCCAGATCGACTCCGACTATTCAACCGACAAACGGCAGGCCGACACCGATGCACAGCTCTGCAAACTCGGTGTGGTCTCCGGTCTTGTCTGCGGCGCTTCTGAAAATAAATTTGAACAGCTCGCTCAACAGAAAAAGATTTCCATGGAGCAGCTTGATGTCAACGAGAAGGCCATCCAGGTCCAGCTCTCTTCGGCGCAATCCAAGATCGATCAGGCCAAGACTCTGGTCGATCTGTACGAAAAGCAGACAGCAGCCCTCGAAGTGAAGGCCGGCATCGCGGGTCAGGATGCAGCCCTGCCGGCGGGACCCGTCTCTGTAGGCACCCACGTTGCCGCCGGAACCCCCGTCGCTGAAGTCATTCAGCTCGACAAGCTCAAAGCCGCGCTTCAGATCGCCGAAACCCAGGCCCACGACATTCAACTCGGCCAGCCCGCTTCCATCGATACCCACAACGGCATCGTGCCCGGTCATGTCTCGCGCATCGACCCCACCGTTTTGAACGGAACTCGCACCGTTGACGTACAACTGGATGGGCCGCTCCCACCCGGCGCGGTGCCCGGCCTGAGCGTGGACGGAACCATCGACCTCGAGCGCATACCGGACACCATCCAGGTCGGCCGCCCCGCTCTCGGCAACGAGAATTCGACCCTGAGTCTGTTCAAGGTCGATCCGGATGGGAAGTATGCCGTGCGCGTTCCGGTGAAAGTCGGTCGCGCTTCGGTCAACACGATTCAGGTGCTCGATGGTCTGAAGGAAGGCGACACAGTGATTCTTTCCGACATGTCGCGCTACGACAACGTCGATCGCGTCCGGCTCGAATAGGGAAAAGTTTGGAGCAAAGGCGGCAATTAGCAGCGGCGATCTGACCACTGACAACTGTTCACTGACAACTGCAAAGAGGGGGATTGGATGGCAAACGACAAGCTGATTGAAATCGAAGACCTCATCAAAGTCTTCTATACCGACGAAGTGGAGACGCACGCTCTCTCCGGCATTCACCTCACCATCTCGCGCGGCGAGTATGTGGCCATGTCCGGGCCTTCAGGCTGCGGCAAATCCACGCTGCTTTCCATCCTCGGCCTGCTCGACACGCCGACCGGCGGCCGCTATCTGCTCAACAACAAGCCGGTCGAGAACCTCAGCTTCAGCGAGCGCTCGCGCATTCGCAACCAGGAAATCGGGTTCATCTTCCAAAGCTTTAATCTCATCGGCGACCTCACTGTTGAAGAAAATGTCGAGCTTCCGCTGACCTATCGGGCCGGCATGCCTTCGGCCGAACGCAAGAAGCGCGTCAAAGAAGCTCTCGAGCGCGTCAACATGGCGCACCGCATGCGGCACTATCCCGCACAGCTCTCCGGCGGTCAGCAGCAGCGCGTCGCTGTAGCCCGTGCCTTGGCCGGTTCGCCCTCCATCCTGCTCGCTGACGAGCCTACCGGCAACCTCGACTCGAAGAATGGCGAAGCCGTGATGCACCTGCTCGCCGACCTCCATCGCGAAGGCTCCACCATCTGCATGGTGACCCACGATCCACGATTCGCCAAGCATGCCGAGCGCGAAGTGCACCTGTTCGACGGCAAGGTCGTTTCGGAAGACGAGCTGAAGAAGCTGACCGAAGAAGTAGAGGCCTCCTAGTAGAGGCCTTGAACGCAAACCCGACGCTTCTCTACTGTGGCTCGCCGCTCGCGGTGCCGCGTTGCATCCGTCGGGGTCCGTTCGCTAAGCCGCATCGGGCATCGGGGAGATTCGGATGAGTCAAATTCTGCAGGACCTGCGCTACGCACTGCGCCAGTTGCGCAAGTCGCCGGGATTTACGCTGACCGCGGTGCTGACCCTGGCGCTCGGCATCGGCGCAACCACCGCGATCTTTACGCTGGTGCAGGCGGTCCTGCTCAAGTCGCTCCCCGTCACCCGGCCCAATGAACTCTGGCGCATCGGTAAAAAAGTCCATTGCTGCAACTGGGGCGGGTACACCCAGTGGGAAGAGTTTTCGCTCTTCAATAACGAGCTCTACCACCGCTTCAAAGACAACACACCGGCCTTCGAGGAACTGGCCGCCTTCCAAGGCGGCAACACAGGCCTCGGCGTTCGACGCGCCGGCGCCACGCAGCCTGCTGAATCGCGCAACGGTCAGTTCGTCTCCGGCAATTTCTTTTCTACCTTCGGCATTGGTCCCTGGCTGGGTCGAGTGATGCAACCCTCTGACGATCGCGCCGGCGCCCCCCCTGTCGCGGTCCTGAGTTATCACGCCTGGAAAGAGAAGTTCAACTCCGATCCGTCGATTGTCGGTTCCGTCTTCCTCTTCAACAACAATCCGTTCACCATCGTCGGCGTTGCTGCTCCAGGCTTCCTGGGCGCCGACGTCCGGGGCTGGGGTATGCCCGATTTCTGGATGCCGCTCTCCGCCGAACTCATCATCGGCGGCAAGCGCGCCCGCCTGCCGCAGTCCAATGCCAACTGGCTCGACATCATCGGTCGTGTCAAACCTGGGACCGATCCAAAGGCCCTCGAAGCGCAATTGCGCACCGAACTGCGCCAATGGCAGATGAGCCACTACGCCGACCTCACCATGCAGGACAAGGAATATCTTCCCAAGCAGCAGATGTTCCTCACGCCCGGTGGCGCGGGCGTCACCGATATGCGCGAGCAGTATCAGGACGCGCTCAAAATCCTCTTCATCGCCGCTGCGTGTGTCCTGTTGATCGCGTGCGCCAACCTCGCCAATCTCCTGCTCGCCCGCGGCCTCCGCAGCCGCCAGCAAACCTCGCTCTGCATCGCGCTCGGCGCCTCGCGCGGTCGCCTCATCGCCAAGGCCCTCGTCCAGAGCCTCACCCTTGGCGTCATCGGGGGCGCAGCCGGACTCGGCATCGCGTACCTCGGCACCTCGCTCATTCTGCACCTCGCCTTTACAGGACCGGGCCCCAACCTCTATGTGCCTATTCAGGCCTCCCCGTCGACCCCGGTGCTGCTGTTTGCGCTGGGAGTCTCGCTGCTCACCGGCATCCTCTTCGGCATCGTGCCTGCCTGGATGACCTCGCACGCCGATCCCATCGAAGCGCTGCGCGGGGCAAACCGCTCCACACGCAAAGGCGCCAGCTGGTCGCAGAAAGTCCTGGTCATTGTCCAGGCTGCCGTTTCACTCGTGCTCCTCAGCGCCGCCGTCCTGTTGTCGCAGAGCCTCCGTAACCTCCAGCATCAAAACTTCGGATTTGCTGTCGAAGACCGCTACATCGCTTCGATCGATGCCTTCCAGGCTGGTTATCAGCCCGAGCAACTCGAGCTCCTCTACCGCCGCATCTTCGATCGCCTTCAGCAGATACCCGGTGTCAAAGGCGTTGCCGGCGCCACCTATGCCCCCATGAGCGGCGACAGCTGGAACGACGGCGTTCGCATTCAAGGCAAGCCCGAGCCACACTCCGGCGAGGACGACGGCGCCACCTGGACGCGCGTCACGCCGGGCTTCTTCTCCACCCTCGGCAATACCATCGCCAAGGGTCGCGCCATCGACGAGCGCGATACCGTCAACGCGCCGCAGGTTGCTGTCGTCAATGAGGCCTTCGCTCAGAAATTCCTCAAGGGCGAGAACCCCATCGGCAAACGTTTCGGCGCCGACGAAATGATCCACGCCGGCGACTTCGAGATCGTCGGCGTCGCAAAGGATATGCGCTACCTCAACTGGGGTTATAAGGACCCCGACCGCCCCATGTACTTCCTGCCCATGGACCAGCACACCAGATACACCAAGCCGGTCGACATCGAAGGCGAAAAGGGCGCTCATTATATGGAGAATCTGGTCCTCTGGGTTCCGGGCAACCCCGAGGGCCTCCAGATGCAGGTGCGCAAAGCGCTCTCCGATATCGACCCCAATCTCGCCCTGCTCGATTTCGGCAGCTATCGCGAAACGCTGGACAACGATTTCAGCCAGCAGGAAATGATTGCCACGCTGACACTGATCTTCGGCGTCCTCGCGCTCGTTCTTGCCGCAATCGGGATCTACGGCGTCACCGCCTACACCGTCGAACAGCGGACCGGCGAAATCGGCATTCGCATGGCGCTCGGTGCGGATAGGAGCGTCGTGCTCTCCATGGTGCTCGGCGGCGCATTCCTGCAGGTGCTCATTGGATTGGCCATCGGCATTCCCGCAGCCATCGCCGCTGGCCGCGGCATCAACGATCAGCTCTATGCCGTCAAGCCCTATGATCCCCTGATGCTCACTCTGGCCACGGTGTCGTTGGGTCTGGCGGCCCTGATTGCTTCCGTCATTCCAGCGCAAAGGGCGGCAAGCCTCAATCCCACCGACGCGCTGCGTGCCGAATAGGGAGGGAACGCCATGTCGACGCTCGTGCACGACCTTCACTACGCCCTGCGTCAATCGCGCAAGTCGCCCGGATTCGCATTAACCGTCGTGCTGACGCTCGCCCTCAGCGTCGGCCTCGCGACAGCGGTCTTCTGCGTCATCGACGCAGTCGTTCTGCGCCCCTTGCCATTCCCCGAGCCCGGCCGCATCGTCGACATCGACAGCCACAACAGCAGCGGCGGCTACTTCCAGCCTGCCTCCTGGCCCTCCTATTTGGATGAGCGCGCCCAAACCACAACATTCAAAGCCCTGGCCGGCTACTTCCGCTGGCGCGATGCCGCCGCCGAAACCCCCAACGGTCCTACGGCTCTTCAATCGGTCCGTACCACCGACAACTTTTTCGATGTCTTCGGCGTGCCCCCAATCCTCGGTCGTACATTCCTGCCCGGCGAGCAGACTATAGGCAAAAACGATGTCGTCGTCCTCAGCTATGAGACCTGGATGAAACACTTCAACGGCGCGCGCGACGTCGTCGGCACGTCCCTGCGTCTCGATGGCCGCGCCTCGACGATTGTCGGGGTCATGCCCGCTGGCTTCCGCTACCCGCTCAATGCCCGCGATGCCATCTACACTCCGGTTCATCTCGACGCAGCGCAGTGGATGCAGACCCGTGGCGGTCACTGGCTTCGTACCGTGGGACGCCTCAAAGACGGTGTCAGCGTGCAAGCTGCCCAGGCGGATCTCACCCACGTATTTGCCAACCTTGCCCGCACCTATCCCGACACAGACGGCGGTCGCACCTTACATCTTCTGCCGTTGTCCGAGTCGGTCGATTCGAAGAGCCGTGGCGCGCTTTGGGTTCTTCTCGCCGCTGCCCTGGCTGTGCTCGCAATCGGTTGCGTCAATATCGCGGGCCTGCTGCTTGCCCGCGGCGTCAAACGCGAACGCGAGATGGCCATGCGCGTCGCCATTGGTGCCGGCCGCCGTCGCTTGATCGGTCAGGCGCTCACGGAGAGCCTGGTGCTCGCCGCCGCCGGCGCGGCTGGCGGAATGCTGCTCGCATGGAGCCTGCTCGAACTGCTGAGCGCCTTCCTGATTAAAGCGCTGCAGCGCGGCGCGGACATCCACATGAACTGGGCTGTGCTCGGCGCCGCGGCCGCCATCGCCGTCTGCGCAAGCATCGCTGCCTCGCTCTTTCCCGCGCTGCGGCTATCCGGCGTAGATCCGAATCGCGCGCTTCGCTCCGGCGGCAGCGCCGGTGCCGATCGCACACAGCATCGCCTGCGCGCTGGATTCATCGTCACCCAGGTCGCCCTCACGCTCGTCCTTCTCGTGGTTGCCGGTATGCTCATTCGAGTCGTGACCCATTACCAGCATGAAGATCTCGGCTACGAGCCCCAGCACATCCTGGCCGTCGACCTGCACATCGCTCCAGCCAGGTACGAAGGTCGCGATCCGCTCTCCGGCTTCTTCAATCCACTTCTCGATCGCGTGCGACAGATTCCAGGAGTGAAAGCCGCCGGGCTCATTGACATGCTGCCCATCGAGAGCTGGGGTGCGAACTCCGACGTCCACATCGCCGGCCAGCCGCCCAATCCGAAAAACGCCGAAATGCTTGCGGAAGATCGCATGGTCTCGCCGGGATATTATGACGTCTTCGGCATTCGGCTTCGCGCCGGCCGCGGGCTTTCTGCATCCCTCGACAGGCCCGACAACAAGGCAGGAACCGCACTCGTTAACCAGGCTTTCGTCGCGAAATTTCTGCACGGCACATTCCCCAGCGCAACGCCGCACATCGACGATCACGAAAAGCCGGAGGAGAAGACCGCCATCGTCGGCGTCACAGGTAGCGTTCGTCAGGATCTGCGCCAGCCGGCATTGGCCGAGATGGACTATCTCATCGATGAAATCCCTCTCAAAGACCGTGCCTTGACGATGTCAACGATGGTGCTGCTTGTGCGCACCGACGGTGACCCGAAACCGCTCATTCCCGCGCTTACCACTGCGCTCCGTGAAGTCGATCCGACGGTTCCGCTCGCCGATCCCCGCACCATGTCCGACGCAATCGCCGATGAACTCGTCTTCGATCGCATGGAAGGCTGGCTCTTCGGTATCTTTGCCGGCCTCGCTCTTGTTCTGGCCCTTGTCGGTCTCTATGGGCTCGTCAGTCATGAGGTCGAGCTCTCCACGCGCGACATCGGTGTGCGCATGGCTCTCGGCGCATCGCGCGATCGGATTCTCGCCATGATCCTGCGCCGCGTCGCCTGGATGGTCGGTTCAGGCGCGGCTGCCGGCCTCGTCCTTACCATCTTCGTTCGCAAGATCATTGGCGTGGTCATTTACTTCGACACACCAAAAGAGGTTGGCGGCTTTTTGTTGCTGGCTCTATGCCTCATGTTGGCCGGCTTGCTCGCCTCCCTCATCCCAGCCGCGCGCGCCGCATCCATCGATCCCATGCGTGCACTGCGCACCGAATAGCCGAGGAGTGGAAAGATGAGTAGTCTCTTGAAGGACATTCGTTACGCACTCCGCCAACTGCGCAAGGCGCCGGGATTCACCTTCACCGCAATTCTCACGCTCGCGCTCGGCATCGGTGCGAATACGGCGATCTTCACCCTCGTGCACGGCATTCTTCTGCGCACGCTGCCCGTCGCAGATCCGGCTCAGCTCTGGCGCATTGGCGACAATGACGACTGCTGCGTCGAGGGGGGCTTCCCCGGTAACGCAGGCGACACCGGCGACTTCACCATCTTCTCGACCGACCTCTATCAATCCCTGCGCTCCCAGACCCCCGAGTTCGAGCAACTCGCCGCCATGCAGGCTGGCCATGACGAATGGGCCGTGCGCCGCGGCAACGCGGTGCCCAAATCCCTGCACGCGGAGTTCGTTTCCGGCAACTACTTCTCCACCTTCGGTATCGGCCCATGGTCCGGTCGCGTCTTTTCCGATTCCGACGACACACCGTCCGCCGCGCCGTCCGTTGTTCTCAGTTACCGGGCCTGGCAGGGCGAGTATGCCGGTGATCCCTCGATCGTTGGATCAACCCTCTTCATTCAGACGCACCCCTTCACGGTCATCGGCATTGCCCCCCCAGGCTTCTTTGGCGATCGCGTCTCGGACGCGACTCCCGATCTGTGGGCGCCAATCCAAACCGAGCCGTATCTGCGCGGACCGTCCGCCATCCTGCATCACGGCGATTCGCATTGGCTCTACCTCGTGGGTCGCGTGCGCCCCGGTCAAAGCATTCCCGCCCTTCAATCCAGAATCACCGCCACTCTGCGCCAGTGGCTCAAGACACGCACCGTTCTCCTCGAGAATGGCGGGGGCGTCATCATCCCCAAAATGCACGTTGTTCTCACTCCCGGCGGCGGCGGCATTCAAAACCTTCAGGAATACTCCGGCAAAGGTCTGAAGATGCTCATGATCCTCTCCTCGATCGTGTTGCTCATCGCCTGCGCCAATATCGCCAATCTCATGCTCGCCCGCGCCACCACGCGGCGCAGCGAGATCTCCGTCCGGATGGCCCTCGGAGCCGCTCGCCGCGATCTCATCCGGCAGATCCTCGTCGAGAGTGTTCTCCTCAGTTTCCTCGGTGGCCTTGCCGGACTCGGCGTGGCCTATCTCGGATGCCGAAGCATTCTCGCCGTCGCGTTCCCCGAAGCCCATAATTTGCCCATCGACGCCAATCCCTCCCTCACGGTCCTTGGCTTCGCGTTTCTCGTCTCGCTCGTCACCGGTATCCTGTTCGGCGCGGGCCCCGCCTGGCTCTCGTCGCATGCGCAACCAGCCGAAGCACTGCGTGGCGTCAACCGCTCCACACGCGACAGCGCCTCGCTTCCCCAACGTGCCCTGGTGGTCTTTCAGGCCGCGTTGTCCATCGTGCTGCTCTGCGGAGCCATCCTCATGACCCGCAGCCTGTCCCAGCTCGAGAATCAGGACTTCGGCATTGAAACTCACAACCGTTATGTCCTCCACATCGACCCCGACGGCGCCGGTTACACCACCGATCGCCTCCCCGCTCTCTACCGCAGAATCGAAGATCGCTTTTCCAACTTGCCCGGTGTGCGCAGCATGAGCCTTGCGATGTATAGCCCGCTCGAAGGCGACAACTGGGGCGAGTGCGTGATCCAGCAGGGTCATCCCGAACCTAAGCCCGGCGACCACTGCAGCTCGACATGGGTCCGCGTCAGCACCCACTACCTCGATTCCATCGGCGTGCCCGTTGTGCGCGGCCGCAACTTTACCGACCAGGACACAGCTACCTCTCCACAAGTTGCGATTGTCAATCAGGCCTTTGCCAAGCGCTTCTTTCCCAATCAGGATCCCATCGGAAAACGCTTCGGCATCGACTTTGCAAAGTACTCGGGAGCATGGCAAATCGTCGGCGTCTTCCGCGACTTCAAGATGAACAATCCTCGCGAAGAGGTGCATTCGGTTTATCTTCGTCCCCTCACCCAGCAATTCGCCGGCTTCACAGAACCCGACATGATCACCACCGAGGTGCAGTCGATGGGCATGAACGCCATAATCATCGACTTCATCGCCCCTCCGTCCAACGTCGACGCACTGATGCGGAAGACGCTCGCCTCTATCGATCCCAATCTCAGCGTGACGGACCTTCGCTCATTCTCCGATCAGGTCGCGGGCAACTTCGATCAGGAGCGCCTTGTCGCCCGTCTCAGCACCCTCTTCGGGATTCTGGCCCTCATTCTCGCCTGCGTCGGCCTTTACGGCGTCATGTCCTATTTTGTCGCCCGCCGTACCAGCGAAATCGGCATCCGCATGGCCCTCGGCGCCACACGCAACTCCGTCGTCTCGCTTGTCCTGCGCGGAGCTCTCGGGCAAATCTTGATCGGTTTGATGCTCGGCATTCCCGCATCGCTCTACGCGGCCTACCTCATGAAAAGTTTGCTCTATGGAGTCAGCAGTTTTGACCCCATCGCCCTCACCGGCGCGCCGCTCGCGCTCGCCCTTTGTGCTGCGGCCGCGGCCATCGTCCCCGCGCGCCGCGCGGCATCCATCGAACCCATGCGGGCTTTGCGCACCGAGTAAAGGAGGAAAACTGTGATCGCCGCACTGCTGCACGACACGCGCTTCGCTCTCCGCCAGCTGCGTAAATCGCCGGGCTTCACCTTGAGTGCGGTGCTCACCTTGGCTCTTGGCATCGGCGCACTCACCACCGTAGCCACCTGGACCAACGCGGTTCTGTTCAATCCTTGGCCGCAGGTACGCGACGCACGCAGCCTGCGCTTCATCGATGCCACAGTACTCGGCAGCCAGGGCTATTCGATCCATTACGACCAGTACCAGTTCGTCCGGCAACACGCGCGGTCATTCAGCGATGCCGCCGCGCTCGCCCTCACAACCCTCAACTTGAATCGAGCCGATACGCAGCCGGTCGCGATCGCCGCAGGCACCGTCTCCTCCAACTACTTTGCGGTGCTCGGCGTGCAGCCGCAAATCGGTCGGGCATTCAATGCCGGCGCCGATGATCGTGCCTATGGCGCGCACGATGAGATTGTCCTTTCCGACGGACTTTGGCGCCAGCGTTTCGACGCCGACTCCAGCATCGTCGGCCGCACGGTCTCCGTCAATCGCCACACGTTCACCATCGTCGGTGTAGCCCCCGCCGGATTCGCCGGCATCTTTGGCGGCATTGCGGAAGCTGCCTGGATTCCGCTCTCTTCCTTGCGCGATCTCTCCCCTGACGCTCCGCCGGACCCGCTGGCCCACTACGGATTGCAAGCGGTCGTCCGCCAGCGTCCCGGCGTTCAGGACTCCGCCGCGGCTGCAGAACTCCACGCCCTGGCTCGGGCCTTCGTCGCTCAGCAAAACGATGGCCGCAACACTGGCTGGGATCTGAACCTGCGCGACTCCTCGCACTTCGAGCGCGGCGTCTTTAGTGGTATTGGCGAGCAGCTTCCGGTGCTTCTTGGTGCCTCGGTGCTGCTGATGATCCTTGTCTGCATCAACATCGCTTCGCTGTTGGCTCAGCACGCAGCGCGGCGCCGTCGCGAAATCGCTATACGTACCGCTCTTGGCGCAAAGCTGGTACGCATCGCATCGCAGGTCTTCATCGAGACAGGGTTGCTCGCGCTCGCCGGAGCTCTCGCGGGTTGGGGCGCAAGCACCGCGCTCTCCCGCACACTCTACATCTTGATGCCCGATTTCGGCTTCCCGCTCGTTTTCAATCTGCGTACCGACCCGCGCATTCTTCTCTTCGTTGCCGGCCTTGCCATCGCAGTCACGCTTCTCTGCGGCATGTACCCCATGCGCCAGTCGCTGCGCATCTCGCAGCGCGAGGCTCTCAGTGCAGGCGGAGCCGCCGTCGCCGGCCGGTCCAACAGCCGCATCGGTCAGCGGATCCTCCTTGGCCTCCAGCTCGGCATCTGCTTTATCGTTCTCGTCTGCTGTGGCCTGCTCACCCGCAGCGCATTCGCGATCTTCCATCGCGACATCGGCTTCGATCGCACCAACACGCTCACGGCCATGGTCGATCTCTCCCGCTCCGGCTACAACGAACAGCGGGCCATCGCCTTCCACGCTGCGCTTCTCGAGAGCCTGCGCAATGCACCCGGCGTTGCCTCTGCGACCCTCACCACCCACCTCCCGCTCGGCGATTGGGGCTCCGGCAACACCCAGGACTTCGGCATTCCCGGCTATGTCCCGGCGAAAAATGAAGACATGTCTGTCGTCACCGACCTCGATGGTCCCGACTTCTTCCGCACCATGCGCATTCGCCTGCAGCAGGGCCGCGACTTCGAACTCCACGACAACTCCTCTGCGCCCGACGTTGCCATCGTCAACGAGGCGATGGCTCAGCGTTATTGGCCGAAAACTACCGCCATCGGCGCGAGCGTCATCGTCGACAAACGCCCACGCCGCATCGTCGGTATCGTTTCAAACTACGCCTACCACAACCCCGCTGATACCGACCCGCCGTCTCCGGTCCTGTATCTTCCCCTGGCCCAGGGCACCTCGGGCTACCCGTATGCCATCGTCGCTGTTCGCTCGCGCACCACGGCAAACGCCGTCGCTCCTCAACTGCGCCAGGCCGTTCATGCGCTCGATTCAACCCTGCCTCTTGAATCTGTGCGCACCCTCGAAGAGATCACGGATGTCCAGTACCAGGGCTCTCGTGCTCCCGCCGAGTTACTCGGCGTCTATGCCCTTTGCAGCGTACTTGTAGCCATGATGGGCCTCTACGCCGTCATGGCGTATTCGGTCCTCGAACGCCATCGAGAATTCGCTTTGCGCATGGCGCTCGGTTCCACACGCCAGCGGATATTCGCCCTCGTTTTGCGCGGCGCAACGAGTGTCGTTCTCATCGGGCTGATCACCGGCGGCCTGGGTTCGATCGGCGCCGTCAAGCTCCTGCGTTCGATGCTTATCGGTGTCGCACCCTTCGACCCGATCAGCTATTGCGCCGCTGCGTTGCTGCTCGTCCTCACGGTGTTTGCTTCAGGACTCGCCCCTGCGCGTCGAGCCGCCTCTGTTGAACCCATGCAAGCCCTACGTACCGAGTAAGAAGAGAGAGGAGAGAACGCAATGGCAACAATCCTTCGGAATCTGCTTTACACACTGCGCCAGTTGCGCAAAGCGCCGGTCTTTACCATTACGGCTATCCTCACCCTTGCGCTCGGCATCGGCGCCACCACGGCCATCTACACGGTGGTCTACGCGACCCTCATCGCCCCCATGCCCTATCCCAATCCCGACCAGCTGGTCATGGTCTGGTCCACGATCAGAGATTTTCACCAAAACGGCGTCTCTGCCGGCGACTTCCTCGATTGGCAGCAGCAGAGCAATGCATTTCAGGCGCTTAAGGCATTCTCCGGCACAAGCTTCAACATGGCTGGCAAAGAGGCGCCGGAGATGGTCCAGGCCCAGATGGTCACGCCGGGCATGTACAACATGCTTGGCAATCGATTCGTGATGGGCCGCGACATTCTCCCCGAAGAAAGCGTCGACGGCAAAGACCATGTCGTCATCCTGATGAACAAGACGTGGAGGCGGCTCGGGGCTGACCCCAACATCATCGGCAAACAGATCAAGCTTGATCAGAAACCTTACACGGTGGTCGGTGTGCTCGCGGGCGGTCAGGCGGATCGGCTCAATCAGGATATGATCGTGCCGCTCGTTTTCAAGCCCGAGCAGAAGAACCACGACTTCCATTGGCTTTACGTCATGGGCCGGCTCAAGCCCGGCGTTACCCTCAAACAGGCCCAGGCCGATATGGATGCCGTCGCCACGCACATCGCCCAGGTGAACCCGCGCTCAAACAAGGGCTGGGGCGCGCGCGTCGATCCTTTGCAGAACGACTTCATGGGCGATAACGTCAAGCTCACCCTCTGGCTCCTTCTCGCTGCGGTTGCTTGCGTCCTCCTCATCGCCTGCGTCAATGTGGCCAATCTCCTGCTCGCCAGGGGTACCTCACGCCAGCGCGAAATTGCGGTGCGCTCTGCTCTGGGGGCCTCGCGGAGCACTGTCTTCCTTCAATTCGTCACCGAGAGCCTCGCCCTTGCCTTCCTCGGCGGCGCTTTCGGCGTCGGCGTCGGCTATGCCATGCTGCGTGGATTCATCGCCGCCATGCCGCCCGACACGCTTCCGACCGAGGCCGACCTCCGGCTCAGTCTGCCGGTCCTCGCGGTCACACTCGGCGCCACCACGTTGGCCGGTCTCCTCTTCGGTACCGCCCCTGCCTGGTATGCGTCGCGGCTCGATCCTGGCGAGGCCCTCAAAGAAGGTGGCCGCTCAGGTTCCGGTAAGGCCCGCCATCGCGTGCGGCAGGCATTGGTCGTCGGCGAATTCACCCTGGCCCTCGCGTTGCTTGCCGGTGCCGGCCTCGCCATGCACAGCTTCTGGAATCTTGCTCATGTCGACCTCGGTGTGCAGACCGACCACATCCTCACCTTCGGCCTCCCGATGAACAAGGACATGAACTTCACCGGCGATCAGATCGTCGGCCACTACCAGCAGATCCTGCGCAGCATCGAGTCCACTACCGGTGTCGAGAGCGCAACTGCGGCCACCGGAGTGCCCCTGAGGGGTGCCGGTTTCGGGATGGCTTTTACGATCTCCGGGCGGCCCGAGTCCGCTGATCGCTCACAGCGCCCGCTCGCCGGATTCGGCCTGGTGACCCCGGGTTATTTCCGGACCTACGGCATTCGCCTCGTCAAGGGCCGCTTTCTGAACGAAGACGACAATGGAGGGAACCTTCATGTTGCCGTGATCAATGAAGAACTTGTTCGGCAGCAATTCGCCGGCAAAGATCCCATCGGCCAGACCCTCAATGTTGAGCAGCTCATTCCCGGCGCGACCAAGCTCGGTCCCGAACAGCCGTGGGTGATCGTCGGCGTCTACCACGATGTCCGTGGAGGCAACTTCCAGCGGCAACGCCCAGAGATTTTGGTGCCCTTCTACCAGAGTTCGTGGCCCTTTGCCGAAGTGGGCGTACGCACTGCGCTTGATCCCGAAGCGATGACCAGGACGATCGCCGCTGCTGTCCATTCCGTCGATCCCACAGTCGCGCTTGCCGATGTACGAACCCTCGATCAGATTCGCGACGAAGACCTCTCCGGCGAGCGCTTCTCTCTGGTGCTTTACGCGAGCTTCGCCCTCATCGCGCTTGTCCTCGCGGCAATCGGTATCTACGGCGTCATGGCCTTCGCCGTGGGCCAGCGTGAGCATGAGATCGGGCTGCGCATGGCCCTTGGCGCTGGCCGCGAGCGCGTCGTGCGCATGGTGCTGCGCGAGGGAGCCACCCTTGCGGGCATCGGCATGGTTCTGGGACTCGTGGGCGCTTTCTTCGTGGGCCGTGCCATGAAGAGCACACTCTACAACGTAGGCTCAATCGACGTTACGGCCTTCTTCTCGGTGGCTGCCGTCTTGTTTGTGGCCGCCATGGTCGCGTCGTATATCCCCGCGCGCCGAGCCGCCGCCGTCGAGCCCATGCGTGCCCTTCGTACGGAATAATTTGGAGTGTAAGGATTTGAGACTGGAGCTGGAATTATGATCGACCTAAAAAACGTTGAACGCAGTTATCGCACCGGCCACACCGAAACCTGGGTGCTGCGCCGCGTCACCCTCACCATCAAAGAAGGCGAATTCGTCACCATCATGGGCCCATCCGGGGCAGGGAAGTCGTCGCTCCTGAACGTGCTCGCACTCCTCGACGACGGCTGGCTCGGCGAGTACTGGTTCGGCGAAACTCCCGCCCACAAACTCAACCGCAAGCAGCGCGCCGACCTCGCCCGCCAGCGCATCGGCATGGTCTTCCAGAGCTATCACCTGCTCGACGACCTCACCGTCGCCGAGAACATCGACCTGCCGCTGTCCTACAAGAATCTGCCCTCGAAAGAACGCGCCGGCATGGTCGCCGACATCCTCGATCGTTTCCAGATCGTCGCCAAAAAGGACCTGTTTCCCAATCAGCTCTCCGGCGGCCAGCAGCAGCTTGTCGGCATCGCGCGCGCCGTTGTCCACGCGCCCTCGCTGCTTCTCGCCGATGAACCCACCGGTAATCTCCACTCCACGCAGGCCCGCGAAATCATGGAACTGTTTCGCGAGCTCAATCGCCAAGGCACAACCATCGTTCAAGTCACGCACTCTGAAGAGAACGCGCGCTACGGATCGCGCATCCTCGAGCTGCGCGACGGATGGCTCACGCGCGACGAAGCGCTGCAGACCTCAGCGGAGGTCGCCGCACAGTGAACCGTCCCTGGGGGAAATTCTCAATGACCGCTTCTTCTTTTTGTGCGCGTGCGCAATCGGTTGCCGCAATTCTTTTGTTGCAGGCCAACATGGCGCTTGCCGTCGAACCCGCGCAAGCGCAAGCCCAGCCCGCGGACGCACAGACCGCTCAGCCCGCGCCCGAGGCCCCCGCGCCCACCAGTGGCTCAGCAGCATTGCCCTCCCTGGCGCAAACGATGCAGCAGCAACAACAGCAGGCGGTCGATCCGCAACATGTCTTTTACGTACCTTTGCCGCATTCACGGAATCCGTTCGCACCGTACAGGCCAAGTACGGTGCCTCAACTTGACCTCTCCAACTCGCCGCGCCTGCAGAGTCTCATTCGCAATGGCAATCTCTACATTTCTTTGCGCGATGCGATCGCGGTGGCGATTGAGAACAACCTTGACCTGGCCTCGTTCCGCTACAACCTGCCCACAGCCCTCACCGACCTCGCTCGCACCAGGGCCGGTTACTCGGCCCTGGGTGTCAACACCAGCATCAGCAGCCCGGCTGGCGCGTCCTCAGGGTCCGGGCTTGCCGGCGGCGGGGGAGTATCCTCCTCCGGAGCCGGGGCAGCCGGCGCCGGTGGTCTGGTGCAATCCACCTTGGGTGAGGGCACATTTGTGAATCCCTTTGACCCCATACTCACCTTCAAGGGTTATGTCGATCACACCAAGACCCAGGAGCTGAATACGGTTCTCGTCGGCGTTCCTCTCCTTGAGAACAACACGATTGGCTACACAACCCAGTTCACGGAGTATTTTCCTACTGGTACAGGTGTTCAGTGGACCTTCAACGGGCTGCGTCAGACGTCGAACAGCCCGCTCAACATTGTGGACCCGCAAATTCAGCTTTTCTGGCAAGCTGTGGTTACCCAGCCCCTGCTGGCGGGTTTCGGTTTCGGCACTAACGAGCGATGGATTCGTATCGCCAAGAGGAACCTTCAGATCACCGACTACGCCTTCAAGGCGCAGGTCATCGCAACCGTTACTGGAGTGCAGGACATCTATTGGGATCTAGTGAACGCTTACCAGGACGAACAGATTAAGGAGCGTACTCTGGGCTTCGCCAATCAGACCCTCTCCGACGATCAGAAGCAGCTCCAGCTCCAGGCAATCCCCGAGATGCAGGTTATGACCGATCAGGCTGCCGTGGCCGCCGCCGAGGGCAATCTCACTGTCTCGCGTGCGAATCTGCGAGCCGCAGAATTGAACCTGAAGAACGCGCTCACCAAGGCCGACGATCCTGCCATCGACGAAATGCCCGTGATTCCCCTGGACACTAAAGGCGCGGCTGATCCCAACGAAACCAAGTCCATCGCAGATCTCATCGCCGAGGCCGAGAAGAATCGTCCCGATGTCGCCCAGGACGAGATCGGTATGCAAATCGCTCGAGAAAACCTGAAAGCCGTCAACAATTCCTTGTTGCCTTCGCTCAATGCCTACGGCGCATTTAGCGGAACCGGGCTCGGCGGTCCGCTGAACCCGAATTGCAGTCAAAACGAGGGTCCTGGCTACTGCTCCACGACCCTTCCCAGCGGCACACCTGGTGTACTGAAGGACGCCTTCAACTACTCAGCGCCCGAATACCAGGTCGGCTTCACGCTCAACATCACGATTCGCAATCGCCAGGCCAAGGCCGATCAGTTCCGCGCTGTCCTCGCATTTCGCCAAAGCCAGATCGCCTACGAGCAGCAAAAGAAGAACATTCTGTTCGATGTCCGGGACTCGAAATTTGCCCTTGAGCAAGCGCAAGCCAGTGTCGACGCCGCCCTGAAGGCCCGCGATCTGGCACAGAAAACCTTCGACATCGTCAAGCAGGAACAGGTGCTCGGCGCCAAATCCAGCGTCGATACGCTGATCGCTGAGAACGCGCTCGCCCAGGCCGAGTCCGCTCTCGACGTTGCAGCAACTAACTATGAAAAGAAGAAGGTCGACATTGACCGCGCCATCGGAGAAACGCTCGAGAGAACAGGTGTCTCCATCGACGATGCAAAAACCGGCGTCGTCACCCGCGCACCGTAAAATCACCCAAGGACTACGGCCCAACCACAAAACAATGCTGGAGGAAATAAAACCGCAGGCGTGAGAGCGCACAAAAATCATGACAGACCTTCGTAAGCAAGCTCGAATCCGCGTTCTCGTCGCTGACGACCAGCCCTCTATCCTCGAAGCAGTCGAGTTGCTGCTTCAACCCCAGGGCATCCATGTCGACACCGTTCGCTCGCCTCAACTCCTGCTCGAGGCCCTCGGCCAAAGCGACTACGATGTCCTCCTCATCGATCTGAACTACACGCGCGACACCACCTCCGGCCAGGAGGGCCTCGACCTCCTCGCGCGGCTGCAGGAGATCGACCCGCGCCTCCCCGTCATCGTCATGACCGCCTGGGGCAACATCGATCTCGCCGTCGAGAGCATCAAGCGCGGAGCGCGCGACTTCATCCAGAAACCCTGGGAGAATGAGCGCCTCATCTCCATCATCCGCGTCCATGCCGAGCTGCATCAGGCCCTGCGCCGCGCTCGCCAGCTCGAACTCGAAAACCGATTGCTCCGCGCCGAAGGCATGCCCGAGTTCATCGCCGCCGCCCCCAACATGCGCCCGGTCCTCGAGCTCATCGCGCAGGTCGGTCCCTCCGACGCCAATGTCCTCATCACCGGCGAACACGGCACCGGCAAAGAGATCGTCGCCAAACTCCTCCACGCCGCGTCGCCCCGCGCGCGCATGCCCCTGGTTGCTGTCAACGCCGGCGGCCTCCCTGAAGGCACCTTCGAGAGCGAGATCTTCGGCCACGTTAAAGGCGCATTTACCGACGCCCGCACCGATCGCGTCGGTCGCTTCGAGCTCGCCAACGGCGGTACCCTCTTTCTCGACGAGATTGCCAACGTGCCCATTCGCCAGCAGGCCAAACTGCTTCGCGTGCTCGAAACCGGCGAGCTCGAACGCGTAGGCTCCTCGCAAACACGTCGCGTCGACGTGCGCGTGCTCTCCGCGACCAACGCCCTCCTCCATGAAGAGGCTGCCGCCGGCAACTTTCGCGAAGATCTGCTCTTTCGCATCAATACCGTCGAAATTCACCTGCCGCCATTGCGCGAGCGCCGCGAAGACATTCCACTCCTCGCCACCCACTTCCTCGAACGCAATCGCAACCGCTACCGTAAGCAGGTCACGGCGTTTTCTCCTTCCGCCATGCAGCAGATGATGCAATATCCATGGCCGGGCAATGTGCGCGAACTTGAGCACACCGTCGAACGAGCCGTTCTTCTCTGCCGCGGCGAAGAGATCGAGCCTGCCAATCTCGCCGTCGCCTCCTCACGGCCCAGCGCGCCTTCGTTCGACAACATGAGCATCGACGAGGTCGAATCCCTGCTCATTCGCAAAGTCCTGCGCCGCTGCGACGGCAACATCTCTCAGGCCTCTGAGGCTCTCGGGCTCAGCCGCGCCGCGCTCTACCGGCGCATCGAAAAGTATGGTCTATGATCGGCGCGTGCGCAGACGGCGTGCCTCGGCAGTGCGCCGGGCATGGCTCTATTGCCTGTTCCTTGCGCTTCCCACGCTGATCTTTGTCGGCATCCTTCTCTACCAGCACGACGTCTCTCTCGCCCCTGCGATTCTCGCCGTCAGCTGCCTTGTTATCTATCTGCTCTTCATTACCGCTTCGATGATCGAGAGCTTGGTCCGCCCCTTGCAAACGCTCTCCAACGTCGTCTCCTCCCTGCGCGAAGCGGACTACTCCTTTCGCGCCCGCGGAGCAGGCACCCAAGATGCCCTCGGTGAATTGGCCGCCGAGATCAACGCCCTCGCCGATCTCCTCCAACGCCAGCGCGTTCGTTCTCTCGAAGCCACCGCCCTGCTCGCTCGCATTCTCGAGGTCATGCACTCTCCGATCTATGCCTTCGATCGCGAAAATGTCCTCCAACTCGTGAACGAAGCCGGCGTCCAACTGCTCGGCATCCCCCACTCACGAGCCTTCGGCCGCACGGCGCGCGATCTTGGCCTCGAAAACCTGCTCGCTGCGCCCGATCAGAGCATCCACTCCTTCGGCACCAAGCCCAATCGCTGGCTCTTGCGCAAAGCCGCCTTCCGTCAGGATGGCGCGCCCCACACCCTGCTCCTCCTCGCCGACGTCAGCCAGCCTTTGCGCGAAGAAGAACAGGCTGCGTGGAAACGCCTCATTCGCGTCCTGGGGCACGAGCTCTCCAACTCGCTTGCTCCTATCAAATCCATCGCCGGCAGCCTGCTCGCCCGTGCCGATCGCATCGAGGGCGACGACGATACTGTCCGCGATTTTCGCCGGGGCCTTGGCGTGGTCGAAAGCCGCGCGGACTCTCTTCACCGTTTCGTGCAGTCGTATCGCATCCTTGCCCAGCTGCCGCCGCCGCACTTGAAGAACGTCCCCCTCGCTCCGTTGATTGAGCGCGTGGCCCTGCTCGACCAGCGCGTCCCCATTCAGCTGCAGCCCGGACCACTCGCCACACTGAACGCCGATCCGGATCAGCTCGAACAGATGCTCATCAACCTGCTCAAGAATGCCGTCGACGCTTCGCTGGCCAACGGCTCAGATCCCGTGCGCATCGGATGGCAACTGGCGGAGTCGGCCGTCGAGATCTCCATCGAAGACAACGGCCTCGGCATCGCCAACAGCGAGAACCTGTTCGTGCCGTTCTATACCACCAAGCCCACCGGCAGCGGCGTCGGTCTCGCTCTGGCACAGCAAATCGCCCGCGCACACGGCGGCGAAATTCGTCTTGTCAATCGGGAAGATAGCGAAGGTGCACGCGCAACCGTACGTTTACCGCTGCCCTGAAAGGATCTTAGCCGACGCGCGGCATTGCGCTCCGGCGGGAGTCGATCTCGATCGCCACCACGCGATTGCGCCCGCTGTTCTTGGCCTTATAGAGCGCTTCGTCCGCTTCGCGAATCAGCTCTTCGTGGCTCGCCGGGAAACCCGATGCAACGCCAAAGCTTGCCGTCAAGGGGATCGCCGTCTCGCCATCTTTCACGCAGGCTTCCTGAATGGCGATGCGCAGCTCGTCGGCGCGCTGCCGCGCGTGCACAAATCCCGATCCGGGCAGGATGAGCAGAAATTCCTCGCCGCCATAGCGGCCTACCCAGTCGTACGTGCGCACCATGCGTTGGAAAATGGCACTGGCCTCTTTCAGGACCTGGTCTCCCGCGGGGTGGCCGAATGTGTCGTTAATGCGCTTGAAGTAGTCCAGGTCGGCAAGCACAATGCTCACCGGCAGGCCTTCGCGCCGCGAGCGATCCACTTCGATGCGTAACCGCTCCACAATGATGCGGTGATTCCACAATCCCGTCAGATCGTCGTGCTCGGCATAGTGCCGCATCTGCTCGCGCGTGCGCATCAGCTCGCCCTTCTCTTTCTCCAGATCGCTCGTGCGCAGCTTCACCGCAGTCTCCAGATGCTTCTTCTGTTCCACCAGCGATCCCACGCGCTTCCTCCACGTCAAGATCAGGATCGCGAGAGCCATCAGCGCGAACGTAATCTGCAGTTCGCGCCTTTGCCACCAGCGCGGCAGGATACGGAACCCATACGTGGCTGTGGGAGAAATCAGGTGGCCCGTTGAGTCGACCTCCGCCACCTGGAACTCATAGTTCCCCGGAGAGAGGTGTTCGTAGTTCACTTCCAGATCGCGTGTCTCTTCCCATTGCGATGACTGGCTGCCGACCAGCCTGTAGCGAATGCCCGCGTCCTGCGTTCCCCTGAACGACAACAGCGCCATCGAGATCTCAAGCGAGTTTGAACTCCAGTCCACCGACGATCCGTTGCCGATCGCCTTCGATCCATAGATCACCTGCGAAAACGCCGGCGCCTGGGGCATCCCTGCGGGGGCGTTCTCCGGAGTGAGCAGGTGGCTCAGGCCGCCCGATGTTCCAATCCAGATCGATTGGTCCGAGTCTTCGGCGAGCGCAAAACTGTCGGTGTCATTCCAGAGAAGCCCGTCGTCCTGCGTGTAGCTCCTCCAGTTGCGGCCATCGAACACGCTCAGGCCCGTATCCTGGCCGACCCACAGCCATCCCCGGTGATCCACCATCAGCGAAACCACCTGCTGCGACAAGAGCGGAGGCCTTCCAATGTGCTTCGCCTCGGTCACCCGGTAGCCCTCGATCTTCAGCCGGGCCAGATCCTGCGACGCTCCCGCGGCCCACACATATCCCCGCTGGTCGATGGCAACCACATCGAAGTTGCTGCCCGCGGATCCGAGATCGATCTTGTGCCAACCTCCGCCGTCACGAACAAAGAGCCCTTGCTCCCCAGTGGCCCAGACGCGCCCCAGGGAGTCCGAGCAGACGTCGGAGAATCGCTGCCGTGTGTTGCCGAAAACCGCCTCGTCCGCCCGCGCCGGCGTACTGTGTCTCCAGTCGGCATTCAGTTCGTATAAGCCGGTGCTCGTTGCCGCCCAGATATTCTGCCGGCCGTCGATTCCGATGTTGTACGTCTCAGGCACCTTCCATTGCGTCGCGTGCAGCGTATTCCCGTCGATACGCACCAGTGCCCCCGCGGCGCTTCCCGTCCACACCGCTCCATCCGCACTCTCCGCCAGACCTCCCGCCCGCGTCGTCGTAATTCCCGCTTGGCTCCACGGCCGAGGTGTCGTTTGTCCCGCCGGAATCAGGTCCACTCCCGATTCGGTGCCGACCCACAACCTGCCCTTCCGATCGCGCAGAGCCGCCCATACCAGGTCGTCACTGAGCCCATCGGCTGCCGTGTAGCCTTCCCAGCGATCCTGACCAACCCAGCGCTTCAGTCCGTGACCCACAACGCTGATCCAGACCGATCCTTCGCGGTCGACAAACAAATCCTGAATCTCGAAACGCGAGAGTCCGTTCCGCTCCGTCACCATTCTCCAGCGGTCCTTCTCCCACATCGCCAGAGAAGGTCCCTGTGGCGTCAAAATTCTGCCCTGCGCATCCTCCACCAGGACTGGGTAGGCTTCCGATGCCAATGCCGATGCACCCGGAAGATCGTGTGCTTTGAAACGAAGGGTCTGAGGATCGATCTCGCCCGTATGCAGGTCGCCACGAATCCAGATCTGCCCATTCCGCGTTAGCAGTAGATTCGTCCACTCCTCCTCCGGCAAACCAAGGCTCGCACGCATTCGCGTCGTCTTGCCCTCCGCCAACCGGCATAGATCGCTGTCGCAGCCATACCAGAGTGCGCCATCTGCTGCATACAGTGCGCTCTCGATGTTATTGCCCTCGAGGTGTATCGGCTCCACAACCCAATGATCCTCGCTCGTCTTGCGCAAAAGAATCGCGCCGTTCTTGATAACCGCAACCACCTCGTTCGGCTTGTTCGATGCGAAGATAGTCCCTGCGCGCGGGAGGAACTGGTCTCCGGGCTTCGCGGGTTCGATCTGGGCAAACTTACCGTTCCTCTGCTGGAAGAACAGGCTCGTCGAACTCGCCACCCAGAGCGTGCCATCCGGGCTGACAAAAAGCGTCTGAATCATCCGGTCCGGCAGTCCCTGCTCCTCGCCATAGCCTTGGAACTGACTGCCGTCGTAACGATAAAGCCCGTTCTGCGTTCCCACCCAAAGAAACCCGGTACGATCCTGCACAAGACCGGCGATGTTCAGGTTTCCCAATCCCTGCGTGTATTCACGGAAGCTGTAGCGCTGGGCCAAGCAAGTGAGCGACGCAAGCAAAAGCAATGCGACGCCGCCAAACGGCAGCCCGACCCGTCCCCGAGGCTGGAGTAATCTACGCAATCAACTTTCCCTCTGGCTACCTTGCTGCCCGGTCAGCCGTCGTGCAGGGTTCGAACTTTGACCGACCTGGCACGATGGAGCGACTCCGGAGATTGACTCCTCGGTCACAAATCGGTCACGCGTCACAATTACCAGTAGAACCACTATAGTGGTTACCAGCCCACTGAGAAATGACACGAAAGTCGAAAGTCATGCCCAATCGGTGCAATAAGTTGTGGGAATTTAGGACACTTGGTTACGAGGGGTGCCGAGAGCCTTAGTCGCAGACGAGCGCGCCCTCGGGATAGGCAGATTCGTCGCTCAACTCTTGGGCCTGCTCGACTTCTCCGTTGCCATCGGGCTCCGCCTGGAAGAACGCATCCACCTGCGCAAGAACCTCGGCCCCGGTCCGCGCCTGATAGATCCTGGCACGCAGCTTCGCCCCACCCGGCACGCCATGCGTGAACCAGGACGCGAATTGCTTCATCTTGCCGGCCGTCTCCCCCATCCGCGCATCCCTGGGAAGTGCCTGGCTGGCTTCGGCCTCGTCCAGCAGCATCTGAAAATATGTCCGGATCAGCCGATAGCGGTCCTCGGCGGTTGGCCGATCATAGCTCCCGGTCGCCGTATATTGCGCGATCTGTCTGAAAATCCAGGGGTTCGCAGGGCGCAGCCCGCCCGATCATCACCCCGTCGCAGCCGGTCTTGGCCACCATCGCCGCTGCGTCCTCCGGCGTCCGGATATCCCCATTTCCAATCACTGGAATCCCAACTGCCTGCTTCACCGCGGCGATCCATTCCCAGCGCGCCTGACCCGTGTACCCCTGTTCGCGCGTCCGTGCGTGCAGCGCGACGCCGTTCAGCCCCTCGGCCTCGGCCATCCTGGCCAGCTCAACGCACACAATCTGCTCATCGTTCCAGCCCATCCGGAACTTCACTGTGAAGGGAATCGTCACCGCCTTGCGCACGTCCCGAAAGATCGCCCCGATCTTCGGCAAATCGCGCAGCAGCCCCGATCCGCCATTGCACCCCACCACGCGCTTGGCCGGGCAGCCCAGGTTCAGGTCGATCAGGTCAAACCCCGTATCCTGCACAATCCGCGCCGCTTCCGCCAATGTCTCGGGATTCGACCCGAAAACCTGCGCCCCGATCGGATGCTCGTCGTCGTAGAAGGTCAGATACCGGCGTCGCTTCGACTCGCGCATCCGTGCCAACCCATCGGCCGACGTGAACTCCGTCATCAGCAGCCCACACCCCGACTGCGCATTCGTGATTGCCGTGTCGATCGCGCTCTGATTGCGGTTATCCGGGGTCCCCGCGGACAGGTCCTCGTCCGTGGGGTGGTTGGGTGCCCCAGGTCCCTCGCTCTTGGGCACCTGGGAAACCAATTCAATTCCGCTGATCGACAATGGCTCACTCGAAAACAAACTCGCGTGCCGGATAAACCGCCGGAACACCGTATCCGTCACGCCCGCCATCGGCGCCAACACCGTCGCTGGCGTCACGGAGACAGAGCCAATCCGCACCTCCGCCGGTACTCGCACCCCGTCCGGCATCGCGTGCTCCCGCGGATTGTCCCAGTTCTTCTTCACCGTGAATCCTCGGCGTGTCATGCTCGCGAACCACCCCTGCCTTGTTCGACCGGCCTCAGGGATTGCACCCTGACGAACGTGGGCCTCCGCCGCGGCGGAGGCCCACTCAACCGTAAGCTGCTCGCGCTCTTACTTCGCGGCCGCTGCCTCGCCCGCCTTGGCATACTTCCGGCGGAAGCGCTCCACGCGCCCCGCCGTATCCACCAGCCTCTGCTTGCCCGTAAAGAACGGGTGGCACACCGAGCAGATTTCCACGTGAATGTCGCCCTTGTGGGTTGAACGAGTCTCAAAATTGTTTCCGCAGGCGCACATCACGCGCACTGCGTCATAGTTCGGATGAATTTTCTCTTTGGGCATCTCTCGAAGACAAACCTTTCCTGCGATCTTCCTATTGTAGGTTGATTCAGGAACCGACGCAAACGATGCAAATGCCCCCGGTGCACGGCCCGCAGCAGCGGCCCCGAGTCCAGCCCACAGCGCCCTAGATCGGCCCCCGCAGCCGCCGCAGCCGCACCGCACCCGTCAGACATACCGCAGTGAAGGCCAGGCCAATCCAAAGCCCCGGGCTGATCAGGTAGGCCCACGGGGTAACCGTCGTCATTCCGTCCATTGCGACGGCGGAACTCGTGAAGTTCGAGCTCTCCGGTCCGGCGCCAATCCGGTTGAGAAGCAGCTCTCCAAAGTACGACGTGTTGAAGGCGATCTTCTCCACAATCCCGACAGCCAGCAGCGGCACGCTGGCCCAGAGGAACGGCGCCCGCCGCGCCCATGCCGACACCAGCAGCAGCCATGCAAAGATCGGCGCATACCAGATCGCGTGAACCGTCACCAGATGATACAGAAGCATCAGCCACATCGAGAACACTGGCAAATTCGACCAGAGTTGTTGCGGGCTCATCCCCCGGCCCGCCACTGCAGCTGTCTCGAACGCCAACATCGCCGCCTGCACCGCGACCGTCACCACAAATGTGATCGCCGGAATTGCCACGATGGGAATGCTTGCCTTGGCCAGCACCGTCGTCAGATCCGAGACCGGCAGCGACTTCCAGAACAGAATGCTCCGATCCCGCCGCTCGCTATGCAGCGCGCCCAGGCAATAGAAGATCCCCACCAGCAACGTCGTTCCCATGATCGCAGTCGCCGCCATGTTGTAGGGTCGCGCGATCGCGTCGATCCGCTGCATCGCATCGAGTGCCGATGCCAGGTACACGCGGTTCGCCATGTCGCGCGCGCCGATAAGAGATCCAAGGATGATCAACCCCGCTACCGCCAGCGGTGCAACATAGACCGCGCGATTCTCCCATAACTCGCGTTGCACCGACCAGTAAAACCGCCTCCATGCAGAGATAGGCTGGCTCACAGGCGCGGCGCTGCCGATCCGTGCTTCGCTCACATCCTGTGCGTTCATCGAATCGCTCCTTGTCCCTGCCGTCCCCCTTGGCCTCCCACCACAGCGACAAACACATCGGCAATGCTGGGGGTCCGCACCTCGCCCAGTTCTTCTACCCGCCGCCGGTCCGCGCCATCGAACAGAAACACACTGCGCCCCAACACTTCGCGCTCCTGCATTGGCCGCAGGGCCCGCGCTGCACCCACCTGCTCGGGCTTCACCGAAGCTTCCACATACCGCGACTCGAACTCCTCCATGCTGTGATCGAACACGATGCGGCCGCGGTGAATGAACAACACGTCCGTCAGCACATGCTGGATTTCGTCCACCTGGTGCGTCGTGATCAGGATCGTCCGGCTGCGATCGAAATAATCGTTCAGCAGCGAATCGTAAAACTGCTTGCGATACAGGATGTCGAGCCCCAGCGTTGGCTCGTCCAGCACCAGCAAACGAGCATCGATCGCCATCACAATCGCCAAATGGAGCTGCGTCACCATGCCCTTCGACAGCTCCCGCACCTTGCTGCTCGTACGCACATCCGTCTTCGCCAGAAACCCCGCAGCCTTCGCCCGGTCGAATCGCGGATGCACACCTGCAACATACTCCAGCAACTGCGAGACCCGAATCCAGCGCGGCAAAATCGCAACATCTGAAATGAAGCAGACATCGCGCATCAGTTCATCCCGCTGCATCCACGGATTCAGCCCCAGCACTCGCACCGTGCCCTCATGCGGCGTCAGTCCTAGCAGCACGTTCAGCGCCGTCGTCTTGCCCGCACCATTGGGACCAATCAGCCCGACGATCCGGCCCTCGTTGACCGTCAAATCCATGCCGTCCAACGCAACGGTTGCGCCAAACGCCTTGCGCAGGCCTCTTGCTTCAATCAGTGCCATCGCTTCAGCGTTCCTCCTCTCGCAAATCTTGCTCTTCGACTGCAGACCGCGCGGCATCGGCTCCGGCCCGGCCATTCGCGGGCTTCAGCAGTTCCTCCGCGTTTAGTCCCAGCCGCTGAATCGTATCCGAAATCCGCGGCCACTCTTCGGCAAGAAACTTCTGTCGCTCCGTCTTGAGCAGCAAGCCGCGGGCTCCCTCATTGATGAACATGCCGCGGCCCCGCCTCGTCTCCACCAGTCCCTCATCCACTAGTTGCTGGTACCCCTTCAGAACCGTCAGTGGATTGACCCGATACTCCGCTGCCACGTTCCGTACCGAGGGCAGGGAATCGCCATCCTTCAGAACGCCGTCGAGAATCATCGCGACCACGCGGTCTCGAAGCTGGCGATAGATCGGTTGATTGTCGTTCCACTCAAGGTCCATCCTGCGTCCACACACCTCGTGAATCAGCTTATCTCCCGCTACTTCGTGCGGTGCAGGTCCAGCAGCCCGCCCATCGTTGTGCCGTCTGCCATCGCAAGCTGCCACAACTCGGTGTGATGGTCCGGATCGAGCAGCGTGAACACCACATGCGTCATGTGCCCGTGCTGCGTGGGCAGAAGGTTGGTGGCGCTCACAAAATCGAATGTGATCGTCTTGCCGTCCGGCGACACCGTCGCCACCATGTGCGGCTGGTTGCCCGCATCGCAGTAGTGGGTCAGCACCAGGTGGTCCTTATCCAGGTGAAACATCGTGATCGGATCGTCCGGCCGCCCATTGACCTTCATCTCATGCATCAGCGCGTTGCCCATTGAGGTCACGCGCATCGTCACCAGAACATCCAGGGGCTTGCCGTCCAACGAGCCGGTCCAGGAACCGGCCAACGCCTTCAGGCTGTCAAACGACGTCTGCGGCTCCGACTGCGCAAATGCGTTTGCAGCAGCCACCATCATCGTTGCGGCGAGTAGTATGCGAAGCGATTTCATCTTCAATCCTCCTTTGAGCTGTGTCTCCCAACGACGGCCCAGGGGAGGGCTGGATTGATCCGTCGTCATTTAGTGTTATACATAACTACAACACTAAACGCATGTCAAGAAGAATCTGTTCCTTCAGCTCTGCGGAGCGATTCACTGTCCGAAAACGGCACACTTATGCATCCGCCTGCTCGCACAGACAGGTGCTCCTAATCGGCTTAAAAATGAATAGTTTAGCTCAATTCGCCAGCCGCTCGTGCTCCTGCCCCTACTGCGCCAGCGCCTTCTCGATCCCCGCTTCAGCCAGCGGAGCCATCACGGCATATCCCGCCGGCAGCGGATGCACACCGTCTTTGCTCAAATTAGCCGGCAGCCCATCCCGCTCGTCCTTCAGCGCCGCGTGGTAATCCACATAGACATAGCCCTTCGCCATCGCGTAGCCCCGCAGCCAGGCGTTGATCATGTCGATCTTCGGCGCCGGCGTGAGTCCCGGCTGCCATGGATAATCGAACGCCGGCAAAATCGAGCACAGCACCACGCGAATGCCGTTCGCGTGCGCCAGGTCCGCCATCGATGCTAGGTTCTCTTCGATCTGCTCCAGCGTCTCCGGCCCCGTGTTGCCTGCGATATCGTTCGTCCCCGCCAAAATCACCACAACCTTGGGCTGCAGATCGATCACATCCTGCCGAAAGCGCACCAGCATTTGCGGCGTCGTCTGTCCGCTGATCCCGCGATTGAGATACGGCTTTCCTGGAAACGAATCAGTCAAATGCCAGCCCTCGGTGATCGAGTCACCCATAAACACGACACGGTTCTCACCTGCCGCCGGCGGCCCCAGCTTCGTATCCTCATCTTTGAACCGCGCCAGCCACGCAAAATCCGTCAGAAGCTGTTCGTCGTGCTTCCGCCAGTATTCATTGTCCGGATGATGTTGTGCCGCAGCCGGCGTCATCTGCGCCGCGGCTGCCTTCGTCTCCACAACCTTCCCAGCTTCTTGCGCCCATCCACTCCCGCACAAGCTCACCCCAGCAAGAACCGCACACGCCGCCAAAAGCCCAACTCGAATCACCACGATCTCCTTCGCCACCGGCTTTTTACCGCGCCCCGATTATAGGAGTCGTACCGAGACATCGACGACATCCGCGTGTTAACTACAATAAGGGCGGGACTCGGCTTCCTGATTCCTCCCGAAGGAGCGTACGATGCAATCTCCCACCCCCAATTCTTCACGCGCCGCGCATATGAAACCCGAACGGCTTTCACTCATCGCCGCCCTGACGATCGCAGCGCTTGTGCTTCTCGCCACCCGTGTCGCTGCCGCCCAGGCGCAGTATCCGGCGCCTCCCGATCAGAATTACCCGCAGCAGGGCTACCCCGACCAGGCTCCGCCACCGCCGCCTCCTCCGTCCGGTCAACCCGCCTACGGCGAACCGCAGCCTCCCGCGCCCTACGTCCCTCCGCAGCAGCTCGATCAGCTCGTCCAGCGCATCGCTCTCTATCCCGATCCACTGCTCGCGCAGATTCTTACAGCATCCTCCGTCTGGGAGCAGATTCCCGACGCCGCAACCTGGGCCGGCCAGCACGCCTATCTCCACGACCAGGCCCTCGCTGGTGCCATCCAGGCAGACAACCTCCAGTGGGATCCGAGCGTGATGGCGTTGCTGCCTTTCCCCCAGGTCCTCGACATGATGGCCCGCGATCCGGCCTGGACGCAGGCTCTCGGCAGCGCCGTCCTCGCCCAGCGCAACGACATCATGGACGCCGTGCAGCGCGATCGCCAGGAGGCCTATAGCTACGGCTATCTGCGCTCCAATCCCTACGACAATGTCGTCTACGACGGCAACTATGTGCAGATCGTGCCCGTCAATCCGGCCTACGTCTACGTGCCGTCCTATGATCCTGCCATCGTCTACATGCGTCCCCGTCCCGGCTTCGCGTACGGCATCCGCTTCGGTCCCGCTGTCGTGGTCGGCGGAGCATTCGCGCCCTGGGGTTGGGGTTCAGTCGGCTTCGCTTGGGGCGCGCACAACATCCTCATCGACCGCACGCCCTGGAACCGCGTTTGGGTCAATCGGAGCTACTACGCCCACTCCTACGCTCATGGCTATGTGCATGCGCCAGGTCCGCGCGTCGAACACCACGAAGAGCATCGCGACGAACATCGTGACGATCGCCGCGACGACCATCACCCCAGATAGCCGCAGCTGTCCGATCTCCCGCCCCAGCGCGGAGATCGGCGCACTCCTGACCCGCCTGGCCGGACCGGATCAATTGAACTGGATATTCCGAGATTGGCCCTTGTTTCGCCGGGTCCCCTGGCCTTTGCCTGAGCGAAGGCCGCGCGTCGTTAGCCCTTGAACGAGATGCGATAGCCTCCCGGCTTCAATCGCTCGTCCTCATCCTCTCCGCGAATCGTTCGCTCGTCCGGAACAAGATTCCAGATCCGCCACACAATCGCGCCCGCGCACACCAGCATCAGCAGCAGAAACACCAGGTATTGATCGAGCGCCAACGTTCCGTCGCTCACCAGGCATCCAAACGAAATAATCAGCGACACCACAACACCCATCCCGAGGATCTCGATCGACCGCCCATGGCAGTTCAGCGTCGACCCCGTCACGGGCTTCTTTGCATCGTCGTTCTGTTGGTCTTCGCGCTCTTCGTCCACTGGGCTGCCTCACTCGCTCTATCGGAATAACTCGCGGCTACATGAGTTATAGATTCGTTCCTTGCCAGAATGTTCCGAACCAAAGTCACGAACCCGTTACTAGCGCGCACCCGCAGCCCTCGAACCGCCGCCCACTTCCAACATCGTCTCCACAAGAATGCCGCGCGTTCGCGCGATATGCAGTGAGCCGGAGCACCCCGCAGCTTCTGTGCATTCCATCCATCCAATGCCCGGACCAGACCCTAACGCCTGCGCAGCTTCTCCCGCGCCATACGGCAAAATGCCGCCACAATCGGCCGATTGTCTCCGGCACGCCATGCCAGCTCGATCTCACTTTGCGCCGCGCGGGTTCCCGCCGGTGTACGAAGTCTGCGGCACACCACCTCGGGCGTTCGAATCCGTTCGGTACACGCCGGCCCGATGCTCACCCCGAGTCCTGCTCCCACCAGCCGCATGATCGTCAGCCACTGCGGCGCTTCCTGCACCACCCGCGGGCGAAACCCCGCTGCCTCGCAAATCGACATCGGCTTCTCATAGGCCCGCGTCCCTGCCGCCGGCGAGAAGAAAACAAAAGGCTCGGTCGCCAGCTCGCGCGCATCGATCGATCGCGACCTCTTCGCCAGCGGATGCCGCGCCGGCAGCACCGCCAGAAAAGGCTCGGTGAAAAGCGTCTCGACTTCCAGCCCATCCGTGGGCCCGCCATCGCGCAGAAACCCCACATCCAGAGCGCCTTCTTTCAGTGCCCCGATCACTCCCGAGGTGTAGGCCTCGCGCAGTTGCAAATTCACTCCCGGAAAGCGCGCCCTGTACTGGCCCAGCAGCGCCGGAATCGCCGTCAGCATGCCCGATCCAATGAAACCTACCGCCAGCGTTCCCGCCTCGCCGCGCCCGACCGTGCGCATCGCCTCAACGTCTTCGTCCATCTTGCGCAGAGTGCGCCGCGCTCGCTCCAGAAACACTTCGCCCGCACTCGTCAAGCGCACTGCCCGCGATGTCCGCACAAACAGCGGATATCCCAGCAGCTCTTCCAGCCGGCGAATCTGTTGCGACAAGGGTGGCTGCGACAGATGCAGCCGTCGCGCCGCACGTCCGAAGTGCAGCTCTTCGGCGACGGCAATAAAGTAGCGCAAATGGCGCAGTTCGATCTCGTGATCCATACTTCTAGAATATCAATCAAGACAAACAAGATATTCGACATATAGAAAGATATTGAGCAGAATGAAACTCGAGAGGTCACCCATGGCCGACACAACCATCGCACCGCATGCAACTCCCTCACTCCCGCATGTTCGCCCCGACATTCTCCTGCGCAGCTTCCAGCCCGGCGACGAGGAAGCCTTTCGCATCCTCAACGAGCAGTGGATCGCAAAGTACTTCCGCATCGAGGACAAAGATCGAGAAACCCTCGACGATCCGGTCGGCAAGATAATCGCCCACGGCGGCCATATCTTTTTCGCGCTCAAGGGCGACCAGAAAGTCGGCACCTGCGCCCTCATCCCCACGGAACCCGTGGTCTATGAAGTCGCCCGCCTGACTCCGTCGAGCTACGAGGTCGCCAAGATGGCCGTCGAAGAGAGCTATCGCGGAGCAGGCATCGGCCGCGCCGTCCTCGAACACACCATCGCCGAAGCCGCCAAACTCGGCGCGCGCCGCCTCTACCTCGAGACCAACGACCGCCTGACCAACGCCATCCATCTTTACGAATCCATCGGCTTCCGCCACCTCGACCCGAGCCGCGTCAAGCCATCGCCCTACAACCGCGCCAACGTCTTCATGGAGATGATCCTTTAGCAACCGGTGAATGAATCCTCTCTTTGTAACGGGGATGAGCGACGAGTTTCTCTGAGTTGCGCGCCACATCGAGTTCTAGATTCTTCCTGTCGTCCAGGTCTCTCCATTAACCACCGCCGCGTCATCCTGAGAACCCGCGCGTCTGGGGCCCCATGAACAACCTGAGTTGTTCGTGGGGTCAGCGGGGCGAAGGATCTGCTGTTGTCTTTTCTTAGAAATCAACCTTGAGCGCGGGGAGGAGCGGCCTCCTGGAGTCCTCCGTGGCGCCATCCCCTTTTCCACACAACCCACCCCCTTCCACACCGCACTCCCTCCGCGCCCCAATGCGCTACGCTTTTAGAGAGTCATGAGCACGTGTCCCATCTGCGGCGGTTCCGGTCTAATTGAAGAAATCTCCGCCAAAGGTCTCTGGGTCTCCCGCGCATGCGGCTGCCAGCAGATGGAACGCGAACAGAATCGGCTAGCCTCCGCGCGCATTCCCCAGCGCTATCGCGACTGCACTCTCGACGACTACGAGATCTACAACACGGCGGACCGCTCGCTCGGTCTCGGCCTGCAGACCGCGCGCAAATTCGTCGAGGCCTATCCGGTCGACACCGCCGGCAAAGGCCTGCTCTTCACCGGCAGCATCGGCGTCGGCAAAACCCACCTCGCCGTCGGCGTCCTGCGCCGCCTCGTGCAGGAGCGCGGTGTCCGCGGCCTCTTCTGCGACTACCGCGAGCTGCTCAAGAACATCCAGAACAGCTACAACCCGCAAGTCAATACCACGGAACTCGAGCTGCTCAAGCCCGTCTTCCGTGCCGAAGTCCTCGTCCTCGACGATCTCGGCGCGCAAAAGCCCAACGAGTGGGTCTGGGATACCGTCGCCCTCATTCTCAATACGAGGTACAACGACAAGCAGTCGACAATCATCACGACCAACTATCCCGACCTTCCCGCCGGCGGCGGAGCGCAGACCGACGTCGAACGCGCCGCCCGCGAACAGACCCTCGGCGACCGCATCGGCGACCGCATGAGGTCTCGTCTGTCGGAGATGTGTGTGCAGGTGGATATGCGCGGCAAAGACTTCCGCCAAACCGAAGTCCGCCGCGCCCGCTTCGGCTGAGCACTGCGCGTACGGCGGGCGTTCACGACAAGAACTGCGATTGTCTTTCCGGTGAGGTTGTCTTTTGAAGAGAATCAAGCAGCACGATCACGGGTGCCCCATGTCTCGATTCTCCGGGGTCCCCGGCTACAGGTCTTCGTCGCTGGGGTGGTCTGAGACCTGGGAAAGCAGGAAGCATCAACGGATGCATCCATCCACAAGCAGCGGTGATCTTTCAGGGCCGCGACAATCTGCACGGAAAAGGGTGCCTCATGTCTCGATTCTGAGACGTGGGAAAGCGAGATGTGTCAGAGTTCGATGACCACGCTCCAAGAAAATCTCGAAAAGCTCGAAGACGCCATCGCCTCGGCCTGCCGCAGCGCAGGTCGCACTCGCAGCGAAGTCGAGCTGATGGCCGTCTCCAAGACCTATCCCGCCTCGACGATCTCTGAAGCCGCCGGCCTGGGTTTGACCCTCTTTGGCGAGAACCGTGTGCAGGAGTTCGCTGCCAAAGCAGTCGATCTCGCCGCTCTGCGCTCCGCAGGAAGTGTTGCCGCCCCCGAAGCGTGCATTCGCGTTCATCTCATCGGCCACCTCCAATCGAATAAGGCGGCGCGGGCCGAAGAACTCTTCGACGCCATCGATTCCATCGACTCGCTCCGCCTGGCCGAGCGCCTGAACGATTGCGCCTGCAGATCCGTGAAGCGCCTCCCCATTCTCCTCGAAGTCAAGCTCAGCCCGGAAGAAACCAAATCCGGCCTCGATCCCAACTCCGCCGAAGCTGCACAACTCCTCGAAGTCCTCCCGAGCCTCGAACACTTGGAAGTGCGAGGGTTGATGACCATCGCGCCCTGGGGCGTAGCCGAAGACATCACCCGCGCCTGCTTTCGCTCGCTGCGCCAGTGGCGCGACAAGTGGGCCACCGCGCATCCAAAACTCCATCTCGATGTCCTCTCCATGGGCATGAGCGGCGACTTTGCCCTCGCCATCGAAGAAGGCGCCACCCGCATCCGCATCGGCACCGCGCTCTTTGGCAAGCGTGCCCCCTACGCCGGCCCGCCCGAATGAACCATCAGAATCGGGCATCCTGCAATGCATCAACCGGCACGAAAAATGGGTGCCCCATGTCTCGATTTTGAGACGTGGGAAAGCAGGAAGCATAAACGGACGCATCCATCCGCACGAAAATGGGTGCCCCATCTCTCCCGGTTTTGGAGAGGTGGGAAAGCAACGAACCTGGAGGGAGCAGCGGCCTTCAGGCCGCTGAAAGCTGGATCCGAATACAAGTGGGGCTTTAGCCCCAGGGAGACGTAGCAATGCCACTTGCGGGACCACAAGCCTTTCTCCGTTCAGTCCCATCCGGCGTCACCCTCGCCGTCCGCGCCCAGCCCGGAGCAAAGAAGACCGCCATCGTCGGCATCTACGGCGAAGGCGAAACCGCCCAACTTAAAATCGCCGTGCAAGCCCCGCCCATCGAAGGCCGCGCCAATGAAGCACTCATCGCCTTCCTCGCCAAAATCTTCGACCTGCCCAAATCCTCTGTCGAACTGATGAGCGGCGAGCTCTCCCGCAGCAAGGTCTTTCTCCTCCGCGGCCTCACGCTGGAGATCGCCCGGACAGTCCTCACTGAATAGGCAATATCAAGCCAATAAGTGGTTTTGTGTCAGGGCACGGCTTCAGCCGTGCCGAATGCGCGCCCATGGAACATCGGGCTATAGCCCTGAGGGAAGAAATACACCCACCCTTTGCGAAGAATTTCGCTCGATTCCGGCATAATCGAAACCAGAAGCAGAGGAAGAGATCGCCAGGGAAAAAGGACACCCCCTACCCCCCCTCCCGATGTCGATTTTCTCGTAAAGATTTGCGAAGTATTTCGTGCTTCTGCGATGCGAATCGTGCCCGACTCCGCTAACTCGCTGACTCGCCAACACGTCGGCGGGAGCCAGCGGCTAACTTGCTAAATCGCTGCCAGCACCGCCGCCAACGCCTCTTCCGGCTCCGGCCGCACCCGAAAATCGGCATGGGCCTCCGCATAGAGAATCTTCCGGTCCTTGCCCACCACATACGTCGCCGGCAACGGCAGCCGCCAGCTCTTCTCGCCGTTCACGAAAGGAATGTTCACCAGGATCGACAGGTAAGTAAGCGCGGTGATACTCGGGCACGGTGTACACCAGCCCAAACTTCTCGGCGACTTCGTTGTTGGTATCCGTCAGTACCGGGAAGGGAAGTCCGTGCTGCCCCACCATGAAGTCCGACTGCCGCTGAATCTGCGGCCCGATCGCTGCCATCACTGCACCGTGCTCGCGAATCTGCCCGTAGAGATCGCGCCACGCCTCAAGCTCGGTCATGCAGTAGGGGCACCACCGCCCGCGAAAAAACTTGATCACCAGCGGCCCGGTTGCGAGCAGATCCGCCGACCGTACCGCTCTTCCATTCGAATCCTTCAGCGCAAATTCCGGCGCCGTCGCGCCCACCGGCAGAATCCGCTCTTCAGATCCCTGTCGCGAACAGCTCTTCCACCGCGCGCTCGCCCACCGCCATGCGCTCCGCCTGCACCAGCTTGCGCGTGTTGGCGGTGATCTCGTCGAGCTGATCTTGAAGCGCGTGCGTGACATCTGTCGCGTCTCTTGTCCTTCACCGCCCAGAACTTCTGCTTGCCGCCCAACCCCAAGCCGCCCAGCCCGCCGCGCATCATGTTCCTCGCCAGGCCGCCTTTGCCCATCTGCTTGAACACCTTGCTCATCTGCGCGTACTGCCGCAGCAGCTGGTTCACATCCTGCACCGTCGTCCCCGAGCCGGCCGCAATCCGCTTCCGCCGCGAGCCCGAGATGATCTCGTGATTGTGCCGCTCGTGCGGCGTCATCGAGTTGATGATGGCTTCGAGGCGCACAAATTGCTTCTCGTCCACCTGGCTCGCCGCCTGCTGCATGCCCGCAAACGGCCCCACCGAAGGCAGCATCTTCAGAATCGATTCCATCGATCCCAGCTTCTTGATCTGCTTCAGCTGGTCGCGAAAATCCTCCAGCGTGAACCCATCGCCCAGCAGCGCCTTCTTGGCGAACTCCTCGGACTTCTTCCGATCGAGCGTGGACTCGGCCTTCTCGATCAGCGACAGCATGTCGCCCATGCCGAGAATGCGCCCCACAATGCGGTCCGGATGGAACGGCTCAAATGCGTCCGGCTTCTCGCCCACGCCGATGAACTTGATCGGCTGCCCCGTCACATGCCGAATCGACAACGCCGCGCCGCCGCGTGCATCGCCGTCCATCTTGGTCAGCACCACGCCCGTCAATCCAAGCCGCGAATGAAACTCCTGTGCGGAGTTCACCGCGTCCTGGCCGGTCATCGCATCGGCCACAAACAGAATCTCCTGCGGGTTCAACAGCTTCTTCAGCCTCTCCATCTCGCCCATCAGGTCTTCGTCGATATGCAATCGGCCCGCGGTATCCACAATCAGCGTGTCGAAGCCGAAGTTGCGCGCCTCGCGCCTCGCCTCGCTTGCGAGCCGTTCCACCAGCGCCGATCCCGGCGCCTCGCCCTTCATGTCGCCTTCGTAGATCTTCGCGTCGATCGACTTCGCCACCACTCTCAGCTGCTCGCGCGCCGCCGGCCGGTAGACGTCCACCGACACAAGAATGGGCCGGTGTCCGCCCTTCTTCAGCCACGCTGCCAGCTTGCCGCTCGTCGTCGTCTTGCCCGAGCCCTGCAGGCCCGCCATCAGAATCACCGTGGGCGGCTGCGAGGCAAACTTGAAGCGCGCCGTGTCGCGGCCCAGCAGTTCGATCAGCTCGTCGCGCACAATCTTGATGACCTGCTCGCTGGGCGAGAGCGCCGTCAGCACTTCCGTCCCCACAGCCTTGGCGCGAATGTGCTCGATCAGGTCCTTCACGACGTTGAGGTTCACATCGGCTTCCAGCAGCGCCACGCGAATCTCGCGCAACGCCTCCTGGATGTTCTCTTCGGTCAGCGTGCCTTGGCCGCGCAGGCTCTTGAATGCCCGCTGCAATTTATCTGTCAGATTCTCAAACATAGATTCAATTCAAGTGTATCGTGCGCGCACCTTCCGATGGGGCGCATCCCCGCTCAGTTCGCTGGCTCTACCAGATACTGTTCCAGCTTGCCGTCGGGATAGGTGTACGTCGTCAGGCGCAGCTTCCTTGTCGGATACACGATGTCGAACACGCGAAACGTCATCCCGCCGCGCTCTTCCTCATTTGTCTGCTTCAACGAGAGCGGCTCGCCCAGCGGCGCGAGACTGTCGCGGAAATCGGCCACCGTCTGGTCTGAAAAATAGTCGTTCAGATTCGGCGCCAGCAGGGGACGAGCGATCAGTCCTCTCTGCAGTTGGCGATAGATCGCCAGCGCCTCCTTTTCTGCATCGGTCTGATTACTTTCGCCGGTAATTGCCGACGCGATCAGCTGACCAATCTCTCCTGCGCCACCCGCCATGTGATTCGTCAGAACTACAACCGCCGCATGATCGTCCGGCAGAACAATGTTCTCCGAGACAAACCCAGTCACCTCGCCGCTGTGCTCTATCTCCCGATGTCCGTTCACGTCGCGGACAAACACGCCAAGCCCATACTGCGTCCCCTTGCCGTCCTTCAGCTTCACTTCCTTGAACATCTCGTCATAGCTCTTGGACGACAGGATCGATCGGGAGAGAATGCTTTCGTCCCACAGCGCCAGGTCGTGCGGCGTCATCGCCAGCTCGCCCGCGGCGAACATCCATCCGCGGCCTTCCTTCGGCGCCACGCGCAGCGGCCCCAGCGCGGCACGCACATAGGGTGTGGCGTCGGTCGCCGTCAGACTGGTCTCCGTCGAATCCCACACCGACGTCATCTTCAGCGGATGAAAGATGTGCTCCTCGAGAAAATCCATCAGCTTCTCGCCGCTCACCTTCTCCACAATCAATCCGGCGATCACGTAATTCGTATTCGAGTATTGCCACTTCGTGCCCGGCTCAAAGTCCAGCGGCTTCTTTGCCCACGCGTCCAGAATCTGCTGTGCCGTCTCCGGCTTCATCATCGGCGTCATCAGGTAGTCTTCCGGCCAGTAGTCCTGATAGCCCGAGGTGTGCGACAGGATCTGACGTATGGTCACCTCGTTGCCTCGCGTCAATCCCGGCACATACTTGCCAACAGCATCGTCGAGGCTCAGCTTGCCCTGCTCCTGCAACAGCAGAATCGCCGCAGCCGTAAACTGCTTCGAGATCGACCCGATCGAGTAGCGCATCTCAGGCGTCGCGAGCAGCGGGTGGATCGAATATGCGCGAGGCCGTAGGCATGCGTGTAGACCAGCTTGCCTCCCTCGACCACAGCGATGCTCGACGACGGCATCAGGCGCTGCTCCATCACACCGGCAACGATGTGCGCGACGCGTATCTGATCTGCGGCGCTGAGCGCGTTCACCGTCTGGCTCCCGGGCGGAACAGCCTGCGTTCCACTCTGTGCCGAAGCGATTGCAACGGCAACCAAAGCACTCAACAACGCGACCAAGCCGACAGAATTGCGAAACCCTCTCACAGACCCTCTCCTCTCACGTCTCCCGCTCACATCTCACGGACCAACATAGCAGGCCTCCAGCGGTTTCAGGATTGCTATACCGGAGGCACGACAATCGAGTCGACCCGACCCCGGGGTCCCCAACGAGAGGTCTTCGTCGTTGGGGTGGGACCCCAAGGAGGGGCGACCCTGCACAGCCCAGGGCCGAGGGTACATACATCCTGGAACCGCTTGAACCGTTGCTGTAGCCTTGTCGAGGGGCGCGAAAGATCCAGGCGCGAATCCAGTTCTGAACTCAGCGAGGGCATGAGTGCAAAGATTGATTGACGGACACAAGAAGTTTCTGGCCGAGGTCTTTCCCGCGCGGCGCAGCCACTTCCACCTGCTCGCCGACTCCCAGGCGCCCGAGTTTCTCTTCATCACCTGCTCCGATTCGCGCATCGTCCCCGACCTGATCCTGGGCACCGAGCCCGGCGATCTGTTCATCTCCCGCTGCATCGGGAACGTCGTTCCCATCGCCAACAATGATGTCGACGGCGTCACCGCTACCATCGAATACGCCGTCGAAGTGCTCAAGGTGCCGCACATCATCGTCTGCGGCCACTCCGATTGCGGAGCGCTCAAAGCAGCACTGGACCGCAGGAATCTGGTGAATCTGCCCAAGGCCAGCCGCTGGCTGCAGCACGTCGAAGCCGCCTTCAGCCATCGCCAGCCGCTCAATCCTGCCGACGGCCCTCATGCCGAGCTCTGCTCGCTCATCCGCGGCAACGTCGTCGCGCAGCTTCTGAACCTCCGTGCCCAGCCCGCCGTCGCCCGCGCCGTCGTCGAAGGCCGCCTCACCGTCCACGGCTGGTACTACGACATCCTCACCGGCCGCATCGAGCGCTACGACGAGCAGGCGCGCCAGTTTGTGCCGCTGATGGAGGTAGCCGATGAGGTACAGCAGCCGAGTCCGATGGGAGCAACAGATGGTCACAGACATCGCGGTCAGGGAGTGGGAAGCGCGTTTCTTTGAGGTGATGAAGCGCGTGTGTCTGGGCGAATCCTTTGTCATTACGTCCGAAGAAGGACAGGCGATCGCAAACCTGCGTCGAAGACCTGGGAGCGGAATCGACGAAGAAAGTGCGAAGATCTTCGAAGAAGACTAAGTTCTCTGAATGTGCGAAGGTCGACGAGGGGGAGAGGCTGACGAAAACCTTCCGGAGGCGTCCGGTGGCCGAATGGAGAACCGAGCGAGGCGAGCTCAAAGTCGAGGAGAGAGCAAGCTATCGAGAGCCTGATGCATCCTCGCATCCAAGGGCTCGAGGTGACACGATCCTTGAGGTTCGCGAAGGGCGGCGAGGACACTCCGGTGCTCGATGCCTCGATGGTCGTTGTTCGTGGCACCTTGAAGCGCCAGTATCCAGATGAAGCTGCCTTGGCCGCAAGCTCGCCGCCTCGTCGAGGTAGCAATCAGGGTACGAAGTGACTGGGGCTCTACTTTTCGGTTGCGTTCGGGAATGTTGCTTGGCAGCGAACGGCGGCGCTTGACGGACGCCGATCAAATTGCCGCGTTCCAAATGGACCTTGGCCAATTGAAGATTTCCCTCGACTCTGCTTCGCCGAGTGCGACGCTTTCCAGGGTCCTCTCACTTGCCCGATCCTACGGTCTCACCGCGTATGACGCCACCTATCTCGAGCTCGCCTTGCGGACGGGATCGCCGCTGGCTACCTTCGATCAGAAACTCGCCGATGCAACACGCAGAGCCGGCGGCCAGGTGTTTGGCGACGCAAGATAATCTCACTGGCCGCATGGAGCGCTACGACGAACAGGCGCGGCGGTTCGTGCCGCTGCTCGTATAAGAGGAAGCGGAAAATCGGTGATTTGGGTGAGTTGACGGAACGGACTGTTGCCCTGCATCGAACTGACCACTGATCACTGACCACTGACGACTGGCGACTGACAACTTTCCTCAGTGCACGCCCTCCGGCGCCTTCGCATGGCTCGGCGGCTTCCGGAACAGCCACACCGCGATGGCACAGAAAAACGCCAGCAGCGCCGTCCACCGGAATACATCCACATACGCCATCAGTGCCGACTGCTGTTCCATCAATCCATACACGAGCCCCATCGATCCCGGCCGCGCCTGCGCGTGCCCCAGTTGGTGCCCTAAATACGCCGACATCATCGCCGACTTCTGCTGCAGCACCGCACTCGACGAAGTCAGGTTGGCGCCAATCTCCGTCTGGTGCAGCGCCGCCCGCCGAATAATCGCCGTCGTTGCCATCGCGATTCCAATCGACCCGCCGATGTTGCGCAGCATGTTGAACAGCCCCGTCGCGTTGCCCATTTCTTCGCGCGACAGTGTCGCCGTCGTCATCGTCGCCAGTGGCACAAACACGAAACTCAGCGCGAACCCAGTCAGCGTAATCGGGATCAGCAACGTGTACGGTCCAATGTCCAGATTCACCATCCCGAAGTAGAGCGCGCACACCCCGAATCCGATAAACCCCAGGCACAGCAGCTTGCGATTATCGATCCGCGACCCGAGAATGCCGATCACCGGCGATCCGATAAACGATCCAACCCCGCGCGGCCCCACCACCAACCCTGCCGTGAACGCTGTGTACCCCAGCACCTCCTGGTAGTAGAGCGGCAGAATCGTGATCGTGATGTAGATGCACATCCCCAGCAGTGCAATCAAAAAGCACCCTGTCCTGAAGTTGCGGTTTTTCAGCACGTGCAGATCGACCAGCCCTCTCGGATTCGTCCACGACCGCCAGATCCATCCAATCAGCCCCACAATCAGCGCTGCCACTGCCCAGCGCACCCACAGCGCGCCAAACCAGTCGTCTTCCTGCCCCTTGTCGAGCACCACCTGCAGGCAGCCCGTCCACACAATCAGCAGACCGAAGCCGATATTGTCGAACGGGCCGACTTTCGCATTTTTGATGAACGGCGGATCGTGGACGAAGTTCGCAATCAGGATCACTGCCAGCACGCCAACCGGGATGTTGATGTAGAACGCATACCTCCAGCTGAAGGTGTCGGTCAGCCAACCGCCCAGCGTGGGCCCCAGCACGGGCGCCACCACGATCCCCAGACCATAGGCCGCCATGGCCATCGATCGCTTGGCTGGCGGAAAGCTCTCCAGCAGGATCGACTGCGACAACGGCTGCAGCGCTCCGCCGCCCGCGCCCTGCAGCACCCGCGCCAGCAGAATTACCGCCAGCGATGGCGCCGCTCCGCAAAAGAACGAGGCGACCGTGAAAATGACCACGCACGTCAGCAGGAACCGCTTGCGTCCGAACCGCCGCGCAAACCAGTTCGACGCCGGCAGGATCACCGCGTTGGCCACCAGGTAGCTGGTCAGCACCCACGTCGCCTCGGAGTTGGTCGAAGACAAGCTCCCGGCAATGTAGGGCAGGGCCACCGAGGCGATGGCCGTGTCCAGAACCTCCATGAACGTCGGCAGCATCACCGAGACGGTGACGAGCCATGGGTTGACACCCTGGGTCAGCGGATAGCGCTTTTGGGCCTCGGCGGGGTTCATTCTGCGCGAACAGACGAGAGTAAACGACCAGACCAAAGGCTGGTTGTGACCCATGCCGCCCAAGGGCCTACGCGGGGGCCCATTCCAGCCCTTCGCAGATGTATGTCGCAAGTCTATTTGGGTTTGGGTACTTCCCCAGGGGCATTTAGGCGAACTGCCTCAAGAAAAGTTGACACTAATACACTCAATCATGCATCCTATCTATGTCAGAACTCTACGCAGGCAGGAACCCAAACCATGGCAAAAATTATTGGAATCGACCTTGGCACCACCAACTCGTGCGTCGCTGTCCTTGAGGGCGGCGAGCCAAAAGTCATTGCAAATGAAGAAGGTGCAAGGACCACTCCCTCGATCGTCGGCTTCTCCAAGAGCGGCGAGCGCCTGGTTGGCCAGGTAGCCAAGCGCCAGGCCATCACCAACCCGGAGAACACCATCTTCTCCATCAAGCGCTTCATGGGCCGTCGCTACAACGAAGTCGACAGCGAGATGAAGATGGTCCCCTACAAGGTCGTGCAGCAGGGCGATCACGTGGCCGTCCTCGCGCAGGGCAAGGAGTACACCCCGCCCGAAGTCTCGGCCATGATCCTGCAGAAGCTCAAGAAGAGCGCCGAGGCCTATCTGGGCGAGACCATCACCGAAGCCGTCATCACCGTCCCGGCCTACTTTAACGACGCCCAGCGCCAGGCCACCAAGGATGCAGGCAAGATTGCCGGCCTCGAGGTCAAGCGCATCGTGAACGAGCCGACGGCGGCCGCGCTGGCCTACGGCCTCGACAAGAAGAAGGACGAGACCATCGCCGTCTACGACTTCGGCGGCGGCACATTCGATATCTCCGTCCTCGAAGTGGGCGAAGGCGTCATCGAGGTCAAATCGACCAACGGCGACACCCACCTGGGCGGCGACAACCTCGACCAGCGCATCGTCGACTGGCTCATCGCCGAATTCAAGCAGGAAGAAGGCCTCGACCTCAGCTCCAAGGGCAACGAGATGGCTCTGCAGCGCCTGAAGGACGCCGCGGAGAAGGCCAAGATCGAGCTCTCGACAACCATCGAGACCGAGATCAATCTGCCCTTCATCACCGCCGACGCCACCGGACCGAAGCACCTCGTCCGCAAGCTGACGCGCGCCAAGCTGGAGTCGATGGTTGCCGACCTGCTCGAAAAGTCCATCGGTCCCTGCAAGCAGGCGATGTCCGACGCGGGCGTCACACCCAGCCAGATCGACGAGGTCGTGCTCGTCGGCGGCCAGACCCGCATGCCCAAGATCCAGGAGCTGGTGAAAGAGCTCTTCGGCCGGGAGCCCCATCGCGGCGTGAACCCCGACGAAGTCGTGGCCGTGGGTGCCGCTGTACAGGCGGGCGTATTGGCCGGCGAAGTCAAGGATCTGTTGCTGCTCGACGTGACGCCGCTGACCCTGGCGATTGAAACGCTGGGCGGCGTGGCGACACCGATGATCCCGCGCAACACTACGATCCCGACCAAGAAGACGGAGACGTTTTCGACGGCAGCCGATTCACAAACCGAGGTCGAAGTCCACGTCCTCCAGGGCGAGCGCCCCATGGCAGCGCAGAACCGCACTCTGGGCAAGTTCAAGCTGGCCGGCATTCCTCCGGCGCCACGCGGCGTGCCGCAAATCGAGGTCACCTTCGACATCGATGCCAACGGCATCCTCAACGTGAACGCGAAGGACAACGCCACCGGCAAGGACACCCGCATCACCATCACCTCCAGCTCCGGCCTCAGCAAGGAAGAGGTCGAAAAGATGGCCAAGGAGGCCGAGGCGCACGCAGCCGAGGACAAGGACAAGCGCGACGAGATCGAAGCCCGCAACCAGCTCGACGGCATGGTCTACAACATCGAGAAGATGCTGAAGGACGCCGGCGACAAGGTGCAGAGTTCCGACAAGACCGACGTTGAAGCCGCTCTCGCGGAGGCCAAAAAGACTCTCGAGAGCTCGCCCACCGCGAAGGACATGCGCGCAGCCTACGACAAACTCACCGCCGCGAGCCACAAGCTTGCCGAGGCCATGTACAAGGCAGCTTCGCCGGAAGGCGCTCCGGGTGCAGCTCCCGGCGGACCGACGCCGCCGGCCGACAGCGCAGGGGCCAGCGGGCAGAAGAAAGAAGGGGAAGTCATCGACGCCGAATACGTCGACGTCGACGACAAGAAGTAGGACTGGCCGTTCAGGCGTCGGTCGGTAGGGTAGACACTCTCGTTTGGACGACAAGTTGGGTGCCCCATGTCTCCCGATTTTGAGACGTGGGAAAGCACGAAGGCATCAGCGGATGGATCCATCCGTACGAAAATGGGTGGCCCATGTCTCGATTCTGAGACTGGGAAAGCAAGAAGGCGGGGGGGCGGGTGACCAAATGGGGCCATCCGCCCCAAGCCATTAGTTTGCCCAGGTCGTCATCCTGAGCGAAGTTCGCGCGAGCGAACGAAGTCGAAGGACCTGCGGTTCCGGGACATTGCATTGCGGAAGGTGCTCGATGGGTCGATTCGATCTCGAAACTGATGCGGCATTGGCGCAACTCAACTTTGAGGAACTCGCCAAGACTCCTGGCGGCGAGTTTGCCGAAATCATCGGCGATCTACTCACTCTCATCGGGGGCGGCGGGCCGCTGACCATTGCTGGCAAAGCGTCGAACCTCGCTCTTAAGATTCGCAGGCTAGCAGGCGCCAGTTACACAAGCAATCTGATCTATGTGATCACTGCGGTTCGCAATGACCTCGCGGATCTCTACGCAAAACACGCAGAGCAACGCGAGCGGATCGAGTCGCTTCCCCAGAATCCGAAATTCGCGGAAGCAGTTGCAGCACTCGCATTGCGCGCCATGAACACATCAGTCAAGGATCGGCTCAAGCGGATGGCCCGCATCGTGGTGATCGGTGCGAAAGTGGACGACCTTGATCTGGAAAGCCTCGACGACATGTTGCGGGCTGCGGTAGAACTCAAGGAGGAAGATATTCTCCTTCTGGGAAACCTCTATAAATGGCAGGATCATATCCTGATTGAGAAAGGGATGAATCCTGTCAAATGGTTTAGCGACATTCAGCAGGCACATAAGCAATTTGTCGAATCCCGGGTCCTGAATCAGCAAGATCACCTAAAGTTCCGCAGCTCATATACAAGGTTGGAGTCTCTGGGATTGATTCAAGAGATCCCCTCAATTAATAACCATTACGGCGTCGGATATGAACTATATGCGCTGCTGCTCGAAGGCAAGAAGTTCTACGAACGTCTTCAGGAGATCTGAAAGTGATCGCTCAGTCGAGTAGAGCCAAACGCGGACTCCCCGGGCCGAAGCGCCTTCCCGCTCTTCATCCCGGCGAAATGCTACGTGAAGAGTTTCTCATCCCGTTAGGAATGACAACCGGAGTGCTTGCGAAAGAGCTCAAGGTTCCCAAGCCCCGCGTCGTTGCAATCGTAGGGGAGAGGCGAGGACTAGACGCAGACATGTGTCTGCGTCTAGCGCGTTTCTTTCGCATGACGCCGGAATTCTGGATGAATCTGCAAAAGGGCTACGAATTGGAGGCGGCAATGGCGGATTGGCGTCGAATTTGCAAAGAAGTTCCTAGGCATCTGAGGGATCGTAAAACTGGCGGTTTGAAAGTTCCAACCGTCTGCTCACAAGGATCGAACTAGAGAAAAATGCCCACGACTCAAAACAAAGACTATTACGCAACACTCGGCGTCAAGAAGACGGCCACACCGGAGGAGATCCGCAAAGCCTTCCGCAAAGCCGCGCGCAAATATCATCCCGACGTCAATCCCGGCGACAAGCGCGCCGAAGAAAAATTCAAAGAAATCTCCGAAGCCAACGACATCCTCAGCGACGAGAAGAAGCGCAAAATCTACGACCAGCTCGGCTTCTACTCCGACCAGATCGATCCGGCCCAAGCCGAGGCCTATGCGCGCCAGCAGCAGTCAGGCGGCCGTCCTCCCGTCGACTTCGGCGGTTTCGACTTCTCCGGCTTCAGTGGCGGCCCGGGTCCCGCTCCGCAGGCCGGATCAGGCTCCTCGACGTGGGGCAGCTTCAAAGACATCTTCTCCGGCATCTTCAGTGGCGCCCATGAGCAGCATCCGGGTGGCCCGCAGTCCGGCACCGACCTCGAATATCAGGCCACCGTCGACTTCTGGTCTGCGATCCGCGGCGGTCAGGCGCGTCTCCAGATTCACCGCCAGGAGACATGCCCCACCTGTCACGGCCAGGCTCACACGGGCGGCCTGGTGACCTGCCCCGAATGCAACGGCTCCGGCCAGGTCACGCAGATGGGCGGCCGCATGAAGTTCAATATTCCCTGCCCGCGCTGCAATGGAACCGGCCGCACCTCGAACCAGTGCCCCACCTGCAAAGGCGAAGGCACCATTGCCAAAGCAGAGACAGTCGAATTCCGCATCAAGCCCGGTACCCGCGATGGCCAGCGGATTCGCCTGCAAGGCAAAGGCAACGCCGGCGCGAATGGCGGCGCGAACGGCGACCTCTTCGTCATCGTGCGCACTGGCACGCACCCGATCTTCACCCGCACCGGGGACGACATCCACCTCACTGTTCCGGTCACCGTTCCCGAAGCCTCGCTGGGCGCTAAGGTCGACGTACCGACCATTGACGGCCGCGCCCAGCTCAAGATTCCGCCCGGCACACAGAGTGGGCAAAAGCTCCGTATGCGTGAACGCGGTGTCGAGAGCGCGTCGCACCCCGGCCAGCGCGGCGACCAGATTGTCACCGTCGACGTTGTCGTTCCTCACTTGCAGGACGAGCGTAGCCGCGAGATCATGCGCGAGCTGGCAAAGCTCAACAATCAAGACCCGCGCGTCACGCTTTTCGACAAGCTCTGATTGGGACCAGATATAGAAATGGATACGCAGCAGGTTGAGATCATCGGCAAGCATTTACTGATCGCAAACCTTATGGCAGCCGAAATCGAGATCGCCGAACCTATCCGTGATCGAGGAATAGACCTCATCGCGTTCAGTGATGGCTTGGCCGCTGGCAAGTTCTTTGCATGTCCCATACAGCTGAAAACTTCGACAAAAGAAGGCTTCGGACTCTATCAAAAATACGACCGGTTTCCGGAACTTAAGATCGTCTACGTGTGGCATGCTGCATCGCCTAAAGACGCGCAGTTCTTTGTTCTTACGTACCGTGATGCGTTGGGCGTTCTGGAAAAAATGAGGTACGACCAGACAGACTCATGGAAGAAGGGCAAGAGATACATAACGACGCGGCCTTCAACAGAATTGAAGGACTCGCTGGCTCTTTATCGAGTTACATCGCTTGAACAATGGACTGCTAGACTTGGTTTGACAGCGTCGCGTAACTAGCCATGGCCACCAAACGCAAATCCAAAGGCGCGTACATGATCTCGGCGGTCGCCGAGATGTATGAGATTCATCCGCAAACCCTGCGCCTCTACGAGCGCGAAGGCCTGCTCAAGCCCTCGCGCACCGAAGGCAACACCCGCCTCTATACCGACGAAGACATCGAACGGCTCGAATTCATCCTGAACCTCGCGCGCGATCTCGGCGTCAACATCGCCGGCATCGCCATCATTCTGCAGATGCGCGAGCGCATGGAAGAGATGAACCGCCAGATGCAAAGCTTTGTCGAGTACGTGCGCTCCGAAATGCTCTCGCGCTTCCAGCAGGGCGCGCCCAGTTCTGCCGGTGCCATCGTTCCTCTGCGCAAGCCCGCCGTAGTCCAGCCGCGCACGCCCACAAAGCGTGACAGCTAGATCGCGATCCGCCAGTCCCATCGCCCCGCGATGACCATTTGGCCATCCCTCTCCGCGCCCTCCGGCAGGTATGCTTAGTCCTGCATGTCGTACGTTCTGCTTGCCCTCGCCGGCTTCGGTCTCCTCACCTCAACGATCTTCACCGGCATGGTGCTGGTCGCAGTGCCGCAGTATCTTCGGGAACGCCGCGCTGCCCTGGCAAGACTCGCAGAACGCCCCGGCTTCACTCCTCCACTGACCCTGTTCAAGCCGCTGCACGGCGCTGAGGCCAATCTCGAAGCCTACCTCGATACTTTTTTCCGGCAGGATTATCCTGAGTACGAGATCCTCTTCTGCGCGCGCGACCTTGCGGATCCTGGTCTGGAGATCGCCCGCCGCGTCGCCGCACGCTATCCTCAGATTCCGACGCAATTCCTTGCCACCAGTGGCCAGCCCGACTACATCAACGACAAGGTCATCTCCATGGAGAGGATGGAGACTGCAGCCTCGAACGACATCCTCGTCATCAGCGACAGCGACGTCCGCGTGACGCCGGACTATCTCCGCGCCGTCGCACTGCCCTTTGCCGATCCGCAGGTTGGCGCCATCACTTGTCCTTACCGCGGCGTCGCAGTCGACGGTGGGCCGTGGGCACGGCTCGAGGCCGTCGGCATGAGCGTTGAGATGACCTCGGGCGTTCTCGCCGCCCGCCTAACGGAAGGAATGCAATTCACCCTCGGCCCCACTATGGCCTTTCGCCGCGACACCATCCGCCGCATGGGCGGCTTCCGCGTCACCGCCGACTATTGCGCCGACGACTTCATCCTCGGCAACGAGACCTGGAAGCTGGGTCAGCAGGTGATCCTGAGTCACCACGCCATCGACCACATGGTCATCAACACCAGCCTCACTTCATCGATCAAACATCAGGTCCGCTGGATGAAGTCGACGCGCTTTTCGCGTCCAAAAGGACACTTCGGCACCGCTCTCACCTTCAGCATTCCGTTCGGTCTGCTCGCTCTCGCTGCCGGTGCAGCCCTGCATCGTCCTGATCTTGGGTTCGCCCTTTTCGCCTGGGCTCTTGCCACGCGTTTCGCACTCTCGCTGGCAGTAGGCCGCGCCGTCGTGCAGGACCGCAGTTGGTTCGGCCTGCTCGTTCTCTATCCGCTGCGCGACTTGATGGGTTTCTGCTTCTGGGCTGCCAGCTACTTATCCAGCACCATTCTCTGGCGCGGCCGCGTCTTCGAACTCCTACCCGGCGGTAAGATGCGCGCCGCAAAAAACTGAGCACTGACACCTGGCTACTGGCTACTGACGACTGTCTTTATTTCAGCGGCCTGTCAGTCCACAGCGTCTTATCGGCGATCGACTGCACCGGAATCAGCCGTCCGGCCAGCAGTTGCTCCGCCTTCGACTGATTCGTGTCCTGCGCAAACAACCACTTCCGCTCGCCCGTTCCCCACATCTTCGACAACGCATCTTCGCTCAGAAAAATGTGCGGCGCGTCGGGATAGCACGATCCCCACAGCAGCGACGAACCATTGCCATGCGGTGAGCACGGCTCCAGCACCAGGTAGGCTGGCCTGCGCAGAAAGTCGTGCGTGTAAAAGATCACCGACGACGCATCCGACTGATCGCCGTAAATGATGAACGAGTCCGACGGAGCACCAACACGGCGAATCGTGTCCGCCAGAGGCTTCGAACTCAGCATCGGCTCAAACCGCGCAAAAGCAATGTGGGCTGCGATCAGAAATACTGCAGCCGTCACCGCGACACTCACGGTCGCCGCCATGTGCCGGCTCTTGCTGCGTAACCACCATCCCAACACAGGACCCACCAGCAAAGCCACCAGCGCCAGCCACGCCGGCAGGCGCAACGCCGCAAACGACGGTCCAGTCAGGTCGAACAAGTGGGACATCGAAAGCGTGTAATCGCCCACGGCGCGATGCGCGAGCAGGGTCCCAATATCCGCAACAAACGGCAGAGCACGAGACTCCCACAGACCCCACCCAAGCGCCAGCGCGGAGAGCACTCCAGCTACTGCAAACACAACCTGCCCGCCCGTCAGCCACGCCGTCGACAACGTTGCCTGGCCACTCCCGTTGCCCTCTTCCATCGTCGCAACCACGCTCGCGATCAGAATCAGCAACGGCGGCCAGCACGGGAACGTGTAGTACTCCTGATTCGTCGAAATGCTGAAGAACAACAGCGTGAAGGCCGAGAACAAGCTCAGCAGCCAGATTGTGCGTGCGCGAAACTTCACACGCTGCACATACGTAGCCACGTCTTCGCGCGCTGCGTGGTCCAGATAGAAATCCACCGTCTGTCCGGCATCGCGGCGTAGATGCTGCATCCACTGGCGCCGCGTACGCCACGCCACCACCAGCATCGCCGGTAGAAATAGGCTCCACGGAAAGAGCCACACCAGATGCAGCAGCCAATACGCCAAGAACGGCAGCTTGTTGTAGTCGTGGGGAAATCTCTCGCCCAAAAAGCGCAGAAAATGCTCGTTGACGAAGTAGAAGTACCAGAAGCCGTGCACATTGCCTGGCGTGGGATGGTTGCCCACCGGATGTCCCTGGTCTGGATTCGCCAACCCCGCCAGAACGTGCCACGGAGCCGCAATCAGAAGGAACAGCAGCAGGCCACTGAACGGCTTGTACTGCAGCCAGCGCCGCCACTGCCCGCTCAGCAGCATCAGAGGAATCGCCGCGCCCGCAAAAAAAACCGGCGCAATCAGCCCCTTGGTCAGTGTCGCCAGAGCCAGCGCCGCCCACATCACGTAGAACCGCCCCGGCCGGCGCGACTCCATGCCCGTCAGAAAGCAGTAGAGCGCCAGCAGGAACAAGAAACTCAGCAGCGCCTCGGGTATCGCGAACCGCGTATACAGGAACGGCCCAATCGCCGTCAGAATCGCCAGTGCTGAATAGAGCGCCGCGCGTCCGCCCCACGCCCGATTCGCCCACAACCACGCAATCCATGCACAGCCCAGCAGTGCCAGCGAGTTCGGCAGATGTGTAGCGAACGTATTTTGCCCAAAGACTCGATACAGCGCCGCATCGATCCAGTAGGGAAGCGGCGGCTTCTCCAGATAGCGAATTCCGTTGATCTTCAGCGTGACCCAGTCACCGCTCTCGGCGATGTGCTGCGCGGCCTCGGCATGGTTCGCGTCGGCATCGTCCAGCAACGGCGGAGTAAACAGCGCCGCCAGCTGAACGGCTGCGAAGATCGCGAGCAACAAGGTCCACGCGGCAAACGCGGAGGGCATTGAGCGCGATGGCTTGGACGCTTCAGTTTCGGTCTTGAAGGTCAAAGTACCGAGGTCTCTCCTCTGGTGGTTCTTGCGAGGGCAGGCACTTCGCTCGCGGATCGGGGTCGAACCGCAGCCCAGGATCGACGGGTTAGCAGCAAAACCGTGGCATCTTCCCAGCCAGTAGAGGTTGCAACAGATTCGCAGCCAGAGCCGATAACTTTCGGCGCAGTCCGAGGATCTGCGAAAGACGCATCTGCGAAAAGAATAGCAGCATCCAAAGGCGGCGGTTTCGGTTGGCAGGACGCCTGGAACCACCCCTCACTAAATCCCACCCACCCCGGTCGGCTGTTGCAAAATAGAGGCAGAAGGTTAAAGCCAGATGAATTTGAGCCCCGCCGATCTGCGTCGCAAGGTAGCTTTGTCTTCCCGACGCGATTGGCCCGTGCAACTGGAGGGGTGGCGCGCACTGCTCGCGGAGTGCAGCCGGAAGCCAACCCGCAAGCGCGTTCACCTTCTCCGTGTTGCCACCTTGCGCCTCCAGGCTCAAGTCTGCTACTGGCTCGAACGGCACGAGCCGGTTCATTCTGCTGCGCAAATTGCGAGGCGCTGGGACAAGCTAGCGAGGCAACTACGGCGCGCGCTCGGTGCAGTTCGTGCCTTCGATGTGCATCTCGCCAATCTGGCAAAGGTGCGTTCCACCCTCACCACACCCTCCGGGTACGAGCCGCGATCGTGCCGTACCGCACTGCGCCAGATCGAAGCATTGCAGATCCGGTTGAAGCGGAATCGAAAAACCGCAGCCAAAGCTCTGATCGAGATGCTTGTATCCCGCCATGATCGCCTGCAACACGCCGCAGCCGAGATGGTTGCCGCGCCGGCTCTGCAGAGGCCCCTGGTTCCAGCGATCCCATCGAGCCGCCTCTCCGGCATGCTCGGCACGGTGGTCTCGGCGTTCCCCCAACTCGATTCAAAATCTCTCCATGACTTCCGCAAACAGTTGAAGAGCGTGCGCTATCTCGCCGAAGTGGCCGCGTCCGGCGCAGCAGCACGCGAACTGGCCAGAACCGTAAAGTCGATGCAGGGCGCCATCGGCGAGTGGCACGACTGGGAAGAACTTGCCGCAGAAGCCAAGCGCGCATTTCGCGAAGAAGACGAAGACCTGGCCCGGCTACTCGAGACCATGACCGGAGAAGCTCTCGAGAAGGCGTTGGCCCTCTGCAACAGCCTCACACGCGAAATCCTTTCGACTGCGCCTGCCGATACGCCGGCGTTGCCTCCCAGGAAACCGATGCAACGTGCCGAGACTTCCGCTCCTCGCCGGCAATTGATCTCTGCCTGAGTCTTCTCCTCCAGAACTTCGACACCGCCCTCAACTCCCTCCCGAATCGTGTCGTGTATCTTGACCGCAGGGCGAGTTTTTTCTTGTCCCGGAGACTGCGCAACCCCTCTATGCCCACGTTCGCCGCTATCGATGTCGGTTCCAATTCCTGCCGGCTCAAAATCGCACGAGTCGTTTCCCATCAACTCAAGACGGTGCACGAAGACCGTGAGGTCACGCGGCTTGGATCGAGCGTCTTCGATTCCGGTCTCGTCTCGCCTGATGCGATGGCTGCGACCCTCCGCGCTCTGAAGCGATTTCAACGCGCAGTGCAGTCGCATGGGGTCGACCAGCTCCGAATCGTCGCCACCTCAGCCATGCGCGATGCGCGTAACGCGCCCGCCTTCCAGGCCTGGGTCAAGGCTGAAACCGGCTGGAACATGGAGATCATCTCCGGGCTCGAAGAAGGACGACTGATTCATCGCGGCATCATGCAGACTGAGCCCGGCGTCGGCGGGCGCGTGCTCCTCGTCGATCTCGGCGGCGGCAGCTGCGAGATCACACTCTCCGAACACAAACGCATCCGAGAAACGGTGAGCATGCCACTCGGCGCTGTCCGGCTCACCGAGGAGTTTCTGCAGGAGGATCCTCCGCCGTCGGACGGCATCAAGCGGATGCGCCAGCTCATCGCTCGCGAACTGCGCCGCGCACATCGCAGGATCAGTGCCGGACAAGTACCCGTGGTCATTGCCACCTCCGGCACCGCTGCCGCTCTCTCTGAAACCGTTGCCGCCGCTCGAAAATCCGGCTCAAAATCCACTTCCAGGAAATCGACGAAAGACATAGCCGGCTTTACGCCAGCGAAAGACGTGCGCAAGCTCACCGCGCGTCTCGCCAAAATGACCCTGCCCGAGCGCGAAGCAATTCCCGGAATCGGTCCCCGGCGCGCCGAGATTATCGTGGCCGGTGCGCAGGTCTTCACCGAGCTTCTTGAGAGCTTTGACTTGAACGGCTTTCGCTATTCGCCCCTCGGCTTGCGCGATGGGATGCTGAGCCAGATGCTGGCCGAACAGGATGCGCGCGCCGCGGCACATCGCGAACTGGAACACGAGCGCTGGCAGAGTGTGCTGGCAACCGCAAAGCGTTATGGCGTCGACCCGCGTCAGTCAGAGCCCGTACGTACGCACGCTCTGCAGCTCTATCGCGACCTGAAGCCCATGCACGAGTTGCCATCTGAGTACGAAGGTTGGCTCAGCGCGGCTGCCGTGCTGCGCGATACGGGAAAATTCGTCAACCACCAGGGGCATCACCGGCATACACAGTACATCGTCTCCAGCTCCGAGATGTACGGCTATACACAGGTCCAGCGCACCATCGTCTCGGCCCTCGCACGCTACCTCGGCAAGAGCCGCCCGCAGCCTGGCGACCGCGCCTTGCGCAACATCCCCACCGAAGAACACAAGAATGTACGGCGCGCCATCCTTCTCCTCCGCCTCGCCGTCGCACTCAATCAGGATCGTGCCAGCGACGTGCTGCGCTTCGTGGCGCGCGTCTATCCCAAGCGCATCTACCTCGAGGTGCGGCCAGGGCGCACAGGTGCTGAACTTGAGCTGTGGTCGCTGCGTAAGGAAGCAGACTACTTTCGCGAGGTCTTCGGCCGAGAACTCTTCGTTGCGCTCGCATAAATCCAGCGAGCCATGCGCGGGTCCACCAGCCACTGCAGCAGCGGCGGATGCTTCGACATATCGATCCGCGCCACCGAACCTTTGCGCATGCGCACGCCGGCGCCGCCGTTGCCGGTAATAAGCCGGCCAAGAAACTTGAACAGGTTAGGATTGTGACCGACCAGAAGCACGCCCTCGCGATCGGCGTATTTCTCGATCAGCTTTTGAAAGGTCGCGAAGTCTGCGTCGAGCCCCAGTGCGGAACTCACCTCGACCTTTGCCTCGTATCCCAGTTCGGTGCCCACAAACTGCGCAGTCTGCAACGCTCGCTTCAAGGGGCTTGAAACGACCACATCGATCTGCACGCGCAAGGCGCTCATGGTGCGTGCCATCAGCATGCACTGCTCCTTGCCCTCTTTTACGAGCGCGCGTTTGTCATCGAGTTTAGGATTTTCGCGCGGAACGCCGGCATCGGCATGGCGCATCAAGTAGAGAATCATCGAATGAGTTCAATCTATTCGCGGAGACTGTGCCAATCTCTCTGAGGGTCGATTTTAACACGACTGTAACAATTCATCCGGCTCGGCCAACCAGACCTCGGTTACCAGAAGACCGCCCAGAAACGCCCGCCTGGATTTACACCTAAATCCTTGTTTTGAAATAGCTTCTGCGTAGTTCGGAAGCTGTCGCAATCGCACTCCAGCCAGCAGCCGAAATGCCGCATAGAGCCCACTCACAATCGGCTTCGCGACCAGACTTCCAAACCGGTCTTCCGGCACCGCAAACTCCGAAATCAGCCACAGGGCCCGCGGTGAAAGACAGGGCCGCAGACGGCGCGCGAGCTCCGCAACCTCGTCTGTCGTCAGGCAATCGAGAAAAAAGTGCGAGACGACCAGATCATACGTTTGCCTCGCAGGTTCCCATGCGCGCACATCGGCACAATGAGTCCGCACGCGCTCTCTTCCAACGCCGGCTCGGTCCAGCAGCGCCAGCAGCATCGCTGGGCTTGCATCGACCGCATCGATCTCGATCTTCGGATTTATTTCCAGCAGCCGCGCCGTAAATCGACCGTCTCCATCGCCCAGCACCAGCGCGCTGCGGCACTCGCGTAACTCGCCGAGAAAGTGGCAGCGGCATCGCCACAGTGCCGGGCCAAAACTCGCCAGCTCCATCCACCGATAAACCCGGGCCAAACGATCGAAGTTCGGCGCGGGATTCATCGCATCCAACAGACGATAGGAGTGAGCAGAACAAGATCGGCCGCACAACGCAGGGCCAGAGGCGTCAATCGTCCGCGTTGCCGATCGAGCCAGGCCAGCAGCAGGGCACTGACGGCGCACGCAGCGCACAAGAGCGAGACCCGCGGTTCAAAAAATGCGCTCGCGACCGCCAGTAAAGCCGCTCCGGCGGCAATCAACCCCGAGGGCAGCGCAACCTTGGAGCCGTCTGCCGATTCCCAGCGGTCGATCGCCGCACAATTCAGCCAGGCCAGCGCTGCATAGAAGCCCATCGCCAACACAATCCCCGAAACGCGCCCTCCCGGTACCGCGTGCAAGCGCGTCAACGTCGGAAGCGCGCAGCCCGCCGTGAACAGCACTCCGACGGCGAGTTCCTTCGACTGCAGGCGCGAGAGCCACTTCGGCCGGCGCGCACCCGGCGCGTGGACACCGGAAAAATACGCCAGCGCAGCCAGCGCCAGCACCGAATCATGCTCGCGGACCGTGGCCGGCATCTGGCGGACGATGATGGCCGCTACCACCAACGCCGCGCACGCCGAGAGCGGAATCAGCACCCGCCGATGACGCCAGTGAAAGAAGTGTCGCTCCCGCAAAGACTCCAGGCTGCCCGACTTCAACGCCCGCCAGGCGTCGAGAACGCGATCGCCGACATACACACACCAGGTTCCCAGCGCAACCAGCACGGGCACCCAGAACGGCAGATTCACCCCTGCTGTCCGCCCAAAGCTCAGTGACCAAAGCACTGCCACCGTCGGCGCATCGAGACTGGCTAGATGCCACCATCGCAGCGGCGCTGGCGCCTCCACATCGGCGCGAGAGCGTCGACCGCGTTCGTAGGTTGTCGCATGGCGTGCCAGGGGAAGCGGCATGACTTCTCTATTGTAGTTTCGGCCGCTGCCCAAATCTGGCGAGCACGTCCGCTACGCTCGCCCTGGTCCTCAGGACTTCCAGAATGGCGACGGCCCCACATACTTCATGTCGTAGTGGCTGAAGTACACTGCCGGATCCGGATCAGGAAGATGCGCATCCGCGGTATCGCGGAAATACTGCTCCATCTTGCCTGCGGGCGTAAAGGCAATCAGCATGTGCCCCGGCGTCTCGCCCATGGCGGAGAAAGTGTGCGGAACCATCCGCGGCGCCAGCACCGACTCGCCTGGATGCAGCTCCAGCCTCCGATCGCCGACCTGAAACGCAACCCTGCCTTCCATCACGTAGAACCACTCCTCCTGATGGAGGTGGAGATGGAGCGCCGGCCCACCCGGGGTTAGATTCTTGTGCTCTACGAGAAACAGTCCGCCGCCGGTCTCGCTCGGCATCACCTTGAACAACAGGGAACTGAAGCCCATCGCGTGCGGATGCCCAAAGCGATCTGCCCCCGCTCCCACCATATGCAGGTCCAAACCGTTCGTTGGCGTTTCGTGCGTGGGGCTCGCCTGGCCGGCAAGAAGGTTGTGCAGGCCAAGTGCGGGCACAGCAGTGATGGCACTCCTCAAAAAGGAACGACGGCGCATGGAGGCTCCTGGATAGGGAATGCAGGTGAGAATAGCGGAGCCACAAGCAGAGAGGCAAGACTTAATGCGGTCGCCCGGGAAGAATGAAGTGCTCCCCGCAGCGCGGCTCATAGAAATCGCCGGCCATGATAATGGGGCTATCGTAGCTCGCTGGTTTGCCGCCAATCAGCCTCTGCGGATAAAGAGCCTTCGCTCCGCAACTGCAATAGGCAACCAGCTCGGTGATGTTGCCGGCGTACGTCCGCACCAGCCACGACAGCGATAGCATCTCACCGAACGGCAGCCCACGAAAGTCCAGCTCCAGCCCCGAGACCATCACGTCATAACTCGACTCGAGCAGGCGCTTGGCAAACAAAAACAGATCGGCAACAAACTGTCCCTCGTCGATCGCTACGCACTCCACGCGCTTGCCGATCTTCTGCTCCGTCGCCGCTACAAGCGACAGCACCGTCCAGGGATCGCTGGAAGGGAACTCGATCGCCTCCATCTGCCCGCAGCCATTCCGATTGCGGCTCTCCACCAGGCCCGCGGCCGCCTTGGTATCGGCGCTGGGCTTCAGCAGCACTACGTCTTGCTTCGCATATTGCCGGCGAATCTCGATCCGACGCAACAGCTCTGCTGTCTTGTTACTGCGCATCGGGCCGACGATCAGCTCAAGTTTGCCCAACACCGGTATCTCCGCCATGGCCAGCTCATATTTTCGCTGGCAAGCGCCGCTGCGCGGAATGTGCAAAGGGGGCGCGTCTTGTGGATAATGCGGGCCGATTGGAAGCCGGCCTGCCACGCTAGTCGGCGGCGTCGGCCTTCTTCGCAGGCCTGCGCGCTGCGTTGTTTACCGTCGCCTGAATCAGCCTGGCCTTGGGAATGGCATCCAGGTCGGCCTTCCCCTCCGCCAACTGCATCAGAAAATCCTGACTCGAGAATGCCGGCGCGTCCTTGTCCAGCTTTGCCGCGCGCAGATAGGTCCCGTCCTGTTGCTGAATGCGCGCCTTGATCGTGTCGGCCAGATACGCAGGCAGAATCTCGTCGTGAATGCGCGTCCTGGCAGCCTCATCGCGCACCGGGAAGACCACCTCGCAGCGCTCAAAGAGGTTGCGTGGCATCCAGTCCGCCGAGCCCAGGTAGATCTCGTCCTCGCCTCCGTTGGCGAAATGGAAAATACGAGAGTGCTCAAGAAAACGTCCGACCACCGAGCGCACCCGAATGTTCTCCGAGAGCCCCTTCACCCCCGGCCGCAGAATCGAGAGCCCGCGGATGATCAGGTCGATCTGCACACCCTCCTGCGACGCCTGATAGAGCGCATCAATCACACTCGGCTCCAGTAACGCATTCATCTTGCCAACGATCCGAGCCGGTCTGCCTGCGCGGGCATGGTCGGTCTCGCGCCGGATCAGCCCCAGAAAACTCTCCGCCATCGTCAGCGGGGCTACCAGCAGCGGCCGATAGTCGTCCATCTCCGCATGAGCCGTCAGGTAGTTGAACACCATGTGCACGCGCTCGGTGATCTGCGGATCGCACGTCAGCAGGCTTAGATCGGTGTAGAACCGCGCCGTCACCGGGTTGTAGTTGCCCGTACCCAGATGGCAATAGCGCCGGGTCACGCCGTCTTCGTCGCGGCGCACCAGCATGGCGAGCTTGCAGTGCGTCTTCAGGCCCACAACGCCGTGGAAGACCTGCACGCCCGCATCCTCCATGCTGCGCGCCCACCGGATATTCGATGCTTCATCGAAGCGAGCCATCAGTTCGACCACCAGAGTCGCTTCCTTGGTCGCCGCGGCATCGATCAGCGCCTTGAACATCGGCGAGTCTTCGCTGGTGCGATAGAGCGTCTGCTTCATCGTCACGACAGCCGGGTCCTGCGCGCCGGTCTCGATGAACTCAACAACCGGATCGTACGAATCGTAAGGATGATGCAGCAGAATGTCGCGATGGCGCAGCTCGTCGAATATGTTCTCTGACTTGCGGCTCAGGTGCAGCGCCTTGGGCGTGAATGGCGGAAACTTCAGCTCCGGCCGTTTCACGTCGCCGTAGAGAAACATCAGCCGCGACAGATTCACCGGCCCGTCGCCGCGGAAGACCTGGTCTTCGTCGAGTTCGAAGTTCACACGCAGCCGCTCCACAATCTCCGGATCGGCGCCTGCTTCAATCTCCAGCCGCACCGAATCGCCTTTGCGCCGGTTGTGCAGCTCCACACGAATCGTCTCCAGCAGCGAGCGCGCCTCTTCCTCTTCGAAGTAGAGATTAGAATTGCGCGTGACCCGGAATGCCGTGTGCCCCTGCACTTCGTAGCCGCGATACATGCCGGCGAGATTCTGCGCAATCAGGTCCTGCAGCAGAAGGTAGTCGTTGCAACCTTCGCCGCACGGTACGCGCACAAAGCGAGGCAGTGTTCGCGGTACGGTCACCACCCCGAGAACCTGCGGGGCGGAACTTTTGCGCTTGCGCCGCAGCAACAGCGCAAGGCACAGCGCCTTGTTCAGCACACGCGGGAACGGATGCGCCGGATCGATCGCGATTGGCGTCAGCAGCGGGTCCACCTCGCGCTGGAAGTACCCCTGCGCAAAGGCCCGCGCATCCTCGCTTAGCTCCGCCCATTCCAGCAGCCGGATGCCCTGCTTGCGCAACTCTGGCACCAGGTGCTCATTCCAGCAGTGATACTGCGCCGCTACAAAGCTGTGAATCTCGGCGGTCAGCGTCTCCAGCGACTCATCCGGCCGCAGCCCGTCGTAGCCCGGCTCGCGATAGCCATCTTCAATGCGCTGCATCAGGCCGGCCTGGCGAATCTCAACATACTCGTCCAGATTGGAGCCGGTGATAGCGAGAAACTTCACCCGCTCCAGGACCGGGTTCGTCGCGTCTTCCGCTTCCTCCAGCACACGGCGATTGAACTGCATCCAGGAGAAGTCCCGGCCGTTAAACATCTTCTGTTTTTGCTTGGGCAAGCTGCGGGGCATCGAGTGCGTCCAGTGCGCTGTGTTCGCCAGTCTATCGCGTTTGGCCGCATTCGATACAGAATAGCGACCGCACATCCAGAGAAGGCTAAACAAACGGCTTTGTGTCAGGGCACGGCTTTAGCCGTGCCGCAAAAGTCGCCACAAATTCCAGGGCTTTAGCCCCTGAGAGATGTGCTCCTGTAGGCGACTTCTCGGAACGAATACAAGACGAAAGCCGTAAATATGTTAAGACCAGACGAAATGAAGGGGGGGCAGCGATGTTTCGAGCCGTTCTACTCGTGGTTCTTCTGGTTCTCGCTGCGGCGGTCGGTTGGTTTGGGTGGAGATGGCACAGCGAGCACGTCGCCTGCGAACGAAGGGGGGCGGCGTTCGACGCGCGCCTGAAGAGGCTTGAAGAAGAGGCAAAGCAGAGAATCGTTCCAGGCTCAAAGAAACAGGAGGTCGTCGGATTTCTCGAGAAGAACGGCTTGCATGTGTCGTTTAGAACCGATCTAAACCCGGAGCAGATTGTGGGCACTACATCCGATGTCGGTTGTCCGCACATCTTCGGCTGCGGAGACGAGGTGCTCATTGGGGTCGAAGTGAACGTGGATGGCGAGGGCACAGCCATTTCTCGACCAAAAGTAGAAACCATGTACACAAATTGCATGTGATGCTGATTCTCCACTCCGAATCACATTACCGCACCCGTCCCGCCTCATTCTCCAGCACCACATCCGACAACACACCCGTATCCACCGTCGCCGGCTGGTGCGAGCAGAATCCAATCCCCACATAAAACGGTCCGTCAAAGTGAATCTCGATCGGCGGCCCGAACTGGTGCATCGGCTCCCCCTGCAGGCTGACGAAGATGGCCACTGAGTCCCCGCGCTTCTCGATTCCGATCCGTTTGGCCAGCACGCCGTTCAGCCCGCCGCCAAACCGGTATTGCATGTCGGTGATCATGGCGTTCGTCTCCGGCCGTTGCGCCAGGTGGATCATGCCCGTGCCATGCTCCCCCATCATCGCTTCTTTTGCATCGTCGTCGAGCGACTGCCGGATAATCAGCACCACCTTGCGATCGCCATAGCCATCCGGAACCGGAAAACTCGCATCCGCGGCCAACGACACGTCGCCCGACATCCGCTTCCACAAAAAACGAAACTCGTCCCGCGAGTACCAGATGTTGTATCCGGCCGACCGGATCGTATACGCCTTCGTCGCCGGAGTCATACGACGCACTCCCCGGCACCACCGCCGACCCAACATCCGATTGCCCATCGAAGATCCCAATCGGCGCATTCACCGTCGTCGCCGCCCGATGGAAATCAAGCGGCGGTGGCACCTGCTTGTGCGTCGGCGACCCCGGAAGCGCCCAGTCCGGCACCGCCGGCGTCTGCGCCGATGCCGAAGCAACAAAAACGGCAAAGCCAGTCAAAACAGTCCAGAAGATTTGCGTGCAGCGGCGAACTCTGTGCGAATCCATAGCCATGCACTGTAGCAGAGCCGCCGGCATAATATCCCTAGCTACCCGTTCGTCACAACTCCGCCCCTCGAGCGCGCTTCCGCCCCACTCCTGCATTGACCCGCCCCACCGCACGGGTTGAGGATAGAGCAGGGTCACCCGCCGTCCCCGTCCCCCCTTGAGAGGAGTCTGCCATGCCCCAGGAACCTGTCTCTGTCTCTGAAAACCTGCTTCCTCCCCAGCCGATGCCCTGTGCCGCGCCCGCCTTTGCCGGCCAGTTTCTCGGGCTTCTCGACGGGCAACCGAAAGACGACGCAACCGTGAATCAGGCCTTCGTAGGGTTCGATGAGATGTTCGACGTGATCGCGGCTGGGATGTACAGCCTGGCTTCCATGCTGGTGGGCCAGGGCGAAGACGGCGTGCAGCTGGTCGAGACTGCCATCGCCACAGCCGACGTCTCCGCCTGTACCGATGCGGAGCAGGCGCGCAAGAGTAGCCGCATTGCACTGAGCCGGGCCGCTCTCGACTTGCTGAGCCGCCGCGACTCCGGAAGTCTCGCCGCGCCGAAAGACCTGGCGCCGACAAGCACCTGTATTCAGGATGACGATCTGGACGCAGGCGGCATCTCCAGCGACGAGTTGGCAAAGTTGATGGCGGGTCCTCAAAAAGAGCGCATCCGCGAATGGCTGGCCAGCCTTGCTGTCGAATTCAGGGTAGTCTTCGTGCTCCGTGCCGTGGCGGGCTTCACCTCGCCCGAAGTTGCTGCGTTACTCGCCGCTCATGGCGGCCCAAATGCCGCTGGATGGACTGCTGCCGATGTGCGCGAGGTGTTCCGTCAGGCGCTCTGCTCGCTCGCCTCGCAGGTCATCCACGCCACAACTGCACGCTAACCAAAGCCGGCGTTTTGGTGAACGTTTCCTCGTCCTTGGCGAAACCGCGTTCGATCCTGCCTCCCACGGCAGAAAATGAGCCTGCTCAACACCGGGGCCCCGGTCGCTCTTTCGATACACTACTTTAAGAAGCCGGCTGCCCGGTTCGGGCATCCATGTTACGTGCAACTCGTTCCGGCGACCCGCTCGCCGGCGAAATCGAAAGACGATCGGTACGATGCCCTCAAACAACTCAGGGAGAAATTCGGAATCTTTCTATGCCTGCGCCCTGCTCGTTCTCTGTCTTGGCGCGGCCCCGCCCCTGATATGCGGTGCGCAAGCTGTGCCTTCGCAGGCACTCGGTCAGTCCTCGGGACCCACGGCGCAGAGCTTTCAGGGCAGCGTGGTCCAGGGAGAAGCTTCGGCACAGCCGCTCGATTTGTCCCTCGATGACGCCATGCAGCGCGGACTGAGAAACAACCTGGGCATTATTTTGAATGGAACCCAAGTGGCCGGTGCGCGCGGTCAACGCCTCAGCGATCTTCAGGCACTGCTGCCCGAGGTCGATTTCAAAGCGCAGGAAAGCGTGGCAGAGGTTGATCTCGCCGCAGAGGGCCTCCGTATCCCTGGCTTTCCCACCATCATCGGGCCATTCGGCTACACCGATCTGCGTGGATCGGTCTCGTGGTCGCTCGTCGACGTGCCTTCGCTGCGCAACTATCTCGCAGCCCGCCACAACTTCGCCGCGGCGCAGTTGTCTCTTCAGGACGCGCGCGATCTGGTCGTCCTCACCGTCGGCAACGCCTACCTGTTGGTGCTGGCCGATGAGGCTCGCGTCACCAGCATTCAGGCGCAGGTAGCCACATCGAAAATCTCTCTCAACCAGGCAGTCGCCAATCATCAGGCAGGCACAGCGCCGCTTCTCGACGAGCTGCGTGCGCGCGTCGACTATCAATCCCTGGAGCAGCAGCTGATCGCAGCGCAAAATGGACTCGAAAAGGACAAGCTCTCGCTGGCCCGCACCATCGGCCTTCCGCTCGCGCAAAAATTCAACCTGACCGACACAGCGCCCTACGAGGCATTCGATCTGATCGACATCGACAAGGCCATTCACGACGCCCATGCCAACCGCAAAGATCTTGCCGCCATGATCGAGCAGACCAAAGCGCTTGAGGACCAGCGGAAGTCGAAGACCGATGAGCGGCTGCCGAAGGTGGTTTTCTCCGGCGACTACGGCGACATTGGTGTCAACGTCGGCCACTCCCACGGCACAGGCGATGCCCAGGGCACTTTGTCCGCACCGCTGTTCGAGGAGTTCGGGCTTCGCGGCGAAGCGCAGATCGCGCAGGCGCAACTCGATACCGACAAGGCGCAGTTGAGTGACCTGAATGCACAAGTCGACGCCGATGTCCGCGACGCCCTGCTCGATATTGCCTCGGCACAGAAGCAGGTGGAAGTATCGCGATCCAGCGTCGACCTGGCCAACGAAGCGCTGAGCGAAGCACAACAGCGGTACGCAAACGGTGTAAGCGACAACCTGGCAGTGAGCCAGGCGGAGCAGTCGTTAGCCCAGGCCAACGATCAATATGTCGCGAGTCTTTACCGGCACAACGTTGCCAAGTTGAGCCTGGCGCGCGCTTTGGGCGCGGCCCAGAACTATAGGAACTATTTGCAGCGGAACCAGTGATGCGCCGCATGCACGAGGCCGCCAAACAGATGGCGCGCGCAGGCCGAAGCAACACAGGTTCGCAATGGAGGAAGACAAGTGGCTGAATCAACCACAACAACGATCCGGCGCGAGACGTCGGACGAGAGCACAGAGATCGAGCAGCCCAAGTCGCGGCGCAGAGGCGTCATCGTCATCGTGGTCGTGTTGGCCGTACTGGTGGCGCTTGGACTATGGTGGCGCTCCACCTTCAGCGAAGACACCGACGACGCGCAGATCAACGGACACCTCATCCAGATCAGTCCCCGAACAGGCGGCCAGGTGCTCAAGGTCGACGTCGAAGAGAATCAGGTCGTCAAGGCAGGCGATGAGATCGCCCAGCTCGATCCGCGCGACTATCAGGTCGCAGTCGAGAATGCCGAGGCCGCGCTGGCCAGCGCGCAGGCGGCCGCGGTTGCAGCTCAGGTCAACATTCCCATCACCACCGTCAACACCGGCAGCAATCTGCGGTCGGCAGAGTCGGATGTGAGCGGCGCGCGTGCGTCCATCGAGCAGGCGCAGCAGCAGCTTGAAGCAGCACAGGCCCGTGTGGCGCAGGCCGATGCCAACAACATCAAGGCCCAGGCCGATCTCGCCCGCTATACCCCGCTGGTCCAGAAAGACGTCATCAGCAAGCAGCAGTACGACGCCGCCATCGCGGCAGCCGATGCAGCCAAGGCTGCCCTTGCCGACGCCAAAGCCAGCCAGCAGGCTGCGGCCGACGGCGTGCACGTCGCGCGGGACCGCGAAGCACAGTCTCAGGCGTCGTATAAATTCGCACAAACCGGCCCGCAGCAGGTGGCCGCACAGACCGCCCGTGCCCGCCAGGCCGAGGCGCAGGTGAAACAGGCGCAGGCCCAGCTTGACCAGGCCAGGCTCAACCTCAGCTACACCAAAATCGTCGCGCCCGCCGACGGCATCGTGACCCGCAAGAGCGTCGAGATCAACCAGAATGTCTCCGTGGGGCAGAACCTGCTCACGCTGGTCTCCCTCGACGATCTCTGGATTACCGCAAACTTCAAGGAGACGCAGCTACGCCACATGGCAGCCGGCCAGCCTTGTGAAACCCACGTCGACGCCACCGGCAAGGATTACAAATGCAAGGTGACGCAGATCGGCGGAGCCACCGGTTCGGTGCTCTCGCTTTTCCCACCCGAAAACGCGACCGGCAACTACGTCAAGGTCGTGCAGCGTGTTCCGGTACGCATCGATTTTACGGATTTAAAGGATGAGGACCCGAACCACGAACTGCGGCCCGGGTTGTCGGTGGAACCCAAAGTGAGGGTGAAGTAGGCGGCTACAGCAGATGAGGGAATGGTGCAGCCGGAGGGATTGGTCTCAAGTTGACGCGACCACCAGGGAGCGGCGACCCTGTACGATCTCAAAACGGACACAGAGTTTCCTAATCTGCTCTAAGCCGGGAACTATTGCCCGGCTTCTTCTGTCTTGTTCTCAAATACCGTAAGGCGTGTCACGACCGTGAGACCCGGCAGATGCGTCTTCTGGCGGACTTTGAGAGTAGGAACGACCTCGGCGGCGCCAATTTTGCGTCCCAGTACCTTCACAACCTGCTCAATCCGATCTTTGCGCATATTTAGTTGCTCGATCTTTCCAAAGAGGTTTTTGAGTTCGAGAGAGGCCTCGGCAAAAGCAGCTTCATACATTTCTTTGTTTTCGTTATCCATGATTGTTTCTTGCCTACACAGACATTCTGACGCCTCCGGCGTGAGTCCGTGATTCCCCGATGGTTGTATCGAGGTACAACTGTCCGGCAAGCCCTCTGCCGCTCCCGGAACCGCTTGGGTTACTTACTCTTAAGGGCAATCCCCGCTGTTTGATCGGGAACCGCGCAAGCACCGGTGCGCACTCCCACCAGAAAGCTGTGGATTTCGCCAATTAAGATGAAATGAGCCTCCATGAAAGACGCGCTCCATGTTTCGAAGGAAAACTACCTCAAAGCCATTCTCGAGGCCGAGGCCGAAGGGCATAGCGTAATCCCCGCGACTCTGGCCCATTGGCTTGAGGTCTCGCCTCCCGCCGTCACCATGGCGCTCAAACGGCTCAAACGCGACGGGCTCGTCAAAACCGGCGACGACGGCATCGTTCGCCTCACCCCCGCGGGCCGCGAGACCGCCTACCGCACAGCCTTGCGCCACCACCTCATCGAACGCATGTTAAGCGAAGTCTTCGGCATGGAGTGGGACGAGATTCACGAAGAGGCCGAGCGGCTCGAACACGCCGTCTCGCCTACCTTCGAAGCAAAACTCAAAGAAAAACTCGGTGAAAGCGGTGCTTGTCCCCACGGCAACGCCGTCCTCCCTGAAAAGCCGGCCACACGAAAAAAACGCGGCGAAGTGCGCCTCTCGGAAGCCCTGGAAGGCAAAAGCTACACCGTAATCAGCCTCCAGGAACGCGACCCAAAACTGCTTAAATATCTGCACCTCGTCGGTGTGGGGCCCACACGCAGCCTGCGTGTCGTCAAGCAGAACTACGACCAAACCGTTTCGATTGAGCTCCCTACCGGTGTTTCGATCCTCGGAAGGCCGGCCGCTGATGCCGTCTGGCTACTTCCATCCGATCGTAAGTAATTCAATCTAACAAAAATAATTAACCATAATTAACAACCCCTGTGGCATACTGGCTTGGAAGTCGCTCCGGGCTTCCCCGCCCTATGGCCACAGAGACACAAATTGCCGCGACGCTTCCCGAGCCCTCTTTACCTGAGGTGCACTCCAGTGTCAGCGTCTCGCGCTCGCCGCAGTACTGGCGCCGCCTCCTCGGCTTTCTTGGGCCCGGCTTCCTGATTTCAGTCGGCTACATGGACCCCGGCAACTGGGCGACCGATATCGCCGGTGGTTCCCGCTTCGGCTATACGCTCCTCTTCGTCATCATGCTCTCCAACCTGATGGCGATCCTGCTTCAAAGTCTTTCGCTCAAGCTGGGAGTCGCCACCGAGCGCGATCTGGCCCAGCTCTGCCACGAGATCTACGGCAAGCGCGTCAGCTTTGCACTCTGGCTAGGTGCCGAAGTCGCCATCGCCGCCTGCGATCTGGCCGAAGTCATCGGCTCGGCCATCGCCCTACAGTTGCTCTTTCACATCCCGCTCTTCTATGGCGTACTCATCACCGGACTCGATGTCCTGCTGATTCTCCTCCTGCAGCGCTGGGGCTTCCGATGGGTCGAAGCTCTGGTTATCGTTCTCATCGGTACGATCTTGGCGCTGTTCGGCATCCAGGTCTTTCTCTCGCGCCCCGAATATCTGCCCATACTGCGCAACCTGTTCGTCCCGTCACCCTCCATCGTGACCAACCCCGACATGCTCTACATCGCCATTGGCATTCTCGGCGCTACGGTGATGCCCCACAATCTCTACCTGCACTCCTCCATCGTGCAGAGCCGCAAATACGAGCGCACTCCCGCAGGCAAGCGCGAAGCCATCCACATGGCGAATGTCGATTCCGCCTTTGCCCTGACCGTAGCCCTCTTCGTCAATGCCGGCATCCTGATCGTTGCCGCTGCCGTCTTCCATCGCAGCGGTCACTTTGAGGTCGCCGCCATCGAAGATGCCTTCAAACTACTTAGCCCGCTCTTGGGCGCGGCCGGCGCCAGCACGATATTCGCCATCGCTCTCCTCGCTTCCGGCCAGAACTCGTCCATCACCGGCACCCTCGCCGGTCAGGTCGTGATGGAAGGCTTCATTCACCTGAGAGTCTCGCCGTGGCTGCGGCGTCTCATCACCCGCAGCCTGGCCATCATCCCCACCATCATCGTCGTCGCGCTCAACGGCGCGCAGGGAACCGAGAAGCTCCTCATCCTCAGCCAGGTGATTCTGTCTCTTCAATTGAGTTTTGCCGTCGTCCCGCTGGTCATCTTCACCGGACGCCGCCGCTTGATGGGCGAATTTGTGAACGGCCGCGCCCTGCAGGCGCTCGCCTGGACCACCGCCGTCGTCATCGCCGGCCTCAACGCATGGCTCCTTGTGCAGACGGCGCTCGGCCACTAATCCCCTTTTCCATTTCCCCTCGGAGGTCAGGATGCAATGCTCGAGAATACTTCGACAAGCCCTCCTCATTTTATTGCCATTAACTGTGATTAACGTCCACACCTTGGTCGCACAGAGCGGCACTTCGAGCGCGATTTCCGGCACCGTGATGGATGCGACTGGAGCGGTGATTGCCAATGCCTCGATTGTGGCGACCGACGTGGATACGAAGGCTGCGCGGACAGGAAAATCCAACGGCGAAGGGCGCTTTCTTTTTTCGCAGGTGAATCCAGGGAACTACACCCTGACCGTAAGTGCGTCTGGTTTTGCGCAGCAGACCTCGCAGCCCATTCCGGTTGAAGTGGGGCGAACGGTGACCCTGGGCTTCAACCTCTCTCCGTCTTCCATTGCACAGACAGTTGAAGTCACAGCCCAGCAGACCCTGCTCAGTCTTGAAAACCCAAACACCACGACCACCATCGAAGCGAAGACCATTGCCAGCCTGCCCAACGCCGGCTCCGACCTCACCTTCGTTGCCCAGTTTGCCCCTGGAGCTCTCATGAACACCGCCGGCTCCTCCAACGATGCCAAGGCTGCGGGCGGGTACGGCAACGTCGAGTACAACGGCCTTCCCGCTACTTCGAACGGCTACATCCTCGATGGCTATGACACCAACGATCCCTGGCTTGGCCTCAACATCGGCCTTTCCACCAACCTGGTCCTCGGTCTCGATGCTGTCGATCAGGCAACCGTGAACACCAACTCATACTCCGTCGATCAGGGCCGCTATGGCGCCTCGCAGGTCAACTACTTCACAAAATCGGGAACCAACAGATTTCACGGCGACGTCTACGAGCTGTGGGACGGCTCGCTCTTCAGCGCGGAGAACTATTTTCTCCACGCCAACGACACGCCCGGCAATATCACCCCCAAGCCGCGTTCTAATGTGAATCACTTTGGCTTCGCCATCGGCGGACCCATCCGAAAGGACAAGCTTTTCTTCTTTACAGCCTATGAGGGTGTCCGCATCGCGCTCCCGATCGTAACCCAGGCTGTCGATCCCTCTGCTGCCTATCGGCAATACGTGCTCAGCCAGCTCGCCGTCGGCGGCGTTGACCCCATCACCGCAACCGCGCTCCCCGCCGAGCCTGCTGAAGTGCCCTTCTACCAATCGATGTTCAGCCTCTACGGCAACACCGCCGGAACACCCGTCCCAGTCAGCTCCTGCCCGCTCGATGCCAGCGGCGCGCTGCTCCCGGGCACTCAGACCAGCGGCAATCTCTTCAACGGCGCCGGCTGCGCCAACCAACGCGAGGAGTCGCTTCAAAACAGCGACCACGAAACTGTGTTCGTACTCAAAATCGACCACACCATCAACCCAGCCAACACTGTCTGGTATCGCTTTCAATCGGATACCGGCCTTCAGGCCGCCTACACCGATCCCATCAACAGCATCTTCAACGCGTATTCTCCGCAGCCCCAGTACACACTCGTCGCTGGCTATACCCACATCTTCCGCCCCAATCTCGTCAACCAGTTCAATCCCGGAGCAAGCTGGTACTCCAGCATCTTCGAGCCCAACAACTTCTCACAGGTCCAGCAGACCTTCCCCATCGTTCTCGCTGCGGGCAGCAATCAAGCCCCATTCACCACCATCGGCGGCAACAACAACACCTATCCCCAGGGCCGCAAAGTCACGCAATGGCAGATCAACGACAACCTCGACTGGATCCGCGGCAAGCAGGAGTACCGCTTCGGAATCAACACCCGCCGCATCGATGTCAGCGACTACGATCTCGGCGAGGGCAGTGTGCCCACGGCCGTTTACAACGATCTTGCCGAGTTCACCTACGGCGCGGCCTACACCGAGAGCTGGGCATTTCCCGTCTCGTTCAAGGAGCGTATCGCGGCCGGCAATCTTGACCTCTATGCAATGGATACCTATAAGCCCACGCCCAAAGTCACCTTCATCGCCGGTATGCGCGCCACATGGAACACCGATCCCGTCAACCAGCAGCACCTCTTCGCACGCCCCGCCGGATCGTTCCTCGATCTTTCGCACAGCGCCAGCCAGCCGCTCGACCAAGTCATACGAACCGGGGTGAGCACTCTATTTCCCTCGACTCCGCTGCTGGTCTGGCAGCCACGTTTTTCAGCGGCCTACGAAGTAACCCAGAGGACCATCGTCCACCTCGGCTTTGGCGTCTTCAACGACATCGTTCCCGCCCAGATTGCCGATCTCGCCGCCACCAACGCTCCCTTCGCGCCTACCTTCGTCGGCGGCATCGGTGGCCAGGTAGGCGGCCTTGCTATTGCGCCCGGCGTCGCTAACAGCGCTGCCGATGCGGCCTTGAGCGCCAATGCTCGGTTCCAGTCGCTTTTTACAGCAGGTGGCCCGCCCTGCGCCGGAATCGCTCCCAGCGCTCCAACCTGTCCTCTCGCCGTAAGCCTCAATACCTTCCCCACCGGCACGCTCAAAACGCCCTACTACTACCAGTACAACTTCGGCATCGAGCAAAAGCTGAATGCACACGGCGCAGTGCGCATCGGCTATGTGGGCACGCGCGGCCTCCACGAGCCGTTTCAAGTCGGCCTCAACGGATACCAGACGGTCTGCCCCGGATGTTTTGCGCCGTACCCCTACCAGCAGCCTCTCGACCAGCGTTTCGGCAGCGTCAACGAATTCCGCACCGACGCCGGCAGCAACTACTCCGGCCTGCAAACGAGCCTCTCCGAGCAGCTCCACTCTCTCACCCTGAGCGCAAATTACACGCTCAGTCATTGTCTCGACGATATCTCCAACGGCGGCCTGCTCCCCTTTTCCACCCAGGGCATCCTCACCCCGCTGCCGGGAGAACTAAGCCGCCAATACAGCAACTGTGACTACGATGTCCGCCACAACCTGTCGGCCTACGGCGTCTACCAGATTCCTTTCGCGTCCAGGCATCTTCTGTTGCGCTCTCTCTTCCGCGGCTGGTCGTTCTCTGAAACAGCCTTCCTGCACTCCGGCCTTCCGTTCACCGTCCTCAGCCAGCCCTACACGGCCAGCGGCAACGGCGTCTTTCAGGCCAATGGACCCCAGTTTGCCCGCCGCGTTCCCGGCCAGCCGCTCTATCAAAAGACTCCCTACTCTGGCGTAACCGTCGCCGGAACCAGGCAATGGCTCAACCCCAACGCCTTTGTCTCCGTCGTCGACCCCACCACTGGCGCCTGCACAGGAGGCGACTCTGCGGCTAATTGCCAATTCGGCGATGCAGGGCGCAACACGGTGCGCGGTCCCCATTTCACGGATTCGGACATCTACTTGATGAGAAAGTTTCGCATGACGGAAGCGGCGTCCCTGCGCTTCGATGTTCAGATGTTCAACGCCTTCAACCATCCCAACTTCGCATTGCCTGGCAGCGTGGAAGCTGGCGTTCCCGGCACGTACATCCCACCCAAATTCGGAACCCTCCAAAGCACCATCTCACCGCCAACCGGTCTCTTGGGTGTCGGATTAGGGGGCGACAGCTCTCCGCGCATGATTGCCTTTCAGGCCCGAATCGAATTTTGAAAACAGCCGTGTCGGCAGTGCGCTGGCTCCTGATCCAGACCGCCACGGGCCACTAAAGCCGTTCGGCCCGCCACAGACACCAAGTGCCCCATCCAAGCTTTGCTTGGGTGGGAAAGGCAGGTGGCCCACTCATCGATTCTGAATCCATGCCGCCTGAGTTCAGCGACTGTGCCCCATTCGTCGCGGCTTCATCGCGATGAGTGGGCCGGAAGGTGGGCAGGTGGCCCACTCACCGATCCGGCCACCCGCCCGAGCTTCGCGAATAGGGAAGTCTGTGCCCCATTCATCGCAGCTTCATCGCGATGAGTGGGCCGCGCGTTCTTGCCGTCCACTCCGAAGCGCAAAATACCCCCCTGGGGGGTGCGATTCACCCTCTCTTCGCCTTTGTCATTCAATGCGCAAAGCCCATAACCACCGCCGTTACCAAGGTCCCTAACTCGCTTCACTAGTACTTATCAATCGTCCGGATAAACTCCTGCGCCGTCCCATGCGAAGGATCGACAAACGTCACATCCGACGGGTCTCTCCGCGGCGTATCCACACTGAAGAACACCAGCGGCCCTTCCAGAATCTCTGGAATCCCGTGCACCGTGTTACGTCGGAAGAACAGCACCTGCCCCGGCCCAAGCTCCACGGGATCGTTCCCCTCCACCACAAAGCGCGCGCGCCCCATCACCACCTGCAAATACTCGTCGCATGTCTTGTGGTAGTGCGCCGGCACCGGCCGATAGACACGAAACAAACGCGAGCTGGCCGCGGCTTCGTCCGTCAGCCGCACATCGAGAAGCATCGTGTCCGCTGTGGGCGGAAACTTCGCCGCCAGCGCCTTCAAGTCGAACACCGAAGAGTTCAGAAGTGGAGAAGCCTCAGACATGACTCCATCTTAAAACCGATTCCTTAGCGGGCCGGCGAAACTCCCACGTCTCAATTCCGGAAAGTCCTGCGTTCTGCTTTGTGTCAGGGCACGAGTTTACTCGTGCCGAAAAGCCTGCCAAAAATGTGGGGCTTTAGCCCCTGTGCGCGGATGCTGGTTCGAGCACGACCCATCGAACCAGCCGCCGCACAGGGCTACGATAGACAACATGCAAGTTCTCTCGGCTGCCGAGATGCAGGCCTGCGATCGCGTCACCACCGAACGCTTCGGCGTGCCCTCCCTAAAGCTCATGCGCGCCGCCTCGACGGCCGTAGCAAATTTTGCGCGCGAGCAGTTTCCCAACGCGCAACGCGTTACCGTCCTCTGCGGCCGTGGCAACAACGGCGGCGACGGCATGATGACCGCACGCATGTTGGCCACCGCCGGCCTCAAGGTCACAACCATCCTGCTCGGCCCGCCCGAAGGCATGGCGGGCGACGCTGCCGCGGCATGGCGCGATCTCGCCAGCCCCGCTCACGGCCTCATTCACGTGGTCAAAACCGAGGCCGAACTTGCCCAATACAAAGCCGCTCTTGAAACCGATCTGATCGTCGACGCCATCGTCGGCACCGGCTTCAGGCCGCCTCTGCGCGGCCTGCCGCTCGCCGCCCTCGCCTGGATCAAGGACTGTCCCGCGCCGATCCTCGCGATCGATCTTCCCTCTGGCTGGCCCGCCGACTTTTCTTCTGGCTCATGCGACGGTCCCGTTTTTCCCGCCGACGCCGTCCTCACCTTCACCGCGCCCAAGCCCGCGCACGTCTTCGCGCAACTCACGCGCCGCTGGAATCAGCCCGTCGTCGCCGCTCCCATAGGCTCGCCCGATTCGGCCATCCTCTCCGATCTGCGCCTCACCTGGGCCGGCAGCTCCCACGTGCTCCTCCATACGCCGCGCCCCGCCGACTCGAACAAAGGCAAGTTCGGCCACGTTCTCGTCCTCGGTGGCTCGGTAGGGAAGTCGGGCGCACCCGCCATGACGTCGCTGGCCGCTCTGCGCGTCGGCGCCGGCCTCGTCACGGCTGCAGTCCCTGCTCCGATCTTGCCGCAGGTCTCCGCCATCGCTCCGGAACTGATGACCTCGCCGCTCCCTGCGAATCCAGCCGGCCAGCTCGCCGCAAGAGCAATCACGTCCGAACTCGTCGAGTCCATCACCGCAGGCATGACCGTGATCGCCGTCGGTCCCGGCCTAGGTCAGGGCCCCGGCGTCGTCAAGCTACTCACCCATCTCATCGCCGACACCAACTTGCCCTGCGTCATCGACGCCGACGCGCTCAACATCCTGGCCGCTCATCCCGATCTGCTCGCCAAACTCACGAAGTCCGGCAAGGCTGGCCGCACCATCGTCCTCACACCGCACCCAGGAGAGATGGCTCGCCTCGCCAACACAAGCATCGCCGAAATTCAGGCCAATCGCCTCCAAGCCGCCCGCGCCTTCGCCGAAAAACACACCGTGACGCTGATACTCAAGGGCGCACGCACGCTGATTGCACATCCCGATGGCCAAGTCGCTGTCAACACTACAGGCAATCCCGCGATGGCCAAAGGCGGCAGTGGCGATCTGCTCACCGGCATCGTGGCAGGTCTTCTCGCCCAATACCGAAATGAGACTCGAAACGAGACAGCCCGCGCTGTTGAAGCCGCAGTCTACTTCCACGGCCTGGCCGCCGACCTCGCCGTACGAAAGAGAGATGAGCACACGCTCCTGGCGACCGACACGGTTCACGAATTTTCTCAAGCTTTCCGCTTCCGTTCGCGGCGTCTCAACGGTTATGTTTGGTTGCAGGGGCATTGCATACCGCACTCCCCCGACGCGTGACGTACGTCGCACCACTCGCACCTTCCGAACGGTTATCTTTGATTGGAAGACCAGACTCATCCGAGGGACCGAGGAATGACGAGCGCAGCTCCCACCGCCGAAGGCAAAGTCCACGAATTCACCACGCAGAGCGGCGCGGACACGATCGAAGTGGGACGCAAGCTCGCCCGTCTTCTCAAGCCGCCTCAACTTCTCTTGTTACGCGGAGACCTCGGCACCGGCAAGACCACGCTCGTCAAAGGCATCGCCCAGGCGCTCGATGCAGCCGAGCCCGACGAAGTCACCAGCCCCACCTTCACCCTGCTCCATGAGTACGACGGTACCCTCAACGGAAAGCCCGTCAAGCTTTATCACATCGATGTCTACCGCCTCGAAGGCGAGCGCCAGCTTGAAACACTGGGCCTTGACGAGCTGCTCACACCCGATGCCCTGGTCTTTGTCGAGTGGGGTGACAAGTTCAAGAGCATCCGCAAGAAAGCTACCGGCGAAATCGCCATCTCCTCCGCCGGCGGCGACGCCCGCAAGATCACCGTGACTCTAAAGGAATAGGCGCCTGCGGTGGGTTTGATCCCGACGCCACCTGACGCGAGGATCCATTTAACCTCTGCCGGTTCCTAACGGTACACACCTTCTAGGCACTTTCGTTTCCTGGACTCGCCCCCAAACCCCAGCTATACTCGTGCGCACGGGGAAACCTCATGCGCTCTTTTTGCGTCACTGCTTGTGCTTCGGCTCTGCTGCTGTCGGCTCTGCTTATGGCCGAGCCAGCACCAAAAGCCGCGCCCGGACATGCGAAACGCAACGGCTGTCACGGATTCCTGATCTCAGTTACGAACGGCCAACCCCTGCAGACATTCTGTTCTGACGGTCGTTCCCGGACTTCATTTCAGGGTGCCCGGCCGACCCCTTCGGAGCAAACGCCCACCAACGCAGTCGTCATCTACAACGGCAATCAGAAACAGACCAAAGCCTTCAATGCTTCGAGCGACCCGCGCGCTCCGGTCCACAACCTTCCTCCTGCCGTAGTCGCGATCGTCACCGCCGGATCGAAGAGTCAGTCAGCCAATCCGGTTGTTGTCGCCATATCGTCGAGCGCTCCGGACGCACAGCCCGTGGTCGTGAATATCGCATCGACCGGATCGAGCACCCAGCCCGTCGTGGTTGGTGTCGCGTCCAGCGGATTCCAGGCCGCCGGCGCAGTCGAACCAGTCGCGATCTCGGTTTCTCCGCGCCCCGCAAAACGCCCGCCCTATCGCCCTGCCTATCTCGACCGGCAATAAGCCGGCTGCTTCTCTTCTGAGATTTCCGAGTTCTCCGCTCTCCCAGCGTTATGCTGAAGGGCATGGACGAAGCTCACATCCGGCGCCAGCTCGTGCAGCAATATCTCGCGGCTCTCGCCATGTTGCGGAAAGCGATCGAGTCTTGTCCGAATGCACTTTGGCTCGACGACAAATACACGAACCGCTTCTGGCACATCGCCTATCACGCCGTCTTCTACACGCATTTCTACGTGCAAGCGTCTGAAGAGGATTTTCATCCTTGGGAGCATCACCAGAAGGGATCGAATTATCTCGGCGCGCGCAAATCGTCGCCGATCGAGCCAGCGTCGCAGATCGCGCCTTACTCCCGTCCCGATGTTCTCGAATATTTGGATATCTGCCGCGACCAGATCGCGAAGCGCGTGCCACTCGACAAGCTCGACGCGGAATCGGGATTTTCCTGGCTGCCATTCAACCGCTTCGAGGTCCACCTCTACAACCTGCGTCACCTCGCCCACCACACCGGCCAACTCGCCGACCGGCTCCGCATCGTTGCCAACACCGGCGTGCCCTGGGTCCGCCAGGGATAAATCAGAACCCCATGATGTTGTAGCCGCAATCGACGTAGATCGTCTCGCCCGTGATCGCCCCCGACAGATCGCTCGCCAGAAACAGCGCCAGACCGCCCACTTCGAGCTGATCCACATTGCGATGCAGTGGAGCGCGTTCCGCATGGCTCCTCATCATCTCGCTCAGATCGCCTACGCCCCGCGCAGCCAGCGTCTTGATCGGTCCGGCGGAGATGGCGTTCACGCGAATGTTCTTGGGGCCGAGACTCCATGCCAAATAACGCACCGCCGACTCCAGGCCGGCCTTCGCAACCGCCATCACGTTGTAGTTGGGAACAACCTTCTCCGCGGCAAAATAGGTCAGTGTCATAATGCTGCCGCCGTCCGTCATCAGCGGAACCGCGCCGCGGCTCACCGCAATCAACGAGTAGACACTCACTTCCATCGCCACGCGGAACCCTTCGCGGCTCGTGTTGATGAAGTCGCCTTTCAGATCCGCGGGAGGGGCAAACGCAACCGCGTGCACCAGGATGTCGAGCTTGCCGTACTTCTCCTTCAGTGTGGCGAACAACGCATCGATCTCAGCGTCGACGGAAACATCGCACTGAAATCCGCTGGCTCCAGGCAACTCGCCGATCAGGCCCCCGGCCTCCAGCTTCATACGTTCGTTCTGATAGCAGATCGCCAGTGTGGCTCCCGCGGCGTGCAGCTTCTGAGCAATGCCCCAGGCAATGGAACGCTTGTTGGCCAGCCCAAAGATGACTGCCGTCTTTCCCTTCAGATCGATCATGCGTGCGTGTTCCCTTCGTGGCGCCAATTGCGTCGTGAGCGGCGCTCAAACCGTTTCCTAGAATATCAGCCGCCCAGATCGACCAGGTCGACGTGTCCCACGGGCCGGCCGAGGAAGCGAGACCCAAGTCGCTCGAATTTCTCGACCGAGTCCGTCGCGAAGCATCTGATCGCGGGTGCCGCGTCATCTCCACCAGCCTGAGCCTGGGCCCCATGATTGATCAACTTCACCGCTGCTTCCGCCGCAGCCTCGGCCGAGTCGATCACCCGCATTCCTGCGGGCACGGCGCGCTCGATCAGCGGGCGCAACAGCGGATAGTGCGTGCATCCCAGCACCAGCGTGTCCGGCTTCATTCCTGCGTCAGTCGCAGCGCGCAACAGCTCGTCCAGATAAATGCCAAACACCTGTTCGGTTACCGCCGACTGCGGCGGGGCAGGCGCAGTCTCCACCGCAGAAGATCCAGTAAGTGGCCGCAGGAAGCGCTGGCGGCTCCGTCCATCCCTCTTCGACCAGCGGCACGAGCAAGGGGCATGCCTTCTCCAGCGCACGTAATCCCACTGCCTTGCATGCCGCGGCATACGCGTGACTCTGCACGGTCGCGTCGGTCGCAATCACCAGCACATCGCCGGTCCGCGAGGCTGCCTTCGCTGTTGCCGCGCCGGGCTCGATCACCCCGAGCACCGGCACTGGAACCGCCTCCTGAATCGCATCGAGCGCCAGCGCACTTGCGGTGTTGCAGGCGATCACCAGAAACTCGGCGCCTTGCTCGCGCACCAGAAACTGCGCGCTTTCGACGGCGTAGCGTGCGATGGTGCGCCGTGACTTCGACCCGTACGGCAGTCGCGCAGTGTCCCCAATGAATGCGAAGCGTGCATGAGGCAAACGGGCAACAAGCGCGCGCAGCACCGTCAGCCCGCCAAAGCCCGAATCAAACACCCCGATCGTTGGCGCCTTTGCGCGCGGAGTAGTCTGCGGTACGTTCACTGGCTGCCTCCTCCTGCAACGGGCGCTGCATCGGTCGTCAGATACGTGCGCGTCAAATCGGCGTGTCCAGCGAGATTCGGCCGCTGCTGCCCATCGACCAGAAAGCGTACTTCCGTGATGTGGGGAAGATTCGCATGCAGCGTCCCGCAAATCGACAGAACCGTAAGCGTCTCCGTCTCCAGCCCCGACGGATGGCTCGCCACGAAGTTGCTGGTGAGATTCACCACCGCAAGCTCATCGCCTGAGCCGCTCTTCGCTCCCGCAACCGGCATCAGAAACACCTGTGCAATTCCAGATGCGCCGCCAGCCACCGGATGCGCCGCGTCCGGCGCAGCGTAGACATCGAGAAGATTGCCCAGAATCACGCGTGCGCGCGCGCCCGGATCGGCCGGCAAAGGTAGAGAGCGCGCCTGCATCAGCAGGGAACCGTCGGCATCGTTCGCCACCAGCAGCGTCGCCTGCTCCGTGGGCGCCACCTCCGGTGCCCGCGTCGGCGCCGAGTCTTGTCCTTCCAGCAGCCGCTCGTGGGCCCGCTCTCGCAGATGCCAAAGCACGCCCGCCATCGCGAGCGCCCCAACCAGCAGCACGCCAAACAGGATCTTTTGGTAGCGCGGAATCATGGCTGATGAGCCTCCAGCCTCCACGCCAATAGCGCCGTGGCCAGGGTATTCGCGACGTGTGCCTGATAGTCCGCATCGTCGGCCTCGGCCGTCACTTTGCCGTCCGCGCCACGTAGCGGCGCAATTTCGAGTGCCAGCGCCGGGCAAGTCATATTGTCCACGCCGATCAGGTCTGTGCGGCTGAGCGTGACGTTGAATCCCTCCTTCAACAGCGCGGAGTTCAGCGCCCCAGCCAGCGCCAGACTGTGCGTGACCCACCCGGCCTGCGCCGTCTTCCAGGGGACAAACCGGCCCGGTTCCGTTGGTGTCAGCGATGACGTAAAGATGTGGATGCCCGCGCCGCTCTCCGTCGCATGCAGACTCAGGCACGCCGCGGCCTTCGCGTGGTTCGCAATCTCCGCACGCTTTTCAGGATCGACCGTCACATCGGATTCGCGCGTCGTCACGACTGTCATGCCCCGCGCTGCGAGGAGCGACCGCAGCCGCACACTGAGCGCAAGCGTTGCAGCCTTTTCCACCTGCCCGCTGGCGAGCCGTCCACCCGCGTCGTCGCCCCCGTGCGCTGCATCCAGAACCACTACAAATCGTGCCGCATTCGGAGGGCTCTGCGCACCGGCGATCGAGGTTGAGAGGAGCGCCGCGAGAACTGCAATCGAGTGAATGACCATGAGTCCCGACGGGACTCTAATCCAGCGCATAGATTGCTAGACCGCTCAACAGTTTCGGATAAAAGTCGGTTGACTTCTGCGGCATCACCGATCCGGCAAAAGCAACCTCCCGCAACTGCTCCATCGTAACCGGATTGATGAGGAACGCTACGTCCGCCGCACCCTGCTGCACCTGCTCGACCGCTTCGTTCGCATCGCGCAGATAGCGAATATTGGTCTGCTCGCGCACCTTCTCGGCATCCAGACCCAGCAAGCGATCCAGCACGATCGTGTGCAACGCGCTCAAATCGAGCTGCCGCTGATGCTCCGGCAATCCAGCCAACGCTTTGGCCGTCGCCTCAGCTTTGGCCCGCAGCAGATAAGCCCCCGCCTTTGTCGCCGCAACAAACGCCGTGCCCTTCTGCGCCTTCAGCGTGTCGATCAAGGTCCCAGCGTCCGCCGCACCAAGTGCTTCAGCGGTGAAAAACTCTTCCGCAGCCCGCAAAAATGCCTTCGCATCGAACCCCGCCAGATCGTGCACCACGCGATGCGTCGGCAGAATCACCAGGTCGTCCGAATCCATATTGACGAACGTCATCATCACTGCGGCTTCTGGATAGGCGGGCTCTGGCAGCTGGTTTGTGCTGTGCTCGTTCTTTGCCGGCGCGGCGGCTGCATGTTCTTTCGAGTAATTCAGCGCCGTCTCATAGCGGTGATGTCCATCCGCGATAATCAGCTTCTTGTCGGCCATCGCTGCCGCCAGCAGCCGAATCGCCGCCGGATCGTTCACCCGCCACAGCCTGTGCAGCACGCCGTACTCGTCGGTCACCTCGGCATCCGCGGCCCCGTTGCCGTCGTACAGAATCTTTTCCACGCTGCCCGCCGGGTCCGAATAGAGCATGAAAATCTGCCCGAAGTGCGCGTGCGTCGCCTTCAGCAGGTTCAGCCGATCGCTCTTCGGTTTCGACAGAGTGTACTCATGCCGGAACACCACCTGCTCCGCATAATCGTGAAGCTTGCCCAGCGCGATGAACCCCCGCCTTTCCTTCACCTCGCTCGAGCCCGGAACCTGAAAGCGCTGCGCATACGCAAAAACGCACGGCGTCTTCTCCTGGAGCAGTACGCCCTGCTCGCGCCATGCCTTGAAATCCCGCGCTGCCCGCGTATACACACTCTCGCCCCGCTCGCCATCGAAAAGCTCAGGCAGCCCAAGAATGATTCTCACCAGGTTGTAGGGGCTGCGCTGGTAGTAGCCCTGCTGCATCGCCGGTGAAATCTTGTCGTAGGGCTGCGTCACAACGTCTTCAAGCCGGACGGAGGAAGGGTTATAGCGCCAGGCGCGAAATGGATAAATCATGGCCATCGGATCGGACTTACTCCGCGTTGAATCGGTTGGATTTGCGCTCGAATTTCGGATCGGTCGGCCCGCCCGCCACTCCCCGCGCACAGGCTTGATTGTATCCCAGTGACATATCGACTTTTCTCCCGTCTCATCAGATGGTTACGTGTTGACAAACCGATGACACCCCTGTGACGCCAGTCCTTTGCCAACCGTGCTAAGATCGCCTTCAATTCTTAGGTGTCCATGCGTACGCGACTCCATCGGCGCAGTGATTCGTACCGCAGGTGCCGGCACTCAGGCGGCCCGAGGCTCGCCCTTTTCGTTTTCGCGCTCTTTGCCTGCGCCTCAGCGGCCCGTTCCCTCGCGCAGGACGACCCCCTCAATAAGGTCCACGTCACTCCGCCTCCGGTTGCCACCTCGCCCAATACTGCCCCTGCCGGAGCGCAACCTGCCGCCGTCACCGGTGCGGCCGCGGCCAAAGCGCGTCCCGGTGCGTTGATCCGCATGAATGTGGACATGGTCCTCGTGCCTGTCACTGTCACCGACACCATGAATCGCCTCGTCACCGGCCTTGAAAAAGAGGACTTCCAGATCTACGAGAACAACGGCGAGCAAAAGATCTCCAGCTTCGCCAGCGAAGATGCCCCTGTCTCCATCGGCATCATCTTCGACCTCTCCGGCTCCATGACCTCCAAGCTCATCCGCGCCCGCGATTCCATCCTTCAATTCATCAAGACCGCCAACCCCGAAGACGAATTCTTTGTCATCGGATTCAACGACCGCCCCGAGCTCATCGAAGACTTCACCAGCTCCGTCGAAGACATCGAAGCCCGCCTCGCCACCGTGCACAGCGGCCATCGCACCGCGCTCCTCGACGCAATCTATTACGGCGTCGAAAAGATGAAGGAAGCCAAGCATCAGCGCAAGGCCCTGCTCGTCGTCTCCGACGGCGGCGACAACCGTTCCCGCTACACAGAAGGCGAAGTCCGCGCCCAGGTCAAGGAATCCGACACCGAGATCTACTCCATCGGCATCTTCGACCCCTACGCTGCTACGCCCGAAGAGCGCACCGGCCCCGCCCTCCTCAACGAGCTCTCTGAAGATACCGGCGGCCGCCTCTACCGCGTCGACGACATCGCCGAAATGGGCGACATCGCCGAGAAGATCTCCACCGAGCTGCGCAACCAATACGTCATCGGATATACCCCCAAAGACATGAATCGCGACGGCAAGTGGCGTAAAGTGAAGGTGAAGCTCAATCCTCCGCCGGGATTGCCTCAGCTCACCGTTCATGCTCGTACCGGCTACTATGCGCCCTTGCAATAGACTTCTTAGCGTCCTCTCTCTTTTTCTAACCGCACTGCCGCTGGCCGCCCAACAACCGCCAGCCCGGCCTGCGCAATCTTCTGCGCCCTCCCTCACCGAAGATCGCGATCCCGTCCGCTCGCCCGACCCCGAGCCCGTTCCCGGCGCTCCTGCCGCAGGCACTCTTAAAAAAGAGGGCGAAGGCTACATCCTGCGCCGCGACGTCGAAGAGGTCGTCCTCAACGCCACCGTTCTCGAAGGCTCTCGCATAGTCCAGGACCTCAAGCGCGACGACTTCCAGGTCTTTGAAGACGGCGTCAAGCAGAACATCATCAGCTTCCAGCACACCGACCTGCCCGTCTCCATCGGCCTCATCGTCGACAACTCCGGCTCCATGGCCAAGAAACGTCCTGCCGTCAACAAAAGCGCCCTGGATTTAATCGAAGCCTCCAACCCCCAGGACGAAGCCTTCGTCGTCAACTTCTCTGACGAGGCCTTCATCGACACCGACCTCACCTCCGATGTCTCCAAGCTGCGCGAAGGCCTCTCCCACATCGAGTCCCGCGGCGGCACGGCGCTCTATGACGCCGTCGTCGCGTCCGCCGACAAGCTCGTCGCCGACGCCAAACGGCCGAAACAAGTCCTGGTCATCATCACCGACGGCGAAGACAACGCGTCTACCCTGTCCCTGGAACAGACCATTCGCCGCGTCCAGCAGCTCTCCGGCCCGGTCATCTACTCCATCGGCCTGCTCTTCGGCGACGAGATGACCCACTCCGAGGTCCGCCATGCGCGCCGCGCCCTCGAGATGCTATCGACCGAAACCGGCGGCATCGCCTACTTCCCCAAATCCATCGAGCAGATCGATCAGATCGCCGCCGAAGTCGCCCGCGACATCCGCAGCCAGTACACCATCGGCTATCACTCGACCAAGCCATCGAGCGATCCCGGATTCCGCCGCGTCCAGGTCACCGCACAAGCCGCAGGCATGGGCAAACTCGATGTCCGCACCCGCACCGGCTACTTCCCCTCCGTCCGCGCCCCCAAAAAGACCGCCAAATCCACCGGGGACTAGCCGTCCAGGCAGACCACTTCGCGTGCCTTGTGTCAGGGCACGACTTCAGTCGTGCCGAAAACTGTGCCAAAACCGAGGGGTTTTTACCCCTGTGGTTTTCCAGCTTTCGTCGGGGCCATTTATGCAACCAGTTCTAGGGAATGGCCGACAAGGCAGCTGCTTCCCGGACCACCGCAAGCGCCGTCTCAATCCGCACGAACAGCTGTGCCCCATCCAAGCTCCGCTTGGGTGGGAAACGACACCGTCTCAATCCGCACGAACAGCTGTGCCCCATCCGAGCTCCGCTTGGGTGGGAAACGACACCGCTCAATCCGCACGAACAGCTGTGCCCCATCCAAGCTCTGCTTGGGTGGGAAAAACGACACCGCATGAATACGCACGAAAATGGGTGCCCCATGTCTCCCGGTTTTGGAGACATGGGAAAGCAATGAACCCAAACCAGCCGCTTTCATCCACGCATCAGAAAGCCCCGGTCGTCCCGCTCCCTCCCCATCCCCAATAACTTGTCATCCTGAGAACCCGCGCGTCTGGGGCCCCGCTCGCACGTCAGTGCGATAGGGGTAAGCGGGGCGAAGGATCTGCTTCTCGCGAAGCCGAAGGGGATCTGCTTCTCGCACATACATCCCTACGACGCCGCGCGGCTTCCCGCCGCCATGTTCTCCACGACCATCCAGAAAATCACCAGCCCGTTCAGCGTGATGATCGCCGCACGAATCCAGTGCGTATTCATGGCGAGCGCATACATCGGATCCAACGATCCATCGGGCATGACAGCGAAGTGAGTCGTTGCCTGCCAGCGCGCCCAGAACGCTGCCGTCGCAGCATAGGTCACAATCTGCAGCCCAAAGTTGAGCCACAGCGCAGTCGCCGAAACGCCCACAGGCCGCAGCCAGAGCATCGCGATCGATCCAAAGAAGGCCACCGCCGCGACCGGGAAGATCACCGGTTTGATCATCGCCCACCATGCGAGGTGATACTTCTCGAAGTCGCCCGGCGCCACATACGGCCAGAGCCGCCAGCCAAACTGCGTCATCCAGATCGTGCCGACGTTGTAGAAGCTCGCTGCGAACGACGCGAGCAGAATACCTTGAGCTCTGGTCATGGCCTTTTCCTCGCCTTTGGAGAGATGTGTGCCGACTGGAGTTCAAGCCGCTCGGCGCCCGGCAGGCCCGCCGCAAATGCACCCAGCAGCTCAATCAGTTCGCGGCGGTGCGATTCCTTCATGCCTGCGAGACTTTGGACGAGCACGCTCGTAGCGTCCATCGCGGGGATAGCGGCGAAGAGCGCCGCGCCCTTCTTTTCGAGCAGCAGCGGTTCGCGGCGGCGGTCCTTGGGGTCTTTGCTGCGACGAACAAGTTTGCGCTTCACAAGCCCATCGACGACATAGACCAGCGTCGACGGAGCAACCCCCATCAGCCGGCTGATTTCGGCCATCGAAGTCACTCCCTGCGCGAGATGGCGCAGAACCCCATGCTCGATGGAGCTGATGCCGGAGTCGTGGGTCTCAAGGTGCGCTTGCAGATCGGCGCGCGCGACCTTAGTGATGATCGAGCACAGGAGCCGCAACCGGTTCGCCAGGGCGATGGTATCGGAGGAAGCGGGACGTTGGACAAGATCGTTCATTTCGAATGATTCAAAATGAACGATAGCGCGCATCGGACGGCGCTGTCAAGAGCCGGCCGTTCGGGCGAAGGATTCCCATATTCGAGGTCCGGGGGCGCGAACCGCGTTTCAGGGTAGTTATCCCTGGGATCGCAAGTAACCTGAGTTCCATGAGCACCTTGGCCGGTTTTTAGTAATCGAGAACCGTACCCTTTTCCTGAAGACAAGATGCCAACGTGCAAACTGGCCCAGCTGCTGCCCGCTTGAGCGATGGCTGAATTCGCATTGTCTCTTTTACATCTTGACAGACTAGAGGAGAATCCGTATACCTCTAGATTATCTAGCGGAGGGCACCGTGGGCGTGAACAATCGCGAGTTGGTTCAAGGGACGCTGGAAATGCTGGTGCTCAAGACACTGGCTCTCGAATCGATGCACGGGTACGGAATAGCGCTTCGCATCGAGCAGGTGAGCAACGGTGTATTCCGGGTGAATCCGGGGTCGCTGCTTCCCGCACTGAGCCGCATGGAGCGGGCTGGGCGAATTCGCGGGGAATGGCGCTCGACGGAAAACAACCGCCGGGCGAAATATTACACGCTGACTGCCGCCGGGCGTAAAGCACTTGAACAGGAATGCCGCCAGTGGGGCCGCCAGATCGCGGCTATCGAACGGATTCTCGAAGCCTGAGAGAGGGGAGACATGCTGCGAAGTCTCATGGCTGGTGTGCGGGCATTGATTCGCCCGTCCGAGCGCAACGCCCAAATCGACGAGGAACTCAGAAGCTTCTTCGTGGCCTCCGTGGAGGATAAGTTGCAACGCGGTGTGAGCCGGGAGAATGCCGAGCGACGAGGCTCGTGCAGAGATAGGCAGCCGGGAGATGGTGCGGCATAACGTATGGTCGGCTGGCTGGGAATCGGCGGTCGATTCGTTTGTGCGGGACTTGCGTGTTACAGCGCGTCAATTGAGAGCGTCGCCCGGGTTTGCGGTGACGGCTATCCTCACACTGGCCTTCGGCATCGGCGCCACAACGGCGATCTTTTCGATCGTGGAAGGCGTGTTGTTGCGCCCGTTGCCGTTTGCCGATCCGGGGCGGCTGGTGGTGCTGGGGGATACTGTGCCCGGTATAAATATGGGCAGCAACGGCCATATCGGCGTAACCATGCCGCAGATTCCTACCTACCAGCGCGAGGCGCGGGGCTTCGCCGCCCTGGGCGGATTTGAGCAGACCGGCTACGAGTTCTTCGGCGCTGGCGCGCCCGCCGAGATCAGTGCGGCGCGAGTTACGGCCAGCATCTTTCCACTGCTGGGCGTTGCGCCATTGATGGGCCGGACCTTTACGCAAAAGGAAGACGACGACAGCCAGCAGGTAACCGTGATCAGCTACGCGATGTGGCGTAGCCGGTTTAGCAGAGATCCAAAGATACTGGGGCGCAAGATCGAGCTCAACCGCAAGACCTACGAGATCATCGGCGTGATGCCGCGCGGCTTCGAGTTTCCGCTCATCCCCGGCCAGTTGGATCAGAGCCGGTTGTGGGTGCCCTTGAGTCCCACGCCCGATGAGCTGAAAGAGGCAGCTGCTTGGTGCTGCGGAATGGTGGGGCGCCTCGAGCCGGGCGTGACGCCTGCGCAGGCCGAGCAGGATGCCGGTCGCGTGGCGCGGCAGATCACGCGCAACTTTCCCGCCTACATGAGCAGCCAGCGTATCGGCGCCATGCTTCGCCCGCTGGCCGAAGACACGGTGGCGCAGGCGCGGCCGTTGCTGCGCATCTTGTTTTTGGCCGTTGCCGTGGTGCTGTTCATCGCCTGCGCCAATCTCGCCGGACTGCTGCTGGTGCGCGTGATTCGGCGGCGGCGGGAGATTGCGGTGCGGCGGGCGCTGGGCGCGAGCGGCGTGGCAGTGCTGCGGCAGAGTCTCGTGGAAACACTCGCGTTGAGCGTTGCGGGAGGCTTGATTGGACTCGGCTTGGCTGCGCTGGCCTTACGGGTTGGCATCAGTTTCTTGCCGGAGACGCTGCCACGTGTCGAATCTATCCGGCTCGACTGGCACGTGGTCCTGTTTGCGATGGGCACGGCATTGCTGACCGGTTTGCTGTGCGGGTTGGTGCCAGCGCTGGCCGCGACGCGCACCGGCGTGAATGAGACGCTCAAAGACGGCGGACGCACGGGATCGGCGGGCGGAGCCCACGCGCGACTGCGCTCCGCACTCGTGGTCGCGGAGATCGCCGTGGCCCTGGTTCTGCTGGTCGCGTCCGGGCTGCTGCTGCGCAGCTTTGAGAACCTGCGCGACGTGGATCCGGGCTTTCGCACCGATCACATGCTGACAGCCAACTACAACCTGCCGCAGGAGCAGTACGCGACGCAGGCCGCCATCGACACATTCAATAGCACCTTGCTACGCAGGCTCGAACGTTTGCCGGGCATCGAGGCCGTGGGAATTACGTCGTACCTGCCCGCTTCAGGAATGGTCCGCAACAGCACATTCGTCGCCGATGGTTACGTTCCGACCGAGGGCACTGAAGTAGATGCTGCCTGGCCGTCTCAGATCATGGGCGATTACTTCCGGGCGGCGGAGATTCCGCTGCTGAGCGGCCGTGTGTTCAGCGGGGCTGACAACGCGAAGGCGCCGCTGGTCTGCACAGTGAACCACATGCTCGCCGAGCATTTCTGGCCCGGACAGGACCCGATTGGCAAGCGCCTGCGCTGGGGGTACCCCAAGACGCCCACGCCCTGGATGACGGTGGTGGGCGTGATGGGCAATATCAAGCAGATGGCCGTGGACGCTCCGACGCAGTACGAGATCTACCAGCCCTCCAGCCAGCTGATGGCCTCCTACGGAAAGCTGGTGCCGCCAGGCTTGCTGAACGCGCAGGCTGGAAGTATCGTGCTGCGCACTGCGCTGCCGCCCAACAGCGTTGTGGAATCGCTGCATGCGACGGTGTGGTCCATCGATCCACAGCTTCCGCTCACAAAGGTCCATTCGATGGACGAGGCGTTGAGCCGGACGGAGGCGCCGCGCCGGTTCAACGCCGTGCTGATCTCTAGCTTTGCCGCGGCGGCCGTGCTGCTGGCAATCATGGGCATCTACAGCGTTATTGCATTTTCCGCGCACATGCGCACGCAGGAGATGGCGATCCGCATGGCCCTGGGCTCGCAACGCACGGACATCCTGCGGCTGGTGCTGATCTCCGGAGCAAAACTGGCTGTGATCGGAGTCCTGATCGGCCTCGCTGGAGCAGCAGCGGCTTCGACCCTTATGCGCAGCTTCTTGTTCCAGGTAAGCCCATTCGATCCCCGCGTGCTGGCGCTGGCGGCTATTGCCGTGTTTGCGCTGGCGCTGCTGGCGTCGGCGTTGCCGGCGCGCCGAGCAGCGGCTGTCGATCCGATTGGAGCATTGCGAGGCGAATAGAAGTGCCATCCGCGCGTAGGAGATTCTGTTTCTTACTGTCCCAGCGCATCCAAACTTCGGACCTACAGAACCCGACAGTCCGGCCACTCGTCGATCATCGCCAGAGAAAGCGCCGACACTACATTCGTGTCATTTGGTTGCCGGAATCGCAAGCAGAGCAGAGCCAATTCACGCATCGAGGCTGGATTTGTCCTCGCAAGTAGGCTTATCGGCATCTTTGCCATTCAATGAGTCTCCCGCAATGCGCACCACCCCATCCGCAATCTTCTTGCGAAGAATTACCCCTCTTCGGCGCATCATGGGTGTATGAGCATCTCCTGCGGAACCTTCCGATCGAGTGAAGCGTAACGCAGGTCCGGTCGAGAGGGTGACCCCCTCCCCCCTCCCCCTCCTGCCCACCCACCCCCGCCCAGAGGGGGCCGACAGCGCTCCACCAAATGTCCCTTGCTCCATCCGTCCCATTTCCTCGCTCCCCATTTGCGAAGTATTTCCCCGTTTCTGCGCATACTAGAAAAGGTAGCCAAAATCTCGGCCAGGAACGCACGTTGCCCAGGGCATGGTGATCGGCGTGTTCGCGCCCAACGAGGTCTCAAAGCCCTTCTACGGCGCCCAGATCGCCGCCATCGCCGAGTCCAAACGCTACAAATTCCGCCAAGTGGTCTGACCTCTGACCCTACCCCCCCTCCCCGTTTGCAAAGTAGTCAATAACCATCGTGCGCAAACTTCCTCGCGCTTTGCAGAATATTTCGCTGTTGGATAAATGTGTCTTCGCAGCCACGCGAGGCGCACTCGCACCTGCGAGCGGGCCCAAGCGCCCCAAAATACTCCGCTGTTCGGAAGGAGGGGACGGCGTGTCCCGGCGAGTCCTTAGCGAGTTGAAGAGGTCGAGCGGGCTTTCCACAGAGAGAAGAGGGTGAGCACAGCGCCGATTGCCGCGAGCATCGCACCGGAGCGCACCGTCATCGCAGCCAGTTGCGGGTCGTAGCCGAATACGCCGAATGCCATGACTGCGCCGAGCAGCATGATGAACGCGTCGATCACGGCATTGCCGAGCCAAAACAGCTGGGTGATCCGGCCTTGCAGATTGATTGCAGTGGCAGAGCGCATGGCAGCACCTCGGGGTCTAAGAGCAGTCGATCGTACGGAGCCGCTCCCAAGAGTGATGCGATCTTATCCCTGCATCGGCACCTTCTCTCTCCCGGAGAAGTTGCAAACCCCTTGCACTTCAGCGTTTGCGCGCTGCCCGCAAAGGAACCATGCGGCGGTTACCCGCGCGCGGATCGAGGTGTGACTGTACCTGCTGCGCGGCCAGGGTGGGGCAGCCAAGGACTATTTCTCCGTTTCACTCCTGCACGGATTCACTGCATTGAGGGCTTGTAAGCTAGAAGCAGGAGCAAATACCCAAACAGAACATGGCTGAATACAAGTATGCGACGCTGGCAGTGCATGCAGGGCAGGAACCTTGCCCGCTGACGGGCGCAGTGAATGTGCCTGTCTACCTTTCTTCGACGTTTGAACTGACCGGAATCGGCACGGATCGGGGCTGGGACTACTCCCGTGCCGGCAACCCCACGCGCGACCGGCTCGAGACGGCGCTGGCCGCCTTGGAGGGCGGCACGAGCGGCCATGCGTTCGCCAGCGGCATGGCGGCGATCCATGCACTGGTGGCGATGCTGCGCGCCGGCGATCACGTGGTCTGCTCGAAGGACGTGTATGCCGGGACGGTGCGGCTTTTCGATCAAATTATCTCGGGCTACGGCATCGAGATCGAGTATGTGGACACAAGCGATCTGAGCGCCGTGGAGCGGGCCATGCGGCCTTCGACGAAGCTGGTGCATATCGAGACTCCGTCGAACCCTCTGATGATCCTTACGGACATTGCCGCAGTGGCCAAGATTGCCCACACGCATGGGGCCGAGGTGAGCGTCGACAACACGTTTCTGTCGCCGGCGCTGCAGAGTCCGCTGGCGCTGGGCGCGGACGTGGTCATGCATTCGACGACGAAATATCTCAACGGGCACTCGGACGGGATTGGCGGAGCGCTGATCGGGACCAAGCCGGAACACAAGGAGCGGTTTCTTCTCATCCAGAAAGCCGCCGGGACCATGCTGTCGCCGTTTGAATGCTTTTTAGTCTTGCGCGGGATCAAGACCATGCCGCTCCGGATCAAGCAGCACGAGGAGAACGGGAGGGCGGTGGCGGAGTTTCTGTCGACGCATCCCAAGGCAGCGAAGGTCGCATATCCCGGTCTGAAGACGCATCCGCAACACGAACTGGCGGCGCGGCAGCAGAAGGGCTTCGGCTCGATGATGAGCTTCGAGCTGAAGTCGCGCGATGAGGCGGCGCGTTTCCTGGGTGCGCTGGAGATTTTCCTGAATGCAGAATCGCTGGGGGGCGTGGAGTCGCTGGCCTCGCACTCGGCGACGACAACCCATGCTTCGGTGAGTGCGGAGACCCGGGCCGCGATGGGGATTACGGAAGGGCGGATCCGGCTGTCGGTGGGGATCGAGGACAAGGAAGATTTGATCGGGGATCTGGAGCAGGCGCTGGGGAAGGTGTAGCCAGTAGAAAGTCGTCCGTTGACAGTAGCCAGTCGTTCCGTCGGCATCGTGCTAGCTCGCACTTTGAGGCCCTAACTGGCTACTTGCGACTGGCAACTTCGTCAGTGCACCGGCGCGGGAGCAGTGGCCTTCTTTGGTCGGTTCATCAGGAAGGGCATCGGCACAAGAATCGTGGTCACCGCGACCATGACCCAGATGACATCGACATAGGCGAGCAGACGGGCCTGCACCTGAGCCATGCCGAAGATCTGTGCGCCAGCGTGATGGACGGCATCGGGCAGCGCCCAGCCACGGTGCATCCAGGCGCCGGCGAGGCCGGACTGCATGGTCTCGAAGCGCGGGTTGCCGGCGACGGTGTCGGGCGAGAGCATGGCGAGATGCTTCTGGCTGAGGCGCGCCAGAAGCGTGGTGACGAAGCTGATGCCGACGCTGCCGCCGAGATTGCGCATGAGCGCTGTGAGTCCGCTGACCTCGTTGTATTTCTCTTGCGGAATGCCGGCGTAGCAGAGCGTATTGATCGGGATGAAGAGGAACGGCAGGCCGAGTGCGATGAAGACGCGCCAGCTGACCGCCTGGCCGAAGCTGATGTTGGGGTTGATGGTCGTCATGCGCCAGAGGCCGAAGGTGGTAATGACGAAGCCTATGGAGACAAGGCGGCGCGGATCGAATTTGGGCGCAAGCGCTCCGGCGACGGGGAAGAGGAACATGAGGACGAGTCCACCCGAAGACACGGCCATGCCGGCTTGGCGCGCCGAGTAGCCCATGATCTCCTGCAGGAATTGCGGGATGAGCACGGTGGAGGAGTAGAGCGCGACTCCGACCATGAACATGACGAGCTGGGTCATGCCGACGTTGCGGCGGCCGAAGAGGCGCAAATCAAGGACGGGATGCACGATGGAGAGCTCGCGCCAGAAGAAGAGAATGAGGCCGACGACGGCGACCACGGCAAGGGTGATGATGAAGCGGGAGCCGAACCAGTCGTCTTCCTGCCCCTTGTCGAGCATCACCTGGAGGGCTCCGATGGAGACGACGAGGAGACCGAGGCCCCAGTAGTCGATGCTCTCCTTGCGCTTCCGGATTTCGGCGAGGTAGGGCGGGTCTTCGACGAGGCGGTTGGTGAGGAAGAGTGAAATGATGCCAACTGGAATATTCAGAAAAAAGATCCAGCGCCAGGTGTAGTTGTCGACGATCCACCCGCCGACCGTGGGGCCAAGCACGGGCGCAGTGACGACAGCGACGCCATACATGGCGAAGGCCATGCTGCGCTTTTGCGGTGGGAAGGTGTCAGCCAGGATGGATTGCTCACTGGGTTGAAGGCCGCCGCCGGCGGCGCCTTGCAGGACGCGGAAGAAGACCAGCATCGGAAGGCTCGGCGCGAGGCCGCAGAGCAGCGAGGTCAGGGTGAAGAGGAAGACGCAAGTCATGTAAAAGCGCTTGCGTCCCATGCGATTGGCGATCCAGCCGCTGATGGGCAGCACCATGGCGTTGGCGACCAGATAGCTGGTGAGAACCCAGGTGGCTTCTTCGGGACTGGCCGAGAGCGAGCCGCCGATGTGCGGCATGGCCACATTGGCGATGGAGGTGTCGAGCGCCTCCATGAACGTGGCCAGCGTGACGGTGATGGCGATAGCCCAGGGATTGGCACGAGGCCGCCATGTTTCATGGAAGGATGTTGCGGCGGCAGCCAATCGTCAGAGTCCCTTTCGGCGTGAATGGGGGTGCGCGGCGCGGTGCCGGCGCAACAGGAGTAAGGATCACGCTCCAGTACAGAGTATCGAATTTGGGTGCGCTACGAGGCGGCGAGGATGCTGTGTCATGCTGAAGACAACATGACCGAAGGTACGGCAGGAGCGGAGATCGGGGCAGGTGGAGAGTGGCTTGTGTTGGGGATCGACACGTGTGGGCCATCAGGATCGGTGGCTCTCACACGGCTCGGAACCGCTGGTTTGGAGTTGCTGGGGCAGATCGAGCTGGCCGGCAAGACGTATTCGGCCACGCTCGTGACATCGGTCGGCGAGCTTCTGGCGAGGGCCGGAGCGAAGGTTGGTCAGCTCGGGGCGATCGTGGTCACCAGCGGGCCGGGGAGCTTTACCGGTGTGCGGGTTGGGTTGAGTGCCGTGAAGGGCCTTGCAGAGCCGAGTGGGATTCCCGTCGCGGCGGTGTCACGACTCGCCGCGCTGGCACGGAAGGCGGGCGTACAGTCGGCAGCGCTGGACGCGCATCGGCACGAGGTGTTTCTGCGGCTGGCCGACGGGAAGGTCCGTGAGTGCCTGGCCGGACGCGCGGAGCTTGATGCGACGATTCCGATGCCGGAGCGCGTAGCGGTCTGCGATGACGCGGCGGCGGACTCATTGCAAGCTGCGTGGCCGGGTGTGGAGATTGTGCGAGTTCCAGCGCCGAGCGCGAGCGATGCGATTGAGCTGGCTGTATCGAAGATGCGCGCAGGCGAGTTTGACGATCTCGCCCGGCTCGACGGCAATTATCTGCGACGGTCGGATGCAGAGATCTTTGGTGAACCGTCGCAGGCGATGGCGCGACGCGCATGACGATTCGTCCGATGCAGGACTCGGATTTGGATCGCGTGCTGGAGATCGCGGGCAATCTTGCCCAGGCGCCGCGATGGGCGCGCGAGGTGTATGAGACTGCGATCCGTCCAGGGAGCGCCCCGCGTCGAGTTGCTCTGGTGGCCGAGGAGGCGACTCTGGGACTGGTCGGGTTTGCCGTGGCATCCTTCGTGACACCTGAGGCAGAACTGGAGACGATCGGCGTTGCAGTCGCGCGGCAGCGGAGTGGCATCGGGCGACAATTATTGGGGGAAACCAAGCGAATTCTTGGCGGGCTGGGCGTCACGAAGGTGATTCTGGAGGTGCGGGAATCGAACAGCGCCGCGCGGCAGCTTTACCGAGCTACTGGATTTGACGAAACTGGCCGCAGGTCAAGCTATTATGTTGATCCTAAAGAAGATGCAATCATCATGTCCCTGAAGCTCGCGGATTGAAGGCTCCTACAAGCGGGCCAAAGCCGCATTTCTGCCTGAAATTGGGGCATTTGGCGAAGTGATTTCTGTCACGCTTGAACGTTTGTGTCCCCAAATTCCACAGTTCAAGTCCAATTCTGGAACTATTCCCGCTTGCCCTTTGCCTTCGAAGCGCGCTATATGTAAATGTTCCATTAAGGCGATTCCAGGGAGGAACGATCCAACTCTGGTTCGCCATCAACGCGGGGGTGCTTGATGGACGAAATAAAGGATGCCACGCTGGGTGAGGAACTTGATCGCCTGCACGCAGAACACCGTCGCTACGCTCAGCGGTTGGAAGAACTGATTCAAAAGCCGTATCTCTCCGTGGACGAACAGCTCGAAGAGGTACGTTTGAAGAAGTTGAAACTTCATGCAAAGGACCTGATTTACGCTATCGAACACCGCGTTGCGGTGATGGCGTAGCGTCTTCGGTTCCTGAGATTGCAGGCGATCTGTCTCATGGCGGTAGGAACCGCTATCTTTGAGAGTTCCTGTCTTCTATTCCAATCAATTGGTAGCAGTCGATTCGACCGTATAATCGTTAGGGGTTATGGTTCGTGACGGTTATATATACGGTGGAAGCCTGCTCGTTGTGGCGGCTTTGATTGCCTGGACTACGGGAAGTTCGGTCTGGGCCGTTCCCCCGCTTCTGCTCGCCGCATTCTTTCTTTGGTTTTTCCGCGATCCCCATCGCAATGTTCCTGCAGGAGACGGCCTGATTGTGTCGCCCGGCGACGGCCTGGTGACGGAGACAGTTACCATTTCAACTCCGCAAGGTCCTCGGCAGCGGGTCAGCATTTTTCTCAGCGTCTTCGATGTGCATGTGAACCGCTCGCCGATTGCCGGTGTTTTGACTCAGGTTCGTTATCAAAAAGGGCAGTACCTGAACGCGATGAACCCTTTGTCTGCCGAACGCAACGAACAGAACATCGTGACTGTTCGTGGAAAGAATTACGAGGTGACGTTCAAGCAGATCGCAGGCCTGCTGGCGCGGCGCATCGTCTTCAACTTTGGCGAGGGGGCCCAGGTGGAGCGGGGGCAGCGCGTGGGGCTGATCAAATTTGGTTCGCGTGTCGATGTGCTTGTACCGTCGGAGGCGATGGTACGTGTGAAGGTGGGTGAGCGTGTGAGGGGCGGTTCGAGCGTGATTGCGATGATGCCGGAGGCAGAACCGATGGTGGTCAAGGCCGTGGTGGCGGACAAAGTTCCGGCGATGACGCAAGGAGCGCACGCATGAACCACCGCGACCCGGAACTGGCTCGGGCGCGTGCGCAGGCACGGCTGCGGCGGGGAATGTTCCTGCTGCCTTCGCTGTTCACGGCGGGCAATATTGGTGCGGGATATTTTTCCATTACGCAGACGATTGCAGCCATCAGCGCCAACGCGGATGCCCATACGCATCTGGATTGGGCGGCGATTGCGATTTTGTTTGCGATTCCTTTTGACGCGCTCGATGGGCGTATTGCGCGCATGACGAACACCGCGAGTGAGTTTGGCAAAGAGCTCGATTCGCTGGCGGACGTAATCACGTTCGGCGTCGCACCCAGCCTTCTGGCGTACATCTGGGGTTTCTCGTTTCTGCCGGACTCCATTCAGACACAACTGCACCAGCACCTGGTTCAGGCGGGCGGGTTCATCTGTTTTCTCTATCTGATCGGCGGGGCATCGCGGTTGGCGCGGTTCAACATCAGTCACGATGCGCAGCCGCGCAATCCGGGACTTCCGGGCCGGAAATACTTTGTGGGGATGCCGATTCCAGCGGCGGCGGGGATACTGGCAGCGACGGTGCATTTCTTCGGGGCATATCCAATCGAGGAATGGTGGGTCGCCGTTCCCTGGCTGCTGCTGGTGGGCCTGTGCGGATTCCTGATGGTGAGCACGTGGCGCTTCTGGTCGGGCAAGGAGATCAATCTCACCAAGCGCCATCCGTTCCAACTGCTCTTCGTGCTTTCGATCGTGGTATATGTTGCGGTCCGGTATTCGCAGGGCGTGCTGTTTTCCGGGGCGTTGCTTTACATGTTTTCAGGGATTTGGGCGCGAGCCGCGTATTCGTGGCAACGGCGGCGCAGGTTTCCGTCGAGGGGCGGACCCGAGATTCGGAGCACGGGCACTTCGGAGCCGGACCCCGCCGCACATTTGTAGTCGTTCGACGAACAACAAAAAGGAATATCGTGTACAGAATTGCGATCGCCGGAGCATCGACTTTGCTTGGAAAGGAGCTGAAGGAAGCTCTCTCCGAGTCGACGATGGCTGCCGCGAACTTTGTGTTACTGGATGAGGCCGAAGCGTTGGGAACGTTGGACCAGGTGGGCGACGAGGTAACCTTCGTTCAGCCCATTACCCCGGAAGCCTTTGAGAAGACGGACTTCACATTCTTTTGCGGCTCGGCCGAGCTGACCCGGAAGCACTGGAAGCAGGCGCTTACCGCGGGCTCTTCGGTGCTCGATCTTTCCGGAGCGTTGGATCGTGAGACTGGCGTTCTGGTGCGAGCGCCCTGGATTGGAACGGAGTCGGCAAGCGCAGACCTGTTTACACCGGCGGTGATTCCGGCGCATTCGGCGGCGCTGGTGCTGGCGCTGATCATGGAACGCCTGCACCAGAAGGTGCCAGTGCAGTCGGCTGCGGCCACCCTGCTGCTGCCGGCGAGCGAGTTCGGGCGCGCCGCGATGGACGAGTTGCACCAGCAGACGATTAATCTGCTCAGCTTTCAGACCCTGCCGCGCGCCAAGTTTGACGCGCAGTCGGCCTACAATATGCTTTCTGGACTTGGAGAGAACGCGACGGCAAGCCTGATAGGCGTGGAGGCGCGCGTGCGGCAGCATTTCTCGCAACTAGCTGGGAACCGCTGGCCGCCGCTCGCGCTCCAAGCGATTCTTGCGCCGGTCTTTCATGGACATGCGTTTTCGATTTCTGTCGAGCTGGAGCGGGCGGTGGAGATTGCTGCTCTGGAAGATGCGCTGAGCGGCGATCACATGGACCTGGTTCTTGAAGATACGGACTCACCGTCGAATCTGGCCGCGACGGGGCAGAACGACGTACTGGTCAGGCTGCGTGCTGAAGTAGGCGCGCGCAATCCGTCGGAGACAAGCCGCTTCTGGATCTGGGCCGCCTCGGACAATCTGCGTCTCCATGCACAAAACGCCGTGGAGTGTGCGCTGGAATTGCGCCGCCTGCGTCCGCAGGGGACCGTGCAGTAGATATGGTGCGCGCGCAATATCACTTCCGGATGTCGCCGGAGGGTCTTTGTGCGTGGGATGTGCGGCGGCTCATCGAATTGACGCGCAGTCTGCCCGTGATTCGCGTGGCTTTGGCGGAGATTCGCGAGCTCGATGAGCCCTATTGGGCCAGCGAATGGGATAAACCGATGACCTGCCGGGCCGTCGTCGATCATGCGCGCCTGATGCAGGAGTGCGATCTCGCGCACCCGGTCATTCTGTCGAGCGACGGGCGAGTGATGGACGGGATGCACCGGATCGGCAAGGCGCTGCTCGAAAGGCGCGATTTCATCACAGCAGTGCGGTTTATCGAGGATCCGTCACCGGATCATGTGGGAGCACGGGCGGAGGATTTGCCCTACGACGACTGAGCGCGATCAGCGGCGCTTAATGTCCTGCCAGAACTGCTCGATGTAGGAGTCGGTCATTCCGGCGATGTAATCGGCGACGGTGCGCGCGAGGCCTTCGGTTGGTATCTGCGATTGATGATCCTCCGGGAGCAGGGTCGGGTTGTTCATCAGTGCGGTGAACAGACTCTCGACCACTTCGGCGGCATGCCGGTGCGCTTCTTCCATTCCAGGCGAGTTGTAGAAGTTGGCGTAGAGGAACGCCTTCGCGGTCGCGCGCTCGGACTCCAAGGGAGAGCTCAGGGAGACGAGGCGGTTCGGTGCGCGGCGAATGTCGTCGAGGGTGGTTGCGCCGAGGGCTGCGACGCGCGTGCGCACCTCGTTCATCAGGTCGGTGACGAATGCGTTCAGGATACGGCGGAGGGCTTCATTGATGCGAATCTTGGGGCGTGCAGCAGGGTACCTGTCGAGCGTGAGATCGTCAAAGCGGCGAAAGAGAGGGAGGCAGGCGCGGACCTGATCGAGCGCGAGGATGCCGGAGTCGAGACCGTCGTCGAGGTCGGCAGCGAGGTAGGCGATCTCGTCGGCGAGGTCGATCAGTTGCGCTTCAAGGGGCGGTCGTAAGTCAAGAAAATACCCCGCGAGTTCAGGATGGTTCTGAACCGGGTAGTCGCGGGAATGTTTGACGATGCCTTCGCGTACGGCGAGGGTGAGGTTGAGCCCCCGCCAGGCTGGTGAGCGTTCTTCAAACCAGGTGACAATCCGCAAGGCGTGCAGGTTGTGATCGAAGGTCAGGCCATGTGCACGGAGCGCGTGGTCGAGCGCCTTTTCGCCTGCGTGGCCGAAGGGAGGGTGTCCGATGTCGTGGGCCAGAGCCAGAGCTTCGGCGAGATCGACGTTTAGTCCCAGGGCTCGAGCCAGCGTGCGGGCGGTCTGTGTGACCTCGAGCGTATGCGTGAGCCGGGAACGGAAGTGATCTCCTGGCGGAAGGCCGGGAAGACGTGCAAAAACCTGGGTTTTGCCGGCGAGGCGGCGAAAGGCGCGTGCGTGGAGAATGCGCGCGCTGTCGCGGGCAAACGGTGTGCGATAGGCGTGCGGGGGCTCGGGCCAGGAGCGCTGCGTGAGAATGCTGTCCGGGTCTGCGGCTACGGCGATTCCCGTGGGAAGCAGGGCATCGAGGTTGATCTCTACTGGTGGCATTTTGCGCGACCCAGCTTTCGTTATACCGCATGGGAGGATGGTGACGTTCGCCCGTGTCTTGCCCGCGCGATGGGATGTAGAATCCGCAGTTGCAAGGCATGGACAACAGTGTTGGCGCGGAGTACTATCCTGCCGACTCATTTTTAAGCGCCCGCGCGGGTTGTTTCTGCGGGCTTTGAGGAACGATTCACTGAGGACCGAGGAGACAGATATGAGCTCGATAAAACGATTTGCGCTGATGGTTCTTGCGCTGGGAGTTGCAAGTCTGACAGGGTGCGACCGGCACTCGAATAAGGAAGTCTTCTATCTGGTGGCGGCAAATTCGGCGCTGCCATATTGGCAGACTGCCGCAGCCGGCTTCAATCATGCGGCGGCGCAGTTCAAGGTGACGGCCAGAGTGGTAGGACCCTCCAACTACGATCCGCAGGCGGAGTTGCAGGAGCTGCAGAAGGCTGTGGCTTCAAAACCGGGGGGCATTCTGATCTCAGTAGCGGATGTGTCCGTGCTGCAGCCGGAGATCGACGCGGCGATTCAGTCGGGAATTCCGGTGATCACCATCGACTCCGACGCTGCAGGAAGCCGCAGGCTCTACTTCATCGGGACCAACAACCTCGAGGCAGGACGCGTAGGCGGTCGTCGTCTGGTCGAGAAGCTCGGTGGAAAGGGCAACGTGGTCTTCTTCACTTTGGCGGGGCAGTCCAACATCGATGAGAGGCTGAAAGGCTTCAAGGACGTGCTGGCCGCGCGGCCCGAGATCAAGATCGTGGACGTGATCGATACCAAGAGCGATGCCAGCGTTGCCTACGACAAGGCGCAGGAACTCGTGGCTTTGACGGGGCCGAAGAAGATCGATGCCTTCGTTTGCCTGGAATCGTCGGGCGGTAAACCGGTATCGGATGCGATCAAGCGCGCCAACGCGACGGATCGTACGCTGATTGCGTGGGATGCGAACTCCGATACACTGGACAGCATCAAGGCCGGAACGATCGATTCGACCATTGTGCAAAAGCCGTACACAATGGGGTACTACGGTCTGAAGGCTCTCGACGAGATCTTTCACGCGCCGCCCCCGCAATTGAGCAAAGACTTCAGCTCCGATCCGTTCTCCCCGTATCCGGTGTTCGTGGATACGGGCACGTCTCTGGTGGATAAGAACAACGTGGACCTCTACATCGCTGCTGCGGCGCAAGCGAAGTAGGCAGAGCAGGAATTGAGGAATGGATGCCCGCCTCTCTCTTTTCCGCAGAAAGAAGGGGTAAGATGGTCGCAAGTATCCGGGGCTAAAGCCCCGTTTGCTCGGGATCGTTTCCAGGGACCTCAAGGTCCCTGCTCCCCCAGACCACCGGAGGATGAGATCCGACGAGCAGAAGAAAGGCGGCCAGTTCATTGGCCGCCTTTCTTATTGAGGAATGAGGGCTACTCGGACTTGGGCGCGCCGGTCAGGTTGTCTTCCTTGGCAAGCTTGACGCGGGCAGTCTCGAGTTTCCGCTGCAGCTTGGCCACGTCGGCGGGCTCGACATCGGCGGCGGCTGAGCGGGAGAACTCGGTCAGAGAGAGCTGCCACTGCGCTGCAGCGAGGCGAATCCGGCCTGTCTTTTCGTAGAGATCGCCGAGGTGTTCGTGGACGGTTGGGTCGGTTTGATCCCGTTCGACCGCCTGACGCAGATTTTCCTCCGCGAGTTCGTACTGCCCGAGCTTGAAGTAGGCCCAGCCGAGCGAATCGAGATAGGCGCCATTCATCGGTTCCTGCTCGACAGCTTTCCGAATCAGCTTGAGAGCTTCGGGCAGTTTGGTGCCTTTGTCGGCCAGCATATAACCAAGATAGTTGAGGACCATGGCGTTGGACGGATCGACATCGAGCGCCTGCCGGAAGAAGTCCTCAGCCGGTTCGTAGTGCTTCTGTCGTTCCGCTAACGCGCCGCGCAGGAAGAGCAGGTACACTCGATCGTCTTTCTTTGAGGTCATCGAGGCGGCCTTGTTGAGAGCGTCCTCGGCATCTTTCCAGCGATGCAGCCGGGTATCGACCTGGGCGAGGTCGAGCCAGACCTTGCGGTCTTCATCGGAGTTGTCGTTCTTGAGGAGGCCCTTGGCCATGGCCAAGGCGTCGTCGACCTTTCCAGCATCGGCGAGCTCTCCAGCCAGCATCAGCTTGAGGTCGCTGTTTTTTGGATTGGTTTCGACGGCCTTTCGCGCGACTTCCACGGCTTTGTCGAACTGCTTTGCGTCGCGGTAAGTGTCGACCTCACCCTGATAGCCGCGCAGGGCGGAGTCGCCCCCCATATCGATCATCTTTTGATACGTCGCGATGGCCTGGTCGACCTTGTTCTGCTCGTGATAGACGGCGCCGAGGCGCTCAAGAAAGATGTCGCGGTTGCTCTTCTCCTCGTCACGGTAGGCGCCGTTGGCGTGCGAGGTTAGATCGACCATGTGGTTGTACACGGTAACCGCTTCATCGAAGCGGCCCAGCACGTCGAGAAGGAGACCCTCGTTGTATCCCGCCTCGAGATTGTCGGGTTCCTTGTTCATCGCTTTGCGGATCGTAGCCAGCGCGTCTTCATACTTGCCCTGGCGCCGCTGAATCTCGCCAATGTGGATCAGGGTACCGGTATCGTCGGGATCGGCGTCGGAGATCTGCCGGTACTGCTTCATCGCCGCGTCTAGCTGGTCATCGTTCAACAGGGCCTGCGCGAGGGCGCCTTCGGTGCGGACGTCACCGGGTTCAATGTCGAGCGCACGCTGGTAGGCGGCGATCGCATCTTTCGGGCGTTTCAGCTGGTCATACGCGGCTCCAAGGGCAAATTCCATTTTGCTGGTACGGTCTGACTCGGGAACTGCCTCCACGACCTTGGCCGCATGCTCCATGTCGCCGCTCTCGCCGTACAGACGCGCGAGATTGAGGATGACATCTTCGGAGTCGGGTTCGATGGCCTGCGCACTTTTGAACTGTTCCTCTGCCTTCTGTGGTTCATGTTTGACCGTGTACAACTGACCGAGCACCATGCGGTCTTCCACGTCCTTGGGCTCGAGCGAAACAATCTTCTCGTATTCGGCAATGGCCTGATCGAGCACGTTGCCATCCGGCGAGGAGGAGGAGACGGCGTTTTGGGCTTCGCTGAGCTGCCGGAGAAAGATGCGGCCGAGAAGCTTATGCGCGTCGATGTCGTTCGGTGAAGTCTTGAGCAGGCCGCGAGCGGTGGATTCAGCTTCGTGCAGATGGCCCGGAGTTCGGAAGTAGAGATCGGCCAAGGCATCTGCCAATTGCGCCGAGCCAGGATCTGCGTTGAGGGCATCTTTGTACTCTTCGATGGCGTGCGTAATGTATTCGGTCTGTCCCGAGTTCACTGCCTCTTCCTCATAGATGCCGGCGAGAGCAGCGTGGAAGTAAGCCTTGGCGCGGTTGGAGGACTGCGCAAGAGCATCCTGTCCCAGCTTGGGCTGTGCGACTTGAGAGCTGCTGGCAGGGGTCGAGTTCGCGGCCGAGGCAGTCTGGGCAGATCCGGCGCATGAGGATGTCAACGCGAAGGCGACCGCGCCAATGGCAAGCCAGGTCGTTTGGTGCAAATAATTTGTTCTCATCATTCTACGGGGTACCACGCCTTTCGGACCGGGAGGTGCGCGCGAAGATTTCCCGGAGCAGGAGACGAACTCGAGCGGCAGAGGGCTAACCGGCCTGCCACCTTGTAAAGACGATTTTACCTGTGAATTGTCTCGGTGTGGCAGCCCGTTGCACCAAATCGGTGGTTACCCCTGCGTCGCCGTGCTGAATGGCTGCAATGAGGCAAGACACGCCGTGCAGATGCAGATGGACGAGCCTGCTCATGCGGTCTCAGTGGCGGAAGTGCCGGATTCCAGTGAAGACCATGGCCATGCCGAGCTGGTCGGCAGCGGCGATAACGTCCTGATCCTTGACTGAGCCCCCCGGCTGAATCACGGCTGTCGCTCCGGCAGCCGCAATGGCTTCAAGGCCGTCAGGAAACGGGAAGAAAGCGTCCGAAGCCGCCACGGTTCCCTTGAGCGAGAGAACGGCCTTCTGCGCGCCGAACTTGGCGGCGTCGACGCGGCTCATCTGGCCGGCGCCCACGCCTACAGTTTGGCCATCCCGAGCGTAGACGATCGCGTTCGACTTGACATGTTTGCAAACCCGCCAGGCGAAGAGCAGATTGCGCAGTTCTTCAGCCGAGGGCGGACGCCAGGTGACGACGTCGAGCTCCCCTTCGGTGATACGGCCGGTGTCGGCATCCTGAAGGAGAAGACCGCCAGAGACGTTCTTGACAACCGGTTTGGGCGCTGCGGGTCGGACCTCAACCAGGCGGAGATTCTTCTTGGCGGCGAAGCGTTCCCGCGCTTCCGGCGTGAAGGACGGAGCTGCGATAGCTTCGGCGAAGAGCTTGGCGATCTCTTCGGCAGTTGCGCCGTCGACTTCGCGATTGATGCCGATGACGCCGCCAAAAGCAGAAACGGGATCGGAGGCGAGTGCTTTCTGATAGGCCTCGAGGATTGTTGCGCCGGTGGCCGCACCGCAGGGGTTGGTGTGCTTGATGATGGCGACCATCGGCTCGTCGAATTCGCGGGTCAGCTCCCAACAGGCGTCGAGATCGACCAGGTTGTTAAAGCTGAGTTCCTTACCCTGGAGTTGTTTTGCGCCTGCGATGCCGAGGCCGGAACCGTCGGAGTAGAGTGCTGCACGCTGATGGGGATTCTCCCCGTAACGGAGGGATTGAGCGAGCGGCATGTTGATGCGCAGAGTCGGCACCTGCGGTGCGGCAGACGCCCTCGGCACAGCCTGGTCGGGAGCAAGCGCATTCTCGATCTGATCGAGGGTGTTGGCGATGGCCGAGTCGTAGGCCGCCGTAAGGGCGAAGGCCTGTTTGGCGAGACGCCAGCGGGTCGGGCGCGATAGAGCACCGTTGGTTTGTTTGAGTTCCTCGATCAGGGCGGGGTAATCGCCGACACGAGTGACGATAGCGACGTCTTCGAAGTTCTTGGCAGCGGAGCGGACCATCGACGGGCCGCCTATGTCGATGTTTTCAATGAGGTGACCGAAGGCGACACCGGGCTGGGCTGCGGTCTTCTCGAAGGCATAGAGATTGACGACGACCATATCGATGGGCTGGATGCCGTGAGCGGCGACAGCAGCTTCGTGCTCGGCGTTGCCGCGGATGTAGAGCAGGCCTCCGTGGACACGGGGATGGAGGGTCTTCACGCGCCCATCGAGCATTTCGGGGAAGCCCGTGAGGTCGCTGATGTCCCTGACCGCAAGGCCGGCCCCGCGCAGGGCTTTCGCAGTGCCGCCAGTCGAGATGAGTTCGACGCCGAATGCGGCGAGGGCTTTGGCAAGGTCAACCAATCCGGTTTTGTCGGTGACGCTGAGCAGTGCTCGCCGAATGCGCTTGTCGGTACCTGAAGTCACCCCAGTTGCTCCTTGCGGCCCTCGCAGCTTCGAGTTCGACGAGGACCAAGAAACAGACTACATTGCGGATGCGAATTTGCCATGTGATGGAACGGGACGACGCATTGTGCATATCCCGGTGGATTTCAACACAGACGCAACGTGCGGTCGATGCAAGCGGAGAGGAATCCATTTACGATTGAAGCATGGGAAGCAGTTCGCCAGTTCCGCAGCCGGAGATTTTGCCGCCGGAATCCGGATACTCAGGATATGCGGTGCCGCAGCCCGAGCCGCAGGTGCGCCGGCGCTCGCGGTGGGCAGCGGCTCCCGCGACCTACTTTCTGGTGGGCGTGAACTGCCTGGTGTTTCTGGCCATGGCGGCGCGCCACGTGAGCCCTTTTTCTCCGACAACCGAACAACTCTACGGATGGGGAGCAAACAACGCAGGTTCAGTGCTGATCCTCGGCGAATGGTGGCGCATTGTGACCGCAATGTTCGTGCACGTGGGCATCATCCACCTTGCAACGAATATGTGGTGCCTTTGGAATCTGGGAATGCTTGCGGAGCCCTTGATGGGGTCGGCAGGAGTTCTGGCGGTCTATCTACTTACGGGTGCGGCAGGAAATCTGCTGTCGACGTTGTGGAACTGGTGGAGCTACTCGCACGACCTGGCGCAGTATCACAGCGTATTCGTCTTTCCATCGGGTGCGGGCGCGTCGGGCGCGGTGTTTGGGATTGCAGGAGCTCTGATCGTGCTGTTGAAATCCCCCAGGCTTCCGGTTCCTGCTTCGGAGTTGAAGAAGCTGCGCCGGTCGGTGATTTACTTTGCCGCGATCAATTTGGTGCTCGGCCTCTCGATCAGCGGGGGAACGCGCGTGCTGGGCGCCGGCATCAGTATCGACAATATGGCGCATCTGGGCGGATTCACTTGCGGATTGCTTTTTGCGGCTCCGATGGTGCCGCGGCTTGGCGCGTCGAAGCCTGTCTTTCAGGCGCGCCTTACCGCAGCTGTAGTCGTGATCGTGATCGCTCTTGTGTTGTTTGGCTTCTTTCTTGCCAGATTCGCTGCGTAGAGAACTGAGACGACAGCCTCCGCGCTGCACCTCTAACTCTTGGGCATGTATCCTGATGCGGCCGCTGCTGCGGCGAGGATAGTCATGTCCCGATCTCTTCCTCTGGTCCGACTTGGTCTGATTGCGCTGTTTCTTGTTGCCGTTCACGCGAACGGACAGAAACCTGCGCCTGCGGGCGACACACCCGATGTGGCCGGGCCGTTGGCGACGGATTTGTCGCCTGCGCTCGATCGAGATGCGATCGCCAAGGCGATGCGCAAAGTGGGTGACTGGCAACTCGAAAAGTCGCGGAACGACTTCGACCAGGACTGGACCTTCGCAGCGTTGTATCGCGGGTACATTGCGGCTGCAGCTTCATTGCACGATGACGCCTACCGCGACGCGATTGTGGAGGCGGGGAAGAAGTTCGGGTGGCAGCTTGGTCCGAGGGTGACGCATGCGGACGATCAGGCGGTCGGGTATGTCTACCTCGCGTTGTACAAGCAGTATCACGATGCGAAGATGCTTGAGCCGACCAAGGCCGCTCTCGACCATGTGATGACGCTGCCCGATGTGTGCTCGGAGGATTGTCCGCCGTGGCACGACGCGACAACGCCAATGTGGTGGTGGTGCGACGCGCTGTTCATGGCGCCTCCGGTGTGGGCTGAACTGGCTGAGATCGCTGGAAACAAGAAGTATCTCGATCGTATGGATCGAGCGTGGTGGGTGACATCGCAGCTGTTGTACGACCCGGTAGAGCATCTTTACTCGCGCGATACGAGCTATCTCGACAAGCATGAGGCGAACGGCAGAAAGATTTTCTGGTCGCGCGGCAACGGATGGGTGATCGCTGGGCTGGCCGAGGTTCTCGAGGCGATGCCGAGCGATTATCCGGGCCGGCCGAAGTATGTGGAGCAGTTTCGGCAGATGGCAGCGAGGTTGAAATCGATTCAGGGCGCAGATGGGCTATGGCAGCCTGGACTGCTCGGTTCGTATCCGCTACCGGAAGTGTCGGGGTCGGCGTTTTTTGTGTATGCGATGGCGTGGGGAATCAATCACGGGATTCTGGATCGTCGGGAGTATCTGCCGGTGGTGCGGAAGGGATGGGCGGGCCTGTTGACGCATGTGTACGCGGATGGACGGCTGGGCAGCATCCAACCGATCGGCGGCGGGCCGGACACCTACAAGCCGCAGACCAGCTACGTGTTCGGTGTAGGGGCATTTCTGATGGCGGGATCGGAGATGCGAGAACTAGCGGAGCACAAACGGTAGAGGGCGGCTTGCACGTCTCAGGTCACAGAATCTGAACCTGTGGGGCACGCGCTCACGTTGGTCCGAAGCCCCAATCGTCTTAAGGATTGCTCGAAGCGTGGAGCTAAGGCCTCACACTTCCGTAAATCAGCGAACAGCCGTAGTGGCGAATTTCTTTACCATCGCGAGCAGCAGCTTGCGATCGCTGTCGTTCAGGTTGGTCGAATAGCGCCGGATCTGAGTGAGGAAGCGGAGTTCTTCGTCGGTGAGACGTTGCGTGTTGAGCTGACGGCCCCCATGCTCTTCGGCGAAGAATTGGGAGATCGGGAGGTCGAGCGCCACCGCGATCTTGGAGAGCGTGTCGAGTGACGGTACAGTGTGGCCGTTTTCGACGCGGGAAAGATAGCAGCGTAGAAGTCCGGTTTTCTTTTCGATATCGCCCTGCGAGAGTCCCTTTTGGAGCCGGTGTGCGCGAATCGTGGTGCCAATCTTCATCATTGGGCCCTGCCTTTCGACCGCCGAGTTTACTCTCGGGGTAGCTACCAGGAAGTTATTGGCTCAATGGTTAACATGCTCCCCAGTTGTTTTGCAACAAGAAACACGGGTCCTGCAACTTAAGTGGTAAACAGAGGAGATACGAAGAACCGGGCAAAAACGATTTTGTTGCGGAGGGCAGAGACTAAAGGCGCTTGACCATCCACACGAGATCATCGACTGGGGTGTTGTTGTACGGAGCACAGGGGTGGAAGCCCATCTGCTGATACATACGGTAAGCGGCGCCCATCGACGCAGGCGCTGTATCGAGATAGATCGCGCGACGACCTGCGGCAGCAGCGCGGTCGATGACGGCTTCGGTCAGCCGGCGTCCGAGGCCGAGACCGCGTGCTGTGGGACGTGCCCAGAGGCGCTTCATCTCCCAGGCTTCGGCAAGAACTTGAGGCGAGGGTGAGAGTGCGCGCCACGCGATGAAGCCGCCTGGAGTCTCGCCGATGGTGGCCAGCAGGCAACCTCCGCCTTGATCGAGATAACTGTGGGGCAGGCGCGCGGCTTCTTGTTCTAACGATCCGAAGCAAAACCGAGCTGCGCCGGGTTGCGCGATGACGAAGCGGCCGTATTCAAGAAGCAGCTCGCGTGCAGCGGCGAGAGACTCGGCGGAGGACTCCTCGGATAGCGCTTCCAACCTCACAGTTTCAGGCGCTGCCGGTTGATTCGTCATACCTGATTCTACGATGGTCTGAGTTTACGATAAATGCGAGCGGTAAACCTTCCGGGGCAGTCAAACGTCTGTTTGAGTACGAGCGCAAGCAGGAGATTCAATGCTGCGGACAGCCATACGACTGGCAGTAGCGATATGTGTGGCCGCAGGCATGACGTTGCTGGCGCAGTCACCGGTCGCGCCGACAGCCGCGCCCGCATCTCCAACATCGCCGCCACCTTCGTCGAGCACAGCACAAGCAGCGACCCCCGCGTCTGATCAAAGCATCAGCGGTGGCAGGCTGCACGGGTCCGTGAAGAGCGGCAGCGTTCCGCTCCCGGGAGTGACCGTCACAGCGCAGAACACACTGACCGGCAAACGCTATTCGACCACGTCCGATATCACTGGCGCCTGGTCCCTGACGATTCCGCAAAATGGACGGTATGTGATTCGCACGCAGTTCGCGGCGTTTGCGCAGGGTTCGCAGGAGGCGCTGCTCAATGCATCCAGTCACGATCAGACTGTGAATTTCTCGTTGATTCTGGCTTCGCGCGCGGCGCAACAACAGCAGCAGGAGGAAGGGCAATCGGCCGCGCAGGCGATTCGACAGCTGGTGGGGAATGGCGCGCAGAGCCTGAACCTTGTGAATGCGTTGAGCTCGGACACAGAGACGCAAGCGGGAAGCGCCGGCACGAGCGGCACGGCGCTGCCGTCGGCCGCAGGCAACTCGGATTTCAGTTCGGATTCGGTGGCGATCAGTGGACAGGCGGGTGCAGTGAGTCCGTTGGCCGGCGTGGATATGGACCGGCTGCGCGACGCCTTCGAAACGTTTCGTGCACAGAATCCGCAATTGGAAGGGCAAATCGCCAGTGGAGCCGCGGGGCTGTTTGGCGGTGGCGGATTTGGGGGCGCGGGAGGGTTCGGTGGGTCCGGCGGAGGCGGTTTTGGTGGCGGCGGCCGCGGAGGATTTGGCGGAGGACGCGGAGGGTTTGGCAATTTTCGCGGATTCAATCCGGCTCAGCCGCACGGGGCCATCTTCTGGATGGGCAGCAACTCGGCGCTGAACGCGGAGCCCTTCAGTCTGCGCGGGCAAGCCGCAGGAACAGCCTGCGTCGGGAACGAATCGCTTCGGGCTGACGTTTATCAGCGCACCCTACATTCCAGGACTGACGAAACCGAGTGGCAAGGATAACGTGTTTCTGACGCTGTCAGGCTCGCGCAGCTCGAGCCCGCTGGATGAGTACGCGACCGTGCCCACCGATGCGGAGAAGAGTGGTGACTTTTCTGCGACTGGGCTGCCGGCGATCTACGATCCGACGACGTTCACGCAGTTCATGTCGAACGGAACGGCGAATGTGATTCCGGCGAATCGCATCTCGCAGCAGGCATCGGCACTCCTGGCCTACTTCCCTGAGCCGAATTTGCCGGGAACGGTGCAGAACTATCACCTGCTGTCGACGCAGCAGAGCAATTCGACACAGGTTGGAGCGAGATACATGCGGAGCCTCGGTTCCAATGCGTCGCCGCTTGGCTTTGGAGGGCGGGGCGGTTTGGGCGGCGTAGGACGCAGAACCCAAACGAATCAGGGTCTGCGGCAGAGCATCAACTTCAATTACAACTGGTCGCACTCGGCCTCGGACGACGTGAACATCTTTCCGCAGTTGGGTGGCAAGACATCGTCCGATTCGAATTCTGTGCAAGCTGGATATACGCTTGGCTATCACCGGCTGACCAGCATCTTGAACACAAGTTGGAACCGCAGCAACAGCCACACGATGAACTTCTTTACCAGTCAGACGGACATCGCGAATCAGCTGGGCATCACGGTGCCGAGCGGTGAATCGGTGGTGGCGACCCCGATCAATTACGGCCTGCCCAGCGTGCAGCTGAGCAACATCCAGGGACTGAGCGAGCAGCAGCCGAGTTTTTCTATTGCTCAGACAATTTCATTTTCTGAGACACTCAGCTGGATTCACGCCAAGCACAACTTACGCTTTGGCGGCGACTATCGCCGCGTGCATCGCGACTTTCTAGCCGGATCGAATGCGACGGGCAGTTTCACTTTCACTGGATTGTTTACCGAAGATGCGACAGGGGACGCGACCTCGGGAAATCCGTTTGCCGATTTTCTGCTGGGCTATCCCCAGGAAACGACACTCGATTCAGTGACGAGCAAAAGCTACCTGCGCGACAACGTGTTCGACGTATACGCGCAGGATGATTGGCGCGTTTTGCCGAGCCTGACGCTGCTCTATGGCGTGCGCTATGAGTTCTTCGCGCCGTACACGGAGAAGTACGGACATCTCGGTGAAGTGTTGACGAATCCCGCGGCGGGGTTCACGAGCGAGATAGGCGTGACCTCGGGTGGAGCAGGACTGCCAGCGTCGCTTGTCGATCCGTATCGCACCGCGTTCGCGCCGCGACTGGGGATGGCCTGGCGCGTGCCGAAGGTGAAGCAGATGGTGGTGCGCGGCGGCTATGGGATGAACTACACCGTGGGTGCCTACGCAACGTTTGCGACGACGATGGCGCATCAGCCGCCGTTTGCGAACGAACAGACAAATCAAGAGGCTGACGCAACGGGCACTCCTACATCGGCGTGCGCGCGCAGTACGTCGGCGACTTGTTATACGCTGGCGAACGGATTTCCGGCGGCGGCGACGATTGGGAACTATGCGCTCGATCCGCATTTCAGCCTGCCCTATGTGCAGGTCTGGAATGTCGATATTCAGAAGAGGCTTCCGTGGGGCATTGTGATGAACGTCGGGTACAACGGGTCGAAGGGAAGCAATCTGGACATCGTGACCGCGCCGCGCGCCCTGGCGAGCAGCCCGCTGACCAATCCGACCAATTTGCTCTTTCGGTATGAGTCGGCGGCGGCATTTTCGAAGTTCAGCGCAGGCACTTTAAGGGTGAACAAGCAGCTGACGAAAGGTATCGCGATGGGCGCAAACTATCAGTATTCGCACTCGATCGACGATGCCGGTGCGCTGGGCAGCGTGGGTGGTGTGGGAGCCCAGAACTGGACGAACATCCAGGCGGAGGAAGGGAATTCGAGTCTCGATCAGCGGCATAAAGTGAGTGGGACGTATCTGTACGAACTGCCGTTTGGGTCGGACAAGACGTGGGTGACAAGCGGAGCGGGCGCAAAGATTCTTGAGGGGTTGTCGGTCTCGGGCAGCTTCACGTTTGCAACCGGAACGCCAATCACGCCCGCATACAGCGCGCAGATTACAAGCGTGGCCTGCGGGACCGGTGGAACCTTTCGTCCGAATCTGACCGGCGCATCGATCAGTCAAGGGGGAGGGGCGTTGAAACAGTGGTTTAATCCTGGCGCCTTCACAGCCCCTGTTTCCCCCGAAAACAATCCGTATCCATGCGGCGTCTTCGGCAATGCGCCGCGCAATCCAATTGCGGGGCCGGGGACGGTTTCGAACAACATGTCGCTCGCGAAAACGATGCAGTTGGGCGATACGCGGAGTATGGAGATTCGCGCCACTCTGAACAATGCGTTCAACACAGTGCAATATGCGGGAGTGGATACGAATGTGGCGTCTCCGACGTTTGGGCAGGTCACTTCGGTAGGATCGATGCGGTCATTTCAATTTATGGCGCGGTTCAGGTTCTGAGACACTGCGGAGTTAGCGCGGTTCGCGATGCTAGCGGGGCCAGGAAGACATCGAGTTAGCAGGTGGATGGGCAATGTTCGGCTGGGTGCACAAACCGATTGCGGCGGCGATGGCGACGGCGTTGATGATGCCGGCGGGGCAGCCTGTTTCAGCTCAGGCACCACAATCGACGAGCGGTCAGGTCGGGACGACGCAGACCGGCGAGTTCATCCTGAAGACAAATGCGGAACTGGTGCTGACGAACGTCGTTGCGCGCGATGCGAAGACGGGCGAGTTTGTGCGGGGGTTGAAGCAGAGCGACTTCTCGATCTCCGAGAGCGGGAAAAAGCAACAGATCGCGACGTTCGATTTTCAGAGTGTCGACATGGCGACGCCGTTGAACGAAGCGACGGTGAGCGGACTGGCAGCTGGTACGACTGGCCCTGGCAGTAAAGCTGTGGTGGTGGCGAAGCCCGAGGACCTGCGCAATCACCGGCTGATCGTGATGTTCTTCGATCTGACGTCGATGCAACCCGAGGACCTGGATAGATGCGTTGACGCTGCGAAGGCCTTTTTGAAAACAAAGATGCAGCCGGCCGATCTGGTGGCGCTGGTTTCATTGGGAGATACGCTGAAGGTCGATCAGGATTTCACGGCGGACAAGGATGCGCTCATCAATGAAGTGGGTGTCTATAACGGGACGGAGGGGCAGGGCTTTGCGCAGGGTGCGACGGCGAACTCCAACCAGACCGAAGACACGACGGGATACACACCGGATGAGAGCGAGTACAACGACCTGAATACGGATCGCGAGCTGTTCGCGTTACGGGCGGTTTCGAAGTCGCTCGAGAAGATCACGGTGAAAAAGTCGCTGCTCTACTTCTCGGGTGGCATTTCACGCGATGGGATCGAGAACCAGGCCTCGCTGCGGTCAGCGATCAATGCGGCTGTGCGGGCAGACCTCGCGATCTACAGCGTGGACACACGAGGGCTGCAGGCGATTTCGCCGCTGGGCGATGCCTCGACGGGGAGCCAGCGCGGGTCGGGAGCCTATAACGGCGGCGCGCTCTTGAATAATATGAACTCGAACTTTGCCTCGCAGGAGGTGATGGCAACGCTGAGTTCGGATACGGGAGGCAAGGCGTTTTTCGATTCGAATGACTTTGCACCGGCATTCGCGCAAGTGCAGAAGGATTCGTCGGAGTACTACGCAATCGGGTTTCACTCGTCGAACCCGGCGCGCGATGGGAAGTATCGCAAGTTGACAATCAAGATTAACCGTCCGGGAGTCAAGCTCGAGTATCGCCCGGGCTACTATGCGCCTGCAGACTTCAAGCACTCGGGCAAGGAAGATCGCGAGCGTGAGCTCGAAGAGCAACTGGCGAGCGACTTGCCGGCGACCGATATGGCGGTCTATCTCGATGCGATGTACTTCCGGCTCGATGAAAACCGCTTCTATGTACCCGTCTCGCTGATCGTGCCGGGGTCGCAGATTCCGTTTGTGAAGGGTGGCGACAAAGACAAGGCGACGCTGGACGTCATCGGCGAGGTGATCGACGAGGTGAAGCGCCCGATTGGGCAAGCGCGGCAAACGGTGAAGCTGAATCTCGATCCTTCGCTGCAGGCGCGGCAGAGGAATCTTGAATACACCACAAGCTTTAATTTGCCGCCAGGCAAGTACCACCTGAAGTTTGTGGTGCGGGAAAACCAGACGGGGCGTATGGGATCTTTTGAAGCGGACATCGCACTGCCCGAAATGAAGAAGATGCCGCTGAAGATGAGCTCGATTGTGCTGGCATCGGCGCGCCAGCCGAGCAAAGCTACTACGCCGCTGGTGCGCGAAGGCGAGGAGTACGTGCCGAACATCAGTCACGTGTTCCGGCAGGATCAACACCTGTATCTGCTGTATGAGGTGTACGACCCGACACGAGAGAAGCCTGCGGAGAATCAACCTAAGGGTACGAAGCCTGGTATCAGCGTGCTCAGCAGCCTGGAGCTGATGCAGGGCTCGGTGAAGGTGTATGAGACGCCGCTCGTACAGGCGAAGGCAGTCAATGTGGACGGGCGCAATGCCGTCTCTGTCGAACTTGATGTGCCTCTTAGCGGGCTGAAGCCGGGCCAATACGTGTGCCAGCTGAATGTGGTCGACGACGCCGGCGGCAGCTTTGCCTTCCCGCGATTCGCTGTGCTGGTGAGGGAGCCGAATCCCGCCGCGACAGCGACAGTTCCTGCGGCAACCCCGTCCTCGAGATAAAACGATTGGAGAAGCTTGCCGCCTCCGCGCAGGTGTGGCGAAGGCGGCAAAGTTGCGTCAGCCTCTCTTGCCAGTTATCAGACGGAAGAGAAAGACCAACACGATCGCGCCGCCGGTGGCGATGAGGATGGTGTAGATAAGGCCGCCGACCGGGTTGAAGCCCAGCGCCCGCGCGATGAAGCCACCCACCAGACCGCCGACAATGCCCAGAATCATGTCGACGAAGAATCCGTAACCGCCGCCCTTCATAATCTTTCCGGTGAGCCAGCCGGCGATCACTCCAACAAGACACCACCAAAGCAAATGCATCGATTTGTCCTCCATTCCTTCGCGAGAAGTTTTGCGCCTCGGAACGGGGGGAATTCCCGCGCGCTTGAGGCAGCCCGAATCGCGGCCTGCCCGGTGCGGTGCATCTTACATCGGAGGAGGTGGGATTGAGTATCAAGAAATAGACCTCCTGGCTTTGAGACGGCGTTTTTGCATCGATTCGCGGGTATGATCCGGGGATAGCGAGGTCGGTATGAAGCAGAAAAACATGGCGAAAGTGGCAGTTATCACGGGCGCAACCGGCGGAATCGGGTCGGCCATTGCGCGCACTCTGTCCGAGGCGGGGTATTCGTTGGTCTTGAGCTCCACCTGCGGGGACAAGCTCAACGCACTGGCGGCGCAGCTGAGCGGCCCATGTGTTGCGATTGCTGGCAACCTGCGCGCGGAATCTCTTCCCGAGACTTTGCTGTCTGCTGCCTTGAACAACTTCGGGCGCTGCGATGTTTGCTTCAACAACAGCGGCTTGGTTGAAGCAGGGACGGTGGAGACGCTCGAGATCGAGCGCATGTGCAACATGATCCGGGTCAACGTGGAAGGTGCTTTCCGCATGGCCTACACGTTTCTGAAGTACTTTGTCCGGCAGGGAAACGGGCACCTGTTCAATACGTCGAGCATTCTGGGCAAAAAGGTACGGCCGACTGTGGGTGCCTACGCTGCGACGAAGTATGCGATCGAAGCCCTGTCGGAAGCGCTGCGGATGGAGCTGGGCAAGTCGGACGTGCGCGTTTCGAGCATCGAGCCGGGCGTGGTGCGCACCGGTTTGCAGGATCACTGGGAGGTTCCCCCCGAGGCGCTGATGGGGATGGAAGAGCCGCTCGATCCGGAAGAGATTGCGAAGATGGTCCTCTTCGTTCTGGAAGAGCCGGCCCATCTTCGCATTCCACAGCATGCACTCATGCCCAGAGACCGCGAGCTGGCGCTGACCTAGCTCTGGGGCGAAGACTGGGGCGGTGCGGCCTCCCAGGTTGCATAGGGACAATGGCGGCAGCTTGAGCCGCAGCAATAGCCGCGCTTGAGATGATACGCTGCGGTGAAGACCATATTCGGCCCCTCCATGTAAAAGTCTTCGGGCCCGATTTCGGGTACGTCCGGGGCGGGGCGGTCCGTGTCCATAGCCCTATTGTGACTGACGGGGGCTCTCTCGGAGCGACCATTAGAATCGAAGCATGACTCTCAGTGCGCAGGATCGCGCCCGCCGCATCAAAATCATTCTCTTCGACGTCGACGGTGTTCTGACGGATGGGACGATCTGGCTTGTGCCCGCTCCCGCGGCCGGTAGCGCCGAGACGCAAGCACATCTGTCCAAACATGACGGGCAAGTCGGGTTCGGCGTGCACTCCGCGACGATGATGGAGGCCAAGGGCTACAGTGCGCATGATGGCACAGCGATTTCGCTCGCACGGCTGGGCGGGATGAAGTGCGGTGTGATCACCAAGCGTGTCAGCGAGACAGTTGCCACGCGGTCGCGCGATTTGAAGCTTGAATTTGTTTATATGGGGCAGGCCTTCAAGATGCAGGCGGTGCGCGAGATCATGCAGAAGGAAGCCGTGACGCTCGAAGAGATTGCCTATGTGGGCGACGACGTGATCGACCTGCCGGTCATGCGGGAGTGCGGGTTCGCCGTGGCGGTGGCAAATGCCCGGGCGCAGGTAAAGGCTGAGGCGCATTACGTGACGCCTCATGCGGGCGGCTACGGGGCCGGCCGCGATGCAGTCGAGTTCATCCTGGACGCAAAAGGGCTGCTCGACAAGGTGATCGCCGAGTACATCGATGAGCGCAACCCGATTTCTCCATCGATGGATATTGGGAAGGGCGGCGATCTGAGCTAGCGGTTTGCCCATCTGAAACAGAGCGAGGTTCTGCGTGCCCAGCCAGCAAGAGATCGGTTATATCGCTCTCGTGGTGCGAGACTACGACGAAGCCATCGAGTTCTACCGCCAAAAGCTCGGCTTTCGTCTGGTCGAAGATACGAAGCTGACCGACCAAAAGCGCTGGGTGTTGATGGCTCCATCCGGCGCGACCGGGACGCATCTCCTGCTTGCCAAGGCAGCGAGTGAGGAACAGTCGTCGCGAATCGGCAACCAGACCGGCGGCCGCGTCTTTCTTTTCCTTCATACCTTCGATTTCTGGCACGACTATCGCGCATACTCGGAACGGGGCGTGATCTTTCGCCGCCCGCCCAGCGAGGAAGACTATGGAACTGTGGCAGTCTTTGAAGACCTCTACGGCAACCTGTGGGATCTGCTGCAGCTGAAGCCAAGGGGCGAGGCGGGCTGAAACCGGCGCATCGGCAGAGAGATATTCTTGATCGTGTCCTAGATGGCGTGGATCAGGCTGAAGGCAAGAATCAGCAAGACAATCAGGCTCACGACGGTATAGAGCCGGTCTTTTTCCAGAGCGAATCCGACGACCGCGAGCGCAACGCGCGCGACGGGTGTGGCGATCAGCAGCAGCAGGCCAAGCTGGATGAGGCCTTCGCTGTGTACGTGGGCTGCGGACTGCAGAATTCCTGCGACCGATTGGGTGGCCGGACCTCCGGCCGAGAACTGGCGATAGCTGATGGGATCGGCGTGGTGGACAGCGAGGTAGAGGATGCCGCCGATAAGGACGACGGCCGCTGCAAGAAGGACTCCCGCGCGCAGCAGGTTGCCGATGATGAGCTCAAGCCTCCTGTCGTCCATTGGCTAGATCCTTCCGGTGAAGCCGTTGACGATCATTTCAATGGCCAGCGCCAGCACCACGACGCCGAAGACGATGCGGAGGGTGCGAACGCGGGCGTGGACCAGGACCTTCGTTCCCAGAAACGCTCCGGCCAGGACCCCTAGCATGACGGGCATCGTGATCCGCGGATCGATGTAGCCGCGACTGAGGTAGACGCCGGCGCTGGCGGCCGCAGTGACGCCGATCATGAAGTTGCTGGTAGTGGTGGAGACCTTGAAGGGGATCTTCATGGCGCGGTCCATGGCGATGACTTTGAGTGCGCCGGAGCCGATGCCGAGCAGACCGGAGAGTGCTCCAGCGCCCAACATGAGACCGAATCCAGTGGGGACGTTGCGGACGCCGTAGCGTTCGCGCCGGCCATCGACAGGATAGTCGCTGCCGAGGCGGAGGCGCGCGCCTAGAGCATCGGACTCCACGATAGCTGCGCTTTCCGGTTCGGCTTTGAAGAGAGACTGATACGCAGCCTGCACGAGCACGAGCCCGAATACGATCGCGATGACATGTGTAGTGACGTGCGCGGCAAGAACGGCACCGGCGATTGCACCCAATGTCGTGGCAATTTCGAGCAACATGCCGATGCGAATGTTGGAGAAGCCTTCGCGCACGTAAGCAGCCGCGGCACCCGACGACGTGGCGATGACGGAGACGAGGGAGGCTCCGATGGCGTATTTGATGTCGACGCCGAGAGCAAGAGCGAGTGCTGGAACGATGACCACCCCCCCGCCAAGACCTGTCAGCGAGCCGAGAAACCCGGCGACGGCCGACAAGGCAAAGACGATGGAGGTGAACATGAATGCAGTCATGAAGAAGAATGAACTTCTGGAATGAGCGGGCCTGCTTATGGATTTCCGGCTGCGAGCTCCGGAAAAACCTGGTCGATGAGCTCGTTGCGAAGAGTCAGACGGAGATCGGTGTTCGGATCGGGCTCGGTGTTGGACTGAGCGTGAAGGGTAGTGGCGGGTGCCGGTGCGCCCGTGTCGGTGGTATTGACGGCGAGAATACTCGCCGCTTGGCGCGCTGGATCGACCAGAAGTTCAGACGAGAAGCCGCCCTGATCGCCGTCGTGATAGATGTACCGGTGTCCGTCGATGGCCAGGACAAAGAACCCGAGGCCCATCCTAGGCTGGGCGCCATGGGGCCCGCTGGTGTAGGGCGTAGGCTTTTGCCCGGGCTCGGTGGCGGGCAGCACTCCGGTCCAGGCCTCTTCAAGTGAGCTGCGCTTGAGGACGATGTCGTAGACCGGATTGGCCGGGTCGCCGATCAGGAAGCGGACGTACTTCTCCATATCGGAGATGGGCGCTTTGAGGCCGCTGTTCGATGTAGTGATGCCTGTGTCGAAGTTGAAGGGCTGGGGCTCGAGCTTCGCGCCTTCGCGCAGATAGCTTGCCGAGACGTGCGATTCGAGGAAATAGGGCGCGCGATCGAAGTAGCTGGCGGTCATGCCGAGCGGCTTGAGGATGTTCTTGTCGATGTAGACTTCGAAGTCGTCGCCGGTTAGGCGCTCGATGATCTGACCGAGAAAGACGTAACCGAGATTGGAGTAGCTCCAGCGCAATCCCGGCTTGAATGCCACGTGGGTGTAGGGCAGCATCGCAGCCACCTGCGACCACTTGGTCGGCTCAAAGGGTTGCCAGTTGCAGTTGGCGGGGTCGTCGCAGTCCCAGGGCCAGGTGGGGTTGCGGAATCCCGCGCTGTGTGTGAGCAGATGCCGGATGGTGATCGCGTCGATGGGGCCGAACTCGTCGTGGACTTGACGCAACTCCGGCACGTAAAGGACGGCTGGGTCGTCGAGGGAAAGCTTGCCGCGATCGCGCAGCTGCAGGATGGCGATGGCGGTCATGGTCTTGGTGATGGAAGCCCAGTTGTAGGCGGTGTCGGCGTCAGTGGCCTGATGGACCTCGCGGCGTGCTTCACCAAACCAGAACTCAGTTGGAGGGTGTTGAGCCTGGAGGATGGCGATCCCGCCTCCTACGACGCCGTGCTGAGAGAGCACGGCCTCGAAACGCGCACGAACAGCATCCGTCTGTGCCGTAGCCGCGCGGGCAAGCAGCAGAAGCACACAGGCCGATGCAAGACGGAGGGCAAGACGGCTTCTCAGCATTGGGCCCATCATACCGGTTGCGCCAATTTGGATTCTGATGTGACCGTGAACCCCCGGCTGGAGAAGAGGCGAAGAAGCGAATTGTGACGAAACTACGAAGATTTTCGTTGACTAGTACGAAGGGCTTCGTATAACTTCGCTCCCATGAGAATGAAGTGCTCCAAAGTGCTGCCTCGACCGACGGAAGCAGAACTCGAGCTCCTGGGGATTCTGTGGGAGAAGGAGTCGGCGACAGTACGGGAGATCTACGACGCGCTGAATCGGTCGCGGGCTGTGGGCTACACGACCGCGCTCAAGCTGCTGCAGATTATGACGACGAAGGGACTAGTGGTTCGAGACGAGGCGAATCGCGCGCACCTGTATCGAGCCGCCGTCAGCCAGGATGAGACGCAGAACGAGATGCTGAAAGACCTGAGCGTTCGGCTCTTCTCCGGTTCCGCGGCGCAACTCGCTCTGCACGCGCTGGCGATGGAGCCCGCAAGTTTCGCTGAACTGGATGCCATTCGCGCGCTGATTGACTCGAAGCGCGTCTCAAAGGACGCACAACAGGCCGAAACAGAGCAGGGAAGGGAATAGCCTTGACACACACACTCGATGCCCTGGCATGGACGCTCATTCACTTTTGCTGGCAGGCTGCGGTGGTTGCAGTCCTGTATCGCGCGTTGATGATCGCGCTGTCCCGTAGTGCGAGCGAGACGCGGTATGCAGTGTCGGTTGCGGCGATGGCGCTGATGGCTGCTGGCGCCTTCACGACATTTGCGTGGGAGATATATTCCGCGCGTCCGTCACCTGCGCTGCACATTGCCGCTACGGAGATCCGAAATGTCGCGTTTGAGGCTATGCCGCGGTCGATGGCTTCAGGGGCAGACGTATCGAACAAGGCAACGGCGGAGAGCGCGGCGAGCCTTCTGCGGTGGGTTGATGGGTTCTGGGTGCTGGGCGTTGGATTGTTGTCGATCCGGAGCATCGGCGGGTGGTGGGTGATTCAGCGGCTGCGTGCTACGGCGATTGACGAGGCTCCAGAGGCGGTGCGGGCGAGCTTCGTGCGGATTTCGGCAGTGCTGGGCATTCGTCGGGATGTCGTCCTGCGAGTTTCGAGTGCGATCGCCGGGCCGATCACGGTCGGAGCAGTCCGGGCGATGGTATTGCTGCCGGTCTCGGCGGTCACATTACTCGGACCCGAAGAACTGGAGATGGTGCTGGCGCACGAGCTGGCTCACGTCCGTCGTGCCGATTTCTTTTGGAACCTGCTGCAGACGCTGGTAGAGACGCTGTTCTTCTTTCACCCTGCGGTGTGGTGGATCGGCAAGCGCATTCGTCACGAACGTGAGTTGTGCTGCGACGATCTGGCATTGAAGATCTACCCGAACCCTGTAACCTACGCGACGGCGCTCTTCCGGCTTGAAGAACAGCGCGCGCGGCAATGGAGGCTTGCTATGGCACTGGACGGCCAATCGAATCAGACCCTGCGCATGCGGATTGCGCGTATTCTCGGCGAACCAACGGCGCAAACTACTGGCCGCTCGATCCAGCCTTTCTCGCTCATCGTTGCCGGCATCGCGCTCTTGATCTCTCTTCTGGCAGCGCCACCCGTGGTAGCAAGTTTCAATCCCGCGCATTCTGCGGCGGTGAAGAGCGCTGCGCTCGTGGCAGCAGCGAAGGCTAGTGCGGTTGTTCCAGCGTTGCGCGCGATTGCGCCCAAGCCCAGTGCGTCCCATTGGTTGGCGCAGGCAGCCACGCCGACGCCGCAGCCCACGGCAGAGAGCAATCCAGAGCCGAAATCAACCTATATCGACCGTATGAAGGCGGCAGGCTACGATGTCGATCTCGACAAGTACATCGCGATGAAGATTCAGGGCGTCACACCGGAGTTTGCTGAGGCAATGGCGCAAGCCGGCTTCGGCAAGCTCTCCGCGAACGATCTGATCGCGTGCAAAATTCAAGGGGTGTCTCCTGAGGCAATCGCTCAGATGAAGCAACAAGGGTTTGAGATCAAGAGCATCCAGGATGCTATTTCCTTCCGCATCTTTGGGGTCACGCCCGAGTTCGCATCCGGCATGAAAAGCGCCGGTTTCTCGAACCTGACGTCGCAGCAAATGATTTCGTTGAGGGTCCAGGGCGTCACGCCGGAGTACGCACAAGAGATCGCGAAGGAGTTCCCGGGCGCGACCGTGGAAGACGTGATCAAGACGCGGATCTTCCACATCGACGGGGCGTTTATCGAGCAAGCCAAGAAATTTGGGCTGAAGCCCCTGACGCTCGAAAGGCTGGTGCAGTTGCGCATCTCGGGCGTTCTCGACGACGAGTCGACCAAACCATAGCTCAGATCCAGACAGGCTTCGGGTCGCCGCGGCTAGCAACGATCTCGGGAGAGCACTGTCTCGTTCAAGGGAGGAATCGAATGAATACGCATCGGCTTCATGTTCCCATGGTGATTTTTGCTTCGGCAATTAGCGCGCTGCAATCGGCGGCCTTGGAGCCGGTGCGTGCAGCCTGCAGTATCAGGGCGAGCGAACGCGCTGGAAGGTTGAGTCTGCGCATCGAGATAGGGGAGTGCGGCGATCAGGGCCGCTGTGGGTCAAACTTTAACGAAGAATCCATGGACCGGATGACAGGGATTTCTCTTGCAGACCTGGCGCAGGATGGCGTGGCACGGACTGCAACTCTGGCTGCGGAAGCGGGGACGCTCACGTGTTCGGGCACGGTGCACGATGGAGCCCTTGAGGGGGACGCGGAGTTCAGGCCCGATGCAGCTTTTGCGGCTCGGATGGAACAGATGGGCTTTTCTGGGCTTGACTCAGAAAAGCTGATGGCCTACGCACTGGTCGACGTCGAGAGCCAGTGGGCACAGTCGATGCAGGAGCTGGGGATTCAGGGGCTCACAGCGGACAATCTGATCGCATTGCGCATCTTCAAGGCCGACCCCGCGTACGTGCACAGCATGACGGCTCTCGGTTATCCCTTGCCGACTGCCGATCAGCTGGTCGCTATGAGGGTGCAGGGTGTGAACCCGGAGGAGGTTCGACAGATTCGCGCGCTCGGATATGAGCCGACATTCGACGAACTGATGCAGATTCGGATCTTTCACGTCACACCGGAGTTCATCCGGCAGATGCAGGGCCGGGGATTAAAGAACCTGACCATCGCGAAGCTAGTGCAGATCAAGATCTTCAAACTCGACGAGTAGAGCGGAACCGCGAGCCTAGGTTGACTCGCGGAACAGATTCAGCGTCGGGTGCTGCCACCTGCGATCGAGGGGATGATCGACAGTGTGTCGGTGGCGGAGATGCCGGTGCGCTCCTTCTCGGGCAGATAGCGCACATCCTCGTCGTTGAAGTAGATGTTCACAAAGGCGCGCAGCTTGCCCTCGCCATTGAATAAGTGCTTGCGAAGATCGGGATGGGTTGAAGTCAGAGCGTCCAGAGCTTCTGCAATGGTGGATGCGTTGACCACCACGGCATCCTTGCCTTGGGCGTAGGGACGCAGGGGTGTCGGAATAAAAATAGTCATGGATTTCAGTCCTCGTGCAGCTCGACGGCTTCGCTGAAGGGGAGTCGAGCTGCTGGTCTCTTACTGTGGCTGGGCCACGGTTCTCAGATAAGGCTTCACGGTTTTGTAGCCGGGGAAGATCTTGTCGGCTTCTTCATTGGAAACTGCGCCGGTGATGATGACGTCGTCGCCCTGACGCCAATTCGCAGGAGTCGCAACGCGATGCTTCGCGGTGAGCTGGATCGAATCGAGCACTCGGATAATCTCGTCGAAGTTGCGTCCGGTGCTCATGGGATAGGCGAGGGTCAGCTTGATGCGCTTGTCGGGTCCGATGACAAAGACTGTGCGGACGGGCGCGTTTTGCGCGGGCGTACGGCCTTCCGCGGTCTCGCCGGTATCGGCTGCGAGCATGTCGTAGAGCTTGGCAACCTTAAGCTCCGGGTCGCCAATCAGGGGGTAATTGACGGCGGATCCGCCCACGTCCTGGATATCTGAGGCCCACTTGGAGTGATTTGAGACCGGGTCGACGCTAAGACCGATCACCTTGGCGCCGCGTTGTGCGAACTGCTTTTCGAGGTTGGCAACCGCGCCAAGTTCGGTAGTGCAGACGGGCGTGAAGTCCTTGGGATGGGAGAAGAGAACAGCCCAGCTGCCCCCGATCCACTCATGAAAGCGGATGGTGCCTTGGGTCGTCTCGGCGGTGAAATCCGGGGCGAGATCGTTAATGCGGAGTGACATTACCTGATTTCCTCCTCAAGCGAGCGGGGTGAACGGAACGCAAAACTAAAAAGACCCACCAGGCCGATTGGCGGGTGGGTCATGAAGAACTCTCGAAGGGGCAGTCTCAGACGCATTCCCGCACGGCGCCGCCACGGCAACAGCAGCACAGACAGATGCGGGTTGGGGAAGATGCCGTCATTCGATTCGGACAGCGCGGCGTCAGAGCCTGCGCTTCTTTAAGGCTAGTGCTTGGAGCGAGGAGGTGTCAATGGACGCAGAAATCCATAAATGCCCGATCGGTCCGGTCCGACGTTGCGCATTGACGATAACCTTGACGTTCGGCCTCT
>CAVZVM010000013.1:0-476796 GCA_963778705.1 uncultured Acidobacteriaceae bacterium
CGAACTCACGTTAGAGTTTCCCCTAAACACGCTTTCCAAGCGTGCGCCTTCAGCCACTCGGCCACCTCTCCAAGGCGCAGATTCCTTCTTGAATCTACCATAGCCCGCCTTGGTGCACCCTGGCGATAAAGGGGTATTGGAAACGACGCGATGCATTCAAGCTGGACAAATGAAAGCGTTTACTTTTCTGGATGCGGTGGTTTATAGTGGCGCGTTGCTCGTCCTTCGGTCATGCTTCTGCCCCTACTCTCACGCGCACTGAATTGAGGATCAATATGCCCTGGATCTCCCGACGCGACCTGCTCTCTTCCGGCCTGGCTTTTTCGGCCGCCTCCCTTGTTTCCCGCACGGCATGGGCACGCACCGAGGAACTGATGGCCGGTGCTCCCACAGCTCTGGAGGCGGTGGCGCCGCGCGAGCATCTGCTCTTCGACTTCGGTTGGAAGTTCACCTTCGGCAACGGCGTCGATCCGCTGCGCGATCTGAACTTCGGCTATGGGCAGGGCGACTTCGCCAAGACCGGCGACTTCGAGTTTGCCAAGGCAAAGTTCGACGATTCTAAGTGGCGCACGCTGAATTTGCCTCACGATTGGGCTGTCGAGCTGCCGTTTGTCCACGACGACGAGCAGATGTCGCATGGCTACAAGCCGCTGGGACGGCGGTATCCAGAGACCAGTGTGGGATGGTACCGGCGCGCATTTGATGTGCCGGCCACCGACGCAGGGAAGCGCGTTTCCGTTGAGTTCGATGGGGCGTTTCGTGACGTTCTCGTGTTTGTGAACGGTTGCTTTGTGGGCCGCAACAATAACGGCTACGCGCCCTTCGATTTCGACATTACGGATTTTCTGGAGTTGGGAAAGACCAACTACATTGTGGCGCGCGTTGATGCAAGCTTCGGCGATGGATGGTTCTATGAGGGCGCCGGAATATATCGCCATGTGTGGCTCAAGAAGACCGATGCGCTCCATCTAGGCAAGTGGGAGAGCACAGTGCGCGCGGAGGCGAACGGTACGACCGCGACGCTGGCACTGGGTACGTTCGTGGTGAACGAGGGCAAGCAGCCTGAAAACGCAAGCGTGAGCTGGAAGATCGTCGACACGAGCGGAAAGGTTGTCGCGACGGCAGATGCGCCGGCGCAGCCCGTGCCGGTGGATGGCCAAGTCGGATTTAGGGCCACGGCGCGGCTGGAGAATGCCGCTCTCTGGTCCGTGGACGAGCCGAATCTCTACTCGGCGATTGTGACGGTGTCGAGCGGCGCGACGGCACGTGACGCCGAGCGGGTGAGCTTCGGTGTGCGTACAGCGGAGTTCACAGCGGACAAGGGATTCTTCCTCAACGGCAAACCGATGAAGATTCAGGGAACATGCAATCACCAGGATCATGCCGGCGTAGGCGCAGCGTTGCCCGATAGGCTGCAAGCGTATCGGATTGGCGTGCTCAAGGCCATGGGCTGTAACTCGGTCCGTACGTCTCATAACATGCCGACGCCGGAGTGGGTGGCAGCTTGCGACCGGCTGGGTATGACCATGATGTGCGAGACGCGGCAAATGAGTTCCAATCCTGAGGGACTGGCGCAGCTGGAAACCATGGTGAAGCGCTATCGCAACTCGCCGTCGATCATTATCTGGTCGATCGGCAACGAAGAGTTCACACTGCAAAATGAAGAGGCCGAGGAGGGCGCGAAGATCGCAACGACGATGACGCGGCGTTGCCATGAGCTCGATCCGACGCGTGTCGTGTCAGCCGCGGTGAACGGGAACAACGAGAAGGGCGTCTCGCTCGGGCTGGACATCATCGGGTTCAACTACAACCTGAAGATGCCGGATGGCTATCACAAGCAGAATCCGACGAAAAAGATTTATGGTTCTGAAACTTCGAGCGCCATTGCGACGCGCGGCATGTACGCGAGCGATCCGTTGCGCAATACGGTGAACTCCTACGATGGCGTTGTTCCGTGGGGAGAGACGCCGGAGGAATGGTGGACCTTCTATGGCACGCGCGATTGGGAGGCGGGTGGCTACGCCTGGACCGGCTTCGACTATCGCGGCGAACCGACGCCGTATGGATGGCCTTCGATCAACTCGCAGTTTGGGATCGTCGACATGTGTGGGTTCCCCAAAGACTACTTCTTCTACTACAAGGCGTGGTGGGGCAAGGAGCCGTCGCTGCATGTATTTCCGCACTGGAACTTCGACGGTCGCGAGGGCGAAGAGATTCCAGTGTGGGTGTACTCCAACCTCGATGAAGTGGAGCTGCTTTTGAACGGCGCGAGCCTGGGCAGCCAGAAGGTGCCACATCTGGGGCACGTGCAGTGGAAGGTGAAGTACCAGCCAGGTGCGATCGAGGCACGCGGATCAAAAGATGGCAAAGTCGTGTTGACAGAGAAGCGCGAGACCACTGGGCAGACGGTGGCGATTCGCGTCACCGCCGACCGCACAGAGATCGATGCCAACGGCGAGGACCTGGCGATCTTGAAGGTCGAAGCACTGGACAAGGAAGGACGTCCGGTCCCGACGGCGAACAATCTGATCGGCTTCAGGGTCTCGGGCGAAGGAACGCTGATCGGCGTGGGCAACGGCGATCCGAACTGCCAGGAGAGCGACAAAGCGCCGAACCGCTCGCTCTTTAATGGACTGGCACAGGTGATCGTGCAATCGACGAAGCGGCCCGGCGAGATTCGCATTGAAGCAGTGAAAGAAGGCTGGGATGGACCTGAGTTGACGCCCGCCAAACTGACCATCACGACCAAGCACAGTGACCTGAGACCATCGGTGCGAGTGCCGGACGAGCGCGCGTAGTATTCCGGTTGTGAACCGGATGTATTAAGCAGGCACGAAGGTATCATTGCCGTCATGAGCAAAAAGATCCGTTGGGGCGTATTGAGCACCGCATCGATCGGTGTGCGCAAAGTTCTTCCTGCGATGCAGCAGGGTCGGTACACCGAGGTTGCGGCGATCGCGTCACGCAATCTGAAGAAAGCCCGCGAGACGGCAGCGCAACTCGGAATTCCGAAGGCCTATGGGTCGTATGAGGAACTGATCGCCGATCCGAGCGTGGATGCGATCTATAATCCGCTGCCGAACCAGCTGCATGTACCGTGGACGATCAAGGCGGCCGAGGCAGGGAAGCATGTGCTGTGCGAGAAGCCAATCAGCCTGACCGTCGCAGAGGCAGAGTCGCTGTTGATTGTGCGCGATCGGACCAAGGTCAAGATCGGCGAAGCCTTCATGATCCGCAGTCATCCGCAGTGGCTCCGTACGAAGGCGCTAATCGAGCAGGGGCGCATTGGTCCATTGCGTTGCGTGATGGGCTCGTTCAGCTACTTCAATGTCGACCCGCAGAATATTCGCAATCATGTGGAATCCGGCGGCGGCGCGCTCTACGACATCGGCTGCTACTGCATTCAGTCCGCGCGTTACGGGTTCGGCGCAGAACCGCGGCGCGTGGTGGGCTGTATCGACCGCGATCCGGCCATGGGCACCGATAGGCTGACGTCGGCGATTCTCGAGTTTGAGGGGGGCGGCCAGGCGATTTTCAACTGCAGCACGCAGCTGGTGCCGTATCAGCGGGTGCATTTCTTCGGGACGAAGGGGCGAATCGAGATTGAGATTCCGTTCAACGCACCGAAGGATCGTCCGACACGCATCTTTATCGATGCAGGCGATCTGTTTGGCGCCGACCGGGTAACCGAAGAGTTTCCTATCTGCGATCAGTACACGCTGCAGGGCGATCAGTTCTCAAAAGCCATTCTCGAGGACGGCGAAGTGCCGGTTCCGCTCGAAGAGGCGATCCGAAATATGAGAGCAATCGAGGCCATCTTCCGATCGGCTGAGATCGGGCAGTGGGTCACCCTGACGTAGATTCGCCGTTGCGCACGCCCTGATTCGCGTCAGTGCTGCATCGTGTACTCGCTGTTGGCGGCGTGTGCCCCGGCCTGTGCAGGCGTAGGCAATTGACTGTGATCCCATCCGCCGCCGAGGGCCTGCACAAGCTGCACGGCTGACAACATCTCCTGCACGTGAAGCGTATTCAGTGTGACCCTGTTGCTGAGCAGCGTGGTCTGCGCGGTGACGACATCAACGTAGGGATCGACACCGGAATGGTAACGTTCCATCTCCAGATCGAGGAACTCCTGCGAGGCTTTGACCGCGTCCTGTTGCTCGAGAATCTGCTGCGAGTAGACACGCGTGGCGGCCATCGAGTCCTCGACCTGCTGGAAAGCGGTGAGGACGGTCTGACGGTATGTGGCCAGGTCGCCGTTATAGACAGCCTCGTACTGATGTAGTTCGGCGCGATACAGTCCGCCGTCGAAGATGGTCTGTGCGGCGGAGGGGCCAATGGACCAGAAGCGGCTCGGCCAATCGAACAAATGCTTCAGCAGCGAACTCTGGAACCCACCGGCTGCCGAGATGGTGATTTGCGGGAAGAACGCACCGTAGCCGATGCCAATGGTGGCATTGGCGGCGGCCAGTGTCCGTTCGGCAGCGGCAACGTCGGGTCTGCGCTCGGCCAATTGCGAGGGCACTCCAGTCGGAATTGCCGGCGGCGTGTAGATCATCGGTTTCACAGGGATGGAAAAGTCGCTGGCGACCTTGCCCAGAAGCATGGCGATGGCGTGCTCATATTGCGCGCGTGAGAGGCTTACGTTCGTTGCGGATGACTGCGCGGACTTGAGCGTGGCTTTCGCTTCGACGACCGAGATGTAGTCGCCGACCCCCACATCGTAAGATCCTTGCGCCGAATCGAGCGCCTTCTGGTCTGCGGCGACGGTGTCGTTGAGGATTGTCTGCAGCATGTCCTGGCCGCGGATTTCAAAGTAGTATTCGGCCAGGCTCGCCTGTTCGGTCAGCTTTTCGAGCTGGAGATCGGCGGCGCTCGCCTGCGCTGCGAATTGAGCCTCCCGCACTTCGTTGCGGATCTTGCCGAACAAATCGGGAGTCCAACTGATGTCAATGGGGGCCGACCAAATCGTCGATGCCTGGCCGGTATTGGCGGTCGCCGAGTTATGCAGGTTTCCGGAGGATTTCGAACGGCTCCAGGCGGGGTTCGCGGTGATGGTTGGCCAGTACTGTGCGCGCGCCTCGGCAATCACCGCGCGTGCAGCCATGTAGTTCTGGAACGACACTTTGATGTTCTGGTTGTCGATGTTGAGCTGCGATTCGAGATCGTTCAGTTCAGGCTCGTTGAAGACCTCCCACCAGTTTCCGCGAATCATCGCGTCCTGCGGGTTGGCAACTTTCCAGCCGTCGGCATCCTGAAAGTTGAGCGTGCTCTCTTTGTAGTTGGATGCGGTGACCGCAGGCGGCGTAGCCGTCCGATAGCGCGGTCCTACACGGCAGCCTGTCGTCAGGGCCAGCAGGGCGAGTCCGGTAATCAATGCCGCTGTTCTCTGTTTGAACATAGTTACACTCTTTCTCGCATCAGCTCGTTGCGCTGGCCGTCTCCGAAGGCGCGATATCGCGGGATCTGCCCAGCGCGCGGAGGCGCATGCGATCCATGGCCAGATAAACAACGGGCGTGGTGTACAGCGTGAGTACCTGGCTTAGCAGCAATCCGCCGACGATCGTGATACCCAGGGGCCGGCGCAACTCCGAGCCAGTGCCGGAGCCGAAGGCAAGAGGCAGTGCGCCGAAGATGGCCGCCATGGTCGTCATCAGGATCGGCCGGAAGCGCAGCATGCAGGCTTCGAAGATGGCGTCGTGGGTGTTCTTGCCCTGCTGGCGCTCGGCCATCAACGCGAAATCGATCATCATGATCGCGTTCTTTTTGACGATTCCGATGAGCAGGATGATGCCAATGATTGAAATGACATTGAGATCGATCTGGAAGAGCATGAGCGCAAGCATGGCCCCGACACTGGCAGAAGGCAGCGTGGAGATGATCGTCAGTGGATGGATCAGGCTCTCGTACAAGATGCCGAGCACGATGAAGACCGCAAGCAGGGCTGTGATGACCAGATATTTCTCGGATGCAAGCGAATCCTGATAAGCCTGGGCCGTGCCGGCGAAGAAGCCGTGGATCGTCGAAGGCATGCCCAGACTCGTTTCCATCTTGGAGACCTCAAGCGTGGCGTCGCTCAGCGACATGCCATTGGCCAGGTTGAACGAGACGGTGACCGAAGGGAAGAGGCCAGTGTGATTGACCTGCAAGGGTGTCGTGCCGGTCTTCGCCTTCATCACGCTGAACAAGGGGGAAACGGTGTTGAGTCCCGCGGTGGTTGCATTCCCACTCGACGGTTTGAAGTAGATGTTGTTCAGCTGGGTAGGATTCTGCCAGTACTGCGGTGCAACTTCCATCACTACGTAGTACTGATTCAGCTGCGTGTAGATGACGGAAACCTCGGACTGTCCGAACGCCGAATAGAGCGATCGATCGAGCGATTGCGCGGTCTGCCCCAGACGTGCAGCCGTGACGCGATCGTAGGTGAGCATCTCCTGCAGGCCGCCGTTCTGCTGGTCGGTATTCACGTCCAACAGTCCGGGCAACTTCTTCATGTTCTCAAGCAGGATCGGTCCCCAGTGAAAGAGGTCGGCGACATTATCGGCCTGGACTGTGTACTGATACAGGGCCGCACTGCTGCGTCCGCCGATGCGCAGGTCCTGCGCAGGCTGCATAAAAGCAGAAGCAATCGGAAGGCGATTGATCTTGGGGCGCAAGCGGTTGATCACATCCATCGCAGAGACCTTGCGTCCCTGTCCGAGGGGCTTCAGGGCAATGAAGATGAACCCGCCATTACTCGAGCCCTGGCCTCCGGTATACGCATTCACGTGGTCGACCGCCGGATCGGCCTTGATGACTCCGACAAGCGACTTCATGGAGAAGTTCATGAAGGGAAAAGAGGCATCCTGTGGGCCCTGGACCATGCCCACCATGGCGCCTGTGTCCTGCTGCGGGAAGAAGCCTTTCGGAATACGCACGATGACGACAACATTGAGCGCAATGGTGAGGAGGAGAACGATGAGGATCAGGCCAGGATTGTCGAGTGCCCATGAAAGCGAGTAACGGTAGATCCCGATCAATCCGCTGAAGGCTCGTTCGCTGGTGCGATAGAGCCAGTTGTGTTTCTCGCCCTCCTGATGTGCCTTGAGCAGGTGCGCGCACATCATCGGTGTAGTGGTCAATGAGATGACCATAGAAACGACGATGGCCGTAGAGAGCGTGACGGCAAACTCACGAAACAGACGGCCGACGATGCCTCCCATCATAAGGATGGGAATGAAGACCGAGATCAGCGACATGCTGATCGAGAAGACGGTGAAGCCGATCTCCTTTGCGCCCTGCAAAGCCGCTGCGAACGCCTCCATGCCGGCTTCGAGGTGGCGCGTGATATTCTCCATGACCACGATAGCGTCGTCGACCACGAAGCCCGTCGCGATCGTAAGTGCCATCAGCGAGAGGTTGTCGAGGCTGTAGTCGAGAAGGTACATCACCGCGAAGGTGCCGATGAGAGAGACAGGCACAGCGACGCTGGGAATCAAGGTGGCGCGTGGACTGCGTAGGAAAAGGAAGACGACCAAGATGACAAGGATGATGGAGCCGGCGAGGGTCCGCTCCACGTTCAGTACCGACGCGCGGATTGTCGTTGTGCGGTCGAGCACGACGATGGTCTTGATGCCTTTGGGCAAAACCGCTTCGAGAAAAGGCAGTTGGGCCTTAACGCGGTCGACGGTCTCGATGATGTTGGCTCCAGGCTGACGGAAGATGATGATGAAGACGGCTCGCGTGCCATCGAGATATCCGGCGGTACGAATATTCTGCGTGGAGTCGACGACATCGGCAACGTCGGAGAGACGGACTGAAGAGCCGTTGTGGTACCCGACGATGAGTGGCTTGTACTCGTCGGCCTTGGAGATCTGATCGTTGGTAATGATATCGGCGCTCACCGATCCGTCGACCAGTTGCCCGCGCGGTTCGTGGGAGTTCTGAAGACTGAGAACCGACTGAACGTTGCCCAGAGTCAGGCCGAAGCTTTCCAGTTTTTTCGGGTCGACCTCGACGCGCACGGAAGGCGTTGCACCTCCGCCGACGAAGACTTGGCCCACCCCCTGGATCTGAGAGAGCTTCTGCTCGAGAAGAGTGGAAGCGAGATCGTAGACCTTCGTGACGTCGTACTTGTCCGAAGTCAGGCCCACAATCATGATGGGCGAGTCCGCGGGATTTACCTTGCGGTAGGAGGGATTCGAAGGAAGATTGATGGGCAGATAAGTGCGCGCGGCATTGATCGCCGCCTGAACGTCACGTGCCGCGCCGTCAATGTTCCGGCTGAGGTCAAACTGCAGCGTCACGTTGGTCGAGCCAAGGGAACTCGACGACGTCATCTCGGTGATGCCTGCGATGTGGCTGAACTGGCGCTCGAGTGGCGTGGCGACCGAGGCGGCCATGATCTGCGCGCTGGCGCCTGGGAGATTGGCGCCCACGCTGATGGTGGGAAAATCCACCTGGGGGAGCGGAGAGACGGGCAAAACTGTATAGGCGACCGCGCCGACTATCGCCACGGCAATCGTGAGCAATGTGGTGCCGACCGGCCGTCGGATGAATGGAGAAGAGAGACTCATGCGGGTTCGGCAGTCGCCTCCTGCTCCCTTCTCCCGGCTTGGGAAGGCCGATGGCCCGTCACCTTTTGAGCGATGCGATCGAAGAACACATAGATCACCGGAGTCGTGTAAAGCGTAAGGATCTGGCTGAGCAGCAAACCGCCGACCATGGAAATGCCGAGAGGATGGCGCAGTTCTGACCCGAGACCGGTGCCGACGGCGAGCGGAATACCGCCCAGCAGAGCAGCCATCGTCGTCATCATGATCGGTCGGAAGCGCAGCAGACTGGCTTCGTAGATCGCCTCGGTCGAAGACAGGCCGCGCTCGCGTTCGGCCTCCAGGGCAAAGTCGACGATCATGATGCCGTTCTTCTTGACAATGCCGATCAAGAGGATGATGCCAATGATGGCGACGACTGAAAGATCCTGCCGGCAGATGATGAGGGCAAGGAGCGCACCGACGCCCGCCGACGGCAGCGTGGAGAGAATCGTGATCGGGATGAATGAAGCTCTCATAGAGGACGCCCAGGACGATGTAGACAGTGACGAGTGCGGCAAGGATCAAGAGCGCTTCGTTGGAGAGCGAGTTCTTGAACGAAGCTGCGGTTCCCTGGAAGTCCGCTTGCAGACTCGCCGGGAAGTGAAGATCCGCCGCTACCTTGTCGATGTCTGCAATGGCGGTGCCAAGCGAAGCGTTTGGCGCGAGGTTGAACGAGACCGTCACGGAAGGGAACTGGCCCTGATGGTTGATCGACAGCGCTTCGGTGATCGGCGATGCCTTGGTGAAGGCACTGAGAGGGATGGCATTGGCGCTGACGGCCGAGGTACTGGCGTTTGGCGTCGTGCCCGCAAATGTCCCGCCATTCTGCGACGAATTGCCCGAAGCCGACACAACACCCCTTGCGGATGCCGGGGCCGAGAGCACCGCGGAAGACGGCGTGTATTTGGTGGATGTAGTCAGCGCGTTCGAGCCGGCAGATGCCGATGCAGACGAGGAGAATGATGTCACCGCGCCTGCTCCGCTTGCGCCTGACGATGCGTTGGATTGGATATACAAACTGTTGAGCCGGGACGGATCGCGTTGCCACGCGGGGTCCGCCTCGAGGATCAGGTGATATTGATTGGTCTGCGTATAGAGTGTGTTGATCTCGCGCTGCCCAAATGCGTCATAGAGGGTGTTATCGATCGTGGTGGGCGCAATGCCCAGTCGGGAGGCCGTAACGCGATCGATCATCAGAGAGATGGCGCGCGCGCCCATTTGCTGGTCGGTAGCCACGTCCTCGAGTTCAGGCAGCTTCTTGAGTTCGGCAACGAAGCGGCCCGTCCACTGGTTGAGAGTATCGGTGTCGGGAGCTTCGAGGGTGTACTGATACTGCGTGCGACTCACGCGATCGTCGACCGTGATGTCCTGCACCGGCTGCATGTAGAGATGAATCCCCGAGACCTGCTGCAGGCTGCTCTGCAAGCGGCGAATCACATCGGAAGCGCCGATGTGGCGTTCTTCGAGCGGTTTCAGGTTGATGGAGATTCGTCCGCTATTCAGCGTCGTATTAATGCCGTCGGCGCCGATGAACGATGAGAGGCTCTCAACTGCGGGGTCCTGAAGGATGATATGGGCGAGCGCCTGCTGGCGACGCGCCATGTCGTCATACGAGATTGACTGCGATGCCTGCGAGATGCCCTGAATGACACCCGTGTCCTGCACCGGGAAGAAGCCCTTGGGGATCCAGATGTAGAGAAGGACCGTGAGCACAAGCGTGGCCAGAGCGACAAGCAAAGTGAGCGTTTGGTAGCGCAGGACGACCTTCAGTGTACGGCCGTAAAACGCAATCATGCTCTTGAACATCTTTTCCGAAGCATGATAGAAGCGTGTCTGCTCTTCTTCTGAAGTGTGGCGAAGAATACGGGAGCACATCATCGGCGTGAGCGTCAGCGAAACCACGGCCGAGATGATAATCGTGACCGCAAGCGTAACCGCGAACTCGCGGAAGAGGCGGCCAACCACATCGCCCATAAAGAGCAGGGGGATGAGCACGGCGATGAGCGAGACGGTCAGCGAAACGATCGTGAACCCGATCTGCCCTGCGCCCTTCAACGCGGCTTCGAGCGGGGCCATCCCTTCCTCGAGATAGCGCGCGATGTTCTCGATCATCACGATGGCGTCATCTACCACGAATCCGGTGGAGATGGTGAGCGCCATGAGCGACAGATTGTCCAGGCTGTAGCCGAGCAGATACATCGCAGCGAAGGTACCGACCAGTGAAAGCGGAACGGCCACGCTGGGAATGATGGTGGCCCGCAGGCTGCGCAGGAAGAGGAAGATGACCATGACAACCAGCGCGATGGTGAGCATCAGCTCGAACTCGACGTCGTTCACAGACGATTGAATGCTGGTGGTCATGTCGGTCATGGTCGTCACTTGCATCGAGACGGGTAGATTGGCCTCGAGTTGCGGGAGAATGGCGCGAATCCGCTTGACGACCGTGATGGTGTTGGCGCCGGGCTGGCGCTGAATATTCAGGATGACTGCGGGCGTCTCATTCATCCAGGCGGCCTGGCGCGTGTTCTCGACGCCGTTTACGACCTTGGCGACATCCTTAACGAAAACGGGCGCTCCGTTGCTATACGAGATGACGACGTTTTTGTAGTCTTTGGCGTCTGTGATCTGGTCGTTGGCGTCGATCTGATAATCCTGACGCGGGCCGTCGAAGTTTCCTTTGGCCGAGTTAACGCTCGCTTGGGTCAGCGCACTTCGAACGTCTTCAAGGTTGAGCCCGTAGGAAGACAGCTGAAGCGGATTGACCTGGATGCGCACCGCAGGCTTTTGTCCGCCGCTGATGCTGACCAGGCCGACACCGGCCAATTGCGAGATGCGCGGTGCCAGTCGCGTATCCACCAGGTCTTCCACCTGGGAGAGTGGCATGGTCGGTGAGGAGATGGCGAGCGTGAGAACGGGTGCATCCGCCGGGTTGGTCTTGTTGTAGACCGGTGGCGTCGGCAAGTCGGACGGCAGAAAGCTTTGCCCGCCGTTGATGGCCGACTGAACTTCCTCTTCCGCCACGTCGAGGCTCAGCGAGAGAGCGAACTGCAGCACGATGACCGAGACGCCACCCGCGCTTGTCGACGTCATCTGGCTCAGGCCCTGCATCTGGCCGAACTGGCGTTCGAGCGGAGCCGTCACCGTGGTGGCTACGATGTCAGGACTGGCTCCTGGATAGAACGTCAGCACCTGGATGGTCGGGTAGTCGACTTCAGGTAACGCCGAGATCGGCAGCTGCGTGAAGGCGACAATTCCGACCAGGAGAATAGCTGCCATCAGCAGCGAGGTTGCAACCGGCCGCAGAATGAATTGACGCGATGGATTCATGGAACATCGCTCTCCGCGGCATCGGAGGCAGAGGGCAGCTTTACCTTGGAGACCGAGATCTGCGATCCGTTCTGCAGCTTCTCAAAGCTGCTGTTGGCCACCACGTCCCCAGCCTGGATTCCCTGGACCGCTGTGTTGCCGTTGTCCGAGATACCGGCCTTCACCGTCTGCATCTTTGCCTTGTTGTTGGCGATCAGGAAGACAAAATCCTTGGTCCCGTTATGCTGAATCGCGGAAGATGGAATCAGAGTCTGATTGGTCAACGTGTTGACCAGCAGGCGCGCATTCACAAACTGGTTGGCAAAGAGAATGCCGTCGCGATTCTCGAACTCGGCGCGTAATTTCACCGTGCCCGATGTCGTATCGATCTGGTTGTCGATCGTGGTCAGCTTGCCGGTGGCCAACAGGTTCTGCTGGGTGCGATCGTAGACCTGCACCTGCAGCGCTGCACCTTTCGAGTGTTTCAGAACCTGGGGAAGATTGTCTTCGCCGATGGTGAAGATGACGGTCATTGGCTGCATTTGCGTGACGACCACGAGGGTTGTCGAAGAGTTGGCCGTGACCAGGTTGCCGGGATCGACCAGACGAATACCGACCCGCCCCGAAATGGGTGAGACGATGTGGCAGTAGCCGACCTCAACCTGGTCATACTGGACCGTGCCTTCATCGTTCTTCACTGTGCCCTGATCCTGGAGGACGACTTTCTCCTCGTCCTCGAGGGTCTGGCGCGGAATGGCGTTCTTTGCCCACGCCTGCTTGTAGCGTTCGAGGTCCATTTGCGCCTCGGCGAGCAAATTCTGATCCCGCTCGAGGATTCCCTGCGCCTGCGCCAGCTGGGCCTCGTAAGGCCGCGCGTCAATGTCGATGAGCGGATCGCCCTTCTTGACGTACTGGCCTTCTCGATAGTGCACAGCAGTGATCACGCCCGTGACCTGAGCGGTGATGGCATCCGTGTAGACCGGCGTTACGGTTCCAATCGCGTCAAGGTAGACTCCAATGCTGCCGGATTGCGCGGTAGCGAGTGTGACGGGCACTGGCCCCATCATCATGCCGCGCCGGCCTCCCCCGCCCGCGGCGGCCGCCTGTGTTTTGCTGTGCTGGCTGATGGCCCAATAGAACAGGAAGCCAAACAGAACCAAAACGACAACCCACACCCAGCGATGCCGGCGGCGCACTTCGGGTCGGGAAGAATCTTGGGCAGGTTCTCTGGAGGGAGAAGCTTGCGAAGCGAAAGGTTGTTGGTCCATCGTCTCTCTTTTTTCTGAACTTCAGTTCGAGGTTCCGAAAGCGCCACAAAACGACTCGCAGAACCCGCATTCTCCAACCTACAGCCTCAATGGCGGGGCCCTCAAGGGTCGGCCCTACCGGGAGGCGCTGCCTCCGCAGGCGCCTCAAGAGTTAGAGGCGTTCGCGCTGGCGGCCAAAAGTGGCAAACCCGAAAAGAACACGTTATACAGGACGAAAGACCGAAGCAAATAGCCGCACGGTTCGCCCTGCGGCCTTGCTGGCAGAGTTGCACGGTGGCCGGCTTGCGCGCTCGGCGCTCGCAGGCAGTTCGAGCAGGCTCGAATGACGCCAACAGGGCGGCGCTGACAACCCCGCCTGCAGGCATGAAGGCGTTCGTGATGGTGACCCCGGAGAGATTCGAACTCCCGACCTGTGGTTTAGGAAACCATCGCTCTATCCACCTGAGCTACGGGGCCGCCGGTTGCAACGCCAACTCCAGGGTTAGTTTATCGCGATCGTGGGTGAAGTTCGAGGGTCTCGTGCTACAACAGTGCAGTATGCGGGCCTGCCCCAAGAGGCATAGGGACACAATGCGATGAAGCTGCTGGTGAAGTTCAACCTGATTCTGTTGGCGATCTTCGGCGCTTGCGGGCTGGCGATAGCTTGGTTCGCACACGGCTATCTCATCGATACGGCGCGCGCCGAAGTGGAGGGGCAGGAGAGACTCATGATGGCGGGCGCGGCGGCCGTGCGCGACTACACTGCCACCGATATCTCGCCTCTTCTCCAGCAGAATCCTCACCACCGTGTGCGCTTCCTTGCTGAAACCATTCCCTTCTACGGTGCAACCACAACCTTCGCCCGGCTGCGTCACGAGTACCCGGACTACAGCTATAAAGAGACCGCGCTGAACGCGACCAACCCGGAGGATCGTGCCTCCACCTGGCAGGCAGACATCATCGACTGGCTGCGCGACCACCCCGATCAGTGGGAGCGCACGGGAGAGCGCGAAACGCCGATGGGTCCAGCGCTCTTCCTCGCACGGCCAATCCACGCCACCAAAGAATGCCTGGAGTGTCATAGCACCCCTACGGTTGCACCCAAGGCGTTGCTCGCCGTCTACGGTTCCGCCAACGGCTTCGGCTGGAAGCTGAACGAAATTGTGGGTGCTCAGATTGTGAGCGTGCCCCTCTCGGTGCCGGTGCAGAAGGCAGAGCGTGCCTTTCACCGGCTGCTTCTCTTTCTTGGGCTAACCGTGCTGGCGACTATGACCGCACTGGATTGCGGCGTGTATTGGTTCGTGATCCGGCCCTTGCGCATCGTGTCCGACCGCGCGGACCGCGTAAGCCGCGGCGAAAAGAACGTGCCCCCTGTTCAAATCGAGGGCCACGACGAGATCGCCACCGTGGCCGCATCCTTCAACCGGATGCAGGTGAGCCTGCAGAAAGCCCTCCGCATGTTCGACCAGGAGTGACTTACCCTAGCGGCGGCAGGCTTTGAGAAATCGGACCCGCTCGGCTTCCGTCTCGATCTCCGCTGCAACAGCGGAGTAAAGCTCCTCGGCCGTGGCGCAACGTTTCGCCGCGCGCTTCACCACAACCTCCGCGATGGGGCCGATAAAGGCCGCCAATTCCCGCGCGACGCGATCGGCAATCGCCGGGTCGATGGCCGAAACTGCTGCCGCGGCCGGTGTTGCGGCTTGCCCGGCCGGGGGACAGGGGGCATCGATATAAGTGCGAAGCGCGGTGAGCAGCACCTGTACGTCGTACTTCCAGCGTGCATGAGTCAGCTCGACGGCGTTGCGAAAGGCAAGCTCCCGGAGGTCTTCGCTCAACTCCTCGGCCAGCGGCATCTTTGCGCCACGCACCAAAACCGGAACGACAGGAATATCGCGGCGCAGCGCCGAGGCGAGCTCGATACGCACAAAGTCGTTGGGGTCGTCGAGACGTCGCTGGCCGGAGAGGTCGTGTGCGGAAAGCCACTCGCGGCCCATCACCGCCAGAAGTACGCTGCAGTCCGCAACACTCTGATCGATGGCCTTGCGAAAGTCGCGTCCCGGTTCGATCGCAGCCACATCCATGAAGACCGCGTCGTTGCCAAGCTGCTTGGTCAGCTCGTCGAAGAGGCGACCCGCCTCACCTTCGGCATCGCTTCTGCGATAGTTAATGAAGATGGCCCGCACTAAAATCCTCATGCGGCGCGCGATCAACCAACACGAGGCGGCGCCGGCAACGCAATCGTTTTAGGAATCGACTCAGTCCGCATGATACTGCAAGCAGAGGCGATCGGTTCAAGTGGCCCTGGCCTGTTGCGTTAAGTGGCTTGGTGCTCCGGAGTCCGGACTTGAGCTAGTCCTGCACCAGCTTTTGCATCTCGATCACCGGAGCCAGGCGGACGCCGAAACGTTTCGCCACTTGCACAAAGTGCTCGGTTCCTCCCGGTCCATCGCCGGTCTTGCCGTCCCACAGTGCAAGCAGCGTCCTTTCGGGCGCGAGCGCAAGAGCCTCTTCGAGGATCCAAAGATTGGTTCGTTGCCAGACGTTGGTCGTCTCGCCCTCGATCAAGCCGTTTCGTGCGCTGAGGATCTTCACATCCTGCGGGCCACGGCTGGCCACCACCGCGTAAAAGCGCCGCTCCCAGTCGGGTCCAGCGGGCGCAACGGATTCCAGGACAAACTCCGCTGCCGGCAATGCCAGCAAGACTTGTGTCTTGATGCCCATCTCCGCGCAGACTTCGTGAAAGAGGAGGTCGCCGCCGCTCGCTCCTCCCGCGAGTCCGATCGTCGAGCCCGGCTCGGTCGAGCGAATCGAGGCAATGGCCTCGTGGATTGCGGATCGCACCCGCGTTTCGGCCTGAGAGGGGAATCGCGGCTCGCTGCGCTCCGGCCTGTCGACCATGTGTCCGGTGAAGATCAGCGCGCGATCGAAGCGCCACGGTGGGGTAACCGAAACCGAACCAGAACCCAACTCCATCATGGCGCGCTCACTTCGCGGGGTAAAGCGAGAGGAACTGGCCCATCCGCTTTACCTCGTTTGCGAATTCAGGATCGAGGTTCATGCGGGCAGTATCCGATGTTGCACCCTGGCCTAGCTTCTCCAACTCCGTGCGCGCTTCGGCAAGTTTGCCGGCGATCCAGTGAGCGTGACCTTTCTCATAGATGAACACCAAGCGTAGCCGCTCTCGTTGATCGTCGGGCAGGTTGGTTGCCTGAAGCTTGTCGATGGCAAGCTCCGCCAGGCCGAGCATGCTGGCTGCGTCGCGTGTTTCGGCAAAGCAGTCGAAAAGCAATTTGATCGCCTCGCCCCATCCGCGCCAGATGTGCAGCTCTTCGAAGAGATTCGCGGACTCGATCGCGCGGTCGATGGCTTCGTTGAGGCGGCGTCCGGTAAGGGCAATGCGTGCCGCCGTGTCGAGCGAGTAGGCGATCTGCAGCCGCCGGCCACGGAAGGAATGGATTGCCATGGCTCGTTTGAGCAGCGCGCTTGCCTTGTCGAGCCGGTCGGGTGAGGTCGCCATGAGATCCGCCCAATCGCGCAGCAGCCGGCCGAGCGCACCATGCCAACGCGAGTCGTGCTGGTCCTTGGGGCACGCTTCCAGATTCTCGAGCGCCTGGGCATAGAGCCGTTCCGCTACCCCCGTCTTGCCGGCGTTCTTCAGCATGTAAGCCAACTCGAGCCTGGCCCTCCCTGCTTCGCGCGCCGGAGCCTCCGTGCCAGGGTTCGTCATTACTTTGCGAAAACAGTCTTCCTGGCAGTGCTGCTGCTGCAGGTTGGTGAGTTTGCCGTCGGGATGATTCAGAAGCCAGTCGGGCCGCGGATTGGGAATCGAACTGCGCCGGCTGATGAAGTTTCCGATGAGCAACATCATCTCAGCCTCGCTTGAGACGCGCTTCAGGAAGGTGAGCGCGCGATCCGGATCTTCGAGTCGCGCGAACGCGTAGTAGGCCGCGGAGAGCTCCTCGTCCGTACAAGTCTGCGGCAATGCCTCTGCTGCGACGCGCGCCCGGTCGAGGTCGCCTGAATCCACCAGTTCCATAAGCGTGGGTTGGGATTGAGGGCCGTAGATCAGAAGGAATGTGAGTGACGTGCTGGGCTGGATCGTCTTCAGGAAAGCCTGGTGTCGGGACGCTGCATTTGTCCACACGATCAGTGGCGATCCGTAGTGCTGGATGCGGTCGAAAAACCACGCCAGGCGCTCCGCCTCATCCCCATTGGGACAACCGTCGTACGGGAGGTTCAACTCGGAGAGGGTATCCGCGCCGAGCGGATCGTCGCCTCCATCCAGGCGAATGACATTCCCGCGCCAAGGCTTGAAAACGGAAGCCGGTAGAGTGGTGATTGCCTGTGCCGAGGCAGTGTCGAAACCATGAAACTCGTTGACCGTCCCCTGCTGCAACTCGGTGACCGCGACGGCCAGCTGGTTCCACAGATCGGCTTCGGTCAGCGCCGAAGTGCCGGGTGTCTGTGGGGCGATGGGTGCGGGCGACTCGTCCAGCACCTCATCGAAGTTCGGCACACCTGTATCTTCATCGGCTTCGGCTGGACCGGGAGCCGTCGCTGATGAGGAGTACGAGAAAGTTGGCGCGTGGGTAACGGGGACAGGAGGCGCAGGCGAAGCCTCTGCCGTTACATCCATCTTCCAGCCTGCCTTGGGAACGCGCGGTCCATTCAGCGGCAAAGCGCTGAGATCGAGCGGCGAACGCATGTAGATCGTCATCGACGCCCAGTTAGCGTTCGCAAACTCGTTGGCAAACTTCGCGCAACGAATGCGCACCAGCGCGCTTTCCGGGTCGCGGCTGGCGGCCGGACCGAAGACGTCGCGATAAAACTCCTCGGAGGTCGACTTGGCGTCGAGGTTGTGCAGTTCCGCAAGAAACGACAGCACGATCTCCGCGCCGCTGCGGTGCAGACTCAGCGCGGGCGATTCGCCCCACGAATTGGTCGCGCCCGAATAGCAGCTCCACAGCAGTGCCAGCTTCACGTCGCCGAAAGAGTTGGCGAGCGATTGCGAGAAGACGCCACCAACTTCGCTCAGGACAGCATTGCCGTGCTCTTCGAGATGCAGAATTCCGGCGCCTTTTACCGGTGTCCCGGCATTGAAGGCGCTGCTTGCGTCGCTTACTCGGATTTCAGGGGGCAGCCCCTGGAGCGAGCCCGCGGTCATCTGGTTCGTGTCCAGGCCGAGCACGGTCATGAGCGCGAGCACGTCGTTGGTCATTGCAGGCATGGCGGTGAAGCCGCTCCACGCCTGGACGACCGATAGATCTCCCGCTGCGAGAAAGTGGCCGGAGTCGTCGATCAGCGCGCCCCACGGCAACAGGTGGAGCTCCGGTCGGGTCGTCTGAATTACCAGCCTCCGCGCCACGCCGTCGCGACCTAGGAACTCGCGCAGTGCAGGGTTGAGTCCCACCAGCCCCTGATAGAGCTGCTGCCCGAGGCTGCGAATCGACGCCGCGCCGCGATAGCCGCTGGCATCGTGATTGACATTGCAGTCGCGCAGCTTTCGGATGAACTCGCGCCACTGCTCGTCGTTGATCGGGGAACGGAAATTCTGGGCTGGATAGGTGGCGCCCTCCACCGTGAGGATCACGCCAAAGTCGCGTTCGGTCGCCAGCGGCAGGCTGCCTTCGGTGGCGCCGCTGAACAATTCGAACTGAACCACTGCTGTTCTTCGTTCAAGGTGCATGAGATCACGCCATCATACGCTATCCTGATCGCCGCGGGACAAAGCCGGATATGGCGTCGCGCGTCTCCAGATTAATCCGTGAAGGAGGGTAGATCGTCGTGTCGCCCCTGCCCAAAAAGAAGGACCCGAGCATTACTTTTCTGAACCGGTTCGGTTACAACGTAGTGAAGCTGCCGCGCACCGGCATCGAACCGATGGACGTAATCGGTCGCGACCAGGCGACGCAGTGGCTTGGCCCGATCTCGCGCGTCTGGACTACAACTGAGCCGACCCCGCAGCCCGGCCCACCGCATCCGGCGGTCGCCGTTAATGGCCAGCGAACTGACGCTCTCGATCTCAGCATCGGTCTCAGCGTGCTCGCCAATGCGCTCGCGGCTTTCGGGGCGTCGGTTCCTTCTCTCGACTTGGCCTACAAGAGTGCGCATTCGATCCAGTTCGCCTACACCGGCGTGACGTCCACCTCGGTTGCGCCCTTCGACGCCGGCAACTATCTGGCCAAGGGCACGCTGAGCAGCGAAAACCCCGTCGTGCAGAACTATTTTCTCGATGGCAACGCCACGGCGTATTTGATTGTCGAAGTCCTCAAGTCGAATTCGATCACCGTGACTGCTTCGGACTCACATGGTGTGGGCGTGAGCGTCGATGTGCCGGCACTTCAGGGCGTGGTTGGCGCGAAGATTGGTGTGAAGCCGTCTGACTCGTCGAACTCCAGTATTACTTTCACTGGGCCCGAGGCTGTCACGTTCGGCTTTGCGGTGCAGCAGATTCAGCGCGAGGGCGAGAAGTGGATTCTTCGAGGAGCGGCACCTTCGTCTGACATTGCTTTCGCGATCCGTCCCGGCGGGCCGGGTCACGAGGAGCATCCCCGCCAGCCTGTCTTCGATACGGGAGATACTGAGTGCCTGCTATCGATGGAGCCGATCGCGGGCTGATCTCTCAGATCAGAAAGGACAACATGAGCACGACGCCCAATTCCCCGGCAGCCAATCTTCCCATTCCGCTGCGAATCAATGCGCTGACTGGCGAAGCGACGCCGGCGTTGCAGTTGGCCGATCTTGAAGCGAATCTTGAAGACCTTCCCGGCGCGACGCAGCGTATCGCCAACTCCACCCACCTCGGCACAGACTACAGCGTCGACGATCCGAACGATCTGACCCAGGCCGGCTGGGGAATCATTTTTGCGTCCGATGCCGATCCGGCGATCAAGGCGCAGCTGCAACCCCTGATCGATCTGCGCAGCCGCCAGGTGCAGGACCCAAAGCTCTTCAAGGTTTTTGCTGGGACCGCGAATGGCGGTGTGCTCCCCGGGCAGACGGCCGATAGCTGGGCGCAGCAGCGCGGCGTTTCGCTGACTGCTCCGGTCGATCCCTACCAAGGCGGCGTGCCGTTCTATCTGCTCATCGTCGGATCGCCCGATCGCATCCCCTTCGAATTTCAGGCGCTCCTGAAGATGCAGTGGGCCGTGGGCCGCCTGGCCTTCGACGACGTAGAAGACTACGGCCGCTACGCGCAAGCGGTCGTGCAGTACGAAGATCCGACATTCCGCCCCTTCCAGCGCAAGAATGCAGCGGTCTGGGTCACGCGCAACTACGGCGATATCGCGACAGCCATGCTCTCAGGCGCCGTTTGCGAGGATTTTCTTTCCACGACCAATGCGCTGGGCAGCAGGCCCGGTTTCAACCTTGATGCTTTCGCCAACGAGAAGGCAACCAAAGCGCAGCTCGCCGAGATTCTCCGCGGCAATCTGCCCGGAGGCGCGCCTGCTGTCTTCTTCACCGGCTCACACGGCTGCGAGTACTCGGACTCGGACCCTGCTACGCAGCGCCGTTATCAGGGAGCGCTGGTGACGCAGGAGTGGATGCCCGGCACGTCTGCTGGCAGCGCCAACCAGTTCTCCGGCGAAGATGTGCCGACCGATGCGCGTTTGCAAGGTACGATCGCATTCCTCTTTGCCTGCTACAGCGGCGGCTGTCCCACGACCGACAGCTACTATCGCAAACCGGATGGCTCGCCGATCTCTTTAGCTCCGGCGCCGATGATCGCCAGCCTTCCCCAGGCACTGCTACGGAGCGGCGCACTGGCCGTCATCGGCCACGTTGATATGGCCTTCCCCTATGCTTTTCAGGATGTAAATGGGACACCGCAGATGCAGGCGGTGCGTACGCCGCTGGAACTGCTGTTGCGTGGCAAACGGGCCGGTTTGGCAGCCGACAGCCTCAGCATTCTGTGGAGCTCGCTGTCGGCACAACTGGGTCTGGCACTGGGTGCGAATGCGGCACCAGGCGGCGTTTCCCAGGCGGCGTCAGCTTCTGCGGTCCCCGCTCCACCACCTGCTGCTGCGATCTCACCGGCGATCCCGCGCCTTACGATTGCTCGCGACGATGCGCGCAACTATATTCTGCTCGGCGATCCTGCCGTGCGGTTGCGGGTTGCCGACCTGCAGTGAGATCCGGTGATCCAGTGTCCGTCCGTCTACGATCCGGGGTTCGTCGTATCGTGTGTGGCACCGAAGCCCGGAGTCCCCGCAGCGTCGTTCATAAGCAGTAAAAGGTTCTGCGACACCTGGCTGGGGAAGCTCGTCGGTGTCGCTGCTGCGCTGGCACCGACAAAGGCACTGTAGGCACCGGGATCGGATGAGGTGAAGGTGAACGACGCGCTTCCGCTGGCGGGAATTGCGAACGCGCCGCCCGGCGCAGGGGAAAGTACCGCAGCCGCACCTGGGGAAAAGAAAAGCTGCGCCACACTTCCATCGTTGGTCGCAAAGGAGACGGTGTCACCCTTGTTAACCGCGACACTGGGCACGCTGGGCACATAGACCCCGCCGTTGTTGATCAATGTGACGCTGGTGTTAGCCATGCGACCGAACTTAATCGATTTTTGCCGCGGCGTCTACTGCTTTTTGCCGGCGCTATGCAACGCTGTCGCGAATGCGGGGTCGGCTCGCAGCGCCGCCAGGTCCGGGTTCCTCTCAACTTCATATGCGCGATAGCCATTTGCCACGGCGCGCGCTACGAAGGAAACTGCTTTGTCGCGCTGGCCTAGGGTTTCATAGGTCTCCCCCGCTTCGTAGGCCACCGAGAGATTGTCCGGAGCCAGGGCCAGTGCCTGCCGCAGCAGGGGAAGAGCTGCTGCTGCATTTCCCACGGACGCGTAGAAATCGGCGAGGGCCACAAGCAATTCGGGATCTGCGCGGTTCTTCTGGTGCTCTGCCTCCGCCAACTCAATCGCCTTGCGATAGGCGGCTTCCGCCTTGTTGGGCGCGGACCCGCCCCATCGGTACGCAAGGCCCAGACTTCCCCACGCGACATAGTTCGTGGGGTCGAGATCGACCGACTTACGGTACATCTCCGCGGCCTGGTCGAATTGGTGATCGAGCAGTAGCACGGAGCCGAGCGCGGAGTACGTGCCCGCCGTCGGCTCGATCTTGAGGGCGCTTTCGAGAGCCTTCCGTGCCTCGTCCATCCGGTCCGCCTGCATGTCGGCAATGCCGAGATCGTAGTAGGCGATCGCATTGTCCTGCGCCAGCTCCGTCCCGTGCTGGAACTGTGCGATGGCGTCCTTCAAATTGCCGTTCCCAATCTCCTCGTTGCCCAGCCGCACGGGCCAACGCCAGTCATCCGGGGCCAGGTCGATTGCCTTCTGGTAAGTGGCGATTGCGTCCTGATCCTTGCCCTGCGCCGCATAGACATCGGCCAACGCGCCGTAGGCTTCGGCGCTGCGCGGGTCCAGGTTGAGCGCTTTCTGCGCCTGCTGCATGGCGAGTGCGGTCTGTCCCTGCATGGAGGCAATCCGTGAGAGGGTGATATACGGCGGCGCCAGATTCGGATCGAGGTTCAGTGCGCGATTCGTCGACTCTTTGGCCATGTCGAGCAGCTTCGGGTCGTGGCTGTTGCGGTACTGAATGAAATAAGCGAGACCCAGCCGCGCATGAGCCAGTGCAAAGCTTGGATCGGCCGCCAGAACCGCCTGAAATCCCTTCACCGCCTCAGCAACATTCGATTGCTTGTAGGAGTGGAGCAGCAGATCCTGCGCCTTCTGGAATTGGTCGTAGGTCGTTCCTGACGAGACCGCAGACGACCCAGCATTTCCTCCAAGGCGTTGAGGCAGGAATCCCCTCCACGCCGCAAAGCCCGCCGCAAGCGCGGCCACAATCGCAATCCCGGCGAGAATCTTGATTCTCCGTCGCGCCCTGGGTAAGACGTTGCCGGTCGACGCGACACTTTCGCTCTGAGGCCCAGCCCCCAACGACTCAGCCAGCGCGGTCGCAATCTGCCCAGCGCTGGTGAAGCGCCTCGTCGGGTCCATGTCGGCGGCTGTCGTGATCGTCCGGAGCAGCGAGTCCGGCAGGTCGGGGCGCACGTCTGCTAACGGCCTGCGCTGCTCCAGTCTCGCCATGGCTTCCGACGCACTCAGACCGGTGAGTTGTGCGGGATACTCTCCAGCCACCAAGTAATAGAGCAGCACGCCCAGTCCGTAGATATCTGTCGCGACGGTGTTCTGCCCGCCACGGAAGAGCTCGGGGGCCATGTAGTTTGGTGTGCCTGCGACGAAGGTCTGCTGCTTTCCTCCGGAGCTCAGCCCGAAGTCCATGAGCAGAATGCGCCCGCCCTCTTCGCGCATCACGTTTTCGGCCTTGATATCGCGGTGCAGAAGGCCTGCGCGATGCACAGCGCTCAAGGCCTTGGCGACGTCGAGACCGACCGAAGCCGCTTCGCGCGCGCCGAACTTTCCTTGCTCACGCAGGACTGCCGCGAGCGTCTTCCCGTGAACGAAGTCTGTCCAGAAGCCGACGCGGCCGTCGTGCCGGTCGATACCGTAGACGGGCACAATGTTGGGGTGATGGACTGAAGCCATCGCGCGCGCCTCGCGCAGCATCGCCTCGTATTCGGCTTCGCCGGTCACCGCACCCGGCAGCAAAAGCTTGAGCGCGACTTCGCGCTGCAGGTGCGGATCCCACGCGCGATACACTTCGCCAAATCCGCCCTGGCCCACGCGTGCAAGCAACCGGAATCCACCCCAGGACGAAGCTGGTGGGAGCGCGCCTGCCCGGTTTCCCTGGCTCGCGTCGAACGATACTGTCGGGTCCTCGGTACTCATCGCCGGTGCTCGGCTTACGAGATTCCACAACTGATTCGGTAACTCAGGCAGCTGCGGGGGATTGGATTCAGCGTATTGGCTCCATCCTACACAAGCATGTCCACCGCGGATGCGGCTTGCCCATTTCAAGGGCACAGCCTATTCTGGCCTTTCGCGATTCCATTGAGACTTTCGACCGAGCTTTCAACCCTGGGAGAGCCATGGCACACGCAATCTTCATCAGTTACCGTCGCGACGATACCGAAGGCGAAGCTGGCCGGCTGTTCGCCGACCTGGCTCGCGTTTTTGGCAACGAAGGGGTCTTCATGGACGTTGCCGATATCCGGCCCGGAGCGGACTTTCGGCGCGCGATTGATGAGAGTGTGGCTCAGTGCGGCGTGCTGCTCGCGGTGATCGGTCCGAGCTGGCTGACCATTACCGGCGCCGATGGCCAGCGTCGCATCGACAATCCGAATGACTTTGTTGCGATCGAGATCGGCTCCGCGCTCAAGCGGAACGTGCCCGTGATCCCCGTGCTTGTCCACGAAGCGCACATGCCTCCGCCCGACCAGCTTCCAGAGTCGATCCGAGAACTGAGCTTTCGCAACAGCGTCGAGCTCTCCCACACCCGCTGGAACTCCGATGTGCAGCTTCTCATCGAGGCCCTGAAGTCGTATGTCACGCCCAACCCGGTCACCGAGCAGCAGCCTGTCCATGCAACCGTTCCCGTCCAACTGCCGGCTCCGCACCCCGCTCCGACCTCCGACCCGGTCAAGAAATCGAAGCTCCCGCTGATTCTGGGGATCTCCGGCGCAATGGTTGTCGTTCTCTTCGTGTTCCTCTATATGCTCGGTCGTTCGGGCTCTTCGGACAAAGGATCGCAGCAAGCAGCGTCCTCGGGCGCGCAGCAGGCGCACACCGCTTCACAGCCTGCAACCAGTCCTTCGGCTCTCTCAGGCCGCTGGGTCGATACCAAAGCGCGCTCCGGCGACAGCCTTTATGCGCTCGATATCGAGGCTACTGGCAGCCAGATCTCCATGCATGGGTGGGGTACATGTCAGCCGCAGGCATGCGACTGGGGAACGCAGACGGCATCCTTCGATGGGACAACAGCATCGGCGACGTTCAGCCCCAATTCCGAGAATGGAGAATCACGGAGCGCGGTTGTAAGCGTGCGCCAGGATGGCAGCAACCTCGATGTCAGCGTGGTCAATACTTTCACAGATTCCTCGGGCTCGCGCCAGAATCAGGTGCATCGCACGTTTGTGCCGCACTCATGACCTCGCCGGCGAAGGACTTCGACTCGCGGCAGTCGAGGCCAAGCAAGGCATGAAGCCACCTTCTGTATCACCCTTGCGATTTCAGGCAAACTGCTTCCGCCTAAGAAGGATTGGAATTATTGAAGAATGAACGCCGGCGAAACGGCCACGAGAGCTTCAACTTGTCGTCAGCAGACTTGCGTGTACTGCGCTCGCTGAAGACTCCGGCACGAATCCAGCGGTTCATTGACGCGGTGCCGTATCAGTATGCGGATACGGCGTGGTCTCCCCAGCGCGTTCTGCGCGAACGTAAAGGACACTGCATGGAGGGCGCTCTGCTGGCTGCCGCGGCCCTGCGGGTGAATGGCCATCCGCCGCTGGTGATGGACCTGGAAGCAGTCCACGATGACGATCATGTCGTGGCACTTTACCGCGAGCACGGTCTTTGGGGAGGCATTGCCAAGTCGAACTTTGCCGGGCTCCGCTTCCGCGCGCCAATCTATCGCTCTTTGCGCGAGCTGGCGTTGAGCTACTTTGAGCACTACTACAACCTGCATGGGGAGCGCACGCTGCGGTCCTATTCGGTCCCTGTGAATCTGGCACGCCTCGATAGTCAATGCTGGATGACCTCAGAGGAGGACGTTTGGTGCGTCCCGGAGGCGCTGATCGCTGCAAGACATTACCCGCTCTTTCCTGACAAGGTGGCGCGCGCCTTGCCACGGCTCGATCGCCGCAGCTTCGAAGCCGGCATGACCGGTTGGGTCAAGCACTGAGGAGCGGCCCGAACGGTTGGTACTAGCGAGCGGCTGGCTTTCTTTCTCCGCGAGCCGGTTTTGACTTCATCGTCGAGCCCATTTATAACCATTGATGACATGAAAGTGAGTTTCATGTCATCGTTGCGGCTCGGAAAGAGCTGCGTTCCTCAAAACGGCAATCGCCAGGATGCTCGGGAAGGCGGTGAAACTCCGCCACTGCCCCGCAACTGTGAGCGCACCTGCCCCTTTCGCCGTCGTTGCGGCAAGGAGCAGAAAGCCAGTCTGAACGCCACTGGAGAGAGGCTCTCTGGGAAGGTGCTGGCTAAAGCGCAAGTCAGGAGACCGGTCCTCGCGCCCATCACCCGCTTGCGTTCCGAGGGGAACGAAGGAGCCTTTCATGACTTTTGCCTGCACAATCTTTGTTCCGGTGAGGCGACGGTGCACGCTCGCCCTCTTCCTTTTCTCTGCCACAATGCTCCTCCGCGCTGCCGAGATTCATGGCGTTGTCACCGATGCCTCTGGCGCACGGGTTACCAACGCGACGGTCGCATTGGTCCGCAACGGGAGCGTGGTCACGTCGTCTCTATCAAAGTCCGATGGCAGTTTCGAGCTTACGACCGGTGAGCAGGGCCGTTTCTATCTACTGACTTCTGCGAAGGGCTTTCGCCAATTGGAGACGCCAGGGTTCTATGCGCGCACCTTCGACAATCTGGAGCGCAACCTGGTCCTGGAGCCCGAGTGGGCACGCGAGTCGATTGTGGTGACCGCAAACGGTACTCCCACGCCCCAAGCGCAGACCGGGGCAGCGACCTCAGTCCTTGGGCCGATCGAACTCGCCGGACGCAACGATTTGGTCAGCGTGTTGCGACAGATGCCGGGAACAGCTGTTGCGCAGACAGGGCAAAGCGGATCGCAGGCTTCGCTCTTTATTCGAGGAGGCGATTCAGACGACAACAAGGTGATGATCGACGGGGTCAGCGCGGGCGATCTCGGCGGCCGTTTCGACTTTGGTCCTCTTTCGACGACTGCGATCGAACGCGCCGAGGTCTATCGTGGGCCCGACTCGAGTCTGTACGGAGCGGACGCGGAGAGCGGCGTCGTGAGCTTGACCACGCCACACGGCACGACGAGCTTTCCGTCGATCCTCTTTCACGGTGACGTCGGCAACTTCACCAGTCTCCAGGATGATTTGGAGATTGCGGGGGCGCACAACAAGCTCGACTATCTGGGCGACTTCAGCTGGATGCAGACCCAGAACGATCTGCCCAACGATGAGTTTCATGTGGCGACGGCGGCGGGAAACTTCGGATGGCAGCCGAATGGATTGACGCAGATTCGCGGAACCGTCCACTACGGCGTCTCTGCAGTAGGTGTGCCGAACGCCTGGCAGTTCTATCACGTCGCCGACAACGCGACCGAGAAGGACCAGGACTTGCTGGTGAGTGCGTCGGTCGACAATGAAACCACGGCTTCGTTCCACAATCTGCTGCGCTATGGCGCAACCCGCAGACGCGATCAGTATTATCTGTGGCAGCCAAGCGGTACGCTCACCACGTACGACAGCTTCGGCGATCAGGCATACTTTGGCGACACGGTGACGATCACCGGCGCGAACGGCTATGCGGCGACAGGGCAGGCAATTCTCGATTATCCGGAGACCTATCCGTCGTCGGAGTTCCTGGATTCCAATCGCGATCAGCTCGTATATCAGGGGGACTATCACTTCACACCTCATCTGCAGGGACTCATCGGATTTCACTTTGAAGATGAGCGTGGCCGCGAGTATCTGCCCACGTTCTCGACCGACGAGCAGACAGAGCGCACGAATTATGTCTACCTGGCGGCGGTTCATGGGGACTTCAAAGGCCGCTTCTTCTATTCGCTGGGAGGCAGCCTAGAGCACTACTCCGAATTCGGAACACAGACCGCGCCACGGGCGAGTTTCTCCCTCTATGCGCTACGGCCCCGGAAGGGCATCTTCAGCGGTACGCGCGTACTGTTCAACTACGGTGACGCGAATCGCGAGCCGGCATTGACCGAGGAGTTCAGTTCTCTCTACAGATTCCTTACCCAGAATGGCTATGGCTCCGTTGCCCAGGAGTTGGGCCTCGGGCCGTTGGCGGCGCCTCAGGCTCGCACCTACGAGGGAGGCGTCGAGCAGAGCTTTCTCAGCCAGCGCCTGGTCTTCCGCACCAGCTACTTCCACAACGAGTTCGGCAGGCAGGTGGAATCAGTCGGCGCCGTCCTGCTGCCCAACATTCTTCCCAACCTGACTGCGGCCGGCCAGCAGCAGCTCATTCAGGCACTGGGCTTCTATTACACCTATGACTACGGTCTCGCTGTGAATACCGAGGCATTTCGAGCGCAGGGACTTGAGGCGACGGTCGAGGGCGGCATTGGCAGCAGCATCTTTCTGCGCGGCGGCTACACGTATCTCGATGCGGTCGTGCAGCGGTCGTTCTCCAGCGATAACGAAGCGCTGCTTGGCGGCTACGGATTCAGCTCCAATGGGATTCCTCTGGGAGCCTACTCACCGCTTAAAGGCGCACGGCCTTTCCGGCGGCCGCCGCACACAGGGTTTCTCTCAGCCACCTACTCGGCTCACAAGCTGACGGCAGTGCTCTCGGCAGCATTTGCAAGTCGCAGCGATGACTCGACCTACCTGGCCTATTCAGACCAAGACGGCGGCAACAGTCTGCTGTTGCCCAACCGTAATCTCAATTTTGGGTACGCAAAGCTCGATGCAGGTGCGAGTTACCAGATCACATCGCTTCTGGGCGTGTATGGGCAGATCGAGAACCTGACGAACAACCAGCACATCGCGCCAATCGGTTACGTGAGTCTGCCAACCACGGTCCGCGTCGGCGTGCGGCTTCTGTGGGGCAAGGGAAGCGGGCACTAATCCGAATATTCGAGAGAAATTCAGCCGTCTCGATGAGGCTGCACGTGGTTTCCAGGTGTTTCCCTAGCATCCAAGCGATCAGAGCGGGAGCCCAGGCGGTTCCAGTTCTCGCTTTCGCGTGCCAGTGCCAATCAAAATAAAAAGTAACCATGTGAAGGAAAATTTGCACAAAATTCGTTGCGCCATCAGGTACTTTGGGTTACAGTTGGTTTTCCCCCAGCTGGCAAACGTATCCTAGAGGTGCAGCAATGGTGTGCCCAAAGTGTGAGTCGGGGGCCCTTTCGGTGATTCCTGCCGAAGTTCGTCTCTTTCGCAACGTACCCAGAACCCTCAGTCATCCTCCCATGACGCCCGCACCAGATATCCAGGTCTGCCTGGATTGCGGCTGGTCCGAGTTCTCGATCCCCCAGGAATGGCTTGCTGCTGGTTGGCTCCGCCCACTTCGGCCGCAGCCGGTGTTGAGTCATTCGAGGCACGCTCAGTCCAACGTGACGGCAATCGCCTCCTGAGAAACACCATTTCCCGCGGCGAAATCAAAGCGACCGGCAGAAGCAGGCCAGTGCATGGCCTTTCGCGGACAAAACAGTGCCAACAAAAAGCCCCCAGCCGAAGCCGAGGGCTTTTTGCTTATACATACTGCTGTAAGGGCGCCGTAAGTCGCAGTTGGCCCCACCGCAGGTGGTCGGGGTCCCCAGCGACAGGTCCTCGTCGCTGGGGTGATGCTCAGTACATGCCGTCCATGCCGCCGCCATGGCCGCCACCTGCCGGAGCAGGCTTTGGCTCGGGAATCTCGACCACCAATGCCTCGGTGGTGAGCAGCAAGCCGGCAATCGAAGCCGCATTCTGCAGGGCAGTCCGGGTTACCTTGGTCGGGTCGATGACGCCGGCCTTCACCAGGTTCTCGAACACGCCAGTTGCCGCGTTGTAGCCGAAGTGCTGGTCCTTGGACTCAAGAACCTTGGCCACCACCACTGCACCCTCTTCGCCGGCATTCGCGACGATCTGGCGCAGGGGCTCTTCGAGTGAGCGGAGCACGATCTGCGCACCGATCTTCTCGTCGCCTTCGAGCTTCTTGATCAGCTCTTGAACAGCCGGAGTCGCACGAACCAGGGCCACTCCGCCGCCCGGGACGATGCCTTCCTCGACCGCTGCACGGGTGGCGTGCAGAGCATCCTCAACGCGAGCCTTCTTCTCCTTCAGCTCGGTCTCGGTTGCTGCGCCAACCTTGATGATGGCAACGCCGCCCACCAGCTTGGCCAGCCGCTCCTGCAGCTTCTCCTTGTCGTAGTCGGAGGTGGTCTTCTCGACCTGCGAACGGATCTCCTTCACGCGGCCTTCGATGTCGGTCGCCTTGCCGGCGCCGTCGACGATGGTCGTGTTGTCCTTGTCGATGGTGATCCGCTTCGCCTTACCCAGGTCCTCGAGCTTCACGCCCTCCAGCTTGATTCCGAGGTCCTCGGTGATCGCCTTGCCGCCGGTCAGGATCGCGATGTCGCCCAGGATCGCCTTGCGGCGGTCGCCGAAGCCGGGCGCCTTGACGGCAGCCACATTCAGCGTACCGCGCAGCTTGTTCACGACGAGGGTCGCGAGCGCTTCGCCTTCCACATCCTCAGCGATGATCAGCAGAGGCTTGCCGCCGCGGGCAACCTGCTCGAGCAGGGGGAGCAGATCCTTCATCGCGCTGATCTTCTTCTCGTAGATCAGGACGTAGGGATCTTCGAGCACCACTTCCAGCCGCTCTGCGTCGGTGACGAAGTAGGGGCTCAGATAGCCGCGATCGAACTGCATGCCGTCCACGGTCTCAAGGCCGGTGTGCATCGTCTTCGACTCTTCGATGGTGATGACGCCGTCCTTGCCCACAACCTTGACTGCGTGCGCAATGATGTCGCCGATCTCCTGATCGCCGTTGGCCGAAATGGCGCCGACCTGCGCGACCGATCCTTCATCCACGGGCTTCGAGAGCTTGCCCAGTGCGCCGCCTTCGGTCCACTTGCCGTCCTTGTCGCGGGTTCCGATGATGGCCGTCACGGCCTTGTCGATTCCGCGCTTGAGAGCGGTCGGGTTCGCGCCCGCAGCAACGGTCTTCACGCCTTCGCGGAAGATCGCCTGCGCCAGAACCGTCGCCGTCGTGGTGCCGTCGCCGGCCACGTCCGAGGTCTTCGAGGCAACTTCACGGACGAGCTGCGCGCCCACGTTCTCCAGCGGATCCTTCAGGTCGATTTCCTTGGCCACCGTCACGCCGTCCTTGGTGATGGTGGGCGAACCGAACTTCTTTTCGATAACGACGTTCCGGCCCTTCGGCCCGAGCGTCGCCTTCACTGCGTCTGCCAGCGTGTTCACGCCGCGCAGAATCGCTTGCCGGGAATCCTCACCGTGCAGAATTTGCTTTGACATGCTTCTCTCCTAAATCGAAGGATCAGTGTTCAGGGAACAGTGATCGGTTGGAATTCGTCGACGGGCTGCGCAAGCGCGGTTTGCCCGTCCGGCCAGGACTTACTTCTTGATGATGCCGAGGACTTCTTCCTCGCGCATGATCAGGTACTCCTCACCGTCAATCTTGATCTCGGTGCCCGAATACTTGCCGAACAGAATCTTGTCGCCGGCCTTCACGTCGAGAGGGAAGACCTTGCCTTCGTCGTTCGACTTGCCTTTGCCAACGGAGATCACTTCGCCTTCCTGAGGCTTTTCCTTGGCGCTGTCGGGAATGATGATGCCCCCGCGAACCGTCTCCGTCTCTTCGAGGCGGCGAACAAGGATCCGGTCATGGAGCGGAGTGAAGGTTGTCTTCACGGATGTTGCTGGCATAACTTCTCTTCTCCTTCACGCGCGGACTGGGTTGAGCCCCGGCCGCGATGTTGATTGATTGTCCGAGAAAGAACTGCTCGTTTCGAAGTGCCGCCCGAAACACTGAGCGGTGATGGCTTGGCAGTTCTGCCCAGCGTGCGCTAGCAGTCCAGCCTTCCAACTGCTAAAGATAGGCAGCTGGAGCCCGCTTGTCAAGAGGGTTCGCTCGAATGTGAGTGTATTTTAATCAGATTTCCGGCGCGTTAGAAGATGAGAGGTGTACCGACCAGGACAGCGACCGAATCTAGCATCTATATTTTTGTCGAATTTAGTCGCCTAATCGTCTGATTGTATTCAATTTGCTCTCTTGTCGTCTTCGAGGGCTTTCTGTCGAGGCCGGGACTGGATGTGGCAGATCTGGCGCTAAGGGGCAGCCTTCGCAGTGCGGCGTCGTCGAACAATGCGCCTTCCCAACGGCAACCGTCAGCGCATGGAACTCATTGAAAAGCCGCGCTTGATCGGCGATCGGCTCCCGCGCGAAGGTGTCGCGGGTCAACTGAACCAGAGCCGCATAGGTCGCGTGATCGTTGGCCACTGAGGAGGTCAAGAGTCCGTGCCGTTCCACGATGCGACGTAGATAAGCATCGCCGACAGGTACCGAGTGACCGAGCGCATACAGCAGAATGGCATCGGCCGTCTCGTGGCCCACACCAGGCAGAGAGAGCAAGCGATGCCGCAGAGCGTTCGGTCGGAGTTGCTGCAAGTCGATCGAGCGAGCCACCGAATTCTTTGTCGAGCATCGCGACGAAGGCTCGGATAGCCGGCGCTTTTCTGGTGTAGAAGCCCGAAGGACGAATCAGTTCCTGCAGTCGGGCGAGGGAAAGCCCGCGCAAACCGTCGATCGACAATGCGCCCGCTGCCCGTAGATTCGCCAGCGATCGCTCAACGGCCTTCCATGAGGTGTTTTGCGTGAGGTAGGCACCCAAGATGACCTCGAAGGCAGTTTTTGCTGGCCACCAGTGCTGCGGGCCGTAGGCTGCGGCAAGCCAGTCGTGCATCCTGCGTAGGCGCTGAGCGTGGCTGCGCGTGGCGCCGATCTTCAAAGCGAAGGCTCCGACGCGGGCGGCGATTGCAGCTGAATCTTCCACTCGAGAATGCGTGCCCGCGCCGCCGCGGACTCCGCTTCAGGCACGTGGCCGGCACGCTGCAGCGAGATAGAAAGCGCCGTATGCGCCAGCGGGTCGTTGGGCGTGAGAGCCGTGAGAGCGAGCGCCGCAGCGACGGACTGCTCAATCTGGTCGGCGTCGCGTAAGGCGCGCACCAGCCCGTGATGCGCTTCGTAGTTGGTTGCGTCGGCGGCAATCGCTTCGCGAAAGACCTTCGCCGCTTCGGCCGCCTGCCCCGATGCAAGCAGGTCCATGCCCTGTTGTGCGAGCGTAGCGGAACGTTGTGTTGAGATCGAGGCCATTGGCAGTTATTAGGATAAGGTCTGAATCGACCCCTGCCACATGCGGCCCTGATTGTGGTGAATTACGGAGAAATGCTATGAAGAGTCATACTGAATACCTCGTCTTTGAAACAAAGAAGCGCCGCGAGATGGTGCATATCACCGATACAGTCGAAGAGATTGTCGGCCGGAGCGGTGTCCGGGACGGTCTGTGTTTTGTTTCGCCGATGCACATCACCGCCGCTGTCTACGTCAACGATCTGGAGAGTGGATTGATCGAGGACATCGGCAAATGGCTCGAAGAACTGGCTCCGGCGCGGCCCGACTACAGGCATCATCAAACCGGCGAGGACAACGGCGATGCACATTTGAAATCGCTCTTGCTGCACCACGAGACAACGCTGCCGGTGACGAATGGCCACCTTGACCTGGGAACATGGCAACGCGTGTTCTATGCGGAATTCGACGGGCGGCGGCGCAAGCGGGTGATCGTGAAGGTGCTCGGAGTCGAGTAAGAAATCCTGGCCCTATTCGCCATCTGTGATCTTTGCCCAGGCTCCGGACGGCGCGGCGGGGCGTGGCGCCGCGAAGTTGATATTAGTGCGCGGAAGAACGATGAGGTCGACGCGTCGGTTCCTGGCGCGGCCCTCGGGTGTTTCATTGCTGTCGACAGGATGGAACTCGCCGTAACCGGCAGCCGAGAGCCGTTCTGGCGAGATCGCCTGCAGCTGAAGCATCATCCGTGCGATCCGAGTGGCGCGGGCAGCCGATAACTCCCAGTTTGAATCGAATTCGAGAGTGTGAATCGGGATGTTGTCGGTGTGCCCTTCGACGCGCATATCGTAAGGCGTCTGGTCGACGGAGGCGGCAATCTCCCGCAGCGTATCGAGTGTCTCCGGGTGCGGTGTAGCCGAGCCGGAATCGAAAAAGCCTGCCTCGCGAAGGCTGATGACCAGCCCGTCGCGACCCATCTGCAGCGACACCGCGCGGCGCGCGATCTGGCCCGCGAGCTTCTTCTCCAACTCGCGTTTCATGTGCTCGAGATCGTCTCGGACCTTCGCCGGCGATAGGGCGTCCTCATTCATGACCGCGCTGATAGGGCTTGCAGTACCGCCAGCTGTTTTCCTTGTGGCCTGCCCGCTTCCGGAGAAGACGCCCATCGAACGGAAGGCGCCGTCGATCGCATCGGAGACATCGCTCTGCTTTTTGGGATCGGCCTTTGCGAATGCATACAGAACGACGAAAAAAGCGAAGAGCAGGGTGATGAAGTCGGCGTAGGAAACCAGCCAGCGATCGTGCGTGACGCGACTACGATGTACGCGAGGATTCATGCCGCGCGCTCCTTCGTGGGCGGCCCCGGTTCATGCAGGAACCCGGTCAGCTTGATCTCGAGCATGCGCGGATTCATGCCCTCGATGATCGAAACGACTCCTTCGAGCATCATCTCGCGCCGCAGATGCTCTTCGCGTAACTGGATACGCATCTTGCCGGCGAAGGGCAGGAAGAAGAGATTGGCTGCGCCGACCCCGTAAATAGTCGCGACAAACGCGACCGCGATGCCACGACCGACTTCCTGGATATTGTCGAGGTGCTGCATCACCTGGATGAGCCCGAGCACAGCACCGAGAATGCCGATGGTGGGAGAGAATCCGCCCGCGGACTCGAAGACGGACGGCAGACGGTCGTCGTTTTCCGCGATCGAGTCAAGGCTGACACGCATAATCTTGCGCAGTTCGGCAGGCTCGGTTCCGTCCACGGCGAGCATCAGCGCCCGCTTGAGAAATGGATCCTGAATGGTCTGCAGATCGGCGTCCAGAGAGACGACGCCTTTGTGCCGGGCCTTGTTGGCGAACGAGACGAGCTGCCGCAGGAGCGAATCGCTTTGCCTCTGCTGAGCGACGAAGAGTCGGAACATTCTGCGAAATGAAGCTCCGACCGTAGGGAGTGAGAATTGCAGTAACACGGCACCCATAGTGCCGCCAAAAACGATCAGAGCCGCCGTTGGCTGCACAATTTGGCCGAGATTCCCGCCCTCGATCAACAATCCGGCAAGGATGCCGGTGATCGCTAGAATTGCGCCGCTGAAGCTTCCTTTATCCATGGTGCCTCTCCGCCCGATGGGAACGCCGAAAAAAAGTGAAGGAGTTCTACGTGACGGAACCGGAGGAATTTGAAACTGCCTTCGCGGCATCCCCCGCTCGATTCGTGAAATCCACGCTGGTGAGGGACGCAGCACGGGCGAGATTGCCGATCGCCGGCACGCGCTGAGCGACTGTGGCGAGTAGCCGCGCGCGGTAGGCAAGAATCGCCTCCACGACGCTGTCAATCGACTCCCGCACGATCAGCTTCTCTCCGTTGACCAGGGTCAGCATGGTGTCGGGCGAGGCTTCAGCAGTCTTGACAAGATCGCTGTTGAGTACCATCGGGGTTCCGTTCAGTTTGGTCAGTTGAATCATGAGTGCGCGGCTCCTTCGAGGGAGTTATCGGCGACTCAGCAGAGATTAACGAGAGAAGGCCAAACTGTCCCGTGCCGGACACATTTCAAGCTGAATAAAGTCGACCGTCCCAGCGCCGAAAAAGGGGCCAGATGCAGCGGCGCTGACGGCGGCAGTAGCAACCAGGGCGCAACACAACATTGGGAGCACGCTCCGAATGGGCCGCAATTCAAGCATCGATCAAGGAGAAACCCATGTCCCTGGGTGTCCTCAACAACCTGTCCGCGATGTATGCGGAAAGCAGCCTGAACAATACTTCAGCCAGCCTGAACAAGACCCTGCAGCAGTTGTCTTCCGGATCGAAGATCAACTCCGGCGCCGACGATGCGGCAGGTCTCTCGCTGGTCAACGGCCTCCAAGCCAATGCAACCGCCCTCGGTCAGTCGCAGACCAACGCCACCGAAGGCGTGAACCTTCTCACCGTCGCCGACGGCGCTCTCTCGCAAGTGACGAATCTGCTCAACCGGGCCGTTACGCTGGCTACCGAAGCCTCGAACGGCACCCTCAACGGCTCGCAGGATCTGGCCGCCAACCAGGAGTACCAGTCGATCCTTTCCGAGATCAACAACATCGGTGCGACCACCACCTACAACCAGGTGCAGGTCTTCGGTTCCAACACCACCATCTATACCGGCGACTCCTCAACCCAGGGTGCGTCGATCAACCAGCTGAACATTCGTGGCCTGTCTTCGGCGGCCGTCGGCGATATCAACGGCGCCATGTCCTACTCCAGCGGTCAGACACAGGCAAACGTGTTCATCGATCTGTCGAACAACGGACAGCTGGCGGCCACCAGCGATAGCCTGGGCACGGCGTCGCAGACCACATCGATGCAGGTCAGCTACCTCCAGCAGGGCGCTGCCGGTGCTCCGTCGATGCAGACGCAAACCATTACTGTCGGTGCCGGCACGCAGTACGCCAACACCGTCGGCGACATGATCAACGCCATCAATAACTCCGGGCTCGGATTGACCGCCAGCCTTGGCACCGCGCAGCAAGCGGGCACGGCGGCCGTGGCGGCTGCGCTGTCTTCCAACCAGGGCGGTGGCAGTGCCCTTGACACCGGCATCATGATTTCCGGCGTCGGAGTTGGCACAGGCACCAACGCGGTTGGCGAAATAGGCAAGTTAACTGTGGCAGCCGTGAACGGCGACACTTTGGGCGGCTCGCTCAGTATCGTCGGCGCGGACGGACAAACGCACAATATCGCTCTGGGGACGGCCGGATCGACCGACACCCTTACCAACCTTGCTGCCACCATTAACAACGCTGGATACGGCTTGACGGCAAAGGTCAACACGGCGGCCGATGCAAACGGAAACGGGGCTGGCACCGTCCTTAGCTTCACCACCGCCAGCGCCGGCGTGTCGGTGAACGGGACGGGCGTCACCAGCACGGTGGCCGCCACGACCCCCAACACGGTGACTTTCGCTGCAGACACCACGGGCAGCGCAACCGTATTAGGAACAATGGAACTCAACGATGGGGCGGACACAGTCATTGCCGGTCTCGGCACCCTCGCCGGTACCGATCATACCGGCGCCGCTCTCGACTTCACCGGTGTTGCGACCCTGTCGGCATTGGAAGGAAAACTGACGGCCGGTGGCAACTTTGCGGTCTCTCTTTCAGGGAACACGCTGACGATCTCCAAAGGCGCGAACTGGAGCGCCAGCAACTCTCTGAGCGGCAACATCACGATGAGCACCTCGGCGGCGGCGGCCTCCAGCGTATCTCTGGCCGATGTACCTACGGCAGGAGCGCAATTCTCCAGCAAGGTGGGCACTCTATCCGCAACGGCCTACAACAGCGCCATCACCGACGGCGGCACATTGATCATCGGTGGCAAGACGCTGACGATCACCAGCGCCGACGACTCGCTGGCAACTCTGGCATCGACCATCAATGCCGGTGACTATGGTGTGACGGCCAACTATGACCAGACCAAAGCGCAGATCGTCTTTACGTCGGCGAACTCGGCGATGCGCATTGACGCTTCAGGTCTCACCGTCGGCGGAAAGACGATGACCGGCAACGATACGGCATCCGTGCAGGGAGCCTCCGAATCGTCGCAATACTATAGCGTTGGCGTCGCAAGCTCGGGCGGCATTGTGGACTTCAGTACCGTGTCCAAGGATGCAAGCGGCAATGCGACCTACGGAGGCACAGGCATCTATAGCGGGACTGTCGCCAACCAGATCGTGTCCAACGTTGGCATGGTGTCTGACCTGAGCGGGAACAGCGGCGTCGCGACAATCAGTTACGCCGATCAGGCGGGGCAGAGTCTCGCTAAGACCAGCCTGACCAACTCAACCAACGCCCAGGCAGCTTTGACCGCGCTGAATGCGGCCATCACCGATGTGGCAGCGCAGGACGGCTACCTCGGCGCCCAGATCAACACCCTGAACGCCGTGAGCTCGGTGTTGGGCACACAGCAGCAGAACGTGATTGCAGCGCAAAATGCGGTGCAAGCGACCGACTACGCTTCGGCGGCGTCGAATATGTCGAAGTACCAAATTCTGAGCCAGACCGGTATCTCGGCCTTGGCCCAGGCCAACAGCATGCAGCAGGAAGTACTGAAACTGTTGCAATAACCACGGGCGCTGACCAAAGAGAGAGGGCGTCCCAAGGGACGCCCTTTCTTCCCTGCGCGATGCGGCGAGCCGGAACATAAGAATTCTTTGAGGTTCTACCGGGTGCGCATGGCGAAGTGGATGCACCAGAGAGCGAAGGAGGAACAGCGATGGGAGCAGTTGGCCTGAACTTCGGATCACCCACCAGCGGAGCAGGCTTCGACGTCAGCGCAACTGTCGCGCAGATCGTGAGCAACCTGCAGCAGGTGGAGACGCCATGGAAGAACCAGCTGACGCAGCTCCAGAGTCAGGACACGGTCATCTCCAACCTGGGGACGCTGTATTCGAGCCTATCCAATGACTTAACTCAACTCACAGAGGCCAATGGTGTTTTAGCCCAAAAGACCGGATCGAGCTCGGACACTAACGTGCTCGAGCTAACGGCAGCTACCAACTCCGCTGCGGCCGGGACGCACACGGTGGTCGTCAACAAGCTTGCCCAGACCTCGAGTGGCTATCTGACCGAGATTCCCAACGCATCCGATACGTTAACGGGTTCGATCACGCTGCAGGTGGGCAATGGCACAGCGCAAACGATTGCGCTGCCATCGGGCGGCGGCACGCTCGCCAATCTAGCCTCAGCCATCAACTCATCCGGCGTCGGGGTCTCAGCCAGCGTTCTGACGGATTCGAGCGGATCGCGGCTGAGTCTAGTCTCCGGCACCTCTGGCGCGAACGGAAACCTATCGATCGCTGCGAATTCGATCGTCGATACCGGTGGCCTGAAGCTTCAATACGCAGGCTCGGCCGGCGGTGCCACCAGCTACTCGAATGGATTGTTAACCTCGATCGCCAATGCTTCCGACACCCTGTCGGGCGCGCTCTCGATTCAGGTAGGGACGGGAACGGCGACCCAGTTTACGCTCGATTCGTCCGACAACACGCTGGGCGCACTGGCCAGCACGATCAATCAGGCAGCGATTGGAGTGACTGCTTCGGTGGTCACCAACAGCGACGGTTCTTCCAGCCTTTCGCTGGTGTCGGGAACGCAAGGATCGGCCGGCTCGCTTACAGTGACTTCGAGCATCGTGGACGCCAGCCCATCCCTTGCCTATACATCCACTGTGAGCGGTTCCGATGCTTCGCTCAGCGTCGACGGGGTCAATCTCACCAGCTCCTCCAACACGGTGTCGAACCTCATCCAGGGTTTAACCTTTCAGCTTCTGTCGACCAGTCCAAAGGAATCGGATGGCAGCCTCGAACCAATCCAGGTCGTGATCGGGAACGACAACTCGGGAGTGGAGACTGCCCTGAGCTCGCTCGTGACGGATTACAACGCTCTCATTCAGGCGATCAATGCTCAGGAAGGGAACGATAGCTCGGGAAAGGCGGAGCCGCTTTTCGGTTCGCCTACTCTGTCGCTGTTACAGCAGCAGCTGCTGAGCGGTCTGAATGCAGCGAATCCCAATGGATTTCTGGATAGCGTGACTGCGAATACAAATACGACGCTGGCCGGCAAGATCCTCATTACGGTCGGGAACGGAACCCAGCAGGAAATCGATGTGCCCGGAGGGCCGAACAACACCATCGACGGTGTCGCAAGCGCCATCAATGCTGCCAACATCGGTGTCGTGGCAAATGTCGTCACCAAGAACGGCGAGTCGAATCTCATGCTGCAGTCGCAGACCACAGGCTCAGCGGGCGCGCTCTCGGTGATCTCGCAGTTGGTGGCAACGAGCGACACACAACTCGCCTACAGCAGTTCGGCGGGCACCAATCTGGCAGCTTCCACGGGGACACTGACGGCCGTAGCCGGTGCAAGCGATGTTTTGACGGGATCCATCGCGATTCAGGTGGGCAGCGGCGCGGCACAGACGGTTTCACTGGCCTCCTCCGGCGGAACCTTGCAAGATCTGGCAGACGCGATCAACAACACCTCCGGTATAGGCGCCACCGCATCGGTCAGTTCCGATGGGCTGACACTGACGCTGGCCTCGCAGACCCCCGGGAGTACCGGTACTCTGAGCGTGACTTCGAGTCTTCTCGATAGCACTAATACTGCCACTGCCGACCTCAACTACACGAGCTCCTCCGATGTTTCGACGTTGAGCGCCTTGGGCGTCAGCATGAACAATGACGGCACCATCTCCTTCGATGCCTCACAGCTGGATGCCTTGCTCAATACGGACTTCAGCGGCGTCGTGGGAATGTTCCAGGGTATCAATAGCTGGGGCGTGAGCTTCTCGAACATTCTGAACAGTTCCGGTGCGAGCTCTTCGAGCGGAATCCTGAGTCTCACGCAGACCTCGAACAGCAATATCGAAAAGACGCTGAATGCCAATATCACCAAGGAAGATGCCCTGATCGCCGCGCAGCAGAAGAGCCTGACTGCGGAACTGAACCAGGCTAATGAGATTTTGCAGGCCTTGCCGTCGCAGTTGAACGGCATCAACGAACTCTATGCGGCGATTTCGGGCTATAGCCCGACCCAGAATGGATAAGGAGCGGTCCCCGCAATGTCTCTGTATCAGGAACACGCACTGGAAGGTGCTTCCGCAGTCGATCTTGTGGTGGCACTCTACGACGGAATGATCCGCTTCTTGCACGTTGCGGCCGAAGCGGTCGATCGCCGCGATCAGACAGCCCGCCGTATCGCCGTCAAGCGCGCGCTCGATATTATCATTCACCTTCAGGCGCGCCTGCGGATGGATGTAGGTGGTAAGCCTGCAGAGGTGTTGAGTGAATTCTATGCATCGATCTTTGCGCAGGTTTTGCAGGCGTCGCAGGCCGCGTCCCGGCGCAAGTTCGAGCACGCGATTGCCTGTGTCAGGAATGTGCGTGACGCGTGGAAGCAGGTGGCGCTCGAAAGCAACACTGCCGAGCACACCCCGAGCCCATCTCATCTACGCGCGCCTCGCCTGCCGAACGCTGAGGCCGATCTCACTACCGAGAATCTGACGCGCTGGACCGCATAGCCCGGACTTGTCGGTCGTCCGCCTCCAATCGCGGCGCGGGACCTTCTTCGCGAGAGCCCGCGAGCGCCTGGAGGAGGCATCACCCCGCCACGGTCAGTTCTTCTTCGAGTTGCTGCTTCTGGTAGAGGCTGGCGTAGTATCCATCCATGGCCAGCAATTGCTCGTGCCTGCCGATCTCGACAATTCTGCCGTGGTCGAGGACTGCGATCTGGTCGGCGCCGCGCACCGTCGAGACGCGGTGCGAGATGAAAATAGTCGTTGCGGTTGCCGTATACGATCGAAGCCCGCTCAGAATGCGCTCCTCGGTGTAGGTGTCGACGTTGGCCAGGGCGTCGTCGAGGATTAGAATCGCCGGGCGCCGCAGCAGGGCGCGTGCGATGGCGGCGCGCTGCTTCTGACCGCCCGATAACGTCACACCGCGTTCCCCGACGACGGTCTCAAAGCCCTGAGGGAACTCCTCGAACTCGCGCCGAATATGCGCAGCTTCGGCTGCTTCGAGCATTTCTTCCGGGCGCGCATTGGGAACTCCGAATTCAATGTTGCCGCGAATCGTCTCGCTGAACAGGAACGTTTCCTGTGGAACCATTCCGATATTGCGGCGCAGAGACTCCAGCGGAAAATCGCGAATCGGGCGGCCGTCGATGAGCAGCGATCCTTCCGGCGCCTCGTACATGCGCGCGATGAGGCTGACCAGAGTGGTCTTTCCCGACCCGGTCGGACCGACGATCGCAAAACTGGAGCCTGCAGCAATCTGTAGCGAGATATCGCGCAAGACCTGAGTGCTTCCGTAGCTGAAGTTCAGGTTGCGCAACTCGATGTCGCCGTCCAAGATCAGTCCGGATGATAGCGATGGATCCGCCTGGCTGTCGTCGATGGCAGGCTTTGCCTGGAGCAGCGCATCGATGCGCTTCACCGACGCCGTGCCTCGCTGGAATATGTTGACGACCCAGCCCACGGCGATGATCGGCCAGATGAGCAGGATCATGTAGGTATTGAAAGCGACAAACTGACCCGGCGTGATGCGATGCGCAAGGACCTCGTGCCCGCCGACGAGAAGCGTGATGATCATCGAGACGCCGAGGATGAACTCGAGTGTGGGCCACAACATGCCCATCAGTTGCACAAGGCGCTGTGCCCGGGCGATATACCGTCGGTTGAGCTTCTCAAAAAGGCCGATCTGCGATTCTTCCTGGGCGAAGGCACGGATGAGCCGCGCGCCGGAGTAGTTTTCCTGGGCTTGCGCAGAGATCTCGGAGAAGCTCTCCTGGATGCGCTCGAAGCGGTCGTGAATCTTCCGGCCAAAGTACTGCACGAGAATGCTGGCCAGGGGCATGGGCGCCCAGGCGACCAAAGTCAGGTAGGGGCTGATGCGCAAGAGGAAGAACAGAGCCCCGACCGTGAAGAAGATCGTGTTCGCGCTGTACATGAGCGCCGGCCCCAGCAGCATGCGGACGGCGTTCAGGTCATTGGTCATGCGCGCCATAATGTCGCCGGTGCGGTAGTGCTCGTAGAAACCGGAGTCCTGGCGCTCAAGCTGGCGAAAGAGATCGTTGCGCAAATCGAATTCGATTTCGCGCGAGATGCCAATCAGAATCCAACGCTGAGAGTACAGGAAGATGCCCTTCACAACAGCGATGCCGACCAGCAATCCCGCAATGACGAGCACCTGGCTGCGCGTGATGCCGTGTTCCAGGCCGTCGATGGCCTTTTCGATCACCAGGGGGAAAAACACCCAGACAGCGTTCGTAGCAATACAGGAGAGCGTGCCCCACACATAGCCCCAGCGATAGCGGCGCATGTAACCGAACAGGGGAGCGAGGTCGCGAAGCATTCCCTTATTGTACGGATGGGCCCGGCAGGCGCGGGCTGCGATCTAAGTTGGCGTGCGCAACAGGAAGTATCCGCCGGTCAGGCCAAAGAGGACGTCGGGGCTCCATGCAGCGACAGCGGCTGGGAGATAGTTCACGTTCCCCATCGCCCCAAACAGGCCATCGATCACCCAATAGGCGAGCGCAATGGCAATCGCTACGGCGATGCCGGTGAGCGAGCCGCGCCGTCCCATCGTGAGGGCAAAGGGAATGGCGAGCACCGCCATGATCACGGCAATCAACGGATACGCCAGCTTCTGCCACAGGGCGACGCGCAGCCGCATCGTGTCGAAGCCGCTCTGGCGCAGGTCGCGAATGTAGCGGTTCAGTTGGCCGAAGTTCATCTCCTGGGATTGCAGGCTCTCCTTGGTGAAGTAGGACGGCTCCTCGTGAATCTCGGAGAAAGATGTGAAGTTGAAGCTCCGAAACTGCGACTGAGCAGGGCCATCGAAGTCGCATCGCCAGCCATTCTGAAACGTCCAGGCGCCCTTGTGCGCATCCCAAAACACGCGAGACGCAAAGATGCGGCGCGCCAGAGCAAAGGTATTGGGGTTGAATTCGAAGACCGACAAGTTGGCAAACTCCTCCGCATTAGGATCGAAGAACTGGTAGTAGAAAATGCGGTTGGGTTCGCCGGAGTGCGGCTGGCCGAAGATCCACTTTTGTTCGGGATGGAGGAACGTCTGCGGTGGTCGTCCCTTGATGGTGCTGCGCAGGGCTTCTTGCCTCCGGTTGGCCTGTGGAAGATAGTACTGATCGAATAGAAACAAGCACACGGCGAGCACAGCAGAAATGCTGAGAATGGGGATCACAAGACGGTAGAGACTAATCCCTGTTGCCTTCATCGCCACGATCTCGCTGTTGCGGTTCAAGAGGCCAAAGGCGACCAGCACCGCAATCAGGATCGCGAGAGGCGTGATCTGGTAAAGCATGCTGGGCGTGAGGTTCAGAAGATACTCCCCGACGATGGTCAGAGGGATGTGGTTGCGCAGGATGTCTCCGATCAGCTCGAAGAAGGTAAACACCAGCATCAGAAGAACGAAGCCCATCAGCACAAGGAAAAACATCCCAAGGAATTCGCGTACCAGGTATTCGTCGAGAATGCGTGGAAATGCGGCCCGGCCGCCACGACGAACCGACCGCGGCTGGATGCGATCCAGAAATCCGGAGAAGGCCAGGGCTTTTGGCTTGACGCTGAAATCGGGCAAACGTGCGGTCACCCGGGCGAGGGCGCTCAGGACGTGTCCTCCCGTGGCCATTTGCCATAACAAAAAGGAGCCCGCCGCGGCGAACACGATGTTGGCCAGCCAAACGCCGAGAAAAGGCGAGAGCTTGCTTTGCCTTGCCAGAGACAGGCCCGTATACGAGAGCACGTAATACACAATGACCAGCAGGAGCGTGAAAACAAAGCCGGAGCTCTTTCCGCCTCGTCGGGAGATGACACCAAGTGGAACGCCGACCAGCATCAGAACCAGACACGCGGCGGGATACGAGAATCGGCTCTGCAGTTCAATTTGGAAGCGCCTTGCATCGGGTCCATGCGTTCGCTTTTCGAGCGCATCCATCGGCATGGCATAGATCGCCGTGTCCATGCGTCCAAGATGCACATCGCTCTGCTGTGTGAGCGGCAAGGGTAGGTCGGTGTTCTGGAAGGTTGATACCTTGTACTGATCCGGCTGGCCCGCTACGGTGTCGTACTCCGCCCCATCCCGCAAGCGCATCAGCAATTCCTGTGTCGAGTCGCTCACGACCGTCGCCGACGCGGCAGTCGTAACCAGCGGCGTCGTAGGATCCGTGACGTCAGCCATAAAGACCCGATCCCAATTCGATGCGCCGGTCCCCGCGCGCACGTTCTGCACATAGAGCACGCGATTGCGAAAATCTTCGTAAAAAACGCGCGGCTGAATCTCGTATGAGGCTTGTTGTGTCTCAAGCGCCTGCTGCAAGTCGAGGATGCCCTGATTGGCACGCGGCGCAACATAGATGGAGTTCAGCAGCCCGAGGACAGTGCCCGTGACCGCCACGATCGACGCAACGCGGACAAAGTAGCCGATGCCCATTCCCGAGGCTCGCATGGCGATGATTTCGCTGTCCGCGGCGAGACGGCTCAGTCCGAGCAGGATTCCCACCAGAACCGCCATGGGAATCGTCACTTTGAAGGTGTTGGGAATCGTAAAGAGGAAGACCTCGAGCACGTCGGTCCAGGTCGAGCTGTTGCGAATCACCATCTCGAGGATGTGGTCGAGATCGCGCATGAATAGGATGAACGTGAAAATTACGCAGCCGATCAGCGTATGAGAGAGGATCTCGCCAAGAATGTAACGAGTGAGGATGCGCACGGTGTGCTCTACGGCTAGTTTAGCTTGCCGCCGTGCTCTCGAAAGAAACGAGCTTCCAGCGCCGCAGACGCAGGCTGTTCATCAATACGCTGACCGAACTGAGCGCCATCGCCGCGGCCGCGACCCACGGGCTGAGCAGGATGTGAAAGGCGGGGTAGAGCAGCCCCGCAGCCAGCGGGATACCGATCACGTTGTAGCAGGCGGCCCAGGCCAGGTTCTCGCGCATGATGTTCAGGGTGTCGCGTGCCAGTTCGTGGGCCATCACGATCGAAGTTGGCTGAGCTCGCAGAAGAACGACGTGTCCGGCCTCCTGCGCAAGGTCGGTGCCCGATCCCATGGCCAGGCCCACGTCTGCTTGTGCCAGTGCCGCCGCGTCGTTGATGCCGTCTCCGACCATCGCCACACGCAAGCCCTCTTGCTGCAGAGACTGAATTCGAGCCAGTTTTTCACCCGGCGCAAGCCCGGCCTCGACCTCGTCGATGCCTGCCTGATTCGCAATGGGCGCCGAAGCAGCCGCAGAATCGCCGGTGAGCATGATGACACGCAGGCCGGTCCGGCGAAGGTGGGCTACGGATTCCGCGGCATCGGGTCGCAGCGTGTCGCGTACATCGAAACATCCCGCCGGCTGATCGTCGAGCGCGAAGAACAGGCGCGTCATGCCCGGCTTCACCGGCGGAAAGTAGTTCGGGGTCTTGGAGAATAGATCGCGGAAAAAGACCTCGTTTCCTACCATGCACTGGAAGTCATCGACCTTGGCGGTGACCCCGCGGCCAGGCAGGATCTGGACATGGCGCGCTGGCCGCCACGCGAGACCTCGACTGCGCGCTGCGTCGACGATGGCATGCGCCAATGGATGGTTCGATTGCTCTTCGGTCGCTGCCGCGAGGCGAAGCAGTTCGTTCTCCTGATATCCCACCAGCACCTGAATCGTCGCCAGCGCCGGTCGTCCTTCGGTAAGCGTTCCGGTCTTGTCCAGCACCATCACGTCCACGCTCGACAGCCGTTCGATGGTTTCCGCGCCCTTGAACAGGACGCCAAGCTGTGCGCCCCGTCCGACAGCGACCGTGATCGCAGCCGGAATTGCCAGTCCCATGGCGCATGGGCAGGCGATGACCAGCACCGCAACGGAGCAGGCAAGAGCCTGCTCGACCGAATGCGTCGCCACAGCCCAGATGCCGAAGGTAAGCGTCGCCAAAGCGAGCACAGTGGGAACGAAGATAGCACTGGTGCGATCGGCCAACTGCTCCATCGGGGCCCGCGAACTCTGCGTCTGCTCCACCATGCGGGTAATTTGGGCGAGCACCGTATCCTCGCCCAGCGATTGAGCGCGGCACACAACGGCGCCATCGTAGTTAAGGGTTCCCGCAAATACCCGGTCCCCGCGTTCGCGAACCAGCGCCGTCGACTCGCCGGTGAGCATCGACTCGTCCACCGTGGTCCGGCCGTCCACAATCTCCGCATCGACAGGGAAACGCTCCCCCGGCAGAATCTTGACCAGATCGCCGAGCACAATCTCTCCCAGCGGAACAATCGCCTCGAGCCCTTCTTCAACCCGGCGCGCGGTCGACGGCTGAAAACGACTCAGCGAGTGCAATGCCTCCAGCGCGCGACGCTTGGCGCGGGCTTCAAGAACCTTGCCCAGCAGGAGAAAACCGAGGATGAGCAGGACAGCGTCAAAGTAGACCTGCCGCCCGTTTCCGGGAAGGATCGTCGCAAAAGCCGAGTAGAGAAAGGCAGCCCCCGTGCCGAGGCTCACCAGCGAGTTCATGTTGGTGGCGCCGTGCTTCAGGCTGCGCGCCGCGCTCACAAAGATCGGGCGTCCGGCCCACACGAGGAGGAACGCTGTTGGGAGGAAAAGTCCCCAGCGAAGTAGGTCATGGGGAATCTCGAAGAGCCATGGGAGCTTGTGCATCAGAGCCCGATCGGCAAGGCTCATGTGCATATCGAGCGGCATCGCCAAAAGCATTGCGATGACCCCAGACCCGATCATCACGGCAGCTTTCAGCGTGTGCTCAGCTTCCGCAGTGCGTTCGCTTGCCGCGTCAGATTCCGAGCCCTTCCGCTCGCCCAAATTCACGTCGTATCCGGCGCCGCGAATGGCTTGAACGAGAACTTGCTCATCGGTCAGGCGAGGGTCGAAGACCACAGTCGCCCGATTCGCCATTAGATCCACATGGGCGGATGCCACTCCCGAAGTCGATCGCAGCGCAGATTCCACATGGTGCTGGCACGACGCGCACGTCATCCCAACCACCGGAAGCGCTATCGTTTCGGATGGAGTGTTCGCCATTGTCGATTTACTGCTCCAAATTTGCGGCATACCCCGCCTTGGCCAAGGCAGCAATCGCACGATCTACCGGAGGCGGTTCGGCGGTGGAGCGAATCCGCGCAGCTCCAATCTGTACTTCGAGGACTTCGAGCCCCTCCCCGAGGTTCAACGCCTGTGTGACTCGACGGACACACGAGCCGCAGTGCATGCCTTCGACTCGAAGCGTGAATTCAGACAATTCAGCCCCCTGCCTTCTTTCGATGATACGCCAGGGCTGCAGTTGCAGAGCCGCTGCCGACTTTACAGCGCAATTACTATTGGATAAATATTGCTGCGTTGGAAATGACTTAAAATCAGAAACATAAGAAGGCAGGAAGGGATGCGCAGAGAGTTTCCCGAAGTACCACTTTTGGGGGTAGGCGCTGTAGTCGTCCACGAGGGCCGGGTGCTCCTGGTGCAGCGTGGCCGCGAGCCGCTCAAGGGCCAATGGTCCCTCCCTGGAGGGCTGCTCGAGGTAGGCGAATCCCTCGAAGCAGGAGTGATCCGGGAAGTAGAAGAAGAGACCGGTTTACGTGTCCAGCCGGTCCAACTCATCGAGCTTCTCGACCGGATCCACCGCGAAGGCGACCGCGTCCGGTACCACTACGTCATCGCTGACTACCTTTGCCGAGTGACCGGAGGAGATCTGCACGCCGCCTCCGACGCTGCCGCCGTCCGCTGGGTCGAGCGGGCCGAATGGAACAGCCACAGCGCGCTCGTGCTGGACCCGGTCATGGTCCGCGTCATTGAAGCTGCCTGGCAGCGCACCATGGCGCTAGTGGCCAAGGGGGACTTTTGACGCGCCGCCTCCTCTTCTGGGTATTCGCTTTTCTCCTCATCCTCGCGCTCCTGGCCATTGCCGGATTTCGAGCCCGCCCGGTCGAGTTCTTCAATGCCTACACCGAATCGAGACTCCTGCTATCGGGCGCCGAAACGCACACGGTTGCGGTTGCCGGCTATCGGATTCACTACTACGCAATGGGCCCAGCTTCCGGTCCGCCGGTCGTCCTCGTTCACGGGCTAGGGGGCCGTTCCGAAGACTGGCGTAATCTGGCTCCCTATTTGGTCCACGCGGGCTATCGCGTCTATCTGCCCGATCTGCTCGGCTACGGGCAGAGCGAGCAGCCATCCGGCTTCTCCTATTCGGTCGAAGACGAGGCTCAGGTTGTCGTTGGCTTCTTCGACGCGCTCGGCCTGAAGCAGGTGGACCTCGGTGGCTGGTCGATGGGCGGCTGGATCGTGCAGCGCATCGCCGCCGAACACCCGGACCGCGTGGGCAGGTTGATGCTCTTCGACAGTGCAGGCCTGATGGTCAGACCGGATTGGAATACCGGACTCTTCACGCCCCGCAATGCCTCAGAACTCGCCGAACTCGATGCGCTTCTGATGCCCGATCCCCCGGCGGTTCCCGATTTTGTCGCTCGGGATATTCTCCGCGGCTCGGATCAAAACGCCTGGGTGATCCACCGTGCGCTGGCTACGATGCTCACCGGCCGCGACGCGACCGACAGCCTGCTGCCCCAGCTGAAGATGCCGGTGCTGATCGTGTGGGGCCAGGTTGATCGCATCACGCCTCTCAGCGAGGGCGCCGCCATACACAAGCTGATTCCGCAGTCGCAGCTTGAAGTGATTCCGGGTTGCGGCCATCTTGCACCCAGCATGTGCGCACGGCAGATCGGGCCTGGTCTGGTTGCCTTTCTGCACTGAAAGCGAAAACGCCGCAGGCACTCCCTCCGTTCATGTCACCATCCCTGCGCTTGGTCACAAAGTGCCGATCGCTGATCGAAAGCTTTGTAGGTCACCGGTAGAATTCTGTTTCTCCATGCAACGTTCTTGCGCCATTAACTGCCCACTCGCACCACCTCTACCTGCATCCCCGCTTGAATCTTTGAGGAGGCTCATGAAAGGACAGCTCGCCGGTATCTATGGCATTGTTCTGCTCACTGTCGCTGTGCTTCAGCCGATCTTGCTCCGTGCCGAGGTCCAAGAGACCTCTGCGCCGTCATCTCCACTTCCTGCCGCGCAAGTCTTCGCTCCAGGAGTGATCTCGGGCCCCGCAAATGAAGGCGCGCCGACTTTCTCACCTGACGGCAAGCAGCTCTTTTTCACTCGTAGTGCCACCCGCTGGTCCATCATTCTCGAGTCGCACAAGCAGGAGGATGGCGCATGGTCCAAACCTGTAGTGGCCTCTTTCTCCGGCGAATGGTCCGATGCTTCACCGGCGTTTTCACCAGATGGATCGTATCTGATCTTCGTTTCTGTTCGCCCAGCCCCTGCCTCCTCTGCCAGTGCACCTTCCAACAGCCGAGCACGGCAGGTTGAATCCCACATCTGGCGTGTCGACCGCACCAACAGTGGCTGGAGCGCACCGGCCGAACTTCCTGAAGCTGTGAATTGCTTCCCTCGGATCTTTCGCCCGAGTGTGGCTTCCGATGGGACTGTCTACTTTACAGCGACGGTCAACGGTAAGAACCTCGGCTTATATCGGGCTGCACACCGCGATGGAGCATTTGTGAGAGCTGAGCCTCTTCCTTTCAGCGACGGCAGTGTCAAAGACGTCGACCCCGAGATTGCGCCCGATCAATCCTTCATGATCTTCAGCAGCAGGCGCACCTTTCCCGGTGACGATCAGCACGAGCATCTCTTCATCGTTCGCAACAGGCAGGGCCAGTGGAGTTCTCCTGAGCCCATACGCTATGCCGACGATGGTTCCACCGAGGACAACGATCCACGTCTCGGGCCTGATCGGCGAACCGTCTACTTCATTAGCGATCGCACGGCTCCGGTGCACTTTCCCAGAACCCATCAGCAGGCAATCGAGGATACTGAACGCCTCAACCAATGGGATAACAGCAACTCGAATATCTGGATGATCCCACTGGGCAAATCTTGAACAAATCGGGCGGCAGGATGGAACGGGACCCCAAAGCGACGTTGTGGCACCCGAGCATGTGCGCACGGCAGATCGGGCCTGGTCTGGTTACGTTCCTCCACTAAGACGGCGAAACCTCCGAGCGCTTCGGAGGTTTCTGTTTCTGAATTGGTCTCGGTCTGCACTCCGCTAGGTGCCCCAGGGCCGGGGTCCCCGCGGACTGGTCTTCGTTCGTGGGGTGGAGATCTCGCTACTGAGACCTGGGAAGGCACTTTCGTTTCAGAGCGCCGCCACGCAATGGCCCTAGACGCCGATCACGTCGCAAAGTTCCTTCACGGCCGCAGCACTCTTCTTCAGCCCGGCATCTTCTTCGGGTGTGAGCTTGATCTCAATGATCTTTTCGAGGCCCGCCGCGCCCAGCTTGCACGGGACGCCAATATAGAAGCCATCGATGCCGTACTCGCCCTGCAGATAGACCGCGCAGGGAAGAATCTTCTTCTTGTCCTTGAGAATGGCTTCAACCATCTCCACCGTGGCAGCCGACGGAGCATAGTAGGCGCTGCCCGTCTTCAGATACTTCACAATCTCGGCGCCGCCGTCCCGGGTGCGCTGGACAATCTCTGCGAGCCGATCGGGTGCAATGAGCTCGGTGATAGGGATGCCGGCAACCGTCGAGTAGCGGGGAAGCGGGACCATCGTGTCGCCGTGACCGCCCAGCACAAAGGCAGTCACATTTTCGACACTCACATTCAGCTCAGCGGCAATAAACGTCCGGAAGCGCGCGGAATCGAGTACGCCGGCCATGCCGAGCACACGCTCTCGATTGAACCCGGCCTGGCGATACGCTGCCTGAGCCATGGCGTCCAGAGGATTGGACACGATGATGAGAATGCACTCCGGGGACTGGGCCACGACCTTCGCCACAACGTCCGACATGATCTTGAAGTTGGTGTGCAGCAGGTCGTCGCGGCTCATGCCCGGCTTGCGCGGAATGCCGGCGGTGATGACCACGATGTCGGAGTGCGCCGTGGCCGCGTAGTCGTTCGAGCCCGTCACCTGCACATCGCGCTTCTCAATGGGCATGGCTTCGAGCAGGTCCAGCGCCTTGCCCTGCGGCACGCCCTCGACTACATCAACCAGAACAACATCGGCCAACTCTTTGGCCGCAATCCAGTGCGCGGCCGTAGCTCCTACGTTGCCCGCACCAACAATACTTACCTTCTTCCGCATGAATCGCTCCGTTTCGGTTCTTGGTTCATAGTTCACAGTTCGTCCGACATTAGCGCATGAATCCGCGAACTACGGCCTGAGGACTGCGAACTGTTGTTCCTACATGTTCCCGATAATTCTTGTCGCAAACTCACTCGTCCCCACCTTGGTCGCGCCGGCCGTCTGCCGCTCGAAGTCGTACGTCACAAACTTTTGCAGGATCGTCTTCTCCATTGCCGTCTCGATCAGCTTCGCGGCTTCCTTCCAGCCAATGAACTCGAGCAGCATCACGCCCGAAAGAATCACCGACCCGGGATTGATGACATCCTTATCGGCATACTTTGGCGCTGTGCCGTGCGTGGCCTCAAAGACCGCGTAGCCATCGCCAATATTGGCGCCGGGCGCGATGCCCAGTCCTCCCACCTGCGCCGCCGCCGCATCCGAGATGTAATCGCCGTTGAGATTGGTGGTTGCCAGAATGCTGTAGTCCGACGGCCGAATAATGATCTGCTGGAAGATCGAGTCGGCAATGCGGTCGTTCACCAGAATCTTTGACTTCCACGCGCCATTCCCGTGCGACGTGCCGATCGCATCCAGCACGCCCTTCACTTCGGCATAGACTTCCTCGCGGAAGCTCGGTGGCGCGAACTCCAGCCCTGGCTCGATCAGCGCAGCGTTCTGCTCCACGGTGAGGCCTGGTTTTGAATCGAGGTTGCCCAGAATCCAGCTCTCGCGCTCCGTGACTGTCTTGTCGCGGAACTCCTGCGTGGCTACCTCGTAGCCCCACTCGCGAAACGCCCCCTCGGTGAACTTCTGAATATTGCCCTTGTGCACCAGCGTCACCGTCTTGCGTCCGCTCTCAAGCGCGTGCCGAATCGCATACCGAACAAGTCTCTTCGTCCCGAAGATCGAAATCGGCTTGATGCCCACGCCCGAATCCTCGCGGACACGCTTCTTCGTCTTGCCCAGCATCTCCTCGTTGAGAAACTTGATCAGCTTGGCCGCATCGTCGGTACCTTGCTTGAACTCGACACCCGAGTACACGTCCTCGGTGTTCTCGCGGAAGATGACGATATTCACCAGCTCGGGCTTCTTCACCGGGCTTGGCACGCCCTGGTAGTACTTCACCGGCCGCACGCAGGCGTAGAGGTCCATGATCTGCCGCAGCGCCACGTTCAGCGAGCGAATGCCGCCGCCCACAGGCGTAGTCAGAGGTCCTTTAATCGAGACGCGCAGATCGTTCGCTGTAGCCACCGAATCGTCCGGCAGCCAGCTGCTGAATTGCCGGAATGCCTTTTCGCCTGCAAAAATCTCGAACCACTTGATGCTGCGCTTGCCGCCATAGGCCCTTTCGACTGCGGCGTCGAACACACGCTGCGAGGCCTTCCAGATGTCGCGTCCGGTTCCGTCGCCCTCAATAAAAGGAATGATGGGATTGTCGGGGATTGTGTATTGGCCGTTGGAGTATTCGATGGCCGCGCCGTCTTTGGGCAGTTCCAGCCCGTTATAGGTCTTCTGCATCGGTTTGCGATCGTCCCTTTCCTCTCTACCTTTGCAGAACAAGGCCAGAGTCGGCAAATCGGACAAGCGCCCAGGGGCGTTGGCTCATAGAGGATCGCGAACGGGAGACAATTCGTCTGGACGTCGGGTTACTGCTGCATCTCCCGAACGCCGTCACTATCGAACCGCGGGATCCCGAAGTGTCCCCGCAAACGGAGCAGGTCGACGGGGTTAAGATAGCCCGCCACCGTCACCAAAGTCAGACTCTTGGGCGTCTCCGCCAGAATCACCGCACCGCGCACGTTGACGCCATCCATCACCACCCAAACATCGGTGATTTCGTCGTGGACCGGCCCCCCGGTTCTGCCCGTGGTTACGAGATGTTTCCAGCCGCGCAGATGGTAAGCTGCCCGAATCGACTCCACAGCGTTTTCATCGGGAATGCCCGTGTCGGGGAAGCGCATGGTGTGTACACTCACCCCGTCGAGTTTCCGGATCGTCTGCCGATCCTCCACATCGGAATCGGGCAAGATGGCCGCAGCCGCACCCAGAAGATTGCGATCGAGAGTGAAACTGGATTTCACCGCAGCCCGCCGGCTCAGCTCATCCAGAGCGGGCGGCGTCCACTCCAGCGGAACGGGAGAGATTGTTGCCGCATTGTCCGCAGGTCCGGCCGAGTTGCCTTGCGCTGTGGCCTGCACGGCAACCGCGCTCGTTTGCTGCGCGATCGCCTGAGCAACCGGCAGCCCTACGCAAGACGCGATCATCCCAGCGAAGAGAATCTTCATATCTAAGTAAACTCGGGCTGCGGGAAAAAGTTACGGTGGACCGTCGGAGCTTTGCAGGATGGAAACCAGCGAAACCAAATCCGACCCTGAGCGCTCACGGTGGCCCGAAACCGAGAAAGGAAATGTGCCGATCGTGAACGCGCGATGAATTCCGTCTCGAAGCTGTTGCAAGACGGCAAGATGCGATAGACTCATGCGGGAGCGATTCGAAATCGCTCACCGTTGAGCCCACGGAGGACACATAGAAATTGGGAAAGAGCATGGTCCCAAAGAAGATTTTCTTCACCAAGGGAGTCGGCAAGCACAAAGAGCGTTTGACCTCATTTGAGCTGGCCCTCCGTGACGCAGGCATCGCCTCGCAGAATCTGGTGCGCGTCTCGTCGATCTTTCCTCCACAATGCAAAGTCATCGGGCGCAAAGAAGGCCTGAAGTATCTGGATCACGGTGAAGTCGTCTTCGCGGTGATCGCGGAAAACTCCACGCGCGAGCCGCATCGCCTGGTGGTTTCAAGCATCGGTGTGGCTATCCCGGCAGACCGCGATACCTACGGCTACCTGAGCGAGCACCACAGCTTCGGTGAGACCGAGGAGCAGGCCGGCGAGTATGCCGAAGAACTGGCCGCCGAAATGCTCGCCACCACGCTGGATGTGGAATTCGATTCCGACAAGAGCTGGGACGAGAAGAAAGAGATCTACCGCATCTCGAACAAGATTGTCCGCACCAGCAACATCACCCAGTCGGCCGTCGGCGACAAGCGCGGCCTATGGACGACGACGATTGCGGCAGCCGTGCTGATTCTCGAAACTTAGAGCGTCGTTCAGCATCCTTACATGAGGCCAATCTCGCAGGGCGGGGTTGGCCTTGCTGCGTAGGTCTGGAGGCAAACGGTCCAGGATGATGGATAAGCGCAAGTACAAAGTTGGGCTGGTGCAGATGCGGATGGGGCCCGATCCGGAGACGAACCTCGCCTCGGCCATCGAGCATGTGCGCGAAGCTGCGAGCCGGGGAGCGAACATCGTCTGCCTGCCTGAGCTCTTCCGCGCGCAGTATTTCTGCCAGCGTGAAGATCTGCGGTTGTTCGATCTGGCCGAGGCGATTCCCGGCCCTTCGACGGCTAAGCTCGGCGAGGTGGCCCGCGAGGCCCGCGTCGTCATCGTTGCCTCGCTCTTTGAACGCCGCGCACCGGGTCTCTACCACAACACCGCAGTGACTCTGGGACCGGACGGCAAATCATCAGCGTCTATCGCAAAATGCACATCCCCGACGACCCGCTCTACTACGAGAAGTACTACTTCACGCCGGGTGATCTGGGATTCAAAGCGGTTGACACGTCGTTCGGCCGCGTCGGCACGCTCGTCTGCTGGGATCAGTGGTATCCCGAGGGTGCACGCCTCACTGCCCTGCAGGGGGCCGAAGTCCTCTTCTATCCGACCGCGATTGGCTGGCATCCTGCTGAGAAAGCTGAGTTCGGCACCGCACAGTATGAGGCCTGGCAGACCATCCAGCGCGCACACGCCATCGCCAACGGCGTCTATGTGGCTGGAGTCAACCGCGTGGGACAAGAGAACGGCGATGTGCTGGGCAATCGCGCCGAAGGGCCGGGGCTGGAGTTCTGGGGCGGCAGCTTTCTGGCCGATCCCTTTGGCCGCATCGTTGCCAAGGCATCGCACGATGCCGAGGAGATTTTGATCGGCGAGATCGACGTGGCCCTGATCGAGGAGACGCGGCGCAACTGGCCGTTTCTCCGCGATCGCCGCATCGACGCCTACGCGCCCATCACCCAGCGCTTCCTCGATGCCGCACACCCCTGGGCTCCCGACGGAGATCCAAAATAGACAAGTTGTCGAATGCCGCTGCAAAACGCTTTCCGCTGTAAGTGGTTCGAAAACGGAAGCCAGGGGAACAGCTCCCGGAGGGAGCGCAGGAAAATAGCCCAGGACAAGCGAAGCGTAGTCCTGGGAAAGCGTTGTGATGATCACCGCCGCCCCGTAGGGCGCGGCAGGAACTTCGAAGGCATCACCAGTTGCGCCAGGACAAAATGACGATCGAGCAACCCACAAGTTCGCCGAGAGAGCTCGGCTACCGCATGCCAGCCGAGTGGGAGCGGCACGAGGCCACCTGGCTTGCCTGGCCGCACAACCGTGAAGATTGGCCCGGCAAGTTCCAGCCCATCCCGTGGGTCTATGCCGAAATCGTCCGCTTGCTCGTGGCGCGCGAGAGGGTCCACATCCTGCTCCAGGACGCTAAGGCCGAAAAACTCGCGACCGGCATCCTGAAGCGCGCCGGCGCGAATCTCGCGCAGGTCGTCTTTCACCAGTGGCCGACCAATCGCGTCTGGACCCGCGATTCCGGCCCGATCTTTGTCCGCAATGCGGAGGGTCACGTCGCCCTCACCAACTGGCACTTCAATGCCTGGGCGAAATACGATAACTGGCGTCTCGACGACCAGGTGCCAGACCATGTTGCAGAGACGCTCGGCCTGCCACAATGGCAACCGACGATTGAGGTGGCCGGCCAGCAGCGCCGCCTCGTTCTCGAGGGCGGATCCATCGACACGAACGGCGCAGGGAACTCTGCTCACCACCGAGGAGTGCCTGCTCAGCGAGGTCCAGCAACGCAATCCCGGTGTCAGCCGCGAGCAATTGGAAATGGCCTTTCACGACTATCTCGGCATCGAGCAGACAATCTGGCTCGGCCGCGGCGTCGCCGGCGACGACACGCACGGCCACGTCGACGACATCAGCCGCTTCGTTGGGCCGGACACGATCCTCACCGTCGTCGAGCCCAACACAAAAGATCCCAACCACGAGCCGCTCGCCGAGAACCTCGCCCGCCTCAAGGCCGCTCGCACACTCGACGCCAAGCAGTTCAACCTCGTCGAGCTGCCCCTCCCGCGCCCGGTCGTCTTTCGCCGCCAGCGTCTGCCCGCAAGCTATGCCAATTTTTATCTGGCGAATGGGCTGGTGCTGATGCCGACCTTCCACGATCCGAACGACCGCGTCGCGCTCAACATTCTCGCCCAGGTCTTTCCCGATCGCGAGGTTATCGGCATCCACAGCGTCGATCTGATCTGGGGCCTCGGCGCACTGCACTGCATGACGCAACAGCAGCCTGCAGCGCAGCCAAAATAGTGCAAAGCGCCGAACCTGATGCATTTCCCCAGTACGCAGGTCACCGATAGGCCTGCAGCGCGGCCGTTCCGGCTAGCGCGCTTCGGCGCGTCGCGCGCTGCGCCACTTCGTCGCATAGGGCAGCGCGAACAGGTACAGACCGGTGAACAGCAGCAGGAAAAGTGGAACCACGGCGACAATACCTAAGCTCGGAGAATATCTCCCTCGCAGCACGAAAGCCGTGTCCAAGAGAACCGCCGCCGTAAAAATCATGGAGAGCCAGCGGTGAGTCTGCCGAATCCATTTATTCCAGTTCATGAGGTCTCCTTGTTCGCGATTCTTGTGATGCGTCCTGCAGGAAGTGCCTCTTCAATGCTGTGCTAGAAATCTTGCCGCTGTCTCTAAGGCGGCAACCCCGAATTGCTGGGCATATTCCGCGTTCAGGCGCTGAAAGCCGAACTTCATCGCCTCGCTTCCGACGATGCGGCCGATGGGATTTTCGTTGAGAAGGTGATTCAGAACATCGAAACAAATGTGCCAGCCCGATGCGCCCCATGCGACGAAGCGGCGATCGATGCTGTGCCACAAAGTCAGGTGCGTTCCGCCATCCGCAGCTTCGAGTTCCCACCGGATATCGGCGAACTCAAGGACTCGAGGAGCGTCGGCCCGCGTCACTGTCGTCTCGATAACGTGGCCACTTCCGGCCCACGTGAGCTTGACTCTTGCTCCGATCGTGTCGAGACTCCCTTCGGCTTCGAAGGGCGCCCACTCGCGCAGTTGCGCTGATTCGGTAAGTGCCCGCCAGACTCTTTCCGGAGGCTGTGCCAGTTCCCGCTCCAGAATCAATGTCGACTTCTCTCCGCCTTTGCGGACCTGCGCTCCGCTGGCTGGGCCAGGTACGTACTGGTTGCGATTGGTCATCTGTCTTCTCCCTCACGATCGAACGACGCTCTTACCCCCGCCGACGGCTGACTGGTGCGAACCATACCATCGGGCAGCGAGGGCGCGCCATCTTGTACCCGGCTGGAGATTCCGCCCAGCCCTTCGCTGGCACGGATGAAGAGAAACAGGCCCTGCGACAAGGCGGTCTTCATGCCCTCGCCCAGACGGCCGCCTTCGCCCAAGAATCTTCCTCGGGCTTTGCAGAGAATTATGCCCGGATGGCGCACCATCGATACATGGGAGCGGCTCGTCGTCATGCATCTGGTCGGTCAAGTTACGCCTGCCACGTCTCCGGTCCGTACCACCCCATCGGATGCCCCCCCTCCCCCTCTCCACCTACCTACCCCCCTCCTCCTGACCTACCCCCCGGGTGTCCCAAAAACAGTGCAATGCCTTCGAGAGGGTGCAGAACTGAGAAACTAGTGCCATGAGAACGCACGACGAGGAGCCAGGAAGCCTGAGGACAACCGATCTTGAGGCAATGCAGGCCGCTCTGGCCGAAGCGCGCGCCGCAGGCGAAGCCGGCGAAGTGCCTATCGGCGCGGTGATCGTCCATGAAGGTATGATCCTCGCTCGTGGTCAGAATCGCGTTCTGCGCGACAACGATCCCACCGCGCACGCCGAGATCGTCTGCCTCCGAAAGGCAGCAAAGGCTCTCGGCAACTACCGCCTCAACGGCTGCTCGCTTTTCGTCACCCTGGAGCCCTGCGCCATGTGCGCCGGTGCCCTGATCCACGCGCGCCTCGACCGCTTGGTCTTCGCGGCATCCGACCCGAAAGCCGGCGCCTGTGGCTCAGTTCTCTCCGTCCTGAATCATCCCCAACTCAACCACAGAATGGCCGTGGAACAGGGAGTTCTGGCCGACGAAGCTGGAGATTTGCTCCGCGTTTTCTTCCGCGAGCGGCGCTAGCTTCTCGTCAGCGCCCGAACCCGCCCTGCCTCATTCGGCCATTTGGCAATGAGCTCGGCAGCCGGAGCGCTGCGATAGTCCGCATAGTCAAATCCTGGCGTCACCGTACAACCCAGCAGCGCAACCTTTCCATTTCCAATGAGTCGCGTGCCTTGCCACACGCCAGCCGGAACGACGAGTTGGAGTTGTTCCCCAGCCATCAAATACGGCCCAAGCGTGACGACGGCGGAACCGCCGTCGGGAAAGAGCTGCAGCATCTCCACTGGGTCGCCCAGATAGAAATGGAAGATCTCGTCGGACTGGAGAACGTGCATCTCCGAAAACGTTCCCGGTTCGAGCAGGTAGTAGATGGCTGTGCTCTGCGCCCGCACACCGCGGGGCAGTTCTATCGAGCCCGATGCCGTGTAGGTCCGCCGGAACCATCCTCCCTCAATGGGATGAGGTTCCAATTTGAGCAGTTTTTTGATCTCTTCCGCGGTCATGTTGCCTCGATCCTAGCAGCGCCAAACGTTAAAATCAGGTATGGACGTCCGGGTCTACACGGCTGCGTGGTGCCGCGACTGCAGAGCAGCCAAGCAATTCCTCGATTCTCACGGAATCGCCTACACCGAGATCAACATCGACTCGAATCCTGCTGCTTCCGACGAGGTGATTCGCCACGCCGGCAAACGGGCCATCCCGCAGTTGGTCATCGACGGGCAGTGGTTTCAGCCGTACAAACCGGGTTGCGGGCTGCTGTACGATGAGCTGCAAAAGCGCCTCGGAATCCGGCAGTTCTGACACCCGCCGCCTCGTACAATCAAAGGTTGGCTCATCAAGCAACCAAGTCTTTACGCGGAGCTCGACCTTGATCGAACGCTACACCCGCCCCGCGATGGGGCGCATCTGGACCGAAGAGAACAAATACACCTGCTGGCTCAAAGTCGAGTCAGCGGCCAGCGCCGTGCTTGCCGAGGACGGCGTCATCCCCAGGGACGCAGCCGAAGCGATCGCAACCAAGGCGAGCTTTTCTGTCAATCGCATCCAAGAGATCGAAGCCGAAGTAAAACACGACGTCATAGCCTTCACCACTGCCGTGGCGCAGACTCTGAAAGATCAAGGGCTCGGAGAGCAGTCCCGCTGGCTCCACTACGGCCTGACCTCCAATGACGTCGTCGATACTGCCCATGCCCTTCAAGTGAAGGAAGCATCCGCGTTGATCCGCGGGGGGCTAACGACACTGCTCGCGGTGCTCAAGCGCCGCGCCCTCGAGTTCAAACACACGCCAACCATTGGCCGCACCCACGGCATCCATGCCGAACCGACCACCTTCGGGCTCAAAATCCTGAACTGGTACGCCGAGATGGAGCGCAATCTTGCGCGCTTCGATGCGGCAGCTGAAGACATGCGCGTCGGCAAGCTCTCGGGCGCTGTGGGCACGTTCGGCCACCTCAAGCCCGAACACGAAGAACGCATCTGCGCGCGTTTGGGCCTGAAGCCGGCGCCTGTTGCCACGCAGGTGATCCAGCGCGACCGCCATGCAGCCTATATCTCCACGCTGGCGCTCATCGGCAGCACCCTGGATAAGATCGCCGTTGAGGTTCGCCATCTGCAGCGGACCGAGGTGCGCGAGGCACAGGAGTACTTCAGCGAGAAGCAGAAGGGCTCCTCGGCGATGCCGCATAAAAAGAACCCGATTACGAGCGAACAAATCAGCGGCCTGGCGCGCGTTCTGCGGGGCAATGCCCAGGCGGCGTTCGAGAACGTGCCCCTCTGGCACGAACGCGATATTTCTCACTCTTCTGTCGAGCGCGTGATCTTTCCGGACTCGACGATCTTGGTCGACTATCTGCTGGCCAAAACGGCCGATCTGATCGATCGGCTCGTGGTCTATCCCGAGCGCATGAAAAAGAACCTCGAATCGACAGGCGGACTGATCTTTTCGGGCCAACTGCTGCTCGATCTGGCCGAAGCCGGCATGTTGCGCGAAGATGCGTATCGGCTGGTCCAGTCGCACGCGATGCGCGCCTGGAAAGAAGATCGCGTTTTTCGAGATGAAGTGGCCCGCGACCCTGAGATCAGTAACCTGTTGAGCGCAGAGAAGCTGGCTCAGACCTTCGATTCCACACGGCAGCTCGGCAACGTGGATGCGATCTTTGCTCGCGTCTTGGAGCCACCTGCGGTGGGGCCAACTGCGTGAATCTCACCTTTGCTATCACCGGAGCATCGGGCGCGGTCTTTGGGCGCGAGATGCTGCGCGCGCTGGAGTCCGACGCTCGCGTAGCGCGCGTCCACTTTGTTGCCAGCGAGAATTCGCTGCGCGTGATCGCCGAGGAACTCGGTATCTCTGGCCGCAACGACCTCGTGGAGAAGCTGCTTGGGGCGAAGCCGGCGAAAGCGGTGGTGTTATCGGATGGGGATGTCGGCGCGGCAATCGCCAGCGGCAGTCACCCCTCGGACGGCATGATTGTTTTGCCGTGTTCCATGGGCACGCTGGCGCACATCGCGCACGGGTTTGCCGACTCGCTGATTGCCCGTGCCGCGGACGTCACCCTCAAAGAACGGCGGCCGCTGATCCTCTGCGTGCGTGAGACCCCGTTCAACCGTATTCATCTGCGCAATATGATGCTCGCAGCGGAGGCTGGCGCAACGGTCTTTCCGGTGATTCCGGCCTTCTACAATCATCCGGTCGATTCAGACGAGATGGCGAAGCAGTTTGTGTACCGAGTGCTGGCGCACATCGGGCTGGCGCAGCCGGGGGCCTACGTGTGGAGGGCGGACGACTGAGCGGCCGCGGCGGGCGAGCACTTCATCTTCTGGTCAGCGGCTCGCAGCTGGGGTGTCTTTCAGTTTGCGTTGAGCTCACCCACGCGCGCGAAGCAGCTGCGATGGAGCCGTCGCCGTCTTCTCGGCCAGGTAACGATCGACTGCTGCGGCAGCTTTGCGTCCCTCAGAGATCGCCCACACCACCAGCGACTGCCCACGGCGCATATCGCCGGCGGCGAAGATACCATCCACCGAAGATGCGTAGTCCGTCGTCGCGATGTTGCCGCGCGCGTCGAGCGCCACGCCAAGCTTCTCGATCATGCCGTTCTTGACAGGGCCGAGGAAGCCCATCGCCAGCAGGACGAGATCGACATCGAGGGTGAACTCGGAGCCCGCGATGGCCTCGAACTTCGGCGGCGGGCCGACGCGCAGCGCGTGCAGCTGCTTCACATTGCCGTGCTCGTCGCCGGTGAATTTGATGCTGTTGATGCTCCAGTCGCGATTGCCGCCCTCTTCGTGCGCGCTCTCGGTGCGGAGCTGCAAGGGCCACAGCGGCCACGGGGTCGACGATGCGCGCTCTGCAGGAGGCCTGGGCATGATCTCGAACTGGTGTACGCTCTTTGCGCCCTGGCGGTGGCTGGTGCCCAGGCAGTCTGCGCCGGTATCGCCGCCGCCGATGATGAGTACGTTCTTGCCCTTGGCGCAGATCGAGGCATCGGGGTCGATGAAGTCGCCTTCGTTGCGGCGGTTTTGCTGGGGCAGGAACTCCATAGCGAAGTGAATGCCTTTGAGCTCCCGGCCGGGAATAGGAAGGTCGCGCGGTTGCTCGGCCCCGCCACAGAGAAGGATGGCGTCGTAGTGTTCGGTGAGCGCTTCGATGGGCACGTTGACGCCAACATGCGCGTTGGTCAAAAACGTTACGCCTTCGGCCCGCATCTGGTCGATGCGGCGGTCAATCACATGTTTTTCGAGCTTGAAGTTGGGAATGCCGTAGCGCAGCAGGCCGCCGATGCGGTCGTTCTTCTCGAAGACGGTGACCGAGTGCCCGGCGCGGCGGAGCTGTTGCGCTGCAGCGAGGCCTGAGGGTCCGCTGCCGACTACGGCGACGCGCTTGCCCGTGTTTTGCTCGGGCGGCTCGGGATGTATCCAGCCTTCAGCCCATGCGCGCTCGACGATGCTCTTCTCGATCAGCTTGATCGAGACGGGCGGCGAGGTGATGCCGAGGACGCACGAGGCCTCGCACGGGGCAGGGCAGATGCGGCCGGTGAACTCAGGAAAGTTGTTGGTGGCGTGCAGTCGGCGAATCGCGTTTTGCCAGCGGCCATTGTAGACGAGGTCATTCCAGTCGGGGATCAGATTGTTGACTGGGCAGCCGGTGTGGCAGAAGGGAACACCGCAGTCCATGCAGCGGGCCCCCTGCTCGCGCTGTTTCTCCTCAGAGAACGGCTCGTAGATCTCGAACCAGTCTTTGATGCGCTCATTGGGGTCGCGGCGCGCCGGCTGCTCGCGCTCGATTTCGAGAAAGCCTGTGACCTTACCCATGGTGCTGCACCTCCGCGGTTGCCGTCACCACGGGTGACAGTGCGCCGGGCGGCGCATAGATGGATTCGACGCGCGGCACACCGAGCACGCGCTTGTATTCATGCGGGAAGACTTTGATGAATCGCTGCTGCGCGTCGGCCCAGTGTTCAAGGATCCATGCGGCGCGCGGGCTGCCGGTCAGGTCACGATGGCGCTCGAGCAGGCCGCGGACCTCGGCGATATCGTCGTCGAGTTCGAGAGGCTCGAGGTCGACGCTGGTTTTGTTGCAGCGGCGCGAGGAGAAATCGCCCTGATCGTCATAGACGAACGCGCGCCCGCCGCTCATGCCCGCGGCGAAGTTGCGGCCCGTTGTGCCGATCACCACGACGCGGCCATTGGTCATGTACTCGCAGCCGTGATCGCCCACGCCCTCGACAACCGCCGTTGCGCCGGAGTTACGCACCGCGAATCGCTCGCCGGCGATGCCGTTCAGGAAGGCTTCGCCGCTGGTTGCGCCGTAGAGAACGACGTTGCCGACCAGGATGCTTTCTTCCGGCAGGAAGAACGAAGCCTTCGGCGGATAAGCGATGATGCGTCCGCCCGAGAGCCCCTTGCCGAGATAGTCATTGGAGTCGCCTTCGAGCTCGAGCGTGACACCGGTCGGAACGAAGGCGCCGAAGCTCTGGCCCGCCGATCCCTCGAATTTGAAGTGGATTGTGTTGTCGGGGAGACCCGCCGAACCGTACCGGCGTGCAATCTGGCCGCCAAGCATGGCGCCCACCGTGCGGTGCACGTTGCGGATGGCGAAGCTGCCTGTGACTGGCGATTTGGATTCGAGTGCTGGCGCTGCGGCAGCAATCAGAGCGTGGTCGAGCGCCTGGTCGAGCCCGTGATCCTGGGGCTGCACCTTCCGGCGCGCAACCCGGGAGGGCACGGTCGGCACATAGAGAATGGCCGAGAGGTCGATGCCCTTGGCTTTCCAGTGCGCATCGGCGATCGACGCATCGATCCTGTCGACGCGGCCCACCATCTCGTCGACGGTGCGGAAGCCCAGCTTGGCCATGTGTTGCCGCATCTGCTCGGCGAGGAAGAAGAAGAAGTTGATGACGTGCTCGGGCTGCCCCTGGAAGCGCGCGCGCAACACCGGGTCCTGGGTGGCGATGCCGACTGAGCAAGTATTCAGGTGGCACTTGCGCATCATGATGCAGCCCATCGTGATCAGCGGAGTGGTCGCAAAGCCGAACTCCTCGGCGCCGAGCAGAGCGGCGATCACCACGTCGCGGCCCGTTTGCAGTTTGCCATCGGTCTGGACTTTGATGCGTCCACGCAGGTCGTTCAAGAGCAGGACCTGCTGTGTCTCGGCAAGGCCAAGCTCCCAGGGCAGGCCCGCGTGCTTGATCGAACTGAGTGGCGACGCGCCCGTTCCGCCTGTGTCGCCGGAGATGAGCACGACGTCAGCGTGAGCTTTCGAGACGCCGGCAGCGACGGTTCCAACGCCGACCTCGGAGACGAGCTTTACCGCGATACGTGCCTGCGGGTTCACATTCTTCAGGTCGTAGATCAGCTGAGCAAGATCCTCGATCGAGTAGATGTCGTGGTGCGGAGGCGGAGAAATCAATCCCACGCCGGGGATCGAGTGGCGGGTCCTGGCGATGACCTCGTCGACTTTGTGACCGGGCAACTGACCGCCTTCGCCAGGCTTTGCTCCTTGCGCCATCTTGATCTGCAACTCGTCGGCGTTGACGAGATAGTTTGTCGTCACACCGAACCGTCCGCTGGCCACCTGCTTCACCGCGCTGCGGCGCAGATCGCCGTTGGCGTCGCGCTTGAAGCGCTCTTCGTCTTCTCCGCCCTCGCCGGTGTTCGACATGCCACCAAGACGGTTCATCGCAATCGCCAGCGTCTCGTGCGCCTCCTTGCTGATGGAGCCGTAACTCATGGCGCCAGTTGTGAAGCGCTTCACGATCTCCTTGGCTGGCTCGACTTCTTCGATCGGGATCGGTTCGTCTGCGTACTTCAGCTTGAACAGACCGCGCAGCGTGCAGAGAGTCCGATTCTGGCTGTCGATCAGCTCGGTGTACTCCTGGAACGTGGTCGGGTTGTTCTGTCGTACCGCATGTTGTAGCTTGCTGATGGTCTGCGGATTGAGCAGGTGATACTCACCGCCTTCGCGATATTGATAGTGTCCGCCGACGACCAATTCTGTTTCGGATTCAGTCAGCGGCTGGAAGGCGTGTGCATGTTTCATCTGTGCTTCCCGTGCCAGTACGCCGAGCCCAACACCTTCGATGCGCGATGCCGTGCCTGAGAAGTAGGCGTCAACCAGCGATTGATTCAGTCCGACCGCCTCAAAGACCTGTGCTCCGCGATAGCTCTGCAACGTGCTGATACCCATCTTGGAGAAGGTCTTGAGCAGGCCTTTATTGATGGCCTTGATGAAGTTCTTCTCGGCGTAGTTGCCGGTGATGTTGTGCGGCAACAGGCCGCGCCGCTTCATGTCGTGCAGCGACTCGAAAGCAAGATAAGGATTGATTGCGCTGGCGCCGTAGCCGATCAGCAGGGCAAAGTGCATCACTTCGCGGGGCTCGCCGCTCTCGATAATCAGAGCAACTTGCGTGCGGGTTTTCTCGCGCACCAGCCGATTGTGCACCGCTGCCATGGCCAGCAAGCTGGGAATCGGCGCATAGGTCGCGTCGACGCCGCGATCCGAAAGAATCAGCAGGGTGTAGCCCGATGCCACTGCAAACGACGCACGATTTCCGAGGTCGTCCAATGCATGCTTCAGACCCTTTTCGCCGTCTTCCGCGCGGAACAGCGTGGGGAGCGTCGTGGCCAGCAGGTCGCCTGACGAAACACGGCGCAGCTTCTCCAGATCGCGGTTGGTCAGCAGCGGATGCGGGAGCTTCAAGGTGTGGCAGTTGTCCGGGGCTTCATCGAGAATGTTGCGCTCAGTGCCGATGTAGCTGATGAGCGACATCACCAGCTCTTCGCGGATCGGATCGATGGGCGGATTGGTGACCTGCGCGAACAGCTGCTTGAAGTAGTTGAATAGCGGCTGCGGGCGATCGGACAGACACGCAAGCGGAACATCCGTGCCCATCGAACCGATCGGCTCCTCACCCTTTGCGCCCATCGGCCCAAGCAGGATGCGCAGATCCTCTTCGCTATACCCAAAAGCGCGCTGACGGCGCAAGAGGGTCTCGGGGTTCGATGCAATGGTGCGCGAAGGCTCGGGTAAATGATCGAGCACCACCTGCTGCTCCTCAAGCCATTTTCCGTAAGGCTGGCGCGCGGCCAGTTCCTTCTTGATCTCCGCATCGGAGATGATCCGCTTCTGCACTGTATCGACCAGGAACATGCGGCCTGGCTGCAAGCGGCCCTTCTTGCGCACTTCTTCGGCCGGAACCTCGATGACACCGGCCTCCGAAGCCAGCACCACAAGATCGTCCTTGGTCACGATGTAGCGCCCGGGGCGGAGCCCATTGCGGTCGAGCGTTGCGCCGATGACGCGGCCGTCGGTGAAAGCGATCGCAGCCGGGCCATCCCACGGCTCCATCAGGGATGCGTGGTACTCGTAGAAGGCGCGCTTGTCCTCATCCATGTCCGGGTTGCCGGCCCAGGCTTCGGGAATCAGCATGGCCATCACGTGGGGCAGAGAGCGGCCGGACTGATAGAGGAACTCGGCAGCATTGTCGAGCGAAGACGAGTCGCTGCCCTCGGGCACGATCACAGGGAATAGGTCGCCGATCTTTTCGCCGTGCAGCTCGCTTGCCAGCACTGATTGCCGTGCATTCATCCAGCTCACGTTGCCACGCACTGTGTTGATCTCGCCATTGTGCGCGACATAACGATAAGGATGAGCCAGTTTCCAGCTTGGAAATGTGTTGGTGGAGAAACGCTGGTGGACCAGAGCCAACGCGCTCGTGACCAGAGGGTTGGCCAATTCGAAGTAGAACTTCTCAATCTGCGGGGCCAGCATCAGGCCCTTGTAGATGATGGTGCGACACGAGAACGACGGAACGTAGAAGGTCTCCTTGTCTTCGATCTCCGAGACCGCGATCTCGTTTTCCGTCCGGCGCCGCACGCGATAGAGAAGACGCTCGAAGGCATCCTCATCCAGATCCTTCGGCTTGCCGACAAAGAGCTGCTCGATATAAGGCTGTGAAGCACGCGCCTCGCGTCCGATGGCGTCGCCGTTCACTGGAGTATCGCGCCAACCCAGGACGGTCAGACCCTCTTCGCGAGCGATCCGTTCGAAGACGCCTTCGCACTGCAGGCGGCTGTGTTTGTCCACGGGCAAAAAGCACATCGCCACGCCGTAAGTGCCGCCCTCAGGCAGCTGGATTCCCAGTTCGCCGCATTCGCGCGCAAAAAAGACGTGAGGAATCTGGATCAGGATTCCTGCGCCGTCGCCCGTCTCCGGGTCGCATCCCGCCGCGCCACGGTGCGTCAGATTGATGAGGACCTCGATGCCCTTGCGAATGATGTCGTGGCTCTTTTCGCCGCGAATGCTGGCAACGAGCCCCATCCCACACGCATCGTGTTCATTGTGCGGATGGTAGAGACCCTGAGGATCCGGAATACGACGACAGCTGATCGAACGATCGGATTGATCCATCTGACCCTTCTTTTATTGGCAAACGTGCTGGATACACAGTCGCCCTGGCGATGTGCGAATCGAATCGCCGGGGAGAATCCTGAAAAGGCCCATCGTGGTGGACCTCACTGCGCTTGGGGATTGCTTAACTCTTTAATATAACTGAAACCTGACTGCGCCGCATGACTCTTCTGCGGACGCCTCAGCCTGAGATTTAGAGCCTGCAGATCAGCAGCTCCCGCTCGTAGATCATCTCCGGCGGCAGGTGGTCGTGCACGTTGATGAACAACTCCTCGTGCCCTATCACTTCCTTGCGCCAGGCGGCGCGGTCTACTGCGATCAGTTCATCGAATGTCTCACGCGGGAAGTCCAACCCGGACCAGTCGATGTCTTCATAGCGTGGAACCCAGCCGATCGGTGTTTCGCGGCCCTGCGTCTGACCATGGACACGCTCGACGACCCAGCGCAGTACGCGCATGTTGTCGCTGAATCCGGGCCACAGGAACTTTCCGTCGGCGTCTTTGCGGAACCAGTTCACATGAAAGATGCGCGGCGTGACTTCGAGCTTGCGCTGCATCCGGATCCAGTGCCGGAAATAGTCGCCCATGTGATAGCCACAAAAAGGAAGCATGGCCATGGGATCGCGGCGTACCTGGCCCACCGCGCCTGTTGCCGCGGCTGTGGTTTCGGAGCCCATCGTTGCGCCAGCGTAGACGCCGCTCGACCAGTTGAAGGACTGATAGACGAGTGGCAGGGTCGTCGAACGCCTTCCGCCAAAAATGATGGCGCTGATCGGTACCCCTTCGGGCGACTCCCAGTCGGGATCGATGCACGGACACTGCGAAGCGGGCGACGTGAATCGCCCATTGGGATGTGCCGCGGTACGGCCGCTTTGCTTGCCGATCTCCGGCGTCCACCGTTCGCCACGCCAGTCGAGGCATTCCGCGGGCGGCTTCTCGGTCATGCCCTCCCACCACACGCCGCCGTCCGGCGTGAGCGCAACGTTGGTGAAGACAGTGTTCTTGGCCAGTGTGGCCAGGGCCATTGGATTTGTTTTGCCACCCGTGCCTGGCGCCACACCGAAGAAACCGGCCTCCGGGTTGATCGCACGCAGACGCCCTTCGGCATCCGGCTTGATCCACGCAATGTCGTCGCCGACGGTCCAGACCTTCCAGCCCTTCATGGCCGTAGGAGGAATCAACATGGCGAAGTTAGTCTTGCCGCAGGCCGAAGGAAACGCCGCTGCCACGTAAGTCTTCTCGCCTTCGGGGTTCTCCACGCCAAGAATCAGCATGTGCTCGGCCATCCAGCCCTCGTCGCGCGCAATGTTCGATGCAATGCGTAGCGCAAAACACTTTTTGCTCAGCAGAGCGTTGCCGCCGTAACCCGAACCGTAGGACCAGATCTCGCGGCTTTCAGGAAAGTGCACGATGTACTTGGTCTCGTTGCAGGGCCAGGTCACGTCGCGCTCACCTGCCTTCAGCGGCATACCCACCGAGTGCATGCAAGGCACCACGCGTTTCTCGTCTTTGTCGATCTCAGCGAAAACCGGTAGTCCGATCCGAGCCATCGTCCGCATCTGCGCGACAACATAAGGCGAGTCGGTCAGCTGTACGCCAATTCCCGACATCGGCGATCCCACCGGACCCATGCTGAAGGGCAGCACGTACATCGTGCGCCCCTGCATCGAACCGCGAAACAGCTGCTTCAGCCGCCGCCGCATGATGTAGGGATCTTCCCAGTTGTTGGTGGGGCCGGCTGCATCGCGCGAGAGGGAACAGATAAAGGTGCGATCCTCCACACGGGCCACGTCGTTCGGCGCCGACCTGGCATAGAAACATCCCGGCCACTTCTTCTTGTCGAGCTTGACGAATGTGCCCTTCTCGACCAGGAGCTCGCAGATTGCGTCATACTCGCGCTTGGAGCCATCGACCCAATGAATCCCATCGGGCCGGCACAGCTCGGCCATCTTCTCGACCCAGCGGATCAGATGCTTGTTGACCGTGAGGGGAGTGGAGTTGAGTGCTGGCTCAGGCGCGAGAGCGGACGGTTTCATGGGATGTTTCGTCTCCTGCCGGTCGATCGGGCATTCGCGGGGGCGAACAATGTTTTAACAATACCAGTTGCAGGGGTAGGCTTCGCTTGCGCCACCGCCTGGCATTTGGTATCAAGGGAGCGCCTGTGCGGAGCGTCTTTTTGAAAATCTTTGGTCAAACAGTGCGGCTTAAGGTCGATTGTGCAATCTCGCTCCTCCTGATTTTTGTGCCGATGGTCACAGGTGTCGTTGGGGTTTCCAGCGCGCAGACGAGCTCGACGATTGCCGAGCTGCATAGCAGCTTTGCCACCCCGCCGGATTCAAGCCGGATCATGATGCGCTGGTGGTGGTTCGGCCCTGCGGCCACGAACACCGAGATCACCCACGAACTCGAGCAGATGAAATCGGCCGGAATCGGCGGGGTCGAGATCGCGAATCTTTACCCTCTGGAACTCGACGACCCAGCCTCGGGGTTCCACAACACGCCCTACCTCTCCGAGGAGCATCTGGCCGCGCTCCGATTCGCAGCGCAGGAGGCGCGCCGGCTCGGATTGCGGGTGGACATCACGTTGGGCAGCGGGTGGCCCTTCGGAGGCCCCCACATTCCTGTGACCGAGGCGGCGGGCAAGCTGCGCGTCGAGATTGCCGAGGTGCCGGCTGCGGCGACGAGTGTACTCGCTCCATATATCGATGTCGGTGAGCAGTGGATTGCCGCATTTCTCGTGCCGCCGTCAGCAGCGCCGAACGATCTGGCCCACGCGCAGCAGATCGGCGCGCCGGTTGAGGGCCGCTATGTATTCGCAAGTTCGGACCAACCACGCCGGATCATCAGCTTTGTCGCAAGCCGTACGGGCATGACGGTCAAGCGCCCGTCGGTGGGGGCTGAAGGGTTTGTGCTTGACCACTATGATCGGGCCGCGATTGAGAACCATCTCCGCGCAGTCGGCGACAAGCTACTCTCTGCCTTCGGCGACAACCCGCCGTACGCCGTCTTCAGCGACAGCCTCGAAGACTACGCCTCGGACTGGAGCCCCAAACTGCTTGACGAGTTTCAGCGCCGCCGTGGCTACGACCTGCGTCCGCATCTGCTCGCACTGATCGGTGACGCGGGACCCGAGACCGGAGCCATTCGCCACGACTGGGGCCAGACCCTCACCGACCTTGCCAACGAAAACTATCTCCAGCCAATTCACGCCTGGGCCCAGGGACATCACACGCTGTTCCGGTCACAAACCTATGGCTATCCGCCAGTCACGTTGTCGAGTAATCGCTTCGAAGATCTCCCTGAGGGCGAAGGCAAAGCCACCTTTGCGATGGGTAGGGAGTTTTCCGATACGCGCTGGGCCGCATCGGCAGGGCACCTGTTTCATCACCCGGTCATCTCGTCGGAGACGTGGACCTGGCTCCATTCGCCCGCGTTTCGGGCCACCCCTCTGGACATGAAGGCCGAGGCCGACCTGCATTTTCTGCAGGGAATCAATCAGCTCGTCGGCCATGGCTGGCCCTACTCTCCAGCCTCGGCCGGAGAGCCAGGCTGGCGCATGTATGCGGCTGCGCGCTCTCGACGCCCACAATCCGTGGTTCTTCGCGATGCCCGACTTGACGCGGTATCTGCAGCGGGTCAGTTGGGCTTTGCGGCAGGGCGAACCAGCCAATGACGTTGCCCTGCTTCTTCCCAATGACGACGTTTGGGCTTCATTCAAGGCCACGGTTGCGAAGCGGTTGTCGCCCACATCGGCTGGGGGCTTCGACGAATCGGGCTCTAACGTGAGTGTCGATGAGTCGATGGACCAGTTCCTCGGCAAAAAAGTCATCGCTCAGATCCTCGATGCCGGGTTCAACGTGGACTTCATCGATGCCGACGCCATCGATGCCGTGGGCATTCCGTACAAGGTGTTGGTGCTGCCGAATGTCGACAGGCTCCCTGTCACCACCTACGAGAAGATTTTGGCTTTCGCCCAAAAGGGCGGGACGGTGATCGCAACGCGTCGGACGCCTTCGACTGCGCCAGGATTCCTTCACGCGGATGAAGAAACTGCGCGGATCAAGGGAATCTCGCAAGCGCTTTTTGACGGCGCAGTCTCGACCGCACATCGGGTGGGTGCCGATGAAGAGCTTGGCGCGGAACTCGCGAAAGATGCCGCGCCGGACATGACGCTCACGCCGCGCACACCCGCCATCGGCTTCATTCACCGCAAGCTTGCCGACGGCAATCTCTACTTTGTCGCCAACACGGCCAACGAGCCCCAGCATGTGACCGCACATTTCCGCGACGTGGCAAAGCGCGCAGAGCTTTGGGACCCGTTCAGTGGTGACGTCGCCGGCCTGCCCGATCCGGACCACATTGACCTCGACCTCGCCCCCTACGAGTCGCGCTTGATCTTCTTGTCCGACAAGGCTAAGCCCGCGGAACCCGAAACCCCTCGTCGGGAAATCGTCGTAGCCGACCTCTCGCTGCAGTGGAAGATTGCCTTCGGAGCGTCCGGAACGGCGACCAATCTCGACCGGCTCGGCTCCTGGACCGACGATCTGAAGATGCATTTCTTCTCTGGCACCGCAACCTACGAGAAAGACCTCGACCTTCGTCCGGATCAACTCTCGTCGAACGCCAAGCTTTTGCTGGACTTTGGCAAAGGCACACCCGAGCCAATTCCTTCGCCTTCGAGACCGCCCAATATGCGCGCGTACCTCGATCCGCCTGTGCGTGAGGCCGCTCAGGTTTTCGTCAACGGAAAGTCCGCTGGCTACGTCTGGCACCCGCCGTACCGGGTCGACATCACGTCCTTGGTGCACGCGGGTGCCAACCATCTGCGCATCGTCGTCGGCAATACCGCGATCAACGAGCTCGCGGGTCAGGCTCTTCCGGACTACCGCCTACTCTGGGCGCGCTATGGCATGAGGTTTGTTCCTCAAGGCATGGAGAACCTGCAGCCACTGCCATCCGGCCTCCTGGGGCCCGTCACATTGGTCGAATCGAGCCCGGTTCGCTGATGAGCCTGCGGCGAATTCAGAGGCGCAATGCCTCCCTCGGGCACCGCATAAGATTCACACATCGCTACTTGCCGCCAAGACTCAACACCCGCTAGACTCCTCCCCATGACGAAATCGCGCCTCTTCTCCGCCGCTCTCGCCGCTGCCCTCGTTTTTCTGGCCACAACGCCGAGCTACGCTCAGGATTGGGCCAAGGCGCGCCTCGATGCGTCGCCGCGTCATCACGAGTACGTGACGCTAAAGCATGACACGCGCACGCTGCAGGCGTTCGTGGTCTATCCGGAGATCAAAGAGAAGGCGCCGGTCGTCATCCTGATTCACGAGATCTTCGGCCTCTCCGACTGGGCCAAAGAGATGGCCGATGAGTTGGCTGCGGAGGGCTTCATTGTGATCGCTCCCGACCTTCTGTCCGGCTTCGGTCCCAACGGCGGCGGGTCAAGTGAATTCACGAGCATTGACGCGACGGTGAAGGCCGTCTCGGGCCTCGATCCAGCGGTGGTGAATGCCGATCTCGATTCAGCCGCGGAGTACGCCAAACATATCCCGGCGGCGAACGGCAAAATCGCGGTCGCGGGCTTCTGCTGGGGTGGAGGAAAGTCGTTCGCCTTTGCCGCGCACAGCAAAGTCCTGTCGGCTGCATTCGTCTTCTATGGCCCGGGTCCCGCCGACGTATCCACGATAACGGCTCCCGTGTACGGCTTCTATGCCGGCAACGATGCACGAATCGGCGCCACAGTACCTGCGACGACCGACGCGATGAAGGCTGCAGGCAAGTTCTATGAGCCGGTCACGTACGATGGCGCCGGACACGGCTTCATGCGCGCTGGCGAAGACCCCACCAATACCAATCCCGCCAACAAGACGGCACGCGAGCAGGGCTTCGCGCGCCTCGTGAAGCTGCTGCATGAGATGAAAAGCGCTCACGCCGCAGCTGCTGTTGCGCGACCTGAACGCAACGCAAAAAACGTCGCGGTTCCGTGTCACGATCCTGTGCCGGCCAAGTCGGGCTTCTGAAGCGAACGCTTCTGCGGCGGACTTCAATTCGCCAACCTTACCCGCTCTACGAAAGAACCTGAGCCCCGCGCCGCTTCGCGCTGCTGCAAGGCCATGAACACCATGACACCTACACATCCAGCTTGGAGAAGGGAACTGCGCGCCATGATCGTGCTCGCGGTTCCTGTGGTGTTGAGCGAACTGGGCTGGATGGCCCAGGGCGTGGTAGACAACATCATGGTGGGCCGCCTCGGGCCGGAGGCGATCGGCGCGGTCTCGCTGGGAAACGCTGTCTACTACACGCCATGTCTTTTCGGAATAGGCCTGCTGCTCGGCCTCGACACGCTTGTGTCGCAAGCCTATGGACGCCACGATCACGACGAGTGCCATCGCTGGCTGGCGCAGGGAGTCTATCTGGCCTGCATCGTCACGCCGCCACTGATGCTCCTGGTGTGGTTGCTTAGCCATTTCTTCACCCGCTTCGGAGTGACTGCCTCGGTTGCTGTACCCGCGAGTTCGTACCTGCGCATTCTCGGCTGGAGCACGCTTCCTCTGCTCCTCTACGGTGGAACGCGGCGCTATCTGCAGGGCGTTGGGCAGGTCCGTGTGATCACGCTGACCTACGTGCTTGCCAACCTGCTCAACTGGGGGGGCAACTGGGTCCTCATCTATGGAAAGCTCGGCTTCCCGGCGCTCGGCGTGAATGGTTCCGCGATTTCGACGTGCATCGCTCGTGTAGGCATGGCGGCGGCGTTGATAGGCTTTGCCTGGCGCTACGAGCGCACACGCGGGCATCCGCTGTTTCAACACTGGGCTGGGCCGCAATGGGATCGACTCCAGAAGCTGGTTCGTCTCGGCGCGCCTGCCGCCGGACAGATTCTGCTCGAGGTCGGCGCATGGAATCTATCGACCTTCTCTGCGGGCTATCTCAATCCGGTCGCGTTGGCCACACATGCCATCGCACTGAACTACGCAAGCATCAGCTACATGGTCCCGCTTGGCGTGTCGGCAGCAGCCGCAGTGAGCGTCGGCCACGCTGTCGGTGCCGGCGATCCCGCGCGCGCACGCCGCGCCGGATGGCTCGCGCTCGCGCTCGGCACGTCCTTCATGGTTCTTGCCGGCATTGCATTTCTGGTCGCGCCTCGGCCCCTCATCATGCTCTACACGCACGACCCGCGGGTGCTGATGGTCGGCCCGAGTCTGCTCTGGATCGCTGCGGCTTTCCAAATCTTCGACGGTATTCAAACCGTCTGTACCGGCGCGCTGCGCGGCCTCGGCGAGACGCGCGTTCCTATGATTGCCAACTTTATCGGCTACTGGATTCTTGGTCTGCCGCTCGGACTCACATTGTGTTTCGTGTTGCGCTGGGGAATCTACGGCACCTGGATCGGGCTCACGCTCGCCCTCGTCGTGATCTCTCTGTCCCTGCTGGCGCGTTGGCGCGTTGACTCCAATCGGATCGCCCGGACCGCCTGAATCGGCAGGGCTTAACGCGATTCGAGTCCTCTCGAATCAGAGCAAGATCCACTCCCTCAAGCCGTCAAATCCACACCCCAATCCGACCAGTTTTTGAGCGCGCGAACATTTCATTGTCCATTCAGTTACCTTGAGCGCAAACCGTGTGTCCCTTCGCGGTACGACCAAACCGCCAAGTGACTATAATCACAAGGCGAGGGTGATGTTTACTCTTACAGAATTTATTTGAAGGGAATCCCGCCAAATGGCGACAGGAGACCTGGCCCTGGGTCAAGAACAGGGTGCCTTAAACGCGCAGAAGCGCGTCACCAACGATTTCAGCATGATCGTAGCAACGGTGAACGGATCCGGCTCGCAATCCGCCAATAGCGTTCTGCTGAAAAGCATCTTTGGAATGGGGGTCCCGGTCAGCGGGAAAAACCTCTTTCCCTCGAACATCGCCGGCCTTCCCACCTGGTACACCATTCGCGCCAGCAAAGACGGGTACGTAGCTCGTAAGCGCGGGTCGCAGGTGCTCATTGCGCTTAATCCCGAAACGGCAAAGCAGGACATGCTCGAGCTCGATACGGGCGGCGCGGCAATCTACGAAGAGAATTTCAATCTCAAGCAATATCGCAGCGACGTCGCCTCCTACCCGGTTCCCTTCGACAAGATTACGGCTGCTGTGTGTCCCGAAGCGAAGCTGCGCAAGCTCGTTAAGAACATGGTGTTCGTCGGCGTGGTTGCCCAGCTGCTCTCGATCGATCTGGCCGTGATCGAAGCCAGCGTCAAGAAGCAGTTCGCCAAAAAGCAGAAGGTATTTGACCTTAACTTTGCTGCTGTGAAGGCCGGCTACGACTACGCACAGCAGAAGTTCACCAAGCAGGATCCCTATTACATCGAGCGGATGAACCAGACCGCCGGCAAGATCATCATCGATGGCAACGCGGCCTGCGGCATGGGCGCTGTCTTCGCGGGCGTCACGGTCGTTGCGTGGTATCCCATCACGCCGTCGACCTCGCTGATTGAAGCCGCCACCGACCTGCTCAAGAAGTTCCGCGTCACCCCGGAAGGGAAAGCAACCTTCGCAGTAGTCCAGGCCGAAGACGAGCTCGCTGCAATCGGGATGGTGCTCGGCGCAGGCTGGGCTGGTGCACGTTCCATGACGTCGACCTCCGGGCCCGGCATCTCGCTGATGGCGGAGTTCGCGGGCCTCGGCTACTTCGCTGAGATTCCAGGCGTGATCTTCGACGTGCAGCGCACCGGACCCTCGACAGGTATGCCGACGCGCACCTCGCAGGCCGACCTGCTCTCCACCGCATTCCTGTCCCACGGCGACACCAAGCATGTCGTTCTCTTGCCGGGTTCAGTGAAAGAGTGCTTCGAATTCTCGATGGAAGCATTTGATCTTGCGGAGCGGCTCCAGACTCCAGTCTTCGTTCTGACCGATCTCGATCTGGGCATGAACAACTGGATGTCAGAACCGTTCACCTATCCGACCAAGCCGCTCGATCGAGGCAAGGTGCTGACGGCCGAGGATCTGAATCGACTCGGCAGCTTCGCGCGTTATCGCGATGTGGATGGCGACGCGATTGGCTGGCGCACGCTACCGGGTACGAAGCATCCCAAGGCTGCCTACTTCACCCGCGGCTCGGGGCACAACGATGCCGCCGCGTACACTGAAAACCCGGCTGAATACCAGGCGCTGATGGATCGTCTGACGCGCAAGTTTGAGAATGCGCGCAAGCTGGTTCCGGCGCCGGAGATCGTGAAAAACGGCACCTCCAAGGTCGGGTTCATTGCCTACGGCACTACTGATTTCGCGCTCCGCGAGAGCATGGACCACATCAAGAAGCAGTACAAGCTCGATGTGGATTATCTCCGCATCCGCGCCTATCCCTTTGCGCACGAGATCCACGACTTCGTGGCATCTCACGAGCGTGTTTATGTGGTCGAGCAGGATCGTGACGGACAACTGCTCAGCTTGCTGAAGCTCGATCTGCCGGGCGATCAAGTGAGCAAATTGCGCAGCATTCTGCATTACAACGGGCTGCCGGTCGATCCCGGCTCCATCACCGAAGAGTTCGTAACCAAGGAGGGCCTGTAATGGCAACTTCCACTTCTACGCCAGGCCCCAAGGTCAATCACATCGGTCTTCCGGTGCTGGAATATCGCGGCGGCAAGTCGACGCTCTGCGCGGGCTGCGGCCACAACGCCATCTCCGAGCGCATCATCGACGCCATGTTCGAAATGGGCGTTGAGCCTGAGCACGTGATGAAGATGAGCGGTATCGGTTGCTCGTCGAAGAGCCCGGCCTACTTCATGAGCCGCGCACACAGCTTCAACAGTGTGCACGGCCGCATGCCTTCGGTCTCAACCGGCGCGATTTTGGCGAATCAGCAGAACATGCTGCTCGGCGTTTCAGGCGACGGCGACACGGCGTCGATCGGGGTCGGCCAGTTCGTTCACCTGCTGCGCCGCAATCTCCCGATGATCTACATCATCGAAGATAACGGCGTCTACGGATTGACGAAGGGGCAGTTCTCGGCGACCGCCGACATCGGCTCCAAGCTGAAGACCGGCGTCATCAACGACCTTCCGGCGATCGATACCTGCGCACTGGCGATTCAACTTGGTGCGACATTCGTTGGCCGCTCGTTCTCGGGCGACAAAAAGCAGTTGCTCGCGATGTTGAAGGCCGCGATTGCTCACAAGGGCACGGTGATGCTCGACGTCATCAGCCCCTGCGTCACCTTCAACGATCACGAGGGCTCGACCAAAAGCTACAAGTTCATGCAAGAGAACGACGAGCCCATCAACGACGTGGGCTTTGTGGCGAGCTTTGAAGAGATCGAAGTCGACTACCAGTCGGGCGAAGTCTACGACGTCGAGATGCACGACGGCTCGAGCCTACGCCTCCGCAAGCTGCACGAGGACTACGATCCAACCGACAAGGCAAACGCAGTGCGCACGCTGATGGAAGCCGAAGCGAAGAACGAAGTGCTGACCGGCGTGTTCTACATCAACACCGAGAAGCCGACGTTCATCGACCTGCTCGGCATGGTGGATGAGCCTCTTGCAACGCTGCCGGAATCGTTGACGCGTCCGCCGAAGTCGGCGCTCGACGCATTGATGGCCAATCTGCAGTAGGGAAGCAGGGCTTTTGATCTTCGGGTTGCGCACAGCGCAATCCGAAGATCAAAAGCCGAAGCAGTCCGCACGAAAAGACGCTCCGCAGATGCGGGGCGTTTCTTTTCGTGCAACTCCAATCCGCTCCAGACGTACCAGGCGCAGGCGCGGCCCGCGTTCATTTCCTGATCGTGATAGGCGGACCGCTCGGTCTTGCCGGTGGCGGCGCTTTGGTTAGATTGGAGCTTGCCCCGCCGATCCTTCTCCATGTCCCTGTCCCCAGCTTGCCTGTCGCGACGACGACTCCCGGGCTCTGCACCTTGTACGTTCCCGCATCATCCCAGCTCATCGTGATCGCGTGCAGCGTGTAGTGTCCGTTGCTCGCCGAGAACGTCCCGGCATTCGACGGGGTATTGTCCATGGCCTCGCTGTGCAATTCGTAGGTGCCGTTCGGTGCCACGCGCCAAATCCAGCGGCCCGGATTGATGAACAGCTCCCAGGTCCCCACCATGTTCGGATCGACTGTTGCTGTCGACCCTCCCGGCGGTAGAGGCAAAGGCGCAGACCAGCGAACATCATCGGAGGCGCAAGGCGCTGTGACCGTCACGCAGCTTTTGCCATTTGCAGACTGGCATCGCGCCAGCGCGCCAGCGGCAGACTCATCGCGGCTGTTTCCCACATAGAACCCATAGGACTTGTCCGCGTAGCTCTCCGCCAGTCCAATGCAGGCGTTCTCGGCCCACGTCAGGACCTTGCAGTTGGTCGCTCCATTCCTGCGGCAGTTCTGCAGCGCAGTCTGCTCCGCGCTGCTTTGAGAGTTTTGCCCATGCGCGCCGCCGGCGGTCATGGTCGTTGGCGATACCGCCACTGCTGCATAGTGGACCACGATCAGCTGCTGCGCGCCCGGAGGTTTCGGCATGCCATTTTCGCAGGCCAGGTAGCCCAGATTCTCGATGCAGGCGTCCTCCATTCCCGGTACGACCTCGGTACTTCCGTCCTCCTGCGCCCGCGCGGGCCGGCTGGCCGCACAGATCAGTGCCGCACCTCCCAACACCGCTGAACTCCACCGGATCCAGCGCATCGTGCGCGCGTTTTCCATCATCGCGGACCTCCAGCTCAAGGCATGATTCGCCATTGATACCATTCTCGCCGCGCCCGCACCAACAAAAATCCCCGCTCGCCGGCGGGGAACGTCTTCGCGATGGGGATTGAACTCTAGTGCTGGGCCACCGTGACACGCAGGCCCAGTTCGTTCAGCTTTGCGCGGGCCTGCGCTGCTTCGGGAGTCTGCGGATGGCGCTGGATCAGAGAACGCAGCTCGCGTGCGCCGGCGTCGCGTTGATGGAGCGCGAAGAGGGCAAGTCCCTTGTGCAGTTGTGCTGTCGGGGCCTTCGAGTTCCCGCTGAACTGCTCCAGCACCGCATCGTAGTCCTTGATCGCGTCTTCGTAGTTCTTCTGGCGATAGGCAATCTCTCCGAGATAAAACTGTGCGCTGCCCGCCATCGGATCGAGCGGATAGTAGTGGATCACGTCCTGAAACTCGCTCGTTGCAAGCGAGTACTTGGCGGAGTTGAAGTCGCTCAAGGCTGCCTGATAGGTCTGATCCAGTGGCGGCGCCTGATTCACCGTCGGAGCGGCATTCATCGCCCCAGGGCCATTCGGCGCGGGAGCCGATCCGGTCGGCGGCATACCGGGTGTTCCTCCCTGCGGCTGCTGCATTGTCTGCAACTGGTTTTGCATGTCCTGCAGGGTTTTCTGCAGTGCCGCAATCCGGGTCTTCAGTTCGTCGACCGAGTCGTTCATCGACTGAACCTGCCCCGAATTCGTGTCCAGCTTGCCGTTCAGGTTGTCGACCTGCGTATTCAGCTTCTGCTGCAGTGCATTAACCGTCGCGCTCATCTGCGTTGCCTGATCGGCCGTCTGCTGTGCCAGATTCTGTAGCACCGCAAACTTGGTATCCAGCGTGGTCTGCAGCCGCTGCACCATGTCCAGCAGCTGCTGGATCTGGGTCTGCATCTGAATCGTCTCTTTCGAGACCGCGTGTGCCCGGCTTGGGGCAAGACACACAAGCAAAGCCAGCAATGGCGCTGCAAGGAAGCCGCTGCGATAAGATCGTTCCTTTTGCATCTTTCACCTGCCTGCGAGGAAGTCGTTGCCTCTCCAGTATTCGGACGCAACAACTTCCCGCATGGTTGTCAATTTCCAATTCGCCCGGCCGTCGACTGATCGATCTGGCCGGGCGAACTGGAAGTGTGAAAAGCGGCTTGGTAGCGCCGCCTGTTTGCGCTACTGATCGAGCGAGAAGCCTGCGCGGCGATTCAGCTGCCAGCATTGCTCTGTCGACTCGGTGCAGAAGGGTTTCTCCTTGCCGTAGCTCACGACACGGATGCGGTCGGCCGCAACTCCGGCTGTGACCAGGGCATTCTTCGCAGCATTGGCGCGATTTTGGCCAAGTGCCAGGTTGTATTCGTCGGAGCCGCGCTCGTCGCAATAACCGCCGATCACAATCTTGAGATTGGGATGGCCGGTCAGATACGACGCGTCCTGCGATAGAGTGCTCTGTGCATCGGAGCGGATGTCATACGCGTCGTAGTCGAAGAAGACGTCGTGGACATTGGCTCTGAACTCCTCTTCAGCCGACATGGTATGTGCGGGCTGAGTCACCGGAGGCGGCGGCACGACAGTGACCTCGGCAGAAGCATCGGCCGTACCACCTTCGCCGCGCGCAACCAGTTTATAGGTTGTCGAGGACGTTGGTGTCACGGTTCTGGTGCCGCTCGTCGGCACGTCGCCAACGCCGTCAATCGTAGCGCTTGTGGCGCCCGTCGTGCTCCAGCTCAGCGTGACCGAGTCACCGGCGTTGATGCGCGACGGCGTCGCGCTGATCGAAGCCGTGGGCGCTGCCGCTGGCGCTGGCGGTGGTGCGGGAGGCGCCGGAGGTTGTTTCTTTTTGCAACCAGCGATGGCAACCAAGGCGACAAGCAGGACTACAGGGGCGAAAACTCGAATTCGTCGATTCAATGTTGGCTCCTTTCGCGCTTCCTGGCGATGCAATCATTTCTTTGCCTGGGTTCGGATTGCGTCCTCCGTTGCACAGGCCGTGCCAATTACATCGTTCGGAATGCACTCTTTGTGAGCCCGTGTTTTCACTTGCACTGTCCACACGAACTCAAATTGCGGGTTCCGAGATCGCTCCCGCCCCGGTGGTTCGGGAATCGTCTCATCGACAACTATGATAGTTCAACTACTTAGGCCAGGCCTCGAAATTCAGCTCACTTCCAGCTCCAGTTCGGCATGAAATTATTCCCCGAATGCGTCAACTGATGCTGGTCTGTGCCATCTGCCAGCATCGACCAAATCTCTGTGCGGCCACCCTGCTTCCGCTCGAAAACGATGTGCCTCGTGTCCGGCGCCCACGACGGAAAATCGTTGCTTCCTGCGTCGTGCGTCAACTGCTGCCACCGCTTTGTGGCAATGTCCATGATGTAGATGTCCTGGCCTCCCGGTGCGCCTGGTCCGTACTTGCGGTTCCAGCTGAAGGTGAGGAACTGGCCGTTGGGCGACCATGATGGCGAAACCGCATAGCCGCCGTCGGTTAGCCGCTGAATGTTGGCACCGTCCTGATCCATGGTGTAGATCTGCGGCAGCCCGGTGCGGCCACTTACCCACGCAATCTGCGAATTGGTCTTCGGATTCCAGGTCGGCGAAACGTCCGGCCCCTTGAAGTAGGTGATCCGCTTCGGTGCGGCCCCGCTCGCGTCCGCAACCCAGATCTCCGGGTCACCGGTCCGCGACGACGAGAAAGCAAGCTTCGATCCATCGGCGCTCCACGCCGGAGATTGATTGGAGCCGCCAGCCGTGCCTGCAGGGAAGCTAACCAGCCGGCCCAGATCCAAAGAGTACATGCGCACAGACCATCCTTCGCGGCCAAGGGTCGCAAACGCAACCCGCGAATTGTCGGGTGAGACGCGCGGCGATAGAGAGATGCTGCCCAGATGTGTGACGGCATGCTGGTTCGCTCCGTCGTAGTCCATCACCCACACTTCCTTCGACCCGGTGCGCGAACTGATGAAGTAAATCTTGGTCTCGGCGATACCGTTGATGCCGCCCCCCAACCTGGCAATGATCTCATCGGCAAATCTGTGTGCGATCGTGCGCGCCATGTCCTGGCTCGCTGCCTCGTTGTATTGCTTGCCCAGCACCTGCGGATTCGTTGTGTTACTGGTGTCGTCGAGCCACCCGTAGACCACCAGCCTTCCGTTGTTTACCGAGAGGGCCCCAAAGGCCACCATCGCCGCGCTGGCAGGGGCAGCCGACCACTGCGCCAGGTTCATTTCCTGTGGGGAACCAGGCGTCCCGGGAGGTGCAAAACTCTTCGAGACCAGATCGAAGATTCCCGCGCTGCCCAGGTCGTTATAGAGGGTCGAATCGAACTCAGCTTTCAGGGAGGGAGTCTGCGGGTCTTCGCCCACGGGCTTGAAATCGGCGGCCGCGATACGAATCTTTGCGTTGCCTAAATTCGAACCGATGCGCACCCAGTCCTGCGCGCGCGATGAGATGCACTGAAGGCTTGCCAAAAGAACAAAAACGGAAAAAAGAAACCGGGAACCAAACCTCATGCGCACGCAATCCTTCCTCGGTTGAGTCGAGCGGAATGCATCGGGCAGGGTATTTTGTCTTATGTCAATGCCACGCAAGCCTGCGGGCAGGCGCCGATGCTCAGTTCCATTGTAATTAGATGCCCGGGACTCGATCTAGTATTCGCAGTAGTAGGAAACCAGCAAGGTACTTTGGTTGTAACCGCCGGGTAGCGGCCCAAACGTGTCGACGCGCCGTGCCGCGTCCACACAGGATCGATCCAGGGTAGAACTGCCGCTGGAGCGGTCGAGCTTGGGGTTGCCTACAGTTCCGTCGCGGTTGATCGTGAAATCGATGTAGGCGCGCGCTCCCCGGGGCGTGGACGGGTCGACGAGCGTTTTATACCAGTTTGCCGCCATTTTTCGGCTGATTCCTTCGACATACCATCCGAAAAGACTGCCGAAATCGCCGTTGTTGACCGATGTCGGCCCGGCTGTGAGGCTTGGCTGTGTTGCTCTCGGCATCGACGATCCCGACTGCTCCCCATAAGCGGCGCGTGTATTCGGCGTCGGCTGCTGCTGTTTGGGCGGCGTCCTGGGCGCGGTTTCGTGCTCCTGCTTCTTTTGCCTGCCCGCGATGGGGATTGCTGTGTCGTCCTCCGCCTGCTTCGCCTTGGGCGTCGGTGGAGCGGGTGCCTGGCTCGGGGTCTCGGTCGAGAGCACATTCTGATTGATGGGCTGGGTCGACGGCAAGGGCAGGGCACTACTTACCAGATTGACCTGGATGGCTCCGCCCGCTCCGGCACTCCCCCACAAACTGTGATGGAAGAACCCACCCAGGATGCCCCATAGAAGAACCGTCCCGGCGAGCGCCAGATGCAGCACGATCGACCCGGCCGCCGGCGCCATCACCGGATCCGGGGTGAGCTCGTCCTCCAGATGTGCTGCGCTTTTCTCGAGAACACTCATCGCTTACTCAATCCTGGCGGCGAAACCAAGCATCGGCGGTTCGTCGCTCACTCTCCGCTGTTGCCGGAGCGCCCCTTGGTGTCCAGAGGCTGCGTTACGATCGAAATGTTGGTGATACCCGCCTGCTTCACCGCGTCCATGAGCGTCGCGAAGTTGCCAAAGGAAACCCGCCCATCGGCGCGCAGATAGATCACCTTCTTGGCCGAATCGCCGCCCGTCTGCTGTCGCAGCAGCTGCGGCAGATCGTGGATGTTTACCAGCTTGTCCCCCAGGAACACTTGCGCATCGCGATCGATGGTCACCACGGTCCGCTGCTCGGTGATTTCCTTGACCGTCTTGGTCTTCGGAACGGCGACCTCGATGCCTGATTGCAGCACCGGCGCCGTGATCATGAAAATGACCAGCAGGACCAGCACGACATCCACCAGCGGAGTGATGTTGATCTCCGCCAGGGATGTCCGTGTTTGTCCCGAGCTTGCAGTAAAAGCCACGCTTTACCTCTTGTTCGATCTCGTGCTAGCGGTGTTGGCTCGCAACTCTACTTGAAGAACCCGCGCTCATACTCGTGCGCCGCTTCAACTGCCGGTCCGCGCTGCGGCGGTGCCTGCGTGCGTTCTGGAATCTCGTCGAACGAGTTCAGTAGTTCGCGGCAAAAATCGTCGGTCGCCGAGGCCAGCACGCGAACCCGTGCGGCAAACTGGTTGTAGGCCACCACCGCGGGAACAGCGACGAACAGACCTGCCGCCGTCGTGATGAGCGCTTCGCTGATGCCCGGCGCAACTGCACGCAGCGTTGCAGCGCCGGCTGTGCCCAGCCCGTGAAACGCGTCGATCACTCCCATTACGGTTCCGAACAGGCCGACAAACGGGCTCGTCGCGGCAATGGTCGCCAACCACGGCATGCGGCGCTCCATGTTAGTGATTGACTCGCTCGCTGCCGTCTGAGCCGACCGCTCCAGAGCCGTAATGTTGCGCGGCGGCCCCGATCCACCTGTTTGGCGCTTATAGGTCTCGTAGACTTCCTCAAACACCTGCGCCAAAGGGCTCGCTTTGTAGGTGTCGGCAAGTGTCGAGATTTCGCTCAGACGCTCGGCCTTGCGGAAGGCCCGAAGAAACTTGCGGCTTTCGTTCGTGGCTTTGCCGAACGTTCCCATCTTGCCAAAGATGATGGTCCACGAATAGAGACTGGCGATCACCAGCAGTCCCAGCACGCACAGCGCGATGGAGCCGATGTTGTTCACCATGTCCATCAACGCACTGACACCGGGCACTCCTGCGGGCGCGGGTGCGCTGTCAGCCTGCATGGCGATGGCAAAAGCTAGAATAAAAATCGCGATTCTCCTCAGTCTTCACGGTATCAGACGGCGAGTCGCCGCCCAAGTTATCGATCTGGTCCCATCTGGAGCGGCGATAAGCCCACTCCGCAGTGTGGGTTGTGCCGTTCGTGCTATGCTGCGCTCGGGCCGGTACCCTCCTGCTGCACGGCCGGTTTTCCTCAAAGGGTCGCACGGATGCTCGTCGAGTTGCGCGCCGAGAACTACGCGGTCATCGATCATGCCATCGCCACATTCGGCCCCGGATTGAACCTGCTCACGGGCGAGACGGGCGCCGGCAAATCCATCCTTGTAGATGCTTTGGCCCTGTTGATGGGGGGCAAGGCCTCGGCAGAAGTTGTGCGCCACGGCGCTGAAAAGGCCGTCGTCTCCTGCGTCTTCGAGTCGACGTCTGGCGCCGAGGCGACTCTCGAAGAGAACGGGATCGACGCCGAGGGCGCAGAAATTATTCTTCGCCGCGAGATTCTCTCCACCGGCAAGGGGCGAGTCTTCGTGAACAATCAGCCGGCCACTGTGGCCGTTCTGCGCCAGCTTGCACCGGAACTCGCTCTCGTCCATGCACAGAGTGAGACCCTCTCTAGCTTCGACGAGGCCCAGCAGCGCATTCTCCTCGACCGCTTCGGCAACCTCGCCGCTGAACCTGTCGCCGAAGCCTACGCAAAATGGCGCGAAGCCCAGACCAAACTCGACGACCTCTTGCAAGGTGAGCAGGACCGCCTTCGCATGGTCGATCTCTGGAGCTACCAACACAAAGAGATCGAAGCTGCGCACCTCGAAACCGGCGAGGACGAGAAGCTCGAGACGGAAAAGCGAGTGCTGGCCAACGCGGAGAAGCTCTATACCGCGGCGATGAGCGCCTACGACCAGCTGTACGAGGGCAATGCCTCGGCCGAAGGCGCACTGCGCACAGCAATCCGCAATGTCGAAGAGCTCGCCCGCTATGACGCGCAATTCGCCGAACTTGCGCAGCAGCTCGTCGCGGCCCGAGCCACCATTGGCGACGCCGGCGCCACGCTGCGGGATTATGCCGAAGGCATCAACGCCAGCCCCGAACGGCTCGTCGAGATCGAAGACCGGCTCGCTCAGCTCGACCGCCTCAAGCGCAAGTACGGCCAATCCGTAGCTGAGGTGATCTCTTTCGGCGAAGACGTCGCCCGCAAGCTGGCCGAAGTCGAAGACCGCGACGAGATTCTCAAGGAACTGCGCTCGGCCGTCGCCAAAGCCTCAACTGCCTACGGGGAAGCTGCGACCGCGCTTACCTCCGATCGCAAAGCAGCCGCGACGAAACTTGCCAAGCTCGCCGAGACGCAGATCAATTCGCTCGCTATGAAGGTCCGCTTTCAGATTGAAGTCACCTCTTCTGCGCAAGAGTCAGCCTGGACCGCCCACGGCTGGGACACAGTTGAATATCGCATTGCCACAAACCCCGGCGAACCGCTCAAACCGCTGCACGAGATTGCTTCCGGCGGCGAGATGTCGCGTGTGATGCTGGCTCTCAAAGTAGCAGTCGAAGAAAACGCATCTAAATCGAAGAAAAGCAATCCGACTCCGCGCACCCTCGTCTTCGACGAAATCGACATTGGCATTGGCGGCCGCGCTGCCGAGGCGGTCGGCCAAAAGCTCAAAGCCCTTGCCCGCGGCCAGCAGGTTTTGTGCGTCACGCACCTTCCCCAGATCGCCGCCTTTGCAGGCCAGCATCTCGTCGTCGAAAAACGCGAAGATCATGGCCGCACCAAGACACAGATCCGCGTCCTCGACGATCGCGCCCGTACCCACGAAGTGGCACGCATGCTCTCGGGCGCCAAAGTGACTGATACCAGCCTGCAGCACGCTGCGCAGATGATCGCGGGCAGTCGCTAGCAGGCCGCAGATCTCCAGGCGCGAAAATGAACAAAAGTTCATTCTCTTTGGCGGCTCACAGCGCCATACTCGCTTCCGTCAGAAGGGGCAGTCCGAGAGCACGCATTCGCAGCCCGATCGAACCTTCCTTTGGCATCCAGGTGCCGGCATCCGATTTCTTAAGGAGAAAAACCGCATGTCGCAAGCGGGGCAGCACATCCTTTCCGCCGGAGTTCTTTTGCTGGCTCTCACCGTTCAGCGCTCTCTTGATGCCCAAGACGCACCATCAAACCAGCCGCCGTCGCAGCAACCCGCGGCACAGCAGCAGGCTCCGCCAACCCAACCCGGGGTGCCGAATGCGCCTCCTCCCGCAAGCAACGCCCCATCGCCTCCGCAGGAGCCCTCGCTTTCCGATCTCGGCTTCACCCCTCAGCAGACCCAGGCCAATCCGCAGCTGCAGGCCACACTCGCCCGCCGGACAGAGATGCTCAAGATCCACCAGCGCCTGGGAATCATCACCACGATTCCCATGGTCGCCGCTGTCATCACTGGTCCCATGGCGAAGGCGAAAGGTCGCAATGGGCAGACAATCAAAGAGCCAACCGACGCCAATCTGGATACGCACATCGCACTCGGCGCCGCGACCACCGCGCTTTACTTCAGCACAGCCTACTTCGCGATCGCTGCTCCGCGCATTCCGGGAACCGAAAAGCATGGAGCGATTCGCTGGCATGAGGCCTTGGCCTGGATTCACGGCCCAGGAATGATCCTCACCCCGGCGCTGGGCATCATGGCCTACAAACAGGAGAAGGCAGGCGAAAAGGTCCACGGTATCGCTTCGGCGCACGGTGCGGTGGCTTACGTGACTGCGGCATCCTACGGCGCGGCCATCATTGCGGTCTCCTGGCCCATTCACATCAAGTTCTGGGAGAAACAGAAGTGAGACGCGCCTGGCTGTTGTTCCTGCTGGCTTCTATGCCTCTCCCCGGTCAAAGCGCGAAGCAATGGATGCTCGATCGATCCACTCTTTCCTACCACATGTCGCATCCCATGCATGAAGTCGATGGTGTCAGCCACGCGGCGAAAGGGAAAGGAACCTGCAAGAATGGCCTCTGCGACTTCCTCATTGCGGTCCCAGTCAAGACTTTCGACTCTGGAGACACGAACCGCGATCTGCACATGCTGGAGACGACGCGGGGCGCCCAGTTCCCCATGGTGATCGTGCGCGCAAAGTTCCCTGAGCCATCGGCACCCGCTTCGACCATCGATGCCGATCTTGAAGTCCAGTTCGCCGGTCAGACTGCCCACTATCTCCACGTTCCTTTCCAGATGACGATGGAAGGAGCCGATGTCCGAATCGCGGGCACGATTCCAGCCACTTGTTCGGACTTCAAAATCGATCGGCCGTCCTTCCTCACAGTCGCAATCAAAAACGAGATTCCGGTACACGTGGATTTACTTTGGAGGCGAATGTGACCACGATCAAGAAACGCCGAGACGCAACCCTTTAGTAATCAGGTAACTGGCGGTCTGTAGCACAAAAACTGCTACGATGTGCGCAGTGAACTCCAACAGTGAGATTGAGCCGTGCCTCACCGCCATCATGCCCGTCTACAACGAGGCGTCAACGGTGGAGGCGATCGTAGCTCACGTGCTCGCGCAGCGCCCCCTGCGCGAGTTGCTGATTGTAGATGATTGCTCCCAGGATCGTACCTGGGAGCTGCTTTGCGGGCTCGCGCAACGCGATTCGCGCGTGAGGCTCTTCCGCCATGAAGTCAACCTGGGGAAAGGGGCCGCTCTTCGCACCGGTATCTCCCATGCGACATCCGATGTCGTGATCATTCAAGACGCTGATCTGGAGTACGAGCCCGCAGAGTACTGTCGTTTGCTTGCGCCGATCCTGGCGGGGAAGGCCGATGTGGTCTACGGATCGCGCTTTCAAGCAGGGGGAGACGCCCGCCGGGTCTTGTATTACTGGCACGCGGTGGGAAACAAATTCCTGACGCTGCTCTCGAATATGGCGACCGGCCTGAACTTGACGGACATGGAGACCTGCTATAAGAGCTTTCGGCGGGAGATTATTCAGAACATTCGGATCGAGGAGAATCGCTTCGGATTTGAGCCGGAAATCACGGCCAAAATCGCGAAGGCGCGGGTGCGCGTGTACGAAGTGGGCGTATCCTACGCTGGCCGCACCTACGCAGAGGGCAAGAAGATCGGCTGGCGCGACGGCCTTCGCGCTTTGTGGTGCATTTGTAAATACAATTTTCGGAACAGCCCATGAGCCAACCCAACGCATCGGCCACTACTGACGATTTCGAGTTTGCGGCGCTGCGCGAAGCCAGGAACTACCGTGCCGCGCTGCTTCGCGATTTCGACCGATTTCTTCGCGGACGCGTGCTCGAGGTAGGCGCAGGCATCGGCCAATTCACCGCGGAACTTCGCCGGCGGCCGGGAGTCGAACGATTGGTCTCCATCGAACCGGATCCGTCGTTCTACGACAAGCTGCAAAACTCCTTTCCAGAACACGAAATCGTCCAGGGCACCGTGAACGATCTCCAAGCGCACGTGGATTGGGACGCGATCTTCAGTGTGAATGTTCTTGAACATATCGAGGCAGATCAGGAGGAGTTGGAAATTTACTATCGGTTGTTGAAACCTGCGCAGGGCGCTCTCTGCCTCTTTGTGCCCGCTCGGCCCGAGATTTATGCTCCCATCGATCGGGACTTCGGCCACTTCCGACGCTACACTTCGCGTGAGTTAAAGGCAAAGCTCGAAAACGCGGGATTCACGCTGGTGCAGTTTAGGTACTTCAACTTTGTGGGCTACTTCCTATGGTGGCTCAGTTTTTGTCTCCTCAAGAAGCGTACCTTCGACGTGCCTTCTGTTCGTCTCTTCGATCGGGTGATCTTCCCCCTGGTCCACGGTTTTGAGACCCATATCTGCCCGCCGCCTATCGGACAGAGCCTGATTGCGATCGGCGTGGCTCGCTAAAGAAGTCTGGACACGATGTCCCATACCAAATCGGCGGACTCGCGGATCCAGACCGGGGTCGATCTGAGGCACCTCGTGGTCTTTGCGGCGTCCCCACAGTCGCTCAAGATAGGATGCCCTGATCGTTCGCTCAGAGTCGCCTTCCACATAGAGCCAGACGTAAAAAACTGCCATAGCGAGGATGCTGAGGGGAGCGGGCAGGACCTGGATAGGGGCCTGAAGATAGTCAGCCAGAGCTTTGTGGTGCACAGCAATGTGCCTAAGGATCTCAAAGCTGACGATCCATGGGTTGTCGGCCGTGAAAAAGAAGGCAGCCGATGTGACCGCGAGCGCGATGTACCTCTGGCGACCACCCTCGCGCCATAACGTCGCGCAAGCCGGAACGCTCAGCAGCAGGAGCCTGGCGTCGTTTCTGCGGTGGTAAGTGGCCAGCATGGTGAGAGCCGAGACCGCGGCGAGACCAATCCAAGCCCGGTTTGGCGAGGGCTTTGAACGAATTACAGCGATGCCCAGAGGAAGGAGAATCGCTGCGACCACCGCGTATGTCACGGGGTTGTACCAATGAGGATCGTTCTCGATCAAACTGATCACGGTTTGCAGGTTGACCATCGCAGTCGGCCAGAGCCTCGACGATGGTCCTGGATCACTGGGGTTCCCCGGCGCAGAGAAGAAGGACAAGTTCTCCCCCAGTTCGCTCGGCCAATGAGGAGAGATCGCATAGATCCATAAGAAAAAGGGAAGGGAGAGAGCTACGGTCAGGCCGAGTGTATGCAAGGCTCGTTTCCTGTTCGGACCACCCGCAAACAGGAGATAGAGCCAGACCATCCCCCCGTCTTGGGGCTTCAGCATGAGGCTCAGAGCAAGACAGACAATACCTGCAGCCGCATAGCGATTGTTCAAAAAGCACCACGCGGCTACGATACAGAGGCCGACGGCGATGCCAGCTGCATTGCCCAGCGCTAGAACGGTTTCACTGTTTGCCAGCAGGAACCCAATCAGGATGCCCGATATCAGAGGCGCAGAAGATGCCCCCTGCTTCCACATCAAGATTGCCGCAAAAGTGAGAGTTGAGACGTTCAGCACCACCCACAGCAATCGGGCAGGTTGAAAGTGCAACCAGGTCAGCGGAAATGAAAGCACAAACTGGCTCGGCAAATAGATGTTGCGCACAGCCATGATGCTTGAGACCGTTCTCTCGTCGGTACGCTCCGCTGCCTCCTCCCTATAAACCTGGAGTACGTCGCGGCGATTGTACGGGTCCCCATGCTCATGCAGGCAGCGCGCCGCATAGTAAAGCGGTCTGAAATCCGCCATCGCCCAATCCATCGTCAGCGCTAGCGTGACTCCCAAAAAGGCGAAGATCGCCCAACCCAGGGCAAGAAAATAGAACCCGTCCCTCCGCGTGCCCGTCACCAGACTTTTATCTCCCCTGAAGACAGAGAGTAAACCCTGAAGATGCTTCGGGAATGCAGGTAACCACAAGGCGACTGGAGCGATCCTGCGCAAAATCGCCCTACCCGCAGATTGACCACTCGCAGGTATACTGTTGAAGTGACGACCTCTGTCCTCGAATCCACTCCCAACGGCAGCCAGAGCGCCGCGTTCCCCACTGAGAAGCGGGTTTTGCTGCTCAAGCCGCGTGGTTTCTGTGCCGGCGTAGTCCGCGCCATCGACATCGTAAAAATCGCGCTTGAGACCTTCGGTGCCCCCATTTACGTCCGCCGCGAAATCGTCCACAACCGCTATGTTGTGAATGAGTTGGCGGAAAAGGGTGCGGTCTTTGTCCACGAGATCGACGACGTGCCGGATGGTCAGCGCGTGATCTATTCTGCCCATGGTGTTTCGCCGGCGGTACGCGAGCGCAGCAAGGGCCGCGGACTCAAGGTCATCGACGCAACCTGCCCGCTGGTCACAAAGGTGCACATCGAGGCCGTCAAGTTTGCCAAGCAGGGATACTCGCTGGTCCTGATCGGCCATCGCGATCACGACGAGATCGAAGGCACTCTCGGCGAGGCCCCGGACGTCACGCAGGTCGTCTCGAATGTTGCCGAAGTCGAGGCACTCCAGGTCCCCGATCCCAACCGCGTCGCCTATCTCACCCAGACGACACTCAGCCTCGACGAAGCGCGCGACATTATTCACGCGCTCAAGGTCAAATTCCCGAATATCGCCGGCCCGCACTCACAGGACATCTGCTACGCCACCGAGAACCGTCAGGTAGCCGTGCGCAACGTTGCGCATAACGCTAACCTCGTGCTCGTTGTCGGCTCGACCAACAGCTCCAACTCCAATCGGCTGGTTGAGGTTTCGCGCAATCTGGGCACAGTCGGCTACCTCATCGACAACTCCCAGGCAATCGATCCCAAGTGGCTGCAGGGCGTCTCAACAGTCGCTGTGACGGCGGGCGCTTCTGCGCCGGAGATTCTGGTCGAGGATGTCGTGAATTACCTGAATCAAAATGGTTTTTCCAGCGTCGAAGAGGTGGAAGTCATGCCGGAAAATGTGCGCTTCGGGCTTCCCCCGGAAATCATCCAGGCCATTGGAACCACTGGCGGCACCGAGACCATTCCCGTTCGCTAATGCGCGCGAGATGAGGGGCATTCGAGTGCCGGCTTGTTTTGAGGTCTTCCTTCGTTTAGCCAAGCGGGGGTTTTTGGTTCGGTCTTTGATGAACCGGTTCGAGCGGCGGGATCAGCGAGACAAGGCTCGGCCGCCTTCTGAAATCGATAGGGCAGAGCAAGCGCATCGAGTTCCGTGGACTTTTCCGAAGATCGATTGCAACTGAGGCATTGAATTCGCATGAGCGTTGCGCAATTGAGATCACATCCCGCGGTTCCAAGGTTCGGCCGCATCGATGAGGACTTGGCAGACGTCGAAAAGGCCATCCTCGGCTCGCGCGAATACCTTCTCTCCCAGCAACACCCGGACGGCTACTGGTGCGGTGAACTCGAAGCAGATGCGATGCTCGAGGCCGACTACATCTTCCTTCACACGCTGCTCGAGTCGGGTGACCCCGGTCGTCTGCAGCGGGCCATGACCGAGATCTGGCGCTATCAGAACGAGGACGGCAGTTGGGCCATCTACCCTGGGGGCCCCGGGAATCTCTCCCTCTCCGTGAAATGCTACTTCTCGGCAAAGCTCATGGGCATCGGTCCCGACGATCCACGCATGGTGAAATGCCGCGAGTGGGTTCTCGCCCACGGCGGCGTGATCGAGTGCAATACCTTCACTAAAATGTATCTCTGCGCGCTCGGCCAGTACGACTATGATGCCGTTCCTGCCATCCCGCCGGAGATCGTTCTCTTTCCCAACTGGTTCTACTTCAACATCTACGAGATCTCCGCATGGTCGCGTTCGATTCTCGTACCGCTGGCGATCATCTACGCCAAAAAGCCGTTCAAGAAGATTCCGCCGGAGCAGGGAATCGACGAGCTTTTTGTTGGCGGCCGGGCCAACTCGATCCTCCGTCTGCGCATGGATCGCAAGCGACTCATCTCCTGGCGCAACTTCTTTCTCATCGTCGACCGGCTGTTTCACCTTGCCGAAGCCGTCCACATTCGCCCCCTGCGCAGACTCGCTCTGAAACGCGCGGAGAAGTGGATGCTTGATCGTCTTGAGATGACCGACGGTCTCGGCGCCATCTATCCGGCGATGCTCAACGCGATCATCGCATTGCGCTGCCTTGGCTACTCCGAAGACGATCCTCAGGTTATCCGCGCCCGCGATGAATTTGAAAAGCTCGGGATCGAACAGCCGCCGACGCCGGAGATGCCCGAGCCGACCTTCCGTATGACGCCTTGCGTCTCCCCGGTGTGGGATACGGCGCAGGCTGTCTACGCACTCGGCGAAGCCGGCGTATCGCGCGACGACCCGCGCATGCTCAAGGCTGCGGATTGGATGCTCTCCAAAGAAGTGCGCCACACGGGCGACTGGGCCGTCAAAGTGCCGAAGACCGAACCCGGCGGCTGGTACTTCGAGTTCAACAACGAGTTCTATCCCGACACCGACGATACCGCGCAGGTGCTGCTTGCTCTCAGCAAGGTCGACAACCCGCGCGAGCGTTATCAGATTCAAGTAGCAGAGCGAGCCATCCGCTGGGAGTTCGCCATGCAGTGCCGCAATGGCGGCTGGGGCAGCTTCGACAAAGACAACACGAAGATGATCTTTCAGTACATCCCCTTCGCCGACCACAACGCGATGCTCGATCCGCCCACCGTCGACATCACCGGGCGCATGCTGGAGATGCTTGCGATTTACGGCTACACCCGCGACGACAAGCGCGTGCAGAAGGCCATTAAGTTCATTCTGAGTGAGCAGGAACCCGACGGAAGCTGGTTCGGCCGCTGGGGCGTGAACTACATCTACGGGACCTTCCTAGTGTTGCGGGGCCTGGAAGCCATCGGCATCGATCAGCACGAGCCGCAGGTGCAACAAGCGGCCGAGTGGATTCGCATGGTGCAGAATCCCGATGGCGGCTGGGGCGAGACGTGCGGCAGTTACGACGATCCGGATACGCGCGGCGTTGGCCCGAGTACGCCTTCGCAGACCGCATGGGCTCTGCTTGGTTTGCTCGCCGCTGGCGACGATCGTTCCGACTCCCTCGCCAAAGGCATTCGCTGGCTGCTCACCCGCCAGCACGAAGACGGCAGCTGGGACGAGTCGATGGGCGAGGGGCCAATGCGCCAGGCCATCATCACCGGTACGGGCTTCCCCAAGGTTTTCTATCTGGCCTACACCTTGTACCGGCAGTACTTCCCGCTGATGGCGTTGACCGCCTACAAGCGGGCGATGAAACGCGCGTCGTAAGACGGCGCTGGAGGGTTTTTCGAAATATGGCTGTTCCGATCTCACAGATGTGGACCGTGGCCACCTATGTGCTGAAGAAGCGCTTCACGGGGCAAAAGCGATATCCGCTCGTCCTGATGCTCGAACCGCTCTTCCGCTGCAATCTGGCCTGTGCCGGTTGCGGCAAGGTGCAATATCCGCCGCACATTCTCAAGAAGCAGCTCACGCCCGAGCAGTGTTTTGCCGCGGTCGAAGAGTGCGGCGCACCCATGGTGTCGATTCCCGGTGGCGAACCGCTGCTCCATCCGCAGATTGTCGACATCGTCAACGGCCTCATCGCGCGCAAAAAGTACATCTATCTCTGCACCAACGCGCTGGAGCTCAAGCGCCGGCTGCATGAGTTCACGCCGTCGAAGTATTTGACCTTCTCCGTCCATCTCGACGGAGACCGCGAGCACCACGACTTCTCCGTCTGCCGCGAGGGCGGCTACGACATCGCCGTCGAAGGCATCAGGGAAGCCGTCAAGCGCGGCTTCCGTGTCACCACCAACGCAACCTTCTTCGATGGCACCGACCCCAACAACGTGCGCAGCTTCTTTGACGACGTGATGACCATGGGTGTCGAGGGCATCGTGCTCTCTCCGGGCTACAGCTACGAGATGGCTCCGGACCAGAATCGCTTTCTCGGCCGTGCCCGCGTGCGCCGTCTCTTCCGCGCCATTCTGTCGAATCGCAAGAAGACCTGGAAGTTCAATATGTCGCCCCTGTTTCTTGAGTTCCTGATGGGCGACCGCAAGTACGAGTGCACCCCATGGGGCTCACCCGCCTACAACATCTTCGGCTGGCAGCGCCCCTGCTACCTGCTCCAGGACGGCTACACGGAGACCTTCAAGGAACTGCTCGAAACCACCAAGTGGGAAGACTATGGCGTAGCCAGTGGCAATCCCAAGTGCGCCAACTGCATGGTGAGCTGCGGCTACGAGCCCACGGCGGTCATGGAAGGCTTCGGATCGTTATCCGGTTTCTGGGGAATGGTCAAAGGCACCTTCAAGACCTACAAAGATCAGCACGCGCTGAACCTTCTCAATGAGCCTATGCCACACGGGCCTTCCTCGCTGGTGCAGATCGAACGACCCGAGCGCGAACTAGCCAATCTTTGATACCTTCCGCGACGTAGGGAACTGGGGGCCTTCAAGCCTCCGACCTCATCGAAGCCACACGCGGGCTTTAGCCCCGGAGGAAGAAGCGCATGACCGCTGAAGTCTCTAAGTACACCATCGAACAGATCGAGTCCCTCGAACTTGCTCCTGGCGCGGAACATGAAAAGCTCGAAGGCTGGGTCCCTGCGCTTGCCAGCGAAGACGATCTGCGCAACGCTCTCGAGAAGGCTTTCGACTATCGCGGCGACGTGACCCTCACCCTCAAGTCCGGCGAACGCATCGAAGCCTTCATCTTCAATCGCCACACCGGCGCCACTCTCACCGATTCCTACGTCCAGTACTACACGCCCAGCGCGCCCGAGAAGCGCAAAGTCTGCTATGCCGAGATTGCGCGCCTCGAGTTCAGCGGCAAGGACCGCGCCGCCGGCAAGCACTGGGAAGACTGGGTCAAGGCCTACAACGAACGCAAGGCTGCGGGCGAAAAGGGCATCGCCCTGCATCCTGACGCGCTGGAGTAGGCTGATAGCGGCGCAAGTTCCGCTCAACCATGAAAGTCTTCCTGACAGGCGCAACCGGTTTTGTGGGCCATCATGTGGCCAAGGCGCTCGCTGCCGAAGGCGCCGACCTCCGCCTTCTCGTACGGAAATCGAGCAACCTGAAAAACCTGGAAGGCATTTCGGGCGACACGGTCGTCGGGGATCTGTTACGGCCTGAATCCTTCGCTCCGGCGATCGCGGGATGCGACGCCATCATGCACGTCGCGGCCGACTATCGCCTCTGGATTCGCGATCCTGACACCATGTACCGCGCCAATGTCGACGGCACCCGCGACCTTCTTCGCCTCGCGCGCGAAGCCAAGATTCCGCGCGTCGTCTATACCTCCAGCGTCGCCACCATGCACTTCCGGTCGGACGGCATCGTCATCAACGAAGACACGCCCGTGTCGATCAAAGACATGGTCGGCCACTATAAGCGGTCAAAATTCCTCGCCGAGCAGCAAGCCATCGCCGCCGCGCAGGACGGCCAGCAGGTCATCATCCTCAATCCAACCACGCCCATCGGTCCCAACGATGCCAAGCCCACGCCCACCGGACGTATCTTCGTCGACTTCCTCAATTGCAAATTCCCAGCCTACGTCGACACCGGCCTCAACCTCGTCGATGTCGCCGAAGTGGCGCGCACGCACGTTGCCGCGTTGACCACCGGCACGTCCGGCCGCCGCTACATCCTCGGCGGAGAGAATCTCACCCTCAAGCAGATCCTCGATAAGATGTCGGCCATCACCGGCATTCCTTCGCCCAAGACCAAAATTCCTTTCGCCGTCGCTGCGACCTACGCCTTCTTCGAGGAGATCATCACGGGCCGTATCCGTGGCAAGGAACCGCGTGCCACACTCGAAGAGGTGCGCATGGGCCGCAAGAAGATGTTCGCTTCCTCAGCCCGCGCGCAGCAGGAACTCGGCTTCCGCATTGTGCCCGTCTACCCCGCTATGCGCGCCGCCATCGACTGGTTCCGCAATAACGGATACGCGCCCTCATCTTGATTCGGCTTCCACCACTGAGGACACTCATCGATGAGCAAACTCCATCTCTCCACCTTTCAGATCGGCACACCCGCCAAGCCCGAGCAGGGCCTCCGCATCGGCGTCACACGCCATCCGCCGCGCGGCGTGTCCAAAGACCGATGGGTCGCCGACGGCTACTTCGATGTCTGGCTGCCCACAGTCGCGCCCGACACCAAGCTCGTCACGCAGATTCGCACTCTCGGTCCCGATAAAGCCGCGCAACGCGAAAAGCTCTTCGACCGCTACGAACGCGAGCTGCTCGCCGACGCCACCGGCCGCCAGACCGTCGAGCTCCTCGCCCAGATCGCCCTGCGCACACCCATCAGCATTGGCTGCTTCTGCGAGGATGAAGTCTGGCTGCCATCGCTCGCGCCTCTTCAAGATCATCCAGCAGCACGCCGGAGCCGGGGGAAAATGACCCGCACCGCCCTCATCGCCGCCATGCCCGGCGAACTCAAAGCCATCGTCGTCGGCTGGAAGCATACCCGCCGCAACGGCGTCGACCTCTGGTCGCACCGCGACGAGAACCTCTACGTTGCTGCCTGCGCCGGAGCAGGGCAGGCCGCTGCAACCCGCGCCTTCGCCGCTGTCGAAGAAGACGCCCCCATCGATCTGGTCTTCTCGCTGGGATGGGTAGGCGCCCTCATCCCCGATCTTGCTGTCGGCTTTGCCCACAATTGTGCCGGCGTCATCGACGTGCGCACGGGCGAGCGCTTCCAATGCGACGCCGACGCAGGCCCACTCTGGCTCGCCACCAGCCCCAAAGTCGCCGACGAGGCCGAGAAGCGCCGTCTCGCTGCGGCCTATCCCGCCGTGGCTTTGGTCGACATGGAGGCCGCCGCCATCGCCCGTCTCGCCGCCATGAGGGGTATTCCGTTCTACGCCATCAAGGGAGTCAGCGACGCGCTCGACGCCAAATTGCCCGACTTCAACCGTTTCATCACCCCCGATGGGCACTTTCAGACCGCCAGATTCGCGCTTTCTTCGCTTTTGCGACCTTCGTACTGGCCCTCCCTCATCAGAATGGGCGAAAATAGTAGAAAGGCTTCCCAAAGCATCGCGGAGACGCTCCAGGCGTTTCTGCAATAAAGCGAGGTCACGGCAAACGACGGATGGCTACCCAACTCTCCAACCCTGAACGCCTGGTCGAAACCGGACTCCCCTCCACTATGCGCGCTGTCGTCTACCGTGGCGTCAACGACATGCGCGTCGAAACCGTTCCCGTGCCGCGCATCGGCCCTGGCGAACTGCTGGTGAAGATCGCCACCTGCGGCGTCTGCGGAACCGATCTGAAGAAGATCCATACCGGTTCTCATTCCGCCCCCAGAATCTTCGGCCATGAAATGGCTGGCACCATCGTTGCGGCCGGCGGAGGTGTCAGCGGATACCAGATCGGCGAGCGGGTGGTGGTCCACCACCACGTTCCTTGCAACCAGTGCTACTACTGCCGCAAGGGAACTCCGGCCCAGTGCCCCCTCTACAAGAAGACGGGTGTTACAGCAGGCTTCGAGCCTTCGGGCGGCGGCTTTGCCGAGTACATCCGCGTGATGGACTTCATCGTCTCCAACGGCGGTGTCGTCCGGATTCCGGACGGGGTTCCTTTCGAACAGGCTTCTTTCGTCGAGCCGGTGAACACCGTCCTGAAGGGCGTGAAACTGCTGAATCTCGCGCCTGACGACACGGTCCTGGTCATCGGCCAAGGCCCCATCGGCCTGATGCATGCCGTGCTCGCCAGCCGCATCGCCGGCAAGGTTCTCACCTCCGATCTCTATCCCGAACGGCATGCCATTGCAGCCAAATACGGTCTGAAGCATCCAATTCATGCAGGCACCGAGAATGTAGTCGAGAGAGTCTTGGCCGAGACCGACGACCGCGGTGCAGACGCCGTCGTATTGGCAGTGGGAGGTACTGCATTGGTTCGCACGGCGATGGACGCAGCCCGTCCCGGTGGTAAAGTGATGCTATTCGCTCAGACGCAGCACGGCGAGGTCACCATCGATCCCGCCTCCGTTTGCGTCGATGAGAAGACCTTGCTCGGTTCCTATTCGTCGTCCTACGACATTCAGAACGAAGTGATCGACCTCGTCTTCAAGGGTTACCGCAACGGGTTTGATCTCACCCAATTGATCTCGCACCGTTTTCCCATTCAGGATGCGGTGGCCGCAATTGAGGTGGCCTCACACCCCAAAGCCGATTCGATGAAGATCATGATCGAGCCGGTCCTGGGCATGGGGGCAGAGTAAGGGAGCCTGATGCCAGGCACGGTCAAAGCCGCAATCAAGCGCAGCCGCTCCACGGTTGAAACCGCGATCGAGCATGGGCGTGCCACCGTCGAAACTGCGATCGAACACGGTCGCGCAACGGTGGAAGACGCAATTCTTCACGGCCGTGCCACGGTCGAGAGCGCAATCCATCATGGTCGAGCGACGGTTGAGACCGCGATCTATCACGGTCGCGCCACCATGCAGGCTGCGGTTCTCCACGGGCGCGAAGACATTCGCATTGAGAACGTGCCCGTCCCTCAAGCCAAACCAGGCGAACTGATTGTGAAGGTGGGCGCGGCCCTCACCTGCGGAACCGACCTGAAAGTGTTTCGCCGGGGCTATCACGCACGGATGATTGTGCCGCCCGCGCTCTTCGGTCATGAGCTGGCCGGAACCGTAGTCGAGGCGGGCGAAGGGGTCACCGATTTTGCTTCTGGCAACCGGGTCGTCGCACTGAATTCAGCGCCCTGCGGAACATGCTACTTCTGCGAACGTGGCCAGGAGAATCTCTGCGACGATCTGCTCTTCAACAACGGGGCCTACGCGGAGTACATCCGAATCCCGGAACGCATCGTCGCAAAAAACACACTCCAGGTTCCTGACCACGTTCCTCTCGAGCATGCGGCTCTCACAGAACCGCTGGCGTGCGCGGTGCATGGCTTTGAGGACTCGCATCCGCGTCCCGGCGATCTTGTCGCCGTCATCGGTGGTGGCCCGCTGGGTTTGATGATGCTTCACGTCGCTGCGCTCGCGGGATGTGAGACCATCGCGGTCGTGAAGCACGATGGCCAGGTGGAAGCAGCCAAGCAACTCGGAGCCGCCCATGTGGTGCAAGCCAGTTCGATTCGCAAGGCAGTTCGTGAAACCCGCGCCATCACCCCCAACGATCGCGGCGTCGACATCGCCATCGAAGCCGTCGGCGTGCCCGATGCATGGGAAGAAGCCGTCGAGATGGTGCGCAAGGGGGGCACGGTCAACTTTTTCGGTGGCTGTGCGACCGGTACGCAGGTCAAGCTCGATACCAATCGCGTCCACTACAGCGACATCACGTTGCGTGCCACGTTCCATCACACTCCCGCCATCTGCCGCAAGGCGCTCGACCTCATTGCCGGCGGCCGGTTCCAGGCCGGTGCCTTCATTACTGGCCATGCCCATCTTTACGAGTTGAATCGCGTTTTCGAGAAGCTGATGAATCGCGGCAGCGAAATCAAGACGGCGATCGTGCCCTAGTCTATGACCACTGCAGTGCTGCACTCGGATCAGGAATCGCTGCTCGACCGCGGCTGGGCCGCGCTGCCGGCATCCTATCGCATGCCTGCCGTCGCGCCGACGCTTGAAGAAGCGCTTGCCTGGTGCAAGAAGCTAGCCGAGTCGCACTATGAGAACTTCCACGTGGCTACGTGGTTCCTGCCTAAAGCGCTTCGCCCGCACTTCCATTCCATCTATGCCTACTGCCGCATGTCCGACGATCTCGGCGACGAGGTCGGCGATACCTCAGCTGCATTAGCTTTGCTCGATTGGTGGGGCAGGGAACTCGACGCCTGCTACGAGGGCCAGGCTCGGCATCCCGTCTTTGTTGCCCTCGCAGAAACGATTCGCACCTGCTCGATCCCCAAGGAACCTTTCGCCGATCTGCTCAAGGCCTTCCGCCAGGACCAGACGGTCACGCGGTATCGAACGATGGCTGAAGTGATGGACTACTGCCGCTATTCGGCGAATCCTGTCGGTCGCCTCGTTCTGTATGCCTGCGGCTACGCCGACGAAGAACGCTTCAAGCTCTCCGATGCCACCTGTTCCGCGCTGCAACTGGCCAACTTCTGGCAGGATGTCCGCGTCGATTGGCAGAAGGACCGCGTGTATCTGCCACAGGAAGACATGCAACGCTTTGGCGTGACTGAGGAGATGATCGCGCAGGGCGCCGCCACGCCGGCCTTTCGCGCTTTGCTCGATTACGAAGTCGACTTTGCGCGCCGTCTCTTCGAGGAAGGCCTGCCGCTGATCGGCATGGTCGGCCGCGAGCTTGCTGTCGATCTCGACCTCTTCAGCCGAGGTGGCCTCGAGATTCTGCGCGCCATCGAACGTCGGGACTACGACGTGCTCTCCGCGCGCCCCTCCATCTCCAAACGTACCAAGATCGCTCTCGCACTGCGCGCTGTCGGTGGCAAGGTCCTGCCCTTCCTCCGTCTGGGCCCGCGCTGAACAGGAAGGCGGCTGGGTGCAGGCACCGACGCTCGACGAATCCTACGCAATCTGCAGAGCCATCGCGAAAAGGGAAGCGAAGAATTTCTACTACGCTTTTGTTGCTCTTCCTCCCCTGCGCAGAAATGCCATCTGCGCCATTTATGCCTTCATGCGCAAGGCAGACGATCTCAGCGACGACGAGTCTCTACCGCACCCAGAGCGCCGCCGCAATCTCGATGCATGGCTGGCTGCATGGCACGCAGCGAGCACTTCAATCGAGGTCATGGACCCGGTCTTTATCGCGGTCCGCGACGCGACTCAGCGCTTCAATATTCCACTGAGCCTGCTCGACGAGCTCGTCGCCGGGACGACGATGGACCTGCGCGAGACTCCGGACAACGCTCCCGACACTTACGCCACGTTTGAAGATCTCTACCAGTACTGCTATCTAGTCGCATCGGTTGTGGGCCTGGTCTGCATCCGCATCTTCGGTTACTCCGATCCGCGCGCCGAGAAGCTGGCAGAAGAGACCGGCGTGGCCTTCCAGCTTACGAACATCCTGCGCGATGTCGCAGAAGATGGTGAACGAGGCCGCATCTATCTTCCTCTTGAAAACCTGGCAGCGCACAACATCTCGCTGGAGACACTCCTCCATCGCACAGCCGGCACGCCGCCAACGACCAGCGAACGAGCTCTCCTTGCCGAAATTGCGCAGCGTGCCGAGAGCTACTACAAATCTGCGGACGCGCTGCTTCCCTTGATCGACCGCGAGAGCCGGCCCGCGCTGGGTGTACTGGTCTCCATCTATCACGCGTTGCTCAAGCGGATTGAACGGGCCGACTACGATGTGTTCACGCGGCGTGCGAGTGTACCCTTCCTGCAGAAACTTGCCATCCTGGGCAGAGGCCTGACGCGCGTCGCTCTCGCAAGACTGACTGGCTAACGTCCAACAGAACAAGGGAAGTATCCATTGCCGCAAGGCCTAAAACAATCCGTGACTGTGATCGGCGGTGGTGTCGCCGGTATGAGCGCAGCCTGCGCCCTTGCCGAAGCTGGATTCCGCGTCCAGCTCGTCGAACAACGTGGCTACCTCGGGGGCCGCGCCTCGTCCTATCTGCATCCGGGCGTCGGCGAGGTCATTGACAACTGCCAGCATGTGCTTTTCGGCTGCTGTACGAATCTCGCCGGCTTCTACAGGCGCATCGGCGTCTTCGGCAAGATTCATTGGACGCACGAGATGACCATGATCGAGCCCAGCGGTCGCCGGTCAGTGCTCGGCCCGTCGATACTCCCAGCTCCGTTGCACGGGCTCCCAAAACTGCTCGCCGCGCAAGCCTTCACGCGTGCGGACAAGCTCGCTCTCGCCCGCGCGTTTCGCGAGCTGCTGCGACCAATTCCGTCCAACTCGACTGAAACGCTCAGCGCATGGCTCCAGCGCAACGGCCAGACCCAAGGCACGATCGAACGATTCTGGCGCCTCGTTATTGCCAGTGCGCTGAACGCCGATCTGGACTGCATCGCGTTGCCCTATGCGGCCAAGGTGGTTCGCGAACTCTTCATGTACTCCGCCGAAGCCGGCAGTATGGGCATGAGCACCGTGCCGCTCAGCGAGTTGTACGGTGAGGCGTCATGTTTCATCGAAGGACTGGGCAGCACAGTCGTTCTCAACGCGACCGTCGATGCGGCCACGTGGGATGCGCGAGCCTCACAGTGGAACCTCAGCACCCGCGCAGGAACCATCCACTCGGATTTCCTCGTGCTCGCGCTGCCGTTCGAAGCTACAGCAAAGCTGATTCCTTCGATGCCGCCTGCCCCCGGCGTTTCGGCACTGGCCACACAGATCGGCCGCCACAGACACTGGCCGATCTGCAGCGTCCATCTCTGGTTCGATCGCGAGATCACAGATCTCGAACATGCCGTTCTGCTCGACCGCGAGATTCACTGGATGTATAACAAGAGCCGCTTGCAGCCAGGCCGCTCGCGCACGAGCTTCTATCTCGAGCTGGTCGTCAGTGCGTCCCGGTCGTTTGCCGCACGCACGCGCCAGGAGGCGATCGAGCAGGCTCTGTGCGAGCTTACAGATTTCTTTCCCAAGGTTGCCACCGCAAAGCTCGAGAAGGCCGCACTCACCAAAGAGGTCCGCGCAACGTTTGGTGTGCCACCGGGTATCGACGATGCACGTCCATCGGCGGCGTCGCCATGGCCGAATTGCTTTCTTGCCGGAGATTGGGTCGCGACAGGTTGGCCCTCGACGATGGAAAGCGCGGCGCGGTCTGGACACCTGGCAGCAGAAGCGCTCACGCAGGCAGCCGGAGAAGCGCAAACGTTCCTGACCCCGGACCTCAAACCGAAGGGCCTGATGCGCTGGCTCGCTCGTTAGCGCACAGCCTCAGTGTGCAAGCAGATAAACGCCTACACACACCAGCACTGCCGCGGTCCAGCGACGCCGATCCACATTTTCCTTCAGGAAGATCTTTCCGGCAATTGCATTCGTCACCAGCGTCAGGGACGCCGATGCCGGCGCCACCAGGCTCAGGTCCAGATGATTGAGTGCGAACAAAAGCGCAAAGAAGGCTAGCGCCAGGAAACCGACGCCGGCAAAAAACAGCGGGCACGTGATCACTGCGCGAATCGCGCCCCTAAGGCCGGAGTGCGCGCGGATCTCATCCAGATCGCCGATCGATTTCATCGCCGCCGCCGTCAGCACCTCGCCAGCCGTAGAGCAAAGTACCACGGCGGCAATCATGCCAGCTGCTGACCAGGGTCCCGGAGTTGAGAAGGGAACCGTCATCGGACCCGCTCTTCCTCTTCTACGGCGACCGGATTTGCTGCAGGCGCATCGCCAGTGCCTGTCCTGTCGGTCAATGACGGCCCATGCGCCACGAAACCAACCCCCAACGTGATCAGGACAATTCCCGCCCAGCGTTGCAGCGAGATCGGCTCATGCAGCCAGAACCGCGCCAGCAGAGCCACAATCACGTTGCCGAATGCAGTGGTCGGCAACACGAACGTGAGGTCGGCCCACGACAGCGCAGTCAGGTAGCTCGCGAAGAATCCGATCAGCAGAGCGATACCCGCCGCAATCCATGGCGTAAAGACTGCCGCGATCAGTGTTCCCGGATGATCTAGGGAAACCGTCGGCAGAGCTGTCATCCCGCGCGACAGACACGTGTCGCCGAGCGGAGCGCAGAGCCCCACCATGGCGAGAATCATGTACTGCCTGGGTGTGAGACTGTGGTGTGCCATTCAAGCGGCTTCTTCGGGCGATACGAAAAAGCAAGGGCGGACTCAGTTGAGTGCCGCCCCTGCTTCTGACTTACACGAGTGTGCTAAGCGCCTGCGCCTACCGGTGTCGTAGGTTCCACATGGCGGCTGCGTGCTTCCTTCACCATCTTGTTGCGTTGCGCGCGCAGCTTGAGGAACGACTTCGCCTCGACATAAAGCCTGGGCACGTCGCGATTCACAATCGCCTTCCAGATCACGCGCGCCGCGGCCTTGGGCCGGAAGTAGTACTCGTCATAGAACCGATGCACCATCTCCATGACGTAATCCGTGGGCAGACCAGGGTATTCGATGTGCGCCATCTGGTGTCCGCCACCGTCTTCCATCTTCTCGTTGGTGATGAAGCCGCCCGCCTTTGCGTATTCGTAGAACTCCGTGCCCGGATACGCATGTGCAATCGAAACCTGAATCGTCTCCACGTCGAGCGACTTGGCGAACTTGATTGTGTTCTGAATCGATTCCTTAGTCTCGCCCGGGCAGGCCGAGAATAAAGTCTCCGTGGATCACCAGACCCAGGTCATGACAATCCTTGGCGAACGCGCGCGCACGCTCCACTGTGGCGCCCTTTTTGATGTTCTTAAGGATCTGCGGATCGCCCGATTCGAAGCCGACGATGAGAAGGCGGCATCCTGCTTCCTTCATCGCCTTCAGCGTTTCGCGGTCCGTGGTAACTCTTGACGTGCAGCTCCAGGTCAGACCCAGCGGCTTCAGCTTCGCGCACAGCTCAATCGTGCGCTGCTTTTGAATATTGAAGGTATCGTCGTCGAAGAAGAACTCCTTCACATGAGGGAAGCTCTGCTTCGCCCAGGCCATCTCTGCGGCCACATCGTCCGCCGAGCGCTTGCGCCAGGCATGTCCGCTCAGCGTCTGCGGCCACAGGCAGAAAGTGCATTGCGCCGGGCATCCTCTCGTCGAGTAGAGCGCGACGAACGGATGCAGCAAAAACGGCACGTTGTACTTCGTTACATCGAGGTCCTTCTGATAGACCTTCGTAGCCCAAGGCATCGCATCCAGATCCTCGACCTGCGGGCGATCGGGGTTGTGCACAATCTGGCCGTCCTGCTTGTAGCTGATGCCGAGGATCTCGTTCAGCGGCTTGCCGTTCGCATACTCCACGACCGAATAATCGAATTCGCGCCGGCAAATAAAGTCCAGCACCTCGCACTCGTTCAGGGCGCGATCGGGGCTGGTCGTGACCGGCGGCCCGACAAACGCGATCCGGATCGATGGATTCGCATTCTTGATCGCCCGTGCCAGCCGCTGATCGCCCTCCCATCCCACCGTCGACGTAAAGAGCACCAGGAACTCGTAGTCCTTGGCGATCTTGATCGTCTCCTCGGCCGACACATGGTGCGGAGGTGCATCGAGCAGCCGCGAGCCCTCCAGCATCCCGGCCGGATACGTGAGCCACACCGGATACCAGTAGGACTCGACTTCACGAGTTGCGGGCCAGCGGGAACCTGCGCCGCCGTCGAAGCCTTCAAACGAAGGAGGGTTGAGGAAGAGTGTTTTCAGTGGCATAGACATCCCTTCAATCTTACCATTTGCCAAATTTTCGCCGTACCTAAAGGGGTTAGACGGTCACTTGGTGTGCAATGCGTGGATCCAGTCTTCCATGAGTCCCAAAGCTCGCAATAGGTCCAGCCGCGCCTTCGCCAGTTCGAATCCGGCATCCATCGATTCGGTGTTCTTCTGGCTCGCATCGATGCGCGCCAACTGCTCTGCCTTTGGAGAAAGCTGTGGAGTCGAGCCCGGACCGCTGGTTCCGTTTCCCATCTCGAGTTGTGTCAGCACCGACTTGAGCTGCTCATCGGCAATTTGTTGTTTCAGGCTCGCAATTTCCGCCAGGGTATCGAGCTCCCGCAGGCTCCCCGTCAGCTCTGAAATCTGGATCTCGTTTTGTCGCTGGGCCTGTTCCGCCTCAACCGTTGCGCGCAAAGCTTCTGCTGCCGACTCGTGCGCTTTGGCTCGATGACCCATATCGAAGATCGGTATCTGCACCGAGATCCCCGAGGCAAAGTTGTTCGCCGGCAGGCTCTGTGCGAAATACGAGTTCACGCTGTTCAGAATTGTGGTGTTGCGGTTGTACTGGGCGAAGAAACTCAGCTGCGGCCAAAAATTGATCTCCTCATCTCCCTTGGCGACCTGCTGTTTCGACTTCGCCTGCAAGCGTGCCGCCTCAATCCCATCCAGGTTCGTCCCAGCAACTTCTCCATTCACCTGCGGTATCTCCGGGATGCTTCCACGATCGGGAGAGATCGACCCCAGAGGCAGGCCGGTCAGTGTGGCAAGCTGTTTTGACAAAGTTGCCGCACGGGTTTCCAGATGCTCCCGCTTCAGCTTGATCTGCGCTGCCGTCAGGCGTGCCTCGAGCAACTCGTTCATCGGATCGACACCCGCCTCGGTGCGGTCCTGCTCGATCGCAACGAGCCGGCCCGCGAATCCCTCTTGCTGCTTTGCTGAATCCAGCTCGCGATTCACCGTGTCCAACTCGATGTACGCGGTCGAAGCGTCCAGTGCAACCTGCTCGCGCACATCCTTCAGGTTCGCCGCTGCTGCCTCAAGTCCCGCACGCGCAGCATCGATGTAGTGCTTTTGCGGAATGCTGAAAACCAGCGACTGAATCGTCGCGTTCCATATCGAGGGCGGAGAGCCGGTAAACCCGACCTCGGGAAACACCGGCAGCCCGGTCCCGAACTGCAGGGATGGAATGGTCACATCCTTGCTCTCGGAAAGAGCTGCGCTTGCCTTATTCACGTCAGCCTGCGCGATCCTGACCGTGGTGCTGTTGCGTTGCGCTAGATCGACAACAGTTGCGAGCGAAACCTGTGCGAGCGCAGAGGGCGTCGCAGCTGCAATGAGCATCGCACAGGCAGTACCCCGCAGCCCCGCACGCATTGTGATTCCGGCTTTCACCTGGTCCATTTCCTCTAAAGCTTTAAATCCAGCGCAGGCTTGTAATCGTGCGCCAGAGCCAGCGCTTCTTCGCGTTGCTTGCGCGCACCGTCTCGATCGCCAAGCTGCACCAGAATGTGCGCCAGCCGCGTGTGTGCCACGAATGCCGGCGCCTCTTCGGTTTTCATGGGCCCCCCGAGGTAGTCCTCCAGCATCTTGGCCGCCAATGCCGGATTCCGGTTCACGCGTGTCAATACCGAAGCCCCGTTGTAGAGCGCGACCCCCGCCGTCCGGTCCCTCTGCTCTGCTTTCAGGCCGTTCTCGACTGCTGCCTCGGCGTCTGCGGGTCGTTCGCGCCTCCGGTAGAAGCTTCCCAGCGTCATCCATTGAAATGCCGGATGGTGGCTCGTCTCCACCGCCAGCTTGAACTCGCGCTCGGCCGCACCGTAGTCCTTGTCGCCTTCCGCAATTCGTCCCCGGAGTTCATCGGCCCGCGCTGGATCGACACTGTCGAGTTGGGCCGCTACGCGATTCGCTTTGTCCTCGCCGCCACCAACCACGCCCGGCGCGGTCGAATAGAACTCGCCCAGGTCGGCCAGAGCTTCGGCATTGCGCGGATCGAGCCGTACGGCCGCTTCGAACTCCGCGCGCACCCGCTTTGCCAAGGAAAACGCACTCAGGAACGACGCCCGCGACGCCTTCTCGCCCAACGCTCGTCCCAGCCACATGTGGTAACCGGAGTTCCCTCCGTCCATGCGCACTGCTTCTTCGCATTCGCTCACCGCCGCATCCCAGTGCTCCAAAGTGAATAGCACGCGGCATCGCACATTGTGGGCCTCAGCCGAGCCGGGAAGAGTACTGAGCATCGACAGCGCCTGATCGGCCGCGCCAGCCTGCAACGCCGCATTGACCGCCACCAGCGATCCAGCCGGCTCCCCGTCACCGGCAGCGATCGACATTGCGATCAAGGCCGCTGCTAAAATGCGCTTCACTGCACCTGCTTGATCGGCATGTCGACCTGCAACGGCTGCCCGGTTGTGGTCCCAGTTGCCACAATGTCTCCTTCGCTCAGGCCCGCGAGGATCGACACCTGGGTCAGGTTCTGTACCCCCGTCGTTACTGAGGTCTTGACCAGTCCGCCCTTCACCACCTTGAAGACATAGGTCTTTCCATTCTCTGAGTAAAGCGCGTCGCGTGGAATGCTCAGCGTGTCAGGCGCACTTGCAGTAGTCACCGTGACCGTCACATTTGTCTCGGGCAACAAGCCGTCTGCGTCGCCGTCGAGGTCGATCAGCACCTCACCCACCACCCGCGTCGTGTACTCGATCACCGTGGCGGGCGTCCGCACGATGTGCCCATCCCACTCCCGGCCCGGCTTGGCCTCCCACTTAATCTGAATCGGCTGGCCCACAGAAAGCCGGCCGATATTCGGCTCGTCAAAGTAAGCTCGTACCCGCTCATGGTGCAGGTCCGCCATCTTCAGCAGGACCTTGCCCGCCTCCGCAAACTCGGTCGGCTGCGCATCCAGCGAGTAGACCGTACCCGCGATCGGCGCTCGATACGACGTCTTGGCCAGCACGTCGCGCGCGGCGGCAGCACTCGCTTCTGCATCCGCAAGCGCTGCCTGTGCCCGCTCGATTTCTGCCGGAGAATAGTGCCCATGCGCGCTCTGTTCGGCCGCATTGAGGCTGGCCTTGGCTGTGTCCAGCTGCTGCTGTGCCGCGGCCACCTCGCTCGGCGAGGCCGCTCCCGCCGCGCGCAGCTTCGTCAGCGCGTCAAGATTTCTCTGCGCCTGATCCAGGTCCAGCTTGTCTCGTTCGATTTCAGCCGCTGCGGCCTGCCGCTGCTCCAACGTGCCGTTCTGCGTCACCGCCTCAAGCAGAGCCTGCGCCGACTTCACTCCGCTTTCCGCCGCTGCCAGCCGTGCCCGCGCCTCCGCGTCGTCCAGCACTACCAGGAGCTTTCCGGCCGGCACCTGGTCCCCCGGCTGCACATACACCGCCTTCACCGTGGTCGCCAGGGGGCTCGGATACTGATAGGGCGTCACAGGTTCGACGCGCCCATTCGTGCTCAGAAAGGCGTTCACCGGAGCGCGTTCCGCTCGGGCAACCTTCACAGGTAATCGATCCCGTGTAAAGGCTCGCGCCGAAAAGAACACCACCGCTAACAGGACCAAGGCCCCGCCCCAGAGCCACCTGCGGTCCAATTCCTTTCTTTCTCGTGTCATCCACTTAACCTGAGCCAGTATATAAGACTCCAACTCCGAACCCGAGGGAGCATGTTTTTGCTGTGAAAGTGCCATCCAATACATGCACAAGCCGGTGGGGCGCTTGTATTAGTTGACTGAGGCAATTATATTAATTGCTCATGGAGGTCCCCTTGGCGACTTCTCCCGCCTCTGAATTAGAGCTTGCAGTCAGTGCCTTTCGTGGCTTCAATCGCTTCTACACACGCCTCATCGGTCTCCTTGATGAGGAACTCGTCAAGAGTGGCTTTTCCCTTACCGAAGCGCGGGTTCTCTTCGAACTCTCTGCATATCCGGATCGGGGAGCCAGCGACATTGCATCTGAGCTGCACCTCGATCCCGGCTATCTGAGCCGCATTCTCCGCAAGCTCGAAGACGCAGGACTACTCGACCGCACTTCCTCATCCGAAGACGCGCGCCAGATCGTGCTGCGCCTTACGCGCAAGGGCAAATCGGCTTTCGCGGATCTCAACCGCCGTTCCTCGGCGCAAGCCTCCGAAATGCTCGAGAGACTCACGCCCATCAACCACGCAGCACTGATCCGCTCCATGAGCGAAATCGAGAACATCCTCGCTGAGCCGCAGAAGAAGGGCGCTCCGTTCGTCCTGCGCCCTCATCGCCCGGGCGATATGGGGTGGGTCGTGCAGCGTCAGAGCATCCTCTACGTCGAGGAGTATGGCTGGAACGGTGAATATGAGGCTCTTGCCTCGCGCATCGTCGCCGACTTCATCGACCACTTCGATTCCGCTCGGGAACGCTGCTGGATTGCAGAACGCCACAGCGAGCCACTGGGCTCCATCTTCCTCGTTCGTCATCCCGAACACGAAGGCGTAGCCAAGCTCCGGCTGCTGCACGTCGAGCGTGCGGCACGCGGCATGGGCCTCGGCAAAGCGCTGGTGAACGAGTGCCTCCAGTTTGCTCGATCTGCCGGCTACGGAAAGGTCACGCTCTGGACACAGAGCATTCTCCACGCAGCGCACAAGATCTATCAGGAGGCAGGTTTCAAGCTGGTTCTTGAAGAGCCGCATCATAGCTTCGGCAAGGACCTGATCGGGCAGACCTGGGAACTTGAACTCCATCGCCCGGTACAATAGGCCTATGGCAGTAGAGGCACCCCGCTACACCGATGACCACGCCAAGGCTGGCCTTGACTTCAAATTCCCCGCCATCGAGACTTGGCAGAACCAGTTTCCGGGCTACGAGATCTCCATCGACGATCCCGAGCTCACCTCGGTCTGCCCCAAGACCGGCCTGCCCGACTTTGGCTCTCTGAGTATCCGCTATATGCCGCGCCAGCGATGCCTCGAACTCAAGTCGCTGAAGGAGTATCTGTTCTCCTTCCGCAACCTCGGCATCTTTCAGGAGAACATCGTCAACCAGGTCCTCGAAGACGTGGTCAAGGCCTGCGATCCGGTCTGGGTAATCGTCCGTGGCGAGTTCCGGCCGCGCGGCGGCATTGCGACCACCGTCGAAGCCCGCTGGCCTCGTCCACAGCAGTAGCGCAACCGCAAGCTCCCTGGCGGATACCTGATCGGTCGCTGCATGCTGGGATACCCCTGCAAATCGCCTCATTTGTACGTGATTCACGTCACACGCGCCTCATCGAGCGTTCGACTAGCCTGATCCATCAGCCCTCCCTTCGTGCATCCGATCAAAAGTCAGTCGGATTCAAGTCTTCGGCGCGCCTCTCTGCCATTTTTGAGCGGGCCTGCGGCGCAAAACAGCGAGGCAGCGAATGCATCCCTATCCTGAGCTGGAGTCAACGTTGGTGGACGGATTGACGAATCAGGAGAGCAGACCGGGAACCACAATGCCGCTGCGCGATGGTCCTTTATCGAGTCTCTGGCGTTGGGTCAAATCCGAACTGGTGGGAGAAGTTCCGCGCGGCGATGAGCTGTGTGAGTTTGACTGCCCACGCACCCAATGCCGGACGGATGAATGGGCAACCTGCAAGAGGCGTCTTGCCCAGGCTGAGGGCGAGCTATGGCCGCAGCGCGATGATTTGACGGCGGGCGACCGCCACCAGAGATAATCGCCATCGATCCTGGCTCACCCGCTGCGATCCGCCCGCCCGACCGCGAGCAACCGGGCGGCGTTGGATGTAGGCGTTGGTTGACGTCTCGCGCAGCGGCAGACGCAGAAGGTTGGTCTCGCAGATCGAGCCGCCGATTCTCTGTGGGATAATCGTTGCGGTTCACGACTTCACCCAGGCGAGACCGATTGGCAGACTCTCCTCAGTCGCTTCCCCCGCGCATTCACCCGGCTCTGTACACGTTTCTTTTGCTCCTCGGCCTCAATCTCCTGAATTACATCGACCGCTACATCCTCCCTGGCGAAGTCTCGCTCATCCAGCGCGAATTCCACTCGACCGACCAGCAGATGGGCGCACTCACCACTGCACTTTTCATCACCTACATGCTCGTCGCCCCTCTGACTGGCTGGCTGGGCGATCGCTTTCCGCGCAAACCACTCATCGTCTTCGGCGCTGTACTCTGGAGCCTCGCCACCCTCGCCACCGCCTGGGTCCACAGCTACTCAACGCTCTACATTCGCCACGCGCTGGTCGGCGTGGGTGAAGCCACCTTCGGCATCTACGCGCCCACAGTCATCGCCGACTTCTATCCCGAGCGTGAGCGCAATCGGATTCTCTCCTACTTCTACATTGCGATTCCGGTCGGCGCGGCGCTGGGCTACCTCGCCGGAGGCCAGATGGGTTCTCACTGGGGATGGCGCACGCCCTTTTTAATCTGCGCCATTCCGGGCCTCGTCGTTGCCGCTCTCTATCTATGGATTGGGCGCGAACCGCAGCGCGGAGCCAGCGACCACCTCAAGCCCACGGCCGATCGCGCAACATTCTTCGGTCTTTTTAAAAACGCCCCGTTTCTTACCGCGACTTTCGGTCTGGCGACCCTCACCTTCGCGATGGGCGGCATCTCCGCTTGGGTTCCGGAGTTTCTGCGACGGTCAGCAGGTTTTTCCGTCGGCGGCGCAAGCCAGATCGTCGGCGCTATCACCGTGGTCGATGGGATCGCAGGAACGCTCATCGGTGGCATGATCGCCCAGCGCTGGCTGCGCACCAACCACCGCGCCCTCTATTTGGTCTCCTTCTGGAGTGTCGCACTCACGCTGCCTTGCGGTGCGCTCATATTCTTCGGCCCCAAAGCCTGGGCCGTACCGTCGCTCTTCGCCGCCGAGTTCTTTCTCTTTCTCAACACCGGCCCGCTCAACACCGCCATCGTCAACTCCGTCTCCGCCCAAGTCCGCGCCACTGCCGTCGGGTTGAATCTCTTCATCATTCACTGCTTCGGCGACACGTTTTCACCCCAGATCATTGGCGCTATCAGCGACCGCACCAATCTCTCCATCGGCCTCGGCTCGACGCTTATCTTCCTCGTGCTTTCGGGCATCATTCTCCTGGCCGGCGCGCGCGTGGCGCCTCCGATCGAAGAAGCGTAATGCTCTCCGGAATCGCGCACGACACAATCCTTGTTCTGGCGTGGCTGCTCGCTCTCGTCTGGCTCCGGCGCTCGATCGAAGCTCGGAGCGGAATCCGAACCATGATCGATCTGACCGAGATCGACCAAGACGCGTTGCCGCAACTCCCCGACCATCAGCCGCCGCACCTCACCGTCATCGTTCCTGCACGGGATGAGGCAACTTCGATCGAAGCGACTTTGCGCTCGCTCTTCTCGCAGACCGGAATCCGGCTCCAGATCGTCGCCGTTGACGACCGGTCGATGGACGGGACCGGCGAGAAGATGGATGCGCTCGCAACCGAGGCAGCTTCCGGTCCGCACGCCTACCAAGTCCTGCACATCCGCGAACTGCCTTCAGGTTGGCTCGGAAAGCCCTACGCCCTTGCGAAGGGAATTGAGCGCGCCGACGCGCCCTGGCTGCTCTTCACCGACGCCGATGTCTTCTTCGCTCCCGACACCCTGCACTTGGCTCTGCGAACCGCCATTCGTGAAAATGTCGATCACTTTGTGCTGGCTCCCACGTTGATCTCTGAGACACCTGGCGAGGCGGCAGTCCAAGCGGCCATCCAGCTTCTTGCTCATTTCGCGACGCGTGCCTGGAAGATCGGCGATCCCAAAGCGAAGGACGCCTTTGGCGTGGGCGGCTTCAGCATGGTCCGAAAAGAGGCGCTGACCGCGATTGGCGGCATCGATCGTCTCCGTATGGAAGTGGTGGAAGACGTTGCCCTGGGATGGCTGATCAAGCGGGAGTGGCATGGACGCTCCCTCATGGTGCTCGGCCCAGGCCTCGTGCGGCTGCGTTGGCTGCACGGCACGTTCGGAATTGTCCGGCTGTTGGAGAAGAATGGCTTCGCGGGATTTCGCTACAGCATCGCGCTGACTCTAACGGCCTGTCTCAGCCTTCTGCTTCATGCACTCGTTCCGCTTGTGGCCCTGGCTGAAGGACCGTGGGGAATAGCAGCGGCCGCTCTCACCTACCTCGGCATCGCGATCGGCATCTACGCCAACCGCAAGCTCAACCAGCTCTCGCCGGTGCTCGCACTTTTCTTCGCGCCTTCCGTGCTGATTGTCGCTTGGGCGTTTCTTCGCTCGATGTTCCTGACTCTCTTCCGGGGCGGCGTCGTCTGGCGAGGCACTCGCTACCCGCTCGACGATCTGAAAAAGAACATGGTTCATTTTTGGCTCGCCTGATCGGGTACCTCTTTCTGGATATACATGAATCACTGGATATACGGGACGAGATGGATATACAATGCCTTTGGATATCCACCTGGCTACGGATATCGTTCATGGAGGATATCCCCAATGAAACTCGCAAAATGGGGCAACAGCCTGGCTCTCCGAATACCTGTGGAAGTCGTTGAAAAATTGAAGCTTGCTCCAGGTGATGAAGTCGAGATCACTCTTGCAGGCGAAGACAGATTTGAGGTCAGCCGGGGCCTGAGCCGCAAACAAGTACTCGAAGAATTGAAGAAGCTACGGGTTCAACTTCCCGAGGGCTACGTCTTCCGGCGTTCGGATATCTATGACGAGTAGCATCTTCTTCGATACGAATGTGCTGGTGTATGCGCTCGGCGACCCACGCGTCGACCTTGCGGATCCGCGACCGGATCGTGCAGAAGAGCTTCTCGAGCGGGGAGGCGTCGTGAGTGTCCAGGTCCTGAACGAGTATGCAGACGCTGCCAGCCGCAAGTTGAAACTCAGTTGGCCAAAAATCGCCGAGTCGTTGCGCCTTGTCGAGATGCTGTGCGGACGTGCCCGAGACCTCACTGTCGAGACTCAGGAGACCGCACTGGCTTTGTCTCAACGTTATGGCTTCCGCATCTACGATTCAATGATTCTTGCGTCTGCGCTCGAAGCCGGCTGCACCGCGGTCTACTCCGAAGACCTGCAGCACTGCCAGATCATCGAGGGCCTTCGCATCGAAAACCCGTTCCGTTCGGGCAACAACCCCGGTAGCTGAGAGCCGAAGGCTGAAAGCTGATGGCAGTTCTTATCTCGCCCCCACCAGTTCCTCGCTCTTCGCCCCTTGCCCGTAATGGCTTTCCACGTAGTTGTCGAGAATCTGCTTGAACTCTGCCACAATCGTGTCACCGTGCAGTGTCCGCAGTAGCTTCCCATCGACGTACACCGGTGCCTTCGGATCCTCGAATGTGCCAGGCAAACTGATGCCCAGGTTGGCGTGCTTCGACTCGCCTGGCCCGTTCACGATGCAGCCCATAACGGCCAGCTTCAGCTCCTCCACACCCGGATACTTCTTCCGCCACTCCGGCATGGAAGTTCGCAAGTAGCTTTGAATTTGTTCTGCAAGTTCCTGAAAATAAGTGCTCGTCGTTCGTCCGCATCCGGGGCAGCTCGTCACCTGCGGCATAAAACTGCGAATCGAGAGCGATTGCAAAATCTGCTGCGCTGCCTGGACCTCCTCGGTCCGGTCACCGCCCGGCTTCGGCGTGAGGCTCACGCGGATCGTGTCGCCAATCCCAGCCAGCAATAGCGGCGCCAGTCCCGCCGTCGAGGCAATCAGCCCCTTCGATCCCATCCCGGCCTCGGTCAGCCCTAAATGCAGCACGTAGTCGCAGCGCGCTGCCAGATTGGTGTAGACATCGATCAGGTCGCGCACGCCCGAAACCTTCGCCGACAGAATGATCATGTCGTGGCCGAGTCCATAGCGCTCGGCAGCCTTAGCCGACTCCAGGGCGCTCACCACCATCGCCTCCATCATCACGTCGCGTGCGGGCAGCGGATCGGCCTTCTTGCTGTTCTCGTCCATCATGCGCGTCAGGAGTGCCTGATCGAGCGATCCCCAGTTGACGCCGATACGCACCGGCTTCTGATTCTCGACCGCGCACTCCACCATCACCTGGAAGTTGTCATTGTCCTTTTTGCCGATCGACGCGTTGCCGGGATTGATCCTGTATTTGGCCAGCGCCTTCGCCGTTGCCGGATATTTCTTCAGCAGCAGGTGTCCGTTGTAGTGAAAGTCCCCCACAATTGGCACACGAAGCCCCCGCTTTTCCAGTCCTTCCACGATGGCCGGAACTGCGGCAGCCGCGTCTTCGTTGTTCACCGTTACGCGAACGATCTCCGACCCCGCCAAAGCCAGTGCCGCCACCTGCTCCACCGTGCTGGCGACGTCGGCCGTATCGGTATTGGTCATTGACTGCACCACGACCGGGACTTCCCACCCCACACGAACGTGCCCAATCTTGACTGTGGGTGTCTTCCTGCGCTGAATTTCCGGCATATCGACCTCATTTCCAGTGTACCCGCTCTGCCAAATTTCGGCCTCGTTCGTCCAAACAGCAAAAGGTACAATAACCCTATGCAGTCCCGCCGTTTCAGCCGCTCTTCGATCGCCGTTCTCGTCTTCGGAATCGCCACCTGCCTCGCCGTCTCTGCGCAAACAACGCACCGCGGGCGCAAGTACAAGACACCTGCGCCGACCTCGCGCGTCGAGGTCACAGTTCTCCGGGCCGACGATCAGAAGCCCATAGAGAACGCTGCGGTTGTCTTCCAACTCGAGGGTGACAAGGGCAACATGGAGCTGAAGACCAACGAGGACGGCAAAGCGATGATCGATGTTCTGCCCACCGGCTCCAAGGTTCTGTTGCAGGTGCTCGCCAAGGGCTATCAGACCTACGGCAACGACTACACCCTCGACAAAGCCCAAGTGAATCTGGAAGTGAAGCTGAAACGGCCGGGCAAGCAGTACTCTATCTACGAGAACCATCCCAATCAGGCCGCCAAGGGAAACGGAGAAGGGAAGGACAAGCCCTCCGACCCCAACAAAGATTCGAAGGATGCTCCCAAGGGCGACAGTTCTTCCGAATCGGCGAACCAACCCGGCTCCAAGCCAGACTCCAACCCGCCTCAGCCACAGTAAACTGAGTCTCTCGCTACGAATCGAAATTCAGGCTCCGACAATCGTTCTATGTCTGCTCTTGTCCTGAGTGGAAAATCCGCGCTGGTCACTGGAGGCGCGCGCCGCATTGGCCGCGCGATCGCTCTCGCCCTGGCGCGCGCGGGTGCCGACATCACGATTACCTACCGCGAATCCGCATCGGACGCCGAACGGACCGTTCACCAGATTTGTGCGCTCGGCCGTCGCGCTCAGGCCATCGCGTGCGACATCCGCTCAGAGTCTTAAGTTCGAGATGCCGTGGCCAGGACTGTGGCCCTTCACAGCCAGATTGACATCCTCGTGAACAACGCTGGCATCTTCGAGACGGTTCCACTCGACCAGATCACCATCGACCAATGGGACACCATGCTCGACACTAACCTGCGTGGCCCTTTCCTCTTTGCTCGCGAGGCTCTACCGCATCTGCGCGCGGTCCGAGGGCGCATCGTGAACCTCGGATCTCTCGGCGGTCTGCATCCCTGGCCCACGCGCGGCCACTACTGCGCTTCCAAAGCCGGCCTCCACATGCTTTCGGAAGTGATGGCGAAGGCCTGGGCCCCTGATGTCGCCGTGAACTGCGTCGCTCCCGGCTGGATCGACCAGAACGACAAAGGCGAAGAACTGGCTGCTCAATATGCCGCCAGGACGCCGATGAAACGCAATGGCACCGCTGAAGACATCGCAGAAGCTGTTCTCTTCTTCGCCGCCCAGGCAAACTTCGTGACCGGCCAGACCCTCGCCGTCGACGGAGGGCTCGCTCTTTGAGCCCCTGACGCAGTGAGGACTCAGTGCGAGAAGAGCCGCTTCCAGAATCCGGGTTTTTCTTTGGTCTTGGCGGCGATCTTTTTCCCCGAAAGCTCGGCGGGCATGCTCGGCCTTTGCGGATCGAAAATCAGCGGTACATGCTCCAGAAGCCCGATCGGTTCCGGCTGTTCCGGCCATGCCGCTCCATCCACCGCTGCGCGCGGATTCGTCGTATACAACCGTTCGGCTGTCTCCACCCCGCATCGATCGGCGACATGCTTGTATCCCTTCCGCAGGTGCAGAGGCCGGCGCTCGGGATGATGCGCGTCGCTCGCCAGAAAATGGATCCAGTTGCGCTCCAACAAGGCATTGGCGAATGCTTCGGCAGAACGGCCGTATCTGCCGTACAACGATGCCGACGTCACCTGTACCAGGCACCCTTCCCGCATCCAGTCGGCCAGCAATTCCGGGTTGCGCCCCATAGCCGAGTTTCGCTCCGGATGCGCAAGAATGAGCGAGTAGCCAGCCGCCTGCAGCCCCTTTGCCGCCTCCATCAGTTGTGGCGGAACGATCATGTCCGGCAGCTCGATCAACAGATAACCCTTGCCATCAATCGAGTACCTCGGGGGGGTCGCCAGAGCCTCGGCGATATTCTCGGCATGCATGTGAAACTCGCAACCAAGGCTCAATCCCACCACATCGCGCAGCCTCTCCCGCAACTCTGCGTAGCGCTCTTCCACCAAAGCAGCCTGATAGGGATATTCGTTGCAGGCATGGGGTGAGCAGACAATGTGCGTCACGCCCTCTTCCGCCGCCTCCCGCGCCATGATCAGCGATGTCGCAAGATCGGGCGAGCCATCGTCGACCCCGTGCAACAGATGTGTGTGGATGTCAATCATGACGGTGGGTGAAGACTACTTCACAGCAAGCGCCTCGATCATCGAAGCAAAAACCTTCCATCCATCGGCAGACCCCAACAGCGTCTCGCTCGACCGATCCGGGTGTGGCATCATCCCCAGCACGTTGCGCTTCTCGTTCAGGATGCCCGCGATGTTTTCGAGTGAGCCGTTGGGATTTGCTTCCGGCGTGACCTCGCCCTTGGGCGTTGTATAGCGGAAAGCGATCCGGTCCTCCGACTTCAGCCGTTTCAGATCCTCGAGCGTGCAGAAGTAGTTGCCCTCCATGTGCCCAATCGGAATCTGCAGAACCTCACCCTTCGTCAGCTGGTTCGTGAATGCGCTGTCCGTTGTCTCCACGCGCAGGTGCACTTGTTTGCAGATGTATTTGAGCCCCGCATTGCGCATCAGCGCGCCTGGCAGCAATCCAGCCTCGGTCAGGATCTGAAACCCATTGCAGATGCCCAGCACCAACCCGCCCTGATCGGCAAACTTCTTCACTGCCTGCATGACTGGAGAGAATTGCGCAATGGCGCCCGTGCGCAGATAGTCCCCGTAGGCAAAACCGCCTGGGACCAGCACCGCGTCGACTCCCTGCAGATCATCGGAATCGTGCCAGAGAAACGTCACTGGCTGGTGGGCGATTTCGGCGATCACGTTGTAGGTGTCGTGATCGCAATTCGAGCCGGGAAAAACCAGGACGCCAAATTTCATGGTTCTAGGGTATCAGCTTGGCTGATGAGCAGGCGGCACGCCGTCAGGAACGGGCCGAGGAAAGCAGCTTGCTCTTTTTCAGCACGTCCACACATCGCAGTAGTCCCCGATCGTTTGTCAAAACCAGACACCGCCTTGTTACCGCGATTGCGCAAATCAACATATCGACAGGCCCGCATTGCACGCCCTGGCTGCGGCAGAGATTGAACAACCGAGCTGCCTCGACGAAGTCCCCAGTGTGAGGTTCCTCATCCGGAAACGGTTCAAGCAATCTGGCGGTCTTCAGAAACTGAGGCTCGTCTTTGATGCCCGACAAGACTTCCTGCCGGACGGGCCCGATCATGGCCACATTGCCGTCCCGCACTGCCTCTTCCAGTCGTGCAACCAGTTCTCGCTCTTCTGCGTTCAGTAGAGTTGAACGTCTGCGCCGCAGAGCCAATGACCAGACGCAAGTATCGACCAGAACCTTCATGGCTTCTTGCGGTCGATCCGGTCAAGCCGACGTGCTTTCTTGTAGTCATAGGCCGGGTCGAAATCGACAGTTCCGAAATGGCGCAGAATCTCCATCTGCTTTCGCCGTTGGATGTACTCTCGTAACGCTGCAGTAACGGCTTCCTTCTTCGTAATGTGCCCCCCAACGTGGCGTGCCTCGTCGATCAGCTTGTCGTCCAGGGCCAGATTTGTCGCCATCTCGATTCCTCAATGTGTAGAGTACCACACATTCGGATGTGTGGAGACTGCTAAAGGAAAGGGGGAACCCGCATAGCGTGCTGATTCCCCACAGTCCTAGTAGGTCAGCTGCAACTCCAACCCCTGCCCATCATCCGGTACCAGCGCCGTGACCCGGTGATGCTCCGAGTCGTAGCCGGTCTCTACAGCTCCTGCCCCGGTCCCATCGATCGCCGATACAGTCGCACCGGAAGCCGGTTTGCCCGCGCCGTACACTTCCACCGATAACTGCTTCCACCACGGAGCAAAGCTGCCCACGCGCGCGGCTACAGTCACAACCACTCCCTGGGCACTCAAACGGCAGCTGAACTTCTCGCGTAGAAACTGCCCTTGCTTGAAATCGAAACTGACTCCGTCGTCAAGATAGACGCTTCCTTCGCAATCGTTCCCAATCGCCGTCGGCGGATAGACCCGCAACGTGAGAGGCCCCTGCGGCTTCTCGTCCGTGCTTTGCACCAAGGGCTGTTCGGGCACAATCGCACCGGCGCGCACAAATACCGGCAGGGTATCGAGGGTCCGGTGGATCCGCACCTCCGGCTGCACCACCGCCGTGTTGTCGATGGCCTTGCGTCCCGTGCTCGCATCCACGCGCGCGCCGCTCCAGTAGTCGTACCAGCCCACCGGTGGCAAGCCCACAGTGTAGTCGTCCACCTCATCCGGGAAGGGGCTCTGCGCGATCAGCAGATCGCGCCCCAACAGGAACGCTCCACTGTTTGCCAGATCCAGCGGCTCTCCATCGACTGAGCCATTCGGAAACTCGAGGAATAACGGGCGGTCAATCGGCAATCCCGTCCGGCTCATCTCCTCCGCCGTGGTGTAGAGATAGGGCAGTAGCCGATAGCGCTCTTCGATGTACCGCCGCCGCAGATTCACATCTTCCGGCGTGCCGTTCTCCCATGGCTCCTGCGGCTTGGTTCCAATCGCCGTGTGGTCCCGGTCGATTGGCTGAAACGCAGCCACCTCCAGCCACCGTGTCAGCAGCTCCGGCTGTGGAGAAGCAGCAAATCCACCCACATCCGCTCCCGCCATCGCGAACCCGCTTAGACCAAGATTGAGCAGTTGAGGCACGGTCTGCCGCAGATGGCTCCAGTTGCTCGAATTGTCGCCCGTCCAGGTCACGGCGTACCGCTGCCCGCCGGCATAGCTGGCTCGCGTCATCACGAACGGCCGCAGATTCGGCTCCAGCTTCAGCAAGCCATCATGCGTCCCTCGCGTGTTCTGCATGCCGTAGACGTTGTGAATTTCCAAATGACTCGCCGTTCGCGTCGTGAAGCCCGGCTCCTCGATGCGATGCTGCACATCGTCGGGCATCGTCTTCGATCGCACCTGGAAGATCGCCGGCTCATTCATGTCGTTCCAGAACCCGGCCGCGCCCTTGTTCACAAAATCCGCATAGAGCGTGCCCCACCAGTCGCGCGAGGCCTTCTGCGTGAAGTCCGGAAAGACCGCCTTGCCCGGCCACACCACACCGACGTACGTCGACCCATCTGGATTCTTCACAAAGTGGTCACCCGCCACACCCTCGTCGTATGGCTTGTATCCGGCATTCGGCAAATCGGCGATGTGGAGGTCCGTGATCAACACCGTGCGCAGATGTTCGGCCTTCAGGTCCTTAATCATCTGGTCGAAGTGCGGGAACCGTTCCGGGTCGACGGTGAACGGCCGGTTCTTCAACTGATAGTCGATATCTAGCCAGATCACGTCCGACGGAATTTGCTCGCTGCGCAGTGTGCTCGCAATACGACGCACCTCGCTCTCGGGATAATAGCTGTAGCGCGATTGCTGATACCCCAGAGACCACAACGGCGGCAGCGGAGTCGTTCCCACCAACCACGCCCACTCCTCCACCACGGCCTTCGGTTCTGGCCCGTACAGCACATAGAAATCCAGCGGCCCGCCTTCCGATCCGAAGGAGTATCCGTCGCGATACAGCTTATTGAACTCGAAGCTCGCGCGCCACGTGTTGTCGAGGAAGACACCGGCCGACACACCTTTCCGAAACGTCATGAAGTAGGGAATCGATTTGTAAATCGGATCGGTCGACTCCTGCCAACCAAAGGCATCCGTGTTCCAATCCACGAAGGCTTCGTTCCTGCGGTCGATTGGCCCCGGCTTGTCTCCGAGTCCAAAATAGTGCTCGTCTTCAGGCGACTTCCAGAAGGCACGGAACTCGCTGCCGTTGTACTCAATGGGCCGCCCGGGCATCTGATCCACCAGCACATGCCCTTGCATGTCGGTCACGCTCAGCTCCAGCGGGTCTCTCTGCACGGCGACTTGAAGTTTCGCCGTCTTGAAGCCGACCGATGTCGCACTGGACTCCTGCGTCACTGCGACTGTGGCCGTTCGCGACGCAGGCAGCACGGCCCACGATGCATCCTCAGGCAGCGTGCCCGCGGGGCCCACCCGCACACGCACCACATCGTCACGCAACGCCGTAATCAGCAGCACGGCAGAGCCTGAGTGAATTTCGATTCCGTTCGTGATTGCCCGGGAAGCGGTGACCCGGTCCAGCCGGACAAACCCTGCCTTTTGCTGGGTCTCTCCGTTTGCTTTCGCTTGTGACGTTGCGGCTAGAAACAAAACTACAAGTACTGCAAACAGGAAAAATCCTGTTCTTCTCACTGAGCACCTCTAAGGGAGCTGTTTTTGTGTTGCCCAACAGCATAATCCCTCGACGGTTGTATGTGGAAACGGGCCGAGTTTACCGGAGGACGATCGGCTTTGGACGGTTCCGCCTCGGATCGGTGTGGCAACAGCTGCTTGGGCGGCAGCAGGTGGAGAGAGACGCCAAACGGCGTGTCTTCCCCAGCCTTGCATCAAGCTGTGAACGAATGGCCCACAGACGAGCCCACCCGCGAATTGAGGGCCGCCAACTCGTGACCCATCCCTCGGTCCTCGTTCCTGCGTACATCATTTTGTTCTTTGATCCACGAACGGATGCTGCAGGCGTAGATGCAAATGCAGAACAGGTTCGCCGGTATGAATCCGAACTGAGATGTCTGCATGCCAATCACGCACACAATCACGCTATTCACGCCCGAGACCACCAGTCCGGTCCACAATTTCCGTCCCACAAGGATGGTCGCCAGCACCGTAAGGAAACAGGAAAGATAGTCGAGACGAAACATAGCGCAACCGAGCCCCCAACTTCTCGCATTCGCGGATCGCCTTGTGATTCGTGACTTTGAATCGATCAGCGTGTGCCCGTGAGTAAGGCACGGGCCGTGCCAAAGATCCGTCGCCCTCTCGCGGCGGAATGCTTCTATCTGAAGATGCAGGTGTTAGTCAGTTCTTAGGCGAGCGTAAGTTGGGCGTATGAATTGGGAAGTGACGACGCCCTGGAGACGAAATCCCGTCACTGTGACTGGATATAGCCACTGATAGCGAAATCGGAGGGGACTCAGGATGGAGCCATGACTTTCAAACCGACGCCTTCAGCGCCTCCGCCCGGCCCCGCATCTCCGCAATGAACGCCGCGTCCTCCCCCGACTCCTGCGCAAGCGAATCCAAATTGACGCGCACGTTGTCCAGCGCCCCCTCCATCGCCGCTTTGGCCAGTGCAATCGCCGTCGTCAAGTCCGAGCTCATGTTGGGATTGGTGATCGGCTTCAGCCCCTCCGCAATCCTCCGAATTTCCGCCGCCCGCTCGGCCACGCCCAGGGGCACGCTCGTCGCTTCGCGCAGCGCTGCCGCAATCAGCTTGCTCCCGTCCCCGGACTCTTTGGTCTCCTTCGCTGCTCTGTATGCTGCCCGCACCTCGTTGTACGACGCGGCATCCCCGTCGATCGCCGCCTTCAGCTCCTCGCGCAGCTGGCCCAGCCGCGCCAACGCCTCGCTGAGCCGGCTCTCGTACTGCAAGTACGCCTTCTTGCCTCGCGACATGCCCGCAACCATCGTCGCTAGTCCCGCCGCCATCGCCCCGCTGGCCGCCGCAGCACTGCCACCGCCTGGCGTCGCCGTGGGCGCGGCCAATTGTTCGATAAACGGCTCGACCCCCGCACGCAATCCGCCCACCGCCATTTTGCCGCTCATCACGCCGGCCAACCGGTTCTCCAGGATCAGCGACGAGTCGAAGTTTTCCACCTGCAGGAACCACTCTGCCGCCTGCTCCAAGGCCGCCTTCGGAATCAGCCCGACGATCTCGCTCGAAACCGGCGCCACTCCATAGCGCGCCGCCTCGCGCTTCACATACTCGAACACCCGATGAATGGGCGTCTGCTCAAAGTCCGTCAGGTTCATTGAGACCTGCGCCAGCCCACGCACCAGAAATCCCGCGCCCTTCACAAACCGCAGCCCGCCGCTCGAGAATCGCACAGCTTTCGCAATCTTCTTGGCCACATCGACATTCGGCGTATTCAGGAAGACGTTATAGGCAATCAGCGCCTTGCGCGCGCCCACCACCGTCGCTCCCGCCGTCGGGTGCACGCGCGGCTCGCCAAAGTCCGGCTTCCGCGCGGGATTCGTCGCAATCTCATCGCGAATCCCCTCGAACTGCCCACGCCGGATGTATTCCAAATTCTGCCGCTCCGGCGATGTGGCCGCCGCTTCGTAGAGATACACCGGGATCGCAAATCTCTTCGCAATCTCCGCACCCACACGCCGCGCCATCGCTACGCAGTCCTCGAGCGTCACGCCGTCGATCGGAATGAAGGGAATCACATCCGCTGCGCCCATGCGCGGGTGCGCGCCTAGATGGGTGGTTAGATCGATCAGCTCGGCCGCCTTGCCCACGCCACGAATCGCAGCTTCTTCGATCGCCTCGCGGTCCCCAACCAGGGTGATCACACAGCGATTGTGGTCGGCGTCCATCTCGCGGTCGAGCAGATAGACGCCCGGCACCTTCATCGCTTCGACAATCGCATCGACCTTGGCCGCATCGCGGCCCTCAGAGAAATTCGGTACGCATTCAACCAGTGTGTTTGGCACGAAGAGAAGAATAAATCAGCAGATTGAGGACAGTCGCGCCGCGAGACCTGCTTCTTACACGGCTTCAATCCGCGTCGCTCTGCGTCTCAACGTGCTTTGATCTGCCCGGCGATCCGCTCGTACTCCGCCTTCGACACCACATCTTTGCTCACAAGTTGACCGGTATTGTCGTAGGGCCGTCCGTCGATGATCGACTGCGCCCGCATATCGTCCACGCCCGGCAGCGTCTTCAAATCGTCCGCCGAAGCCCGGTTAATATCGACGCGCCGATCTTTGTCCGTCTGTTGCTTGATCCCATCGGCCACACCCTTCGCCACAGCCTTCGTGTCCCGCACCGCTTCGCTGGTGGCCTTGGCTGTGTCTTGGCGAATCTGCTCTGGCGTCGGATTGGATTGATTGTTGCAGCCAACTAAACCGAGCAGCCCGATCATTGCTAAGAGCATCGTCTTCATACACTGCTTCGATGCTTCCTCGGGCGCGCGCGTAAACCATCGCCACATAGAATTCACTGTGCCGCTGGCCCCATCCGCCCCTCCGGCGCTATCGTCAACAGCAGGAGCTCCTCCCATGACCCTCGCCACTCCCACGATTCGTGCGCCCCGAGGCAACCAAATCCGCTGCAAGGGCTGGCAGCAGGAGGCCGCCCTCCGCTGCCTGATGAACAACCTCGACCCCGAAGTCGCCGAGCGGCCTGCAGACCTGGTTGTCTACGGTGGCATCGGGCGCGCCGCCCGCAACTGGGAGTGCTTCCACGCCATCGTGCGCGAGCTCGAAAACCTCGGCAACGAAGAGACGCTTCTCGTCCAGTCCGGCAAGCCCGTCGCCGTCTTTCCCACCCACGATCTCGCCCCGCGCGTCCTCATCGCCAACTCCAATCTCGTCGGCAAATGGGCCAACTGGGAGCACTTCCACGAGCTCGATCGCAAAGGCCTCATCATGTACGGCCAGATGACCGCCGGCTCGTGGATCTATATCGGCACGCAGGGAATCCTGCAGGGCACCTTCCAAACCTTCGCCGCCATGGCCGACCAGCACTTCGGCGGTTCATTGAAAGGCAGGCTCATCGTCACCGGTGGCATGGGCGGCATGGGCGGAGCGCAGCCCCTCTCCGTCACCCTCAACGGCGGCGTCGTTCTGGTCATCGAAGTCGACCGCCACCGCATCGAGCGCCGCCTCGAAACCCGCTATTGCGACGTGCTCTCCGAAAACCTCGACGAAGCTCTCGCCCTCTGCGAAGCGGCCCGCCGCGAAGGCCGCGCCCTGTCCGTTGGTTTGGTCGGCAACTGCGCCGATGTCCTGCCCGAGATTGTTCGCCGCGGTGTAGAGGTCGATGCCATCACTGACCAGACCAGCGCCCACGATCCTCTCAATGGCTACGTTCCGCAGGGCCTCTCGCTCGCCCAGGCCGCCGACCTCCGAGAGAAAAATCCAGACGAATACGTCCGCCGCTCCACCGCCTCCATGGTGGTCCACGTCAACGCCATGCTTGCCTTGCAGCGCGCCGGTGCCATCGCTTTCGACTACGGCAACAACATTCGCCGCTTCGCCTTCGACGCAGGCTGCGCCGACGCCTTCCTCATCCCCGGCTTCGTCCCCGAGTACATCCGCCCGCTCTTCTGCACCGGCCAGGGCCCGTTCCGCTGGGTCGCGCTATCGGGCGATCCCAAGGACATCGACCGCACCGATGAACTCGCGCTCGAGCTCTTTCCCGAAAACGAGATTCTTACCCGCTGGCTGAAGCTTGCCCGTGGCCGCTTCGCTTTCCAGGGGCTGCCGGCTCGCATCTGCTGGCTCGGCTACGGCGAGCGCGCAAAGATGGGGCTCGCCATCAACGACCTCGTGCGCAAAGGCGAGATCTCCGCCCCCATCGCCATCGGCCGCGACCACCTCGACACCGGCTCGGTCGCCAGCCCCTATCGCGAAACCGAGAAGATGCTCGACGGGTCGGATGCCATTGCCGATTGGCCCATCCTCAACGCGCTGCTGAATACAGCGTCCGGTGCTTCATGGGTCAGCTTCCATCATGGCGGCGGCGTAGGCATGGGTTATTCGTTGCACGCCGGCCAGGTCACAGTGGCCGACGGAACCGAAAACGCCGCGCGACGTATCGAGCGCGTACTGAACAACGACCCCGGCATCGGTGTTGCCCGCCACGTCGACGCCGGCTACGATCTCGCCCGCCAAACCGCCCGCGAAAAGAACATCCACATTCCGATGGCAGGGAAGTGAGCGGCTCGCGGCAGTCTTTCACCGGAGATTCGATGATGAAAGCAAGAAGGATCGGTGTTTGCGAAGCGGATGATTCCGGCCGCCACGCTCTTTGTGGGTGCGGGAATCAGCCTCCGATCCACTGCATGTGGTGCTGTCAAGATCTAACCCCAGACAGATCAAGTGTGTCTGGATAGTGGCGAGAGAATAGGGGCCGAAGTCTTAGAGGCACAAGGTTTGTACGATCTTGCAGTAAGAGTCCGGAGTCTAGAAACATAAGCTGCCTTATGACCACCGCCATCGTCAACATCGGGCAACTCGTCACCCTCGCCGGTCCTGCGCGCCCGCGCATCGGCGCCGAACTTCGCGAACTCGGCCTCATCCCCGACGCCGCCCTTCTCATCGAAGAGGGCCGCATTACTGCGACCGGCAGTTGTGCCGAGATCAAATCCCAAATTCCGCCCCACGCAGTGGTTGTTGATGCCGGCGGCCGCTGCGTCACCCCCGGCTTTGTCGATGCCCACACCCATCTCTGCTTCGCCGGCAACCGCGCCGCCGAGTTCGAGCAGCGCATCGCCGGCGCCACTTATCAGGAGATCGCCGCTGCCGGTGGCGGCATCCTCCGCACCGTCGCCCTCACCCGCGCCGCGACCGAAGATGACTGCTGGCCTCCACGCGCCAACATCGCGACTGGATGCTGCGCTCCGGCACCACGACCATCGAAGCCAAATCCGGCTACGGCCTCGATCGCGCCACCGAGCTGCGCATGCTGCAGGTCCTCGCGCGCCTCAACTCCGAAGGCCCCGCCCGGATCGTGCCGACGCTCCTCGCCGCGCACACCGTTCCGCCCGAGTTCGCGCCGCGCCGCGCCGACTACGTTCGCTGGATTACGGACGAGCTTATCCCGGAGGTCGCGCAGAGCAGCGTCTCGCCCGCTATTGCGACGCCTTCTGCGACGACCACGCCTTCACCGTCGACGAAACCCGCCGCGTCCTCACTGCAGCCAAACAACACGGTTTGGGCCTGCGCCTCCACGCTGAACAGTTTCGTCCCGGCACCGGCGCGGAGCTTGCCGCCGAACTCGGCGCCGCCACTGCCGACCATCTCGAAACCATCACCGACGAAGCGCTGCATCACCTGCGCAGCGCCGCCGTCCAGCCAGTCCTGTTGCCCGGCTCAGTCTTTTCGCTCAGCCGTACGCAGTACCCACCTGCGCGCCGCATGGTCGATCTCGGCCTCGCGATCGTCGTCGCTACGGACTTCAACCCCGGCTCCTCGCCCATCGCGTCCATGCCGTTCATCCTCTCGCTGTCTTGCCTCGAAATGAAGCTCCTGCCCGCCGAAGCTCTCACTGCGGCCACCATCAACGCCGCGTACAGCCTCGATCTCGGCAACAGCATCGGCTCGCTCGTGCCCGGCAAGCAAGCCGACTTCGTCATCCACGAATTCGACGACTATCGCGAACTGGCCTACTTCATCGCCGCGTCCGCACGGCCGCGCGTCTTCGTCTCCGGCAACGAAATCACCTTCTAGGTCTTGCAGGAGTTTTGGGTCGGAGGGAGCAGCGGCCTTCAGGCCGCTGAATCGTGCCTACGAAGAGGTCGGGGCTTTAGCCCCGGAAAATGCCGTCGAACCTCACGCCGCCACCGCTCTGACTCGCGCTTTTCTCCGCTCCACCAAAAACACCGCAACCCCTGCACCCACCAGCACCACCGTCCCGCCCAACACCTTCGCGACCGCCAGCGGCTTGTTGGGGTCGTCATTCGCCGGGAACGCCGAGAGCACAATCGTCAGTGCCGTGCTCGCCAGCCCCAGACCGGCCAACAGAATCGCCACAGGCCTGCCTCCGGGCACGCGTCGCACCTCGGGTCCCACGGGCCGTCGTTGCACCTTGATCATCGCTCCGAACAAAAACAGGAAGGGCAGAAAATTAGCAATAATCGCCATGCTGACGAGCACGTCATAGGCCCCGCGCACGGTTGTTCCCGCCTGACCGAGCAACGCCACGACGACGCCCGAACCCCCATAGGCGGCGAGCGCGACCCAGGGAGTGCGGTAGCGTGCGTGGATCGACCCGAACGCCGCGGGAAGATAGCGATCGACCCCCGCGACGAAAGGCAACCGCGCAGCGGAGGAAAGATTTCCGGCGGCGCCGCCAATCGCATTGAGTGCGACCAGCAAAGCCATGGGCGCCAATAGCCAGGTCAGGCCGAGTCGGTCGCTCAACACGTGAATGCCATTGACGAAGCCATCCGGACCGCCGACCGCATCGCTGGGGAGCGCCACCAGTAGCGCCGCTGTTCCCCCGACATATCCGATGGTCAGAATGCTGCCGGCGACAAGCAGGGCCCACGGGATCGTGCGGCGCGGATTCTCGATTTCATCGGACATGGCGGAGATCGACTCCGTACCGGCGAAGGCGAAAAAGACACTCGACCAGAACACCGCGTTGCCCAAAGACCAATGAGGGGCGAAGCTCGCCGGTGGATAGCGCACCGCCGGGCCGAATCGCCAGAAGGAGACGGCGGCCATCAGGATCAGCGCGGTTAACGGGAATACGACTCCGAGGGCGCAGATATTGTTCAGCCACTTGCCTGCGTTTACGCCGCGGATGTTGATCAACGTGATCGTCCCCAGCCAGAAAGCTGCGAAGGTCATGTAATACAGCGGATTTGCATTCAGCCCGTGCGCCCGTGTCCCGAAGGCAAAAAGCGCCGACCCCGCGCCGAAATAGAGCACACTGGCAAAGAACGGCAGATTGCACATCCAGTACGTCCATGCGCAGATAAAGCCGGAGAAGTCGCCGAATGCTTCGCGTGTCCACACATAGATGCCCCCCTCTTCCGGGTAACGCGACGACAGTTCCATCACGCTCGTAGCCAGGGGTAGAAAGAAGCAGCTGACTGAGGCAATCCAAACCACCAGAATGCTGGGTCCCGCGGCCGCGGCGGTTGCAGTCCAGCGCACACTCAGAACCGTTGCCACGTAGAAGGGCACCAGATCGCGAAAGCGAATCCCTCGCTTGAGTGTGGGAGCCTGGGGCATGTACGGCGGAGCATAGCAGAGCGGCTCTAGGGGAACAATCTCAATCGATTTCGCGGGATCATGTAGCGCGAAACATACGCGCCTGCCGATCGGGTGACGCGGGGTCCGGCTCGGAAACGAATCGCTCAGTTCGAGTTACACCAACGATTCGCTCTCCATTTGATCTAGATCTTCTGGGCGTCTGATCGTTCCATTACCTAAGGTTGCGGGTCTGCGACCGCTCCATGGAGATTCAAACAGCCTTTGGGAGAAGATTGAGTATTGTGCAACTTCCCCTTTGATTCCCGAACCAAAAGATGTGCAACGCCTTCGCGTTGTCCCATGGCACGGATCAACGCCGAATCCGACAAAGCAGGCAGGAATCTGGTGATGCTCTCGCGATGAACCTTCGAAAACATTGCTTTCGCTTTCTGTTCCTCGCCTGCGGGGTCTCGCTCGTCATCCAGGCAATCAGCCTGGCCTCCTCCCCTGAGAAGGCCACCCTCTCTAACCTGCTGATTGGCCTGATGGGTGCCCTCGCGACCGCCGGATGCGTCTGCGCGGCCTATCGATTCGAAGGCGCAAGAAAGCTTTGGCTCCTGCTCGGATTCGGCTTTTTCCTCTCCGTGCTCGGCCAGTTGCTCGCCACATACTACGAAGTTTCCACAGGCAAGAACACGCAGAGTACGGCCATCAATCCAGACTTTCTCTTCTTCGCCTACGGGATTCCCATCTTGCTCGCCGTCTGCGCCGGGAGCAACGAAGAAGGTTTGAAGCCGCTCTTATGGCTCGATGCCGCGCAGGCCACGATTGCCGCGACTCTCGCCTACGTACAAATCTTCTCTGCCTTGCCAGCGTTTGGTGGCCGCATCCCAATCTCCGCAACGCAGCTCATGTATCTGTACAACTTCGAGAACTTCATTCTTGCCGGAGCCGTCACTCTGCGTCTCCTTGCCGAGCCGCCGCCTCGCAAGAAGCGCTTCTATAGGGATCTTGCCCTCTATCTCTGGACCTACGCCTTTGTCGCTCTGATCAATGGCTATCTGGAGTTGGGGCGTAGCCTCCCCGACGGCCTGCAGGATACAGCGTGGGGCTTGCCCTATCTGGTCTTTCTCGGCATGCTCGCATTCCGCTCGGACAAGGAATCGGCGACGGCTACTGTTACAAGGAAGAGACAGACTCTGGGCCTGCTCATCGACAACCTGAGTCCGATTCTGTTTACCCTCGCCATAGCACTCATGGGGGTGATGGTCGCCGCAGGGCACAAGCTCTTCGCCTTCCTGTGCATCGCCACGGTCGTGCTCCTCTACGGCGTCCGTGCCGCCCTCTTGCACGGCAAGTACGCACTTTCGCAAGAAGAGCTCACCAAGGCTGCAAGCGCACTTCTTGAGGCCAACGATCAGCTCCTCGCCATGTCCATTCGCGATAGCCTCACCGGCATCTACAACCGGCGCCATTTCGATGAGACCCTTCTGCAAGAGTGGAACCGCTCGCGGCGCATCCGCCAGGCACTCTCCCTGTTGATGATCGATGTAGACTGCTTCAAAGCCCTCAACGACCGCTATGGGCATCAGACCGGCGACGAGTGCCTGCGCACCATCGCATCCGAGATCGCAAGCCACCTGAAGCGGCCGGATGACCTCGTTGCCCGCTATGGTGGAGAAGAATTCGCAGTGATTCTGCCCGGAGCAAATCCCCAGGGGGCGCTCTGCGTCGCTGAACGCATCCGGGCCTCGATCGAGAGTATCCACGTCGCAAACGAAGATTCGCTCGTGAGTCGGAACGTCACCGTGAGTGTCGGCATCTCCACGGAGGAGAACTTTATCGAGCCCGATGCCAGAGCGCTCCTCAAGAGAGCCGACACCGCTCTTTATGAAGCGAAGACCGGTGGACGGAATCAGTGCCGCACACACGTCGAACCGTGGCATTCCGAGTCATCGTCCCCGTTGGCCAATGCCGGCCCCTCGGCGGAATCGTCCTGCACTTTGGTCTGACGGCGCGTCGTCAGACTTTGTCCAAATCCTTCAACACCGCCATCGCCGCATTCCTTCCATTGATGCCGATCACGCTTCCGCCCGGATGTGTGCACGCCCCGCAGAGATAGAGCCCACGCATCGGCGTGCGCGCCGAAAGGCGATTCGACCACATATACGCAGGCAGGCATTCGCCTTGAAAGATGTGGCCGCCGGTCAGCCCCACCTTCTTCTCGATATCCGGCGGTCCCAGCACCTGCGCGTCGATGACCGCATCGCCATCCGGTGCATCTGCGCCAATATTTGAACAGAACCGGGCAAGGGAACTGAGCGCCAGCCTTCTTACCTCATCGCGCCGCTCATCCCACGTACCTCGTGTGAACGCATAAGGCACGTACTGCGCGAACACGCTCATCGTGTGCGTTCCCGCTGGAGCCACACTGGCGTCATGCACACTCTGGAAGTACAACTCGCACCACAGATGCTCCGGCAGCTCGCCCCTCCGTGCCGCAGCAAATCCCGCCTTCCACTCGTCTTTCGTCAGCGGGGCATTGATCTGCCCGTAGTGATGCGGCTCGTTCGTGCCCGGCCGCGCCGTGAAGTTCGGCAACTCGCGCAGATGCACATTCAGCTTCACCGTGCATCCCTCAATCGGTATCTCTTCGACCCGAGCTCGCCAGGCGGCATCTGCAGCGTTTCCCAAGAGCCTCAGCGTCGCCCTTGGATCGGCATTCGACACCACCACGCGCGCAGCGATTCGCTCCCCGCCTTCCAGCACCACGCCTTCGCCCGGCAGAATCTGCGCCACCGGCACGCCTGCAGCCACCGTCGCTCCAGCCTCGCGCGCTGCATCGCAGAAGTAGAACGACACCATCCCCATGCCGCCCTGCACATAGCCCCACATGCCGGGCATCCCGCCCAACCGCCCCGAAGCATGATGAAAACGGATGGACGCCGTGCCCTGGTCGAACGGGCTTGCATTGGTGCCGATCACGCCCTGTCCGAGATAGGCCACTTGCAGCCGCTCATCCTTCAGATAGCGCTCCACAAACTCCGCCATCGACCACTCGAAGAGCAGAGCCCGCGCCTCGTCATCGCCGCCCAGCCGCTCCTCGATCTCCTCACGCGTCGGCGCAGGACCCACCCAGGCGTCGCGCGCCCATGCGACTCCCAGGCGAGCCGCAGGATCGTCGCCTCGTTGCCCTCATCGCCGCTCTTGGGACCGGGTCGCAGCGCATCGCGCAGCCTCCGCACGACATCGCTCATGGCGCGGAACCCCTCGACATCGCCGGGGCTCAGCCGTGCGAACTTCCTCTTCGCACCGCGCGTCATCGTCCCACAGCTGAATGCTGTTCCATCGAGGAACGGCACAAACAGCCCATTCACCGCGGGCGTCCACTTGAACCCCCGCCTCGGCAGTTCCAGTTCTTCAACCACGAGTGGATGCAGCAACCCGGCAAGATACGCGCATGGCGACATACGCACGCCGGGAAACGGCTCTTCGATCGTGCACGCTCCGCCGACGCGTGTTCGGCTCTCGAGCACCAGTACACTCCGGCCAGCTCGTGCCAGATACGCCGCGCACGCCAGCCCATTGTGGCCTGCGCCCACCACGATCACATCCCAGGTCTTCGCCGCAATTGCGCGAATCGGCGCCGGTAGTCCTACTTCGCCCAGCACGCTTGCTGTCGGTGAGTTCACGTGTTCTACGCTACCATCTGCCTTCCACGCGCTGCCCGCTCAACCCGCTCAGCGGCGGTCCCAATTCGCCGCACTCTTGCTGGGCAAGGCGCTTGCCGGGATCGTGACTGTTCCCATGCGCCCTGAGTTCTCGTCGATGACAACCACACGAAGCGCCCCGCCTCCGGTCATCGCTGGAAGCGCCTCATCCAGAGTCAATCCGTCGCGCAGGGACTGCTGGTACGTCGCCGGCCTCAGCTGCAGAGCCACCGAGCTTCCACTCACGTTCGCATGGAATACTGCATCATCGCGCTGCACGAGGAACAGATCGAGCTTATCGAGCCATCGTCCATCCTGTTCAGCCAAGGCCAGATCGGTGGCAGCAATCCTGATTTTCAGCGTCGCGCCTTGCTGTGCGGATTCCGGCGACGCACTGACGCCGATTTCATTGATCTCCGCCGGCCACCAGACTGCCTCGGGGAACCTGTCCCTCATCCGCCTCACCAGCCGCAGATCAGTGCGCAGCAACCGCCAGGGGAAACTCCGTCGCTCCCGTGTGCCCGGAGTTGGGATCGACGACGCCCGCGCGCAGATACACCACTCCCGACGGCACATCGAGGGTCTCTTTCATGTGCAGTCCAGTCTTCTCGATCTCCTTGTACTGCGCATCGTCCAAGTGAATCGGCAGGACGTCATAGATGTCGTTCAGAATGGCTCCATCGGCATCATAGACATCGAGCGCCGCATCCACCTCGGCACTGCGTGTCCCGTCGTCGGCAGTCGTGAAAACAATTCCCGCGGGATCGACATCCCAGTGAAAGTCGTAGCGCACGACCGGCCCCTTCAGCTTGGCTGATTCGTTGCCGATGCGATCCTCCGCCTGTGCAGGCTGAGCCGCAGCTTCCCGCACCTGTACGTGGAAGGGAATCTGCGTGGAATCCGGCGCACCGCGCTTCATCGCCTCCTTCAGAGGGTCGGCGGAATACGTCACCTGCGATCGCTTCACGGTTCGGTCCGGATCATCGGCGTAGTAGCCGCGGCGATATTCAAGCTTGACGTTCGGCTGGCTTACCTGCACGTCAATCTTGCGCAAGCTGCCATCGTACCTGCGATCGCTGGGCGCATAGGCTATCGAGTAGTAGTCGCTGCCGATCGCTCGCACCTTGCCCACCGCTCCAGCCAGCCCATTCGTGTTGTAGAGCGCCCTTCCGCCGGTCGCTTCCGCCAGGTTCGACATCGACATGTGATTCCCCGCAAGATTCATCTGCGACGCCATCTCGCGGTTTCCGGCTGCTGTCCCGCTCGAGACCGGATCGCCCCCCTGCGCGTTCGGGTTCCCCATCGCGAACCCACCTGAGCCATGAAAAGAGTTCCCTCCACTCGAAGCATCGCCTCCCGTCCCCGATCCTGCGGTAGGCGCATCATTGGCCGCGTAGGCCGGAGGACTCGTCAGCCCGCGGGCGTCAATCGGGTAGACAGCGATGCGTCCCATCGTCATCACATTGGCCAGCTGCTTCAGTTCGTCGCTGTAGTCCACTCGTCCCATCGCATCGGTGACCAGCGAAAAATCCGGATTGATCGTCCAGGGCACTGACCCTGCAAACCAGATCAGGCTCTTCCTTCCCGGAATGTCCGCCAAATAAGCAGCGATGGCGTTCAACGCATCCAGCGTGTAGCGGACACGCAACTCGTCGCCCAGCGGCGCAGGTCCGTTGCCGAACCGCAGCAGACTCTGGCGCACGCTCATAATGTGCATCCCCGTCGAGATCAGCCCGCCAGGTCCGATCGCCGTCGTCGTCGGGTACGACCGGTTACTCAGCGCCGCTTTCAGAATCGTTGGATCGCTGGTGAATCCCTGAATCAGCTGCAGCCGGTCTCCGAAAGTGAAGATCGCCATGCGCGTGCCCGGCGGGATGCTCTTCAGATACTCGGTCATTTGCGCGTGAACATACGACTGCTGATCGAACCGTGTGTTCACCGCATCGAGCAGGAGGACCAGCAGAGGCCCGCCATCTGGCGCCGCACTTACATTCGTATAGGTGTCTGGAGGGAGTTGAGGCTGCGGCTGCGTGTTCGGAGCCCGATCGTCGGGTCCATGCTCCTCAAAGAACGCGATGTTCTGCGGCTTTCCGTTCTCAAGCAGCTGAAATGCTGACTTCCCCAGTCCCTTGACTGGCTGTCCATGCTTGTCCGTCACCACAACATCGACAACGACATTGCGGACCTCTTCCTTCAGAGTGAACTCGGGCTGCTGGGGATCCTGGGGGGTGTTCGCAGCGGGAGTCGTCTGGGCGAAGAGTGACGAAGCCAGGAAGAACGGAAGAACCTGCGCGCGTGCCCACATGCGATACCTCACCGCGCCCCTCGGCCCTTTCCAGCCGCCATGCAGACCGTTTTGAGGACGCGTTTCCACCCCTTAGACGGGTGTAGTACCGGTCGAGGTTATGCTACTTCACGCGGATGTCTCCGTCTGCATCCACTACCAGGTCGTCGCCTTGTATCTGGACCGAATGAATCTTCAGCCGTTCCAGCGAGACCCTGTATCCCGACGAAGCAGTCGATCCCTCCAGTGCCTTGCGCAGCAGATCCGCCGCATTCACCTTCATGCTCGAGGGCACCTGATGGCTCAGGAACGGTGCCAGCAAAAAGTTGAGCTCGCGCCGATCGCTCACCCGGACCACCTGCGCATCGCGGAACCCGATGGTCTCGCCCTCCCCGTACGGCTCCAGCGACACCTCCGAGGTTGGCGCCAGCGAGAACCCCAAACACGCTCCTCCCACTGCCTGTCCCAGCCGTGCGTGCGTCTTGACCCGCACCACGATCCGGTCCTGAACGAAGCTCAGCCCGGCATCGTCGGCATAGACCCAGCAGGCCGAATGCGCATTGCCTTTCAGGAAGTACCTGCCATCGGGGCCGCTGAACAGCTGCTGCTTCAAGGTTCGCTGCAAGGCCTCTCGTCCCACCTTTAACTCCACCGCTCGGCAGGGAGTCAGGCAGCCGGCTAGAGCGACCAGCCCGAGAAGCAGAGCCCTCCCCTTTGTTGTCATAGGAGTAATCGTTTCACGGGCGGTACGGCTCGGGCCGGTTTTGCACAAGTTTTAGGGTGTCCTGTTTTGGCACACCGCCTTGTGCAAAGCGCGCAACCCTATGCCGGGCTATAAGATAGATCGGAAATGTGATCCCCATCCAACCTTGATCGCAATTGCCTCAAAATCATCGATTTACTATTGAATTTTGGAGGAAAAATACATAAAATAGCTACAGTAATGTTCCCTTGGACCCACAGGAATCCCCAGCCAACGTCCGAGGATGCTCAGCAAATCAATCCTTCTCTAAGGACAACAAAAACAATGGCAAAGCGTCGTGGAAATCCGAACTGGGGCAAGCCGGAGCCCATTGGGCCGGTTGTGCCGACTGTCACCTCCTTCGAACAAATCGTTAAGGAGTTCAAACTTACCCCGGATCAGTACATCCGGTCGACCCGTCTTCGCGAATGGGCCCGCCGGAACAAGAACTCGAAGTATATCCCGGAGGCCCTCCTTGAGGCCTGGGGCTTCGAGATCGAATCGACGTTGTAGGGTTTCTCGGTCAGGTCAAAAAGCGCCGCCATTGTGCGGCGCTTTTGCTTTGGCCGACGCCTTCGCTTTTCCCACCGCTTTGGCCGTTTCGGCTCTGCGCTTCCTATTCGACCGGCGCTTTTCCTTTCGGTTGGCATTTCATTCCGTCCAAGCCCTCCGATTACTTTGTGGACCCTGCGTAGCCTTTCCTTTGCGGTCCCCTCGTGGGATCGGTCAGAATAAAGCTAGTCATGCCGGAATCGCCACGCCCCATCGAACCGCCTTTTACCGACGTCCCCGGTGCCCTCGCCGAGATTCGCGCTGGCCGCATGGTCGTTGTCGTCGATGACGAGGACCGCGAGAACGAGGGCGATCTGACCCTGGCCGCCGAGCACGTCACTCCCGAAGCTATCAATTTCATGGCCCGTTACGGCCGTGGCCTCATCTGCCTCACCCTCACCGAAGAGCGAGCCGACTATCTGCGCCTCTTTCCCATGACCCTGCAGAACACTTCGCGCTTCGGCACGGCTTTTACTGAGTCCATCGAGGCGCGCGAAGGCGTGACCACAGGCATCTCGGCTTTCGACCGCGCCCATACCATTCGTACCGCAATCGATCCCAAATCCACATCGGCTGACCTCGCCCGCCCCGGCCACATCTTTCCGCTCCGCGCCCGTCGCGGCGGCGTTCTGGTGCGCGCCGGTCAAACCGAAGCTTCCGTGGACCTGGCCCGTATGGCCGGCCTCACTCCTGCCGCCGTTCTCTGCGAGATCATGAAGGACGACGGCACCATGGCCCGCGTGCCCGATCTCATCCCGTTTTGCGGCGAGCATGGCCTCCGTATTCTCACCGTTGCAGAACTGATCCGCTACCGCCTCCGCCACGAGCGCTATATCGTCCGCGCCGGCGAGACGCTCCTCCAGACCCGCTACGGCGAATTCCGCATGATCGCCTACGAAAGCGAAGTCAACGGAGGCGAAAGTCACATCGCCCTTGTACGCGGCGACCTCTGCCCCGGATGCCCCTCTTTTCATGAGGGCCCATCCGGGCAGCTCACTCCCTCCGGCGCCACCCGGCCCCCTTGCACCCATCCTGTGCTGGTGCGCGTCCACACCCGCTGCACCGCTGGAGACGTCTTCTCCGCCGACTGCCATTGCCGCGAGGTTCTCGATCAGTCCATGCGCACCATTGCCGAAGAGGGCTGCGGCGTCATTCTCTATCTGCACAACACCTCGCGCGGCTTCGACATCGATCGCGCTCCCGCCCCCGACCCTGCCGCTGCACCAGCCTTTGACTCGGGCGGCGTGGTCATCCCCGCACAAGTTCCCGAGGACCATGCCTCGCGCATCGTCCTTCATCAGGAGATGCGTACCCGCGAAGGCTCTCAGGCCCGCTCCGGCCGCATCCTGCGCGCCATCGGCCTCGGTGGCCAGATCCTCTCCGACCTCGGCATCCAGCGCATCCGCCTGCTCTCCAACACCCCCATGCATATCCCCGCCCTCGAAGGCTTTGGCCTCGAAATCGTCGAGCAGGTTCCCATCCCTGTCGAAGAATGTTCGCGCGTGAGCTGAGCTTCGATTCGACGGCCCTTTTTTATGGCGTGGTGGCAGTAAGGAGAGTAGCCCGCCCGCGAGCGCTGGCTGCCGCTTCGATCCCAGAGCTGGCCCAGGCAACAGGTAGGAACGGAATCTGCAGGCTAAGGACGAGCAACTGCAAATTCCCCGGTCTAGGTGTGACGAATCCGTCAGTAGATTGTGCATTTCCGGCCCAGATTTCCGCACCAATCTGTATGATGGGTACGCAAGTCTTCGGGACGGCCTAATCGTCAGATATGGTCAATATTGACCATACTGCGTCCGACGAAACCTGTAAGATCAGCGAAACAGTCTAAGGGAATTCTCGAGCGGGACGCCCCACTCAACGGAAATCATGCGGAAGTACACCCCGCCATTGATTTTTCCGACAATACAGAGACGCTCTCTGGGACCCTCAAACTCGCACCGAAATGAGTCGAACTCCATGAGCGTTCACCTGGTTAACCCCAGCGACAATTCCTTTGGCACAGCCGTGATCACACCGCGCTGGCTCTTCGTTCTTGCTGCCGCTACCCCGGCCACAGCTGGCGACCCCATCCTCATCGATGAATCTCTCGAGCAGATTGTCCCCGAGTCCATTCATCCCGGCGACATCGTCGGCATCAGCGTCCACACCGGCAACGCCCTGCGTGGCTATCAGGTGGGCCGCATGGCGCGCGGCCGCGGCGCGTGGGTCGTCTACGGCGGCATCCACGCCACCCTCTTTCCTGAAGAAGCATTCGAGCGCGGCGCAGCCCACGCTGTAGTCACAGGCGACGGCGACGTAGCCTGGGCCAAAGTCGTCAACGATTGTCTCGCCGGCAAGCCTGGCCGTGTCTATGAAGGCGGAAGGCTCGACGGCAGCGAATTCCTGCCCGCGCGCTGGGACTTGATGGCTCCTGAAAAATACATGTGGGCTTCGGTGCAAACGATTCGCGGTTGCCCCAAACATTGCTCCTTCTGCAGCGTCTGGCGCACCGACGGCCAGAAGCCCCGCCAGCGCAACCACCAGCGCGTCATCGACGAGATCATCAACCTGCGCCGCATCGGCTTCCGCTTTATCGCCCTCGCCGACGACAACTTCTATCCCGTCACCCTCACCGATCTTCGCCTCGCCCGCGAACAAAAGAATCAAGCCAAACTCGATGAGCTTATGGCCATTCGCAACGAGCGCTTCCAGTTGATGGAAGAACTCGCCAAGCTGCCCAAAGACATGGTCTTCTTCACTCAGATCACCATGGAAGCCGGCGAAGATGGCGCCTATCTCGACGCCATGCACAAGGCCAACATCAAGGGCGCGCTCGTCGGCGTCGAGGCCGTCACCCCCGAAGGCCTCAAAGCGGTCTTCAAGGACTGGAACTGCTCCGGCGATGCCCTCGCCCGCCAGCTGCAGACCTTCAAGCAGCACGGCGTGCACGTACTCGGTTCATTCATCTTCGGACTGCCCACCGACAAACCCGCCACCTTCGACGCTACCGTCGAGATGGCACTCAAAGCCGGCGTGACCTTCGCCCAATTCGTCATGATGACGCCATTCCCGGGCACCGTCGACTTCGGCCGTTGGGAAAAGGAACAGGCCAAGGACCCAGCCATGGTCGGCGATGTTCCCATCACCCGCTACTGGCTCATCCCCACCGAGGTGCGCCCCAAGATGTTCACCCCACATCCCAGCATGAGCTCCGATGAGATTCGCGAGCGCACACAAAAGGTCTGGGATCGGTTCTACACCTGGGGAGCCATCTGGGAGCGCTCCGCATGCACGCCCGACTCTGCGCGCCCGCCTCGGGTTCATCTTTCTGTCGAAGCTCTATCGCCAGATGTACGCGGGCACCGGCATCTCCACCGACAGCGCACGCCGCAAGAAATCAAAGCGCTGGGCCCGGTGGACAGCACACCAGTGCAAGAAGTTATTCCGCGCCGCGCCCATGCCCGAACTCGCCGGACCGATCTGGGCAGAAAGGCCATTGCCCTCCATGGCCCAGACAGCCTTCGCTAGCGCCGATGGCAGTTCAATCGCCAGCCCCTTCGTCGTCATGCCCGATAACTAGATCGCGCGCCCGCCGCGCGAGATGCGCCAATCAGCACGACCATGGGTGCCCCAGGTCCTCGCTTTCGGAGACCTGGGAAAGGAACGAACCCAAATGAACCGCGATCTCTGTGCAGCGCAAGCGGCGGTTGGCCGCACCGCAGGAATGCCTCATTCTGCACGACCTCAGTGCCGCGCCAGCGGCGTCTGCTCCACGCAGTGGTTACCAGCCTAGGACGTACGCAAACACCAGCGGCGCCACAATCGATGCGTCGCTCTCGATGATGAACTTCGGCGTCTTCTCGCCCAGCTTGCCCCACGTGATCTTCTCGTTCGGCACCGCGCCCGAGTACGACCCGTAGCTCGTCGTCGAATCCGAGATCTGGCAGAAATAGGCCCACAGCGGCACATGCTCCCGCTGCAAATCCTGGTGCAGCATCGGCACCACGCAGATCGGAAAATCGCCCGCAATCCCGCCGCCGATCTGGAAGAACCCCAGCGGTGTCTTGGCCGTCGTCTCCGTGTACCACTCCGCCAGCTCCATCATGTACTCGATGCCCGTCCGCACCGTGTGCACCTTCTTCACATCGCCCGAGATGCAGTGGCCGGCGTACATATTCCCCAACGTCGCGTCTTCCCACCCCGGCACAAACATCGGCAGCTTCTTCTGCGCGGCGGCCAACAGCCAGCTGTTCTTCGGGTCGATCTGATACGACTTCTCCAGCCCGCCCGAAAGCAGAATCTTGTACATGAACTGATGCGGGAAGAACCGCTCGTTGGCCTGATCGGCCTTCACCCACTCCTGCAGCACCTCGTTCTCGATGCGCCGCATCGCTTCCATCTCGGGGATGCAGGTATCGGTCACGCGGTTCATGTGCCGCGCCAGCAGCGCAGCCTCGTCCGCCGGCGTCAGATCGCGATAGTGAGGAACGCGCTCGTAGTAATCGTGCGCCACCAGATTGAAGACGTCCTCCTCGAGGTTCGCGCCCGTGCAGCAGATGCCGTGAATCTTGTCCTGGCGAATCATCTCCGCCAGCGAAAGGCCAAGCTCCGCGGTGCTCATCGCGCCCGCGATCGTGACAAACATCTTGCCGCCCTGCCGCCAGATGCTTGTTGTAGGCCTCTGCGGCATCCACCAGCGCCGCCGCATTAAAGTGCCGATAATGGTGCTTGATAAAGGATGTGATCGGTGCAGACATCGTCTCTTCTCGTTAACTCCCGTTCAATACGCTACCACAACGAATTCAGCGGAAAATGAATGCCCAGGCTGCCGGCGAGCACATCGGCGATAATGCAGAAACATGTTGTGGAAATCTGAAGTCAGCCGCGCCATCGGAGCCCATCGTGATCGAGCATATCGAGAAGCTCGTTGCTCAATGGGAGGCGAGCCCATCTCCTCTCGATATGTCCTGGCTGCGCGAACGCTTCGACGCCCTCGATCACCTCGACGCTCTGCTCGGAGACGAGAATGCGTCGTCACCTGCGTCTGCCGTCGACGTCGAGCCGTGGCGCCGCGCCCAGTTGCTGCGCCAGCGACTCGAAGCAATCAACGCCGAACTCTGCCGTGCCATTCGCGCTGAGATCCAGCAGGGAAGCCGGCCCGCCCTCCTCATGCGACTTCTCAACGAGGATGCAGACCCTGCCGCCGGCCTGAGCTTCGACTACCTCGACGAACTCCTCAGCGACGTCCTCGCGCTCGAACAGCCGGACCCACCGCCCGCGCACCCGCCCGATGGCATGGTCTTCTACCAGCCCACGCCCGCGCGCCACATCTTCCATCTGCTCCGTCTCACCGCACTCACCGAAGCGGATGTCCTCATCGATCTTGGGTCCGGTCTGGGACACGTCCCTTTGCTCGCCTCCATTTGCAGCGCCGCTCGCTGCATCGGAATCGAACGCGAAGAAGTCTACGTCACGCTCGCCCGCCGCTGCGCGGACCAACTCAACCTCGACCGAGTGTCCTTCCTGCAACAAGACGCCCGCCAGGCCGATCTCTCCTCCGGCACTGTGTTCTACCTCTACACGCCCTTCACCGGCTCCCTCCTGTCCAGTGTCCTCAACCGCCTCCAACAAGAAGGCCGATCGCGCCTGATCCGCATCTGCACCTTCGGCCCCTGCACCGAGTCTGTCGCCAAAGAGAAGTGGCTCCAGAGCGATGCAACGCCTGACCCAGACCACATCACCCTCTTCCGTTCCCGCGCGTAGAACCAATCACCCACTTCTTCGGCCCGCTGCCGTCGCTACTCCTCCGCAGCCCCAACAGACCCCAACCCAACTCGACCTCTCCTGTGGACTGGCTCACACCCAGCTCCAGTCCCGCAGATCAGACGCGTGACACCCATCGCCGAAGTCTCTTCAATTCTGTGTCCCACGAGCCATGCGTTCGTGATGTGAGTCACTGCTGCGCGACCTCCCAATAGGTTCTCCTCAAAGGTTGTGTTCCACCCCGGCGCTCGTCCTGTGCGAGACGCTGGCCGGAGAGACGAGCCTTGCGTGACCCTCGGGTTCTTTCTGTTCCGGAGAAAGATGACGGCAGAATGACCCAAGCCGCAGGCTGCAGAGATGTGCGGCCGCCTCACCTCATCCTTCCTGGCCTGGTCCATGCCTTCGGCCCGTACCACCGCCTCGCAGTTGCCGCTCTTCTCGCGATTTTCATCCTTCTGTTCGCGCATCCACTGAGCGCGCAGACCGACTGCCTCGCTTGCCACGGCGACCTGACGATGAAAGACGGCAGCGGCCACAGCATCGGTGTCGATGGTCCAAAGTTTTCTTCGAGCATCCACGGTAGTCTCAAATGCAACGACTGCCACGCCGACATCAAGGACTACCCGCATCCCGACCATCCCGCGAAGGTGCAGTGCGCCACATGCCACAGTGAGCAGGATGCAAAGCTCAAAGGCAGCGTTCATGCCGACGGCAAAGAGCATCCCTGCACCAGTTGCCACGGCGACGCGCACGCCATCTTCCCCAAGTCAGATCCCCGTTCAGCCGTCTATCCACTCAACGTCCCTGCCACGTGCGGCCAGTGCCACGGCAACAACGGTCTGGCCCAAAAACACGGCCTGGCCAGCGTTCTTCCCAACTACATGGATTCCATTCATGGCTTCGCGCTCAGCAAAGAAGGCCTGCTCGTTGCGGCCAATTGCCAGAGTTGCCATGGGTCTCACGGCATTCTGAGCCACACCAATCCCCAGAGTCCGACGTTCAAAGCCAACATCCCCAAAACCTGCGGTACCTGCCACGCCAAAATCGACATGGACTACGAAGACGGCGCGCATGGCAAAGCCATCGCCGCCGGCAACCTGAAGGCGCCCGTCTGCTCGGACTGCCACACCGCCCACGCCATCCTGCAGCCCACCGAATCGGCCTTCCGTATGCAGTCCACGCCGATCTGCGGCTCCTGTCACAAAGACAAGCTCTCCACCTATCGCGACACCTTCCACTCGCAACTCGGTTCGCTCGGTGGCTACGTTGAAACGGCCCGCTGCTGGGACTGCCATGGCGCGCACAAGATTCTGCCCGCCTCCGATCCAGCCTCTCCCATCGCGCCCGCCAATCTCGTCGTCACCTGCGGACGCTGCCATGCAGGCGCCAACGCCAGCTTCGTCCGCTACCAGCCGCACGCCAACGCCCACGATCGCAAGCTCAATCCCGCGCTCTACTTCGTGCGCCTTTTCATGAATCTGCTGCTTGCCAGCGTGCTCACGTTCTTTGTCATTCACACCATCCTGTGGCTGGTCCGCGCTCGGTACGACCAGATCAAGAAAAAGTCGGCTGAAGGAGACCACCATGTCTGATTTGGTTCAACCCGCCCAACCAACTCCGTCAGCGCCGGCCTCCGAAGGCCGCCATATCGTGCGCTTCACCGCCGCGCAGCGCACATTGCACGCGGTTCTCTTCAGCACTTTTCTTGGTCTCGCCGCCACTGGCCTTCCGCTGCGCTTCAGCGAAAGCATCTGGGCGCGCGGCCTCGCCAAATTCGTAGGCGGCTTCGGCGCCATTCTCTTTTTTCACAAGTTCTGCGCCCTCGCCCTCACCGTCGCGTTTCTAATCCACGTCAAAGACCTCGTTCAACGCGTGCTTGTCAAACGGGAGAAGGGTATCTTCTGGGGCGTCACCTCCATGGTCGCCAACTGGAAAGACGTGAAAGATATCCTCGCCCACATGCGCTGGTTCATCGGACTCGGCCCCAAACCCAAATTCGATCGTTACGCCTATTGGGAAAAGTTCGACTACTGGGCGGTGTTCTGGGGCATGATGGTCATCGGCTTCTCCGGCTACGCCATGTGGTTCGCGCCCTTCTTCGCGCACTTCTTGCCCGGCTGGGCATTGAATGCGGTGCTGGTCATCCACAGTGAAGAGGGCCTGCTGGCCATCCTCTTCATCTTCTCGATTCATTTCGTCAACACGCACCTGCGCCCCGACTCGTTTCCCATGGACATGGTGATCTTCACCGGCGTCGAGAGCGAAGAGGAGTTCAAACACAAACGCCCGCTTGAATATCAACGCATGGTCGCGGAAGGGAAGCTCGATGCGCGGGTCGGTGAGAAGCCGCAGAGATGGTTCGTCAATTTCTCCCGGATCGTCGGCTTCACGCTATCTCCGTCGGCGTGATTCTTCTGATCCTCACGCTGACCGCCTACTTCGGCTAGCAGGACCGAAGGTGTCTGACTGCTTAGCTCTGCACGAAAATGGGTGCTCAGCACGAGGTCGGAGCCTCGTACGAAGTGGGTGCCCCAGGTCCCTCGCACTTGGGGACCTGGGAAGCGCGCTCCGCTATCCTAGCTAACTCCGCTAGCTCCGCTCTGCTGTCAGCCCGATCCGCCACCAACACCGCACCCTTTACCGCCGGTCGTGACCCGAGTCACAGCCTCGCCTCCTGCATCAGGACCATCGTGAATGTGTGAACTCGGCACGCTGGTTCCTTGCACGTAGTATTGTTCTGCTCTTGCCTCTCTGGGCCTCCTCCCTCCTGGCGGAACACAAGCTCAAAAACGAAGACTGCCTCTCCTGTCACAGCGATACCGCGTTGACGGAGACAGTGAACAGCAAGCCACACAGCCTTTTCGTCGACGGCGCTAAATTCAAGCACTCCATTCATGGCTCAATGTTCAGCTGCGTCGATTGCCACACCGACGTGAAATCTCTCGCGCATGAGACTCCGCCTAAGAAACTCACCTGCGACGGATGCCATGCCGACGCTCAGACCGCTTATGAGCACAGCACCCATGCAAAACCCACAGCAGCAGGTGCGCCCGCAGCCGATTGTGCGGACTGTCACGGCTCGGTTCACGAAATCGTCACCGCCGACGATGCACACTCTCCCGTCAATCACGCCAACATTCCCATTACCTGCGGCAAGTGTCATGGCCAGAAGTTCCTCATGGAATCCAACGGCGAGAGCTCGCAGGCCTTCGTCTCCTATCAGCAGAGTGTGCACGGCCGCGCCGTCGAGAAAGGCTCAACCAAGGCCGCTGTCTGCACCGATTGCCACGGGTCGCATGAGATTCTCGCCGCCAACCAACAGAACTCGCCGATCTCCAAATTCAACGTTCCTGCCACCTGCGGCAAGTGCCACAGCGCCATCCAGCAGACTTTCATGGCCAGCATCCACGGGCAGGGAATTGCACGCGGCAACAATCTAGCCCCCGTCTGCACGGACTGCCACGGCATTCACTCCATCAAGCGGCCCGGCGATCCCAACGCCGCCGTCTCCGAGCGCAATCTCTCCCTTGACGTCTGTGCCCGCTGCCATCAGGGTGTCCGACTTTCGCAGGAGTTCGGACTTCCTGGACAGCGCGTCTCCAGCTACATGGATAGCTATCACGGGCTCGCCGTCGAGGGCGGCTCCGTCGTTGCCGCCAACTGCTCGAGCTGCCATGGCGTCCACGACATTCTCCCCTCCAGCGACCCGCGCTCTACCATCAGCCACACAAACCTGCAGGCCACGTGCGGCAAGTGCCACAAGGGCGTCACGCAGAAGTTCATCCTCACCCGCGTTCATCTCGAAGACGGCGTTCACTCCAACGACCTCGGCTCTGTTGTTGTCCGCTGGGTCCGCCTCATTTACATCGTGCTCATCCTTGCCGTCATCGGCGGCATGTTCCTGCACAACGCGATCATCTGGCGCAGCAAAGCGATCGCACGGCGACACATGCAGAACCCCATGATGACGCGTATGACCACCAACCAGCGCTGGCAGCATCTGATCCTGCTCAGTAGCTTCATTGTTCTTGTCATCACCGGCTTTGCACTCAAGTTCCCGAACTCCTGGTTCGCCGAAATCCTCGGCATGGGCGAGCATCTCCGCAGCATCGTCCATCGCATCGCTGGCGTCGTGCTCATCGCCGCGGGCGTCTACCACGTCTTCTATCTCATCGCCGCGCGCGAAGGGCGCCGCCTCATCTGCGATCTGGCCCCGCTCCCCAAAGACGCCTTCGATGCTTTGGGAACCATGCTCTACTACCTGGGCCTCAGCAAACAGAAGCCCGCCTTCGGCCGCTTCAACTATGCCGAAAAGGCCGAGTACTGGGCGCTGGTCTGGGGCACAGCCCTCATGGGCCTCACCGGCATCATGCTCTGGGCCAAGGTCTGGGTGGGCGATCTGTTCGCGCGCTGGTGGGTCGATGTCGCCACGACGATTCACTACTACGAAGCCATCCTCGCCACCCTCGCCATCGTGGTCTGGCACTTCTATCAAGTGTTTTTCGATCCCGATGTCTATCCCATGAACTGGGCCTGGTGGGACGGCAAGATGCCCGTCGAGCACTACAAGCACGAACACCCGCTCGATACCGAATCCCCGCCCGAAGACCCATCGACTCCCTCGGAACAGCAGCCCAAGAACGACTAGAACTGGTTACCAAAATGGCTTTGTGTCAGGGCACGACTTCAGTCGTGCCGAAAACTGTGCCAAAACTGAGGGGTTTTAACCCCTGTATTTTTTCCAGCTCTCGTCAGGGCCATTTATACAACCAGTTCTAGGCTTCTTCTCAGCACATAAAGCCCAACAGAGAGGCGGGCTTCAGCCCCGGAGTCGCGTCAATTTCTCAGATCTCTCAGCGATCCTGTGATCTCGTTACATCCAATCCTGCCCGCCGTGCGTTCACAGTTCAGTCCCACATCCGCCCGCAAATGGGTTAACCTGACCGAGCCAAGAATGATTCGGTCCACCCCGGCCCGACCTTTGCAAGGAAGTCCAGAACACATTGCCAACAACCGCCCAACTCGCCGAACAAGAGCAACTCGTCGCCGTCCTGCGCGACTACAAGACCGAATCGGGCCGCTCCCTGCTGGAGCTCGTCGACGAGTCTCCGGTCCTGCTCATCTTCCTGCGCCACTTCGGCTGTGCTTTTTGCCGGCAGGCGCTCGATCAGGTATCCCGGATACGCGCTCAGATCGCAGCCCGAGGCGCGCAACCCGTCTTCGTCCACCTCGGCACCCCCGAGCGCGCCAAGCTCTACTTCGACTACTACCAGCTCTCAACCGTCGAGCGCGTCTGCAATCCCGACGCGTCTCTCTACCAGCACCCAGTCTTCGCTCTAGCGCGCATGAACCCTTATCTGAATCTTCTGAGCTTGAAGGTTTGGAAAGGCTGGCTCTCAGGCGCACTCGCGCAAATACGGCATCGGCCGCATCGAGGAAGACGGACATCAAATGCCGGGCGTGTTCTTCCTCAAAGACCGCCGAATCGTACGAGGCTTCCGCTACGAGACCATCGCCGACGAGCCCGACTATCTCAAACTCATCGGTCCTGCCTGATGGACTCAGCTCGAGTCGGCGGGTCTGGGGTTCGATAGGGGCACTCCAAATTCGATGCTGCCCATGTCGCCACGGACTTAGCTGACGGCTGAGAGCTGACAGCTAGTAGCTGCCTTCCTCACACCCGCCACTCATCCGGCCGCCAGTTTTTGATCCGTTCCTTGATCTGTTTGCGATTCAGATTGTGCTCGAGCGCCTGCTTGGCCAGCTCCACCACCTCGTCGTCGCTCGCAAAGCGCAATCCCACCAACTGGTCCTCACTGAGCCGATAAATCTGCGCGTGCCACTCCGAAGGTGCCAGCGCCTGCAGCCTGAGCCGCTCTTCCAGCCGGATCACTCGATCCTGCACCTTCAAGGGATATAGCCGAATCTTGAAGATCGGTATGATCACGAAGATCGAGATCGCTAGATACCACGCCGCAAGCCAGTCGGTGTGACGCACCAGAGCGATCACTGCGAACACAAGGTTCGCCAGGTAGAGTCCAAATGTAACAATGTGGAACTGCGGATCAAGCCGGCCGTGGTTCTTCAGGCTCTGGGGTGCATCACTCATGCGCAGCCGTCATTTCTTTCAGGCCAGAATGAGCTGAGGACGCCGGCATCTCCGCAAAGCCGTTCCCAGCGGCGCGTGGGGCCTGTACCTGAGCGCTCTCCGGATTCTCGTCGCGCCCGCCCGGCTCTGTCAACGCCGCAAGATTGCTCGGCTCCAGGATCTCCGGATGCTTGGGAATCAGGTGATACCGCCCGCGGACCAGGTAGTCCACAAACAGCCCGCCCGCAAGGTAAGGGTTCAACACCGCAATCGGGATCGCATATCCGGTTGTGATGAGCGACTCCGAGATGCTCTTGTTCGACTTGCTTGATCGCCGGTACCCCGGAATCTGCGGAATCTCGAAGACAGTCAACTCTTCGTCGGGATGCTTCTTCGCGGACCGCACCAGCTTATAGGTGATCTGCTTCGGTGTTGTCATCCCGGCGTCCGGAAAAATGCTCCGCTTAAACGTTCCCGGAAAATACTCATTCAGAATCACGCGCGCAAAATCCGAACAGTTGCTGAACAGCAGCTGGAAATGCGACCGATTCTCAGCGCCATTCATCTTCGCAATGAATGCATCGTCCTGCGCCTCCGTCGTATTGAACCGGAACGCGTAGATGCGCCGCTCATACGCCACTCCCACCAGCTCCGTCCATCCACCATGCCAGAAATCTCCTGCCGGAACATTCTCGCCCAGACTCATCAAGTGCTGCTCGCGATAGCGGCTCCGCAAACGGCCGACCAGTTCCTTATCGGCGCGTACTGGCACCGCATCCGAGCTCTCGACTGAGTAGAGGTAGGGGACCAGCGGGATCGCCACCCAGTCCAGCCCATCGATCCCCTCATACCGCGAAACCACCGCACCCATCTCCCCAAGCTCGCACCGCCGGAGCCTCACCGGCGTCTCGGCGCAGATGCGCTCGAAATAAACTGCAGTGTGTCCCGTGGGATTGACCGTGCCGAAGAACCCGTAGGGTTCCTCCATCAGCAACGCTGCTTGCGCGCGACAATGCGGACCAGCGAACGAGAAAATCGCCGTGGCCATGAGAGCGAATGCCGCTGTGCGTAGAGTGCGCATAGAAGCGCAGGTTCTCCTGGTCTCTTTGAATAGGACGGCGAGTCCCGCGACCGGGTTGTGCCAACATACCGGATCGCGGTTCAAATGTAGTTACGTCGGGACTCTGGCCAAATTCACTGGGCAGCCCCCCAAAAGCAACGCGAAGAGTATGCACCTGTCCGTTTCCGACCCGCCTGGCGAAAAAATGTTTCTCCCCGAACCAGGCAACCAATCTGCTGCTGACGCACCCGCTCCGGCTCTGCTACCGTTTTTCTTCCGGCAAAAGCCTGCCCGAAAACTGTCTCTACTCCCGCTCTGTCGCGAGGACTCGCCTTGAAAATTCGCCTTCTCTGCCTTCTTGCCTTGATGCCCGCATGCACCCTGTTCGGGCAGGTCACTCTCCCCAAAGTTCTGTCCAGCCACATGGTCGTTCAGCGCGATCTGCCCGTGCACGTCTGGGGCACGGCCACACCCAATCAGGCCGTTACCGTCAGGTTTCGTGGCGAGTCGCGCTCCACCTACGCCGACCCCATTGGACAATGGAGCGTCTATCTCTCTCCGGGCGCCGCCGGTGGTCCCTTCGATCTCACCGTGCTGGGTGCTGCAACCGACAGCGCCAGCGCAACTCCACCCCCCATCGTCCTGAACGACATTCTCGTCGGCGATGTCTGGCTCGCCTCCGGCCAATCCAACATGGAATTCCCAATGAGCCGCTCCGCGACTGCCGCGCAGGATCTCCCCAACGCCGCCAATCCGCGCATTCGTCTCCTCATGGTCAACAAGCGCGCCTCCGACTACGCCGAAGCCGATCTCGACACCACTGGCTGGGCCGTCTCCAGTCCGGAAAGCGCCAAAGACTTCTCCGCCATCGCCTGGTACTTCGCGCGCGACATCTCCGAGCGCGAGCACGTTCCCATCGGCCTCATCGACTCCACCTGGGGCGGCACTGTCGTTGAATCCTGGGTTCGCCTCACCGCGCTCGGAGCAGATGCTTCGCTCGCCCCGCTCTTCATCTCCCGCGGCAAGATGACCGATCACGAACTGGTCGGCCGTCTCGAAGAGAAAGACCAGCAGCGCCAAATCGCCGAAGCCAAAGCCGCCGGCAAACCCGTCCCGCAGTTTCCCTGGCATCCTCCGCTCAACAGCTGGGCGCCCGGCATGCTCTGGAACGGCATGATCGCGCCTCTCACGCCGTTTCCGATGCGCGGTGTCCTCTGGTATCAAGGCGAAAGCAACAGCGCTCTAGAACGCGCTCCGCTCTACAATCACATCTTCCGCACACTCATTGAGGACTGGCGTCGCCAGTGGGCCATCGGCGACTTTCCATTTCTCTATGTGCAGATCTCCAACTTCAAATCAACACCCGCTGAAGACTGGGCGCAACTCCGCGAGCAGCAGCGGCGCACCCTCGAGATGCGCAATACCGCGATGGCCGTCACCATCGACATCGGCAACCCCGACGACGTTCATCCCACCGATAAGGTCGACGTGGCTCTGCGCATGGCTCGCGCCGCACGAGCTCTCACCTACGGCGAGTCCGTCGAGTATGACGGCCCCGATTTTCGCCAGGCCACGCCAGAAGGCTCCGCAATTCGCGTCTGGTTCGATCATGCGAAGGGCCTCATGGCCAAGGGCGGCGAAGTCAGCGGATTTGAAGTCGCCGGGGCCGGCGGCAAATTCTTCCCAGCCACCGCCAAGATCGAAGGCGAAACCATCGTTGCCTCCAGCCCGGATGTCCCCGAGCCCATCGCTGTTCGCTATGGCTGGGCCAACAGCCCCCAATGTAATCTCTTCAACGCGGAAGGACTCCCCGCTTCACCCTTCACGTCCGTGCACGAATAAACAACAAGGGCAGGGAATCGATCCCTGCCCCGCTTCCGTAAGCCCACCCCAAGCCCCGTAGGGTTGCTGCACGCAATGCCTACCGGATCATCTCCATCCGGTCCGCAGGATAGTTGCAAACTGCGCAGTTGCCATCCGCACTCTCCTTCGATGTGGACGCGCATACCGGGCAGACATAAAAGACGCGCGCTGTGCCGATCCACGAATCGACTTGGTTGCTCTCGATGAGCCGGATCGCCTCCGCGTACAGCCGCGCGTGTGTCCCCTCCGCCTCCAGTGCCCATTGAAAAGAACGCGCCGCCATCGCATTAATGCGCGCCGAAGCCTCTTCGATAAATGCTGGATAGACGCTCGCGATCTCGTAGTTTTCCCCGTCCAGCGCTTCGCGAAGATTATCCAGCGTGATGCCTGCGCGACCGATCTCCACAACTGCGGTCGCCGTACCGCCCAAATGGCGAATCGCCCGGGCCTGCGCGTTGGCGTGAATCTGTTCTGCGCGCGCCGCGGCGCGAAATAGACTTGCCACTCCCATCAAGCCCTCCGCGTCTGCCTGGCTCGCGAAGCGCCGATACCGTGCTTGGGTATTCAGCTCCCCTTGATATGCGGTGAGGAGATTCTTGATTGTGATCTCGCTCCCAAAGGAGTAGGTAGTCGTCGACATGAGCCCAGACCTCGCAGGCACTTCTTAGATGTAAGTAGAGGCTGCATGGTTATGCTGTGACTCGTCGCACATGCCGAAGTAAGTGGGTCCAGGTTACGTCGGAGACTTACTCGCGCGGTTTGCTGATCCTTCGTGGGGCTATGTCCGATCTCGCTTCGGAACAATCAACGTCGTCTCCTGCACCTCGATCAGCCCGCATCCGCACCGCTCTTCGAGTTGGGGCAACAGGCTCTCCACCTTCTCCTTCGCATCAACGAACTCAACTTTGATGGGGAGATGGTCCGACAAGTCCAGTAAGTGGGCCGCATGAAGATGATGGTGGGCTCCAAAGCCTGCCACACCCTTGAAGACACTCGCTCCCGCGATCCCGTTCTTAAAAAGAATATCCAGAATCGACGTATAGACCGGGACACCCTTATGTTTGGCGCCATCGCTCAGATAGATCGTCACCTTCAGGCCTTTGCCGCTGGTCAGCATGGATCCTACTTTCCGCCCTCTACGATCCTGCGAGGATTGCGTGTCGTCCAATCAACCCGGAATTGAACCACTAATCTACGAGGGTTGCAAGTACCGGCGATACCAGCCTTGGATGCAGGAACACCTCGATCGATGCACGACCAAGTGTTCCAGGGTCGATACCGGAGTCCGCGGCGACACTTCTATCGCGGCGGATCTGAGAGCCGCAATGCCAGGTCTCGCACTAAGCAATCGCCTCCGCCAGCACCGCGCCCACCCACGTCGCTGCTAGACCCAGCACCAGGCTTCCCCCGGCATACAAAGCCGCCAAAGCGAACGCGCCAGACCGCAGCGTCTGCAGCGTCTCCCATTCATACGTCGAAAACGTGCTGTACGCGCCGATGAAACCCACCGGAATCAGAAAGCGCCACGCCGGGTCCATCTCCATGTGGTCGCCGAGCCATGTCAGCGTAAAACCAATCACCATGCATGCCGTCAGGTTCACCACCAGAGTTCCATAGGGGAAGCGCACGCCCATCCGGCTCCCCACCGTGGACCCCACCCAGTAGCGCGCGACCGACCCTAGCGCGCCTCCCAAAGCAATCAACAGGTATTTCTGCAATGCGATTCTCCTCTTCCGCACAGCCTCGATCAGCAAGGAACTGGGTGCCCCAGGTCTCGATTTTGAGACCTGGGAAAGCACGGCGCCTTACAAGTCAAGAGGTCCTATTCAGTTTTGTACAGGGATCTCGCCGGAACATGACTCCCCGACAGGATTCCTGTCAGGAGTCATCATCTGTCCGTGTCGGACAGCGGTTCACGGCGCAGTGCGCGCCGCAGGGTGGAACTCCATCACCGCTGTCTTCATTTGAGCGCGTCTCGACCGCTTCGTCAATCGCAATTCCTCGCAACGATCACATGGCCCACGCTTTCGGTTTGCGAAGAATTTCCCCGATCTCGCGCACAATGGGTGGTGAGAAGGGAAGCTTCCTTCCGATTCCGAAAGGCAGAGGACCCTACCCCCCTGGGGGGGGCGATTCACTCTTTCTTCGCCGTGGCACCGGTGAATCACTTCGAAACGGGTACTGCGGATAGGAACCATGCGGCCAATCGCGCGAAAAGGTCCGCTCCATCATCACCATGCCGAGCCGAGTCGTGGAACTAATACGGGATCAGGCCCGTAGGCATTCATAGACCTGCTGGCTGATCGAACGGAGAAAATGGAGAAATCCGAGCAAGCTGAAGTCATCATCGGGGCCGGCCGGGGAGCCCTTATCTTGGGCATGGCCGGCAGTGGCTGGCTCGGTTGGGGATTGGGCAGCGCCCAAGCCTTCAATGCGATCACCGGCCCGATTTTTGGAATCGCGTCAATTTTTCTTTGGATCAGCTCGATCTACGCAATCCGGGCCGGTCGTGCCTTGCGCCGTCAATCTCCGGCATCGGCTGGACCTGCGACAAAGTTCCCCGCAAAGTCTTTCATCCTGGTTGTGGTCCTCGAAGCGCTCGCGATCGTCGCTGTGCTGCTCGCTGCCACGCACTTTCATCGCTCTGATCTCGCGGCCCTGGGCTGCACGCTCGTGGTGGGCCTCCACTACCTGCCGCTTGCGAAGATCTTCCACGCGCCCATTCTCACAGTTTCTGGCCTTGTCATCGCGTCTTGGTGCGTCCTGAGCTGGGCTCTCTTCAAATCCAACTCCCTCGTGATCGCGGTGACTCTCGGAACGGGTGTCCTGTTCTGGGCTACGTCGGCTGCAATCTTGCTGCGAGCCTACAGCATCGCGCGTTCTCTCAAGAGCTGAATCTGCTAACTTAGAGCCCACACTTTCGGTTTGCGAAGAATTAGTCCGATCTCGCGCACAATGGGTGGTGAGAAGGGAAGTTTCCTTCCGATTCCGAAAGGCAGAGGACCCTACCCCCCCGGGGGGTGCGATTCACTCTTTCTTCGCCTTAGATTTTGCGAAGTATTACGCAGGTTCGTGATCGGCACGGCGCGGTTTTAGCAGGCGCTGTCGCATTGATTCCCGCTGTTGCCGACTTTGCGAGACTGCCTGCGTCGATTGCGATGCTTGCCTTGCTCTGGTGGTTCGGTCTTCTCGTTTGGAAGACTCTTCAATTTGGATGGAAAATCGCAGTTGCTTGGCGGGTGCCCCGTTTAAGGTAGGCACTGTGCCGCGTCAATATTCCAGAAAGCGGCGCCCCGCCTGATCTGTGGCCGGTCCGGAAGTCACTCTGCGGCAAAAGCCTCTGATCCTCGCAACACCCCGGAAAAGAAGCAAAGACCGTTCCCGGCCGCAGGCCGCCGCTGGAGGAGTCCGATGCGTCTGTGTAGGCGTAAAGCCTACAGTACCTGCATCGACTAGGCCACTACCTCCTTCGGCGGATCATCACCTGCCAGCACAGACCATCAAAAGCAGTTGTTGATTGAGAATGCCAGTCGATAGCGATGCTTGCATGGCTATGTTATCCATCGCGTTTTTGTTTCCGACGTACATCGCGCATGTCTTGGCGTGGTCGCGCGTGCCAAGGGAATGGCCCAGATAGCCAGAAACCGGCCTTTCCCGGCGTCTATCGCTCGTTCGGGAAATCACCGAAGACAACAGCCTCTGAGGCTCTCGTATCCCGAAAAACTGAAAACTCGCCCGCGGCCCAGGCCGCCGTTGCCTGGACGGCCAGTCCTACGCGTGCTTGCCCTTCCACTCCGCGTACGGTCCCTGGAAGTCCTCGATCCCGGCTTCATGGAAATTCCACAACCGCGTCGCGACTTCATCGATCAGATCGTGATCGTGCGTCACCAGCAACACCGTGCCTTCGTACCGTTGCAACGCGATATTGAGCGCATTGATCGATTCAAGGTCGAGATGGTTCGTCGGTTCGTCGAAGATCAGAATGTTCGGCTTGGTCAAGATCAGCTTGCAGAACACCAGCCGCGCCTGCTCCCCGCCCGATAGCGCCTTGGTCGGCTTCGCGCCTTCCTCACCCGAGAACAGCATCTGCCCCAGAATCCCGCGAATCTCTTCAATGTGCGCCGCGGGATTCCAGCGATGCAGCCACTCGGCCACCGTCAGCCCATGCTCGATCGTCGCGCCCACATCCTGCGGAAAATAGCCAACCTGCGCCTCATGTCCCCAGAACACGGTGCCCGAATCCAACTCAAAGTCCTTATCCGCGAGCCCCGGATAATTCGCCAGCAGGCTCTTCAACAACGTCGTCTTGCCCGCGCCATTGCGGCCCATCAGGCAGATCTTCTCGCCGCGCAGCACATTCGCGCTGAAGTCGTCGATGACCTTCAGATCGCCGTAGTTCTTGCGCAGATCCTTGAACTCCAGTACATGCCGTCCGCTCGGCCGCACCTGGTCGAATTTGATAAACGGCCGTTGGATGTTCGACCGCGCCAGCTCGTTGGTCTGCAGCCGCTCCACTTCCTTGCGCCGGCTCGTCACCTGCGACGACCGCGTGCCCGCCGCGAACCGGGCGATAAACTCATTCAACTGCGCAATCTTCTTCTCGCGCTGCGCGTTCTGCGACTCCAGGGTCGACCGCACCTGCGTCTTCGCCATCACCATGTCGTCGTAGCCGCCCGTATAGGTGATGATCGTCTGGTAGTCGATATCCGCGGTATGCGTCGTCACGCTGTTCAGAAAGTGCCGGTCGTGCGAGATCGTGATCAGCGTCCCATCGTAGTTCAACAGAAAATCCTGCAACCAGTGGATCGAATCGAGATCGAGATAGTTTGTCGGCTCGTCGAGCATCAGCGCCGCAGGCTTGCCGAACAGTGCTTGCGCCAGCAACACGCGCACCTTCTGGCCGCCCTGCAGCTCGCCCATCTTGCGCTCGTGCAGATCTTCGTGAATGTCGAGCCCATCCAGTAGCACCGCCGCATCCGCCTCCGCACTGTAGCCATCCTCGTCGCCGATGATGCCTTCGAGCTCGCCCAGCCGCATCCCGTCCTCATCGGTCATCTCGGCCTTCTCGTAGATCTTGTCGCGCTCCTCCAGCGCTGCCCACAGCGGAGCATTCCCCATGATCACCGTGTCGATCGCGCGATAGGCATCGAACGCAAACTGATCCTGCCGCAGCACGCCCATCTTGCGCGGCCGCACCACAGTTCCTTTCTGCGGCATCAAGTTCCCCGGTCAGAATCTTCATGAACGTCGACTTGCCCGACCCGTTCGGTCCCGTCAATCCATAGCGCCGCCCCGGCGTAAACACCGTGCTCACTTCCTCGAAGAGCACCTTCGAGCCATAACGCATCGTTACATTGCTGACACTGATCATCTGTTTTGTAGTCCGAAGCGCAGGCCGTAGTCAGGTATCGGCTTCACCGGCCGCGCAGAAGTTGAGTTGGCATCAAGGTAATGGGCGCGCATGCACGCATCCCTAAGAATCATTGCTCTTTCAGTTTCTCATGCGGAGTATCATGCTCCAAATCGGGCTTCCCAATCTCCCGAGAACAGTCCGGCCTTCTGTCCAAGAAGCCCAAGAGTATTGGGAAGTTTAGGCGTCGCATGTCTATCAACATCCATCGATGTGCGATGGAATGATATGTGCTCCCGGAATTCCTTTATCCAAAGTGGCGAGAACAGCACCGTGGCTCTTTGCAAGCCGCGCAAGGTGGCCATCGGTAATTTGCGCGTGACTTTTTGTCCATGAGGGTAGGAATGAAACATCGTTTCCGTCCGAGACGAATCCGAGGGGCAGTGCGGTGCTCTTCTTTAAATCCTGCAGGAGATCCTTCGCACGCAAGACGTCCATGCCATAGGTGCGAACATTCCCAAGGACCCGAACGAATCCGAGTTCAGTGATTGAACACGTAAGGAAATGATTGTCCTTTGAGGACTGCATCCAGCGAGCAACCTGTTCATGAAGGCCATGCCGCCGAAATCCATACGCGATCAGTGCGTTTACGTCCAGCAGGTATTTCACGGAAAGTCGGTGAGCAAGTCGCGAACCATCTCACTGGTAAGAACAGGGGCATCGGGACCAACATCGATCACTGGAAAGCCAGTCAACGGATCTTTGATGATTCTTGCCGTGTACTTTTTCCTCTTTGGAGCCGACAGAACAATTCGGTTGTCGTCGATCGCAATGTCGAGCGAATCCCCCGCGCGAATGCCGAGCTTTCGGCGGACTGTTGCCGGAAGAACGACCTGCCCTTTGGTGGAAACGCGCGTCTGCATGGTAAGACGATCTTACCTCATTCCCCGTGATCCATTCAAGAGGCCAACACTCAGGGATGCTGTAAAGAAGAGCCTAGTTATCCAATCAACGCCGTCGTCACAAAGTTCACCACGAAGGCCGCACCATAGGCCAACACGAGCATGTAGAGGAACTGAATCGCCGGCCATTTCCAGCTATTCGTCTCGCGCCGCACCACCGCCATCGTCGACGTACACTGCATGGCGAACGCGAAGAAGATCATCAGCGCCAGAGCGCCGCCCAGTGTCATATCGTGGTGCAAAGCCGTTTGCAAATGCATCGACTGCGTCTCAGGGTCGGCTCCGTAGAGCGTCCCCATCGTGCTCACCATCACCTCGCGTGCCAGCACGCTCGACAGCAGTCCAATCCCGATCTTCCAGTTGAATCCCAGCGGCGCAATCGCCGGCTCGATAAAATGGCCCAGCTTTCCGATCATGCTGTCCGCCAGCTCCGGCGCCGCCCAGGTCTGCGCGCCTGCCCCGCTGCCCACATGAATCGGCGGAATGTGAGCCAGGACCCACAGGGCCAGTGTTACCGCGAGGATCACCGTACCCGCATTGTGCAGAAAGATGCGCGACCGATCCACCAGCCGAATCGCCAGTGAACGCACCGTCGGCATCCGGTACTGCGGCAGTTCCAGAATGAACGGCGTCTCGCTCGACTTCAGAATCGAGCTCTTCAGTACCCACGCCGTGGTCATCGCCGCAATAAATCCGGCCAGATAGAGCCCCAGCATCACCAGCGTGCGCAGCCCCAGAAATCCGTGCAGGTAGGCGATATTCGGGATGAACGCCGCGATCAGCAGCATGTACACCGGCAGCCGCGCCGAGCAGGTCATAAACGGCGTCACCAGAATCGTCGCCATCCGGTCGCGCTTGTTCTCGATCGTCCGCGTTGCCATGATCGCCGGCACGGCACACGCATAGGCTGACAGCAGCGGTATAAACGCCTTGCCATTCAGCCCCGTCGTCCGCATCACGCGATCCGCAATCAACGCTGCGCGCGCCAGATAACCTGAATCCTCCAGCACGCCAATAAAAAGGAACAGCAGAAGAATCTGGGGGAGGAAAACCAGCACCGACGAGATGCCCTTCCACGCGCCGTCCAGCAGCAACGACTGAATCCATCCAGCCGGCAGTATCGGCCGCACCAGGTTGCCGGCCTTCGCCAGCACATCGCCGAATCCATCCGACAGCGGCTGCCCGATCGCGAACACCACTTCGAACACGCCAATCACCACCACCAGAAACAGCAGCGGTCCCCAGATGCGATGCAGCAGAATATTGTCCAGCTTGCGGCTGTTCTCCGCCGACAGCGGTGCGCGATAGCCCGTCCTCCGGCTCACCTGCGCAGCCCACGTATGCGTGCTCGCCGCATTGCCTAGAACCGGCAGCGTCAAACGCTGCTCCGCCTTCTGTGCGGACCGCGGCACCGCGCACTGATTCAGAAACAACGGAATTGCATCCAGACCCGAACCGTGTACGGCGCTGATCTGCGCCACCGGCGTGCCCAGCTCGCGGGCCAGCTGCAGCGAGTCCACCGCCCCGCCGCGCGACTCCATCAGATCGCTCATGTTCAGGAGGACAAGCGTTGGCAACCCGAGAGCCAGAACCGGCGCAGCCAACATCAATTGCCGTGTGAGATGAAGCGAGTCCAGCACGAGCAGCACCGCATCTGGCTTCGGCGTGCCCGGCATCTTGCCCTTCAGCACATCCACCGCCACCCGCGCATCTTCCGAATACGGAGTCAGCGAGTACACACCCGGCAGGTCAATGAGTGTGAGATCGTCGCGGCCCACGCCGGCCATCAGGCCCATGCGCTGCTCAACGGTCACGCCCGGATAGTTCGCCACCTTCTGCCGCAGCCCGGTCAGCCGATTGAACAGTGTCGATTTGCCGGAATTCGGCGGCCCAATCAGCACCACCGTGCGCAACGTCCCCTCAGCGGAAGGCACCGCAGGGGGGACAAATTCAGGTGTTTCGCAGCAGGCATTCATCGCACGGCCTCGGCAAGCGCCCGACTGTCCTGTTTCGATACATCGGCGGCTTGAATGTCGCGGACCCGGATGGCCTTCGCTGTCTCCACGCGCAGCGCAATCTCCATCCCATCAATGCCGTACACCGTGGGATCGCCCGCCGGCGCCCGGCGCAGCGCTGTCACCTGCGCATTGGGGACGAAGCCCATGTGCATCAAATGGTTCTGCACGGATTCGGGCAGATCGAGGCCAAGCAGCACGCCGCTCTTGCCAATCTCGAGTTCACTCAACACGCTCAACCGCCGGACCCCCACGGGCCGCCGAAACGGCAGCACCCTCAAACTACGACCGGAATAGTCGGCATTCAGTATACGACCATTTCGGTCTGAGTTGCAAACCCCCGCAGGAGAACCCTCTACCATCCGCTGAGCCATCGCCTGACCCCCTGCAAAGGACCGCCTCTTGGCCTTCTGGCGCGCCCTTCACCCGACCGCCGTCACTCGGTGCCTCCGTCATCGGCGTGTCGCACTATTCTTATCAACGAGTGGGTCCAGGCGATGTGACTTGAATCACTTTGGGCCCGCCAAATCCTCTCGCGCAACGACGCGTCCGTCTACCCGAATCTGGGTGCCCCAGGTCCGGGGTCCCCGGCGACAGGTCTTGGTCGCTGGGGTGGAGATCTCGATTCTGAGACCTGGGATGGGAACAACTTTGTCGAAGGAGGCTCGATTCCGAAGATGAACCTCGACGACTTCAACACGACGCTGACCGAACCGGCCCCGCCCGCCTATCTGCCCGCTCCCCTCGCCGCTCTCTGGTGGGACGCGAAAGGGAACTGGGCCCAGGCACATGCTCTCGTCGATTCGCTCGACACGCGCGCTGGCATGGCCGTCCATGCTTATCTGCATCGCAAAGAAGGCGCCGATTGGAACGCCAACTACTGGTACTCCCGCGCCGGCCGCAAATTCCACCGCCCCACCCTCGAAGGCGAGTGGGAAGCCCTCGTGCTGGGCCTCCTTGCATCCGCCTGAGAGAAGTGTCGAAGAAGCACGTCGCGCGCAGTTGCGTGATGACGCCAATTCCGGCCCTTACCGTTCTTCAGATCCCGGCGTACCAGGAGTATCCATAATCGGGATCGACGGAACCCTTGCCGCTGCCGAACTTCTTAATGTCGTCCGTCAATGTGATGTGCGTGAGGTACTTTAAGCTCTTGTATCCAAGCTGGCGGGGGACGCGCAGGCGCAGCGGCCCGCCGAACGGCACGGGAAGATCGCCATCATTCATCCCCATGGTCAGAATCGTGTGCGGATGCATCGCGTCAGCCATATCGATACTCTCCCACAAGCCCTTTTCGATGGCGTAGTAGACCACATAGCGCGACTGCGGCTGCACACCCACCTCGCGCAGAACCTCCGAGAGCGGCGTGCCAATCCACTCCGCGATGTACGACCACCCCTCCTCGCATGCGACTTCGGTGATCTGGCTGTGAACCGGAAAGCTCCTGAGATCGGCGATCGAAAGCGACATCGGCCGCGCCACTGTTCCGTCCACGACCAGTCGCCAGTCTCTGAATCCTCCAGCGTGCAGCCGCTTGAACTCATCCGTGGGCGGCGCCACTTCATTCGCAAACGGATTCTTCGAGATCATGCTGCGTGGGAATTCGCGCGCAGGCGTGCGCGCAGTCAGCAACCGCTGGCAGGCATAGGTCAATGTTGCACCCGCTCCGTAAAGTTCCCCGCTATCCGGTGGAATCAGTCCATAACGCGTTGCCAGGCGCTGCGCCACGGCCAATCCTCCAACGCTGGCCGCCGCGGCCACGCTTCCGTAGATCAGCTTGCGTCGTGAAATCGATTTCAATCGCCCTCCTTGGAATCGCGCATGTGGCCTGTAATCATCGCCCGGGTGCGGCTCCAGAACCCCGACCGGGCCACCATCGTCACGTGGACGATGAGGAAGAGCAGGAGCAGCCACGAGACAAAAAAGTGAATGGTCCGCGCAGATTGCCGGCCTCCGAGCAGCGCGGCCGTCAGCGGAAACGCGGAGGTGAATGAAGGCGACATAGCCAGCCCTGTCCAGATAATGAGCGGGAACAGCACGAAGATCACCCCCAGATATGCCGTTCGCTGCAGCACGTTATAGGTGTCTTCTTCCGCGCCATTGGTTCGATTGCGGTGCATGTACTGCGCGATGCGTTCCCAGTAGGCACGCCACGTCCAATCCCTTCGCACCGGGACGAGATCCTTACGGAAATGCCCGCTCCAGAGGCCAGAGATTCCATACACAAGGCCGGCGAGCACAACCACCCATGCGGCTTCGAAGTGCAGATTGCGGCCCCACCCGTTCTCATCGGTCAGCACGTATCCGTACCTCGTAGGCACAGTGTCACGCGAAGCCGGAATGGGGACGACAAATAAGGGGCGCGTGTTTACGTTCCCTACTTCGCCCCAATAGAACCGCGGGTGCGGAATGACGATCTCGCCGCCGGAGATGAGCAACGCCACGAAGGCGATGAAGGTGACCCAATGCGTCACGCGGACTACTCCGGCATGACGGCGAGTTTTGGTCTTTTCAAGCTGGGAAACCGCGGACACGCGGCCAGACTAGCACACCCCGGCTGTGACGCTGGGACTCTTGTTGCGGCGCGAGGATTGCGTCAGTTGGTCGCTGTCGAATGAGACCGCCCTGGATGCTCGCCGGCGACGGTCCGTCTCACCCGGTATGCGGTCAATTCTCCCCGATCCAGAACCGGTTGCTCGCCCGCGCGATTAACCCAGGTCCGCGTCCTGCCAGTCGCGCCCGCGCCTCCTGATACGGTCCCGTAAACCGCACCGAAGAGGGAAGCGCTCGATACACCCGCGGCAACCAGTGCTCAGCACGCCGGACCGCACACGCTTCTGTGGCCCCGAAGGCCAGCCCGAACTCCGCACGTAACCGCTCCGGCAGCCACGCCGCCGTCAGCGCCCGGTACCACCGCGGCGGCTTCACCCACGACCCCGCTCCGGCCAACAACCCCCGCGCCATCGCCCGCGCCCGCTCCTCCACACCCAATGCATCCGACGCGCACATCTCGCGCATGTACTCGCCGAACTCGCTCCAGTTTGCGGGTAGCGTGCTCATCGGAATCCCGAACAACCCAGCCAGCACCTTGCTTTCCGCATAGTACTGTTCGCGCTCTCCCTCCGTCAGCGCCGGCAGCACACATTCATACGCCATCACCGCCGAATCCACCAGCGTCGCATACACCCACGTCAGCGCCGGCACAAAGTTCGCTTCGTACTGCGATCCTTTCGCATACCCAGCCACCGCCGCCGGCAATTCGCCACGAATCCTCGTGTGCAGGGTGTGCAATCCACGCGCTGCCCGAAAGGCCTGCTCCTTCGTCCCAAAGATCATCGTGAACACAACCCGAAAGGTCCCGTGAAAGCGCGCAATCGGGTCGCTCATCAGCGACGAGTGCTGCTCCAGCGCAGTCGCCACCCACGGATGTGCCAGTTGCAGGAGCGCCGCCCGCCCTGCGCCCAGAAACAGTGCAGCCTCGCGGTTGATCCGCCAGCTGATCGACTTCGGCCCGAAGATGCCCGCCCCCGAATCCGCAACCTTGCCGGCAACTGCCTCAAGCAAGGCCTCAAGATCGTCAAGAGTGACGAGCCCAGCCTGCTCCGTTCTATGGGTCTGGTCCATTGCTCCGTTCCATGCTCGCAGAACTGCCTCCTTTTCATTCTTCACAGGAAACGCGGCCTCGCCCTTCCTGTCGTATCAAACCCACACTTCGCCATTCGCGATCCCGTCCCGCATTGTGACTTGCTCAATTCCTCCATGTGTCTCTCATCACAGCGACCCACCGCCGCTCCGACGAGACTCACGGTAGCGATTTTTTTGAGTTTTCTCAACGACGGGATCTCCCCGCGGAAACCCCGCGCACGTGCGCAGTGAGGCAAAGCGAATGAGTGAAGTTAAGACAGTAATTATGGATGGCAACGAGGCCGCCGCCGCCGTTGCCTATCGGCTCTCCGAGGTCGTCGCCATCTACCCCATCACCCCCTCGTCCCCCATGGCCGAGTGGGCCGATCAGTGGCTCTCGGAAGGCAAGAAGAATATCTGGGGCGCGCTGCCCATCGTTGAAGAGCTGCAGAGTGAAGGCGGAGCCGCCGGTGCCTTGCACGGCGCGCTGCAGGCCGGTGCCTTCGCCACCACCTTCACCGCATCGCAGGGTCTCCTGCTGATGATCCCCAACATGTACAAGATCGCCGGCGAGCTGACCCCGGCTACGATGCATGTCACGGCGCGCACTCTCGCGACACATGCATTGTCAATCTTCGGCGACCACTCCGACGTGATGGCTTGCCGCTCCACGGGCTGGGCCATGCTCGCGTCCAATTCGGTCCAGGAAGTCGCCGACCTCGCGCTCGTCTCGCAGATCGCCACCCTCGAGTCGCGCATTCCGTTCATCCACTTCTTCGACGGCTTCCGCACTTCGCACGAAGTCGGCAAGATCGAGCCCATCTCCGACGAGACCATTCGCGCCATCCTCGACGACAAATACATCGTCCAGTTCCGTCAGAAGCGCGCTCAGCCCCGATCGGCCCATCATCCGCGGCACCGCACAGAATCCCGATGTCTTCTTCCAGGCGCGCGAGGCCTGCACACCCTTCCACGCTGCCGTCCCCGGTATCGTTCAATCCGTGATGAATCGCTTCGCCGCGCTTACCGGCCGTCACTACCATCTCTTCGACTACGTCGGTGCCTCCGATGCCGAGCGCGTCCTCATCATCATGGGCTCTGGCGCCGAAGCCGCCGAAGAAGCCGTCCTCGCCCTCAACAAGCAAGGTGAAAAGCTAGGCCTTCTCAAGGTCCGCCTCTATCGCCCCTTCGACGCCAACGCCTTCTCGCCGCCCTTCCCGCTACCGTCAAGTCCATCGCCGTTCTCGATCGCTGCAAGGAGCCCGGCGCCGCGGGCGAGCCGCTCTATCAGGACATCGTCACCGTTCTCGCCGAGAACTCCGCCAAGCTCCCCTTCGCCGCAACTCCCACCGTCATCGGCGGCCGCTACGGCCTCTCCTCGAAAGAATTCACGCCCGCGATGGTCAAGGGAATCTACGACGAACTCACGAAGACGACACCCAAGAACCACTTCACCATCGGCATCGACGACGATGTCAGCCACACCAGCCTGACCTACGATCCTGCCTTCTCGACCGAAGATCCGAAGACGCACCGCGCGCTCTTCTACGGACTCGGCTCCGACGGCACCGTCGGCGCCAATAAGAACTCGATCAAGATCATCGGCACCGAAACGCCGAACTACGCGCAGGGCTACTTCGTCTACGACTCCAAGAAGTCCGGCTCCATGACCACCTCGCATCTGCGCTTCGGCCCCAGCCCCATTCACTCCACCTACCTCATCACCCGCGCCAGCTTCATCGCCTGCCACAACTTCAGCTTCCTCGAGAAGATCGATGTGCTCGAGAACGCCATTCCCGGCGCGACCTTCCTGCTTAACTCGCCCTATCCGGCCGCTGAAGTCTGGGACAAACTGCCCAAGGCGCTCCAGCAGCAGATCGTCACCAAAAAGATCGAGTTCTACGTCATCGACGGCTACAAAGTCGCGCGCGATGCCGGCATGGGCAACCGCATCAACACCATCATGCAGACCTGCTTCTTCGCCATCAGCGGCGTGTTGCCCCGCGAAGAGGCCATCGAGCAGATCAAGAAGGCGATCAAGAAGACCTACGGCAAGCGCGGTGAGGCCGTCGTGCAGAAGAACTTCGCCGCGGTCGATCACGCCCTCTCGCATCTCGAGAAGGTGACGATCCCCGCTGCCGCCGACTCAACCTTCGACCTCATCCCATCCATCTCCGGCAAGGCTCCGAAGTTTGTTTATGACGTCCTCGGAAAAATCGCCGAAGGCAAAGGCGATCTTCTTCCCGTCAGTGCAATTCCTGCGGGTGGCGCATTCCCCACCGGCACTACGCAGTGGGAGAAGCGCAACATCGCGCAGTTCATCCCCGTGTGGGATAAAGACCTCTGCATCCAGTGCGGCAAGTGCGTCATGGTCTGCCCGCACGCCGTCATTCGCTCCAAGGTTTACGGTGCCGATCTCGCCGACAAGTCTCCCGCGACCTTCCAGTGGGCTAAGCCCAAGTGGAAGGGCATGGAGCAGGATCGTTACACGCTCCAGGTCGCTCCCGAAGATTGCACCGGTTGCGGCGTCTGTGTCGAAGTCTGCCCGGTGAAGAGCAAGAGCGATGCCAGCCACAAGGCCATCAACATGGCCCCGCAGGCTCCTCTACGCGAGGCCGAGCGTGAGAACTGGGACTTCTTCCTCTCCCTGCCTGAGGTCGATCGCAGCAAGCTCTCCCACGGTCAGGTCAAGGATCTGCAGCTCCTCCAGCCGCTCTTCGAGTTCTCCGGCGCCTGTGCGGGCTGCGGAGAAACTCCCTACGTCAAGCTGCTCACCCAGCTCTTCGGCGATCGCCTCTACATCGCCAACGCCACCGGCTGCTCTTCGATCTACGGCGGCAACCTGCCCACGACTCCTTACAGCTCCAACGCTGCGGGTCGCGGACCGACATGGGCCAACTCGCTCTTTGAAGACAACGCCGAGTTCGGCTTTGGCATGAGAACAGCGCTCGATCAGCAGAAGGCCTTCGCCGAAGTGCTCGTCACACGCCTCACACCGGCCATCGGCCCGGACTTTGCGGCATCGCTCATCCACGCTCCGCAGACAACCGAAGCCGAAATCGATGCACAACGCGCCCGCGTCCACGAGCTGAAAGCAAAACTGGCCGCCATCGACTCATCCGATGCCCGCAACCTGCACGCCATCGCCGACACCCTGGTCCGCAAGAGCGTCTGGATCCTCGGCGGCGACGGCTGGGCCTTCGACATCGGTTTCGGCGGTCTCGATCACGTCCTCGGCTCAGGCAAGAACGTCAACATCCTCGTCCTCGATACCGAGGTCTACTCCAACACTGGCGGTCAGGCTTCCAAGGCCACACCGCGCGGCGCCGTCGCCAAATTCGCCGCAAGCGGCAAGACCAGCAGCCGTAAAGACCTCGCGATGGAGGCCGTCAGCTACGGCTACGTCTACGTCGCACAGGTTGCCATGGGAGCCAACGACACCCACGTCATCAAGGCCTTCCAGGAGGCCGAAGCACACGAAGGTCCGTCGATCATCATCGCCTACTCCAGCTGCATCGCCCACGGCTACGATCTCGTCCACGGCCTCGAACAACAGAAACTCGCAGTGCAGTCCGGCTACTGGCCGCTCATGCGCTATAACCCGGGCTTGCGCAACGAAGGCAAGAACCCCTTCCAGCTCGACTCGAAAGCACCGTCGATCCGGCTCAAGGAGTATGCCTATCGCGAAGCGCGTTACACCATGCTCGCGCGTGGCAATCCTTCGCTGGCCGCGGATCTGCTCAAGGAAGCGCAGGACGACGTCGAACGCCAGTGGCGCGTCTACTCGGCCAGAGCTGCCATGCCCGGTCGCGGCGACACACCGCATATCGCTCCCGCAGAAACACCCGAGGAGCAGTTGGCAGGCACGCCTGCCGGAGGAAAAGAATGATCGACTTCTCCACCAGCTACCTGGGGCTCAAGCTCAACGGCCCCATCGTAGTCTCATCGACACCGCTCTCTGAGTCGCTCGACAACGTCCGCCGCATGGAAGACGCCGGTGCATCGGCCATCGTCCTTACCTCGCTCTTTGAAGAACAGCTCGCCCTCGAGTCCCGTGCCCTCGACGAAGATCTCTCCCGCGGCACCGACTCCTTCGCCGAGTCGCTCGACTTCCTGCCCGAGCAGGACGACTACCGCATGACCCACGAGGTCTACCTCGAGCATCTGCGTCGCGCCAAGGGCGCCGTCAAAATTCCCATCCTCGCCAGCCTCAACGGCACCACTGTCGGCGGCTGGGTCCGCTTCGCGCGCGAGATGGAACAGGCCGGCGCCGACGCCATCGAGCTCAACACCTACGCTCTCGCCACCGATCGTAGCCAGACCTCCAATGAACTTGAACTCCAGCTTCTGGAACTCGTCGAGCACGTCTGCCAGTCAGTCAAGGTGCCGGTCTCCGTCAAGCTTTCGCAGACCTTCACTAGCCTGCCGCACCTCGTCACCCGGCTTGAAGACGTGGGCGCACGCGGTGTCGTGCTCTTCAATCGCTTCTATCAGCCCGACTTCGATATCGAAACCCTCGAAGTCCGCCCCACGCTGCATTTCTCCACACCATCGGAGCTCCTGCCGCGCCTGCACTGGGCAGCCATCCTCTTCGGCCACGTCAACATCGATGTCGCTCTCACCGGCGGCGTGCACTCGGCTGAAGACGTGCTCAAATGCGTCATGGCCGGCGCCAGCATGACCATGATGGCTTCGGCTCTGCACATCCACGGCGTCGAACACATCGGACGCGTCCTCTCCGACATGCAGTACTGGCTCGAGAAGCGCGAGTACAGCTCGCTCTGGGAGACGCGCGGCTGCCTCAGCCGCCGCTCTGTCCCTGATACCTCGCCCTTCGATCGCGGCAACTACATCAAGACGCTCAGCTCCTATAGCCTGCGCCAAACCGTCGCCGCCTTCTAGGCGGCTCCGTCCTCCGCGTGTCCGACGTTGAGCGCGAAGTCTCGCGCATGCAACACCGGACACGGCGCACCTTCTGGCCTAAATCGTGCGCGATCGTCCGGTCGTCAGCCCTGTCCTCGTGGGAACGTCACCCTGCGCACGCGCATGGTGGGGACCACGATCGCGAGAGGGCGATCTCTGAGCGGGAGGAAGGAATTGCATCTGCGTGCGCGCTACTCTTCCCGCAGCGCCTGCATGGGCTGAATCGAAGCCGCTCGGCGCGCAGGAATGAACGCCGAGATCAATCCAATCGACGCGAGCAGCAGAACCACAGCAACATAAGTCCACGCATCCAGCGGCTGCACTCCGAATAGGAACTCCTTGATCGCGCGGCCACTCAGAACTGCAAGAACCAGGCCGATCGCCAACCCTACGCCGATCATCGCTGAGCCCTGGCGAAGAATCATCCCTGCCACGCCGGCGCGTGTCGCACCCAGCGCCATGCGCACACCGATTTCGCGTTTCCTGTAGTTCACCAGCTGCGACAGCACGCCATACAACCCCGCAATCACCATCACAATCGCAAGGCCCGCAAACGAGCCCACCAGATAAAGCATCAGTCTCTGGCTGAAGGTGCTTTTATCCACCACCTCCTGCATCGTCTGGAAACTGTCCAGAGCAAACCCGGGCGCGTTCTTGTGAAACACTGTGCGCATCACGTTTTCAACCGGGATCGCGCCCCGCGTCTTCACCACAAAATTCACCACGGTTTTCAGCAGCGCCTGGTAGAACAGCGACGTCGTCGGAACCTGGTTCGCAGGAATCAAAATCAGGGGCTGAGGCGCGGTGCCCACTTTCGCATCCACCTGGTCGCCCAGAACGCCCACAATCGTCAGCGGCTTCACCATGCCGGTATCCACACCGCCCAGGCTGATCTGCTTCCCCAGAGGATCCTGCCCGGCAAAGTACTTCTGCGCCAATGTTTGATTAATGACGATGACGAGAGGTGTACCATCGGCATCGTTGTCCTCAATCATCCGCCCCCGCACCACCGGCGTGCCCATCGTGCGCGCATACTCTCCGCTGACTGCGCTCACGCTTGCCGTCGGCTTCGCATCGTCTGCAGTCTTCACGCCGACAATATCGAAGTTCGAACTCACGCCCACGCCCGATAGGGGCGGGGAGCTCGCAAGTGCCGCACTCTCGACGCCCGGCAGATGACGCATGATCTCGAGCACTGGTCCGTAGGTCAGTACCGCTACCGACGTCGGAGCGTGCGTCGTATCCTTTGCAACCGTCATCGCCGAAAAGCCTGCTGAATCGGCTGGCATCGCCGCAAATGTAGTCACTCGCGCCACGTCAAAACCCAGCCGCGCCTGGTCGAGATTCCACAGCGTCCGAAACAAAAGTCCCGTTCCAATCAGCAGCAGGGTGGACAACGCCACTTCGCCGACAACCAGCACTCCCCTCAGCTTGCTGCTCACCGTGCGTGCACCCGTAGCCCGCGATGCGGCCAGCATCGCTGCTTGAGGATTGGCGCGCGCCACAAGCAACGCCGGGAGAAAAGACGAGAGCAGCGTCACCATCATCGCAATCCCCGCTAACACCAGCACGATCGTCCAATGAACTGAAATCGCATCGGCGCGCGGAATGGTCTGGTCCGGCAGTTTCTTCACCGCGATCACCGCCAGTTCGGCCAGGCCAATGCCAAGCGCACTCCCCAGCAGGCTCAGGATCATTCCTTCGGAAAGCAGTTGTCTCACCAGTCGCCAGCGACCCGCTCCCAGCGCCGCTCGCACCGCAAATTCCTGCTGCCGTGCAAGGCAACGCGCAAGCAGCATATTGCTCACATTGGCGCACGCAATCAGCAACACCAGAGCCAGCGCGCCAAACAGCGCATAGAGCTCCGGGCGCACCGGGCCCGTCAGCAACTCCTGGTAGGGATACGCCTCAAACGCGAGCTTGCTTTCGCTGGCCTTTCTTGGAATATGTCCCGCTATCGCTTCCAACTCGCGGTTGGCTTGCGCGAGGCTCACCCCGGGCCGCAGTTTCCCGATCGCCATTGAGAAGTTGTAGCCGCGGTCGCCCAACATCTCCGCAGTCGGTTGAAGCGGCAGCCACACACCCTTTTCGATATAGGTTCCCATCTGCTCGGGAAAGCGGAACGATTGCGGCATCACGCCGACGACCGTCCGCACTTGGCCGCCGATCTTGGCGGATTTGCCTACAATGTTCGGGTCCGAGTGGAACGCTCTCTTTCCACAATCGCTCCGACAACATAACCACGTCGGAACCGCCCGTCAGACCCTCCGCATCGCTGAAAGTGCGGCCAAGAAGAGGCTGTGCGCCAAGAATCGAAAACAGATTCGTCGATACCCGCGGAGCCGCGATGCTTTGCGATCCCTCCGGAGTCTCCAGTACGCTCACATCCTCTGAATAGCTCGCCGATCCTTCCAGCAGCCGCGACTGCTCGTGAATATCCCGGTAGTTCAGCCACGACGTCGTGTCGAACCGAGGCTTGTCGGTCTTCGGGCCGATGAAGACCAGCCGATTCGAGTCGCGATAGGGCAGCGGCCGCAGAATCACATCCTCAATCACCGTGAAGATCGCCGCATTCGCTCCGATACCAAGCGCCAACGTCAGCACGGCCAGAATCGTCATGCCCGGGTTCTTCCGCAACTGCCGCAACGAAAACCGTAGATCGTACATCAGGGTCTGCATCGTCGCCCTCACAGGATCGATCGCTGCCATTGTATCGAGTGAGAATCATCGTATTTCAACTGAGCTGGCTGGAAAGCCAGAACTTCGCAGTCTGAGTCTTGGATCGGGGCACGACTTCACAGGTTACGGAAAACACCCACCCCCCAAGGGCAGGGCCAGCCGCTAAGACAGGAACCTGACCAGGAACCTGCCGCACCTGAAGGAAGGTGGCCTCGCCGCTTATCATGCCTGAGACTTCTCAACGAGGCTCCGCATGAACCTGAAATCGTCTGCTCTCTGCCGCACTCATCTCTCTCGCCGCACTCTGCTCCGCCCAGGCGCCCACGCAACTATGAACCCACGCTCGCATCGCTCGACCAGCACCCGCTTCCCGAGTGGTACGCCGGCGCCAAGCTCGGCATCTTCATCCACTGGGGCCTCTACTCCGTGCCCGGCTGGGCGCCGCTCAACCATCCCAATCACGACTTCTCCTCCAACGACTACATCAAATACGATCCCTACGCCGAGTGGTACCTGAACACCATGCGCGTCCCCGGCTCGCCCACAGCGGACTATCATCGCGAGCACTACGGCAACGCCGGCTACTACGACTTCGCACCCGAGTTCAATCGCGAGTCGAAGAAGTGGAACCCCGATGCCATGGCCGCCATCTTCCAGGCCGCCGGCGCGCGCTACGTCGTGCTCACCAGCAAGCATCACGAGGGCTTCACGCTCTGGCCCAGCACCACGCCCAATCCGAATCCCTCGCTCAAGCCCGCGCAGCTCCACGCCGAGCGCGACATCGTCGGCGAACTCACGCAGGCTGTCCGCGCCCACGGCCTCAAGATGGGCCTCTACTATTCAGGCGGGTATGACTGGACCTTCAACACCGGCCCGATCCTGGTCAACAGCGACTATCAGGCCGTGAAGCCCGAGAGTGAAGCGTATGGCAAATACGCCAACGCCCAGATCCACGAGCTGATCGCGCGCTACAAGCCCTCGCTTCTCTGGAACGACATCGACTGGCCCAAGACCGGCGACGCGCTGGGCGTCGAAGCCGACTACTACAACGCCATTCCGGATGGAGTGATCGACGACCGCTTCGGCATCAAGCACGCCGACTTCACCTCGCCCGAATACGCGAAGCTCGACAAGATCAGCCCGAAGAAGTGGGAGGAGTGCCGAGGGCTCGGCCGGTCCTTTGGCTATAACCGCGCCGAAGGCGAAGCAGAAACCATCGCTCCCGCCGAGCTCATCGCGCTCCTGGTCGACATCGTCAGCAAGAACGGCAACCTGCTCCTTGACGTGGGCCCCGAAGCCGACGGCACCATTCCTCCCGTGCAGATGGAGCGCCTGAAAGCTCTCGGCGCCTGGCTCCAGCAGAACGGCGAAGCCATCTACGACACCACGCCCTGGACCCAGGCAGAAGGGAAGTCCGTCGAAGGCGATGACCTGCGCTTCACCCGCAAAGGCGACGACCTCTACATAACGATTCTTGGCGAGCCCAAGAGCCATTCGATCGCTTTTCAAAAGGGCAGCGGATCGTTCACATCAATCACGATGCTTGGGGGCACGAAACTCGGCTACGAGGAGATGGGCATGAACCTGAAGATCGATCTACCCGAACATCTGCCGGGCCATTATGCCTACGTCATCAAGCTCGCCGGCTACGCGCGCTGAGAGGAAGGGTTCGCCAAGATCTCGACCACAGCCTTCTCCAGCTGCGCGCACGCCTCGGGCAACGCCGCCTGCACCGCCTCGCTGAATCCTTCGCGCAGCTCCAGCGATCCCGCGCCGACGGTCAGCAGCAGGGAACTGCGCGGCATCGCGCCATACAGTTCTTTGGCCAACGCCAGCAACTCCGCCGCGCCCAGATGATGCGTGCCAAGCGCCGATCCCGCAGATTTTCAGCCACAACGACAGGCCCGACTCGAACCTCACCCGGCGAAGCATTCGTCGCGCAGTCGACAAAGATCACCGCCTGCGCTTCGGCTACATCCTGCGCCAGCTCCGGCGTCCACTGGTGCCGCGCGATCACCCTAACCCGCGGCTCGCCCGCAAAGCGCTCTTCGGCCCATTGAGCAAGCCACGGCCCGACGCCATCATCCTCGCGCAGCGTGTTCCCGCACGCGAGAATGAGACATCGTGTTGAGCCCGAGATGTTCAGAGTCATAAGAGGTTCGCACTTTCCCACCGTTCCGGCAAAAACGGCCGTAAGGATAGGGCACCCGGCGTGAGAGTCGGCCCGCTCGAGATGAACCGAACCTACGATATACCCCCCTCCCTGTCTGACAGGGTAAGTGGTTTGTTTTCAACCGCCTATACCTTTGAAGGCCGTCCGTAAGTCATTGAAAATAAAAGGGTAACTCGTAAACAATCATAAATAAAAGACTTAGGTCCAAATTCCGGATCGAAGGAGCTGCACCCAAGAATCATTATGCGGAATTTGGGGAATGAATCAGCAAACCGCTTGGGCGCGAAGTCAATCCGCGCCCCTTCGAGTATTTTGAGAACAAGAACGCCCATCGAACCCTATCGAACTAGGCGATCCACAACCTCGCCCTCAGCCGACACCAACTTGAGCTCCAGCGGCATCTGTCCGAAAGCGTGTGTCGAGCAGCTCAGGCACGGATCGAAGGTACGAACGACAGCCTCGACGCGATTCAGAATTCCCTCGCTGAACTTGCCGTCCTTGATGTAGTGTTTGGCCGCCTGCAGCACGCCCTGATTCATCGCGTTGTTGTTCTGTCCCGTCGCGATCACCAGGTTCGCCCACTTCATCAGCCCGTTCTCGTCGACCTTGTAGTGGTGATGCAGCGTGCCGCGTGGCGCCTCGGCCTGACCCGCGCCTTCGAGGCGATTCACGCCCGCGGTCGCCCGCACATGCTTGTCGAGAATCGTCGGATCGCTGAGGATGAGCTCGATCTTCTCAATGCCGTACAGGATGTCGATCAGTCGCGCGTAGTGATAGTAGAACGAGCTCTGCACCGGTCCCTTGCGAGATCTGCTTGAACAGCTTCAGCTCTTCGTCGGCCAGCGGAGTGCCCATGCTTTTGGCGATGTTCAGCCGTGCCAGCGGCCCCACGCGATAGCTTCCCGCGGGATACCCAAGCGGCTTGTAGTAGGCAAACTTCGTATAGCTGTAGGGCTCAACGGCTTCGCCGATCACCTCAGAGAACTGGTTCGCCGTGATCCCGTCGGCGATCGTCTCGCCCTTGGCATCGATCAGCCGCAGTGCGCCATCGGTGAACTCCACCGACTCGTCTTCGTTGATCAGCCCCATGTAGTTCGAAGCAAAGTTGGCGAAGACCTCGATCTCCGGCTTGAATCCGTCCGCGATCTGCTTGTACCAAGCGACCGCCAGCTTGATGTTCGCGTAGGCTTCAGGAAGCATCTTGAGAATCTCATCGCGCTTGGCCGCGGCCAGAGGCTCCGTCACGCCGCCCGGAACCACCCACCCGGGATGAATCCTCTTATTGCCGAGCAGCTCGATGATGTGTTGCCCGAACCGGCGCAGCCCAATGCCGGCGCGTCCCAACTCCGGCTTCGCCTGCGCCACGCCGAAGATGTGCCTGCTGGCCGGGTCGGACTCCATACCAAGCAGCAGATCGGGCGAAGACAGATAGAAGAAACTCAGCGCATGGGACTGGACCATTTGTGCGAGATTGAGCATCCGGCGCAGTTGGGCTCCGGTGTGCGGAATCCGCACCGACATGATCGCTTCGCAGGCCTTCGCCGAGGCAATCAGGTGCGACACCGGACAGATGCCGCAGATGCGCGCCATCAGGCTCGGCATCTCATAAAACGGCCGGCCTTCGCAGAACTTCTCGAACCCGCGCACCTGCGTGACATGGAAGTTCGCGTTCTCCACTTCGCCCTGGTCGTTCAGGTGGATCGTGACCTTGCCGTGCCCTTCCAGGCGCGTGACGGGATCGATTGTGATGGTCTGGCTCATGACTCAGGCTCCAAAACGCGTGAGCTCCGAAATATTGATGGGCTCACCAGTGACCAGCGCAGTCAGCGCCGTGTGAAACGTATCGGCTGAAGGCGGGCAACCGGGCAGGAACACATCCACCTTCACGAATTCATGAATCGGCCGCACAATCCGCAGCAGCTTGGGCACGACGACGCACGGGATTTGTTGCTGCACGTCCGCATTTTCTTTGTAGGCGCGATCGAGAATCGCTTCCGGCCCAATCGGATTGCGCATCGACGGCACGTTGCCCGCTACCGCACAATCTCCCATCGCGACTAGAAGCTTCGTATGGGCACGAATCTTCTTGATTTTCTTCTCGTCATCGACTGACGCCACCGCACCCTCGACGAGTGCAATGTCGACCTCATCTGGGAACTCTTTTGTGTCGACGATTGGGCTATAGACCACGTCCACATGCTCGGCCAGCGCAAGGAGACGCTCGTCCATATCGAGAAACGACATGTGGCAGCCCGAGCATCCGTCCAACCAAACCGTTGCCAGTTTCTTTTTGCTCATTGCGCCTCCCTCATCAGGTTCAGGTACGGGAGAAAATCGGGATACTTGGGATGGTCCGAACCGATCTTGCCCTTATCGAACAAGGCGCCGGTCGGGCATACCTGCACACACTTGCCGCACCGCGTACAGCTCGAACTTCCCCAATCCTGATGCAGGTCTGTTATCACCATTGAGTTAATGCCGCGGCCCATCACATCCCACACATGCGCGCCTTCCACCTCGGCGCACACACGCACGCATCGCGTGCACAAGATGCAGCGATTGTGATCGGCAGTGAAACGCTCATGCGAGGCATCGACGGTCAGTTCGGGATTGCGATACGGGAACCGTACATGCGTGACACCTTCCGCCTGCGCCAGCGATTGCAACTCGCAGTGTCCATTGGACACGCAGACCGAACAAATATGATTCCGTTCGGCCAGCAGCAACTCGAGAATCGTCCGGCGATGTTTCTGCAACCGCTCGGTATGGGTGCTGACTTCCATGCCTTCGTACACCGTGGTCACGCAGGCGGGCAGCAGCTTGTTGCTTCCTTTGATCTCCACAAGACACATGCGGCACGCGCCCACGTCGGTGAGCCCATCCAGATGGCACAGCGTCGGAATCTCGAGGTTGTTTTCCCGCGCTACCTCAAGAATGGTCTGTCCCCGGCCGGCGCTGACTTCTACGCCGTCGATGACTAGAGTTTTGACATCTTCGCTCACGCCAACACCTCCACCGGAGCCTGAATGTTGCACACGCCTGCCGAGCACTTCTTATGCACGATGTGATCGATGTACTCGTTGCGGAAATACTTCAGCGTGCTCAGCACCGGGTTCGGAGCCGTCTGGCCCAATCCGCAAAGGCTCGCTTCTTTTACCGTGCTGCAAAGGTCTTCCAGCAGTTTCAGGTCGTCCATCGTCCCCGTGCCGTCGCAGATCCGCGACAGCAGGGTGTACATCTGCGCCGTTCCCGCACGGCAGGGAACGCACTTGCCGCACGACTCGGTCATGCAGAACTCGATGAAGAACCGCGCCACATTCACCATGCACGAGGTATCGTCCATCACGATCATGCCGCCCGAGCCCATGATCGAGCCGGCTGCCATGAGCGCGTCGTAGCTGACGCCAATCTCCTTCATCTCCGCCGGCAAACACCCGCCCGAAGGGCCGCCCGTCTGCACGGCCTTGAACTTGTGTCCGCCCGGGATGCCGCCGCCAATGACGTCGATGATCTCCCACAGCTTGATGCCCAGGGGCACCTCGATCAGTCCTGTATTCGTGATCCTGCCTGTGAGCGCGAAGACCTTCGTTCCTTTGCTGCGCTCCGATCCCATGTTGAAGAACCATTTGCCGCCATTGCGCACAATCGGAGCAATGTTCGCGTAGGTTTCAACGTTATTGATCAGCGTGGGCTTGCCCCACAACCCGCTCACAGCCGGATAGGGCGGCCTTGGCTTTGGAGTCCCACGTCGTCCTTCGATCGATGCAATCAGCGCGGTCTCTTCACCGCAGACGAATGCGCCAGCGCCCAGCCGGATCTCGATGTCGAAGTTGAATGTCGTTCCACCCAGGTTCGAGCCCAGCAACCCGCGGCGTCGTGCCTCGCGCAGGGCAGTGGTCAGGCGCGCGACTGCAACGGGATACTCAGCGCGCACGTAGATGAATCCCTTGCTCGCTCCCACCGCGTAGGCCGCAATTGCCATGCCTTCAATCACACGATGCGGATCGCCTTCCATCACGCTGCGATCCATAAAGGCGCCGGGATCGCCTTCATCCCCATTGCACACCACATATTTGGTGTCGCCTGCCGCCTTCGCAACCGTGCTCCACTTCAGGCCGGTGGGATAACCGCCGCCGCCACGGCCACGCAAGCCGCTCTCCGTAATGCGATGCACCACGCCGAACGGCGTCATTTCCAGAAGAGCGGTCAGCAGAGCCTTATAGCCGTCACGGGCGATATAGTCGTCGATCTTCTCGGGGTCGATGTAGCCGGCGTTTTCCAGAACTACCCGCACCTGCTTGTCAAAGTGGTCGTTCAGGTCGCACTGCAGCCCGGCAACAGGTTCCTGGCCGAGGCTATCGACAATCGCTCCGGCGTTCGCATCTTTCACGTGGTGATAGTGCGTCTTGTCGGGATCGACACGAACCAGCGGCCCTGAAGAACAAGGCCCCATACATCCGGTCTTGCGGATCAGCACCTTTTTCCCTGAGGCCTCCGCCGCCTTCACCAGCGCACTGTGCAGAAGTCCCGCTCCCTGGCTGTTGCAGGCCAGGTCCATGCAGACGTTCACTTCGAAATCGTACTTCTCGTTTTCCTGGCGGACGTTTTTGGCTACTTGTTCGAGTTCTTCGAGCGTCATTCCACCGTCCACCTTTCCAGTTGGGCAAGCACCTGCTCGCTGTTCACTTCGCCGGCAACCTCGCCGTCAAACAGCACCACTGGAGCACGGCTGCAGGCGCCCACGCAGCGCGCCGTCATCAAACTGGTTTGCCCATCTTTCGTGGTTTGCCCGGCCTTGATGCACAAGCGCTTCTCTGCATCGGCGATCAGCTTGTCCGTGCCTTTGATATAGCAGGCCGTTCCGGCGCAGATGGTCATGGTGTGTTTGCCCGGAGGCTTCAGGCTGAAGTAGTGATAAAACGTCACCACCCCGTACGCCTGGCTCAACGGCACGCGCAAGGTCTGCGCGACAAATTGAATCGCTTCATCGTCCAGAAATCCAAACGACGACTGCACTGTGTGCAGTGTTTCGATCAGCGCCGAACGTGCGAAGCCGTTCTTGCGCATCGTTCCGTTCACAATCTTCCATCGCTTGTCGTCGCTCGGGAGCGGGGGTGGGGTCAACGCTGGCACAATTCCTCCATCACGTTCAGTGAAAGCCGGACAGCCTTTCGCGGTTCGTCAAGTCTAGTTCTAAAAGCAGGGGTCGGGAAATCGTCGTGACATTCATCACTGGTGCTTGGCCCTATCCCATGCTGTGACACCAACATTGCAACAATCGAGCGATGTGACGAGCCGAATCCATAGTCCCATCAACACTCTGCGTGCACGCTCGTTACCGCATTGCGATCCCGAGGCATTTCAAACGACATTCACGGACTGCGATAATTTCCAGAGCACATGCAAGCGTCACAGCAAGTGACGATTAGCCTTAGAGGGGGATAGGAATGAAAGGTGTGTTCGTCGTGGGTGCCGGCCCGGCAGGCATGTTTGCCGCGCGCCAAATCGCCCTGGCGGGGTACGAGACCTTCATCTTCAACCGCGACATCCGGCCGGGCGGCCTGGCCCAGTACGGCATTTACCCCCTCAAGACCAAGATGAAGACCGGCCTGCGCAAGCAGTTCGACCAGACCCTCGCCCTGCCCAATGTCCACTACTTCGGCCACGTCCAGATCGGCTCGGCCTACGACCTCACGCTCGCCGAACTCGAGTCGTTCCGTCCCGCTGCGATCGTCTTTGCCTCCGGCGCGCAGGGAGCCAAACGCCTTGGTCTCTCCGGCGAAGATGCGCATGGCGTCTATGCGTCCAAGGATTTTGTTTACAATTACAACCAGCTGGAATCTCATGTAGCACGTGACTTCTCGTCCTACCGCCGGATCGCCGTGATCGGTGTCGGAAACGTGGCCATCGACGTCGCCCGTTGGCTCCTCCAGGACAAGCCTGCTCGCTACACCGAAAGCGTCGTCATCGTCGCCCGCCGCGGCCCCCTCGAAGTCAAATTCGACAAGAAAGAGATCGAGCACGTCGAGCCCTTCATCTCCCGCGCCGACCTTGTCGCCGAACTCACCCGGGTCCAGCCCCTCTGTGCCAAGGCCGGTCAGGACGTTTCCCCGGACAAGGTCATCGCCCAGTACTTCCCGCACGTCACTGACACCCCTACGGCACCAACACCCGCGCGCCTCTCCTTTCGCTTTCTTTCCTCGCCCAAATCCTTCGTCGCGAACGCCGAGGGCCGTGTCACGCAAATGGTGGTTGCCGAAAACGAGCTTGTCGCCAAGTCTGACGGCAGCACCTCGGCGCGAGCCACTGGAGCCACTGCCACTCTCAACGTCGACACCGCCCTCTTCGCCATCGGCGATAAGCACGATCCCGCGATCGGCCTCCCAATGGGTCCCGAAGGCTATGCCACGCGTCCGAATTCCGGCGATCCCAAAGCAGCTGACCCAACCCACCCGTCCTTTGAAGTCTGGGATCCCGCCGCCGCCCAGCCGCGTCCTGGCCAGTTCGTCGTCGGATGGGCCCGCAAAGCGAGCACAGGCCTTGCCGGACTCGCTCGTCATGACGGCGAACTCGGAGCTCGCCAGGCCCTCGACTACCTCCAATCCGCGCCGGACATCGGCACCCTCTCCGAAGTCGAAATCCGTGCCCGCCTCGATGCCAAAGGCTTGCACATTGTCGATAAACAGGACCTGACGCTGCTGGCCCGCGCCGAAGCCCGCAAAGGCCCAGTCCCACCGCCCAACTCATTCCATTTCAGAGAAGAGCAAACGATATTTCAGACAATTGATGAAGAAAAGGCCCGCGAGGCAGCCGGCACAGACAATAAGCCCGTTGTCGCCGCCAACTGAGGAGACGGCGCGACCGATCGTCCTTGGCTTCAATCCTCGCGAAACGGACGAGAAGGCCGGGAAGCCGAGTTGGCGCCGAAGGCGCGTCTGCCGCACCGCAGGTGCCGCGTCTGCCGCACCGCAGAGGGTGCTGCTTGTGTCGCACCGCAGAGGGTGCCTAGCCCAGCGCGGGCAACTTGTCTGAGATCCCCAGCAGGAAGATCAGCCCGATTCCGCAGCTGTAGATCGCGCCGGTCCAGGCGATCGCGTAATAGAACCGCGGATGATGGCCAGTCGCCTTGAAAGCACCGCCCATCGACGCCGTCATCAGCGCGTTCATCGCCACCAGGCCAATGGAGAACGCCGCGAGTCCAAGCATGCCGCGCGATGTCCCGCCCAGATTGGCCGTCAGGAAGAACAGCGCCAGCTGGCTTGGGGTCTCCGCACCCACACCGTGCAGCACGCCGATCAGGAACACCGACTTGCCGTTATACATCCACTGAAACCGCTCCGGCCGCGGCGCTCCCGCATTCCAAATCCGGCGCACGCGCCACGCCATCCACAGCACGCCGTTGATCGCAATCGCCAGCCGGCTTTCAATGCGCCCGTGGGCATGGCCATGCGCATCTTTGCGCAGAATCCCGGCCACCACGCCGATGCCCAGCACAATCAGCGTTAGCCCGATCAGCCTCTCCGTCCAGTGGTCTAGTCCTTCGGGCAGGCCCATGTGCAACTCGAGGACCGCGACGCCTAGCGCCGCCACAGTGAACGCGTGCCCCAGCGCATAGGTGATGCCCAGCCGCAGGCCGCTCCACCAGTTCTTCTGTACCGCCGTAATATCGGAGATCGCCGCCAGGTGATCGTAGTCGAAGCCATGCCGAAGCCCCAGCAGCAGACAGGACCCAAGGGCGGCATCGAGCTTCCAGTCACCGAAAAGGGGCATCACGCAGCCCAGTATAGAGCAGGCCCGCACAAGAATGAGTGGTATAGGTCACTCAAACCTCGGGTGGCCGCCTCAGACTCCTCCCTCTGTCCGAACGCCGCCAAACCCCGCGAACCAGGCTACATCTTCACGTCAATCTTGTATCCCGTGTAGTCGATCGTCACCACCGTCCGGCCATAGAGAAACGTGCTCGACTCCGCCCGCGCGTGCGTTGCCATCGAGAACCCGTCCACCATCGCGTACTGCCGCATCATGTGCGTGACACCGGCAAACACCGACGGCGCCTTCGATGCCACGCCCTCCAGCCGCACAATCGACCCATCTTTCGCGTCCACCCACAACGAACCGACAATCAGATTCGGAGCCTTCCGCTTCGGATCGATCGCGAGCACATAGCACGTGCGCCCCTCCAGCACCTGCGTCCACGCCTTCAAGGTCATGTTGTAATTTTCGGAATCAATCCACGCGTGCTGTACGTTTCCGGGCAGATTGATGTTCTTTTCGCTGTCCAACAGGGGATCCAGCCCCAACCGCCGAATGAGCGCCGACCCGCTTTGCGACAGCACCTCGTAGCTTTTGCCCGTCTCCCTGCGGTAGGTCGTCTTCACCGTCATCTCGGCGACCGAGTGCATTTCGTCGGTGCCGTGAAACACGCTGTAATGCTCCGTTACCGTGTATCCGGCGATCGCATTCACCCTCGCCTGCACCGCTGCATCCACCTGCCGAATCACTGCCGCCTGATCCAAGGGTGCGTCTGCCGCGCGCCCCGTTCCGATGGAAACCAATAGGAACACCACTGCCCAAACAGCCCGTCCCCAGCTGCCACACATCCATCCGGCCAAAAGCAACTCCCTCCTCAGCTTCTTAGAGTATGACGACCGCCGGTTCGGTTGGTCCCTCGCAGGCCTTTCGGTTCACTAACTCGCTCCGCGCGCCCGTGGGCCGAAAGCCCCGGACTCCCGGCGTTGCGCTGGCCTGTGCCGTCGCACAGACGCGGGACCCCGACCCGCAACTGCATCCGGACGAAGGGCGCGCTTCCACGCGCAACTCGTCCGGATGCGGCCAGGCACGGCGCTGGCCACGAAGCGGCGCCGAACACTCCGAGGCGCCGAGTTCCGATGGCATACCCTATCTCTGGCGGCGGAAACGAGCCTGGCAGACTTATACACAAAACGGGAGCAGTCCAGGGTACGTCGTGCCGTACAGGTCCGCGGCGTCGTCCAGGGCGTCGGCTTCCGTCCTTTCGTCTACCGGTTGGCCACGGAAGAGAACCTCGCAGGCTCGATCGGCAACGATACCGACGGCGTCACCATCGAAATCGAAGGCCCGCCCGACCGTCTCGACGCCTTCCTCTCACGCCTGCGCTCTGAAACCCCGCCCCTCGCGCGCATCGACTCGGTCGGCGTTCGCGATCTCAGTCCCACAGGCGAAATCGGCTTTCGCATCGTCGCCAGCGAGGTCAAAGGTCAGGTTGCGACCGGCATCCCCGCCGATGCCGCGACATGCGCTGACTGCCTTCGTGAGCTTCTGGATCCGAGGGACCGCCGCTACCGCTATCCCTTTCTCAACTGCACCAACTGCGGCCCGCGCTTTACCATTACCCGCCGCATCCCCTACGACCGGCCGCAGACCTCGATGGCGCAATTCACCATGTGCCCCGCCTGTCAGGCTGAATATGACGACCCGCTCAACCGCCGCTTTCACGCCCAGCCGAATGCCTGCTGGGATTGTGGCCCGCGCGTCTGGCTCGAAGCTGCTCCTGCCGAAAATCCGTCAGACAGGCACGAAGTGTCAGGGCATGACTTTAGTCGTGCCGACAGAATCTCTGAAAAGCAGGGGGCTTTAGCCCCTGCGGGATACGCCCCGATCGCCGAAACTGTCGACCGCCTCCTCGCGGGCCAAATCGTCGCCATCAAGGGCATCGGCGGCTTCCATCTGAGTGTCGACGCCACGAACTCCACCGCCGTCCAGCGTCTACGCCAACGCAAGCATCGCTACGGAAAGCCGTTCGCCGTCATGGTGCGCGATCTCGACGCCGCGCGAGCTCTCTGCGATCTCACTCCACAGGAAGAAGCACTGCTGCAAACGCCGGCCCGTCCCATCGTTCTCGCTCGCGCCCGTGCGGCCAACGGCATCGCCCCGGAAGTCGCCCCCGGCATTCCCTGGCTCGGTGTCTTTCTGCCCTACGCCCCGCTGCAGCACCTGCTCTTTGCCGATTCGCGCGAGGCTCTTGTGATGACCTCCGCCAATCTGAGTGAAGAACCCATCGCCATCGATAACGCCGAGGCTCGCGCCCGCCTCGGGTCTATCGCCGACGCCTTCCTCTTCCATGATCGCGAGATCCTCCAGCGCTGCGACGATTCGGTCGCCGCTCTCGTCGATGGTGCGCCGCAGATCGTTCGCCGTGCGCGCGGCTTCGTTCCTCTCGGCATCGAGCTTGCCCTTCGAAGTGCCACCTCTGCTCGCCGTCGGCGGTCATCTCAAAAGCGCCTTCACCCTCGCCCGGGGCCGCCATGCCTACCAGAGCCAGCACCTCGGCGATCTCGAAAGCGTTGCAAGTCTGGACTTCTTCGAGGAGTCGCTCCATCACCTCATGCACACCTTCGAGATTGAGCCCGAGTTTGTCGTCCGCGACATGCATCCCGGCTACGTCTCTTCGACATGGGCGAATCGTTGGGCCGCCGAGCGCAAACTTCCCGTGATCGAGGTCCAACATCATCACGCCCACATCGCTGCCTGCATGGCCGAGCATGGGCTTGAAGGTCCAGTCATCGGTCTCAGCCTCGACGGCACTGGCTATGGAACTGATGGCAAGGTCTGGGGCGGGGAAGTGCTGATCGTTTGTTTAGGTGGGCGCAGCCCTGGGAGTTTTGACCGTTTTGCCCATCTCGACTATGTGCCGATGCCGGGCGCTGAGGCGGCGATTCGCGAACCGTGGCGCATGGCCCTCGGTCATCTCCACGCCGCCGGGTTCGACCTCGACGATCCCTTCATCGCCAAGGCCCTCGGCACAAACGCGAAAGAAACAGCCCTGCTGCAACGAATGATCGCCCGCGGTCTCAACACGCCTCTCACCTCCAGCTGCGGACGCCTCTTCGATGCCGTTGCCGCCCTCGTGCTCCGGCGCCGCGAAGTCGATTACGAAGCCCAGGCCGCCATCGAACTTGAAGGAATTTGCATCGACGAGCCCAACGAAATCGCTGGCTACTCCTTCGAATTCGTGCCAGCGGCGCCTGCCGGTCCTACAAAAATGAGTGCCCCAGGTCTTGCTTCTGAGATCGAGGAAAGCAACCGACCATCGCGCCCTGGAACAGGGCACAACTTCAGTCGTGACGAAAACGAGCCCAAAGACGAAGGGGCTTTAGTCCCTGAGGGAATCCGTTGCGCGCGCATGTGGCATGAACTCCTCGCCGATCTCCGCACCGGTCAACCTCCCGCTCGAATCGCCGCGCGTTTCCACGCAGGCATCGCGAATGCCTTTGTCCACGCCGCAAAGCAGGCCCGCACGGGCACGGGCATCCGCCAGGTTGTCCTCAGCGGAGGCTGTCTTCACAATCGCCGTCTCGCCCGTCTTCTGCGGGCAGCTCTCCAAGAGGAGGGCTTTGTAGTCTTTCAGCACCGCCAGGTCAGCCCCGGCGACGGAGGCCTCAGCTACGGCCAGGCCGTCGTTGCCGCCGCGATTATCAAACATCGGAGGGAGCAGGGGCCTTCAGGCCCCTGAAAAGGGCCGCTAACCTTCGAAGGGCTTTAGCCCCGGAAGAACCTGCAATGATGAAGGACCGACAATGAAGCTACGAGAAGTGTTTTGGATCGCTCTGCGCACCGCCGCCGGAGTATGTGCCTTATTCGTCTCCATACACGGCCTGTGGAATATCTACGGCCTCGACTTCCGCATCGACACGCTGATCTCCGTGCTCTACTGCCTGCTCCCGTTCCTCAGCTTCTTTGTATTTCTCTTTGTAAAGACTCCAAGGCTTGAAGTCTCTCTGCACTCTTCCATCGCAGTGGGCTATCTCGCGGCATACGCATTCCTCAACTGGCGTACCTGCGCGGCCTTCGGCTACTGCACGACTGTTGCGGCAACGATCGGCACCACGCTCACGACCAGGTCGATGCTCGCCGCTTTTGCAGTTGCCCTCTTGAGCGCTGCGACTCTTCTTGTGGACGCTCGCGAGTCAGCAAAACGCGCGTCACGTCGCGCGAATTGATCCGCAAAAACCCGCTCAGATGAGTACTCGAAAGTAAGGCGCACAGCGGGCGAAACGTTCCACGTGGAACATTTTTAGGGACTCGCCGTCCAGGCAATTGCTCCGCGGGGAGCTCAGTCTAATTAAGTTCGATTGCGGCCGCAGGCCGTGTCCGCCCGGACGGCAAGTCCTCGGCTAGTCTCCGGAGAGACGCACCAGCTCCTGCGCTTCCTGGCGCGGCCCAAGAATCGAAATACGCGGAATCCGCCCGCGCACCATTGCCACTTCGTCGCAGCGATGCAGCCGCGGGCAGCTCTGGCAGTCTTTGAAGATCTTGTCCGGAAGCTCCGACTTGTCTTCGACAATTCGGAAGCCGAACTTGAAGAAGAAATCCGGAATGCGCGTGAAAAGGCACACCGACTGAATGCCATGCTCTTCGGCTTCTTCTATCAGTCCTCCGAGAATGCGTCCGCCCGCGCCCTGGCCCTTGGCTTCCGGCTTGACTACGATCGACCGCACCTCAGAGAGATGTGGCCCGTACAAATGCAATGCACCGCATCCGAGAAACACGCCACCGTCAGATTCGGCGACGGTGAAGTCGCGCACGTTCTCGCAAATCTCCGCAAATGGGCGCTTCAAAAGTGTGCCGTCGCCGGAGAGAGAGTTTACTAAGTCGTAAATATTCGAAGCGTCGTGCAGCAGGGCCTTACGCACCAGCATGAGCGACCTCCCGCGTAAGGGAATGGACGCGCGTTGTAGCCTCGTCGAGCGCCTGGCGCACGCGCTTGCGCGCAGTTCCGCCGATCACATCGTGGCAATCGAGCGTTGCGTCGAGGGAAACAGCCGCATAAAAATCTTCGCCGAATTCGTCGCCGAATTGCTTGAGTTCTTCGAGTGAAAGGTTTACCAATTCGATACCCTTGTCGATGGCATGACGAACGGCATTGCCGATTTTTTCGTGCGCCGTGCGGAAGGGAACTCCCTTGTGGACGAGATAGGTCGCAGCAGCCATCGCATTCAGATAGCCCGACTCGGAGGCCGTGCGCATGGCGACGAGGTTGAAGCGCAGAGCAGCGGTGAAGCGCGCCACAAGCGCCAGCATTTGGGGCACAAAATCGACAGAAAATGCCGGCTCCTGCGTCTCCTGCATGTCCTTATTGTAGGCGAGAGGCAGTCCCTTCAACTGCAGAGTGACGGCCTGCGCCGCTCCATTGATACGGCCTATTTTGGCGCGGATTAGCTCCGTCAGGTCGGGATTCTTCTTCTGCGGCATGGCGCTCGATCCGGTCGAAAACGCCTCCGGCAAAACAACGAATCCAAACTCAGCCGTCGCGAAAAGCGTGATCTCTTCGGCAAACCGGCTCAGGTGCAAACCAACAACAGTCAGTGCCTGCAGGTACTCGACGATGAAGTCGCGATCGCTGGTGGCGTCCATGCTGTTCGGCGTAGGCGCCGTGAATCCGAGCTCGCGTGCAGCAATCGCGCGGTCGAGGGCAAGAGTTGCGCCTGCCACCGCACCCGAACCAAGCGGGCAATAGTTCAGCCGGGCAGAGCAGTCCTTGAGGCGCGAAGCGTCGCGGAGAATCATCTCTACATAGGCCAGCAGCCAGTGCGCAATCAGAATAGGTTCTGCCCGCTGCAGATGCGTGTAGCTCGGCATGACAGCTTCGTCGGCTGCGCGCGCCTGTTCGATCAATGCTTTGGCCCACTGCGCAAGAGATCCGATCACAAGCTCGATCTGCTTGCGTACATACAGGCGTAGGTCCGTCGCGATCTGTTCGTTGCGGCTGCGGCCGGTATGGAGCTTGAGTCCCAGCGATCCGATGCGCTGCACCAAAGACAATTCGACAAAATGATGAATGTCCTCGGCGGTGGGATGCGTGCGCACCTGCTCTTTGCCGGCGTCGGAGGCATGGGCGGCAGCGATTGCGGTCAGAGATTCCCGCAGCTCCGCTGCTTCACTCTCCGATAGTATTCCGGCCGCATAGAGAGCAGACGCGTGCGCCTTGCTTGCTGCCACTTCTTGTTCAAGAAGCCGCCAGTCAAAGACGATGGAGCGCTGCCATGCCTCGAATTCGGCATCGAGCGGTTCGCGAAATCGACCCGACCACATCTTCACAGATTGCTGTTCGCTCGACACGCTATTCCTTCTCTCTTGCGCCGGCCAGCTGGGGCATTTCGCTGCCTTTGCTGAGACTGAGGAGGCCGGTTGCAGCGTAGGTCACGAGCTTCTCGCGCGTGTCGGCGATGTCGAGATTGCGCATGGTGAGCTGGCCGATGCGGTCGCGCGGGGAGAAGGCGGACTCGGTTTTCTCCATGCTGAGGCGCTCGGGATGGAAGGTGAGGTTCGGCGACTCCGTGTTGAGGATGGAGTAGTCGTTGCCACGGCGCAGCTCAAGTGTGACTTCGCCGGTGATGGGTTTGGCGACCCAGCGCTGGGCGGATTCGCGGAGCATGATGGCCTGCGAATCGAACCAGCGGCCCTGATAGAGCAGACGGCCGAGCTTGCGCCCATTGTCGCGGTACTGCTCGATGGTGTCCTCGTTGTGAATGCCGGTGACGAGGCGCTCGTAGGCGATGAAGAGCAAGGCGAGACCGGGCGCTTCGTAGATGCCGCGGCTCTTGGCCTCGATGATCCGGTTCTCAATCTGGTCGGACATGCCGAGCCCATGGCGGCCGCCGATGCGGTTGGCTTCGAGCAGCAGCTCAACCTGATCGGAAAACTCACGGCCATTGAGCGCTACGGGCAGTCCTTCGTGAAAGCGAACGGTCACTTCTTCAGCCTTCACCGGCACTTCGTCGCGCCAGAAGGCCGTGCCCATGATCGGAACGACGATCCGGATGGAGGAGGAAAGCTGCTCCAGGTCTTTCGCTTCGTGGGTTGCGCCGAGAATGTTCGAGTCGGTGGAGTAGGCCTTTTCCGCCGACATTTTGTAGGCGAAGCCCGACTTGGTCATGAAGGCAGACATCTCGGCGCGCCCGCCGAGCTCGTCGATGAAAGCGTCGTCAAGCCAGGGCTTGTACACCTGGAGGCTAGGATTGACGAGCAGGCCATAGCGGTAGAAGCGCTCGATGTCGTTGCCCTTATACGTAGAGCCGTCGCCCCAGACGTTGACGTCGTCCTCCTTCATGGCGGCGACCAGCATGGTGCCGGTGACGGCGCGGCCAATCGGCGTGGTATTGAAATAGGTGACGCCTGCAGTGCTGATGTGGAAGGCGCCGGACTGAAGCGCGGCGATGCCTTCGCGCACGAGCGGGCCACGGCAGTCGATGAGGCGGGCCTTTTCCGCACCATATTCGAGCGCCTTGCGCGGAATCTCATCGTAGTCGGACTCGTCGGGCTGGCCCAGGTTGGCAGTGTAGGCGTAGGGGATCGCTCCCTTCTGCCTCATCCAATGCAGGGCGGCGGAGGTGTCGAGCCCGCCGGAGAAGGCAATGCCCACCTTTTGGCCGACGGGCAGGGATTCGAGAATCACGGACATGCTTGGAAACCTCAGAGGGGCAGGGCTGGTTCACTTGCCGCCAGATGCAAATCAGTTCTGCTGGAAACTTGCCACGTTGGCCAGGCCCCCGAGCAGCAGGAGCAGCAGCGCCTTCTGTGCATGGAGCCGGTTCTCTGCCTGATCGAAGACGATCGACTGCGGGCCATCGATGACCGCATCGGTTACTTCGTCGTTGCGGCGCGCCGGCAAGCAGTGCATGAACACTGCGTGCGACGCGGCTTTCTGCATCAGGGCATCGTTCACCTGGAACGGCCGGAAAATCGGCGCGCGTTTGGTTGATTCGTGCTCGTAGCCCATGCTGACACATACGTCGGTATAGATGGCGTCGCAGCCTTCGGCCGCAGCCTGCGGATCCTGCAGCAGACGCAGCTCGCAGCGATTGGCCTCTGCCCGCTCGCGCGCGATGGTCACGATCTCAATGTCAGGTGAGTAGCCACGCGGCGTCGCAACGGTCACGTTCACGCCAAGCTGTGCGCCGGTAAGCATCAGCGAGTGGCAGACGTTGTTGCCGTCGCCGACATAGGTGAAGTTGAGACCCGCGAGGGAGCCGAAGTGCTCTTCCAACGTCATGAAGTCGGCCAGCGCCTGGCAGGGATGCTCGAAGTCCGATAGGGCGTTGACCACCGGGACACGCGCGTTGGCGGCCATCTCGGTGATGGTGTCGTGTGCGTAGGTGCGCAACACGATGACATCGACCCAGCGCTCGACGTTGCGCGCCACATCGGAGATGGACTCGCGTTCGCCCAGAGGCGAGTTGGTGTGGTCGACAAAGATCGCATTGCCGCCCATGGTGTTGATGCCGGCTTCGAAGCTCATGCGCGTGCGCAGGCTGGCCTTCTCGAACATCAGGACCATCTGCTTCGCGTCGAGGGCGTGGCGATACTCGCGCGGGTTGCGCTTGACGTCGTGGCCCAGTTTGAGAATGGCGCGGACTTCGCCGCTCGAAAGGTCGGAGATGGAGCACATGTCCTCGCCGGCCATGCGGGCGGCCGCGGCCAGAATGTCGGGGTCTTTCTCGACTGGAATCGCGGGTTGCAAGATCTTAGTGGCCACGCGTGTGTCCTCCTACGGATTGGGCTTGGGATGGGGCGACGGCTTGCGATGCGTGCTCGGTCAGAATCTGGTCGAGCGCGGCGATTGCGGTATCGACGTGCTCGCGCTTCAGGATGAACGGCGGCAGGAAGCGCAGAACCGTGTCGCTGGTGCAGTTGATGAGGATACGCTGCTTGAGCATTTCCGCTACGACAAGCTTTGCGAGGTCCGGCGAATCGAGCTCGGCAGCCAGCATCAGGCCCTTACCCCGCACATCGACGATGGCATCGTGGCGGCCCGCCAGCCAACGCAGCTGCGTCTGGAAGTAGTCGCCGGTCTCGATTACGTTGCGGAGCAGGCCTTCCTTTTCGATGGCGTCGATGACGGCAATGGCCACAGCGCAGGCGAGTGGGCCTCCGCCGAAGGTTGTGCCGTGCATTCCGGCGTGAATGGCGCGTGCGGCCTCTTCCGTGCAGAGCACAGCACCCAGCGGAATGCCGCCTGCAAGCGGTTTGGCCAGCGTGACCACGTCCGGGGTGATGCCGTAGTGCTGAAAGGCGCACCACCTGCCGGTGCGGCCCATGCCAGCCTGAATCTCATCGACGACGAGGAGAGCACCGGTGGTGCTGGTGAGTGCGCGTGCTTCCGCGAAGAACTCCTGTGAGAGCGGGCGAATGCCACCTTCGCCCTGAATGGATTCAACGAGGACGGCGCAGACGTCGCCGGAGAACTTGGCACGTAGGTCGGCGACATCGTTGAAGCGAACGAACTCGACACCGGGCACGACGGGTCCGAACGGCTCGCGGTACTTCGCTTTGTAGGTTGTGGAGACGGAGCCGAAGGTACGGCCGTGGAAGCTCTGCTCGAGAGCAAGAAATTTGGTGCCGATGGTCTTGCCTTCGCTGCGCAACAGTCCTGCATGGGCGCGGGCGAGTTTCAGCGCGCCTTCCCAGGCTTCGGTGCCGGTGTTGGCAAAGAAGACGCGATCGAGTCCGACACGCTCGGTGAGACGAAGAGCGAGCTCGGCTTGGCCCTCGTGATAGAAGAGGTTCGACGTGTGAATGAGCTTGCGGCTCTGTTTTGCGATGGCCTCTTCAATCGCTGGATGCCCATAGCCAAGGGCGTTGACGCCGATACCGCTCAGCAGATCGAGGTACTTCGTACCGTTCTCGTCGACGAGGTAAACACCCTTGCCATCCACGAAGAGAATGGGATTCCGCTCGTAAGTCTGGAGCAGAAGGCGCTCTTCGGCGGCGCGAATTTGATCCAATTTAATCACTGAAAATCCTCCTCAGGCCACCATCACTTCGGTGCCTTGGGCTACGCGCGAACTACAGAGGTCGGGCAGGGAAGCGGCCGCTTCAGCGGGGAGAATGCGGACGCGCTTGACGCCATTCAACAAAGCTTCACGGCAGGCGCCGAGTTTGGGCAACATGCCGCCGGTAATGATGGCGTTTTTGGCCATCTCGGCAATCTGATCGATGGACAGCCATCGCATCACTTCGCCGTTCGATCCTTTGACGCCGGGGACGTCGGTAAGGAAGACCAGCGCATCGGCGTGGCAAGCAGTGGCGCAGGCAGCAGCCATCTCGTCGGCGTTGATGTTGTAGTACTCGCCGTCGAAGCCGAGAGCCATCGACGAGATCACCGGCACGCCGTTCAGCTGCCAGATGGCGTCAAGCCACCGCGGATCGCTGGCGACGATTTCGCCGACGAAGCCAAGATCGGGCGCGGTGCGCTTTTTGCGCGCACGGAACAGCAGCCCGTCGCCACCGGACATGCCGACCGCGGGCTGGCCGAGCGCGCCGAGCGCGGCGACGAGACGCTTGTTCACTTTGCCGGCGAGCACCATGAGAGCGACGTCGCGGGTTTCGGCGTCGGTGACGCGCAGACCGGCGATGAACTCGCTCTGCTTGCCGAGGGCTTTTAACATGCTGGTGAGCTGCACGCCGCCACCGTGGACGACGGCGACCTGATGGCCGTCGCGAACGAGCTCGGCGATAGCGCGGACACAGCCGTCGAAGAGCGCGGGGACTTCAAGACCTGCCCCGCCGAGTTTGACTACATATTTCATTCGAGGCCCTCCGCTTCGGACTTCATTCGAGACCCTCGGCCTCGCCGTAGCCAAGCATCACGTTGAGATTCTGGACTGCCTGTCCGGATGCGCCTTTCAGCAGGTTGTCGAGACAACTGACGACGACGGCACGGCGGCCGTCGGACGAAAGCTCGAAGCCGATATCCGCATAGTTGGTGCGTACCGAGTATTGGATCTGTGGCAGCGTGTCGTCGTAGAGGCGGACCATGGGGCTGCCGGCGAAAAAGGTGCGATAGGTGTGCGCGATAGACTCGCGCGTCTGCGGCTCGCGGAAGTGCACGTAAAGGGTGGACAAGATTCCGCGCGGAATCGGCAGCAGGTGCGGCGTGAAGACGATCTGATCGCTGCGCAGGCCGATCTGCTCGAGCAGCTCGCCGGTGTGCCGATGAGAAAAGACGCCATAGGCGGAGAGATTGTCGGCCGCGTACATGAAGTGCGTCTTCGCGGTCGGCGCTTTGCCTGCTCCACTCACGCCGCTCTTGGAGTCGGCGACGATCCCGTGGGACAGGTCGACGAGGCCCGCGGCAACCAGCGGGCGTAGAGGGAGGATCACGGACGTGGCATAGCAGCCGGGATTGGCGACAAGCTGCGCGCCGGCGATTTCGCTGCGATGAAGCTCAGGCAGGCCGTAGACGGCTTTGGTCTGCGTGGCCGCGGCGACAGCGGAGCCCTCGTCTTTGAATTTGTAGACGGCGCGATGGGCAGCGTCGGTCAGGCGCCAGGCGCCGCTGAGGTCGATGACGCGGAGCCCGCGGTCGAGCGCTTCGGGGACCCATTCGCGAGACTGCTCGTGCGGTGTGGCGAGAAAGAGAATCTTCACGCCGCGCTCCTTGAGCAGATCCCAGGAGAAGGGCTGGAGCTTGAGTGAGCCGGCCCCGTTGTTGTCGCCGAGCTGCGGATGGATGTCGACGAGAGGCACACCGCCGCGCGCAGCATCCTCGGCGTCGACACGTCCGGCGAAGACCGGAGGCACGCCTTTGAGGCGCGGATGGCGCAGAAGGAGCCGAGCCAGTTCCGCGCCCGCGTAGCCGGTCACTCCGATGACTGCGGTCTGGACAGGCTGCGTCATGACTCCAACATCGTCCTCAGGCGGGATTCGACCTCACCGGCTTTGCGCTGATCGGGGCAGATGACGAGCACGGTGTCGTCTCCGGCGATGGTGCCGACGACTTCGGGCCATTCCTCGTAGTCGAGCGATGCGGCGACGGGTTGTGCACCGCCCATGACGGTACGGATAATGACCTGATTCATGGCGTGGTGCACGCGAAGGCCGAAGCTCTCGATCACTTCAGTGACGGTGGGCGGCGTGTCGTCTTCAACTTCGGCTGCTGCGGTGTGCCCATGTCCATTGCCGTTGGGCAGGGAGTAGCCGCTGGGGCCCTTGAACAGGCTCAGCTCGTGCAGATCGCGCGAGAGCGTAGCCTGGGTGACCGCGAAGCCGCGGCGGCGCAGCTTGCGGCGCAGTTCGTCCTGGCTGGAGACCGCGGAGTGGCCGATCAGATCCCGGATTGCGTTGTGCCGTTGAACCTTCATGTCCATCTTTCGGGCAAAGCGAAAGCGCGGCTGCACACTGCGGCCGCGCTTGCATAAATATACAACGATATTGTATAAGTATGCAAGGCCGTTTCCGGTCATTTTTCACGACAATCTGACGGGCTATTTGAGGCTCATAGAGCGGATTTGCTTCATCTGGATTTGGGCGTGCCGAGAAGGCTACGCGATCGGATTGTGGAAGATGGATGATTTGGAAGCGGGCAGACTCTCAACAAAAAAGGTCGTATATTGGGATATGGGCTTCCCCGCTCGATCGATTCCTACGTCTAGGCAAGCCGCTTCGCACGAAAACCGCGCGAGCTACGGCTGCGCGCAGGGTCCAGCTTATCTCGAAAATAGCCTTGTCGATTCCCGTTTCGACTTCGATTCCTGCGGCGTCGGTTTTGTTGCACAGCTTTCCGGCGAGCCATCCCACGAAATTCTGCAGCACGCTCTGACGGCGTTGGGTCGGCTGGAGCATCGCGGCGCCGTGGCAGCCGACGGCAAATCGAGCGACGGCGTGGGCGTTACTGTTGTGATTCCCCGTACGTGGCTTCTGGCGAGGACTGAAATCGTTCTGCCGGATTGGAAGCCGCTGGGCGTAGGCGTGATCTTTCTGCCGGAGGATGATGCGGCGCCGCGCGGGGAGATCGAAGCAGCCCTCGCTGCACATGGAATGGAGGCGCTGCTGTGGCGGCCGGTGCCGGTGCGTCCTGAAGTGTTGGGCGAAATTGCGAACTCGTCGCGGCCGGCGATGTGGCACTTGCTGATTACCAGCGATGAGCTGCAGGGATTCAACCGGCGGCTGTTTTTAGCGCGGAAACAGTTTGAGCGCTCGGGGCTGTCCGGCTATGTTGCGAGCCTCTCGGCTTCCACGATGGTCTACAAGGCTCTGTGCGCGGGACGTCTGCTGGCTGAGTTTTATCCCGACCTGGCCGATGCCGAATTCAAGACGCCGATTGCGCTCTTCCATCAGCGGTACGCGACGAATGTTCTGCCGTCGTGGGACCGGGCGCAGCCCTTCAGGACGATTGCGCACAATGGCGAGATCAACACGATCTGGGGAAACCGCTCCAATATGGAGGCACGTGCCGCGACGATGTCGCTCGATCTGCACCCGGTGCTCTCGACCGGCGGATCGGATTCGACATCGCTCGACGAGATTGTCGAACTGCTATCGCACAATGGGCGCACCGTGGGTGAAGCGCTGCGGATGCTGGTACCACCCGCCAACCCTGGCAACCAGTCGTCTTTTCTGCAATACAGCGGCGATTTGATTGAGCCGTGGGATGGCCCGGCTGCGTTGGCTTTCACGGACGGGCGGCAGGTGGGCGCGATTCTCGACCGCAACGGGCTGCGGCCTTGTCGATTTGCGCTGGACGACAAAGGATTGGTGTACGCGGGTTCCGAGGCCGGCCTGGTCGACATGGACCCGGAGCACATTGTGCATAGCGGCCGCCTGGGGCCGGGGCAGATGATCGTCGCAGACCTCGACTTCAATCGCTTCTTCGAGAACGACGAGATTCTGCGCATCTACGACACGAAGCGGCATTACCAGGATCTGATCATGCTCGATACGCCGCTCGAGGATTCGGAAGCGACACCGTCAGCACTTGATCCTGCTGAGTTGAATCGTCTGCAGCATCGGTTCGGTTACACGCGCGAAGATGTGCGCATGATCCTGCAACCGATGGCCTCAGAGGGCAAGGATGCGGTGTGGTCGATGGGCGACGATACGGCGATTGCGCCGCTGGCCAGGGCGCCGCGGCCGCTGTATGCGTTCTTCCGGCAACGCTTCGCGCAGGTGACGAATCCGCCGATTGATCCATTGCGGGAGGCGGTGGTGTTTCAGATGCACACGCGGCTGGGGCCGTGGCCGCATCTGCTTGAAGTGCGTGAGCCGTTGCCCGGACTTTCGTTGCGTTCGCCGATTCTGACCCTGGGACAGATGCATGCGCTGCGCCATGCGCATCACGGCCAGGCGGGCAAGATGCCGCACGCGATCTTGAACTGCCTCTACTCGCCGGAGACGGCGCTGGAGGTTGCAGTCGACATTCTGACCACTCGAGCAGTGGAGCTGGTAGCGAATGGCGCGTCCTTGCTGATTCTGTCGGACCGAGAGGCAACGCCTGAAGCGATCCCAATCCCGATGGCGATGGCGGCCGGCGCGGTGCACATGGCGCTGACACGGGCCGGTGTGCGCGCCGAGGTGGGCCTTGCGGCCGAAGCGGGGGATTGCCGCGAGATTCATCACGTTGCGGTGTTGTTGGGCGTAGGCGCCGGAGCGGTGTGCCCATGGCTGGCGCTGGAGACGGCGCGCGGTCTCGATCCTGAGAAGGGCGAAGAGAATCTATTGCACGCGCTCGAACTTGGGCTTGCCAAGGTGATGTCGAAGATGGGCATCAGTGTGCTCGACAGCTACTGCGCGGCCCACCTCTTTGATGCGATCGGCATCGCGCAGACCGTCGTCGACAAGTGTTTCACCGGCGTGCCGGCTCCGATCGGAGGCTTCGGTTTTGCCGAGATTGAACAGTACGTGCGGACTCTGTGGCTTGGGGCGGAGAAGGGCGATGAGCCGGAGAGAGGCGATAGCGCCGTGGTTTCTGCGACCAAACTGCGTGAGCTGCCGGACTACGGGTTTGTGCGCTTCCGCAAGGCGGATGAGGCAGAGTCGCACGGCTGGCAGCCGCTGACGGTACGGGCACTGCAGACCGTTGTTGGATCGACGAAGCAGGGGGCGGCCCTGGCGCAAACGCCGTTTTCGACATTCGCGGCGCAGGCCAGCGAGGCTGCTCCGACGAATCTGCGCGATCTGCTGGAAATTCGACCCGCGGGACCGGAGCTGGCGCTGGAGCAAGTGGAGCCAGCAGGGAACATTACCAAGACGTTCATCGCGAGCGCGATGTCGTTTGGCTCGCTGTCGCCCGAAGCGCATCAGACGATTACGCAGGCGATGAATCTGCTCGGTGCACGATCGAATACCGGCGAGGGTGGCGAGGATCCGGCGGTCTACGCTCCGATCGATGGCGCGCCGTCGCTCTTGAACAACAAGATCAAGCAGGTGGCGAGCGCGCGCTTTGGTGTGACGGCTGAGTATCTGGCACACGCCGAGGAGCTGGAGATCAAGATTGCGCAGGGCGCGAAACCCGGTGAAGGCGGCCAGTTGCCGGGGCACAAAGTCACGGAGCTGATTGCACGGTTGCGTCACGCGCAGCCGGGGATGCAGCTGATTTCGCCGCCACCGCACCACGATATTTACTCGATTGAAGACCTGGCGCAGCTGATCTGGGATCTGAAGCGCGTGAACCCGCGTGCGGCGGTAGGAGTGAAGCTGGTGTCTGGCTGCGGTGTGGGCACGATTGCGGCGGGCGTGGCCAAGGCGTACGCCGACTACATCGTGATTGCCGGGCACTCAGGAGGCACCGGTGCATCCCCGCTTTCAAGCATCAAGTATGCCGGGAATCCGTGGGAGCTGGGCTTGTCTGAGGCGCAGCAGGTTCTGGTTCACAACGGGCTGCGCGGACGGGTGAGGCTGAGGACGGACGGCGGCTTGCGCACGGCGCGCGACATTGTGATGGCAGCGCTGCTCGGGGCAGACGAGTTCGCGTTCGGAACGTCGGTTCTGGTCGCGCTGGGCTGCGACATGGCACGGCAATGTCATCTGAATACATGTCCGACCGGTATTGCGACGCAAAGGCCTGAACTGCGCGCGAAGTTCCGCGGCAAGCCGGAGCATGTGGTTCGCTTCTTCGACGAACTTGCGGCCGAAGTGCGGCAACTGCTCGCAACGCTCGGCCTGCCGTCCCTGGCTGCGGCCACGGGACGTACCGATTTGCTGGAACAAGTCCGCTGGGATGCGAACCTCGATCTGAAACCTCTGCTTGCGACGACGGCGATTGCGGCGGAGACTGGCGGAGCGGTCCGGTGGGAGGGCGGCCGGAACGATCGTCCCGAACCGCATGCGCCGATCGACGACGCGTGGGTGGAGCCTGCGCTCGAAGCATTCAAGACGGGCACGCCGTATCGCATCGAAACGCAAGTGTCCAATGAGGATCGAACGCTGGGAGCGCGGTTGGCGGGGCAGTTGGCACTGTTTCGTACGCAGAATCCGACGACAACGGGCTCGGATCTGACGTTTTCGATGAAGGGGACCGCTGGGCAGTCGTTCGGCGCCTTTCGCGGTTTCAGGGATGACGCTGCAACTCGAAGGGTTGGCGAACGATTTTGTCGGCAAGGGTCTTTGCGGCGGCGAACTGATTCTGCGTGGACGAGGACGGGTGGCACTGGAGAGCGAGAAGCATACGCTGCTGGGGAACGTAGCACTCTACGGCGCGACGGGTGGATGGCTCTTTGCGGCGGGGCGCGCAGGCGAACGCTTTGCAGTGCGCAACTCCGGCGCGCTGGCGATCGTCGAAGGCGTGGGCGATCATGGCTGCGAGTACATGACCGGCGGGCTGGCAGTGATTCTCGGAGCGACGGGGATCAACTTCGGTGCGGGCATGACGGGCGGCCTGGCCTGGGTCTACGACGAGGATGGAAGTTTTCTTGGCGCGAATCGCTACCACAAGGCCTTTCTGCAGCCGGAGCGGTTTCGCGATCTCGACCACACGGCGCGCCAATCGATCCACGAGCTGGTGGAACTGCATGCGAGTAAGACCGCGAGCGCGCGGGCGCAGTGGCTACTGGCTAACTGGGAGCGTGAATCCCAGCGGTTTGTGCGAATGACTCCGTCTCCGCAGGGGTGAGGGCGATCGGTCCGGTCATGGCGTGGAGAGGCTCGGCGATGCCGGCTTTTTTGCGGCGCTTCTTGTCATACATTGCCTGATCCGCGCGTGCCACCAATTCCCGCAGTGAATCGAAGCGGTTGTCTGCCGATGTGGCGTAGCCAATGCTAAGGCTCAGCGGAAACTTGCCGTAGGCGTCGGAGAAGCGGGCCGCTGCGAGGTCCTGCAGGCGGAGTGCCGAGGCTGCGACGGCCTGATGATTGAATTGACCGGCAACCACGAATTCGTCGCCACCCAGGCGGGCAATGACGTCGGCATCGCGGAAAGTCGCGGTGAGCAGTTTGGCGGTCTCGGCGAGGGTGGCCGAACCGGCGTTGTGTCCCAACTCGTCGTTGATGCGCTTTAGATTATCCATGTCGATAAAGAGGACTGAGAAGGGGACCTCGGCTCTTTGCGCGAGGCGCAGCGATTGACCGGCGAGCAGGTTGAAGCCACGTACGTTATAGAGTCCGGTGAGTTCGTCGCGGAGAGTGAGGTCGTGGATCTTCATCTCCATCTGGTTGATATTTCGTACGAGGAGGATGAGCAGGGCAAACGCGACCACCGAAGCGACGGAGGCGAAGATTCCGAGCGCATACAGCGTGGGAATGACATGGGTGTTCAGGATGCGAGCGCGCCCTGCCTCCCGCATGAAAGGAAGCAAGAGCAGGAAAGGGGTCAGCCAGCGGGCAATCTGGCCACCAATGCCGGAGCCCAGGAAGATCCGGAAGATCCCCACTTCGGCGCGCCGCGACAAGACAACGATCGTGAGGAGTACGAGGCAGGTGAGAGTCACCGGGGTGGGAATGCCGTCGAGCGACGAGTCGGGCAGATGAAGGCTTCCGAATGCGAATTCGGAGACGAGAATCAAGACCAGGAGATGCAGGCAGCTGACCGCGATGTCGGCGACGCGAGCGGCAGCGCCTTCAGCCGATCGGACCAGGAGGAGAACGACGGAGATCAGAATCAGGGCAATTCCTGTGAAGAGATGCACGCCGTCGCTGCGCATGACAAACAACACAGGGGATGCGTGCTCGAAGAACGAACTGAATGCTGCCAGCGCAGAGAGAATTCCAAAGGCGCGGCTCAAACGCTCCCAACGAGTTAAGCGGTCCGCATCGGAGAGGAACAGGCTCAGGGCCGAGAAGAGGGCAGCGAGCGCAAACGAGGCATGCATCTCGGTCAGGCTTGGTGGCAGAGCGCGGCCGAGCGCCGGAAACGGCCGAGCGCAGAGCGCCAGCACCGCAAGCTGCACGACGAGCGCAAGGCAGACCTGGCGCACGAAGAACAGCCGATGCAGGAGGTTCGGATCGGGCTGGTTGGGGCTTACCGAGTTGTTACTCTTGTGCATTGATTCAAGCGACCGTTGCTGGTCCGCGGGCCAGCCAATCCTCCAGTCGTGTTAGTCCATTTATAGCAACGGATTGGCGACGGGAGGAATGGCACTTTCGTCCCATGGGTACGCCGAAGTAAGGAGTCATCCCAGACACGGAAATCGGGCATTTTTGTGTCTGCATGGTTACTTTTGAAGTACACGGCTCGATCCAGCGGGGGGCGCTGTTACACTCTCGGTGGACTCAGAAGTGCGTCTCGCCGAAGCCGTCCATATCCGACAACATGACATCTGCACTGCAGCTCTCCACGATCAATGATCTGTTTCTTCGGGTTGCCTCGGCGTCGAATCCGCGGGCAATCTTGTGGCAAGACGAATTCGGTCACTGGCAGCCGATCTCTTCCGATCAGATTTATCAGCGAGTGCGACAGCTCGCGAAGACCCTTTTGAAATGGGGAGCGAACAAGGGCGAACGGATCGCGCTGATCAGCGAGAACCGCTGGGAGTGGGCGATCGCCGATTTTGCGACGCTGGCGATCGGGGCGGTCAACGTTCCCATCTATCCCACGCTCACGGGCGAGCAAATTGCCGAGCTGATGCGGGACGCCAACTGCCGGATCGCCATTGTCTCAACGCGTCAACAGTTCGACAAGCTGAACGCAGTGCGTGCGCAGACGCCGCTGGAGCGAATTCTGATGATGGATTCCGCCACGCCGCCGGATGGAGTGGTTGCATTGAGCGAGGTTCTGGCGGGCGCAGATGAACGAGGGGCAGAGCGTGATCCCGTGTTCGACGGACTCGCTCGTTCCGCGGAGCCGAAGGATCTGGCGACGCTCATCTATACCTCAGGGACGACAGGTGAGCCGAAGGGCGTGATGTTGACGCACGGAAATATCGCTGCCAATCAGAACATTACAGCGTATGAGTTCGACTTCAACGAGACGGACGCATGCATTTCGTTTCTACCGCTCTCGCATATTACGGCGCGTGCTCTCGACTATGTGATGTATGGCCGGGGGGCGCAGGTCGCCTACTGTGCGGCGTTCGACAAATTGCCGCAGGCGATGAAGGAAGTGCGTCCAACGGTTTTCGTCGGAGTGCCGCGCGTCTACGAGAAGATTCGCCAGGCTGTAGAGCAGAAGTCTTCGGCGTCACCGGTCAAGAAGAGAATGCTCGCGTGGGCTTTGAAGACAGGCGAGAGGAGCCGAGCGCTTGTTTATGCGGGCAAGCAGCCTTCTTCCGTTGGTTGGAAGATTGCGGCCAAACTCGTCTACAGCAAGGTACAGGAAGCTTTTGGCGGGAGAGTACGATACTTTGTTTCGGGCGGAGCGCCGTTGGGCATCGACACAGCCAGTTGGTTCGCCGATGCAGGGATCGCGGTTTATGAGGGATATGGGCTCACAGAAACGTCGCCGGTTATTGCACTCAATTCGCCGGTGCAGCAGCACATGGGCTCGGTGGGTAAGCCGCTGCCCAATGTCGAACTGAAGTTTGCCGAAGACGGCGAGCTGCTGGTGCGGGGACCTTCGGTGTTCGTTGGGTACTGGCAGAAACCCAGTGCCAGCGCGGAGTGCTTCGATCAGGAGGGTTGGTTTCGGACCGGCGACATTGCGCATCTCGACGACAATGGCTTTCTCTACATCACCGACCGCAAGAAGGAACTACTGAAGACCTCGGGCGGCAAGCTGGTGGCTCCGCAACCGATCGAGAACAAGCTCAAGAACAGTGTTCTGGTGGGGCAGGTTGCCCTGGTAGGTGACAAGCACAAATTCATTTCGGCGATTATTTCGCCGAACTTCGCAGCGCTTGAAGAGCAGGCGCAGCGGCATGGAATCGCCGCCGGTAACCGAGCCGAGCTAGTGGCCGACAGCCGTGTGGTTGCCCTCTACAGCGAAATCGTGCGCACGGTGAACGGCGGGCTGGCGAACTTCGAGACCATCAAGCGATTCCGCGTGGTTCCGGACGAGTGGACGCAAGAGTCGGGCGAGCTGACCCCGTCGATGAAGCTGAAACGGCGCGTGATTACCGGGAAGTATGCTGCGGTGGTCGCCGAACTCTACGCCGACGAAGCAACCGCACGCGCCGAGTAGGGACGGCGGTAGCGATGAGCTCGCGGCGCGACCACACGCGTCTGGCCCAGATTCTCTGCAATGCCCGGAAGAAGGGCGCTCCCCATGCGCCCACGGCGAGGATGCTGCCGAAGAGGATGACCGCATCGATGCTTAAGCGGCCGGTGCGCGTCCAGTAGGCATCGGGTTCCAGGTCCAGCCAAAGAGCAAACTCGTCCAGAGTAAGCGCGGCGCCGACGCCGTAGCCGATCGACATAAGGCGGCTCAGCAAGATGGATGTCGGCGAGTGCGAGCGACCGAGATCCAGGAGCCATCCATAGCCAACGAGGAGCAGGATCAGGATGCCCCAGACCAGGTGATGGATGTGCCGTCCGCGAACCATGACCCATTCGAATGGTCCGTGCTGATGGATCACGAGGCTGACCAGCAGCCGCACCCCGAGAAATGTAATGAGGAACGAGAGCGAGGCAAGGAACATGCGTCGCCGAGGCCGGTCCGGAATGGTGGAGCGGATGAGGAAGCCAAGCCGCGTGAGCTGGAGAAGGACCAGCAGGACAACGACGACGAGGCTTGCGAAAACCAGTAAGAGCAGCGCTCCGGTCCCGGGCATGTCTCATTGAATCACTTGCGGACGAGATTCCCAACATCAACCTGCAACCGTCCAATCCTTTGCCGGCGTGAGCGCGATCACGATTTAGCTTTACAACCACGGAGTACACTGGTTAAGGTCGCAGGTCCGGCGGACGCCGCCGGCTCGCGCAAAAAAGCCAACAAAACCCGGCCGGCCCAAGGCTGAGCCATTTCGATCGGGGAGATATACATGCGAGTTGCACTATTGACTGGAGGCGGTGACTGTCCTGGCTTGAACGCGGTGATCTATGCCGCGGTTCGCAAGGGGATTCAGACCTACGGCGACGAGTTTATCGGATTTCTGAACGGCTGGCGTGGTGTTTTGGACAATCAATGGATTCCGCTGACCCTGGAGAAGATCGACGGCATCCAGTTGAAGGGCGGCACCGTTCTTCACTCGTCGCGGACGAATGTGAAGAAGATACCGGGCGGTATCGACAAGGTGCGCGAAGTTCTGAAGGCTAACAAGATCGACGCCTTGATCGCGCTCGGCGGCGATGACACGCAATCGGTCACGCTCTTCCTGAGCGAGAACGGTGTGCCGAGCATCGGTGTTCCCAAGACCATCGATAACGATATCAATGGGACCGATCAGACATTTGGCTTTGACACTGCAGTCTCAATTGCGACTGAAGCGGTTGACCGTATCCACACCACGGCCGACTCGCACAACCGGGTTGTCGTTGTCGAAGTGATGGGACGCGATGCCGGCTGGATTGCGTACGCCTCGGGCATTGCCGGAGGCGCCCACGTTGTGCTGGTTCCCGAGCTCGAGATCGATATCGAGCATGTCTGCAAGCTGCTCAAGTACAACTACGATCATGGAAAGCACTATGGTGTGGTTGTGGTTGCGGAAGGTTGCCATCTGCCTGAGGTTGGTCAGGTGACTGGTTCGACCGAAGTCGACTCGTTCGGACACGCGCGCCTGTCGGGCATTGGCGAAGCGCTGGCGGACCTGATCGAAAAGAAGACCGGTTTCGAGACGCGCTCGGTGAACCTGGGGCATACACAGCGTGGCGGCGTACCAACGGCGTTCGATCGCTTACTCGGCCAACGATACGGCCTTCATGCCATCGACATGGTCCATCAGGGCAAGTGGGGCCGCATCGCCGTGTTGCACGGTACAGAGATCACCGACATCACCATCAAGGAAGCCATTGCCACCAATCGCCGGCTTGACGAGCGGTGCTTCAGCGTAATCCGCGACCTGGAAGCGAAGGTCTAAACAGCGAGGAGTACACATTGCTCGGAACGGGAAGGCTGCTCGCGCCAGGGCAGCCTTTCTTTGTTTGCACACATGGAATACCGCCCCTACAAGCCGGACGACTTCGACGCGCTGTATGCGATCGAGGAGAGCTGTTTTCAGCCGCCGTTGCGATTTGGCCGACGCTATATGCGTTGGCTCGTGAATGCGCAGAACTCCGCGACGTGGATTGCCGAGGAGGTGAGTGGCATGGCCGGTTTTGGCATTGTCGAGTGGACGCCATCCATTCGCGGCTTGAGTGCGTACATTCAAACCATCGAGGTCCAGGCCGTACATCGCGGGCACGGCATCGGCAGGGAGCTGCTGCGCCGGCTCGAAGGGTCTGCGCGTGCCGCAGGCGCTGCCACACTGTGGCTGCACGTAGATGCCACCAATGCGACAGCAATCCGTCTTTACGAATCGCATGAGTTTGTGGAGGTCGGACAAGAAAAGAACTACTATGCATCCGGCCGCGATGCGCTGATCTATCGAAAGAGTGTGCAGGACTAATGTAACCGGCTCTGCGTCGGAATGCGTTGCGGCTTGCGTACAATGAAGGAAACTCATGTCCTTAAGTAAGCAGAATCTCCCCAAGTCGGTTCAGGCTTTGCGGAGTTATACGGGGCAGACGTTTCTGCACGATCTGTTGGCCGGCGTAACTGTGGGCCTGGTGGCTCTGCCGCTTGCAATGGCGTTCGGAATTGCCTCGGGTGTAACGCCGCAGGCTGGCCTCTATACGGCTGTGGTGGCCGGCTTTCTTATCTCGGCGCTGGGGGGCTCGCGCACGCAGATCGGCGGTCCGACGGGCGCATTCGTCGTCATTGTTGCCGGCATCGTCGCACGCTTTGGTCTAAGCGGCCTGGCCATGGTGACGCTCATGGCCGGCGTGATCCTGCTGGTGATGGGGTTGACCGGTCTGGGCTCCGCGGTGCGATTCATTCCGCGGCCCGTTGTGATCGGATTCACCAACGGAATCGCAATTCTGATTGCATCGACGCAGATCAAAGACTTCTTCGGATTGCACATCGGTGCCGTGCCCAGCGAGTTTTTGCCACGCATGCGGCTTCTGATCGCGCATCTGGGCGCTCTCAATCTTCCTGCACTCTTGCTCGGACTGGGAACGCTGGCGATTCTGGTGGTGCTGCCGCGCTTCACAAGCCGTGTCCCGTCGTCGATTGTGGCGGTGCTCGTCTGTACGGCCGTGAGCGAGTTCATGCATCTGCCGGTGGAGACCATCGGTACGCGATTCGGTGGGATTCCGCAGGGCCTGCCGCCGTTTGCGATTCCCGATTTCCATGCCGAACATATCCTGCCTTTGATCCCGTCGGCATTCACCGTAGCGTTGCTGGCCGCGCTGGAGAGCATGTTGTCGGCCGTGGTGGCGGATGGCATGACCGGAGACCGACACAATCCGAATGTCGAGCTGGTCGCGCAGGGTCTGGCCAACATCGCGTCGCCGCTCTTCGGCGGGATTCCGGCCACTGGAGCGATTGCGCGCACGGCAACGAACATCCGCTCCGGCGCGCGTTCCCCGATCTCGGGAATGATTCACGCGCTGACGCTGCTGGTCATTTTGCTGGTTGCCGCGCCGCTGGCGAGCTATATCCCGTTGACCACGCTGGCTGCGGTGTTGTTTGTGGTCGCATATCGTATGGGCGAGTGGCACGAGATTGTCGGCATTGTGCAACTCGGATTCAAGTCCATTGCGGTGTGGCTAGTGACTTTTGCACTCACGGTTTTCGCCGATCTGACAGTCGCAGTGGGTGTGGGAATGGCCCTGGCCGCGCTGGTCTATATCTGGAAGGTCGCCGAGACCACGACCGTGTCTCCCGTGACGGACGACTATATTCGCGATGGGTTACTCCATACCCTGCAAGGGCGCATTGTGCCTCCCTACGTAACGCTGTTGCGCATCCACGGCCCGTTTTTGTTTGGAACCACTGAAAAGCTTGTGGATGCGACAGCGAATCTCGAAGCCTTTGCACCGGTGGTCGTTTTGCGTCTGCGCAACATGACGGCGATTGACGCAACGGGCATCCACGCCATCGAGACATTTGCGAAACGCCTGCACGAGTCAGGGCGAGGCCTTCTGCTCTGCGGCGCGATGGAGCAGCCCTCGAAGCTGCTGCAGCAGCCCCGGTTTATCGAGCGCGTGGGCCAGGAAAACATTATGCCGAACATTCAGGCCGCTCTCGATCGCGCGAAGGAAGTGTACGAGGCGCACTCTCAGCAGATGGCAAGCTAATAGCGCTGGTCTCGCTCGTCGTTCGCTATGTCGACGACGTCGGTTCGATTGAAGAGGCCTAATAGCGCCAGCTGGTCAGGTCCGCTCCCGGCGGGGCTGTCTTCTGAATTCGATCGAGAATCTTAGGCAAATACTGCGTGTTGTAGTGCAGGCGCGAGTAGGCGTTGGGCAGCGTCGGATCGCCGTTCCAGCAGTGTTCGGCACGCGGGCCGTAGGTCACCTCGCCGCCGTAGGGCGGGTTCTTGGTCGAATCGAGAAAATCTTGCATGCGGTAGACGGCATCATTGAGGAAGTAGGTGTCGTCGGCGCCGACATAGATGTGAATCTTGCCCTCGAGTGAGGGACCCAGCTTTGCCCAATCTCGCTCCAGAATCGCTTCGAGATCGTAGTGCTGGCGCCAATACTCGGCGACGGAGCGATCGATCTTGCCGGTGACCTTATCGAAGATTGGTTTGGGATAGCCGTCGTCGCCGACGGGTCCATAGACTGCCTGCCAGATATCGAACTGTTCGCCGCTGCGTCCATGATCTCCCAGAGCGAGCTCGTAGCGATTGATCTCTTCGGTCGTGATGAAGGTGTGGCCAAGGTAGTCGCGCATGGCCGGCTGGGCGACGCGCTTGTGAGCGCCTTCGAGGAAGAACGCGTTGTCGTCGTCGTAGAGGTCGATGTTCGTGAAGGCGTGGAAGTCGATGGGGTCAGGACAGGCCGCAAACGCGCCGTTGTAATGGTCGGGATAAAGGACCTGAACTGCCAGGGCCTCCCAGCCACCGGTGGAGCCGCCATAGACGAAGCGCGCCCAGCCTTGGCCGATGCCGCGAAACTGCTTTTCGATCGCTGGGATCAGTTCGTTCTCGATGGCGTCTCCATAGGGGCCGACGTTGACCGAATTCACCGCGTAGGAATCGTCGTAGTAGGGGTTGGCGTGCTGGATCTTCACGATGAGCACGTGAGGAAATCCCGGCGCGATCCACTGCTGATAGAACTTGTAGGCCTCTTGCTGCTGAATGCGGTTGTAACCGGGCAGATGAAATCGTTCGCTGTAGTCGGGCTTGAGGTTCGGATCGGGAGGCGTCGTGCGGAAGTCGTCGAAGTCGCTCGCGAAGTGATCGTGGAAGATGATGAGCGGGAAGTGCGAGTTGGGGTGGTCGTCGAAGCCTTCGGGAACAAGAACGATCGCACTGAGGAACATCGGCCGTCCCCAGAATTTGGTGAGCACCTGGCTTTGGACGCGAATATGGCGGATGTATTTGGTGTCGGCTGGAGGCGGGATGGGCGGGATGACTTCAGAGAGTGCGATGGAATAGTTCTTTGTCGAGGCGTCGACGTGGAGTTTGACGGGCTTCGAATAGAGGTTGCCCGGCGAGATGTTCCAGTGCTGCCCCTCGCCCTGATCCATGTGGAGTTTGATTGTCTTACCATCCGACCGGTGGAATGTCTCGTACTTGTTCAGGAGGGCTTGAACGTAGTAGTCGCCGGCCGGAAGATCGTTGAGACTGTGGACCGGGTAGCCCCATGCAGCCGAGTCGACGACTTGAGGATGATCCGGTTGCCAGCCATCGACGGTGACACCGAAGACGATCTGCGAGCGCGGCGAGTCGTCGATTTGATTGCGCGGCTCGTCGCTGGGGTCCGTCGAGAGCAAAAGCATCAGGCGCCCGTCGAGAGGCTGCGCACTGAGCGAGGCGGGGAAGCTGACGGTGAAGGACTGAGCCAGAAGGGGCGAGGCGAATAGGAGAAGGGCCAGCACGCAGCGATTCATGCTCGCTACTATACAAGGCCATCCGGACCCTAGATGACCGCGCTCTCTATTGTGCGCCCGATGCGCTCCTGATAAAGGCCGCGACACGGTCGTGCAGCTGCTTCACGCACTCATCGCGCACATAGACCATGTGCCCCGACTCGTACCATGCATATTCGATGTTCTTGGCGAGTGAGGCCGGAATGGGCAGATGTTTCTCTTCGTATTCGGCAGCGAAGAACGGAGTGGCCATGTCGTAATAGCCGCCGTTCAGCAGGACCTTGAGACGCGGATTCATCTTCATCGCATCGGCCAGGTCGCTCGAAACATTGACGCCGATCAGATTGCCGTCGTGCTTGAAGCTCCACTTGTAGGCATTCCCACACGGCGACTTCGGGCAAGATAGGTCTGACCTTCGCCATACTTCAGATCGCGCCTCATATAGTCGTTTAGCAGGGAGACGTAGGCGGAGGAGATGGCCGCACTCTGCGGATCGTATTCCGCGGCCTCGCTGAGCGGATTGAGCGAAGGGCCGGTAAAGCGCGTGTCGTAGCGGCCGATCGTGATGTCGTTTTCATCCTGAAAACTCTTCTCGAATTCGCCGCCTGTTACTCGCAGGTTGGCTTTGACCAGATAGGCGGTCGGCAGGCCCGTGAACTCATGCATCTTTTCGGCGACCGCCTGCTTTTCGGAGTCAGTCAGATCGGTACCCAGCGCCAACGCGTGAGCGTAGGCACCGAGGGCGAAGTCCTCGACCTCTTTGAGGAAGGGCTCGAGTGCGGCAGGCTGCTGCGGCAGTCTCTTGTGATACCAGGCGGTGGCGGCAAAGGTGGGCAAGGCGAGTTCGTACGGCAGATCGATGCCAGGGTTCGTATTGGCCAGGTCGATGAACGAACTGAAGTTGAAGATTTGCGAAAGCAGGATGACTCCATTCAGGTCGATGGAGGCCCGATCTTCGAGCATTTTTGCCAGAACAGCCGAACGCGTGGTGCCATAGCTCTCGCCGAAGATGAATTTGGGCGAGTTCCAGCGGCTGTACTTGGTGATGAATCGTGCAATGAAACGCGTAAATGCACCGCCATCCTCATCCACGCCCCAGAAAGCCTTCTCTGCATCCTTGCCAATCAGCCGCCCAAATCCAGTGCCGGGCGCGTCGATGAAGACGAGGTCGCTGACGTCGAGAAGAGAGTTGCTGTTGTCGACGAGCTTATAGGGGGCTGCTGGCAGGTGCTGGTCGCCGCTGGTGACTACGTGTTTAGGCCCAAGCGAGCCCATGTGCAGCCACACGGTCGAGCTCCCGGGCCCGCCGTTGTAGAAGAACGTGATGGGCCGCTCTTCGGCTTTCGCGTCTTTCTTGAAGTACGCCACGTAGAACATCCGCGCAACAGGCGGGGCATCTTTGGGGTCCTTGGGTTCGGAGATCGCCAGCTCGCTGCCAGACTCAGGCTTGCCATCCATGCCGAGCTGCGCATCCTGTTCGTCCGTTGCGCCCACGGTGATCGTTCCCGCTACGGCGGTGTAGACGATGTGCTGGCCATTCGCATCGACTGCGCCCTGGGTTGTGGAGTCGGCATACGCGGCTCTGTCTGGGGCTTTGTCCGTGGTCGAGGGCTTCGCCGTAGAGTTGTCCTCCGCGGAGCGGGCCAGGGGCGAAGTTAAGAGCGAGACAGCCAAGGCACAAGCAAGGCAGCGCGAGAGATGCATCAGCGGGATCTCCAGGTGCGGGGATGGTGTAGACAGCCAGTATAGACGCGCGATTGTGCGGCCAGAGAGAAAGATGGCGGAGCCGCGCGGGTTTCGCGGTCTCTTACTTTTGCGGTTTGTCGAACGGTTGCTTGTTGGTAATGCGTGGACGATTTTCAGCCTGCAGTTGCTTGCTGACCTGCTCGACTTCGCGAAAGACGCGGAGCAGGTTGCCGCCGAGAATCTTGCGGCAGTCCTCCGCCGAATAGCCGCGCGCCATCAGGGCCGCTGTAATCTTGGGCAGATCGGCGGGCGAATCGAGGCCTTCGGGCAACTGCCCGCTGACGCCGTCGAAGTCCGACCCGAGGCCGACGTGATCGACGCCCGCGACCTTCGCGATGTGGTCGATGTGATCGATCAGCATGGAGAGCGGCGGGCGGGGGATGCGATCGGCAAATTGCCGCTGCAGCTTGTCGATCTCGGCATCCGGAGCTTCTTTGCCCTCGGCCTTGTACTTGTCCTTGAGATCCTGGACGGCCTTTTTCATCTCGGGCTCGATCTTCTTCTGCTCGTCGCGGTAGGCCTGTGAGATGAACCCGGAATAGAAGTTGACTTGAACGACTCCGCCTTTGCTGTCCGGCCCCCCAGAACGCGCGACGGCACGCAGCATGTCGTCGGTCATGTTGCGCGGCGCATCGCACAGCGCTCGGGCGGAAGAGTGCGACGCGATCACCGGTGCGCGCGTGATCACGAGGGTACGATAGAAGGTCCGGTCGGAGACGTGGGAGATGTCGACCATCATGCCCAGCCGGTTCATCTCGTAGACGACGTCTTTGCCAAACTCGGTCAGGCCTTCTTTGGTGTGCGGCACGGTTGGATCGTCGATGTCGCCGGAACTGTCGGCCCAGCCATTCGAGTTCGACCATGTCAGCGTCATATAACGCACACCGAGCGCGTAGTAGTCGCGAAGGAGAGCCAGCGAGTCCTCAATGGAGTGCCCGCCCTCGATGCCCATCAACGCGGCCAGCTTGTGTTCGCGATGGGCGAGTTCGATGCCTGCAGGCGAGGTCACCAGCATCATCTTGTCGGGATGCTTCGCCACCTGCTGCCGGACTGAGTCAATCAGGAGCAGGGTGCGGTGCGCGAACTGGCCCTTATTGGGCACGGGATCGACCCAGATTGAAAAGAACTCGGCGCCGAGATTGCCTTTGCGTGCCGATTCGAGATTGAAGTTGCCTCCACCAAGTGGATCGCTGAGATCGAAGTTCTCATCGACGAAGCGCTGCGGCGTGTCGGCATGGGTATCAATCACGATGGCGGATTGCTGGACTTGTTCGGGGGTTATCTTGGCAGTCATCTTTGGAGAAGGCTTGGGTGTATTTTGAGCAGGTGAGAGGGAAAGGGTCGCGGTAAGGAAGAGAGCCAGCAGGGCAGGGAAAGCGCGGCGCATCGGCATAGGCTTAGCGATGAGTGTATACCGGCGAAACCAGGCAAGGGCTCAAGGACGGAGGCAGCCCTCTGCCCGGAGGGAAGGGGCAGTTTTGTATTCCTGGTGCCCCACCCTTGGATCGGAAGCGATGCCAGGGCGGGGTACGCAGATGCGCGCCGACGGCATTACGCCGCACGCGGGAGTAAGGGTCGTGGAATGCCGCTGGGAATTAGTGGCGATTGGCTTCCATGGCTGCTTGCTTGATTTCCTCGTTGGCGCGCGCCAGGAGATCTTTGGCTCGGGCGGCATGACCGCCCATGTCGAATTCGTTGGCCTGCTGAGCGGCGTCGATGCGGCCCATGGCCTGATCGATCAGTCGCTGCGCGGCAGCCAGGTTGGGGTGACGGTGCGGACTCACGTTCTGGGCGACTGAGACGCCTCCAGCGATGAGGCCAAGACCAAGGAGACTTCCGAGGACCAATTTACGAGCATTTTTCATTGGGGAACATCCTCCGCTCGACAAGGTACCAGAAAGATATGAACGTTTGCCTAGTGGAAAACGTATTTGGACCGTTACGAAACGGTTCGAGGTCAGAGATTCACAGGAGTGCCGCCCCACTCCAGGGGATCGATGTCGGAGATGGTTTCGGTGAAGTCCCAGCGATGCCCGAAGAAGTCCTGGGCGTTGTACTGGCGCTCACCATACATATGATCCACCGGTTCAGTGAGGATGATGGCGCCGTTCTTGCGGGCGCGTTCGCAGTGGGCAAGGGCGTCTTCGATGCGCACCTGCGTGACATGCGAGTGTTCGGGGACTACATTCCCTTCGGCGATTGTGAAGCAACCTTCGCCGGCACGCATTTGGATCCGGTGGTTGGCGATGCGCAGGCGGACTGTGAATCCAAAAGCTTTGGAGAGCCACTCCGCGGCGACGCTGGGGTCAGGATAGTAAAGCACGGGGATCACGGGGCAGGGAGGAACCGAACGATTGGTGCGCATGGGAACCTCGAAGGAAGATGTTGCGAATTGGACGGCAGAGCACGTTCGCTGCTATCGATGCGCCTGAGGAACACGGTGGTTTGGACGCGCTTTTTGCGTTCCAGTCCTATCCTATCGCTGCTTCGCCACGGTACATTGAGAGATTATCCCCATGCGCACTCTTCCGAGACTTCTCCTCCTGCTTCTCTGTAGCTTAGGTCAGGCGATGTTCATGCACGCGCAGCTTCCGTTCTATACGGACGATTCGGAGGTTACCGAGCCGGGGACGCTGCATTGCGAATTCTTCAATGAGTATGACGGGCTGCAATCGTCGCAGTATCCCAATCTGCGCCAGAACACAGCCAACGGCAAGGTCAACTACGGCTTGCCGCACAGTTTCGAGCTGGACGTGGATGCCCCATATCTTTCGGTCTACCGTGCCGCAGGAACGCAGAGTTCTACCGGCGTTGGCGACACCGATATGGGTGTGAAATGGAGATTCCGCAAGGCTGCACCAGGAGCCCGATTTCCCGCACTTGCCGCGAGCTTGTATATCGAGTTCCCGACCGGGAATGTGCGCGAACAACTCGGCTCTGGCCTGACCGACTATTGGCTCAACTCGATTGCGCAGGAGTACTTGACGGACAAGACGCGGCTGACCGCAAATTTCGGCTTTCTGTTCGCTGGAAACACCAGCACTGGCGTGGTCGGTATCCAAACTACGCACGGCCACGTGTACACTGGCGGTCTCTCGCTCCTCCACGACCTGAGCCCCAAGCTCACGCTGGGTGGCGAAGTATACGGCGGCCTTGCCGACGCGAGCGGTCTCGGCCGCGACCAACTGCAGGGCCTTGCGGGGGGCCAGTATGCTCTTACGAACCGCCTGGGTCTCGCCTTTGGGCTGTTGGGAGGCAAATTCGAGGCCAGTCCGCACCTTGGCGGACAACTCGGGCTCGCAATGGACTTTCCAGATTTCCTGCGAAGGTTCGGGCGGCCCGTGCACTAGGGTGTATCCACCTAATAGGGGTGGGCAGCGTTGTTGTTGACGCCAGCGGTGCGCAAGTCGGGGTACAATCGCGGGCACTCTCAGAGAATTCAAAGGTATGGAGGGTTGAATGAGATTCTCGAAGACTCTGCTGTATGTCGCGATGTTTGCAGGTGATCTGTTCGCGGCGTCGGCGCATGGTGCAAATGCGCCCGCCGATCCATGCTCATTGTTGACGCCTGCGCAGGTTGGGAGGGCGATGGGCGGAACCTATGTTGCTCCGCAGAAGACTGTAGCGCCGCGTCCCTATCGGAACACTGTGGAGGGTATGGACTGCGGCTATCGTCACAGCAATGGAGGCGGCGATCTGCTCTTCCGTATCTACTTCGATCCGTCGGCGGGCGATGCAACGACCCTGTTCGCGAAGCTGAAGATGTTCTATGGTCCCGCGACACCTACTTCCATCGGCGACGAAGCATATTTCGATGGGAAGGGCGCGTTGCATGCGAGGAAGGGCAATGTCCGGTTTTACCTCGAAGCGGAGGCGGGCAAACAGGCGGCGCTGACGACGCTGGGCGGGATTGTGGCGGGGCAACTGTAGGGTAGACGCTCGATCGGAGATTTGCTCTGCCGGATGGCAATCGAGGATCGCGAAGGAGGGGGCCTTGTCCGTCACGCATCCTGTCTTCACTGCAACCATCCAGGGTTCGCCTGAGGTCATCTTCGACCTGATCGCCGACATGCCGAACTATCATCGTTGGCTGCCCGGTTCGGATGCATTTGGGGGAACGACGCAAGTAACGCCATACCCGGTGCAGCTGGGGACAACCTATCTCGACGGCGGACCGTTGGGAACGCGCCCAGGTTCCGTGACCCAGTTCGAGCGGCCGCGGCGGATTGGGTTTCATCACACGATGGATTTCAAGCAAGGACCCCTACGCGGAAGCGCAGAGGTCCACATTCTTTACACGCTCGGACCGGTGGAGAGCAGGACACATGTGATCCGAAAACTCGACATCGCAATTGAGATTCCCGGGCTGCTGAGACTGGCGAAGCCGTTCGTGGCGCACGCATTTCGCAAGGAAAACGTGCGCATCATGGCGGAGTTGAAGAGATATGTGGAGGCGGAGAGCAAAGCACGGATGCTCGGACCCGTTTGACGGCCAGAGCAAAACTTAACGTTTGTCTAGCAGTGCAACGATCTTGTAGGTCTCGGATTCGGTCTTCTTGCTGTCTGGGCCAACAAGCCATTTCAGCTTCGCCCGCTGACCGTTGAAGTCGGCTTCGACCCGCTCGACCAGGGGCATGGCGCAGCTGCGGCGATTCACGTAATTCCCTTTGAAGGAATACTTGTTGAGGCAGTTGACGACCGCTACCTTGCCATCGGGCAGCAGGAGAGAGACAGTTGTGCCCGTGACGTTGAAGACGGGCTGCCCCGCCGTTTCACTTTGAGAGGGGCGAGCGCAGGCCTCATTGGTCGTATCCGCGGCACAGTCCACCGTGCCTGCCGGCGTGGAGCCGTCTGGCCTCGGGATCACAGCGGCATAGCTGTTATCGCTGTTCTGCCGGTAGAGCACGGTCGCGTCGAGTTTTTGCGCCGAGACCGTGCTTGCCCAGGACACCATATAAACCGCTACTGCAGCGATACTCAAGCGCTTTAAGTTGCCCATCTAATGATGCCTCTATATAGGTGTTGGTCAGAGTCTACGAGGCCCGGCCCTTAATGCGGAGCAGAGAATGCGCCGGGTGCATCCGGAGGTAATAGGGTGCCTTGCGCGTGGCAAGGGTGCTCGTGAATGCCTCCACGCAGAGGGCGGCAGTCGTAAGCCACTCGCAGCAAATGTTTTTATCGCTAGAGGTTGCGCCAGGCGTATGCTTGGGTCTTCCCTAGTTCAGATGCCCCAGGAGGCAAGTTCCCATGAGGTACCGTTTCAACGCAACAGCTCTGTGTCTATTTGCCGCAGGTCTCGCATTCACCCCAGCCCAAACAATCCTCGCCCAACATGACGCCGGCCAAACACTGGGCCCAAGCAAATATCTCTTCCTCGAGAACGATGAGCTGAAACCCAACACCTCATTCGCCTACGCCAAATCGCAAGCGGAAGAGGTGCAGGCGATGCGCGAATCCAAAGCCCCGGAACACTTCATCGGCATGTGGGGTATTACGGGCGCGAACCATGTGCTCTACCTGCACGGCTTCGATTCCTTCGCCGATTTGCAGAAGGGGCACGAGACAACCTTCGGCCTGCCCAAGATGATGGACGCTATGAAGGCCGCAGATGCCGGTCAAGCTCCGCTTGTGGCAAACGAGCACGACAGCATCTACTCCTACGAGAAGGAGCTGAGCCTCAACCCGGACCTCGACCTCTCCAAGATGCGCTTCATGCGGATCCTGCTGTTCCACGTCCGCTCCGGGCACGATCAGGACTTTCGGCGTCTGGCGAAGCTCTTCGTCAAGGCTTATCAGTCGGCTCTTCCTGAAGCACGCTGGGCGATGTTCCAGAAGATGTACGGGGTCGGCAGCGATAGCACCTACATTCTTGTGACGCCGATGGAGGCTCTGGGGTATGTGGACGGCATTGTTGGGAGCGACAAGAAATTCAGCGAGGGCGTGGGCGAAGATCAGCTTGCAACCCTCACGAAGGGTGTGGACGCGGCCGTTGAATCGTCCGAGTCGGACCTGTTTGCCTTCGATCCGGGACTGAGCTATGTGCCCGATTCGTGGCTTACGTCTTCGCCCGATTTCTGGGGCAAGAAATAAAGATCCCTCCCCAGCGCCCAAACAACGAGGCCCATCCAGAGGGATGGGCCTTGTTACGTGCGGAGGAGTTGCTGACTTTGATCGAACTTTGATCTGCGCTCGCCGGTTAAATTCGGCCGGCTTTTCCTCCGGTAATCCGCCACGTACGGTCTTCTCGGGAACCGAAGAATTCGGCGAAGAACTAAAATCGCTTTAGACATGTCTGAATTCACGCACCTCCATCTGCACACGGAATACTCTCTGCTCGACGGCGCCTGCGACGTGAAGAAGCTCTGCGAGCGCGTGGCGAAGCTGGGCCAGAAGTCAGTCGCGATGACGGATCACGGCAACATCTATGGGGCCGTCCACTTCTTTAATGCGGCCAAGGAGTATGGGGTCAAGCCGATCCTGGGCTGCGAGCTCTACGTGTGCAAGGCCGAGGACCATAGAGCCGAGACGCCGAACGACCAGTACAACCACCTGCTGGTGCTGGCGGAAAACGAAGAGGGCTATCGCAACCTGATCCGACTGACGAGCGAGGCGAGCCTGCACGGGTTCTATCGCAAACCGCGCGTGAGCAAGAAGTATCTCGCGGAGAACTCGAAGGGGCTGATCGGCTTCTCGGGGTGCCTGAGCGGCGAGCTGTGCGAAGAGTTGATGGCAGGGCACTATGACAAGGCGAAGGCAGCCGCGCGGCAGTACCAGGACATCTTCGGGCGAGGGAACTTCTATCTGGAGATTCAGGATCAGGGACTGGAGCAGGAGCGCAAGATTCAGACGGACTTGTTTCGGCTGGAGAAGGAACTCGACATTCCGCTGGTGCTGACCAACGACTCGCACTACCTGTGCGGCGAGGATTCGCATGCCCACGACGTAATGCTCTGTGTGCAGACGGGCGCGAAGATTCACGATGTCGACCGGTTCCGCTTCGATTCCGATCAGTTTTTTGTCAAATCGGCGGATGAGATGGCGCGGCTATTTCCGGATTCGCCGGGCGTGATGGAGCGAACCATGGAGATTGCCGAGCGCTGCGCGCTGAAGCTCAAAGCCGTCGACAACCCATTCCCCGAGTTTGCCGTTCCGCCTGGGCACACAATCGACAGCTACTTCGAGCAGGTGTGTCGCGAGGGATACAAGAAGCGTCTCGAGACGGCGATCCGCCACCTCGAGGCAGGTGGCCTGCTGCGCACGCCGCTTCATGAATACGAAGCGCGGCTTGAACGCGAACTCGGCATCATCAAGCAGATGAAATACTCGGGCTACTTCCTGATCGTGTGGGACTTCATTAAGTACGCGCGCGATCATGGAATTCCTGTGGGGCCGGGGCGCGGTTCGGCGGCAGGCTCTTTAGTGGCCTATGTCATGGAGATCACGAACATCGATCCGCTGCAAAATGTGCTGCTGTTCGAGCGTTTCCTCAATCCTGAGCGCGTATCGATGCCGGATATCGACGTAGATTTCTGCATGAACAGGCGCGGCGAAGTCATCGACTACGTGACGCGCAAGTACGGACGCGATCAGGTGGCGCAGATCATCACCTTCAATACGATGGCTGCGAAGGCGTCGATCAAGGATTGCGGTCGCGCCATGGACATGCCCTACGGCGATGTGGACCGGATCGCGAAGCTGATTCCGGCGACCATCGGCATCACCATCGAGAAGGCTCTCGAAGAAGTGCCCGACCTGCGCAAGGCGTACGACAACGACAAGCAGATTCGCGAGCTGATCGATACGGCGAAAAAGCTCGAGGGGTTGGTGCGCGGGCAAGGCGTGCACGCGGCAGGTGTGGTGATCGCGCCCCGGCCGCTCACAGAGCTTGTGCCGGTAGCGCGCACGAAAAACGACGAAATCGTGACTGCCTATGACATGAAGGCAGTCGAGAAGATGGGCCTGCTGAAGATGGACTTTCTCGGGCTCACCACGCTGACAGTGATTGACGATTGCCTCAAATTGATCCAACAGAATCGCGGGGTGACACTGGACATCGAGACGATTCCGTTGAACGACGCAGAAACGTACAAGAAGGTTTTTCACTCGGCGCTCACCTCGGGCGTTTTCCAGTTTGAATCGGGCGGCATGCGCGATGTGTTGCGGCGCTATAAGCCGGACTCGGTCGAAGACTTGACAGCGCTGAATGCGCTCTATCGGCCGGGGCCGATCCAGGGCGGCATGATCGACGACTTTATCGAGCGCAAACTTGGGCGCAGGAAAGTCGAGTACATGCTGCCCGAGCTCGAGGGCATCCTGAAGGAGACGCTCGGCGTGATCGTCTATCAGGAACAGGTGATGCAGATCGCCAACGTCGTGGCGAGCTACTCGCTGGGCGAAGCCGACTTGCTGCGCCGCGCGATGGGCAAGAAAGACCCGAAGGAGATGGCCAAGCAGCGCGACCGTTTCATGAGCGGAGCGAAGGAGCTTGGCTTCAACAAAGATACGGCGGGCGAACTTTTCGATCAGATGGAGAAGTTTGCCGGCTACGGATTCAACAAGTCGCACTCAGCGGCGTATGCACTGCTGGCGTATCAGACTGCGTTCTTAAAGACGCACTATCCAGTGGAGTTCATGGCGGGTCTGCTGACCTCCGAAACATCGAAGCCGGAGAACGTCGTTAAGTACATTCAGGAATGCAGAGAGATGAGCATCAGCGTTGAGCCGCCGGATGTGCAGGTGTCGGGGGCGCAGTTCACCCCGCATGGAGATGCGATTCGGTTCGGCCTGGCGGCGGTGAAGAACGTCGGCGGCAATGCCATCGAGTCGATCAAGAAAGCGCGCGAGGAACTGGGCGGACAGTTTCGCAGCTTCTGGGAGTTCTGCGAGAAGGTCGATCTGCGCCTGATGAACAAGCGCGTAATCGAGTCTCTGATCAAGGCGGGCGCCCTCGATGCTCTGGGCAAGCGCGGCCAGCTTTATGCGGCTGTAGACAAAGCGATGGAGCGCGCGCAGAAGGCACAGCGCGACGAGGCGCATGGACAGACGGGTCTCTTCGGATTGTTCAACGAGGCTCCTGCGCACGGTCACGGCGGGGACGAGTTGCCGCAAGCGCCCGACTGGGAAGAGGGCGAGCGGCTGGCCAATGAGAAAGAGGTTCTCGGCTTCTTCGTATCCGGCCACCCGCTGGACAAGTATGCCGAGAAGCTGCGTAACTTACCGGGTGTCATTTCGATTGCCGAAGCGCTGGAACGGAAGCCGCCGGAGAAACGTTGGGGCAAGGAGGTCGATCCGGCGGACGAGATCCAGGTGGCGGGGATGATGCATGGGTTGCGGGTTCAGAAGACGCGGCGCGAAGGCAAGCTCTATGCTCAGGCGACGCTCGAAGATGCGACCGGAAAGATCGACCTGATTGCGTTCCCACGGGACTATGAGCGGCTTGGGGAGCAGCTGAAGATTGAAGCGCCAGTGCTGTTGCGCGGAACCCTCTCGGGCGACGAGGATGCCGCACCGAAGTTGTCGATCAGTTCGATTCAGCCGCTCGAAGAAGTTCAGGTCAAGCTGCCGAAGATGATTCGCGTGCGCGTGAATCTGGATCGTGCGACAGAAGAGATGATGGCTTCGCTGAAGTCTGCGGCTGATGCTGCGCCCGGGCCGGGGAAGGTGATGCTGCATTTGCAGAAGAAGGGCGAGTACGAAGTGATCCTCGAGCCGGAGCAGATGAGCGTGGCTGCGGATCGTGGCTGGGTGGAACGAGTAGAAGAGCTGGTCGGCAAAGGAACTGTGCAGGTGATGTAGCCTCTTGGCTCGTATCTTTGAGGGATCGATGCGGTACAGTCTGGCGATCGAGCCCTTTCGTTGCGGAATAATAGATGAAATGCAGAGGACGCTGGATCGTGTTGCCGTCGGAATCGATTTTGGAACGACGAATAGTTCAGTTGCGCTGGTGACAGGTGACGCGGGTCTGCAGCTCGCGTCGTTTACGTTTCGCGGGGCGCCGACAGAATCGTATCGTTCCGTTCTCTATTTCGAGCAGCTCAAGTCTGCCAGCGGCCTTAAGCGCACCCATGGGCTCACCGGGCCTGCTGCGATCGAGCGCTATCTTGAAACTGACGAAAAGGGCCGGCTGATTCAGTCGCTCAAGTCTCATCTCTCCAGCAGGTCGCTAACGGGCACTGAAATCTTTGGCCGGAGGCACAAGCTGGAAGAAGTGATCTCGCGCCTTCTGACCGATCTGCGCAAGGCAGCCGAGCATCAGTTTGGACAGCCTATTTCGCGTGCAACTGTTGGTCGGCCGATACGCTTCGTGGGGTCGGAGTCGAGTGAGGACGATGAATTCGCCGTGGAGCGGTTGCGTCAGGCGTTTGCCTTGGCCGGGATTGAGCACGTTGAATTCGAGATGGAACCGGTCGGGGCGGCCTATTCGTATGAGGCGACGCTGGACCACGATGAGTTGATCTTGATTGGGGACTTCGGCGGCGGCACGAGCGACTTCTCACTGCTGCGGGTGGGACCGGGAGTGCGCAGGCGCGGGCGAACCAAGGACGATCTGGTTGGAAATAGTGGAGTGGGTTTGGCAGGCGATGCATTCGATGCGCGCATCGTGCGGAAACTCATTTCGCCCGCGTTGGGATCGAACTCCGAGGCGCGCTCGTTGAACAAGCTGCTGCCTGCTGTGCCCGCGTGGATCTACGCGAATTTGGAACGATGGCATTATCTTTCGTTTCTTCGCACAAACAATGTGCGCGAGATCCTGAAGAGTGCACGGGTGCGCGCCCTGGAGCCGGAGAAGATCGAAGCGCTGATCGCGATCGTCGACGGGGATCTCGGCTACCAGTTGCATCAGGCGGTACAGCACGTAAAGTTCGAGCTTTCGCACAGTGAAGCGGCGGAGTTCCGTTTTCGTGAAGCCGGGATGGATCTGAGGATTCCGGTTAGGCGAACGGAATTTGAAGCCTGGATCAGCGATGAACTGGAGAGCATTGAACGATGTGTGGATGCTTTGATCCGGACGTCGGGTGTCGATCCACGCGAAGTGGATCGCGTGTTTCTGACAGGAGGAACCTCGTTTGTGCCGGCGGTAAGGAGAATCTTCGAGACGCGATTCGGAGCCGAGCGCATGCGTGGCGGAAACGAGTTTACGTCGGTTGCGCGAGGATTGGCGCTGCGGGCCGTCGAGTCGTTGCGGCAGCAGGCCTAACCGCGTGTCTCGTCGTGCACGACGATGACATGCAGGAATCTCGGCCCGTGGACACCTTTGATGCGTGTCATTTCGATGTCGGCGGTGGCGCTTGGGCCTGAGATGTATGTGGCGAGTCGAGGCGGCTGTTCGCAGCGATTGAAGTACTCGGGGAGCGTCTCGACGATCTGGCTCGTGAAGAGGATGCAGAGGTGCCAGTCGGGCAGGAGCGAAACCACGCGGCGGCCCTCTGTAGGCGAATGATGCAACACGATTGTTCCTGAGTCCGCGACAGCGGCAAAGCACGCGGTCACCACTCCATCTGAGGCCTCGATGGATGCGTGGGACAGGTCTTTGTCTACCTTCCAGGAAAAGCCGCGAACCATCCATTCGGCGGGTAGGCCGGAGGGCGCGACGAATGTGCGTTTCCCACTTTCGCGCAGGCAGTTGGCAATGCAAGAGGCGAGATCGTCAGGCCGGCACTCAATGACCTCAGCATCGTACTCGCGAAGGCGCTCGACCATGAGCGCAACGCAGGCGGGTCGTTCGAGGCGGCCACGATGAGTGTACTCTCGCGGAAGTTCAGGGTAGGACCACGGAGTTCCTCCAGCCGTCGCACGACGGATGCGATCGAGAATCTGCTGACGCGCTTCGCTCATCGTTTTGCCTTCGGCCGCGATCTCCACCATGCTCGGAAGCTCTGATTGGGAATGCCGCGCAGATCGCGGGTCATCGTCCATCGCGAGCCCAGGCTCGGCAGCGAGTGGATCCAACCATCTTTTCTTGTGAAGGGAAGAAGAGCGATGCGGCCGAGATGCTGCGCCCAGCGAAAGCTCCGCGGGCTGGCCAGGACAACGTTCGCGACACGCATGGCGAGGTACATGGGATCGAAGATGCGGAACATCTGTTTGCGTTCGCGATCGGTCACCTGTGCGCGAAGGTCGATCAGTATTTCGGGAATGTTGATTTTGACCGGGCAAACTTCGTAGCAGGCCCCGCAGAGAGACGATGCATACGGCAAGGATTGTGCGTGTTCCAGTTGCATTAGCTGTGGCGTGAGAATTGCGCCGATAGGGCCGCCATAGACGGAGCCGTAGGCGTGTCCGCCGGTCTGGCGATACACGGGGCAGGTGTTCTGGCAGGCCGCACAACGGATGCAACGCAGGGTCTGGCGTTCGGTTTGATGCGCGAGGATGGACGACCGCCCGTTGTCGAGAAGCACAACGTGGAAGTTCTGTGGGCCATCCCCCGGTGTGACGCCGCTCCAGACCGAAGAGTATGGATTCATCCGCTCGCCGGTTGCCGAGCGCGCCAGGAGCTGGAGCATCACTTCGAGGTCGCGGAATTTCGGGATAACTTTCTCGATTCCGGCGAGGGCGATCAGCGTGCGCGGCAGGGTGAGGCACATGCGGCCATTACCCTCGGATTCGACGATGGTGACGGCTCCGGTCTCGGCAACCAGGAAGTTGGCGCCGCAGATCGCTGTGTCAACGCCGAGGAACTTGGTGCGCAGGTAGGTGCGTGCCGCAGCGGTGAGGGCCTCGGGATCGTCGGTCAGGTCGTGGCGCCCCATCCTGCGCGCGAAGATTTCGCGCACCTGACTGCGATTGACGTGCAGAGCCGGCGCGACGATGTGGGAAGGTTCATCGTCTCCGAGCTGCAGGATCAACTCAGCCAGGTCGGTTTCGATGGGACGAATACCTGCGGCGATCAATGCCGGATTGAGGTCGATCTCTGCCGAAGTCATGGTTTTGATTTTGATGACTTCCTGGGCCTTCGATTCCTGAACAATCTTGACGATGATGCGACGCGCGTCGCCGGGGCTTGACGCCCAGTGCACCGTGCCCCCCGCTGCGGTGCAGCGCTCCTGGAATTCGATCAGGTATTTGTCGAGGTGTTGAAGAGTCTCGTCTTTGATGGCGGCCGCCGTCGCGCGTAGTTCCTGCCAGTCTTGCTTTTCGGCGACAAGCAGAGCGCGTTTGGCCTGAATCACGTCGGTTGCATGGGCGACGTTCTTGCGCAGTTGCGTGTCGCGCAGGATCGGCAAGGCGGCTTGCGGGAAGGGAGGGGCCAAGCGCGGATTGAGGACGACCTGGCTCACGCGAACTCCTCCATCGGGGTGGCCTCTGTGCTGGCAAGAATCTGCGCCAGATGGACGGTGCGCATGGGTGCGAACTCGCGATGCATTGCACCCCCGAGGTGCATGAGACAACTGTTGTCGAGCGCGGTGCAGTATTCGGCGCGCGTGGTCAGCACGTCGCGCAGCTTTCCAGTGAGCATCGCCGATGAAACTTCGGCGTTCTTAATCGAAAACGTCCCCCCAAAGCCGCAGCAACGATCGAGATTTTCCAAAGGCGCAAGCTCGAGGCCTCGGACTTTCCTGAGGAGGCGAAACGGCCGATCGCCTACGTGGAGCCCGCGCAGGCCATGGCAGCTCGCATGGTAGGTGACACGATGGGGGAAGTAGGCTCCAACGTCATCGACGCCAAGCTTGTCGATGAGGAATTCGCTCAGTTCAAAAACTCTGGGCAGCAAGGCATGGAAATCCTTGCGGAGGCTTTCATTGCCGAGTTCCTGCATGAGGCCCGGGTACTGATCGCGAATCATGGCGACGCAGGATGTCGAGGGAATCACGACGGCTTCGGCTTTTGCGTAGAGGCGTACGAAGCGTTTCGCCTGCGAGAACGCCTCGGCGCGGAAGCCTGTGTTGGCGTGCATTTGGCCGCAGCAGGTTTGCCGGGGATGGAAGTCCAGTTCGACCCCGAGGCGCTCCAGGAGACGTACAACGGCTCGGCCAGTCTCCGGAAACAGAGTGTCGTTGTAGCAGGTGATGAAGAGAGATGCCTGCATAGGTCGCTCCCATCGAACCTGATAGCGATGGAAAGCTTATGCTATTCGACGGCGGGAGGGGTTGTCGAATCCTGCAAAGCGGGGCCAGGAGATCGGCTTATTGTTCATCCGGCTAAGTGGACTGGAGGGGTCTTCTTCTGCGGAAAAAGAGGGGAGAACCCTGGACCGCAGTCCGGATTCTCCCCGTTCCAGGGGAACGACACACTCATTTTGCGAGTTTGTCGAGATCGAGGTTCAACGTGAGGACGTTGACGCGTGGTTCGCCCAGCAGGCCGAGCTGACGCCCCTCGATGTGTTGCTGGATCAACCGATGCACTTGATCCTGACTAAGGCCGCGCGCCTTGGCCACACGCTCTGCCTGATAGAACGCAGCGTCCGGGGTGATGTCAGGATCCAGCCCCGAACCGGAGGTCGTGACGAGATCGATCGGGACGGGTTTGCCCGGATTCTGTGCGGCTAGCTTGTCGATGTCCCCTTGAATACGCTGCACGAGTTTTGCATTCGACTGGGCAAGATTCGATCCGCCGGAGGACGTCGCGTCGTAGCCATTGCCGGCTGCCGAGGGGCGTGGATGGAAGTAGCGGTCGGAGGTGAAGCTCTGAGCGAGCAATTCCGAACCGATGACTTGCCCGTTTTGCAGGATGAGACTGCCGGAAGCCTGATGAGGAAAAAGAATCCCCGCGACGCCAGTGACGAAGAGCGGATAGAGGAGGCCGCACACAATCGTGGTGAGGACAGTGAAGCGAATGGACGTGCCCCAGACTGAATGCCGGGCGGGTACTGCCTGCACCGTTGTGGCCACCGGAAGTGGGGATGTTGCGACGGAATGCATGGGGTTCTCCTTGTTCATGCGAGGTGCAGGGCTACGATGGCCAGGTCGATGGCTTTGATGCCGATGAATGGAATGATGACGCCGCCGACGCCGTAAACAAGCAGGTTATTGCGCAGCAGGATGTCGGCGGCTTTGGGCTCGTATTTCACGCCCTTGAGGGCCAGGGGGATGAGCGCGATGATGACGATCGCGTTGAAGATGACGGCCGACAGAATCGCGGACTGCGGCGAGTGCAGATACATGATGTTGAGGGCGTTCAGCACCGGGAACGCACCGGCAAACATCGCGGGAATAATCGCGAAATACTTCGCTACGTCGTTGGCGATCGAAAATGTAGTGAGCGCGCCGCGTGTCATCAAGAGCTGCTTGCCGATCTCGACGATTTCGATGAGCTTGGTGGGGTTCGAGTCGAGATCGACCATATTGCCAGCCTCTTTGGCGGCTTGCGTGCCGGAGTTCATGGCTACGCCGACATCGGCTTGAGCAAGCGCGGGGGCGTCGTTGGTACCGTCACCGGTCATGGCGACGAGCTTACCTTTGCCTTGTTCACGCTTGATGAGATCCATCTTGTCTTTGGGCTTGGCTTCGGCGAGGAAGTCGTCCACACCAGCTTCCCGTGCGATGACGGCTGCGGTCAGCGGATTATCGCCGGTAATCATGATGGTGCGGATTCCCATGGCGCGCAGGCGGGCAAGGCGATCCTTGAGGCCGCCTTTGACGATGTCTTTGAGGTAGATGACGCCGAGCGCTGACGAATTCTCAGCGACGACCAGAGGCGTGCCGCCGAGACGGGCGATCTCTTCCACAGCGTCGCGGACTTTCTTGGGAAGAGACGAGCCCTGATCTTCAAGAAAGCGGGCGATGGCGTCGACCGAGCCCTTGCGAATCCGTACTCCAGGAAGATTGACACCACTCATGCGGGTCTGCGCAGTGAAGGGAACGAACTCCGCATGAATACCGCCAAGGTCGCGGCCACGAAGGTTGTACTGCTCCTTGGCGAGGACGACGATGGAACGGCCTTCGGGCGTCTCATCGGAAAGGGAAGCGAGTTGTGCCGCGTCGGCCAGCCGTTCGGCGCTCACATCGGGCGCAGGTCGAAACTCCGTAGCCTGACGATTGCCTAGAGTAATGGTGCCGGTCTTATCGAGCAGCAGGGTATTCACGTCGCCTGCTGCTTCTACGGCGCGTCCGCTCATGGCGAGCACGTTGTACTGGACGAGTCGGTCCATGCCGGCGATACCGATGGCCGAGAGCAGGCCACCGATCGTCGTTGGGATCAGGCACACCAGAAGCGAAACGAGCACAAAGATCGTTTGCGGAGCTTTCGAATAGATGGCGAAGGGCTGCAGGGTGACAACCGCCAACAGGAAGACGATCGTCAGGCCGGAGAGAAGAATGCTGAGAGCGATCTCGTTCGGTGTTTTCTGGCGGGTCGCTCCCTCTACCAGTGCGATCATGCGGTCGAGGAACGTCTCGCCGGGATTCGAGGTGATGCGGACCTTGATCCAGTCCGACAGGACCTTTGTTCCGCCAGTTACGGCCGAGCGATCGCCGCCGGCCTCGCGAATCACGGGCGCAGACTCGCCGGTGATGGCGGATTCGTCGACAGAGGCAACGCCCTCGATCACTTCGCCGTCGCCCGCGATGTAACTATTGGCTTCGACGTAGATCACGTCGCCCGCACGCAGAAGGCCGCTAGCGACATCTTCCAGGCTGCCGGTGGCCGAGTACCGCTTGGCGATAGTTTCACCCTTTGCCTTGCGGAGTGTGTCGGCTTGTGCTTTGCCACGGCCCTCGGCCATAGCTTCAGCGAAATTGGCGAACAGTACCGTGAACCAGAGCCACAGAGTGATCTGCAGGTTGAAGGCGAAGCCGGCACGATGCTGAAGGACGTTGTCGATGAGCAGTGCGCTGGTCAGAACGCTGCCAACTTCGACGACAAACATAACGGGGTTCTTGACCATCCAGCGCGGGTCGAGCTTGCGCACTGAATCCACGAGCGCCTGGCCCATGATTTGCGTGTTCCAAAGACTCTTCTTGGATGCCATGTCGGTTCGTCTCTCTCGCTAGAAAAGCTGGCCATGCTGCAGGAGCAGGTGTTCGAGGATGGGTCCCAGGCTCAACGCCGGGAAGAAGGTAAGCGCGCCGAGAATGAGCACTACGCCGATCAAGAGCACAGTAAAGAGCGGCGTATTCACCGGGAACGTCCCGGGGGAAGGCGGAATACTCTTCTTTGCGGCGAGATTGCCGGCGATCGCCAGGACGGGGAGCATCATGAGGAACCGGCCAATCAACATGTCCCAGCCCATCGCGATGTTGTACCACCAGTTGGTTCCGAGTCCGGCGAACGCCGAGCCGTTGTTACCGGCGCCGGAGGTGAAGGCGTAGAGAATCTCGCTGAATCCATGCGGGCCCGGGTTATTGGTTGCGGACAGTCCGACGTTTGGCGAGAGCACGAAGATCGCAGTGAGCGAAAGAATGATGAGCGGGAAGATGAGCACATAGAGCATCGCCATCTTGACGTCATAAGACTCGATCTTTTTGCCGAGATACTCGGGTGTACGGCCGACCATGAGGCCGGCGATGAAGACAGCTTGCACGACGAAGATCAACATGCCGTAGAGCCCGGCCCCAACGCCGCCGAAGATGACTTCGCCGAGCATGATGTTGGTCAGTGGCACCATGCCGCCGAGGGGAGTGTAGCTGTCATGCATGCCATTGACCGCGCCGCAGCTGGCGTCCGTGGTAATGGTGGCGAACAAAGTGCTGTTGGCGATGCCGAAGCGAACCTCTTTGCCTTCCATATTGCCCGCAGGTGCGGTCGCGGAGCCGGTTTGTGCTGCGCCGTGGATGAGCGGATGGGGTTGCGACTCGGCCCAGTAGGCAGTGACGAATCCTGCGGCAAACAGGACATACATCGCTGCGAAGACGGCCCATCCGTGGCCCGGAGAGCCGGTCATCCGCCCCAGCATGTAGGTGAGGCCGGCGGGGATGATGAAGATGGAGAGGATCTGAAGGAAGTTCGAGAACGGGGTGGGATTCTCGTAGGGATGAGAGCTGTTGGCGTTGAAGAAGCCGCCGCCGTTCGTCCCGAGCATCTTGATGGCTTCCTGCGAAGCGACAGGGCCCTGACCGATGGTCTGCGTCTGCCCTTCCAATGTGTGCGCTACGGTGTAATCGTGCAGGTTTTGCGGAACACCCTGCGCAACCAGCAGAAGCGCATAGAGCACGGAAGCTGGCAAGAGGATGTAGAGAAGTGTCCGTGTGGTATCGACCCAGAAGTTGCCGATGGTCGACGATGCGGTGCGTTTGATGCCGCGTACTAGCGCGACGGCCACCACGATGCCCACAGCGGCGGAGAAGAAGTTGTGAGTTGCGAGGCCAGCCATCTCGGTGAGATAGCTCATGGTCGATTCGGGTGTGTAGAACTGCCAGTTGGTGTTGGTGGTGAAACTGGCCGCAGTGTTCCAGGCCAGATCGGGCCCGACAGCGGCGAGGTGCTGCGGATTCCAGGGAAGGACAGCCTGGAGCCGCTCAATCGCATAGGTCACCACCATGCTGATGGCCGAAAAGCCCAGCATGGCGAAGGCATATTCGCGCCAGTTCATCTCCTTGGCAGCATTCACGCCACAGAGCTTGTAGGTGAGGCGTTCGAGGGGTCGAAGGATGGGATCGAGCCAGGTGCGTTCCCCTTCGAGAACGCGCGTGAGATAAATCCCGACCGGACGTACGGTCAGGATCAAGACTATGGAATAGATGGCGAATTGCAGCCAGCCATTGGCGGTCATCAGAATTTCTCCGGAAAAAGCAAGGTCGCAGTGAGATAGGCCAGGAGGAGGGCGGAAAGCACAATTGCGATCAGGGTTATCAGGTCCATGGCTACCTCAGCTTCTGGCAGGCTTTGACGTAGAGAAACGCCACGACAAAGAAGACCGCGGTGAAAAACAGCATCGTGAGATCTTGCATCAGGGATCCTCGGTTCAGGCTGGGCTAGCCGGCACCAATTTCGCCGGAGTCCCAGACTCCAGTGTCGATATTCAGTTTGGTGGGATTGAAAGTGCGGAAGGGAAATCTAAAGAAAAGATAAAGATCGATATTCCGGGAACTGCGACTGCATGTGGGATGTGTGGATTAGGCGACGCGAGGTGCAGAAAAAGCTCATTCTGGCGAGGATGAGTCCTGAGGAGAACTAAGATCCATCGAATGCTCGAAGCTATTCCTGGCTGCCGACCCAGCCTTCGGGAACAAACCGGTAGCCGACCCACGGCTCGGTTTGAATATATTGGCGCCCGGTTTCGTTCTCGAGCTTCTTGCGCAACTGGCCAACGAACACGCGCAGGTATTCCGGCTGATAGGCCGATTGCGCACCCCAAACGGACGTAAGCAGCGCGCGGTGCGTCATCACCTTTCCTGCGTTGCGCGCCAGGTGCACGAGGAGATCGAATTCCTTCGGCGTGAGGTGGACAGCTTTTCCCTGGACAGTGACCGAGTGCGCCGTTTCATCCACCACAAAATCGCCGGCCTCAATCGCAGCAGCGGATCGTTCCGGGGCGCGGCGCAGGTGGGCACGTACCCGGGCGAGGAGCTCCTGAATCCCGAAGGGCTTGGTCACATAGTCGTCCGCGCCTGCGTCGAGTGCTTCCACTTTGGAGCGTTCGTGATCCCGTACTGACAGAACGAGAATCGGAGTGGACGATGTGCTTCGGATGGCGCGGCAGACTTCGACGCCGCTCATCCCGGGCATCATGAGATCGGTGATCACCATATCTGGAGCCCATTCCTTGAAGACACGCAGCCCCTCTTCGGGATCGTTCGCCGTTCGCACGTCGAAGCTCTGTGAGGAGAGCGAGGCGCGCAGCACACGGGTAATCTGAGGCTCATCGTCGATCACAAGAATTCTTCCCGGCATCTCGTTCTTCTTTCGTTTCAGCTGAAGATTACATCATCTGTCCGGGCCGGTATCATCCCAGTGAGACATCCCATGCAGGTGAACTCCACATTCGGAACCGCTACTCGCTGGCTCGGCGCTACGTTTGCGGCGGTGTCCACGACGTTTGTGCTGGTGAGTCTGCATGTGGATTCGACAACGTCGGGGTTGATCTTTCTGGTGCTGGTAGTTTGGACCGCGACCCAGGTCGGGAAGTCGGCGTCGGTCTACAGCGCTATTCTTTGCGCACTCTCGTTCAATTACTACTTCTTGCCCCCGTATCACACGTTTCGGCTGGCGGGAGTGTCGGAATGGATAGCGTTTCTTTCGTTCCTGGCCAGTTCGGCGGTCGCCGGCCGGCTCGCCGAGCGAGCGCGCAGCCAGGCACGACAGGCCGAGCAGAGCCGCGAAGAGATGGAACGGCTCTACACGCTCAGTCAGGAGATGATGCTGTTCCAGGATGCCGCGGGGCTGATGCACGAATTGCCACGGATGATTGCACGCATCTTCACCCTTGAGGCGGTGGTCCTCTACTCGCGAGATTCGGACGAGTGCTTTTCCTCAACGTCCGACCTCCCCGTGAGCATCCAGGCAAGTATGAGCGCCGTGAGCCAGGGCCAGCATCCAACGATGGCGTTGCCCGGCGAGCTTATGGCGATGCCCTTGACCGTGGGAATGACTTCAGTGGGAGCGCTGGGGTGGCGGCCCACGAGTCTCTCTCGCGAAGTATCCACTGCGCTTACGGCGCAGGTGGCAATCGCCCTCACTCGCGCTGTGGCGATCGAGAGATCGGCACGGCTCGAGGCGTCACGCGAAGGAGAACGCCTGCGCACAGCGCTCATCGACTCGGTCACGCACGAGTTGCGTACGCCACTGACGTCGATCCGAGCGGCGGCGACAACACTTCGTCAAGGCGAGGGGCTTGACGATGCTGCAAAAACGGAGTTGGTGTCGATTGTGGACGAGGAGAGCGCGCAGCTCGACTCGTTGATCGGCGAAGCGGTCGAGATGGCCGAGCTCGATGCGAATGCTGTTCATGTCCGCATCGCGCCGCAACAGACGCGCGCGCTGTTCGAAGACGCCGTGCTGAGGTCGCAGACTGTGCTGGCTCGACACCAGGTCGTGATTCAAGTGGAAGAGCCCGACACGCTGGTCTGGTTCGATCTGCACCTGCTGGGCCGGGTCCTGCGCCATCTGCTCGAGAATTCGGCACGGTATTGTCCGCCGGGCAGCCGTATCGTGCTGCGCAGCCGTCGCAGCGGTGACCGGCTCGAATTCAGCGTGGAAGACAACGGGCCGGGGATCGATCCGGTTGACCTGCCGCTGATCTTTGAGAAGTTCTATCGCGGCAAGAAGAGCAAAGGCAAAGGTACGGGGATGGGGCTTGCCATTGCACGCGCGATCGTGACCGCACACGGCGGCGGTATCGAAGTGACGAGCTCACCGCAACAGGGAACGAAGTTCCGCTTCTGGGTGCCGCTGGTGGAGAAGGAGCCTGATGCGTCTATCTAGCTATTGCGGCTCGTTGCTCCAGTCGCACTCGACGTCGCGGTGCGCCTTTGAGCTTTCAAGCGCCCACTCGAGCACGCGCGCTGTGCGCCAGGCGTCGATGCCCGCAACGGGCGGCTTGCCGTTGCCCAGCAAGGCGTCGCGAACGCCGGCGTAAAAGAGCCGGTAATCGCCAACGGCGGGTTCTACGGTCTGCGTCACCAGGCTGCCGTCGGTTTCAACGCAGAGCGTTCCCCAATGTTCAGCCGGTTCTTTGCCCCAATCGGGCGATTCGATGCGAACGATCTTGCCCAGCGCGTCTTCCTGCAGGTCGAGTCCCCACTTCCAGTAGTTGCCTTTGGTGCCACGCAGATGAAAACGCGGCCGCGCCAGCGATGCGAGGGAGTTGGCGCTGACGGTCACCGTAACGTTGGTGAAGTAGTGCAGGCGAATGGAGAAGGCATCGTTGCCGGCGTCTCCTTCGCGCTCGTGCCGGACTTCAGCACCGAGAGACTCCGGCAGGCCAAAGAGCGTCAACGCCTGGTCGACGAGATGGGTGCCAAGATCGAGCAGGGTACCGCCCTGGTCCGGCTCGTCCTTCCAGGCGCGAGATGAGGCGCCGGCACGCCAGCGGTCGAAGGTCGATTCGAAGTGCACGAGACTGCCGACAGATTTCTCATGCAATACATTCTGAACGGTCCGAAAATCGCTGTCCCAGCGACGGTTATGGAATGGAATGAATTGAAGGCCCACGGCTCCTGAGAGCTCCATCAGCTGCGCAATTTCCTGCGAGGAGACCGCAGAGGGTTTGTCGACGACGACGCTCTTTGCGGCTTCAAGTACACGCATGGCGATCTCAAAATGCGTGGCGTTGGGGGTGGCGACAACCACGAGCTTGATGGTCGAATCAGCCAGCAATTCGTCGACGGACCGGTAGATCGTGACACCGGGATAACGTTGCTCCGCGTGGTCGGAGCTGCGCTCGACGACGGCTGCGAGTTCAAGTCCCTCGACCGACGAGATGAGTGGCGCATGAAACACGCGCCCTGCCATGCCAAAGCCCACCAGCCCGACTCGGATCATCGTTCGCTCCTGAATCACGCCGTGCGTTACTTACTCCGGCGGTCAGCCTTCGAGTTTATACCGTGTCTCCGCCAGCCGGTACAGCCGCCGCCAGACAAGTCGATTCATAGTAACGACCATCAGCGAGATGAAGATGGTGGCCAGCAGCAGGATCGGAAAACGGCCTGCATCGGTGGCCGCGCTGATCTGTGCTCCGAGACCGACGGTTTCGAGCGTGCGGTCGGGCATACGTGAGTACTCGGCGAAGACCGACGCGTTCCAGGCGCCGCCCGACGCCGTGACCATGCCGGTGATCAGGTAGGGAAAGATGCCCGGGAGGATCACCTGGGTCCAGCGCTGCAAGCGAGGAAAGTGATAGAGCGAAGCGACCTCGCGCAGGTCGGAAGGGATGGACATGGCCCCGGCGATGACGTTGAAGAGGATGTACCACTGCGTGCCGAGCAGCATGAGGGCAATGGAACCGATGCCGAGCCCGCCGCCGATCTTGACCAGCCCGATAAGCAGAATCGGAAAGAATGCGGTTGCGGGAACCGAAGCGAGAATCTGCGCCAGGGGCTGGATGAACCGAGCCAGCTTGGGATTGAAGCCAATGGTGACCCCGACAGGAATGGTCCACAGCGCGGAGATGAGCAGTGAGGCGTTGACGCGCAGGAAGGTTGCGCCAGCGCCCTCGATGAGCAATCTGAATTCGGGCCACGTGACGGTGCGGAGCATCAGCATCGCCTGCAGGGCGCCCCATCCGACCACTGTGAGCAGGACAACGGCCACGGTCCACAGCGCCGGAGACGCTGCATTGCGCGATCTGCCGTCGTCGAGCGCGTGTACGACGCGATTCTCCTTAGCCCGTGCGAGGCGGCGATAGATAGGCTCCTCGAAACGGGACCAGAGCTCTCCCGGCAGTTCGCTGAACAGTCTGGACCGGTGCAGCAAAGTGAGGATCGGCGATGTGACCCGGTCTGCCGATTCCACCTGCTCGAATTTGAACTTGTCACTCCAGGCGATGAGCGGCCGCCAGACCAGCTGATCGGTGGCGACCACGATGAGAATCACAAGGGTGAAGCCTGCTATGAGAGCGCGCACGTCTCCAGAATTTGCTGCCGTTTGGAGATAGCTGCCCAGGCCGGGCAGCTGAAAATTGCGCGTGCCCATGGTGAACATCTCGCAGGCCATCAGGGCGAACCAGCCGCCTGCGACCGAAACGATCGAGTTCCACACCAGGCCGATGGTTGCGTAGGGCATCTCAAGCTGCCAGAAGCGCTGCCAGGCCGAGTAGCGGTAGATGCGGGAAGCCTCGATCATCTCGCGCGGAATGGCCTTGATCGACGAATAGAAGCTAAAGGCGAGATTCCACACCTGCCCAGTGAAGATGAGCAGGACGACTCCCATCTCGACCCCCATCTGATGGCCGGGAATGAGGGCGACCATGGCCAGCACCACGGGCGGCAGAAAGCTCAGCACGGGGATCGATTGGAGGATGTCAAGGACCGCGATCATCCAAGCTTCGATGCGCGGGTTGTAAGCGGCCGTGTATCCGTAGGCAACGGCGAAGGTGAGGCTCATCAGGTACGCGATGAAGATGCGGACCAGGGAGTAGAACGCGTACGCCGGCAGAGCGCCGATGGAATGCGAGATTGGCACCACGGGGACGGGCTTGCCCATCCAGTATTCGCCCGTGCTGACAAATGCGAAGAAGACCGCGAGGGCACAGACGGCCACCCCCACGTCGATGACGAAGGGCCAGGTGCGAACGGTGACACGAGCGCGAGCCAGGACAGGGAGGTTCACTCGGCGTCTCCGCTGGAGGCGATCTCTTCTTCGAGGGCGTCGGGCATGACGAAGCGGCGGCGCGCCGCGTCGAAATCGAACAGCTCGGCGTAGCGTCCCCAGTTGATGGCGGTCTCCATCTGGAGCCGGGATTCGTCGTCGCTGAATTGCTCGTCGAGCATATCGAGGAAGAATTCTTCGGGAACCGTGTGGTCGCTCTTCGATTCAAGGGCGCGACGAATCTGGCGCAGCAGGAGGATGTGCTCCAACGCCGCATCACGGAAGAGCTCCTTCTGGCGCAGAATCTCCGAGTTGGCGTACTCGGACCCCGCCTCGGTGATCGAGGCATCGCCCTCATCGACTTTCAGGAAGGCCAGGAGCTGCGCCGCATCGACGATGGGCAGCAAGTCGTCGATTTCGAAGGCGAGGTCGTCGGCCAGGCGATAGATGTCGTCGCGGCCGCCCTTGTCGAGGAGGAGTTCAAGGAGGCCGGCGATGCCGCCAGGGCGCGCATGGGGCAGCATCTGGTAGCGCATCTGGCGCTGGTCGCGCGGGCGCGGACTGGGATGCTGATGGTCCGGCGCCTCGGTTGGGGCAACATCGGGACGCGTCAATACCTTGTAGATGTAGTCGACGAGCTGGGTGAATGGTTCAGTCTTGCGGTCGCGCGGCTGGGGAATCTGCACACGAAAATCGGTGCGGATATGGCCGGGATTGCGGCCGAGCACGATGATGCGGTCGGCAAGCAGAACGGCTTCCTCGATGTTGTGGGTCACGATGAAGACGGACCGCGTGGGCATGGTCTTCTTGCCCCACAGTTCAAGCAGTTCGGAGCGAAGGTTCTCTGCTGTGAGCACGTCGAGAGCCGAGAAAGGCTCGTCCATAAAGAGCACTTCAGGCTCTACAACAAGCGCTCTCGCAAAACCAACGCGCTGGCGCATTCCGCCCGAGAGTTCCTTCGGGTAGGCCGCTTCGAAACCGTCGAGGCCGACTGTGTCCAGCATCTTCATGCTGCGTTCATGACGTTCATCCGGCGCAACGCCGCGGGCCTTCAAGGGCGCCTCCACGTTTTCGAGCACCGTCATCCAGGGGAAGAGCGCAAAGCTCTGAAAGACGATCGAGACGTTGATTTCAGTGTTGTCGATCGGCTTTTCGTGCCAATAAACCTTGCCCGCCGAGGGCCGCGAGAGTCCGGTTAGCATCCGCAGCATCGTCGACTTGCCGGAGCCGGAAGGTCCCAGAAGGGCGACGATCTCGCCGGCGACGATGCTCAGATCGGTCGGCGCAATGACCTGGATGCGGTTCTCGCTGGGCTGGGCGTAGTACTTTTCGATTCGTTCGGCGCGGATGATCGCATCGGTTTTCACGGCTTCCGCCGGGCTTTGGACGGCCATTTCCTGCATGCAGTGGTCTCCAGTCCGGTTATCCGCATCCAAGTGCGGAGGGATTGTGTTGCAAGTCTATGGTTGCCGGGTTTCTGCCAGATGAATCCGAGGCCTGACAGGTGTGGTTGTCTTCCAAACGAGGCGTCCCAATGCGCTTCGTCCGCAGGGGAAATAAGAATGAATCATCGTTCCGTGCAGGTGAGCAGCGACCCGCGACTGACGCCGGTCAGAGGGTATCATTTGGGGAAGGAAAGCCGCGAACCGGGATCGGTTTCTGAGTCCTTTCCAACCGCCTGGAGCGGCAGATCGAAGAGCAGGACAACGCCAAAGAGAACAACCTGTCTAGGAGAGTATGCACGAAAATCGTGTCAACCCCAAAGTTCTTGTAGCGGACGATGAGCGGGTCATCGCCGACACGCTGGCGATGATCCTGAACCAGAGCGGCTTCGATGCGCGTGCTGTCTACTCTGGCGAGAAAGCCGTCGAGATGGCGTCGACGTTTGCGCCGGACATGCTGATCACCGACGTCATCATGGCCGACCTGAATGGCATCGACACGGCTATCATGATTCGCGCACTGCTTCCCAAGGTCAAAATCCTGCTTTTTTCAGGACAAGCGGCGACGGCGGATCTGCTGGAAAAGGCGCGCGCCAAGGGATACGAGTTCGAAATACTGGCCAAGCCTGTTCATCCGCAGGATCTGCTGAGCCGGCTGCAGTCCTAGGCCATTTTCGGTTCAGACCGGGGCACTCAGAGTTCGCGGCGACCCTCGATGGCTCGGGCCATGGTGACCTCGTCGGCATACTCGATGTCGCTTCCCGCCGGGACACCGGTAGCGATGCGCGTGATCCGCACATGAAAGCCGCGCAGTGTGCCCGCCAGCCAGTTTGCGGTGGCTTCGCCTTCAAGCGTTGGACTGGTGGCGAGGATGACTTCATCGATCTCGCCGTGCTCCGCGCGTCGCACCAGGGTTTCCGTGCGCAACTGATCCGGACCCACTCCGTGAAGCGGCGACAACGTTCCGTGCAGGACGTGGTAGACGCCGTTGTAGCCGCGCGTGCGCTCTACGGTCTCGATGCTGGTAGGCTCCTCGACGACGCAGACCAGCCGCTGATTGCGGGTGGGGCTGGCGCAGTAGGCGCATGGGTCCACGTCCGTGACGTTGTTGCAGATGGAGCAGAGCCGCAAGCTGGCTTTGAGCCCCTGAACGGCGTCCGCGAGGGCTGTCGCGTCCTCGTCCGACGAGCGCAGAATGTGGAAGGCGTATCGCTGAGCGGATTTCGTCCCGACCCCAGGTAACTTCTTGAGTTCTTCGATCAGCCGCGCCATTGGCTCGGCATAACGTGCCACAGCGGTTGCCTCCCTGAGGTGGTCTTACAAAGTTCGATAAACAAGGCCGGTGAAAACATCGCCGTTCACGAAGAAACCTTTGCTCCAGTCGGCGTCGAAGTCCTGTGTAGGCTTCTTAGCCACGGCTTCCTGTTCGCCAATCCCAGAAGCCTTCAGAGCCGCAACCTTGTCGCGAATGCGGGAAAGCATGTCGTGGTATTTCTGGAGGTCTGCCTTCGATCCCAACGGACCATGGCCGGGAATGATCTTCGTCTTGTCATCGGCCACGGTAAGTGCCTTCTCTGAAGCTTGAATCATTCCACCGATCGCTCCGCCCGTGGCCTCATCGATGAATGGATACATGCCATTGAACCAGATGTCGCCCACGTGCAAAACGTTGGCATTGTGGAAGTGAACGTAGATGTCGGAATCGGTGTGCGCCGGGTCAAAATGAACGAGATCGAGCGAGTCCCCATTGTGCCAGGCATGCATGGCATCGTCGAAGGTGATGACCGGGAGCGCTCCGGCCGGAGAGGCAGGCATGGTCAAGTGAAAAAATGGGATCTTTTGTGCCGTCGACATCCGGCTGCGCGTGTTCCGATGCGCAAAGATCGTGAATCCTGCAGCGTGCAAGCTCTCATTGCCGTCGGTATGGTCGTAATGCCAATGGGTGTTGATGAGCGCGTCGGGAGCGTCGTGACTCACAGCCGCGATTGCCTCGCGAATCTTGGGGACTGCGGTTGAGAAGTTGGAATCGATGAGAAGATTTCCCTCAGCACCGGTCTGAAGAGCCATATTGCCGCCCACGCCTTGCAACAGCAGGTACACGTTGTCGTAGAGCTTGGTCGTCGTAATCGGATGATTCAGCGCGGCGGCGCGGCCCTGCAGAACGCGGTCAGGAAGCGTTGCAGCCTGAGCCCGCATCCATCGCGGTGCAACTGAGGCTGCACTCGCGGCGACCGCCATCGAAAGAAAGCTTCTGCGATTCATTGCTCTTCTCCTAGCCGCTTCAGAAGGACTCAGGTGAGTCCGGGAATCTTGAGCCCGCCCAGCATGCCCTGCACATTGGACTGAATGGCTTCGTCGGCCTTGCGCCCGGCATCGTTGACGGCAGCTACGACCAGGTCTTCGAGCATTTCCACATCGGGCTGGCTGCCGCCAAGGCTAACGACGGCCGACGGTTCGATGCGAATCTTGAGGAGTTGTTTCTTCCCATTCATGGTGGCTGCCACCGCGCCGCCGCCCGCATTTCCCTCGACGATCGTCTGCTCGAGCTTACGCTGCATCTCTTCCTGGATCTGGTTTGCCTGGGCGAGCATTTCGGGAATCTTGAGCGGGTTAATCATGGGTCTCCTTCTGCGCGTGGTTCATGCCGGACTCCTATTTGACGCGCAGATCGACCACGCTGCGAACTTCGGCGTTGAAGATCTCTTTTGCTCGCTGCACCAATGGGTGTTTGAGCGCCTCGGCCTCGACGCTACCGGAGACGGGAGCGAGAGCCGGGGCGGAACTTGCCCCATTGGCTGCACCGGGCACGACTAGAAAGCGGGATGAGGCGCCAAGCTTCTGGAGTTCGGTGCGAATGATCTTTTCGGCCGCGGCGTTCACTGTGAGGCTCAGCATCTTTTTGCCCATGCCCGCCACTTCGATGCGAAGGCTGGCGTTCTCGATCGTCCATACACCGGACCCGAGCAACTGCGAGGCGGAGACATGACCGGCAGCAGCAAGCGCCGTGCAGATAGCGGTGCGTGCACTTTCGGGGTTGAGGTCGTGTTGTGAAGCACTACTCTCCGGGGCCTTTGCCAAGGCGCCTTCGGTCAGCACTTCCGCGAAGCCGGGAACCGGGCTCGAGGTGACGAGGAAAGGAGTGGCTTCGCGCGCGACTTCACGTGCTGCCGGCACCAGCTCGATGGGGGACTCCACAGCGGTCTCCTGCGCAACGGCACTCTGCCTGATCGCGGGCTGGTCGGAGAAGGAGCTCGGACGAGAGGAGCTGCCAAAGGGTGAGACGGACGGTGCAGGTGTCGGCGCCGAGGCTTGCGCGGAAAACGAGCGCGGCGGAGGCGGTGGTGTGGCACGCGGCACAGGTGCAGCTACGGGAGTCCGCACGCCAGCCCCAGCTGCGACTCCGCTGAGCAATTCTTCGAGTGGCAGGAGCCGTTGGGCGTGGATCAATTTCAACAAGCCGAGTTCGAGATGGAAGCGCTGTTCCTGGCGGTAGTTCAGATCGTCGAAGGTGCGGAGCACGATCTGAAGGTTCCGGGTCAAATCTTCTTCAGTGAAGAGCAGGGAAGTCCGTGTAGCGCGGGCCCGCTCATCCGCGGAGATCTGCAACAGCTCAGTGTGCTCGCCGTCGAGCTTGGCCATCAGCGCATTGCGGAGATAACGCACCATCTGCCGCGCCAGGGAGGAGGGGCTGTGTCCTGCGTTCAGCAGCACATGAAGTTGTTCCATCAAAGCGGCGCTTTGTCCTGCAGCAACGGCTTCGAGCAGCCTCTCGAATACCGCGTTGGGTACGGAGCCCATCAGCTCCCGAATCTGGTCGGTAGCCAGGACCGGGCGGGCATCCTTGATCGGTGCCGAAGCAATGGCCTGATCCATGATCGAAAGCGCATCGCGCATCGAGCCGTCGCCGGCTTCGGCCAGTAGCGCCAAAGCGGCATCTTCGGCCTCGACCTCTTCCTGCGCGGCGATCATCTTCAACTGGCTGAGAATGTCGTCGAAGCGAACGGCGTGAAAGCTGAAGTGCTGGCAGCGGGAGCGGATGGTCTGCGGAATGTTCTCGGGCTCGGTGGTCGCCATCATGAAGATGACGTGCGCGGGCGGCTCTTCGAGGGTCTTGAGCAGAGCATTGAAGGCCGCTTCGGTGATCTGGTGCGCCTCGTCGAGGATGTAGATCTTGTAGCGGTCACGGGACGGTGCGTACCGAGCGGCATCGCGCAGTTCGCGAATCTCATCGATACCGCGATTGGTGGCTGCGTCGATTTCGATGACGTCGATTGCGTTACCCTGACGAATCTCGGTGCACGATTCGCACACGCCGCAGGGCTCTGGGGTCGGCCGGTCCGCGCTGCCGATCTCGCGCCGGCAGTTGAGCGCCTGGGCGAGGATGCGGGCGATGGTGGTTTTGCCGATGCCGCGATGCCCGGAAAAGATATAGCCGTGGGCGATGCGGTTCTGGGCCAGAGCGTTCAGCAGCGTCCGCGTGACGTGGTCCTGGCCGGCAACGTCGGCGAAACGTTGCGGACGGTACTTTCTGGCCAGAACCTGGTAACCCATGGGGAGTGCCGCTCCTATTGCCGCCCGAATTTTCGAGACGGCTCAGGTGCGATTGTAACGTTCCGCGGCGGGCGATCAGGCTCGCCGGATTGTGCGAAACTCAGGCCGATTGTTTCGCGGCAGTATCCTTGTTGGGGCTCCAGTTGATGACGTGATAGATGGCCGGCGTTGTGCCTACGTTGCGGAATCCATGCAGGCTGTTGGATGCATTGAAGACCACAGAGCCCGGCCCGACCTTGATCCATGTTCCGTTCGAGAGTGTCTCGCATTCGCCTTCCCGCAGAATGATCAGTTCTTCGTTGACGTGGCGATGTGGAGGATGCGATTCGAGCCCGGGATTCAGTGTCGACACGTGCATCTCGAGCTGATCCAGTGTTGCCGTCGGGCCCTTATACAGCGAGCGCACTTCACCCGTTGCAGTCTTCTTCGGCTTCATGTCGTCCCATGCGAAGACGGTGGGGCCAAGGATAGCTGTACTCTTTTCCGGTTCAGCGAAAGCGCTGAGCGCAGCCGGCAGCGCCAACAATCCGATAACGGCATCTCTGCGTGAAATATCCATGGTGTGATTCCTTTCGCTTCAGGCCTTCAGCGTGACGAATTTTGCGTTCTCTTGCGCTTTGATCACGAGCTCGGCTGCGAGCAGGCACTCCTCCTGATCCTGCGCAATGTGGGTGCGGTTCACGATGTCGGCAACAAACTCGGGGCCGAAGGGTAGCGGCATGTTGTTGCAGTCGATATACCGAGCCTGATTCTTGTCGACGATGAAGAGATTGTTGCCTTGCTTGCTGACGGCGACATTAGTGTATTTGCGTACTTCGATGTAGCCATCCGTCCCGAGAATAAAGAGCCGCCCATCTCCCCAGGTGCCGAGCCCGTCGGGCGTGAACCAGTCGAGACGTACATAGCCGAAACCGCGATCGCCGCGCAGCACCATATCGCCGAAGTCCTGGAACTGGGGATGCTCGGGGTGGCGCACGTTGGCGATCTGCGACTCTACTACTTCGGCTTGCTTCGATCCGGTGTAGAAGAGGAATTGGTCGACCTGGTGCGAGCCGATATCGCAGAGAATGCCGCCATATTGTTCGGGATGCCAGAACCACTCCGGCCGCCCGGTTCCACCCCCCGCATCGCCGTGTCCCTGGACAATCTGGTGCGGCGCAATGTTGATGGTCTGGATGACCTTGCCGATGGCGCCCTGCTGAATGAGCTTGCCCGCGTACACTGCGGCCTTCACCTCGAGGCGCTCGCTGTAGAGGATGCCGTAGATGCGTTTAGTCGCAGCAATGGTCTTGCGCACTTCGGCGAGCTGGTCCAGTGTGGTGATGCCCGGCTTGTCGGAGAGATAGTCTTTGCCATTCTTCATGGCGCGAATGCCGATCGACGCCCGCTCATTGGCGATCTGCGAACTGAGGACGAGCTGGATCGTCGGATCGTCGAGAATCTCGTCCTGAGTCTTGACGATCTTTGCGGTGGGGAAGCGTTTGGTGAAGGCCGCAAGCTTGTCGTCTTCGCCTCCCCAGGCGGACACGAGTTCACCACCGCCTCGCTGGATCGCACTGACCATCCCACGGATGTGGTCATGGCTCATACCGCAGACGGAAAACTTGATGTGATACTTCGGAGGTTCGCCGGTAGGTTCTTCCTGGACGGCGTCCTCAATCACGCTGCCGGTGGCACCGAAGGCGGCGGGACCAGAAGGGAGCACAGACATCATGGCCATTGAACCGAGCGTGCCGGCCTGGCGAAGAAAATCACGACGCGCGACAAAGCTGTCCTTCATTCGTTTTTTTCTCCTGCTTTTCTTTCGCCAGCCATCATACAAAATCAGGAACGGTGGCGGTTTCAGACAGTGCACAGGGATCGATGCAGCCCCTATCCCGCGGCGCAGGTTTCCTGAACAGAATTGGTTAGGGACCATTGACCGTTCGTTTTCGGACACTCAAACCTGAAAGCGGACAAGCCGGACGCCCCTTCGATCTGACCGTCGGTTTCTAAGCCCTTCATTTGCAATCGGAGAAAACAGGGAACTATTGGCACGCGGTTTGCGAATAAGGGAGTGATGGAAGGCAAATCGCGCGCCCAAGCCGACGGGCGTTCCGGGAGAAGCGTTTCATGAGCCAGACGATTCCGATCGATGCACACATCCACGGACAGGCCAGGACCAGCAGCACCGAAGCGTATACGACTCGCCTTGTCTTCAAGTCCCGGGGGCAGACGGTGTTTGTCCCGGTCAGCGAGATACGCTGGATCGCTGCCGAGGAGAATTACGTTCGCGTCTGCACCGAGCGTGAAACGCACCTGCTGCGCGGCACCATGACGAGCTTCGAGCAAAAGCTCGATCCACGCATGTTTCTGCGTGTACACCGCTCCGGGATGGTGAATCTGCAGTTTGTGAAAGGCGTCGGCACCGGCGAGAGGGGTGACTTCGTGGTCCATCTCGCCTCGGGGCACAGAGTGGCGATGAGCAGGAGCTACCACGCGCGGCTCGGGGACGTGCTGGCGAGGGTCGCAGGGCGCGTAGCCTGAGACTGGACATTTCGTCTCAGACTTTGGCCTTCGCCGTTCTTCTTGTGCGGCGAGTGCGGTTGTTCAGCCGCGGTTTCTTTTTGACGACTCGTTTGCGCCGGCGGCTCTCGCTCTGCGAGTACATCGTGCCGCGGCACTTCTTGGTGCCGCAGTTGCACAGCGCCTCATCGTCGTCCCCGTCGTAGAGGCAGTAGTCGTAGGTGATCTCTTCGCCTGCGGCGATGGTCCGGATGGCCTTGATCCAGACGCGGCCGTTCTCCTCATGCGTCTCGCAGTTCGGGTCGCAACTGTGGTTGATGAACATCGCCATACAGTGGCCGTCGATGACCACTGTTCCGTCGCCGAGTCCAAAGAGATAAGTGATGGGAGTTTCGTCGTAGCGGGTATCGGCTTCGGCCTTGCTCAGGCGAGGCCCGGTATACTCGGCGACACGCGCGCCTTTGCGAATGGGAGTCGTGGTATAACAGCCTGCTGCGTGAATGGCGGAAGAGCGAATAATGAGGCCCATGCTGCGCTGCGAATCCTCCCGTGACTTGAGTGCCGTATGCTCCGCATCCTACCATTAGAAGAGGCGATGAAAACGCGGTTTAAAATCGGGATTCGAAGTGTGCTCTTACCTACGTTGATTCTCGCGTGCGGGGAGGTGCTCCTGGGAGGGCGCGCTTCGGCACAGGCGTCTTCTGGCGCGCAGAATACTTCGCAGCCAACGCCAGCGAGCAAGCCCAATGGCCAGCGGGATGCCAATCCATTCCCTGAGGACTCGAACTCGGTACCGGTGCTGCCCTCGGCGAACTCGCCGGTAACTCCGCCCCCGGATCTGAACGACTACGGTGCGGTTGCGCTGCCCGGAACCGACAGCGATCCGGTGAAGAGCCCGGACGATGCTTCGTCGGCGGGCGCAAACTCTGGGTCAAGCGATAGCAACGCGGGCCTCGGCAATCTGCCCGAACCGCCTCCGGATGAAGAGCAGGGAGGCAAACACCGCAGACTCATTGCGCCCGACAAGCCGCATGTCGAGAGCGCACAGGAAGACGAGAGTGTCGGCAGCTACTACCTGGACCAGAAGAACTGGAGGGCAGCGCTGTCGCGGTACGAGTCGGCGATCGTGCTCGATCCGGAGAATCCCGATGTCTACTGGGGATTGGCCGAGGCCCAGCGGCACATGGGCGACTATGTCAGGGCGAAGTCGAATTACCTGAAAGTGATGGAGTACGACCCGGACAGCAAACACAGCAAAGAGGCGAAGAAGATTCTGAAGGACCCGGAGATGGCCAACGCCAAAGCTGTGTCGGCGAGTGCTTCAGCGGCGCCCCAACCGCAGTGATTCTTGTCGATCACGAAAGCCCAGCCCAGCGCAGATAGGCCGCGAGGATCGGCTGACCCCAGAGTGTGCTCACGACTCCGCCGATACAGAGAAACGTGCCGAGGGGAAGCTTGGTGAGCTCCGGCGATTCGCTGTTGCCAAGTTTTGGCGTCAGCAGAACCAGGACTCCGACGATTGCCCCGAGCACCACACCGATCGCGAATGCCAGCAGTGCGCCGGGAAGCCCAAGCCACGCCGCGAGCATGGCCATCAGCTTGGCATCGCCCAGGCCAATGCCCTCGCGACGCCGGATCAGCAAATAGATCCAGCGGATGAGAAGAATGAGGCCGGCGGCGATGAGAATTGCGAAGGCCGAATCCAGAAACACAAGACGGAGCGACGGGTTGAATTGCCCGATTTGGACCAACGGCCCCCAACGTAGCAGCGTGACGCCGATTCCAAGGGCAATCCCTGGCAAAGTCACAGCGTCTGGCAGCCAAAGGTGTTCAACGTCCAACGCTGCGAGGCCGATGAGCAGGAACACAAGAAGCATCTTTCCGCTGGGTGTTGCCAAGTGCTCGATGAGTCCGAGCGGACTGAACGAAACCGTACCCCCGCCTGAATCCAAGGAGGCAAACTGCCAGACAATCGCGGCCCACAGGATTCCGACTGCCAGCTCCACCAAGGGATAGCGCCAGCCGATCCAGGAGCCGCATGTACGGCAACGGCCGCGCAGAGCAAGCCAGGTCAGCACCGGCACATTTTCCCACCACGTGAGCGCCCGTCCGCAGCTCCTGCAGTGCGAGCGGGGCGCCACGACACTTTCGCCCGCAGGCCAGCGCGTGAGGCACACATTGAGGAAGCTGCCAAAGGCAAGCCCCATCAGTCCGGCAAGGATGGTTAGGATGACGCGCATCGTGCGAAGGCTGAGTATACGAGGTTGCGACGGCGCAGCATTCAGCTCTCCCCGGCCGCTGCCAGCATAGCTTCAAGACTCATCTCCACATCGGCCTCCGTCGTCGACCAGTTGGAAACGCTAATGCGCATGGCAGTGTGCCCTTGCCACACCGTGCTGCCGCACCAACACACGCCTCGCTGTTGAATACGTTCGATGGTGCGTTGCGTCTTCTCTGCGCTGCCGAACGAGACCAGAACCTGATTCAGCACAACATCGTTCAGCACCTGATAGCCCGCGGCTGTCAGGCCTGCTGCGAAGCGCTGTGCGTGCCGAACTGTGCGTTCCACCAGCTCTGCCATGCCAGTGCGTCCCAGAGACCGCAATCCGGCCCACAACTCCACACCGCGTGCTCTGCGCGAGCTCTCCGGAGTGGAATGCGACGGGTCGTTCGCTGCGCCTTGAACAAGATAAGACGCGCTCATGGCCATCGCCGCTCGCAGCGTCTCCGGCTGGCGCACCAGGGCGATGCCGCAGTCATAGCCGATATTGGGCCACTTGTGCGCATCGGTCGCCCAGCTATCGGCTAGATCAAGGCCAGCCGCGAGGGGACGCAGCTGGGGCGAGACGGCTGCCCATAGTCCGAAGGCGCCGTCCACATGGACCCACGCTCCTGCCGTACGCGCCTTCGCGCAAATCTTGTCTGCTGGATCGAAGGCTCCGGTATTCACGTTTCCAGCCTGAAGGCAAAGAATCGTGCGGGCGTCCAGCGCAGGCACCGCATCGGCCTTCATGCGACCCTGGCTGTCGACAGGTACACGGATCACGCGCTCGCGGCCGAACCCGAGAAGCGCCAGCGCCTTCAGCAGGGAAGCGTGGACTTCATCGCTCACGACGACGCGCAGCGGTGGCGCGCCGAACAGTCCATCGCGTTCTACATCCCAGCCGGCGCGTTCGAGCAGGGCGTGCCGAGCTGCGGCGAGGCCGCAAAAATTAGCCATCGTAGCGCCGGTGACCACGGCTCCACCGCTTTCAGCTGGCAGGCCGAGCAGGTCTTTGACCCACTCCAGTGCGGCCGCTTCGAGCGCGATGGCCGCCGGCGACTGGACTTTGAAAGCGGCGTTCTGGTCCCACGCTGCCACTAGCCATGCTGCGCCCATGGCCGCAGGCAGGGTTCCGCCAGTTCACAAAGCCGAAGTAGCGGCCGCGCGTTGCTGGCTACTGTTGCGGGTCCGGCAACACTTCTGCCAGCAGGCGCACGACATCTTCGGCTGAAGTTGGCTGTTGGGGTAATGCACCGGTCAGCGTGTCCAATGCGGCGACTGCCTTCGCACTGGGTACAACAGTGCGTTGGTTCACTTCGTCGAGGTAGCGCTGCGCGTATTCCGCGGCCACCTGGAGCACAGTGGTGCGGTCAGGCACAGTGAAAGGATGGTTATCAGGATTCTCTGGGGACGACATCGGTGGCCCAGTCTAGCACGAGGTTTGCCAGGGTTTTGCCTGGCAGACGCTGGCGTTGCACGATGCGAACCCAGCTTGCGAGACAGGAGGTAAACTAGCCACGATGGACGTTGCACGACAGGCAGACAGTCCAGAGCCTCCTTCCACCCCGCCTTCTTCCATTGAGACCGATCCGGCGCGGGCTGGCTCCTTATTTGCAGAGTCGGCGGCGATCATGGCCCGACTGCGTGCGCCGGGTGGCTGCCCCTGGGACCGCGAGCAGACTTTCGATACCATTCGTAAGTACACGCTCGAAGAGGCCTACGAGGTCTTCGACGCCATCGAGCGGCGAGACTTTCCGCATCTTGCCGAAGAGCTCGGCGACCTGCTGTTGCAGGTGCTGTTTTATGCAGAGATGGCAGCGAACGAGGGCCGCTTCACGATCGCCGAGGTGCTTGACCATCTGAATCGCAAGCTCGTGCGCCGTCATCCTCATGTGTTCGGAGAAGACGCGTCGCGAGCCGCGGGGAATCGAGCGAGCGTCGATCCCAAAGCAGCAGGGACGGCAACAGGCGTACTGCGCAACTGGGAAGAGATCAAAGCTGCCGAGCCATCGCATGGAGCAGACTCCTCCAGCGGGTCGAGGCTGGATGACGTCACCCGCGCGTTGCCCGCGCTTGCTGAAGCAGCCAAGCTAGGCTCGAAGGCTGCGAAGGCTGGATTCGACTGGCCCAACTGGCGCGATCTTGCTTCCGAAGCTCGCCGAGGAAACAGCGGAGCTCGAAGCAGAAGCGGCTGCCGCAGAAGAGGACTCCACCGACAAAGCGAGCCAAGCGAAAGTCGAAGCCGAGTTGGGCGATCTGCTCTTCACGGTTGTCAATCTTGGCCGGCATCTGGGGGCCGATGCGGAGATGGCTCTGCGCGGCTGCAATCTGCGTTTCCGCCAGCGCTTTCGCGAGATGGAGCTGGCTTCCTCGCGCCCGCTCGAAGAGCTCGCGCCCGCGGAACTCGAAGCCCTGTGGGCCGCAGCCAAGCGCAAACTCGCCGAGTCCGACTCCACAGCAACTGCGGAGCAGTCGACATGATCGTGATTCGCAACTGCTCCGGATTCGACGAGCTCGAAGCGTGCGTCCAACTCCAGATTGAGACGTGGGGCTACGACGACAGCGATGTCATTCCGCGCAAAGCGTTCCTTGTCGGACAGAAGATCGGAGGCCAGGTGATCGGAGCCTTCGATACCGATCTACCCGGCGCAGGGCCCGATGGCAGCCCTGAATCTCTGGTCGGTTTCGCCATGTCTTTGCCTGGAGTGAAGACCGGTTCGGGCGAACCGCGTCCCTACCTCCACTCCCACATGCTGGCTGTGCGCGGGAGTTATCGCAATCGTGGACTCGGCGCACAACTCAAACTTCAGCAGCGGCTTGAAGCGCTTTCCCGCAAGTTGAACTTGATGGAGTGGACGTTCGATCCATTGGAGATCAAGAACGCCCATTTGAATATCCACAAGCTGGGCGCGATTGTTCGTTGCTACTACGTAAATTTTTATGGTGTATCCTCAAGTCGTCTGCAAGGTGGGCTGCCTACCGATCGTCTTGTAGCGGAGTGGCACCTTGATTCTCCTCGAGTAACAGCAATTCTCGAGGGCCGACCCAGAGCTTCTTTCACCATTCAGGAACGCATCTCAGTGCCTGCATCCATTTACCAGTGGAAGGCGTCGGAAGCACACCGGGATCGGGCCACGGAAGTGCAACTGGAGAATCGCCGCAGGTTTCAGGATGCTTTCAGTCGCGGATTAGCGGTACTTGGATTTGCACGCGACGCGGAGGGCAACGGTGTCTTCGAATTGGGTTCCCCAACCCAGGCGGAGATGGATTGAAGAGGAATCGTCAAAGCTCGCATCGAACTTGATTGAAACAGCTTCACATTCATTGCTTGTTGGATAGAGGAATTCACTTCATATGAGAATCGATGGAATCGTTCTCCGCGAACTACATCTTCCCCTCGTGCGTCCCTTTGAAACCAGCTTTGGCGTCACCACGAATCGCCGGATCCTTCTGGCTGAAATTCGCTCCGAGGGTCTGATCGGCTGGGGCGAGTGCACGGCTGGCGAACGGCCGTTTTTTTCCGGTGAAACGACGGATACGGCTTGGCAGGTTCTGCTTAACGAGCTCGGTCCTATGCTTGCCGCAGAGGCGCCGGAACACGGCGGAGATTGCCCGCACCTCTTCAAGCGCGTGCGCGGCAACCGCATGGCGAAGGCCGCGCTGGAGAATGCGATCTGGGACCTTGAAGCACAGCGCGAAGGGCTGCCGATCTCGATTCTGCTCGGCGGCGTCCGCGACAAGATTGCGTGCGGGGTCTCGCTCGGCATTCAGAAATCGATTCCCGAGCTGCTCGACATCGTCGAACGCGAGCTGGCGGCCGGCTACCAGCGGATCAAGCTGAAGTGCAAGCCCGGCTGGGACGTTGAAGTCTTCGAGAAGGTGCGCAGCCGCTGGCCCGGCATCATGTTGAGCTGCGACGCGAACTCCGCTTACAAGCTGCGCGACGCCGACCACATCGCCACTTTCGACCAGTTCGATCTGCTGATGATCGAGCAGCCGCTTTGGTCCGATGATTTCTACTACCACTCGATGCTGCAACGGCAACTCAACACGCCCATCTGCCTTGATGAGTCGATCCGCAACCGGCGCGACGCGCTCGCTGCCATCGAGATGGAGTCCTGCAAGATCATCAACATTAAGTTGGGACGCGTGGGCGGTTTCTCCGAAGCGATCGCTGTGCACAACGCGGCACAGGAGCGGGGCATCCCGGTCTGGTGCGGCGGCATGCTCGAGTCCGGCATCGGACGCTCGCACAACATTGCGCTCTCTACTCTCGATAACTTCTCGCTGCCTGGGGACGTCTCCGCTTCCGCGCGTTACTGGAAGGAAGACATCATCGAGCCTGAGGTCACGGTGTCGCCCGATGGCGAGATTGCGATTCCCGACACGCCGGGCCGCGGCTACGAGGTGCGCTACGACCTGATCGAGAAGCTCACGGTGCGCAAGGAGACAATCCGCGCCTTCGAGCTGGTGGCGGGAGTAACCGTCTAACGTCCGCACGCAGCATCATGACTCTGTACGTGGCCGTTCGCACAGGAGAGCTGCAGGTGTCGTAGTCCGCTCCAGGACATCGGTTCTCAGACCTGTCCCGACCTCGCGAGGTTTGCGCCTTGCGGGAATGATAGAGTCAATCCGATGAAATGGGGTGGGGGATCGAAGGAAGCAGAGCGCGAGTGGCTGGCAACGCTGCTGTCCGACGCTGTGGCCCAGCATCAGGCAGGCCGGCTGGACGAGGCGAAGGACCTCTATCTGCAGATCCTCGCGATCGACGTGCGGCACGCGCCCAGTTTGTTTGGCCTCGGTGCGATCGCGCAGCAGTCGGGCAACGCCCAGGTTGCCGAGAAGATGATCCGCCGTGCGATTGCCATCGATGGCGGCAATGTCGACTTCCACTTTGCTCTCGGCACAGCTCTGCAAGCGCAGCGAAAGTTCGCTGAAGCAATCTCTGCATTCCGCCACGTGCTCGAGTTGAAACCCGAAAATCTTCCGGCCCGTTTTCGAATTGGCAATGTTCTGCAGCTCGAGGGAAAGCAGGACGAAGCCATTGCGGAATACGAGAGCATTCTGGCGATCAAGCCCGATTCGTCCGAGGCGGAATTCAACATTGGGAACGTCCTGAGGTTGCAAGGGAATCTGTCCGAGGCGCGTGCGCAGTATCAGAGGGCGCTGAAGCTTCAGCCGGAGAACGTCGATGCCAAATGGAACCTGAGTTTGCTCAATTTGCTTGAAGGCGACTACGCCTCCGGCTGGCCGCTATATGAGAGTCGCCTGCAGCGACCCACGCCAAACCTGCGCAGGTTTCCGAAACCGCAATGGAAGGGCGAGCCGCTCAACGGGGCACGCATCCTGCTCCACGCTGAGCAAGGACTCGGCGATACGCTGCAGTTTCTTCGTTTTGTGCCGATGGTCGTGGCGGCGGGTGGGCAGGTCTTTCTCGATGTGCCGGAGCAGATTGTCCGGCTGGCCGCGGAGATGCCCGGCGTGGCCGCGGTTGTGACGACAGGTGAGCCCACTCCGGATCACGAATGGCAGTGCCCGTTGATGAGCTTGCCGCTTGCGTTCGGGACGACGGTGGCTACGATCCCTCCACAGGTGCCTTATCTGAAGATTCCCGAGGACGCCCTGAAAGCGGCGCAACAGCGCCAGTGGCCGGACCACGGCCTGCGCGTCGGGTTGGTGTGGGGGGCGACACCGCGTTCCTTTGAGGATTCAGATCGGTCGATTCCGCTCGTTCTGTTCGAATCGATCCTCTCCAGGAAGGACACTCACTTCTTTTCGCTGCAGCTGGGGTCGCAGGCCAGCCAGTTCGATGCGGCGTCATCCTCGATGACCGATCTGCGCGAGGCAATCGCGGACTTCGCCGATACGGCCGCACTCTTCACACATCTCGACTTGGTGATCACCGTCGATACGTCCGTCGCGCACGCCGCCGGAGCGCTGGGCAAGCCGACCTGGGTTTTGCTGCCGTTCTCGTCCGACTGGCGCTGGTTGACGCATCGCAACGACAGCCCGTGGTATCCGACAGTGCGCTTGTTCAGGCAGGCGCGCCCACGAGACTGGCCTTCGGTGCTCGAAAGCGTTCAGTCGGAGCTCACACTGCTGGCCCGAAAATCGGCGCGCTAGGACGCGCGATAGCTCCTGAATTTGCCGCTTTTTCATCGCACTTTGCGATATTCGGTGCAGGGAACCGGGCACGGTCTGCGCGCGTACTCACTCAACGGTGGGGCAACTTTGCCGGCGTGATCGCGTCTCAATCCCTGAGGGGCGGCATGACCAGCAACTTCGCTGCCGCCGGAGGTTACATCGTTGACTCCCCAGGAAGAAGAGCTTTTGAACTCGCTCGTCGAGCGAGTGAACCAGACACAACTCCAGGAAAAAGACCCTGACGCGGAATCGTTGCTGAACCGTTCGTTCGGTCCGAACCCCGATGCGCTCTATATTCTTGCGCAGACCGTGCTGGTGCAAAACATTGCGCTGGAGCAGGCCAAGGCACAGGTCGCGCAGTTACAGCAGCAGGCCCAGCAGCACTCTCAGCCTGCGCGTGCTACGAGCTTCCTGGGTAGCCTGCTGGGACATCGCGATCCAGAACCCGCGCCAGTGCAGACGCAGCTGCAGCCCGGTTATGAGCCAGTCAATCCGCAGTACGCCCAGCCGCAGTATGCGCAACCCACTCCTGGGTACGGCGCGCCGCAATACCAACAGCCGCAGTATGTCGCAGCGAGCCAGCCGAGCTTTCTGCGCGGCGCTATGCAGACCGCAGCGGGTGTCGCCGCCGGTGCGCTGGCCTTTGAAGGAGTGGAATCGGTCCTGCACGGCTTTGGCGGCTTTGGCCATCCGGGATTGGGCGTAGGGGGTCTCGGCTGGGGTGGAGGCGGTCTGGGCATGGGCGGCGGATTCGATCGTCCCGTTGAGGAGACGGTCGTCAACAATTATTACGACGATCCGGCGCAGGGCGGCGAACATCGCGGCATCGAAGCAGGGGAACATCACTTCCACGAGTCCGCCGACCAATTTTCGGATCGGGGCGGGGCGCAGTTCAACGACGCGAGCTACAACACGTCGGGCGACGACCGCAACGAGCTCGACAACTCAGCCAACTACGACAACTCTAACGTCGACGATGGATCGGGGTTCGACGATTCGGGGAGCGGTGACAGCAGCGGCGGTGACCTGCTTTAAACCGTGCTCGCCATCCCGGCATAATTCTTAGCGGCTAAAGCGCAATTCAGCTCACCCGGCCAATCGGGCAGTTTGTCACAAGACGGGCACGGTTGGCCGCGGTCTCTTCGTACAATCAGGAAGATTCTCAGAACACTTGTTGTGTGCTCTCACTTGGAGGCTCGAATGAGTCAGCGTTTTGTGCTCCTGTCGTGTTTGGCGTTCGGTCTCGCGGCGACAACCTCATCGGTAGGGCAAAGCAACTCAGCTGAGCCAGTGAAGCTCTTGCCCGGACTGGATAAGTCCCTGATCGATACCTCGGCCGATCCATGCGTTGACTTCGCCGCATACGCTTGCGGCAACTTCTCGAAGCTTCATCCCATTCCGCCCGACAAGTCGGGCTACGGCTCCGGCGCGATTGTTTTCGACTACACGCAGCAGGTTTTGCACGATCTGCTGGAGAAGGTTGCAGTCGACGATCCCAAGCGCACGCCGAACGAACAGAAGATCGGCGACTTCTACGCAACGTGCATGAACGAAGATGCCATCCACGAAGCGGGCCTAAAGCCGCTGCAGCCGGAACTGGATCGCATCGCCGCATTGACTGACAAGTCGCAGCTCACAGAGCTACTGGCACACTTTCAGTTGATCAATGTGAACGCATTCTTCAGCTTCGGCGAGCAGCAGGATTTCAAAGATGCGCAGAAACAGATTGCCGTTATCGACCAGGGCGGCCTGGGTCTGCCGGAACGCGACTACTATCTGCGCACCGGGGATGCGGCGGAGACGACGCGCAAGCAGTACGTAGCGCATGTAGCAAAGATGCTCACCCTAGCCGGCGAACCTGAAGACCGGGCTGCCGCCGACGCACAGAAGATCATGGATCTCGAGACGGCACTGGCTAAGATCTCTCTCGACATCACGTCGCAGCGCGACCCGAACAAGATCTACCATCCCGAGACTGTGGCGCAGCTTTCGGCGCTGGCTCCCGTCATGGATTGGCCGCGTTTCTTCGCCCTCACTGGCACGGGCTCGGTGACCGACCTGAATGTGGCGAATCCCGATTTCTTCAAGGGAATGCAGCCCCTGATCGAGTCCACCGATCTCGACACCATCAAGACCTATCTGCGCTGGCAGTTGATCAACTCCGTCCCGGGCTACGCCATGCCCAAGGCCATGGACGAGGAGAACTTCGACTTCTACAGCCACAAACTGCGCGGGACCCCTTCGCAACAGGTTCGCTGGAAGCGCTGCGTGCAGGCGACGGACGGCGCGCTCGGTGAAGCGCTCGGCGAGGTCTATGTGGCCTCGCAGTTTCCCGCTGCCAACAAGGCGTTCACGCTCCAGATGGTGCACGACATCGAGGACGCGATGGACAGCGAGATCGATACGCTGGACTGGATGAGTGCAGAAACCAAGACCAAAGCCAAGACCAAGCTGCACCTGGTCGCCAACAAGATCGGCTACCCGGATCATTGGCGTGACTATTCGTCGCTCACGATCGCACGCGGGGATGCTCTCGGCAATGCGACGAGAGCCGTCGAGTTTGAAAACCATCGTCAGCTGGCGAAGATCGGCAAGCCGGTCGATCGCGGGGAATGGGGCATGTCGCCGCCGACGGTAGACGCGTACTACAACCCGTCGATGAACGACATCAACTTTCCCGCCGGCATCCTGCAGGCGCCGCTCTACGATTCTCACGCAACCGACGCAGAGAACTACGGACATATCGGCGCGATTGTCGGGCACGAGCTGACCCATGGTTTCGACGACGAAGGCAGCCAGTTCGACGGCAGCGGCAATCTCTCCGACTGGTGGACCGCCGACGACAAGAAGAAGTTCGAGACCATGACGGACTGCGAGGTGAAGGAGTACGGCAACTTCACCGCGGTCGATGACGTCAAGGTCAACGGCAAGCTCACGCTCGGCGAGAACACCGCCGACAACGGCGGGGTGCGTTTGGCCTATCTCGCCTTCCTCGCAGACGCGAAGAGGAAAGGGATCGATCTCTCCGCAAAGCAGGATGGATACACGGGGATTCAGCAGTTCTTCCTGGCTTACGGCCAGAACTGGTGCGGCAGCATCCGTCCCGAGCAGATTCGGCTTCAGGTGCAGACCGATCCGCATTCGCCGCGGCAATTTCGCATCGAGGGCGTGATCCAGAATATGCCGGAGTTCGGCAAGGCATTCGGGTGCAAGACAGGGCAGCCGATGATGCCGGCCAATGCCTGCCGCGTCTGGTAGTGGCTCAAGGAAGGGCGTCGAAAGGGGCCGTCGTTAAGGGCTTTTCTGCCGTCCCCAGTCAAAGCGCCTGCCCAGAATTCCCTTCACGATCCAGTGATCGGTCGCGGCCGTGGGCCCGATGCCTACGCCAAAGTTGATCTCCCACTTCGGCGAGACATTCAAATCGATCGCGGGAAAGATCTGCTGCTGCTGATCGTGCAGGCTGGCGATGTTGGTGAGACTGCCGTAGTCCGCGTAGTACTCGAGCCCGCCGCTGATCTGTTTGGTGAAGTCATAGCCGATCTTCACTGCGGGCGAAAAATCGAGGCCGAGATTGACGTCCGGCCCATGCCAGGTGCGCTCGAGAGCCGGATTCACGGCAAAGTACCAACGGCCCACGGTCTTGTCGACGATCGGCCGAATCTCCCATGTCCACGTATCGCGATCGAAGAACGCGCGCTGGTAGCCGGCTTCCATCGACAAGCTCACACCCACGGGCCAATGCCATCGCTCCGGCACGCGCACCCGTGGCCGAATATGATCGCCGACCCACTGCACCCCTGTGCCGCTCTGCTCGCTGGTGAAGATGTAGAAACCGACTTCAGACCAGTCGTTGATGCCCTGAGTGATCTCGATGGTTTCGTGTTCGGCATGATTGGTCGGGGAGACGCCATCGATAAAGTGCCTCTGACCGTCCGCAGTGAAATTCGAGTGAAGCTCCACCATTGTGGTGCGCGGCGCCTGGGTTTCGGAACCATAGACCTGAATCTCGTAGTTGCCCTGGGCGCGTGCCATTCCCAGTCCGGCAGCTAGTACGAGGAAGAGAAGGAAAGAGGGCTTCAAAAGGCGCTCCTTGGGCGAGTGGAGAAACGAGCGGCTTTCGTGCTTTTTGCGCGCGCCATTAGGCTTCACTCTTCAATCTACAACGGCGCCCGAAGGTTCCAAACGCAATCTTCCCAAGTGATATACTCACAAGGGCAGAGCGCCTGCAGAGCAAAACCAGAGAAAGCGTGCCCTGTCGAGAGTTGCTGCAGGTCGCCGCTCCTCTGGGTCGCGTCGACTTGTACGCTGGGGTTTCGGGATACAGCGTCTCTGGTTTTTGCTGCAGCGCCTGCATTTTCAATCGACTGAGGTTCCCATGTCCGGGCACTCGAAATGGGCCACAATTAAGCACAAGAAGGGCGCGCTCGATGCCAAGCGCGGCAAGATCTTCACCCGACTGATCAAGGAAATCGCCATCGCCGCACGTGCAGGCGGCGACCCTGACGGCAACCCCCGCCTCCGAACGGCGGTCCTTGCGGCAAAAGCGGAGAACATGCCGGCCGACAACATCAAACGCGCTATCCAGCGCGGCACGGGCGAGCTCCCCGGCGCCGTGTACGAAGAGATCAGCTTCGAGGGTTACGGCCCCGGCGGCGTTGCTCTCATCGTCGACGTCACCACCGACAATCGCAACCGCACCGTCAGCGAGATCCGCCACATGCTGTCTAAACACGGCGGCAACCTCGGTGAGACCGGTTCGGTGCGATTCATGTTTTCGAAGAAGGGCATTATCGCGATCGAAAAGTCTGCAGCGAGCGAAGAGCAGTTGATGGACATCGTGCTTGAGCACGGCGGCGAGGACCTCCGCGACGAAGGCGAGACCTGGGAGATCATCACAGAGCCGGCATCGTACGAGACAGTTCTGGCAGCAGTAAAAGCGGCGAAGATTCCGACGGTGATGAGCGAGGTGACGATGCTGGCCTCGACCTACACCAAGCTGGAAGGCGCGACGGCAGCACAGATGGTGCGACTGCTTGAGGCACTCGAGGACTTCGACGACACCCAGAACGTCTACTCGAACTTCGATATGGATGCCGAGCAGATGGAACAGGTCGCCGGCTAAGCCTGTTCCGAAAGTCCTGAGAGAGGCCGACCTGTCAGGTCGGCCTTTTCTGTGACAATTGAAGAAACGAATCAAGGAAGGGAAGAAGTTGCCGAGAGCGAAGCTGTTCCTGTTGATCATGACTGCCATTACGCTGGTTCCCGTTCTCAATGCAGTTGCCGAATCGCCGGAGTCCGATGCGACGCAGAAAGATGCCGTCCAGAACCCCGTCGCCGAAGTGCGCAATGCCCGTGCTTGGGAGTACGGCCCCTTCGTCAACTGGGGCAAGGGTGTCGGCGACCGCGCCGACTTTCAGTTTCTCTGGGGCGGTGCGCAGGTCGGCAAGGTTCTTACCCCTGTGGTGCATGCCGGAATCTTCAGCGGGCAGTTCGAGTACGGCGCCAACATCATGCCCCTGTGGCTGGCGTTCACGCCGTCGGCGCACGATCAGACTTTCCTTTATCAGGGCACCGTCTACACGCAGCCCATCGGCGGCGGAACGTATACCGGACTCAGCCTCACGCCGGTCATTTTTCGCTGGAACTTCCTCACCCGGTCGCGTCACATTCAGCCGTGGTTTCAAGGTGCCGGCGGGCTCATCTACACAACACATAAATTTCCCCCGGACGTGCTGGTGCCGCACGGCGTGCCGGGAGGGACCTCGGTGTGGAATTTCTCGCCTCAGGGCGGCCTGGGTCTGCACTACTTTCTACGCTCCAAGCGCTCGATTGACTTCGGGGTGAACGCCGTTCACATCTCCTCGGCATCGCTGGGAGATCGCAACCCAGGGGTCAATGCCAGCATTCAGCTTCAAGTGGGGTACACGTTCTGGAGATAACGGGATCGGGTCCAGTCGTCGAGTGCGTTCCTAATTTCTCTGAAGGCAGGGACGCGCGCCGGGTCGAAGCCATCGTGTCCGCGATGCGCGTGTCCGGAGTTCGTCTCCTCGATTGGTCCATGAACGCCGAACACAACCGCACAGTGGTCACGATCGCAGGCGATCCGGCAGCGGTGCTCGAGTCTGCAGTTCGCGGAGCAGGCAAGGCCGCTGAACTCATCGATCTGACTCGGCATCAGGGAGACCATCCGCGCATCGGTGCGGCGGACGTGATTCCGTTCGTGCCGATCTCCGGCGTCAAGCTCGAGCAGTGCGTCATGCTGGCGCGTCAGGCGGGGCAGGAGATCTGGCAGCGCTTCGGCATCCCGGTTTACTTCTACGAGGCAGCAGCGGCTCGTCCCGATCGCGCCAATCTCGACGACGTGCGCAGGGGGCAGTTCGAAGGCCTGCGCGACCAGGTTCGCAAAGAGGCAGCGCGCCGACCCGACCTCGGTGGTCCCGGCCTGCATCCCACCGCAGGAGCCTCTGCCGTGGGCGCTCGAAAGTTCCTCATCGAGTACAACGTTTCCTTCGATTCATCCGATGTCGCGATGGTTCGTGCGATTGCCCGCGAGATACGCACCAGCTCCGGGGGATTGAAGGGCGTCAAAGCCACGGGCAGTCTGGCCCACGGCCGGGCCCAGCTCGCGCTGCATATTCCCGACTTCCATGCAACGCCTGTGTCGCAGGTCTTCCAGACTGTTGCTCGGCTGGCACTTCGTCACAAGGCGGAGCCCTTGGAAACTCAGGTCATTGGCCTTTTGCCCGAGGCGGCTTGCGAGCGCGAGAGCGAGTGGATGCGTCTGTTAGTGGGGTTCGATGCGCTCACAAAGGTTCTGGAGAGTCGGCTCGAAACTCCGCTGGGCTGGCCGGGAGAAAAGTAACCTTCTCTGTCACCGGCTGTGTGTTTTGAAAATTGAACGACAGGTAGAATAACCATAGATGGAACGCCGCTGTCCGCGCTTCGATCTCGCTTAGGATCACGGTATCTGCTCACGATCCACTGGCTTGCAGGTCTGAATCTTCAGACCGCCATGCGTGAGCGGACCGGTCGGCAAGACGGCAATCGGGAGCCGCTTCATTTCGGCACAGTCAGCGTTCCTGGAGGATGTTCGAGTTGAAGACTTTGTTTCGGATTTTACTGGCTGTCCTAGCTGTGGCTCTTTGTACGCCCGCCTTCGCGGTTCAGCTCTCCGGCGATGCGCGCTCTGCCGTCCCGCACGACCTGCAGCAGCTGGTGGTCGTGGACTATCGGGCGATGCAGAACTCCGATTCGGCCATGCAGTTGAGGGATCGCGTGATGCCAACCGACCTTCGTCAATTCGACGAGGCGGTACAGAAATCGGGAATCAACGATAACCACGACGTGGACAGCCTCGCCTTCATACTTTTTCGGCCGTCGGCATCGAGCGATGACCTGCAAACCGTGGGAATTGCCCAGGGGCAGTTTCCCGTGGAGGACATGCTCGCGAACTTCCGCAAGCAGAAGGTGCGGCCCAGTCTCATTCGCACCAACCGCGTCTATCCCATGGGAAAAACTGGCATGGTTCTCTGTTTTGTCGATCCTTCGACCATGGTCTTCGGCAGCTCTGACGCTGTGAAGCAGGCACTGGATGTGCGTGACGGTCTGGCGCCCAGCATGCTCACCAATGAACCGATTATGGATGCGATGAAGTCCGTCGAGTCCGAACCCCTGTGGAGCATTCTCGACGAGAAGGGAACGCAGGCACTGATGCGCAACCTGCTTGGCCAGGCGGGCTCGGTGGCTGACTACGATTCCGTGCGTAAGCGCCTGGTCGGTTCGTGGTATTCGATGGATTTCCAGCACGGCGTGAAATTCGATCTCACCATCACGACGGGCGACACGTTTGCAGCCGCTACTGTCTCTTCTTTGCTGAATGCCGCGGCTCTCTACAAGAAGATGAGCGGCTCCGATGCCGAAAAGGCGGCGCTGTCGGCAACCGACATCTCGTCCAGCTCAGGCCAGCTGCAGGTGCACTTCGCAACAACGGACTCTCAGTTCGACACCCTGCTGAAGTCGCCGCTCTTCCAGTCCGTCGTACACTAGCCGGCATCGGCCGCTCCCGTGGTGCGCTCGTCCATCCGGCATGTGCTGGATGGGCGCAGTTGTCTTTCCGTTCGATGTGCAACTCGAATGAGCCTGCGTCCGAGCCACCGTCCGGTCAGCCCACCTTCGGCTCCGTGGTTCTGCGGCGCGCATCGCAGGCATTCACGACCTGGTTGCGTCCGTTTCGCTTGGCGTCGTAGAGCGCGTCGTCGGCCTGTTGCATCAAAGCCGCTGGATGCTGCCCTGGAGCCGGAACGATCGTGGCGCAGCCGATGCAGACGGTGAGGTAGCCGAGCGGAGCCCCGCGATGCGGAATACGGCAACGGCGAATCTGCTCGCAGAGCTGCTGAGCGACTTCTACAGCACCTTCATTGGGCGTTTGCGGAAGAACGATCGCCAGTTCCTCGCCGCCGAAGCGCGCCACCAGGTCTCCGGGCCGCGCCGCCGAACGCAGTGCGATCTCGGCGATCCTCTTCAGGCAGTCATCGCCGGAAAGATGTCCATAGCTGTCGTTGTATGCCTTGAAGAAGTCGATATCCAGAAGCAGGAACGAAAACGGCTTCTGGTCGCGCACCGCTCGCTTCCACTCGCTGTGCAGACACTGGTCGAGGCGGCGCCGGTTGGCAAGCTGGGTGAGCGGATCGGTGGCCGCCATCTGCTCGAGCGCACGATAGGCGTTGCGCAGCTCCTGTTCTGCGGCTTTGCGTCGGGAAATGTCACGCACCATATTGAGAATGCCGATTGGCTTATGGGTTGCTGTATCGCGGACCACGCGCAGACTGGATTCGACCCAGAGATAGTCGCCGTTGCGCTTCTGAACGCGGCACTCAACCAGCGCCGAAGTCGATTTGCCGCAACGCAGATCGGCCACCAGCAAAGCCACCCGTGGCTGGTCTTCCGGATGCACCAGTTCGAGACTCCGGTAGCGCACCACTTCGGAAGGCTTCCAGCCTCCCATCTTCCAGGTCGCTGGCGAGGCGAAGCTCCTGCGACCGTCAAAGTCGGCAAGGATAATCATGTCTCTCGAGTTGTCGACCACCAATTGGTGCATCGCAATTGTACTGGCAAGCTTGCGCTCGGTGTTCCGCAGATTGTCGAGGACGGTTGACACCGCGAAGATCATGAAGACTCCGGACGCAATGTACAACTGGAGAATGACCATGGGCCCGCTGGGTCGGAACCAGTTGATGTGGGCAAATGGACCGATGCCACGCATCGTGAACGAACCACTGATTGCAGTGACAAACAGAGCAGCCAGTGCCGACCAGCTCAGTCCGAAGTGGATCAGGATAAGGGCCATCAGAGGATAGACCAGAAAGATAATAGGCACAGTCGACTGTCCGAATCCACCCACGGTTACGAGCACCAGAGCGATGGCGAATGGCCAATGCGAGCGACCTCCGAACAATTCTCCAAGTCGCGTTCGGAGCAACACGACGCACGCAGGAGTGGCGATCGCATTGCCCAGAGCATCGGTCACCATCCAGTTCCGGAACGCTGTCACGGCGTCGCCTTTGATCCAGATGGCGTAAACCAAAGCAAACAACGACCCCACCGCCAACGGCGCGATCAGCACTGCGCTGCGGAGGAAACGAAGCAGATAGCCGCGATCGGTAAATCGAGGCATCTGAGCAGAACGTTTGCGCAACAAAACCGCGGCAAGGCCCGACTCGCACAGATTCAGGACCGTTAGAACCAGATACTCTTGCCAGCGATGCGGAGTGATGAGGACGCTTCCCACAAACTCGGCCAGAAACGCCGCTGCAAAGTAACGACGCCACCTCCACCTAGGAACCACCAGCAGATAGGACAGAAAGACGCCGTTGGCTACCCAGATGAGATTGCTGCTGTTTTCCAGGCTCGCCCAGAGCGTGGAGAACAGAACCGCGCAGAAACACCCGGCAAGTCGTAGAAAAGATCCACGACGGCGCAGAAAAAGCGCTTGGGCCTGCCCGAGGAGATGCCATTTCTGGAGGATCACATCCTCGCCTCTTCGCGTTTATCGGCGAGAACTTCTGCAAGTTGAATCGATGGGCAAACTTCAGCGTTGTCTGCGCGTCACGGATGAGGTGTCAGTTCCGGATGGAACTCGGCCTTTCCCTCGGGCAGCAAAACGATCTCCAGCCGCCCCTCCTGATGCTCGAAGATCTCCGGCCCGGTGCTCTGGCGAACCTTCTGGCTTGCCCTCTCGGTATATTGCACCTTCACCGGTCCGCTGCCGCGCACGCTGAATCGATAACGATAGTCGGCGCCGGAGTCGAGCTTGTCCGCGCCAAAGCTGGCGCTGGGATAATCCACTTCCAGCAATTCAATCGCCGCGCCGGTCCGGTTCTCGACGACGGCATCGATGCGATACGAATGGCATCCGGCAAGCAGGAGTGAAGCCGAAAGGCAGAGTGCTGCGATCAAGCAATTGTTGAATCTCATGAGGACTCCTCGTTCGAGTTGTCCCGAGCGGCAACCTTCTTTTCCAGCCGGTCCAGGCGTTTCAACAGCTCAGGCAGTCGCTGAAAGATGGCCACCGCCCTTAGCCATACGCGATTGTCGAACCCTGGCGAGCCGGAGATCGTCTTGCCCGCCGGCACGTCGTGGCTCACCGCCGACTGAGCAGTCAGAATTACGCCATCGCCCACGCTGCAGTGCCCGGCGATGCCTGTTTGCCCGGCGAGAATCACGTTGTTCCCTATGACAGACGACCCCGCAAGGCCAGTCTGGGCGCAGATCAGTGTGTTTTGGCCGACCTTGGATCCGTGGCCTACCTGAACCAGGTTGTCGATCTTGCTGCCGTCGCCAATCTCCGTCGCACCGACCGTGGCTCGGTCGACGCAGGCGTTGGCCTGCACATCGACACGATCACCCAGCCGCACCGGACCCGACTGTGGAATCTTCTCCCACTCGCCGTTGTTGTTTTTCGAGAAACCAAAACCGTCCGCGCCGACGATCGCACCGTTCTCCAGCGTGACATGATCGCCGAACTCGCAGCCCTCGCGCACAACGGCGTGTGCATGGGCGAAGAAGTGGTCGCCGACCCTCACGCCGGGGTAGAGCACAACATGGGGCAACAGCGTGGCGTGCTTCCCAACGCGGACGCCGTCGCCCACCACGACGTAAGCCCCGACATGAGCACCCTCGCCGATCTCAGCTGTCGGATCGATGACTGCGGTCGGGTGAATGCCCTTGGGATACGCGGGAGGCTGGTAGAACATCCCCAGCGCCAGCGAGAAGGCGTGATACGGATTCTTGATCCGCAGCGTTGCGGTTGCAATCTCGGGGAACTCCGGTTCGACGACGACGGCTGCAGCCTTCGTGGTCCGCGCCAGCCCTGCATAGCGGGGGTTGGCCACGAACGTGATCTCGGCGGGGCCGGCCTCTTCAATTCCTTTCACGCCAGTCACTTCCACCTCTGCGTCGCCGCGCAGTTCTGCCCCCAGCCGCGTTGCCAGCTCGCCTAACTTCATCGGGACGATTGTATCGGACGCCGCCGCAGATGGTGGTTAGGCGCTACTCGCGCTCCGCTTCTGCCGGGAACAATTCCGGTTGCGCTTCCTTGGCTGCCTCTGCCGGACGCTTCGCTCGTCCCGACCCAATCAGGCTCACCACCTCCAGCGTCTGGATGGCCATTCGCGGCACGTAAATGCGCTGCGTGTTCGACCGTGTGTCCGGGGGCGTCAACATCAAGCCTGCCCCCTCGATCAGCGATCGGTCATTCGCAGCCAGTCCTTCCAGCTCGTCTCCGTCGGTCAGGGTCATGCGCAGCCACAGCCCCGCAGCTCGGGGCCGTACGGCGAATCGCTTTTGCAGCAACCGCTCCGGGTTCACTTGCTCGCCAGCAGGGAAGTCGCGGACGTAGCAGACCCATTTCACCGTGTCCCAGTCAAAGGAGACCACTTTTCCGCCGAGATCCAGTATCTCGAGTTGGGGCTGATCCTGGGCAAAGACGGCTCCTGCGTATCCCGCTACCCAGTCGCGGGAGAACTTGCGCACAATCACGGGTTTACGATGCGACGCCATCCCAGAGGATTGTCGCACGGAGAGACCCTTCGCGGGGGCCGAAAAGCAGCGTTTCCAGTGCACATCTCTCTAGCCAACTGGTTCTATTTGTGTTAAGGTACTGGTTTGCAACCCCTGCCGGGGCGCTCTCTAAGCGTAACTGCATCAGGTACTTGGGTGGTTCGGGCAAGGGATGGAAAAGGACGGGATGCCCGACTTCATTTACCTTTTGGAAAACCGGTTGTCTGCCAACCAGAGGCATGCCCTCCAGAAGCTGCGCGACGTTGCTCGCGATGCGGGGATCATCCTTTTTCTCACCGGGGACGCCGTTCGCGACCTGACCAGCGGCCACGCGGTGCGCGATCTTGAAGTCGCAGTGCATGGAAATGCGCTCAAGCTCAAGAAACCAATTGAGAAAGCTGGCGGCAAGATCTGGGGCGAAGATGAGCCGTCCCGCACCCTCTACCTTTGTTTTCCTGGTTCGGTGCGCATCGATCTCGTCAGCACCCATCGCGCGGAGTACCCCAAGCCGGCCAAGCCGGTTTACCACTGGACTTCGATTCAGGAAGACCTGCGCCGCCGCGACTTTACGGTCAACTCCATGGCCATCTCGCTCAACGAAGGTTCGTATGGGCTGTTGATGGATCCGCTCAACGGTGCAGCCGACATCGAAGCACGAACGCTCCGGCTTGTCTCGAACTACGGCTTCCTCGAAGAACCGGCCCTTCTGATCAAAGCGACACGGTATCGCACCCGGCTTGGCTGGGAACTTGATCCACGCACCCAATCCCGCTACGAGAACGCGAAGGCTGAGGGCTTGATCGAGCATCTCTCTGCCCACGCCCGCAGCTACGAACTGGAGCAGATCGGGCACGAAGACGACGGGCTCAAGGTGCTCGCCGCCTTCGAGGCTGAGGGATGGATGAAGGCGCTCTTCCCGGCTTGGACCGTCGCCAAAGCCGATGAGAACAAGCTAAAGGCGCTGCACGACCTGGCCGCCGAGCTGCAGATTCAAGGCGTGCATCCCGACATGTCCGCAGCGCAGATGCAGTTGCTGACCGCGAAATTGCCGCCAAAGGATCTGTCTGCGCTCAAGAAGCTTCTTGTCCGTCCGGGTTTCGTGGAGGAGTGGAATAGCCTGGACGCCTTGGCCGCAGGTTTCTCCAAGGTGCTAATCACCAAGCCGCCGCTAACCCCTTCGGCGACTTACAAGCTGTTCACCAGCTACGATCCAAAAGCAGTCCTCTGGCTTGGATTTACTGCGACCTCGCAAGCAGTGAAGGATCGCTACGATCGCTTCCTGAAGGTCTGGCCGGAGGCGCGCCAGCGTATCCCCTACGCGCTGATGCAGGAGATGCGCATTACTCCTGAACTCGCTACGTACAAGGAGATCATCGAGAAGATCTTCCTCGAACTGATCGACGAACGACTCGCGACTCCAGAAGAAGCACGCGCCTTTCTCGAACCATTCTCGCCCCCTGCACCGCCGCCGCAGATCACCATCAAGCGTTCGCGCGCAAAGCGTGGCGCGGAACCCAAGATCAAGGAGCGCTCCTTCGAGGATGAGGACGAGGCAGCAGACGAGGACGAGCCCGATCTCGATGATATTGGCGGCGACGAAGAGGACGGGGATCTCGGGCTGCCGAAACTCGATCTCGGCGACGAGGAAGGCGAAAGCGAAATAGAAGGCGAGGAAGCAGGCGAGGACGAAGAGGACGAAGAGCCGGCGCCGAAGAAGGGAAAGAAGGCCGCCGAGGCTCCCAAGGGCGTAAAGGCCCCTGCTGCTCCTGCCAAGGCTGCGAAAGAGCCGGCGAAAGCTGCGCCGACAGCCAAGCCGGCGCCGGACACCAAGGCTGCACCGGCCAAAGCGGCTCTGCCAACCGCCAAACCCGCGCCGGCAGTCAAACCTGCGCCCGCAAAAGCAACGGCGCCCGCCGCCAAGCCCACTGCGGCAAAAACAAAACCTGCCCCGGCCCCGGTAGCGAAGAAGGCGACGCCTGCTCCTCCGGTCAAGAAAGCAGCCAAGGCTGCACCCGCGTCCAAGAAGGTAGCAGCGAAACCAGCAGCCAAGGCTCCGGCAAAGGCGAAGGGCAAACCTGCGCCGAAGCCCGCGCCTGCAAAAAAGAAACCTGCGCCAAAACCGGCGAAGCCCGCAGCCAAGAAATCTGCCAAGAAGCGATGAGGCCGCACCGCAGGACCTGCTACCTCCTCTGATCGGACGCTTCGACTTCTTTACGCTGACCCCAACGTCGCGTGATATGTTCAGGAAAACCCGGAGGGTCCTGAATGGCAGGTTTGCGCCGTCGCGCCTTAAGTCTCGCAGTGCTCGTCTTAGCCGTCTTCGTATGCGATTCGATTCACGCCGTCGACAAACTGCGAGAACACCGTGCGCACACCGGCGCTGAACCCGGCTATCGCTTCGAGCGGGGCGGTTGGACCTATGTGCACCTCGAAGGCACACCTTCTCAGATTGGCTTCGAGCACGGCAGCCTGTTGGCTCCTGAGATCGCCGACCTTGTGCGCGTCAACAAGCTCGAAACGCTGCACTCCACGCATCGCGATTGGGAGTTCTACCGCGAAGCTGGCAAGAAGATGTTCTGGCCCCACATTGAGACCGAGTATCAGCAGGAGCTCGAAGGTATCGCCAAGGGCGTCCAATCCCAGGGCATCAAGCTCGATGTCTGGGACATCGTCGCCCTGAACGGCAGCATCGAGCTACCCGAGTACTACGTTCCGTGGCTGAACAAGAATCAGAAGGCGGCGAACGCGCCGCACATCCTTCCGCAGGGCCGCTGCTCCGCATTCATTGCCACAGGCAGCTACACCAAAGACGGCAAGATCGTTATCGCGCACAACAACTGGTCCAGCTACGCGGAGGGCGAGCGCTGGACGATCATCTTCGATATTCAGCCCGAGCATGGCCACCATATCGTTATGGACGGAGAGCCCGGCGTGATCACCAGCCAGGACGACTTCGGGGAAAACGATGCTGGCCTGATGATCACCGAAACGACGATCACCCAGTTCGAAGGCTGGAATCCCGATGGCATTCCGGAGTTTGTCCGCTCGCGCAAGGCCCTGCAATACGCGGGCTCCATCGATGAGTACGCATCCATCATCAAGGAAGGGGACAACGGCGGCTACGCTAACGATTGGCTCATTGGCGATCGCAAGACGGGCGAGATCGGCTATCTTGAGCTGGGTCTGAAGCACACGCCTTTGTGGCGCTCCAAAGACGGCTACTTCATCAGTTCCAACTTTCCCCGCGATCCGCAGCTGCTCAAAACCGAGACTCCCGAGTTCAATCCCGCCAACCTCTCGAGCTCGCCCAATGCGCGCCGCGTGACGTGGGAAAGGAAGATGGCCGAATACAAAGGCCGCATCGATGTTGACCTGGCGGAGAAGTTTCTCGCCAGCCACGACGACAGCTATACAGGCAAGGTCGGCCCCGACGAGCGCACGCTCTGCGGCCACGTCGACGTCGTGAAGCGCGGTACGCCCGAATGGGAGTGGGGACCCTACTACCCTGGAGGCGCCGTCACCGGTAAAGTGACGGATTCAGACTTGGCCGAACATCTGTCACTGATCGCGCGCGCAGGACATCCGTGCGGCGAAGACTTCCTTGCAGCGCCATTCTTCGCAGCGCATCCCGAGTACAGCTATCTCAAGCCGATTCTCAAGGACATGAAGGCTGGTCCGTGGACCACATTCTCCGCGGGCGAGAAACAGTAAGTTTAGATGGGCAGCTTGTCGATTCGATGACGGAGTTTCCATCGAGCAATTGTTTCTACTTGTACACGATGTGAATCTCCGTCTCCGTCACGGGACACGTAACGTGTAGGACGGCAGCTTGGAATGCCGGCGCTCGCAGCCCCACATGAGGATTGTTGGCAAAGCCAAAGCCCTCCTTGGGGAAGCCGAAGATGTTCCGGTCGAGCTTCATATTCTTGTTCTCGTCGTGAAGAGCCACGAGGCCGTAGTCGCCGGGGGGCACTCGGTCGATCAGAATCGTTGCCTGCCGCTCCCCGTCCGCGATAGCAGAGGCCTCATGGCGGACCGACTTGGTCACATCTTCCGGCCAGCCGTCGGGCGAGCGAAAAAGCAGGATCCCTACGACTCCCTGCGCATTGCGTAGCCCATCGACGTGGACGCGCAGCGCACACTCCGGCACCGATTGAGCACGCGCGGAGAACGCAGCTGGCGTGCCAAGGGCTAGCAAGGAGAGGAGCACGATACCCAGTCTGCCCGTCATCGTTGCCGATTTAAGCGAACACGGGGTATCCATGGCTTCGTGAAGACACACGTCTGGGTGAGCCCGGATACCCGCCCAATTGAAGTGAACTCGAAATGTTTGATCCTGAGAGGGAAGCTCAGTATCGCCCGCGGCCGCGCGCTGCTCCTCCGCCGCCACCACTCCCCTTACGAGCCTGGTAGCAATCGCGGCAGAACACCGGACGGTCGCCCCGCGGCTCAAAAGGAACTGTTGTCGGTTGCCCGCAACCCGAGCAGATCACTGGAGTGCCTTGCGTAGGAGCCGAACGGAAACCGGAACCCCCCCCTTGATCGTTTTTCTTTGCGGCGCGGCACGGCTTGCACCGCTTTGGTGTCGAATAACCGCGTTCCTGAAAGAACGCCTGGTCTGCAGCGGTGAAGGTAAAGTCCTGCCCGCAGTCGCTGCACGTAAGTTGAATATCTCCTGGCATGGGGTTCCTCGTGCCGAGATTGTAACCCTCATTTGGGCAAAAATACATAAGGATTCTGTGTCGTTTGTAAAACTTAGGCCGGTGCTCAACCTGGACCCCAGGCTGCGTGACAAGCTGCACCGCCGATCGGGTTATATTCTCAAGTAGCTAAACGGGCGCCGAGTTAACTCCTATAACAATATGGTCAAGACCAACTCCCAAGTGGAAACCGAATGTATCCGCCGCATCCTTGCCGGCGAGAAGCACCTTTTCCACGACCTCATTCGGCCCTGCGAACGATCGATTTTTCTATTGCTATTCTCCCTGCTGAAAAATGAAACCGATGCCGAAGATGCGGCTCAGGATACCGTCATCAAGGTCTACCGGAACCTGCATCTGTTCCGCGGAGAGGCGCAGTTTCGCACCTGGGTCCTGTCGATCGCCCGCAACGAAGGCCTCGGCCGACTTCGCCGAATCGCGACTCGCCGCGAGGAATCCCTGGAGGCTGCCAGCGAAGATCAGACCGGGGATTACACCCCTGCCATTCTGACCAGCTGGCGGGAAGTGCCGAGTGATGCTCTGGAACAAAAGGAGTTGGGCACGCTCCTTCGCCAGGCAATCGAGGGTCTGCCGGAGATTTACCGTAACATTGTCATCCTTCGCGACATCGAAGAAATGGATATCCGCGAGACGGCAGCTGTTCTGGGCATTAGTGAGGGCGCAGTCAAGGTCCGGTTGCACCGGGCTCGCGGATTGTTGCAACGGGAGCTTGCCCCAAAACTGGAAGCGTTTGCACCCAAACGCAAGGGCTTTTTTGGGGGGCGCGCATGAGGATCGACTGTAAACACGTCTGGCAGTACATCTCGGCGTACATCGAGGGCGACGTCGACGCGGCCTTGCGCGCAGAGATCGATCGTCACCTTGAGACGTGCGAGATCTGCTCGGCCGTCCTGGACTCCACCCGCAATGTCGTGATCCTCATGGCCGACGATCGAGTCTTCGAACTTCCCATCGGATTCAGCGAGCGACTTCATGTGCGCATCGATAAAGAATTGGAGCAGGCCAGTTAATACTTTATAAATACGCGCTGAGTAGTCCCGATCCGATTGCTGCCCGTGCTCTTGACTTCTCGCAAGTCTGAGCCCATAGTGTCTTTCCGGCTTGTCACTTCGCCACTCACACTTCAACCACAGGTCAGCCCTCCTCCCCCAGCTTAAGGAGCTGCCCATGAAACGTACCCCGATCATTACAGCCATCGCGCTTGTCCTCTCCGCTTCGCTTCTGTCCGCACAGGACTTCAAGAAGCAGGTCATCTACCAGATCGTTACCGATCGCTTCTATGACGGCGACACGACCAACGACAATCCGGCTGAAAGCCCCGGTCTCTTCGATTCCACCAAAACCAACTGGCAGGCCTACTGGGGCGGCGATCTTGCCGGCATTCAACAGCAACTCGCGTACATCAAGGGCATGGGAGCCACAGCCATCTGGGTCTCGCCGGTCGTGAATAACGAGAACCTCAACTGCGCCAGCTCCGGAGTCTCTGCGCCCTATCACAGTTACTGGACACACGACTTCATGAACGTCGAGGAGCACTTCGGCGATAACTCCAACACGTTTTCTGCCTTCGATAGCCTCGTGACCGCTCTCCACAACAACGGCATGAAGATCATCGTGGATGAAGCCAACAACCACTCCAATCCCGACAACTGCGGCGAGATGGGTTCGCTCTATAACAACGGCACATTGATGGCCGCCGCCAACAACGACCCCAATGGATACTTCCACCACAACCCCGACATCTCGAATTACAACGACCGCTACCAGCTGCAGTACTACACACTCGACGACCTGACCGACCTCAATCAGGAAAACTCGACGATTGACGCCTATCTCAAGAGCGCCGCGGTGCAGTTACAGAACCATCACGTCGATGCCTTCCGACTCGATGCGATCAAGCACGTCACCTGGGGCTGGGAGTACTCCTATGCCAACACGGTCTTCAACAATGCGCCCAGCTTTCTGTTTGGCGAGTGGATGCAGACCAACACCGGCGACCCGCTCTATCCGGACTCGTATAAGTTCTCGAATGCAAGCGGTGTTAACTTACTCGATTTCCCACTCAACACGGCGCTGCGCGATGTCTTCGGGGGCAGCAACAACAACTTCTCTGAGATCGATTCGGCCATCAGTGCCGAGAACACGAATTTCACCTTCCCCAACGATCTCGTAACGTTCGTCGACAGCCACGATGAAGCCCGCCTTCTTACCTTGAATAATGGCAATCAGAACCGCCTGCAGGAGGCCACGGCCTTCATCCTCACGGCGCGCGGCATTCCAATCATCCTCTACGGCGATGAGCAGTATCTCGTCAACAACACCAATGGCGGCAACGATCCCTATAACCGCGTCTGGATGTCCTCATTCAACACAACGACGAATGCCTATCAGCTCATCGCTAAACTGGCGGCGCTGCGCCAGTCAAACGATGCCGTCGGCTATGGGACTTGGAAGCAGCGCTGGATCAACAACGATGTCTATATCTACGAGCGCCAGTTCTTCAACGATGTCGTCCTTGTCGCGATCAACAAAAACGACTCGACATCCTATCCCATCTCCGGCCTCAATACCGCGCTGCCCGCGGGTACCTACTCCGACTACTTAGGCGGTCTGGAAGGCGGTAATAGCCTCACCGTGAGCGCGGGCAGCGGTCGGCAACAACCCTGCAGGCAACTTCACGATCGCGCCGCACAGTGTTTCGGTCTGGCAATATCAGATTGCCGCATCGTCTCCGCAGGTGGGCTCGATCGGCCCTCATGTCGGTCAACCGGGCATGAATGTCGCAATCGCCGGCGACGGTTTCGGGGCAGCAACCGGCTCGGTTCTTTTTGGCTCGACGCCTGCCACCATCCAATCATGGTCCAACAGCTCGGTCACCTTCACTGTGCCGAGGGTTCCTGGCGGCTGCCTACAACGTACAGCTAAAAGCAGCCAACGGAAACGCCGCCAATCCCATAGCCTTCACGGTACTTACGGCAAAGCTCATCCCCGTGACCTTCACGGTGAACAATGCCACGCCGACGAATCCGGGCGATTACATTTTTGTCACCGGCAGCACCGTCGAACTCGGTAACTGGGGCACGACATTTCAAACCGCAATTGGTCCCATGCTTGACCCCAACTATCCCAACTGGTTCCTGAATGTCTCGCTGCCAGCCGGCCAAACCGTTCAGTTCAAGTTCGTCGACATTCAGTCGAGCGGCAATGTGGTCTGGGAGAACGGCGCGAATCATAGCTACACCGTGCCCACCAGTGGGACTGGCTCAGTGAACGTGAATTGGCAGTATTGAAGCGGAGCGGATACATGGCAAACCCCAACGCGCGGGCGTGCGCTATCTATCCGTTCGAAGATCGCATTGTTGTTGGCGGAGGCCCGGTACGGTGCACCATCGGGTGCGTCCACGTTTCCAGCCCGACGAGAATCAGGGTGAGGATCGCCATCGCGATCTGCAGTTTCTCCGAGCGCTTTTCCTTTGGGCTCATCTCGCGCCTGCGCCACTGGGCGGAAGGCCGCGCCCGCAGATGCCGAATCCAGAACACTACGCCCAGATTCACCACCGCGCCGACCGTCGCCAGGATCAACATGGGAATCCGGATTGCGTCCTGATGAAAACCTTTTGCAGGCGCATAAATACCGCTGGCGGCGGCCAACGCAGAAAGGCCGATCGCCACCCGAATTCCGCTGATCGTCAACACAGCGGTGCAAAGGCTCTGCGCAATTGCGACAATCAGGCTGGCGCTGCCCACAGCGGTCCATCGTTTGGTGCTCAACTGCCCCCCGTCCTCGGCTGAGCCCGATCAAGGAAAAGGAAAACGCTCGCCGTTCAGCTTCAACAGGTTAAAGCATGGTGCTCATCCAGCCAATCCAAATGCCTCCCCAGCCCGTTCATCCAGCGAAGGGACCGGAGCAAAGAAATTCATTTCCAGTCGTCCCCCTTAAGCTGTAACCTTTCGCCCGTGCAGCCACTCCTAGTGTGCGTGCCACGGAACGTGCGGGATCGAACCTTTCGACCTGCTCGCCGCAACCGGCGGAGCCCTTCCGCCCCAACCCCCAAGCGAGGTCAATCTCCATGAAGAACCAATTGAATGCTTTTCTGCTCTCGGCAGCTCTTACCGGCCTGATGGGCGGAACCGTCGCGGCGCATGCGGCGACCACAGGAACAACGGCGAAGGGCACCTCGGCCACAGCGGCCAAGGCCGGCCTGCGCTACACCAGCTCGGCAGCCGACAAGCACTCCTGTAAAGGGCAAGAACGACTGCAAGGGCCAAGGCGGCTGCAAGTCCAGTGACAACGGCTGCAAGGGCAAGAACAGCTGCAAGGGCAAGGGTGGCTGCGCTACCGACGGCTCCAAGATGCCGAAGTTGGTCTAGCTCCTTCGGGACCGGATTGCGTAGTGTTCCCCCTCTGTTCCAGGAGAATCTGCGCCTTCCGGTCCCATACTTGTCTGCAGCCGTGATGCGAGCGCGGTTCGCCGCACGTTCTCGGCGATTCACATCCTTTTCGTGTCCACCGTCAACCAGGAACGAACAACTGCGAACGACGAACTGCTTTTCTATGTCCAGCAATCGGTTTAATGCGTATTCGAATCATCGTATTGGCATTGGCCTGCGCATTCCGCATTACCAGCACATCTTTTCGCGCAAACCTGTCGTCGACTGGTTCGAAATCATCTCCGAGAATTTCATGGTCGATGCCGGCCGTCCCCTCGCGGTCCTCGATCAGATTCTCGAGCAGTATCGCGTTGTGCAGCACGGCGTCTCCATGTACTTCGGCTCAGTGACCGAGCCCGATCCGGAGCATCTGCGGCGGCTGAAGCAACTGGTCCGCCGGACCAATACTCCCTGGCTCAGCGATCATCTCTGCTGGGGCTCCGTCGACGGAACCTACACGCACGATTTGCTGCCGCTGCCGTATACCTGGGAGGCGGTCGAGCGCACCGTGGAGCGGGTCCGAAAAGTTCAGGACTATCTCGAGATTCCTGTCGCGGTCGAAAACGTCAGCTCCTACGCGGCTTTTTCCGGATCGCAGATGACCGAGTGGGAGTTTCTGACTGAAGTGGTGGAACGCGCCGACTGCGGGATTCTGCTCGACGTGAACAACATCTATGTTTCCTCAGTGAATCACGAGTTCGATCCGATGGAGTATACGAACGCTGTGCCGGCCCATCGCGTCGCGCAGATTCACATCGCCGGCCACTCGCGCTACGAGAAGTACATCCTCGATACGCACGATCACCCGGTCATCGATCCGGTGTGGCAGCTCTATGCGCGGGCCATCGAACGCTGCGGACCGACACCCACGCTCCTCGAGTGGGACGATCACATTCCTACCTTCGACGAAGTGCACGCCGAAGCGAAGAAGGCGGAGAAGTTCCTTCACGCGTATACCGATCCGAGCGCCAAAGAGCCGGGTGCCCCAGGTCTCGATTGTGAAACCTTTGATGCGATCCCTGCGGAGACGACGCGATGAGTCCGGAGCAGATGTCCCTCGCCGAACTCCAACGCGAGATGGCCGCAGCCGTGATGCAGCCGCTCACCGCGGACGAAGACATGCAGCCAGTCTTACCCGACGGCCGCGATATGCATACCGTGGCTGCATCGTTCATCGCGCCGAACAGCAAGCTCAACTCGTTCGAGCGCCTTGAGATCTACAACCGACAGTATTGGTACCGTGTGCTCGGCGCGCTTGCCGAAGATTTTCCTGCACTGCGCGCAGTTGTCGGTGCCCGTGCATTCGAAGCCCTCTCGATTGCTTATCTCACCGCGCATCCGAGCCGCTCGTTCACATTGCGCAATCTCGGGTCGAAGCTCGCCGACTGGCTCGGCGCCAATCCGCAGTTCACAGGACGCCGTCATCGTCTCGCAATCGATGTGGTGCGCATCGAATGGGCCTTTATCGAGGCATTCGACAACGCGGAATATGCGCCGCTGACCATCGAGCAAATCGCAACCCTGGACGCCGGCTCCCGGCTCGCCCTGCAGCCGCACCTGGTCCTGCTCGCGCTCGACTATCCCGCCGACGACCTTGTGCTCGGCCTGCACAAGCGCGACAAGCGCCAGACCAGCGAGGCCGGCGTGAGCCATGAGGACGGGGACGAAGCGCCAGTAAAGTTGTCCAGGCTGCACCGCCGGCCCACCTGGGTTGCCGCGCATCGCGTCGACAATTCGGTCTACTATCTGCGGCTCAAGCGAGAGGAGTTTCTCACGCTCTCCGCCATTCGTCAGGGCCTGTCGTTCGCCGATGCCCTCGAGACCGGCTTTATCGGCTCGCGCATTCCCCAGTCTCAGCGCGCGGGATGCATCCAAAAGTGGTTTGGATCGTGGGCAGAGTTGGGCTGGATCTGCGCTCCAGACCTCGAATCGCTGGTCCGGGCCTAATCGTCCCTCCCTCAGAACGGATTCTTATGCAAACGCTCGTCAATCTCTTATCTGCGCGTCTCCGGTCTTCTTCGGCCGCTTGCAATGCGCATCTGCTGCTCGCCATCCGCCTCTACTGGGGCTTTCAGTTCACCCAGGATGGCTGGGGCAAACTGACGCACCTCGACAAGGTGACAGACTTCTTCGCCAGTCTCGCGCTTCCGGCTCCGCACATGACTGCCCTCTGCGTGGCGCTGGTGGAGTTTGGCGGCGGCATCTTTTTCGCCCTCGGTCTGCTCTCGCGGCTCACATCGCTGGTGCTCTTCGTCAACATGACGATGGCATATCTCAGCGTGCCCGACGACCGCGTCAACTTCTCGCACATTCTCTCGAAGCCAGACGACTTCTACGGCGCGTCGCCCTATACGTACTGGTTTGCCGCTCTGCTGATTTTGATTCTCGGGCCCGGTTGGGTTGCGGTCGACACTCTGCTGAAGCGCTGGCTTGCTCCGCGGAACACGTGAGCGAGCAGGCCTTCTGAAAGCGACCAGCACTTACGGGTGAACGGTGTCCAACTGCGGTAGCAAAACTACGCTCTCCTGCTCGTTCGGATCGGTTCGTGCAATGACCGCAACGACGTCCTCTGTCTCACTCGGGTTGTACGGCAGGTGCGGGACATCGGCAGGGATGTAGAAAAAGTCCCCAGGCTTGACGATCGTGTGGTGTTCGAGCCGTTCGCCATGCCACACGCCGGAAGCCCCCTGCAGGGCGTAAATCGCTGTCTCGTGCGTCGCATGCTTGTGGGCCTTAGCCCGGCCGCCGGGAGGAATCGTCACCAGCTGCATGTGGATGCCTTCGGCGCCGACCGATTCGGCCGAGATTCCCACCGCATATTCGAGATTCTGTTTGCCGATAAAAGGCTGGCCAGCCTGAACCAGCCGGCAGCTGCGCAGTGCTGTCGCTTGTGCGTCGCTCATCTGGGTGACCTCCGCGCGTTCCCTCCGGATCAAACAAGGGCAGGGAAGCCGCTTCCGCAGAATACGACATCACGGGATCGTGCGCATTCTTCGCAGTCTCTTAGGCAGCACCAGGCGCTCACCTGAGCTCCGCCGCGGCGCACGACATTCCGCGTGATACCCTTATCCCGAAATTTTGCTCGCCCTCCGCGCCTTTGTTCCTCTTTGCGGAAGGCATCGGAGAAAGCGCGCATGCGTCGAATCGTCCACAGAACCATCGTGTGCTTTGTCTTGGCCGCGACAACCTTAAGCCTTGCCCCTCTCGCGGGCGCCCAGACCACACGAGCACAGAATGCCGGCGTTATTCTCGATCACGGCTGGCAGTTTCGCCAGATCACCGCGACCGCACAAGATGCCGAGACTGGATGGCTGCCCGCGACCGTTCCCGGCGACGTGCATCTCGACCTGCTCGCGAACAAGAAGATCGAAGATCCGTTCTATCGCGATAACGAATCGAAGCTGCAATGGATCGAGAATGCGAGCTGGGAGTATCGCGACACTTTTGATGTAACACCCGCACTGCTTGCCCGCACCAATATCGATCTGGTCTTCGACGGTCTCGATTCCGCGGCTCAGGTCCTCCTGAACGGTACCCAGATTCTCAGCTCGGACGATGCATTCCGAATCTGGCGAATCCCGGCGAAGAAGTATCTGCATCCCGGCAATAACTCGCTCTATATTATCTTTCCCTCGCCGATCGCTGCCGCAGAGAAGGTTGCAGCGATGGATCCCTGGCAACCGCGTACCAAGACCGAGCCCAAGACCTACATCCGCAAACCGGCTTATGAATATGGATGGGACTGGGGTCCGCGTTTCGTCACCAGCGGCATCTGGCATCCGGTCCATCTCGATGCCTGGGACAATGCGCGCATTGCCGACTTCGCCATTCGCCAGCGCGATATCGCCAAAGCCGTCGCCCACATCGATGCCGAAGTGGAAGTTGAAGCCGCCTCGGACGGCGCCGCACAGATCGCTGTTCAGTATGCTGCTCCGGGCACTTCGGTACCCGTTCCATTGACCCGCACGGTCACACTTCACGCCGGTCGCAATGTCTTCGATCTTCCGATTGAAATCCGCCAGCCCAAACTCTGGTATCCCGCTGGCTATGGCGATCAGCCGCTCTACGAGTTCTCTGCGCGCGTATCCATCGCGGGTCAGCAGGCCGACAGCCGCACGACCAAGACCGGTCTGCGCTCCATCGTGCTCGACCGTCATCTCGACCAATGGGGCCGCAGCTTTCAGCTTGTCGTCAATGGAATTCCGGTGTTCGCCAAAGGCGCCGACGTCATCCCGTTCGACAGCTTTGCCAACCGCGTCACTACCGCCGACTATCGCCGCATTCTCGAGTCCGCCCGCGATGCCAATATGAATATGATTCGCCACTGGGGCGGCGGCTATTACGAGACCGACGAGTTTTACCAGATATGCGACGAACTCGGCATCATGGTCTGGCAGGATTTCATGTACGGCAACGACTGGCAACCTGGCACCTACGCATTCAAGCTCACCATGGAGGCCGAGGCTGAAGACCAGGTCCGCCGTCTGCGCAATCATCCCAGCATCGTTGTCTGGTGCGGAAACAACGAGACGGAAGAGGCCCTGAGCTGGAAGGGACGGGATAAGCTGCCGCCCGAAGTGAGGTTCCAGATGTGGCAGGACTATCTCACCGAGTTCAGCGGCATCTTGAATCGCGTTGTGGAACGCCTCGATGCCGAGACACCGTACTGGCCCAGCTCACCCAGCTCCGATTACGAAGAACTCAGCGACAAGTATCAGAGCGGCGATGCCCATGTATGGGATGTGTGGCACGGCCGCGTCCCATTCTCTACCTACGAGGCGCACCATCCGCGTTTCGTCACCGAGTACGGCTTCCAGTCGTTTCCCGAGATGCGGACGATTGAGACGTTCACGCAGCCGGAGGATCGTACCGGCATCTTCACGCCGGTGATGCTCGCCCACCAGAAAAACGACGAAGGCAATTCGATCATCCACGACTATCTGCTCAAGGACTATCCGGAGCCCAAGGACTTTCCAAGCTTCCTCTATGCGAGCCAGGTGCTGCAGGCCGAGGGAATCAAGATTGGGGCGGAACACTTCCGCCGCAATCGTCCTGAAACGATGGGCTCGATCTTCTGGCAGCTGAACGATTGCTGGCCGGTTGCCTCGTGGTCGAGCATCGACTACTACGGCCGCTGGAAGGCGCTGCAGTACTACGCGCGCCGCTTCTACGCGCCGATCCTGGTCTCGCCGCATCTTGAGAACGGTGCAGTCAAGGTCTACATCGTCTCCGACAAGGTCGCAGCCCAGCCCGGCACGCTTCGAGTACGGTTGATGGACTTCGACGGCAAGGTCCTGCTCGATGACACACACGAAGTCAGCGTCGATCCACTTTCAAGCAAGATCTATCTCGATTGGCCTCTGGCAAAGCTCACGCAGGCGGGTGCAGCGGACACTTCGCACGTCTTCGTTGTTGCCGAGCTCAGCTCCGGCGGCGTGCAGTTTTCGCGCAATCTCACCTACCTCGCACCCACGAAGGAAGTCCACCTGATTCCTGCGCGTCTGACTGTCGGCGCGACCGGGGCCAACGGCAAGTACACGGTGAACATCACGTCACCTGTTCTCGCTCGAGATGTTTATCTCTCTTCTGGCTCGCTTGACGCTCAGGTTTCGGACAACTACTTCGACCTGCTCCCCGGCGAGACTGCGGAGATCGGGGTCAGCAGTGCCGCATCCCTCGACGAACTGAAAGCGCAGTTGCACGTCATCTCGCTCACAGACGCGTTTGCCGTTGCTCCTGCGCCGGCTACCGTTTCAGTTGCGCAATAATGCCAGAAGAAAGGGCCGAAGCAATCGCCTCGGCCCTTCATTTCCGCACGATTAGTTGCGCAAGATCATCGAATAGAGCCCACGACTCTCAGAACGCAAATACCGCCTGGAAGAAGACTCGTCGCGACGCCGATCCCTGTGAGAATATCTGGCCGGCCAGCCCCCGCGACTTGCCGAAAAGGTTGCCCGGCGTAAATCCAGTTACGTCGCCAGAACTGTCGAGAATTGGCGTTGGGTTGATGGTTCCAGTCGGCGTGCCGTAGTTGACATTGTTAAAAAGATTCAAGGCCTGGGCGCTAAAGGTTAGGCTGTATTTCCTGGCGTTCGATTGCCCGTCGAACATGCCTCTCGGCCCTCCTCCTCCTCCTCCAAATCCACCGGGACCGAAGCCGCCACCTGGTCCGCCACCGCCGCGTCCACCCCGAGGAGGCCCGCCTCCCGGAGGTGGACCTCCGCTCGCATTGGCGGAAGACTCGAGTTTGGGTCCAATACCGAACGACCGGCTCAAACGCAGATTGACGGCCACCGACGCGGGGCTGTTCCCTGCATTGATCGGGAGCAGTGTCTCCCCGCTCTCCGGCAACACATCGAGGCATCCAAAGGACGTTGGAATATAGCGCCCGCTCGTTGCTTCGCTCGTACAGAGAGAAGCGTCGGCCGCACCGGGCCGGTCATTGATGAAATTGTCACCGGTCAGGTCCAGCCCCGAAACGATGTTGTACGGCCGTCCCGAGCGCGCCACAATGAACGGATTAAAGCGGATATTCCACGGGGCCGTGTAGTTGCCCATCAGGAAAACCATATTGCGCGAGACAAATCCTGCGCGCCCGTAATCCTGATTGAGATTGTAGGAGTTCGAGACCTCGCCTCCCGCTCCGTCGGTATTCGCGAAGGAGAGGTTGTAAAACCCGAACACGCCAAACTTCGGCGAGAGGCGCGCATTCACGTTCAGGATCATCTGATTCTGATTGAACACTGCCTCGGGAAAATATTCGTTCACGATGCCGAGCGATGCGTTGGGGCGGGTCCCAGTCAGGGTCGTGCTGCCGTACTGATAGGTTCCCGGCAGATAGGCGTTGGCATCGCGCGTCACCACCTGATGCAATCCAAACGAGTGCAGGTAAGTCAGCGTGGCCGTCGTCGTTTTGCTCACCTGACGTTCCAGGCTCGTGCCGAATTGTTGGGTGTAAGGCGCGTGGAAATGCGGGGCGATCGTCACAATCGTGCTGTTGGGCGTTGGCTGGATCGTGGCTGGCAGACATCCTGAGAAGTCGATATTTGTGAGAGTCGTTGCGTTCAAACAGCTTGGGGATGTGGTTGTCACTTGAATCTGGCCGGAGTTCACGCTCTGCTCTGTTGCCGCCAGCACGTTGGCAATCTGCACACGGTCGTAAAAGATGCCGTAGCCGGCGCGGAACACCGTTTTGGCTGGCTTGTTCCCCTTGGCATCGAGAGCGTATGCCAGAGCGACACGCGGCGCCCAATCGTCGTGATCGGCAATATGGTTCTGCGTCTCCCACCGCAGACCGCCCGACAGAGTCAGCCGGCGATTGAACTTCCAATCGTCCTGCACGAAGAGCGCGCCGTCGAAAACGTTGGCGACGTAGTCGGTTCTTCCCGTGGAAACGCTCAGGTTGACCAGATCCGAACCCACTGAGTTCAGGTTCTGCCCGGCTGCCAGCTTGTTGAGAGCATCGACATATCCGCTATCGGTAAAAGTCAGTACTCCGTTGCGTCGTGCGTGGGAACTGTTCGCGTCCCGGTTGTCACGCAGCCAGGCTCCGAACTTGATCGCCTGGGTTCCGATGCTCATGGTCGTGAAGTTCTGCAACTCGTAGTGATCCTGATGATCGTGTGCATATTGGCTCGATGCGCCGCCGCCGCTGAAATTCCCGCTGATGTTGAGTGTGGGTAGCGCGCTTACAGGAGTGTCGGTCTCCATCGCACGGCGATACTCGAACCGCGTTTCGTTTACGATGTGGTCGTTGACGATGTGCGAATCGCTCAGCTGAATGGTGTTCTCGGTCGATCTGCTCGAGATCGATTGCGTCGGCAGCTGAGTGTTGTTGAGGTCGCCGGACTCGGTGTCGTAGTAGAACTGGTAGCGCAGAGTCAGCGTGTCCTTGTCGGTCAGCTGGAAATCGAGGCGGGGCGATACGTTGATGCGATTGTGCGGATTATTCTCCGTTCCGAACACGCTCGTCGTCGATGGGACATAGATGCCGCTCGGATTGAGAATGGCCGGATAGTAGTTGTAGATCTGCTCGTTTTGGTTGTCGCGCTGTTCGACGCTGACGAAGAAAGAAGTCTTCTTGTTCAGCGCACCGTTCAGCGTCGCGTTGTATTGCAGCTGGTCGTATCCGGGCACATTCGGAGTTAGCGGATTGGTATTAAAGGCGCTGTCGTTGCCCTGCATGAAAAACTGCCCGTGCAGCTTGTCCGTCCCCGGCTTGGTCAGGATCTCGATGCGTCCATAGCCGAGGCGATCGAACTCCGCCGAGAACGGATTCTGATTAATGCGAATCTCGCGAATCGCCGATTTAGGCGGAAGCTGCCCGCCGGTGAAACCGTCAATATAAATCTGTCCGCCATTCGGCCCTGCAGAAGGCCCGGCCAGCGCCTGGAGCTCGTTCGACAGCTCATCGGGATCGTCGGAGAGAGCATCGAGATCTTTGCCCTTGATGACCACTGAGTTCGCGTTGCCTCCCGCTTCGACGCTGACCGCAGGCGACTCGTCGGTGACCACAACGTTCTGCTGTTCCGCTTGGATTGCCATCGTTACCTCAACGCGCTTGATTTGCCCGGACCCGAGCAGGATCAGCTGCGATTGAAACGGCGCGAAGCCGGTCGAGGCGACCTGCACATAATAGGAGCCCGCTGGAAGTCCGTGCACATCGTAGGAGCCGATTGCGTCGGCTGTAACTGTCTTGACAGGAACGCCATCGCGATTGGCAATCGTCACCCGCGCTCCCGGGATCAAAGCTCCCGTTGGATCGGCTACATGGCCATGCAGGCTTGCTGTCGACGCTGCTGTAGTTGGCCCATCTGCCGCCTGCGCGGCCGTCTGGGACGAAGGATCGGCGGCGGCAGAGGTTTGCCCACTCGCTGCCGCGGCTGCAGCAGCCCACAGAATGAGCGCCACGAAACTATGAATCAGACAATGAAGTCGAAAGGACACTACTACTCCCCCAGGAACTAGGTATCTTTGCGTGGTTGCTACGTCTCTACTGTGCTTCTGCCTCGCCCCCGCCGCCCGAACCCATACTCCAGTTGGAGAGCAGGTTGCGGCTTGCCTCCGGCGCTTCCAGCAGAGGTTCCACGCCGGTGAGCAACGTGATGGCCGTGACCTCCGAGGTTCCGGAGGTCGCCACCAACATGACTGCGTCGCCCTTCTTCAGGTCGGAGAAATGAATGACAGGTGTACGATTCAGCAGCGCCTGCATATCGCCGCCGCGGTTCGCGCCATTGCCTCCCTGACCGGCGCCTTGTCCACCGGCCTGGCCATTTGCGCCTCCCCAAGTTCGCGGCTGCCCGTTCGGTGCTGAGGCGCCCGCGGTCTGTGGGCTGCCGCCTGCACCAGGAGTTGCCGCGTTGGTCCCTTTTAGGCGCGCCGCGATCATCCGGGCCATCATCTCCGGCAATGCATGCATCTGGGAATCGGGAGAGATGTGAATGGTGACTGTCTTTTTCGTCAGCAGATCTTTTACAGAAAAACTTGTGCTGGATGCGTCGAGCGAAGCGATCGTCCCGGATATGTTGCGAAAGCTGCCCGACACTACTTCGCTCGCGTCGATGGCCGTTCCATCGGCATTCTTCGTTCCCCGCGCACGCAACTGGTCGCCCACCTGAATCGCTTCAATCGGGCTGGGTTGCGCAAGATCGAAGCGCACCGAGGCAGAAGCATAGCGCTTCAATATCGTCGTCTTGCTCACCCGCACAGTGACGATTTTGAGCGTGGGACCCGCTCCGCTGGTCAATACAATGACGCCATTCGCGGCATCCACGCTCTTCACCAGTCCACCGACACCGCTCCGCGCCCACTCCTCGCGGTCCTGCTGCTGCTTCCTGGCGACGTCGGCGGCCTTGATGGTCACAATCTGGGCCGCTTCCGGCGTATCTCCGGTTGCGTTTGGATCAAGTCGAACCAGCACTCGATCGCCGGTGGCAAGGTCGCTCAGTTGGATCGTCGCCGCCGTGCTCAGATCTTTCTGGCCCGGTTCAACCCGCCTCAGCGCGGCGCCTGCTGGCACCTGCACCTGCCGTACTTCGCCGCTGTCCTGCTTCACGCTCAGCGTGTCGCCATTGATCGCTGTAATCGTTCCGACGATTCGTGCCGGCGCTTGTCCGCGGGCCAACGATACAGTCGCTGTCGTTCCCAATAGCACAAGCCAGAGCATCAGATGGTCGCCAACACTACGGAACCCTTTACCTCTCATCGAACCCAATCTCCTGCGTCCCCTCATGCGGGACCCATCTGTATTTGGCAGTCATTTCGGTAGACGAACCACCCTCCCAAAAGGTTGAGAGCCGCCTTACCAATTGAACCCCTTTAGTCTTAAGGGCACCTTAAGAAGCAGGACACGTCCAGGGCCCTATCTGCGTGCACGATACAATTTCCTATGGTTGATGCCCGTCTTTTCACTCTCTTCATCGCTGCGGCGCTGATCCTCGCCGCCACGCCCGGTCCCGGCATCTTCTACGTTCTGGGCCGAACCCTGTCGGGCGGTCGTCGCGAAGGGATTCTCTCTTCTCTCGGCACGTTCCTCGGCGGTCTCGTTCACGTCTTTGCCGCAGCCGTCGGGCTCTCCGCTTTGCTGGTCGCTTCGGCAACGGCATTTTCCGTCGTCAAATTCGCCGGGGCAGCTTACCTGGTCTGGATTGGCGTAGGGATGATTCGTTCCCGAAACCAGGCGTTCGATCTCGTGGCGGTTCCGGCCCCTCAACTGCACATCTTCCGGCAGGGAGTCCTGACAGAGATGCTGAACCCGAAAACTGCGCTCTTCTTTCTCTCGTTCCTGCCGCAGTTCGTCAGCCCACAGCTCGGGCATGTTGTCGGACAATTCCTTGTGTTGGGATTCGTATCCGTTACGCTGAACACGCTGGCCGATTTGATTGTCGTTACGTTCGCCGCGCCTGTCGGCACTCTGCTCCGATCCAGTCCCCGCTTTCGTCGGAATCAGCGCGTCGCATCGGGGATCGGCATGATCGGTCTCGGCGCATTTGTCGCCTTCGGTGAGCGCCACTGAAGCCTGCTACTGCGCGAGCTCCGCTGTTTCCAGAAATATGGGGATCGCGATCAGGCTACGACGCAAGTGTCACCTGCCCCAGGATCACCGGCCGTTTCGCTCCGGTTGCCGAGGGAACATTTGCCGGCGTCCCGTGCCATGTCATCCACGCGAGCAGCGCGAACGCCGCCGCCTCTTTCGCCGCGGCCGGCATCCCGAATATCTCGCTCGTCGCGACTTTGCAACCCATCGTTTCCAGTCGTCGCGAAAGCATCGTCATCAACGTGGCATTTCGTGCGCCGCCGCCGGAAACGATGTAGTCCACGGGTTCCCCCTTCATCTTCCGCCGTACAAATCGCGCGTAGCTCTCCGCAATGCTCTCTGCGGTCAGCGCCGTTGCGGTCGCCACGGCGTCCGCAGGGTTCCCACTGTGCTTGCGGCATTCCTGCAAAAACTTCTCTGCATATTCGCGCCCATACTGTTCGCGGCCTGCGGTACGGGGCGGCTTCTCCTTGAAGTACGCGTCCTTCAGCGCCCATTCCAGCACCTGCGTCAGCACAGCTCCACGCGCGGCGATCTTGCCGTTGCGGTCAAATTTCTTTCCAAACAACTCGACCATCAGAGCATCGATCACCATGTTGCCGGGACCCGTGTCAAAAGCGATGATCTGCTTGCCCCAGCCACCAGCTGGAATGGCTGTCAGATTGGCGATGCCGCCGATATTCTGCAGGACGCGACCGCGTTTTGGATGGGCGAAGAGGACATAGTCGAGCATTGGAACAAGCGGCGCGCCTTGACCCCCGGCGAGCATGTCCGCGGGACGAAAGTTCGACACCACTGGTGCACCAGCCGCGGCTGCAATCGCCGCCGCCTCGCCCAGTTGCCAGGTACACGCGATGTCTAGTCCCGCATACTTCTCCGGTCGAGCCTGGTGATACAGCGTCTGCCCGTGACATCCCACAAGATCCAGCTTCATGCCGATGTTTTTTTGTCGTGGCTCGAACAGCTTCGGCATACGCGAGGCCCAGCCGCCAGTTCAGCCGTGCCAGCTCCGCCGTCGCAATCGCCTGTGCATTCATCGCGGTCAGCACCTTGCGCCGCAGCACGGCAGGGTAGGGAAATGCCTCGTGCGCCAACAGCTTGACTCTGAGTCTCTGCGTGGTCGAGATCCGTACCACGGCAACGTCGATCCCATCCGCCGACGTCCCACTCATGACACCCGCTACGATCATCGACTTCTTCATGAGACTTCCGCCGGTGCGATGGCTCGCGGTGCAATCACGTCGTCCTTGGCATGAGCGGCAATTTGCTCGCCGAACTGCATAATCTTCGCTCGTAGCCCATCCAGCTGTTTCGGCGTAAGCGGCTTGGCAACGCCAGTCTTGTACAGCCGCGCCTGCTTGCGCCCCACCTCGCGGGCCCTGGCGAGCAACAGAGTCCGAAACACGGCCGACTTCTCCGCTTCCGCAATCAACGCTTCATAACTGCGCAAGATCAGTTCCGCACTGTGGCAGATCTCCAGCAGGTCGGAGCCCGCCCGCACCGCAGCAACGGCAGCCTCATCGACTGGAAGAAACTTGAGAATCCCGCCCATTTCCAGATCGTCCGATAGAACGATGCCGCGATAGCCGATGCGTTTGCGCAGCACGGTCGTGATCCAGAAGTCCGACGCACTTGCCGGCCGATTCTTGCTTGGTGTGTGCGGATAGGCCGCATGATTCATCATGATCATCGGCATCGCTTTGTGCAGCTCGCGATAGGGAACCAGGTCCTCGCTCCAGATCTGCTGCTCGGTGCGTTCGATCTCCGGTGTCACGAAGTGCGTGTCCCCGCTCGCTCCGCCCAGTCCCGGAAAGTGTTTGCCGCAGCCGACCATGCCGTTCGCCGCCAATCCTTCGAGATATGGCAGAGCATAGGCGATTACATCGGCTGCCTTCGCTCCCGGGGGCCGCGATCCCAGCACCTCGGTCGACTCCGGCAACGCCAGATCGACCACAGGCGCAAGTGTTGTATTGAACCCGAACGCCTTGACGGCTTTTGCGATCAATTCTCCGTGCTCGCGCGCGAAGCCTGCCTTCCCTGAAGCCGTCACGACCAATCCGACAGCCTTCGCCGAAGGGAAAGGCGCGAGAGCGTCGCGCAGCCGATTGACCGTGCCGCCTTCCACATCCACACAGCGAACCGCATGCCGCACCGAGAACCCCGTCGCTTCATCGAGAAGAGCGCGCGTTTGCGCTGGATCGGCAATGTTGCGTTTGAATAGAATCACGCCGCCCGGTCGAACGAGTCGTAGCCACGCCCGCTCAAGGCCGGTCAGTTCCGTGCCGCCAAGTCCAACCACCAGCAGACTTCCCGCAGCCTGTCTCAATCCTGTCGCCATCGATCCCTCGTTCCCTAAGTACTTTGGCCTTTATTCTTCAACTCCTGCTGTAACTCCTCGAGCAGGTTCAACGCCTGCAGCGGAGTCAGCGCATTCACGTCCACAGCCTCGATGCGATCCACGATCCGCTGCGACAGCGGGGTAAAGATCGTCAGCTGCATCGGCTCCGGCACCGTCTCCGCCTGTACGCTTTGCCGTTCCTGCTTCTCGTGCTGCTTCAGCACGTGCCTTGCCCGTTCGATCACCGCGGGCGGCAGCCCCGCCAACTTCGCTACGTCGATCCCGTAGCTTTTGCTGGCGGCGCCCGGTTCAATCGTATGCAGAAAGACGATGCCGCCTGCGCCTTCCTTCACAGCCACGCGCAAGTTTCGCACGCGCTTCAGCTTCTCGGCGAACATCGTCAGTTCGTGATAGTGGGTCGCGAATAGCGTCCTCGCGCCCGTCTCCGCATGCAGAAACTCAACCGTCGCCCACGCCAGCGAAAGACCGTCAAAGGTCGCCGTCCCGCGTCCCATCTCGTCCAGCAGAATCAACGATCGCTTCGTCGCCGTATTCAGGATCGTAGCCGTCTCCGTCATCTCCACCATGAACGTCGATCGGCCGCGTGCGACATTGTCACTCGCGCCTATGCGCGTATAGATGCGATCGACCAGCCCCAGCCGCAGACTCGCTGCAGGTACAAAGCACCCCATCTGCGCCATCAACGCAAGCATCGCCGCCTGCCGCAGATAGGTGCTCTTGCCGCCCATGTTTGGACCCGTAATGAGCAGAAGGCTGGGACCCTCTTCTCCGGAACTAAGAAAAAGATCGTTGGCGATGAACCGCCCCTCCCGCGTCTCCTCCATCCAGCACTCAATGACCGGATGCCTCGCCTCGACCGCTTCCAGAACCAGGTCGTCCGTTAGCGTCGGCCGTGCGTACCGCCGCAGCGCAGCGAGATGAGCAAAGTCCGCCAGCATGTCCGCTTGTGCCACGACCGTCGAGGTCCGGCGTATCCTGCTTGCGGCGTCAAGTACAAATTTGCGCAACTCGGCAAAGATGCGTTTCTCGATTTCGATCGACCGGTCGTGCGCGGTCAGAATCTTGCGTTCGTACTCCTTCAGCTCGGGCGTCGTAAAACGCTCTGCGTTCACCAACGTCTGCTTGCGTTCGTAGTCCGCCGGCGCCATCGCCAGATTCGACTTGGTAATCTCGATGTAGTAGCCAAACACCGAGTTGTAGCGGACCTTCAACGAGCCGATCCCCGTCCGTTGCCGCTCGCGCTCCTCGATTGCTGCAATCTGCTGCCGGCCTGTCGTCGAGATCGTGCGCAACTCGTCGAGCTCCACATCAACCCCTGTTGCGATCACGCCGCCATCGGCCAAGGTCAGCGGCGGATCGGCCATCAGCGTCGCTTCAATCCGCGCTGTCACGTTTTCCAGCGGATCTAACCGCTCGGTCAACGCGCGCCAAAGCGGCGTCGCCATTGCCTCCAATGCGCGCTTCAACCCTGGCAGCCGCGCCAGACTCGCACCCATCGCACGCACGTCGCGTGGCCCCGCCGAGTCGAGGCTCAGCCGCGCCAGCAGCCTTTCAAGGTCGAGAATCCCGGCAAAAGCACGTCGCACTTCTTCGCGTTTCAGAAGATCGCCGTGCGCTTCGGCCACGGCCTCGTACCTCGATTCAATTTCGTTCCTGTCCAGCAACGGCCGAAGAATCGTCGCCCGCAGCATCCGCTTGCCCATCGGCGTCTGGCACGCGTCGAGCGTGTGGAAGAGTGTCGTCCGCGCATCTTGTCCCGCGAACAAGGGGTCCACTAATTCGAGGTTGCGCACCGTCACCTGGTCAAGCTCGAGCGCGGTGGAGTGCTCCTCGAACCGCAACGAGTCGATGTGCAGCGCCTCGTTCTTCTGCGTCGTGCGCACGTAGTGCAGCACTGCCCCAGCAGCGATCGAAGCGGCCTCATGCCCAACCAGCCCGAATCCCTCGAGGGTTCGCACCTTCAACTGGCGCTCCACCAGCGGCACAGCGAAGTCATGCGTCCACACCCAGTCCTCGACACGCGTTCGGGTCGCAATCCGCTCCAGAGCCGCGGGAGCCGCTGCGCTCGTTGCCAGCAGAACCTCCCTGGCGCCGGCCATCAAAACTGCATCCGTCGCTTGTTGCTGTGCCACCGCTCCGCGAAACTCAGCCGTCCGGAATTCACCCGTCGACACGTCAAGCAGGGCGATGGCAGCTACCGATTCCGTCGCGCGTTCTCCTTTGGGCCGGATTCAAAGTAGGCGGCGAGGAAGTTGTTCTGCTCCTGCCCGAGGCCTGCATCGAGCGCCGTACCCGGAGACAGCACCCGCGTCACCTCCCGCCGCACGATCTTCTTGGTGAGCTTCGGGTCCTCCATCTGGTCGCAGATAGCAATGCGAAATCCTTTGCGCAGCAGTCGCGTGAGATAGCCTTCCACGGCGTGGTAAGGCACACCGCACATCGGTACCTGCCTCTCGCGGTCGCGCGCGGTCAACGTGAGCTGCAACTCACGGCTCACCAGGACGGCATCGTCATAGAAGAGCTCGTAGAAGTCCCCCATGCGGAAGAAGAGCAGGGCATCGGGATTCTCTTTTTTGGCTGCCGACCACTGGCGCATGAAGGGCGTAAGCTCCGCCGGCTTGCTTAAATCGCTGCTCGCTGGCAGAGGGTCGCCCTCGGGCTTCACTATGCTTCGGTCTTCAGCGTTCCTGCTGCCGTCCGGAGACGAGAGGGCGAGTTCCTCAGCACCTTCAGGCGCAGGTGGGGGAACAATCGTCGACTCGCGGGGGAGATCTTCTCGTAGCACTCTGGTTTCCAGCTTACCCCGTCTCGCGGGCCGGTTGCGGTGCGTCAAAGTGCACCTTGTGGAACGCTGGGACGCAGATTGCCCGACAGTCTCTGCCTCCCGTCCGTAACCACAACGGACAACACTTTCCCGCAATTTCGCCGCTCGTTCGGCGCTCTCTCTCGGTACCCTTGCAATCATGGAGCCGAAGCAGGAACGCCGCGATGGACTCTACCTCATGCTGCTCGGCACCGTCTTCTTTCTGCTCTTCGGCATTGTGCTGATGAACACCGGCCGCGTCCCGCTCTTCGATTTTCGGGCTGCCTACTTCAGTGGCGCCTGCCTCCTCACACACTGCGACCCCTACAGAGAATCCGACGTAGCCGCCCTCTATGCACAACACCACGAGCGCTGGCCCGTTTCCGACCGGGACCGCCAGGTCATCACCCGCAACATCTACCTCCCGCCTGCTTTCGCCTTCACGGTGCCCCTTGCGCTTCTGCCTTTCAGTTTGGCGCAGGGCCTCTGGTTCATTCTCATCGCGGGCGCTTTCGTTCTCGCGGCATTCCTCATGGCCTTGTCTGCCGAAAAAGCCCCGTTGCTGGCATGCACTCTCGTTGCTTTTTGCCTCGCCAATAGCGGCTCGCTTCTCTACTTCGGCAACCCTGCGGGATTCGTCGTGCCACTCTGCGTCATGGCCGCATGGTGCTTCGTGCGCGAGCGTCTCGTTTTCGTCGGCATCGCCTGTCTCGCCCTCGGTCTTGCCTTCAAACCGCACGACACCGGCTTCGTCTGGCTGTATTTCTTATTAGCTGGCGGCGTTTATCGCAAACGCGCTCTTGCCACGCTGGCTCTGCTCGCTGCCTCCGGCATCCCGGCACTGCTCTGGGTCACCCACATCGCGCCGCACTGGCTCCGGGAGATTGCCTCGAATCTTCGCGTATTCTCCGGGCCAGGAGCGATGAACGACCCGAGCGGAGGCCACGGCACGTTGGTCCTCACCAACCTGCAAACCATCACCAGCTTCTTCTGGCCCGAGCCGCACACCTACGATCTGGCCAGCTACCTTCTCTGTGCTCCGCTCTTTCTTGTCTGGGGAATCATCACGTTGCGGTCGCGCGTGAGCCCGACAACGGCCTGGCTTGCCCTCGCCGCTATTGCGCCGCTTTCGATGCTGCCGGTTTATCACCGCCAATACGATGCCAAGCTGATCCTGCTCGCAGTGCCTGCCTGTGCGCTGCTTTGGTCCCGGCGCGGTAAAACCGGTTGGGCGGCGCTCTTCGTCACTTGGGCAGCTTTCATCCTCAACGGAGATCTCCCCTGGGTCGTGTTCATTGCCATCGTCAACCATCTGCATCCGGTCTCGGCCGGCCCGTATGGCAAACTCCTCACCGTCATCTGGGACTTTCCGGTACCGCTGAGCCTGCTGACGATGAGCGGTTTTTACCTGTGGATCTACGCCAGGTACGTCAATACTCCCTTGGAACAGGTGCTCGGCGGGAGTCCAACGACCGAAACAGCCGGGTGAGCCGGCAGAGCTCCCACTGACGCGCGCCGAAGCAAACCAGCCGCCGGGGAGAAAAGTCCCCGTCGTCAACTCTTCGATGTACAAGTTGCACCTTCGTCTGGAACAATGCCATCCGGTTCGCAAATCCCCGTCCCCCCAATCGAAACCACCCAGGAAGGATGAATTTCCATGACAAGAACAGCGCGGTTGATCGTCTGTACTGCATTCCTCGCGGCTGCGTACTGGATGCCCCAGGCGTCGTTTGCGGCATCTCCATTTGACGGCACCTGGCGGGTTGACCTCGGCAAGACCAAGATCTCCCCCAAGCCCTTCGTTTTCTATCTAAGCCAAGGCTGGTACCACTGCGTCAGTTGCAATCCCGCCTACGATGTTCAAGCCGACGGGCAGGACCACGCCGTCACGGGCCAAACGTTTGACTCCATCGCCGTTACCGTAGTCGATCCCAACACAATCAAGGTCGTCTACAAGAAGGACGGCAAGGTCGACACGGAATCCACGCGCTCCGTCTCGGCGGACGGTAAGCTGCTCACCGTAAAATCCACCTCCCATCCCATGAATAGCGACCAGCCAGTCACCTCGGAAGCTACAGCCAAGCTCGTCGGCGTCGCTCCAAGCGCCGTTCATGCAACCTCTGGCTCCTGGCAGATCGACAAGGTAAGTCAAAGCGACAATGCTCTTCTCGTCACCTATAAGACCAGCGGGGACGAAATCACCATGTCGCAACCGACTGGCGAGACCTATACTGCCAAACTCGATGGTACCGATGCTCCTTACAAGGGCAGCTACTCCACCGACACCGTGTCGATCAAGAAAATCGACGCCCACACGATCGAGGAGACCGACAAGCGTGGCGGCGAGGTCGTCGAAGTCGACAAGATCACGGTTTCAGGAAAGACCATGACCATCGTCGCAAACGTCAAGCGCACGGACCGCACTTCCACCTACGTTGCAACCAAAAAATAGGCGGTTCAGAGACTCCCCATCCTTCTCGCTGTCAGGTAGAGGGATGGGGCCTGCCGCAAGGACCACACGCGATGCCTGCGAGACCCTCTCGCCGTCGGGAAAGCCTTCACCTTGGACACGTTACGTCCTTTCAGCCGCAGCGATCGCGCACGCTTTTCGGTGATTTGGATCACAGTATACTGAGGGCTAAGGCCTTAAGGTTGTGTTCGGTATGCATTTGCTCTGGCTCCGAGTTGCGGCGATCCTCTACGCAGGAGCAAGCGTCGCCATTTTTCCCGCAGTGCTCTTTTCGTTGGAGCGCTGGCGCAAATGGTGCGTCCACCTCGGCGGCATGGCCTTCTTTTTCCACTTCGTCTCGGCCGTCGAAATGCTCGCAGAAGCTCATCGCCTCGTTCCCGTGGGCGCGCGCGAGGTCGAGTCGCTTCTTGGATTCCTGATCGCAGGTCTCTTCTTCCTCGTCTGGTGGCTCTGGGGCGCCGTCTCGCTCGGCATCTTCGCTCTTCCGCTCACCTTCTTCCTCGTCTTCGTGCCCTCGCTCGGTCTCACGCACTACGTCTTCCCATCGCAGGGCGTCCGCAACAGCTGGCTGATTGCGCACATCTCGGCCCTGCTCGCTGCGTATGCCGGGCTCGGGTTTAGCCTTCTGGCATCGGTCCTTTACCTCATTCAGGAACGCCGCCTCAAATCGAAGCTCAAAGTTGGGGAAGATGCATCGGCGCCGCTCGACTGGCTTCCGCCTCTCGATACGCTCGAGCGCATCGCCCATGCCATGCTCCTTTTTGGCTTTCCCTGCATGACGGTCGGCCTGATCCTTGGCGCCGTCCTGGTGCAGGAAACTTCGCTGGGCGCAGCCTACTTCCTCGATCCCAAAGTCGTCGCCTCTTATGCCATGTGGGGCGTCTACGTTCTGCTCTTGTTCCTCCGCCAATCCGCCGGACTGCGTGGCCGAAGGGCGGCCTATCTCTCTGGAGCTGTACTCGTCTTCATGCTTGCCGTCTGGGCCGCCAACCTTGTCAGTCACGTCCACAGGTTCGGTGCCCCATGACCCTCGCTCTCATTGGAGTCAATCACAAAACCGCGCCCATCGAGCTGCGTGAACGTATTGCCATCTCGCACGACGATCTGGCGGACACAACGCGCGCTTTGGCCGCAGAGCCCGGTGTTGCCGAGTGCATGATCCTATCCACTTGCAATCGCGTGGAGATGCTGGCCGTTCTTGAGTCGCCCGAGACCGACGTGACTCGGTTCCTACATCGACAGTTTGGCCTCGATCCCGCCATGCTCGCGCCGCACATCTATCAGCACCACGATCAGGACGCTGTTCGGCATCTCTTCCGAGTCGCTGCCAGCCTCGACTCCATGGTTGTCGGCGAGCCGCAAATTCTGGGCCAGGTGAAAGAGGCCTACGGCGTCGCTCGCGCGGCAGGGACTGTCGGTGGCCAGCTCGAACATCTTCTGCAATCCGCCTTCGCCGCGGCCAAGCGCGTCCGCACCGAAACCGAAATCGGCGCCAACTCGGTCTCCATCGCTTCAGTCGCGGTCGATTTGGCCCGCAAGATCTTCGGTTCGCTCCAGGGCCGCACCGTCTTCCTTGTCGGTGCCGGCAAGATGTCCGAGCTCGCCGCGCGCCATCTCGTGCAGCAGGGCGCAGGAGCCATCCTCGTCACCAACCGCACCCAGGAGCGCGCCCGCCAGCTTGCTGAGCCCTTTAAAGGCCGCGTCATTCCCTTCGAAAAGATCTACGACGCCGCCAGCGAGGCCGACATCGTCATCAGTTCCACTGGCGCTCCGCACCCGATCTTCCGTCGCGAGCACTGCCAGACCTTCATGCACCGCCGCCGCAACCGGCCCATGTTCTTCATCGACATCGCCGTGCCCCGCGACGTCGATCCGGCCGTCAATCAAATCGAAGGCATCTTCGTCTACGACATCGACGACCTGCAGCAGGTTGCCGCCTCGCACATCGCCGAGCGTGGCCGCCAGGCGGGCGACGCCGAATCCCTCATCGCTGCCGAAGTCGAGCGCTTCCATCAACGCCGCCGCACGGTCAACGTTGCGCCCGCCATCGTGAGCCTGCAGCAACAGGCCGAAGAGATTCGCCAGGCGGAGATTCGCCGCATGCACGCCCGCCTCGGCACTTTGAGCGTGGAACAACTCGCCGCAGTGGAAGCCCTCACCCGCGGACTCGTCAACAAGTTCCTCCATCCGCCCATGCAGGCGCTGAAACAGGCTGCCCGCGACAACGACTCCTCGCGCGTCGAAGCCCTCTGCGAAACCTGGTCGCTGCCTTCAGCTCGCCGACCGCCCCGCTGAAGTTACCGAGATTTCGGCAACCCGTGCCGAAGAAGCTAAGAGTACGGATCAGGACGAGACGAAGGCCACCGCGGCAGGTCGCAAATGAACCTCCGCATCGGCAGCCGCGGTTCGCAACTCGCTCTCTGGCAGGCAAATCACATTGCCGCACTCCTGCGCGCACAAGGTCATACCGTCGATATCCAGATCATCAAGACCACCGGGGATCGCCTGCAGGAGGTAACGTTCGCGCAGGTTGGCTCCAAGGGCATGTTCACGAAAGAAATCGAAGAAGCGCTGGCCGCCGGCACCATCGATCTTGCCGTGCATTCGCTCAAAGACCTGCCGACTGAACTGCCGGAAGGCTTCGCGCTCGCCGCAACGCCCCAACGCGTTGACCCGCGTGACGTCTTCGTTTCCAAGGACTATCCAAATCTCGCCTCTCTCCCCCAAGGTGCGAAGGTCGGCACCAGCAGCCAGCGCCGCCGCGCGCAGTTGAAGGCATTGCGCCCCGATATCGTCAGCGTCGAGTTCCGTGGCAACGTCGACACGCGCCTGCGCAAGCTCGCCGAAGGTCAGGTCGACGCCATCCTCCTCGCCGCCGCCGGGCTCGACCGCCTCGAAAAGACCGAATGGATTCGCGAACGCCTCGACCCCGCGCAATTCTGTCCAGCTGCAGGACAAGGCTCGCTGGGAATCGAGACGCGCAAAGACGACCAAGCCACGATCGGCGCTCTCGCCTTCCTCGATGACCCCGAGACACGCTTTGCCGTGACGGCCGAGCGTGCCGCCCTGGCCGCTCTTGGCGGGGGCTGTCAGGTTCCCATCGGCGTCCACTGCCGGCCTGCAACCACATCCGAAGTCGAGATCTTCGCGGTTGTCGCCGCGCCCGAATCCGGTGAGGCTGTGCGCATCTGCGAACGTGCCTCACGAACGAGCAATGATCCCGCCGCGTTTGGCCATCTCGCCGCACGCAAACTGATCGCCGCCGGCGCCGGACCGCTGCTCGAAGCAATGGCCCCCGTTCAACCCTGAACGATGCTCCAATTCGCACGAATTTAGGTGCCCCAGGGCCGGGGTCCCCACGAACAGGTCTTTGTTCGTGGGGTGGAGATCTCGCTTTCGAGACCTGGGAAAGCGATACTGTGTCTGGGAATCGGAGCATCCAAGTGAATCAGCCTCTTACTGGCCGCCGCATCCTCGTGACCCGCGGCGCCTCTCAGGCACCCAAGCTGAGCGATGGCCTCAGGGAACTCGGCGCAATCCCCATCGAAGTCCCGATCCTCGAAATCGTCGCTCCCGAATCCTACGAATCCCTTGATGGCGCTCTCCGCGATCTGGCGCAATACGACTGGCTCATCGTCACCAGCGGCAATACGGTCCGCGTCCTCGTCGAACGCGCCGCTGTCATCGGAATCTCACTGGAGAAGTTCGGGCCGCAGCGGGTCGGAGCAGTTGGTGCAGCCACCGAGAAAGCGGCTCACGAGGCCGGTCTAAGTGTGACCCTTACGCCCAAGGATTATGTCGCCGAAAGCCTCGTCGCTTCCCTCAAGAATCAGATCGCCGGGAAGCGTGTTCTTCTTGCCCGCGCCGCCGTCGCCCGGGACGTCATTCCCGACGCGCTTCGTGCCGCTGGAGCCACGGTCGACGTAGTCGACGCCTATCGTAACGTCGTACCCGCGGCAGCGCCGCAGCAGCTTCGTCATGCCTTCGCGCGCGGCCTCGATGCCGTAACTTTCACAAGCTCTTCGAGCGTGACTCATCTCGCCGAGGCTGCGCAGGCCGCTGCTCTGCCGTTCCCATTCCCCTACGTCGCAGCAATCTCCATTGGCCCAGTCACATCGCAAACGCTACGAGGTCTGAACTGGCATCCTGCGGCCGAGGCAGACCCACACGACATCTCCGGTCTGATCGCCGCAGTGACGAGAGTCCTCGGGAAATAGACAACTGGAACTAGAAGAAACACCAAAGCTAAACTTCGATATACCTTCGGTTCGGAGAGCGTCTTGAATCCGGCAATCAGGCCGCCGTCGCCTGGACGGCTAGTCCTCAGCTGCTCCACGTCTTGTCTTCGGAGTGGCACAGCGGTTCCAGATTGCATTTCTCGCATCTGGGCTTGCGCGCGTCGCACACCTGACGACCGAGATGAATCACCTGATGCGAAAACCGGATCCAGTGATCCTTGGGTAGAATCTGCATCAGCTCCTGTTCGACTTTCTGCGCCGTATCGCCTTTGGCCAATCCCAGCCGGTGCGCGATGCGAAACACATGCGTGTCCACGACCACGCCTTCGGCGAGGCCGAAGCTCACGCCCAGCACGACGTTCGCAGTCTTGCGCGCCGCACCGGGAACTGTAATTAGCTCATCCAGCGTCTGGGGAACCTTCCCGCCGAAATCTTTCACGATCTTTTCGGCGGCGCCCTTGATCGACTTTGCCTTGTTATGAAAGAACCCCGTAGTCCTGATGAGCTCTTCCAACTCCGGCAGCTTCGCTTTCATCATCGCCGCTGGGGTAGGGAAGCGCTTGAACAGCTCCGGGGTCACCATATTCACGCGTACGTCGGTGCACTGTGCCGACAGAATTGTCGCCACCAGGAGTTCCCACGGTGAGTGATGATGGAGCGCACACTCCGCCTTGGGATAAGCCTCGTCGAGCCCTTTGAGGATTGCAGCGATACGTTCCGGCGCCAGATCCTTGACCGTTGGTTTCGCCTTCGCAGGCGTCTTAGACGCTTGGGGAACCGAAGCCTTAACTATTTTTGTCCGCTTCTTGGGCGGTATCGATTTCTTGGTCGCAACCTTGCTCTGTGCCATCCGATTTGCTCCAGCTACAGCTTGCCTTCCAGCCACCCGCTCAGCTTCTCTACCGGCAGCCGCACGCCCAGGAAGAACTGCCCAAACAGCGCATACACCGCGCTCACTTCGTCGAAGCGCATCTCGTAGATCAGCTTTTTGAACACCACTGGATCGTCGGCGAAAAGATCTACGCCCCACTCCCAGTCATCCATCCCGATCGATCCGGTGATGATCTGCTTCACCTGCATGCCATAGCGCCGTCCAATGAGTCCGTGTTCGTGCATCATGCGTTGCCGCTCGGCAAACGGGACTGTGTACCAGTTCACCTGCTCGCCGCGTTTGCGATCCATGGGGTAAAAGCTAAGGTACTTCGCATCGGGCACCGACGGCCATAGTCGAGGTCTCATCGCCTCGACGCTGCGTTTCATCGCCTCAGCGATCTCTGCATCCCACTCCGGCGAGTGCTCGGCAAAGCCCTTCGCCGCCGCGGCTTCATAGGTCTTCCGAGTGGACTCGTACAGCCCCAGCTCGACCACCGAAACATACGAGTGCTTCAGTTCCAGAAAGTCGTACAGAGACGTCTGGGCCAGATCCAGTTCCACCTGGTTCAATGCCTCAAATGAGTCGCGAAAGTGAACCAGAATCAGGTCGCCCTTGTGCCCCAGCTGCGAAAACAGAGCCGTATGCACTTTGCCGCTTGCGTCGCGCTCTAACTTTGTCAGAGCCGCGGCCGCTTCGTCTGCGAGCCTTTCACGTTCGCTGGGCGCCAAGCCCCTCCACTTCGCCCAGTCAAAACGAAAGAACTGATGCAGGACGCTCGCGCCTTCCAGCGTCAACGGTACCGGGGAGAACTCAGCCAACGTCACACCTCATGTCAACCATGAATCAACACAATCGTAGCAGGGGAGATACGGTTTCCCTGGCCTCGGTTCCAGCTCCAACATGGCCCTATATACTTGAACCTGGCCCATGACAGAACGCATTCTCGCAGTCCTTGTTGAGTTCATCACGCACGTCATCGACATGGGCGGCTACGCAGGCATCGCTCTGCTCATGGGAATCGAGTCGGCGTGCATCCCTCTTCCATCCGAAATCATCATGCCGTTCGCCGGCTACCTGGTGTACCTCGATCGCTTCAATCTGGTTTGGGCAGCAACGGCGGGGGCCATCGGCTGCAATCTCGGCTCCGTCGTCGCCTACTGGATCGGCGCAAGAGGCGGCCGCCCACTGGTGGAGCGCTATGGCCGCTGGGTTCTGATGAGCCATCACGACCTGCATCGCATGACTTATTTCTTCAATAGGTACGGCGGCATTACTGTCCTCATTGGGCGTCTACTTCCTGTCGTCCGAACCTTCATCGCGTTTCCTGCAGGCATTGCCAGGATGCCGCAGCTTCGTTTTCACCTCTACACCTTCATCGGTTCCTGGCCTTGGTGCTTTGCGCTGGCCTACGCCGGCATGAAACTCGGTGAGAAATGGCACACCGATCCGCGCTTCGAACAGGCCTTTCATCGCTTTCATCTCGCCGTCGAAATCGCGCTCGTGGCAGCTATCGTCTGGTTTGTGTGGTCCCACCTCAACCGCAGGCGAAACGGCCTTCAGGAAGAATGAGCTCGCGTCGCGGGCGTACACTGATTCGTCCCCAAAACTTACCCTGCGGAACGCACACTGATCCGCGGCAATCAAACGGAAGGAATAAGGCAGAAAGATGTCAAACGAGCAGCAAGGCGGCGCGGCGAAGCAGATAGCCCCCGCAACAGGCAAACTTGGCGTGATGGTTGTTGGCCTGGGCGCCGTCGCCACCACCATGATCGCTGGTGTAGACGCAGTACGCCGTGGCTTGGCAAAGCCGATCGGCTCACTGACGCAGATGGGCACCATTCGCCTCGGCAAGCGCACCGACAACAATTCGCCCCTGATTAAGGACTTCGTCCCCCTCGCCGACCTGAACGATATCGTCTTCACCGGCTGGGACATCTTCGAAGACAACGTCTACGAAGCCGCCGCACACGCCAAGGTCCTCGATAAGGAGACCATCGAGCAGCTCAGGCCCTACCTCGAAACCATCAAGCCGCTCCCGGCAGTCTTCGATCAGTACTACGTGAAGCGCCTGCACGGCACGCATGTGAAGAAGGGGAAGAACAAGAAGGAGCTCGCTGACCAGGTTCGCGCCGACATCCAGGCATTCAAGAAGACCGTTGATCGCGTAGTCATGATCTGGTGCGGCTCCACTGAGATATTCCTCGAGCCCACCGCTGTCCATGCTTCGATCGAAGCCTTTGAGAAGGGCCTCGAGTCCAGCGACGCGGGCATCGCGCCATCGCAGATTTACGCCTATGCCGCACTGAGCGAAGGCGTGCCCTTTGCCAATGGCGCACCGAATTTGACTGTTGATGTACCCGCCATGATCGAGCTGTCGAAGAAGAACTCCGCGCCCATCTGCGGCAAAGACTTCAAGACCGGCCAGACCTTCATGAAGACCGTGCTCGCGCCGGCCTTCAAAGCGCGCATGCTCGGCGTCAGCGGATGGTACTCGACAAACATCCTCGGCAATCGCGACGGCGAGGTCCTTGACGATCCCGAATCGTTCAAGACCAAGGAAGAATCGAAACTTGGCTCTCTCGAGTACATCTTTCAGCCGGAGATCTATCCCGACCTGTACAAAGACATCTTCCACAAGGTCCGCATCAACTATTACCCACCCCGCGGCGACAACAAAGAGGGCTGGGACAACATCGACATCTTCGGATGGCTCGGCTATCCGATGCAGATCAAGGTTGACTTCCTCTGCCGTGACTCAATCCTGGCGGCACCGATCGCTCTCGACCTCGTGCTCTTTCTCGACCTGGCCAAGCGCACCCCCGAGCTGCGCTCCATCGGTATCCAGGAGTGGCTCAGCTTCTATCTCAAGTCACCGCAGACCCGCGAAGGCCTCTATCCCGAGCACGATCTGTTCATCCAGTCGATGAAGCTCAAGAACACACTGCGTCACATCGCCGGAGCAGACCTGATCACCCACCTCGGCCTCGAATACTACGACTAGCACTTGCGACGCAGCCAACTTCCGCCTGGCCTGTGCTGCAAACGCGCAAAGCCCCATCCAATCGGATGGGGCTTTGCGTTTTGAGCAAGCAGACCGGAAATACATATTCAAACTCAATGCATTCCGGCAAGCGGGCTGAGGCCGAAATAGGTGCTTTGCACGAAAGTGTGGCAACCAGAATCACGTGACTTGTTCGTGGAGGGCCGACTCGCAAGAATGTTCTGCGCGTACACGTCGCTACTCGGCAAAAGTGAGAAGAACATGCCCTGCAGCAACCGTCACATATTGCTTTCCATCGAGAGAGTATGTAACCGGGGCAGCTCGCACCCATCCCCCTGTATCGACCTGCCACAACTTGCTTCCGGTCTTGGCGTCGAACGCTAAGAAGAGTTGGCCTAAACCGCCAAACACCACCCCCCCTTTTGTGCTTAGCAGTCCACCGGCGTTCCAGGATTGATAGCGATACTCCCAGCGAGTCTCTCCGGTCATTGCATCCAATGCCCGTGAAATAGCCATCTCAGGTCGGTGCTCTTCATTCACGAACGCCAACGATGCCATACTCGAGATCATCGGGGAGGGGATATGAGGAGGAGACTCGTTTTTAGGATTCTCGTGGTGTTGCAACGAATCCGCGACGACGAATCGGCTCAGGACCTCGTGGAATATGCGCTGATTGTCGCGGTCATGGCGTTCGGCACAGTTGCCGGCATGCATAGCTCCGCGCGTCAAGTGCTTCAATGTGATTGGGAGGCGTGGTGACGAACATGAACCCGTCGACGATGAGGGGACTTGTCTCGATCGCAGTTTCCTGATCCGAATACTGGTGCATCCACACCAGCCGCAACTTTGAGACATTTCCCACATTCAGTTGATCGTCTATGCTGAATCGCTGGCCAGCGGAGTTACCGGCGTATCAACGGCTGGTGAGCATCATGCTGGGCTCCCAAAATATCCTCATACCGGACAGGCGCAATCTGCGCGAGGCGCGACATGATGCGGAGAATCCGCTTTTGCCAGAGCACCGTCAGCTAGCGACTTCACATAAGCCGCAAGTCTCCACCGGTCGTCCTCCGGCAAAGGACTCGCTGGCATGTCCGTCCCTGGGATGCCATTGGAGACTGTCTTAAAGAGCGCCCAAGCGTCGCTGCCTCGTACCATTTGACGTTGCTTGAGGACTGGTCCGGCTCGACCTCCGGCTCCATCGCTACCGTGACAAAAGCTGCAGTTGGACTGAAAGAGCTTTCCGCCCGCAGCTATACCATCGGGAGAATCGTATGGATTTGTAATGACAAGGTAGGGGTTGTGATCGGAAACCAGTCCCTTTAAGTTAAACGGATCGCCCTGGCGGTGCAGGTGCCGCAGTTCCTTCCATGTGATATTCGGTAAGTCACCTTGGAGCTTGAGCCGAACGACTTGAGCCCGCCAGCGATAACGCGGAATGGAATAGGCCAGGAGCGCAACACCGACCAATAGAAGAATAGGAATTCCAAGCAAGATCGCAGCTAGGCGAATTCGCCGCCGCGTAGTGGGCTGGTTCAAGATGATCTCCCTCGTCTAATCAAGGAACCGTGTAACTCGACCTTCGCGACTACTCCGTCTACATGTCGTCCGAGTCTTTCGTGCATTCGTCAGGGTTTGTCACGAACCGGCTGAACCAGAACTCGAAGCCCGATATCAGCATCGATGCCACCATCAAAAAGCCACATGCATCTCATGGGGATTGTTGATCGTGCGAGCACTGACCTCAGAATACATTCCGGTGTGAGGCTTTTCCAGACGGGGAGGACACTTCGCACGAGCGTCTCACAACCAAGAATCACGTTACCTCTCGGGACCGGGGGTAGCGGGGCTCCCGTTGCTCTGCGGTACCAAAGTGTCATTGGCCCCACGTCAAGGGGGCGCGGAATATACAAATGCCCGGAAAGCAAAAGACCCCATCCAGGGATGGGGCTTTCTCAAGAGAAGAGGAAGCGCAGGCGGCTATTTGCCCTTCGGCTGGGTGGCAATGATGAGGCTCGCAATCTTGGCATAAGTCGCTGCCGGCACAATGTTCTTGGTCTTCAGCTGTGTCTTATTGGCATACGGCCGTCCCGCAATGATCTTCTTGGAATAGACATCGCCCACGCCGGGAAGCGCCTTCAGCTGATCCGCGCTGGCCGAGTTGATGTCCAGAAGTTTTGCCGCAGCCGGTGCGGCAGCGGTCGTCTTTGCTGCCTTTGCCGTTGAGCTCTGCGCAGAGACTGCGGGCAATACGCCAAGCAGCGTGCAGGCCACGAGGCCCAGAATCGTCGTTCCGATACGTGCAATTTTCATCGTTCGTTCCTTTTCGTTCATGCAAGTGTGTTGGGTTGGAGTTACAGACAACAGCGGGCCTTCCCGCCGCATTTCGTTCTTCTGCCTACAGCTTGACTCCGAGCAGACCCTCGGCCTCGCCCAGCAATCCGCCGAGACCGCCCGCCGGCGCCGAACCATCGGCCTGGCCGCCGCCCTGCTGTCCGAGAAGCTGATCGAAGATGCCTTGGAACTGTGCCGGCACCTTGTTGCGTATCAAGCCGAGAATTGCCGTCTCGGCCTCCTGAGCCTGGTCTGCGCTCAATCCAAATCTTTGCTGCAGCAACTGGGAAATCTCATTCATGATGGCTCCTCCGCCTTTCTGTGCTCCAATCCTCGCATCCGCTGCTGTAGGGCCCGTGCAACAGACGCAGTCTCTATGTGGACTCCGTAGGCCAGGGGAATTCTGCAACCGTCCTGCCTCCGAAGTCGCCGGATAAGAATAAGGCTCCGCCGGCGGCATCTGGCAAGAAAATTGGCGGCCTCGCATGAATTTTGTGTGATCCGACCGGATCGCGCCAGCGGATCGATCGGATCGGACTCCGCTGCCGGCGGCACGGCCGAAGTCGATCGCAGCGCCATCTGTGTCATCGACCGAGACACCCGGTTTGTTCCTCGCTCATGCTGTACCATGCGGGTGTACGATGCCCGATCAACCCTCAACCCTCTCCTCGCCGCCCCTCTGTGGCTCCGTACTGGTGCTGATTCAGTTCGACGTCTGTGAGGAACTGCGTCTCGATCGGCTGCAGCAGGCCATCAACGCGCGGACCATGCAGCAGCCAAGCATGAAGCACGCTGCGCCGTCCTATGTGCGCTATCATCGCCCGCCAGTGATGGGGCCGCTCGAGCCCCTGGTGCTCGAATCCGGCGAACGCCTCGAAGGCGAAGTCAAGTATTACGACTACGGCGTGGCCAGCGTTATCTACCAGCTCCCGTTTGCGGGCGACTGGCAAAGTCTCGTTAACCTCGCCAGCCGCTGGGTGTGGGACGTCGACTTTCGCCTCTCGTGTGGAACCCATCATCCGCCAGAAACTCGAACACGTCTCAAGCGCCATGATCAAGCCTTACCAAAAGTGGCTCAGCGAAGACTACTTCATCTTCCACGTGCGCGAATCCGACGGCGCTCCCAGCGCGGCCGAGCTCACGCGGGCCCACGGCCCAGAGATCGCGCAGGTCGTGCGCGGAGACAAGCTTCTCTTATCCGATGGCGAGACCCGCGAGGTGCTGCAGTCGCAAGTCTCTTACTACGCCGGCGACGTCGCAGTCATCGGCTGGAACGCCGCCTTTCTCTACGACAGCACGTCGGGCGCCGATACCTCGACTCAACTGCTCGAATATGCCAACTCGCAGCTACTCGAGTTCCGCCACTACGACGAGCTACTCACCGAAATCCTCGACAGCGTCTACGATCTGCTCGGTAAGAAGACGGGCTTCTTTGCCCGCTGGGGACTGGTTAACTCTGCACGCAGCCTGCACACCGTGCTGCTGGACGTAGCCGAACTCACCGAGCGCGCCGACAACGCCATCAAATTTCTCAGCGATATGTTCGCCGCACGGCTCTACCGGCTTGCCGCGGCAAAGGTCGGCGTGCACGATTACAAAGACCTCGTCGCACAAAAGCTCAAGACAGCAGAAGACCTCTACCACGACATGGTCGAGCAGTTCAACCAGAGCCGCGCCTTCTTCCTTGAAGTGACAGTCGTCCTGATCCTGCTGATCGAGCTGTTCTTTTTGTTTAAGGGCAACCCGTTCTAAGAAACTAGCTCTCGTCGCACCCCAGCGCAAACCTCAATGCCCCGCAAATCTCCCTCATTCGCTGCGCACTCAACCGTGCCACGCGCTTACCCAGCCGGTCCTGGGAGACTGAAACCGCATTGTGCAGGTTCACTGCGCAACGAGTCTTCATTCCGTCCTCTTCGTCCAGCACGACCTCCGAGGGTACGCCACGAATTGTTGAGGTGATGGGCGCAACTGTGACCGCAGCGAGATACCGGACTGCGCTGTCGCGAGTGAGGACGACCACCGGTCTCTTTTTGTCGGGTGGCGCAAATGCGTAGAGGCGAATGTCTCCGCGGGCTATTCCTGCAGCCACTTTGCCTCCGCCTCCCAGAGCTGCGATTCGTCCTTCGTCTGGGGCTGCTTCAGGTAGCCTTCCCGATCCCGGTCCTCCTTGGCTTGCAGCTCCATGCGCCTGAGATGCTCCCGCAGGGCCTCACGCACCAACGCCGATCGGTTCACCTTGGATCGTTTTGCCGCCCGGTCTGCAGCCACCAGCAGCTTCTTATCGAGGACAATCTGCACGGTTTCCATTGTGGACTCCACTCCACAGTATACTCCACAATAGATTGGGCAAATCTTCAGATGTTCATGCCGCCAGCGCCTGTGCCAGCCTGCGCACCGTCAGCACCGTGATGTCGTCCTCCTGCCCGAACTCCTTCGCCGCATCGGCAATATAGAACGCCGTCTGATTGCTCAGATTGTGCACGCGGTCGAATCCAAATAGTTCTCCGGTCGTCTTGCGCGCTTCCACCACGCCGTCGGAGAGCAACAACAGCCGGTCGCCGGGATGGAGATAGAGCCGTACCTCGTCGTACTTGACCTCCGGCACCGCTCCCAGCGGCAGGCCTCCGGGCAAAGCAATCTCCTGGCTGTTCAGGTAAGGGAAGAGGTGCCCCGCGCTCGAGATCACCAGCTCGCCATCCGGCCCGAACCAGAGAGCCTGGCAGGTCGTCAGGCTCTCACTCCCCGCGATCACACGATTCATCGACTCGAGAATCTTGGCCGGGCTCGTCTCCGGAATCCGTCGCAGCGCACCCATCAGCATCGACACGTTCATCGCCGCCTTCAGGCCGTGTCCTGCCACGTCGCCAATCACCACCAGCAGGCTCCCATCGCTCCCTGGCTGCACATGGAAGAAGTCCCCGCCAACCTCCGTCGCCGGCTGATAGACCGAATCCACCTCGAAGCCCGGCGTCTCCAGCTTCTCCTGCGGAATCATGAGCTCCTGCACACTGCGCGCCGCGGCCAGCTCACTCTGTGGCACGTTCGCGGTCATGTTGAATGCGGAGGAAACGCACGAAGATGATCAGCACGATGGCCAGCAGTCCCGTAAAGTCCGCAATCGACGCAAAGTGGATCGGCACCGGCCCTGCCTCAATGGTTAGCGGAGACTGATACGGATGCCCCGACGCATCGCTTACCAGGCTAGTCATAATCGGTTCGGCGATCCCAATAATCGTGAGCACCAGCGGAATCAGCAAAAGGCCGGCCTCGAAGTTCCTGCGAATCGTCGCCGCAATCAGCGTGACAAAGATGAACAACGACCAGCCAATCATCCACAGGACGCTGCCGAGGTACAAGACCACCAGCGTCAGAACTGCCGCAACCCCGTGCGCTCCGACGAGCAGCATCGCCGGGCCGGCTCCGATCAGGATCGGCGACGTCCAGCGCAGCAACCGGATCGGCCACCGCTTTTTCAGCGACAGAAAGGCAACCAGAAACTCAAAGTAGAGATAGGCCGAAAGAACGACGAGCTGCAGGATGATTGCGGCATATAAAAGCTGGTCGATCCGCGCCAGGCTGCCGGCAAGATCGATAAAGCCGATCGGGGCCTGCAGAATCTCGTGCAGCGCCAGCCACAGATACTCCACATGCCCCTTCTGCGTGAAATACAAGGCCAGCAGAAAAAACGCCAGAAAGGTCAGCAGGATCGAGTTCACCAGCCGCGGCAGCCGCTCGAACAGGCTGTGCATAAACCATAGCTCCCACGACCGCCGCAGATCGTCTGGATTGCCGATACTGAAGATCCGCTTGGAGAAGAAAGATGTATAGGCGTAGTAGCCAACCGGGATATACAGCGTGCGGACCGCCAGGGTGAGATTGGTCTCGCTGGGGGCAGCATTGAGGTGGTAGAGACGCGAGATTTCCTCGTATTTGTATGTCGCGTCCCCGTGCGGTCCCTCGGGCAGGATCTGCGTTCCGTTGGCGAAGACATCCAGTCCGGGTCCGGAGGCGCCGATCGTCATGCTCGTGTTCTGCGTAACCGGCAGCTCGATGAGCAGCGCGACTGGTCCGTGGCCGGGCGCTAGTTTCAGGTGGACACGGAACCAGACCCAGGGCCGTTGGTGACCACTATGCTGCGATGCCTCTTCCCATCCCTTCTCGGTCGCGTCTTCCGGGTGATCCTGGTCGGGGACGTCGGCGATCGCCTCCTTGGCGTTCCGCACCTGCCACGTCGTGTCGTCGAACTCCGGCTTGGCTGCGTCAGGATTCGCTGTCACTCCAACGCGCCAGTCTTTATCCAGCACGACAGGCGATCCAAGATTCGTTGCATCCAGTGTTGCGTCGGGGACATGCGGAGTATTTGCCGGTACAGGCCGTGCATGCTCGCGAGGAGCCAGGATCGCGCCGAGAGGACTCTTGAGCGGGGCCTTCTGCTGCGGCGCCTGCCCGGCAACCTGCATCAGGCTCGACACTCCCAGCACCGCTGCGATCACGAAGACTGGACGCACTGACCCTCCGCCGGTTTCCACGTGATCACCACTCTAATTCACCGGTTCAGCCCCTCCAAGTGCATGGAAATGCGCCAGTCACTCCGGCAACAATCCGGCGTGTGCCGCTGGTTACATTCTCCTGACAACTTCAGTCGATTTTCACTTCCGCTTCGCTGCCATATGGGCGGATACTAACGTCTAACAAGTCGAGCGAAGCGAACGTCGTACTCCTACGCTCGTCCGGGCCGGAGGATTCACCCATGAGAACAGCGCTGAACGGGTTCAAAGCAGCCCTGCTGGCATCGCTGGCACTGGCAATGGCGACTGCATTGTGCGCCCAGAACACGCCATCCACCCCCTCAGCGCAGTCGAGCGGTACGACCGACACATCGGCGACCGCCAACACTCCTTCGCCGCAGCAGGGAACGCCCCCCTCCGGCACGCCGGCTGCAAATACTCCGGCCGCGCAGCAGCCAGCTCCGGGAACGACGCCCGTGGCGGGCGACGTCCCTCCCGCACCCCCGGCCACAACCCAGGCCGACAGTAAGAACGACAAGAAGGACAAGAAGAAGGATAAGGACGCCAAAAACGATCCGGAGCCCGGAACCACGCCAGTGAGCGGCGACATCGCTGCCAAGGACGTCGATCCTGAAAAGATCGTGCCCGTAGGCGGCGAGATGATCAAGGTCAAGCCCGGGAGCGTCGAAGACGTCAACGCCGTCGGGAATCGCGATATCGGTGGCCGCGGTCTGGGCAACTGGTACTCCACCGACAGCGAAATCAAGATGGGTAAGAGCTACGCCGACCAGATCGAGAAAAGCACGCGCATGATCACCGATCCGGTGGTGACCGAGTACGTCAACCGCATCGGCCAGAACATCGTCAAGAACTCCGACTGCAAGGTGCCCTTCACCATCAAGGTCATCGACTCGGACGAAATCAACGCCATGGCCCTGCCCGGTGGATTCTTTTACGTCAACTCAGGATTGATCCTCAACGCCGATGAAGAAGCCGAACTGGCCGGCGTCATGGCCCACGAAATCGCCCACGTGTGCGCCCACCACGCGGCCCGCGAGATGACTCGCATGAACTATGCGCAGCTCGGCACCATCCCCCTCATCATGCTCACCGGCTACACCTGGACCGGCTACGGCATCTATGAGGCAGTGCAGCTCGCCGTGCCTATGACGTTCCTCATGTTCTCGCGTGAGTTCGAGGCGCAGGCCGACTACCTCGGCGTTCAGTACATGTACCGCGCCGGCTACGATCCACAGGCCTTCATTACCTTCTTTGAGAAGGTCCAGGCGCTCGAGAAGCGCAAACCCGGCCTCGTATCCAAGGCGTTCTCGGACCATCCTCAGACCCCAGACCGCATCCTGCACTCGCAGGAAGAGATTGCTCGCATCCTTCCGGCCAAGGATGAATACACCGTCACCACGTCGGAGTTTGACGAAGTCAAGGCCCGTCTGGCCCGCATCGAGAACAAGCGCCGCCTGCTCGACAACAAGGATGGCAAAAAGCCGTCGCTGCGCCGTGCCAGCAACGCGCCCGACGACAACGGTAATACCCAGGCCAGCGACGGAAGCGCCAACGGAGACGATCGTCCGACCCTCCATCGCCGCGACGATCAGAACCTTAACTAAGCTCGGATTCTGTGGAGAGCCCTCGTTCAGTCTGAGCGAGGGCCTTTCTTTGCGATTTCCACAGCCCGCTTGTCTTTGCCGGACAGAACCAGCACCATCCGCTTCAATCACCCAAGCCCTTGGGCCAGCCCGATTTAGCCACCCCAACCGGCAGGGTTTGGCCTCCGATCCCCCCACCTTCGATGAATGTTCTGTGACCCAAAAGCCCGTAAATTTCCGTTAACTTCCGGAAAAACCTTGAAGCCGCAGGTGAAACCGCGCTATATACAGGAGTACCGGCCTCTGCCCCCGCCGGAATTCCACTCTGCGCCCTACCTCGCAGGGGAGGGTTTTATGCGCAACGCTGCCGCCCGCTCCAATTTGCTTGTTCCTGAAGTGCGCGAGGTCATGGACATCCGCCAGGCCTCCGACTACCTTGGCATCTCTCCCGATACGCTCTACAAGTACGCCTCCGAGGGCTTCGTGCCGGCCTTCAAACTCGGCAACCGCTGGCGCTTCAAGCGCTCGCGTCTCGACGAGTGGATGGACCACCAGTCCGACCTCCAGGCCGCAAATCCCGAGATCGATCCTCTCGCCAAGAAGCCCGTCCGACCGGCGATGTAAAGGGCAGGCTGCAAGCCTTTAGCTTGACTTCGCGTCTGATACGTATCATGATATGTATCAGCGGAGGCTCCGATGGCTAAGCTCGCGAAAGCACGGGTCTTCATGACGGGCCGAAGTCAGGCTGTCCGCATTCCTGCCGAATTCCGCTTCGACGCAGACGAGGTCTTTGTCCGTCGTGATGCGCAAACTGGCGACCTGATCCTTTCTCAATCGTCCTCCAGTTGGGACGAGATATTCGCCGCGATCGATGCGGCTGAGTTTCCCGCTGACTTCATGGCCGAGCGGAAGCAAGGCGTTGCTGAAGTCCGCGAGCCGCTTTGACTCGACTCTATCTGCTCGATACCAACACCGTCAGCTACATTCTCAAGGGTTCATTTCCCGCAGCGCGTGCACGTCTAACGAGCCTTGGCCCAGACGAGGCAGCCTGTATCTCCAGTATTACCGAGGCCGAGCTTTGGTATGGTCTCGCGAAAGTAGGCGCCAGCAGACGGCGGTTGAACGCCCTTCGCGATTTTCTTGGGAGATTGCAGGTGCTGCCTTGGGGTAGCGAGGAGGCCGTTGCCTACGGAACATTTCGGGCAAAGCAGGAAGCCGTCGGCAAGCCGCTTGGCCCATTCGACACTCAGATTGCCGCCCAGGCAATTGCCGTCGGAGCCGTCCTCGTCAGCCACGACGCAGCATTTCAACATGCCGCCGGTCTTCCCGGACTCGAAGACTGGGCGACCGATCTTTGATCCTGCTTTACTCGATCCTCAGCGCCTTCACCGGATCAATCGACGCTGCCCGCCGCGCCGGAATCATCCCTGCAATTGCCGCCGCGATCGCCAGCGTCCCAATCGCTCCCAGCATGACCGGCAGATTCACACTCGTGATCTCGTAGAGCTGCGACTTCACGTAGCGCACGCAGAGCATCGCAACCGGTGCTCCGAGCGCCAACCCGATCGCAGCCTGAACCATCGCTCCGCGCATCACCATCCCGATCACCCGGCTGCGCTCGGCGCCCAGCGCCATCCGAATGCCGATCTCCGGCGTCCGCCGCACCACCGAGTAGGCCGTCACACCGTAGAGTCCCAGCGCCGCCAGCAGCAGCGCCAATGCTCCGAAGAGAGAAGTGAGCCGCGCGATCATCCGCTCTTCGGTGAACTGCCCGTCGATCTGCTGTTGGAACGTTTGAAACTTCACGATTGTCAGGTTCGGATTGATCGACGCCAGTGTCTCCCCAGCCAGTTTTTCCATGTCCGGAACCGGGCGTTCCGTCTGAATCACCATCGCCTCGGCGTAGAGCGACATGTCCTTCTCGATAGGATCGGGTTTGGCGACAGTCCCGCGCTGCGTCAGGGGCACAAAGTACATGGCGTGGTCCTTCCAGTACACGCTCGTGTACGTCGTATCCTCAACCACGCCGACAATCTCATAGGCGCCATCGTCGCCCGGCCCCGGGAAGCCGAGGCGATGCCCGATCGGATTGCGCTTGCCGAAGAACTGCTTCACAAACTCCTGGTTGACCACCGCAACGGGCGGCGCGCTGAGTGTGTCCTGCGCCGTGAATCCGCGCCCCATCACCACGTGCGTGCCCACCGCATCGAAATACTCCGGCGTGGCCTTCACCCAGGATGCGCTTTTGTTCAGATCGGGCTCCCCCTGAATCTTGGTGCCTGAACTCCAGTTGTTATCCTCCATCGGCGTATAGGTCGCCAGTCCCACCTTCAACACTCCAGGCAACGCGTGAAAGCGGTCGACAATCGTGCGATAGAGCGCCTCCACCTGCGTGGTTGCGTAGCCGGCGGCCTGCGGATTGATGTGAATGATGTAGCGGTTGGTTGGATCGAGCTTCATATCGGTGCCTTGCAGTTTGCTGAGGCTTTGCGAGAAAAGTCCCGCCGCCACCAGTAGAACCAGCGAGAGCGCCGCCTGCAGCACCACCAGTCCGCGTTGCAGAAGGGAAGCACCCTGCGCAGTCGTGCGCGTATTAGACCGCAGCGCATCTGCCGGCTGCGCGCTCGCCGCAAGCCACGCCGGTGCAATCCCGAACAGGACGCCCGTCACCAGCGAGAGCCCAAGAGCGAACGCAATCACTGAAGGCGAAGGCGCCGCATTGATCGGAACTCCTTGCTCACCCGGAAAAGCGAGCAAGAGCAACATGCGAGCGCCCAGGAACGACACAGCTAACCCGAGCAAGCCTCCAAAACCTGCCAGAAGCACGCTCTCCGTGAGCAACTGGCGGAGAATGCGGCTGCGCTGCGCCCCCAACGCTGTGCGAATGGACATCTCTGCTCGCCGGCTCATGCCCCGTACCAGCAGCAAATTTGCGATATTTGCACAGGCCACCAGCAGCACCAGCGCGGCAATCCATGTCAGCAGCTGGAGATGATCCTTGTATTGATCCTGTAGGGCCTGGATGCCGCCCCCGCCCGGAGTCAGCACCACGTGCACGAGCTGCAACTGCTTGCTGACGCGCTTGTCCTGGAACATCTTGAGCGTCGCAAAGTGCTGCCGCAGCATCGTGCTGATCTTCTGCTGCAACGCAGGCAGAGAAACCCCGGGCCTTACGCGCCCAAGGATGTATGCCCACGAGGTCTCCGGATTGTGCAGATACGGCGCGCCGATGACTGCATCCATCGATTCGAGGGGCATGTAGTACTTCGGCGGCCGGCTCGAGACGCGATCGCCGTAGAACCCCTGCGGTGCAACGCCGATCACCGTCACCGGCTTCGTGTTGATCCAGAATGTGCTCCCGACAACCGATGCGTCTCCGGCGTAATCCTGCTGCCAGGCTTCATAGCTCATCACCGCGGTGATCGGTGCGCCCTTCTGATCGTCCCCATCGGAGAAGAACCGTCCTACCGCAGGCCTCAGCCCGAAGACACGGAAGTAGTTCCCTGAAACAAACGTACCCATCGCCGACTGCGCTACCGTAGTCGGTCCTTCGCGCCGGACCGTGACAGGCCGGTACGCGTAACCAGACTCCATCGCCGCCAGATCCTCAAACTCCGGCAGGTTCTTTTTGAACAGGGCATAGGCTTCGGTCGAGAACAGTGAATAGTCGCCGTTGTCGTGCACGCCACGGTTGACACAGCAGTCGTCTTTGTCGCCAATCCGCACCAGCGTTTTCGGATCGCTGACCGGCAGGTTTCGCAGCATCACCGCATTCACGAGGGTAAAGATCGCGGCATTGGCGCCGATACCCAACGCCAGTGTCAGCAGCACAGTGATCGTGAATCCCGGCGTCTTGCGCAACTGACGCAAGGCATACCCCAGATCCTGCAGCAGAACCCTCATTCCGTCCTCCCGACACAACTCAACTTGTCTTCCAGAAACAGCACGTTTCGTGCCAGTTAACTGTTACAGGCTGTCGCAGATAATCAACCACTTAGATCGGCGACGCCGGGAAACTATCGGCTCGGCTCGTCCACATCCGCAATTCGGTGTCCGAAAACGAACGGCCTTCCCGCCAGTCCGAATCCCGCTTGTTCCCTTAGTCCCTCAGTCCCGAGCAATTCATTTATCCTTTCCCGAATGGACCACAACCGCCGTATCGGTCTTGTGCGCCGCCGCATCACCCGCGCGGGCCTACATGGCCTCCTCATTACCCATCTCCCCGATGTTCGCTACCTCTGCGGATTTACCGGCTCGAGCGCTGCACTCGCAGTTTCGCGTCGCGCTGCGCGCCTCTTTACCGATGGGCGTTATACGGCCCAGGCTGCCGAAGAGGTCGCCGCTGCCAAAGTACACATCGTCTCCGGCCCTCCCGCCAACAATGCAGCGGTCTGGCTTGCCGCGCAAAGCGGCGTCGAGTTTGTCGGATTCGATCCCACACATACCACCGTTGCGGATCTCACGCGCATTCGAACCGCTCTGCCCTCGCACCTCCGCCGGACGTTCCTCGTACCGCTGGCCGCACCGCTGGTCGAGCCGCTTCGCTGGGTCAAAGACGACGACGAACTCGAGATCATGAGCGAAGCTGCACTGATCGGCTGCAGGCTCTTCGACAATCTGCTCTCCTTCCTCCGCCCTGGCCTCGCCGAATTCGAAGTCGCTGCCGAGCTCGAATACCAGGCCCGCCAACTTGGCGCAGAAGGCATGTCCTTCGAGACCATTGTGGCCTCGGGTCCTCGCTCCGCTCTTCCCCATGGACGCGCCTCCATCGCCCCACTGCCCCGCAGGGGGTTCGTCACTCTGGACTTCGGTATAATCCGGGAGGGTTACTGCTCCGATATGACGCGTACCGTGCACCTCGGAAAACCGGGGGCCAAAGAACGCGCGACCTATCACGCAGTGCTCGAAGCCCAGGAATCGGCCGTCGCGGCAGTCAGCGGCGGAGCACGCTGCGGCGATGTCGATGAGGCGGCTCGGTCCGTCCTCCGCAACGCAGGTCTTGCCGAAGCGTTTTCCCATTCCACCGGGCATGGAGTCGGTTTGGAGATTCATGAATCGCCGCGCATCGGGGCAGGGCAGACGGCACGCCTCATACCAGGCATGGTCATCACCATCGAACCGGGCGTCTACCTGCCGGGCGAGTTCGGCATCCGCATCGAGGACATGGTGGCGGTGACGCGTTCCGGTGGAGAAGTGCTCACCCCAGCGCCGAAGGCCCTCATCGAGCTCTAAACGGACTTTGAACGACGATCTTGCCAGTGCAGCAAGAGACAAGGAACGAATGAAACCAGAAGATATCCAGGATCTGAAAGAGCTAATCGAGTTCCTGAAGCAGCATGGAGTTGCCGAGTTCGATGTTGACCGCGGCGATCTCAAACTCCGCCTCAAGTTCAATCAGCCCGCACCGCAGCTGTCGGATCTCGCCCGTGCCTGGGCCGCAGCTCCCGCCGGTTCGGCGCCGCAGACCCAGCCGGCCGCGCCCGCTTCTCAGGTTCCCGCACCCACGGCGCCTGCATCCGCTCCCACACCCGCCGAAGAGCTGCACCTCGTCAAATCGCCCATTGTCGGCACGTACTATGGTTCACCCTCACCCGGTGCTCCCTCGTTCGTCTCGCCCGGCGACCACGTCGAAAAAGGCCAGGTCATCTGCATTGTCGAGGCCATGAAGCTCATGAACGAAATCGAAGCCGATGCCGCCGGCGAGATCGTCAAGTGCCTCGTCACCAACGGGCAACCCATCGAGTTCGGCCAGCCGCTGTTTTCCATCCGGGTGAACTAACTTCCCTATGTTTCGTAAAGTCATGATCGCCAACCGCGGCGAAATTGCGCTGCGCGTCATCAATGCCTGCCGCGAACTCGGCATGCGCACCGTCGCCGTCTACAGCGAAGCCGATCGCAACTCGCTGCACGTCCGCTTTGCCGACGAAGCCATCTGCATCGGCCCACCGCGCGCCGCAGACAGCTATCTCAATGTCCCAGCCGTCATCTCCGCGGCCGAGATCGCCAACGTCGATGCCATCCATCCCGGCTACGGCCTCCTGAGCGAGAACGCCAACTTCGCCGAGGTCTGCCGCGCCTCGAACATCAAATTCATCGGGCCGCCCCCCGAAGTCACCCGCCTGATGGGTGAAAAAGAAAAAGCCCGCCAGACCATGAAAGAGGCGAAGGTTCCAATTCTTCCGGGCTCCGACGGCGTGCTGGGCGACGAAAGCGAAGCACTCACGGTTGCCAAAACCATCGGCTATCCCGTCATCCTCAAAGCCAAGGCGGGCGGTGGTGGCCGCGGCATGCGCATCGTGCGCAGCGGAGAAGAACTTCCCAACCTCTTCCATGCCGCATCCACTGAAGCGGCCAACGCCTTCGGCAACGGCGAGCTCTACATGGAGAAGTTCATCGAGCAGCCGCGCCACATCGAGTTCCAGGTTCTCGCCGACGAGCACGGCAACGTCACCACACTCTTCGAGCGCGAGTGCTCCATCCAGCGCCGCCATCAAAAGCTCATCGAAGAAGCCCCGTCGCTTCAGGTCACGCCGAAGATGCGCGAGGAGATCGGCAAGACTCTCGTGCGCTGCCTCACCCACATCGGCTACCAGAACGCCGGCACTGTCGAGTTTCTGATGGACGAAGACGGCAAGCTGTACTTCATCGAGATGAACACGCGCATCCAGGTGGAGCACCCGGTCACAGAAGCCATCACCGGTGTCGACCTCGTCAAAGCCCAGCTCCGCATCGCCTCCGGCGAAAAGCTCAGCGACATTCTTCCGCCTAAGCTCGAAATTCGCGGCCACGCCATCGAGTGCCGCATCAACGCCGAGCACCCGCGCAAATTCACTCCATCGGCGGGAAAGATCACCGCCTTCAATGTGCCCGGCGGCAACGGCGTTCGCGTCGATACGGCGCAGTACTCCGAAGGCGTCGTCCCGCCTTACTACGACTCGCTCATCGCCAAGCTCATTTGCTACGGCGTCGATCGCGAAGAAGCCATGGTCCGTATGGAACGCGCTCTTTCGCAGTTCGTCGTGCAGGGCATCGACACCTCGATTCCGCTGCACCAGGCCATCTTCCGCGACGAAGACTTCCGCGCCGGCAAATTCGACACCAAGTTCATGGAACGCTTCCTGGCGAAGCAGACCGAGTAGTCCACGATTCACATCCGCATGCTCGGCCACGTGGCATAATTCACCCGTGGCGTAGGAAAGCCGTACGCTCGCCCGCAAGCGCTCCATTCCCAACGATCGTCGACAACTGATTGTCCCGACGCGGATCCCTCGATCCGCTGCTTCGTTGTTTTTCATCCTCGCTGAACGCAGTGCAAGCAAGGAACAGAGCTATGAGCCAAGAACGCTACGATCTTGTCATTCTCGGAAGCGGCGAAGGGGGCAAGTTCCTCGCCTGGACAATGGCCAAGATGGGAAGACGCGTAGTCCTTGTGGAGCGCAAATATATTGGTGGCTCTTGCCCCAACATCGCTTGTTTGCCCAGCAAGAACATCATTCACAGCGCCAAGGTCGCCTCCTACTTCTTTCGCAGCGAAGAGTTCGGCATTAGCAAGGACAACGTCCTCATCGACATGGCTGCCGTCCGCGAGCGCAAGCGCCTCATGGTCTCCGGCCTCGTCGCTATGCACCTCGAAAAGTTCGCCGGGAGCGGCGCTCAACTGCTCATTGGCTCGGCGCGCTTCATCGAGCCGAAGACTCTTGAGGTCACTACACCAGAGGGCCACATTCGCATCATTCGCGGCGACAAAGTTGTCATCGGCACCGGAACGCGTGCGACCCTTCCGCGGATATCCGGTCTCCCTGAGTCCAGACCCCTCACGCACATCGAGGCCCTCGAACTCGACCGCGTCCCTGAACACTTGCTGGTCCTTGGCGGCGGATATGTTGGACTCGAACTCGCACAGGCCTTTCGCCGCTTCGGCAGCCGCGTCACGGTTATCGATCGCAATCACTCTCTGGCGCATCGCGAAGACGAAGACGTGCGGGGCGACCTCGAAGCCCTCTTTCGCGACGAAGGCATCGCCCTCTGTCTGGGCACGCATGTCCAGGCCGTCGAAGGGGTTTCGGGAGAGAGCGTTCGGCTCCGACTCAGTTCCAACGGCATCGAATCCGCCCTCGAAGGCTCGCATCTTCTCGTCGCAGTTGGACGGACGCCCAACACCGCTGGAATCGGTCTCGATCTCGCCGGGGTCGAACTCACCGATCGCGGCTACATTCAGGTCGACGCGCATCTCCGCACCACGGCCCCCGATGTCTGGGCCATCGGCGACTGCGCAGGCAGTCCCCACTTCACCCACATCTCCTTCGACGATTTCCGCGTCATTCGCGACGATATGCTCGGCCGTCCCCGGGTCACCACGGGCCGCCAGGTGCCATTCTGCATGTTCACGGATCCCGAGCTGGCCCGCATTGGGCTGAACGAGTCCGAGGCCAGGGCTCAGGGCATTCGATATCGCCTGGCTAAGGTTCCCATTTCCGACGTACTGCGCACGCGCACACTGTCCGAAACCCGCGGCTTCCTTAAGGCTCTCATCGCCGCAGACAGCGATCGGATTCTCGGCTTCACGGCATTCGGCGTGGGCGCCGGGGAAGTGATGGGTGCGGTCCAGATCGCCATGGGGGCCAGCCTGCCCTACACCGCACTCCGCGACACGGTCCTCACGCACCCCACCCTTCTTGAGGGCTTCATCCCGCTCTTCTCCACTGTGCCCCAGATCGCTCATTGAGGTCCATTCATGGATTCAAGAATTTGGCAGATCGAAACTCCAGGCGGCAAGGGTTGCGAAACCACCATTCCGCGCCCGACGCCACGCCCCGGTGAAGTCCTTATCCGCGTTGCCGCCAGTGGTCTCAATCCGCTCGACACGAAGATCCGTGCTGGCAACGCTGGTCATGCGCAGCAGCCATTGCCGGCTGTGCTCGGTCTCGACATGGCAGGCACGGTCGAAGACGTCGGTGCAGGTGTGACCGCCTTTCATGCGGGCGACGAGGTCTACGGTGCGGTCGGCGGCGTCGGCGGCCTGCAAGGCACGCTCGCAGAATTCGTCTCTGCCGACGCGTCTCTGCTTTCGCACAAGCCCCGCAATCTCTCCATGCGCCAGGCTGCTGCTCTGCCGCTCGGCACCATCACGGCATGGGAAGGCCTCGTTGACCGCGCCAATGTTCATGCGGACCAGCAGGTTCTCATCCACGCCGGGGCAGGCGGTGTCGGCCACCTCGCTGTGCAGATCTCGTGTGCCTTCGGGGCCCAGGTCTTTGCCACCGTCTCACCCCAAAAGAAGCACGTCGTCGAAGGCTACGGCGCCACGCCCATCGACTACCAAGCGATGTCTGTCGACGAGTATGTCCGCGCCTTCACCAACGGCGTAGGCTTCGATATCGTCTATGACACCGTGGGTGGCGCCACACTCGACGCCTCGTTCCAGTCCGTGCGCCGCTACACCGGCCACGCCGTGAGTTGTTTGGGTTGGGGAACACACGCACTCGCTCCATTGTCTTTTCGCGGAGCCACCTATTCGGGCGTGTTTACCTTATTGCCGCTGCTCACGGGCGAGGGCAGAGCACACCACGGCGAAATTCTTGCGCATGCCGCTCAGCTTGCGGAACAGGGCAAGCTCGTCCCACTTCTCAATGAGCGTCGCTTCTCAACATCCCAAATCGACGCCGCACTCGATCTTGTCGAATCGGGAGCGCAGGGCAAAGTGGTTGTCGAAATTGACGCGAACGGATGAACCGTGCGGAGCGAGATGCTTAGTTAAGCCGAGCAACGAATCTCAGTGCTTTCCTTGCCTCTCGCGCTTGGTGCGAATCGGCCGGAAACCTCCTGCCCCCCGCATTCTGCGGCGGCCCGCGTTGCCTCCCGTCCGATCCTTCCGCACTCCCGGCACAACGATTGGAACCGTAGCAGTCGACGCGTTGCGAAGAATTACCCTATTTTCTGGTCCAATAGAACCATGGGGCAGGGAATCAAAACCGCGTCGTCGACTCTTCACTCCTACGCTCGTGTCAAGCTCGCCTTTGCCCCATTCTCGGTGCAGAACGCAACCGCCTACCCCACTCCCCCCCTCCCCGTTAATAGCAAGGGAGGGTAGTGGTGCAGTTTGAAATCTAATGCCCAGCGCTGGTGCATCCTGCCGCGCCGGTATATTTCAACGGGCAAACAACGTCGGGGAGTCCAGTTCGTTTGATGACATCTGATAAGCGATTCTTCTTGAGCAGAGGTTCCCAAATGTGGATGGGCGTTCCGCCCGATGACTTGGCAAGCTCATCCGAGCGACGGCGGGGCGGGAAGGCGATAACAATTCGCTTGTGGGGCGTCAATCGTCTTACTGCGTCCACGGCGGGAACTAGATCAGAGTCGCCGGTTATGAGAATGGCGGTGTCGTAGCGATCTTCAAGGGCGTCGCAAATCAGGTTGACGGCAATGTTCACGTCGGTTTTCTTTTCTTGCGGGTGATATGCAGGATGGCCGCAGTGATCACATTCCTTGCGGTCGGGCTGAAATCTTCCGAAGATAATCTCGATCAGTGGTCGCGTTCGGAGGGCATCGAAATACTTGTTTTGGCGCTCCTGTTTGCCCTTATTGTTGCTGATCGGCGAGGTGAAGTATTTAACTCCGACGAGTTCCTGAGATGGTAGCAACAGGGCTTGAGCCAGCCCGTGGATGTCGAGCCACATTAGGCGGTAAAAAGCCACGTCGGGCTCCGCCTTGGAACCTCGTTTTACCGCCTCCTCGTGCATCCCGAAGTAGAGGTTGTACCCGTCAATGTACGTGATTACACGAAATTTACGTTGGGGGATTGACAACCCTGGAACCAGGTTTATACTCATACAAGTTGAACAGCGCCGGTGTGAAGAACATCGGAAATAACGGCTCCGAAAGGGGCCGTTTCCTTTTGGTTACGCCGCCCTAACCTCCTTATTTTCATCTATTCCAACTAGTTCTTCCAGCGTCCAAACGTGGTCGGCTAATCCGGCCTCCATAGCAGGCGTGACTCGCAGCGTCGTGTGAATCCTGCAAAAATTGTAGTGCATAAAATGTAGTGCAACTGCGTGACCATGATTTTCGATCTTCTTCGAGAAACCATTCGTGAGCCGCGTGAAACGTCGCATCGACATGCGCATGGTGAGATTCTGGCGCTCAACGTAGCTTGTGCTCACATGGTCGGGGTCAGGATCGCCAATGACGGTTTTCATGGAGCAGCCGATGCATTTCGCGGGGCTATAACGCTTTTCTGGTTCATCTGACGCGCCGTACAGCTTGTGCAGTTGGGCATAGTCCACATCCTCGCCAAAAGCCTTCTCAATCGCCCTCATGTAAGGCCTGTGTGCGTCGGTCGTGATCTGGGGACGGCCCACTACGCGCTGGCGAAGATCAGCCACGAAGTCTTCGGCCCATCCTGCATCGCGTCCCCCAATCAGGTAGGAAATACAGAGCTTCGTGTCTGCATCAATAGCTGTCCAGGTCCACACGTCGCCCCAGCCCTGAGCTTTCTTCTCAAGCGATGCGTTCTTTGCTTTAGCTCCGCAGAATGCCCAGATTTCGTCGGCTTGGATTCTGCGAGCTGCGATGCCACGCACAACCACTGCGTGCCAGGCGGCGCAGGCGCAACCCATGTCTTCGAGCAAATTTAAGACCGTATGTTTCGCGGAGCCCGTCATGCGCACGATGGAGTTGATGCTGCTGCCTTCCACCAGAGCGGCAACGACTTGGACGCGCTTGGCGGCGCTAAGGCGGTTCATGCAAACATGTTGGCACCTTACTGATAGCTTGTCAACACATATTGTTAGCTTTTGCGTTCAAATTGTTAGATAGAATCTTCATAATGTGCTATAGTCCAAAATTAATGGGAGCATTGAATGGAAATACAAGAGAAAATGAGATGTAAGGGACGACTATCGTCCGCCTTTACCCCTAGCGCACCCGTTAGCAAGTTTCAGCTCTTTTCGGGTCGTCTTGACCATCTCCAGCGCGTTACGGACGCTGTTTTCCAACCGGGGCAACACGTCATCATTTACGGCGAGCGTGGAGTGGGGAAAACATCCCTAGCGAACGTATTGGCTGACTGGTTAGAGATCCTAAAGAAGCACAACTACCAAGTGGTCCGGCACAATTGTGCCGCTGGTTCCACTTTTAATTCAATTTGGAAAGGAGTCTTTAGGGAACTCTCATTCATGCGGTATGGAACCGGTTTTTTGAGCGAGCCATCGGCATCACCATTGAGCGGCCACGTTCCAGAAAACGCCAGCTCCGAAGATGTGCGGTTTCTTCTCCAGCAAACAGGTACATCGACAATCGTCATAATCGATGAATACGACCGGGTCAAAGACCCTACTACTGCCGGCCTGCTCGCCGATACCATCAAGAGCCTCTCGGACCATTCAGTGGATGCGACGCTCATTATCATCGGCGTGGCTGACTCGATAGATGAGTTGATCTCTGAGCATCAATCTGTAGAACGGGCGCTCGTTCAAATCCAATTACCGAGGATGGAAAGTAGTGAATTGCTAGCAATCATCGATAAGGGGTTTGGAGCGGCAAATCTAGAAATTGACGACGACGCCAAAAAACATATAGCTGCTTTGTCCCAAGGGTTGCCCCACAATACTCACGAATTGGGTCTTCTATCTGGGTATGCGGCAGTCGATAGAGATCGCCTCCGCGCAAACAAGAGCGACGTCGAAGCCGCGATCCGGCAATCCGTCGAAAACGCGCAGCAAACAATCGTTACGTCGTACAACCAGGCAATCAGCAGCCCACACCAAAATATATACAAAGAAATTCTTCTCGCAGCAGCCCTTGCGCCAACTGATGAGCTTGGGTATTTTGCTGCGGGGGACTTGCGCAAGCCAATCGCAGCAATTGTTCATAAAGACTTCGGGATTGATCGCTATATGAGGCACCTGAATTCATTCTGCGAGGAATCGAGGGGCAGCATCCTCGAAAGAAAAGGGTCAAAACGCCGCTATCGATTCCGTTTTCGGGAGTCAATTATGGAGCCTTTCGTAATAATGAAAGGCATTAAGGATAATTTGATGTCGGAGGAAGACGTCATCAAGTTTGAGTCAAGCAACCCCCAAACCTAATCTCTCGTTACTTCCCTGACGATTCGCGCGGCAGTTTGGTTGACGTCCTCCGCGCGGGATCTCGCGCGATTACGGATACGAAGACCTAGCTTTTTCACAACCTCTTGCGCGATGAGCCGAGTGCTTTTGCCCTTCATGCTTTCAAGGATACCTACCACAAAATCGATGTCGGTCACTTTCTTTGCCATGCACCCAAGTCTACGCCTGGATGCGATTTCAGCCCTGTTTACTTCAAACTGCACCACTACCCAAGGGAGTAAATAACCTCCGTTCCACTCTTGTCCAAGACAGCGATTCAGTAGATCCGCGCAGTTGATTTGATAGGGCATAGGCATCTCCCGACCGGGAGCGGCAGGTTTGGTCGCGGACTCGGTCTGGCTGGTTTTCTATGTGTTCGGTATCCTGCTGTCCAAGTGGTTGGCGTGTAAGTGCTGAGCTTCTGGTTGCTCTTGACCTTTATTCTTTCGCTGCTGTCCAACTCTGAGCTACCACATCAGGGGCATCGGTAATTGTTCGCAGAGTTGCCTTGCGGCTGGCGGTCCTTCCAGAGGAGCGTTGAGCCATGCCCACAAGTCTCTGAAGATGAACAGCTGTTGGCGCAGCAGAGCGGCCAGATTGGAGAGCGACCAACCGAAGCTGGATTTCATTTGCAGGTATTTCAGGATCAGCATGGCGATTAACGCCGTCCATACCTGTGTCTTGACTGCATTGGCGCTGGTGCCCAGGAACGACTTCACTTTTGCGGTCTGTTTCAGTGCTTTGAACAACAGGCCGACATACTGCCCATCAACATCATCGTCCCGATGAAGTCACGATTCACTATCCTTTTCACCCCTTGTGCACGCACAAACTACCGGTGATCCGGCGATATGAGCGTTACAGCGAAACATTTTTCGTTGTGCGGAGGGCGGATGGTCGTCCTCTAGCAGTGCCGGACTGGATGATTCACCCCGAGGCGTCGAACGTAAAGCTTGTTTCGACGGCACGTTTGCCCGCCAAAGTGCTTTTGGGATTATGCAATGCGGCCGTGACCATTCCTGCCCTCTCTGTGCACAATATGCGCGAGGAGGATCAGGATGCCAACGGTCAGGAGACAACAGCGCCAACTCTTCGAGGAGCCTCTCCCGGCACTCGACGTACGACTTCCGCAGGAGGTGACAGCCCAGCTTCGGCAGACCTTGATGCAAATGATGCAAGCGCAGGTCAGGGGAACCAGCAAGGAGGTGGGCGATGAACAAGATCACGGCTGAGCATTTATCCCGTCAGGCCTGTGTCTACATACGTCAATCAACGCCTGGTCAGGTGCGTCACAACCTTGAGAGCCAACGCCGCCAATATGCCCTGGTCGACCATGCCCGATCTCTGGGCTGGGAAAATGTCGAGGTGATCGATGAAGATCTCGGTATTTCTGGATCCGGGACTCGCCGACCTGGTTTTGAACGCTTATTGCGTGCGCTGTGCGATGGGCGAGTAGGAGCGGTCTTGAGCATCGAAGCGTCCCGTCTGGCGCGTAATGGCCGGGACTGGCATACACTGTTGGAGTTTTGCAGCGTCGTTGGGGCGCTTCTGATCGATGCCGAGTCCGTCTACGATCCGCGGCTAACGAATGATCGTTTGCTGTTGGGCATGAAAGGCACGATCAGCGAAATGGAGGTCGCCACTTTTCGCGAACGTGGCCAAGCGGCTCTGCAGCAAAAAGCGCAACGTGGCGCGTTGGTACAGCGGCTTGCAGTGGGCTATCTCCGAGGAGCAGAGGACCGAATCGAGAAGGATCCGGACGTTCGGGTTCAGTCCAGCATAGAGCTTGTCTTCCGTAAGTTTGCGGAACTGGGCAGCGTGCGCCAAGTCTATTTTTGGCTAGATCGTCAGCAGATTGAGCTGCCTGTTGTTTTGGGAACGAAAGACGCGCGCGAAAAGGGTTGGCAGCCCGCACGCTATCATGCAGTCCTGAGCATCCTGAAGAATCCCGTCTATGCTGGCGCATATGCATACGGGCGCGCGAAAACGATAACGCGTCTGGAGGCTGGTCAAAAGATACAGCGCCGGGTACAACGCCGCCGCGAAGACTGGGCGGTATTGATTTTGGATCATCACGAGAGCTACATTGATTGGGACTTGTATCAAAGCAATCAAGCGATGATTGCCCACAACGAAAACGCGAACAGCCGGGTGGTGCGAGGAGCGGTTCGGCACGGCGAGGCGCTGCTCGCCGGTCTGTTGCGCTGTGGTCATTGCGGCGCGAAGATGCTGGCGCAATATCCTCGGCAGCGCGTTATTCGCTATCAGTGCTGCGGGTACGCGCTCAATCGTGATCGGTCTTGTTGCGTCATGTTCGGTGGACTCCGCGCTGACCGCTTGGTATCGGAACAGTTGCTGCGCTGCTTGTCGCCACTTGGCATCGATGCGGCAACGGCTGCTATCACTGCGCTTGAAGAAGCCAACGATGAACGTATTCAGCAGAAGACTTTAGCCCTGCAGCAGGCACGATACGAGGTGGCGCACGCGCGGCGCCAATATGACGCGGTAGATCCATCTAATCGGCTTGTTGCGGCAGAACTTGAGCGTCGATGGAATCGAGCATTGTCCGTGGAAGCCGATCTGAAAGCAGAGATCGCAGTGCTCGAAGAGGCCCGCGATCATCCCATCACCGCCGCGCAAAAGAGAAAACTGATGGACTTCGCACGGGACATCCAACGGCTATGGGACGATCCGCGTAGTTCACCGGAGTACAAGAAACGCCTACTTCGTATCGCTGTGAAGGAGATCACGGCCACCTGCGAGAAAGAGACGATACGGCTTGTATTGCACTGGCAGGGCGGAGATCACACGCAAGTTGAATTTCCCAAAATTCACACCGGACAACATAGCTATGCGACTGACCATGAACTTGTAGAAATGATTGGCAAGCTGGCGCGCATCGAACCGGATGCACGAATCGCTTCGATCTTGAATAAGAACGAACACCGCACGGCACATGGAAAAAGCTGGACTGCAAAGATCGTCTGCGCACTGCGTAATCGCCATGCGATTCCAGCTTATCGACAGGGTGAACGGCAAGATCGGGATGAGATCTCTGTGCGTGAAGCCGCTGATGCTCTTGGAGTCACTCCGACGACCATCTTCCGACTGATTCAGTTGAAACAGTTGCCGGCTATGCAAATCTGTGGGAACGCTCCATGGATACTGCTGAGAAATGATGTCGAGCGATACAGAGAAGCAAGAAATCGCGCAACACCCCCATCAACGTCGAATTCAACGAAGCTGCTCTTTGAGATTCAATGACATACGGAGGAGTGCATCATGTCGTATTCTCGAAAAACAGTTCGATTTGCCAGCGGTCCTTGTAGATCGCGGCCACCGTCGAGGCCGCCAGGTGGAGCAGGTTGGTGAAGAAAACCAGGATTTCCTGCTTGTCTGGGTTCCAGTACTCGATTCGCCGAAACAGAACCGGCGTCTCGCTATGCCTGCGCAAGGAAGGCACAGAGACGATCTGGTCACTGAGCACGTTGCCCTTTTCTGGAACCGCACACACCTCAACGGTCGTATAGACGGTGTTGGTCTTCATCCGGGTGACGAAGAAAACCCCGTGCTGGGTCAACTGTCCGAACCACACATAATCGTTGTAGCCACGGTCAACGGCCAGGATCGTGCCCGCTTTCAGGCGCAAGTCCCGCGCTACGTTCAACTCGTTGTACTTTCCCTCCGTCACCACCGCGAACGTGGGCAGGTAGCCGTCGTGGTCCAGCAACAGATGCAGCTTGATCGCGCCCTTCTGTTGCGTGTATTTGGCCCAGTCAAACATGGTCGCCGACAGCTCGATGATGCTGGCGTCCAGACTCATCAGCTTGTTCTTGAATCGGAACTTGCGACGGCAGTGCGCAGCCGTCTCCGTCTGACACTTTTCCAACAGCTGCATAAAGATCGACTCGTACAGTTCCCACGGACGGTTGGCGTTGGCATACGCCAAGGTCGACTTCTTCGGCGTGACGCTGATGCCCAGATGCTTCAACGGCGATTCGCAACTGGCAAGTCCCATGCATACTTCGCGCAGAGAGTTCAAATGCGCCAACTGGCAAAACAGCATGGCCACAAATTGCTCCCAACTGCTGAACCCCTTGGCGTTGCGTTCAGCTTGGTGGTGCTTGACTGCACGCGCGAACTGACCGCGCGAAAACAATTGCAAAAGCTGCGAGTACACACTGCATACTTGAAACATGGCTGATCCTCTCTTCTCTCAATGTGGTCCTGTCTGGGAACCCACTTCAGAGTAACTGGGGATCAGCCCCCTCAAATATTTCTCAGGTCAAACAGATAGTCGCTATTTTGGACAGCAATGCCTCCGTTCAGAGAATCCGTAGAGCCTTTGCGAAGAATTTCGCTCTCTCACTCCGACTCTTTCCGTCGCCTTCCCGAATCCAACCAGGGATAGGCCATGCTTTAGAGTAGAGAGCTGTGATCATCAACCTCGCTCGCCGCGCCCACGACCATAACTGGGAACTCGATCCGATCACGCGCTCGCTGCTCGATACCGACTTCTACAAGCTCCTCATGCTCCAGTTCATCTGGAAGCATTTCCCCAAAACCCACGCCAAATTCACCCTCGCCAATCGCAGCTCGGCTGTTCCGCTCGGTCATCTCGTCAACCTCGACGAGCTCCGCGAGCAGCTCGAGTCCACGCGCAAGCTGCGCTTTCACAAGTCGGAGCTGATCTGGCTCGCCGGAAATACCTTCTACGGCAAGCGCGGCATCTTCGAGCCCGATTTCCTCGAGTGGCTCGACCGCGACTTCCAGCCTTTCCGACTTCGAGCTCTCCGTGAAAGAGGGCCAGTTATCTCTCACATTCGACGGTCCGTGGACCGCAACAACGATGTGGGAGATCTACGCTCTCTCGGCCATCGACGAGTTGAAGACGCGGGCCAGCGTCAAGCGCCTGACCGAACTCGAACTCGACATCCTCTACGCACGTGCCAAGACGCGCCTCTGGGAGAAGATGGAGCGTCTGCGCGGCGTTCCTGGCCTGAATGTCAGCGACTTCGGCACGCGCCGTCGCCATAGCTTTCTCTGGCAGGAGTACGTCGTAACCTCAATGGCCGACGTTCTGGGCTCGAACTTCGCCGGCAGCTCCAACACCTTTCTGGCCTATAAACACGACCTCGAAGCCATCGGCACCAATGCGCACGAACTGCCCATGGCGCTGGCCGCTCTCGCAAACTCCGACGACGAGCTCAAATCGGCGCAATACCGCTTGCTCGATCTCTGGCAGCAGAGCTATCAGGGCGAGTTGCTGATCCTGCTGCCAGACACATTCGGTACGACGCAGTTCCTGCGCGATGCACCCGATTGGGTCGCCGATTGGACGGGGCAGCGCATCGACAGCAAGGATCCGTTCATTGCCGGCGACGAGTACATTGCATGGCTCGAGGAACGGGGCCGCGATCCGCACAAGAAGCGCCTCATCGCCTCCGATTCACTCGACGTCGATGTCATTCTGGCGTTGCATGCCTACTTCGGCGGGACGCTGCGCAATGGAGCATTGCCGGCGACTTTCCGCCATTCCCGCGACTTTCTGGACGAATCCCGCTGGATTCCCGATCGCCGCATCCGCTTCAGCGCTGGTTGGGGCACTCTTCTCACCAATGACTTCCGCAACTGCAACCCGCACGGCAATGATCGCTTCGACCCGGTCAGCCTGGTCTGCAAGTTGAGCGAGGTCGACGGCCGCCCCGCGGTGAAGCTCTCCGACAACTACTCGAAGGCCATGGGTCCGCCTCGAGAAATCGAGCGCTATCGGCGCGTCTTCGGAGTGGCTGGGGTGGCGGATGCTCCGGTTGTAACGTAAGTCTCTAGAGAATGTGGAAGTTCTCCGAAGAGCGGGGTCGATCGAAAAAAGACACTTGCCTCCAGAAGAAAATCGAATTAGTATTAATTGAGTGAGTAGGCGCTCAGTTAAAAAGGCCCCTTGTGTCGCGTCCTAGAAGCGATAGCAAGCGCAAAGCGATTCTGGATGCCGCGAAGGTGTTGATCGCGGAACGCGGTGTCGCGCACACACCAACTTCAGCTATATCGAGTGCGGCGGGAATCGCCGAGGGAAGCTTGTTCACGTACTTTGCCAGCAAAGATGAGCTCCTCAACGAGCTCTACCTGGAGATGAGGGAGGATTTCGATCTTACAAACTATCCTCGGGACGGCGATGCCAAGACTCGTTTGCGCTGCATCTGGGATACGTTCCTAGATCTCGGCGTGAGACAGCCAGCTCGTCTGACAATCATGAGGCAGATTCGGGCAACCGGCATGTTGCTCAAGGAAAATGAAACGCCAGGGAAGCTGGTCGTTGAGGTTCTTGACACCCTGCGCGACGTGACAGAGGGCGGACAATTTCGTGACGGGTCTTTGGAGCTCCTGGTTCTGCTTTTGCGAGCCCATGCTGAGGCCACGATCGAATTCATCGTTGCCCATCCTGAGCAGGAAGAGTCCAGCCGCGAGTTGGGCTTCAATCTGATCTGGCGAGGTCTGACTGGGTGTTGATCCTCCCTTGCCGGCAACTGGGTCCATTTACGACTCAGTAAACAACCACAGAAGTAAGGAGTACCGCAATAATCGCAGCACACTCCCCCCTTAAATGGTCTGCGGCGAATATTCCCTCGCAGGCTGGAAAACTTGCAATCGTTACCGGCGCAACCAGCGGTCTTGGTTTCGAGACGGCAATTGCCTTAGCGCAAGCCGGCGCCGACGTCATCGTCGCTGGACGTCACGAGTCGCAGGGCCGGTGGGCGGTTGGAAAAATCCGGCCGCTTGCACCCGCATCCCTCGTCCGCTTTGAACAGCTCGATCTGTCGAAGCTATCGGTCGTCTCGGATTTTGTGCGCCGCATTGAACGTTTCGAGCGGCCCATCGATCTCCTGGTCAACAACGCAGGGGTGATGGCCTTGCCGCGCCGTCTCGTGTCCGTGGATGGTTTCGAGATGCAGCTGGCGACGAATTACCTCGGGCATTTCGCGCTCACGGCACAGCTCTTCCCGTTGCTGCGGCGCGGGATGGATCCGCGGGTGGTGCAGGTCAGCAGCCTGTCCCATCGATGGACGCAGATTAACCTTGACGATCTGCACATGGAGCGGAGGTACCGGTCTCTGCAGGCCTACGCCCAATCGAAGCTCGCCATGCTGATCTTTGCCATCGAGTTGCAGCGCAGGAGCGATGCTGGCAAGTGGGGTGTCATGAGCGTCGCAGCCCACCCCGGTTATGCGCGCACTGCCCTCTTTCAGAATGGCCCAGGACACAAGAGCCTGATTCACAAGGTTCATCGTACGGTGGGCGGATGGCTGGGGCACTCCGCTGCTGCGGGAGCCTTGCCGTTGCTCTACGCGGCCACTGCCCCGAAGGTCAAGCCGGGAGAATACTACGGCCCACAAGGGGCATTTCAGCTGGCGGGGCCATCCGGGATTGCGCCCATCAGCAAGAGGGCCAAGGATCGCGATCTGGCGCGGCGGCTGTGGGAAGTATCTGGAAGGCTGACGGGCGTGAGTTGGCCGGTCGTTTAGGCAGATCAGGCAGAAACCAGGTGCCGCGACCTACAACTGGCGTTGCACCGTCCCGGTACACGTCTTCTTTCTCCCAGTTCATAATTTGCGCAGGGCAGGGGACGGAGGTTGACCATGACGATCGGAGCCGGTTGGTTCGCATCGCAACTCCGGCGGGAACTGTCTGCGCGGAATCGTGTCTACGCGAGCGACCGCGAGCACGTCGAGAGTTACGGACAGTCGCCAGTGGTGGTCTACGCGCCGGAAGGTGAGCGGCACGGCAATTTCTTTGACCCTGCGTATGCGGCTATCGCGGCGAGGCCCGACTGGATGCGGCGTTTCAATAAGGTCCATGCGCAGGCCCGGTCGCTGCCGAAGGTTGAAAGGAAGTGGCGCGAGCTCGATTCGTCGACGAGCTCGGACGCGCTGCTCATGAATGTGTTCTGTACGCCTGATGTCGGCCAATCGCATGAAGTGCGAAGCATGCTTGGCATCGACACGGACGATCTGCCGGTCTTTGGCTGGAAGGCACGCGTACCGTTCGCCAACGGACGAGTTGACCGCACCGAAGTGGATATGCGGTGGGGCTCTCTGCTGGTCGAAGCAAAGTTGACGGAGATTGACTTTCAAACGTGCGCGCCGAAGCTGGTGGAAGCGTATCGGAACATGGACACGGTCTTCGAACGCGATCTACTCCCGCGGGCTCGGATCGTTGTTGGCCGGCGCAGGAGCTCGATCGAATTTCCCGAAGAGTATACGCAGGAAGAGATACGCATTCCCGTCGAACTATCGGAGCCGCACGTTTGGGACGTGGCTCCGGAAGCCGTCGATGGCTATGCGAGCTATCAACTAATTCGCAATGTGCTGGCGGCATATGCAACCGAGGCGAGTTTCTGTGTGATTCTCGATGAGCGACGCCCCGACTTGCGCGAGGCCTGGTTCCAAGTCATGGGCGCGGTCAAAAATGCGGAGATGCGCGTTCGTCTGAAGGTTTTGACCTGGCAGGAGCTCTGTGCGGTTCTGCCGCGCGACTTGCGGGAGTTTCTGGGCAAGAAGTACGGCATCGTCCCGCAGGGTTGCGAGGCTTGGCCTCTCGATTCCGTCACCATCGGTAGTGAAAGCTAGTTCGACGGTGTTGGGAGCGGCGGTAAGTCGAAGACCTGGATCGAGCCCTTGTTCAACACGGCGACGCGCCCCGAGGGCGAGAGAGCGACATTTCCGCCCGCGTCAAGGATCGGAGCGATTGGGGTCTCGAGTACAAGCTTGCCAGTCGCATTGTCGAAGACTCGCACGACCTGGCCCTTGACTGCCTTCACCCAAAGCGTCTCTGCTCCGGGGCTGGGGCGCTTTTTCAGCACAATACTCTCTCTGACAAAGCGGAAGCCATCGGGAATCGTCGTGAGACGAGGTGGCACGTAGGAGAGGGGAGCCTCCGATTCCCACAGAGTCTTTCCGTCGGTAGAAACTGCGGTGAGCTTCGGGACGTGCGCGGGATCGCAACCGGCGACGAGAATCTCGCTGTCGGACACAAATGAGGAGCTGGGAAGACAGGTCGACTCGATATGTCCCAGCACTTTGGCCCCACCGGAGAAGAGCGTCAGCTTAAGGGACCATTGGTCGTATTTATCGTCGTGGACCGTTTCGAGCGAGCCCTCGGAATCGATGGGCTGTTCGACGAGCGTGCTGGAATGCGTTGTCCGCAGAACCTGTCCAGTTCCGAGCTGGACAACGCGGGTTACGATTTCGGTGGGGGCCGTGGGATTCGGTCCGGTGCGTTCAAGCGTGTGAACGACGATAGTCCGTCCTCCGGGATCGATCTCCAGAGCCTGGAATTCACCGGTTAAAGGGAGCAAGAGTTTGGTCTGCAGACTCGCGTTGCCAATTTCGAGGCCATCTCGGTCGCGCAACAAAAAATGACCCTCTCGAAGCATCCAGAGATAGCGGGCGCGGTCGGGCACGGTCCATAGGGACTGCGACTCGATCGTACCCGCGGGCAGTCTCACGACGAACGCCTTCATCTGTCGATCCGTGTTGGCTTCACCTTCCTCGCGAGCCAGCAAACCCGGGGCACGCAGGCTGAACAGCAGCCGGTTGTCGTCCAGAAAATCGAGCGTGAACAAACTGTAGTGGCGCCCCAAGTAGGTTGAGCTGGGCGTGCCGTAGCCCAAGGCGTTGAGAGGAATCGTCAAGGCAGGAGTCCGATTCGGTGCGTCCGGCAGAACATCAGGTTTCGGCTTTCGTTTCTTCACACGCGGAGGGAAGTCTCCGGGGAGCATGATGTCCTGTGCGTGCGCCCGAGGTACGGCGCTCAAGGCAAGGATCCCTGCAATCACCGACAAGAGGTTTCGAACCAGGAATGTGCGCATCGTCATCATCGCCTCCATTTTCTCCGATGACCGAGGGGCTGTGGGAATCCCGGGCTTCGTTGGTACTACAGAGAGCCGTTAACACTGCGGCGACTCAGTTTTGGGCCGATCAGCCGACGGTTCATAACGTGGGATGAATGGGAAGAAATCGGGGTCCAATCGAGTGATCGGAGTCACTTGGCCTTAGCCAATCGACACCCAGAACTGATAGCTTGAGACAGAAGGTGCCCTTCTCCGACGATGGCGTCAAATCCTTATTTTTCATTGGCAGTTCTGTTTATGGCGGCTCTGGGATTTGGGCTTGCGCCGCTGGGCCTGGCGTGGCTTTGGGCACATACGTTTTCGCCGCCCAAGCCAAACCCGATCAAGAACGCGACCTATGAGTGCGGTCTGGAGTCGAAGGGCGACGCTTGGGTGCAGTTTCGGTCGGCCTACTATCTCTACGCCATCATCTTTCTGATCTTCGACGTAGAGGCGGTATTTCTGTTGCCCTTCGCGGTGGCATTCACTGGGTTGGGCTTGAGTGCGTGCCTCGCCATGCTGGTATTTGTGCTTCTGCTGGTGGAAGGCTTGGTGTGGGCCTGGGCAAAGGGTGTGCTGACGTGGGCGTGAGGGGCAGTTGTTCTTAATTCGTGGTTGTTAGTTGGTCTTCGAGGATGGGAGCTTTGTGGTGCGGGACAAGAGGGAATCGTTTGGGAACTACGAACTGTTAACCAAAGAACTATGAACTGTCAGGCGGAGCGAAGGGAATGGCTGTCGACGAGGGACTGAAGATCGAACTGGGGAAGCAGGGAATCTTTGTCACGTCTCTCCAGGAGCTCTACAACTGGGGGCGGCGCAGCTCGGTTTGGCCGATGCAGTTTGGTCTGGCCTGCTGTGCGATCGAAATGATCGCGACGACGATGGCGCGCTACGACATGGCTCGCTTCGGAGCGGAGATCTTCCGTCCGTCGCCACGCCAGGCCGACATGATGATCATCTCGGGGACGGTGACCAAGAAGATGGCGCCGCAGGTCGTTCGACTTTACAACCAGATGGCAGAGCCAAGGTATGTCATCGCAATGGGGGCCTGTGCGATCTCCGGCGGGCCATTCAAGCAGGGATACAACGTGTTGAAGGGCATCGATCGCTATATCCCGGTAGATGTGCACATCCCCGGATGCCCGCCGCGCCCGGAGGCGCTCTTGCAGGCTCTCATGACTCTGCAGAAGAAGATCGACGGGCAACATTTGACGGGCGAGGGGCGTCCCCGCTTTCTTGATGCAGAAGCACAGGGTGAATTTCCGGTGCCGGAGCCGGGCGATCACGATCTGGAGCCAACGTCGAACTCCGGTGTGTGGCCTGTGCCACTCGTGGTTCGATAAGGCACAGATCAAGGGAATAAGGATCAAGAGACGTGAAGACGGCAGACGAAATCAAAACGGCGATTGGAGCGGCCGTGCCCGGCGCGAAGGTCGCCATAGTGACCAATCCCGGCCCGAGTGGCCAGCACTCGTTGCTGCTCGAAGCCGCGACGGCGGCAGCAGTTGCCACCTTTCTCCGCGACGATCCGGAGTTGGCTCTCGATTTTCTGTCGAATGTGAGCGGCGTAGACTGGCCCGACAAGGAAATCTCAGAAAAGGTGAAAGTATCGAAACAGGTTGTGAAGACCGTCGATGGAGTGGATCAGACGGTTGAAGAGACAGTGGAGGAAACACGTAAGCGTGTAGAACCGGGCTATCTCGAAGTGGTGTATCACCTGTTTTCGATGGCCAAGAAGCATGGGCCGGTCGTGTTACGGATGCGGACAGCAAATCGGTCGGACAGCGTGAAATTGCCTTCCTTCACGCCGATCTGGCGTTCCGGGGAGTTGCAAGAGCGCGAGGTATTTGATCTTTACGGCATCGTGTTCGAGGGACATCCCGATCTTCGCCGGATTCTGATGTGGGATGGGTTCAAGGATCATCCCATGCGGAAGGACTATGTGGAGCCCGACGATTTTGAATACGAGCCGACGGCACACGATGAGGTTCTGGCTCGTGCTTTGGCAAACAAGGCTGCGGCCGGAACAGGCAACACGCCGCAGGAGGCAGGCCGATGAGCGCGCCCACTGCGGACATCTCCATCCAGCTCGCGCGACAGGAGGGCTGGAACCGCCCCCCCGTGATTGAGCCGGACGGCGAAGGTGAGTTGCTCGAGTTAGCGATGGGCCCGCATCATCCCTCGACACACGGTGTATTTCGGATGGACGTTGCGTTGGATGGGGAACGCGTCGTCAGGCTGAAGCCGGTGTTCGGTTATCTGCACCGCAATCACGAGAAGATCGCGGAGGGCACAAGCTATCTGGCTTCGATGCCGTACACCGACCGGCTGGACTACTTCTGCTCGCTGACGAATAACTGGGCTTATGCGCTGGCGGTGGAGAAATTGGCGGGGCAAGAAGTTCCGGAACGCGCCGAGTATCTGCGTGTGATTCTCGCGGAGTTCACGCGCATTCAGAATCACGCTTCGTCGATCGGATTTCTGCTGCAGGAAATGGGTGCGAGTGGGACGCCGCTGATGTACGCATTTCGCGAGCGCGAGAAGATTCTCGATCTGTTCGAGAGCCTCACCGGGTCACGCATGATGTGCAACTATATGCGCTTTGGCGGCTGTCGCGTGGATACGTCGCCGGCATGGCTCGACGCTGCCCGCAAGGTGGTGGCTGAGCTGCCAGGGTTTGTCGACGAGTTCGAGAATTTTCTTCGCACCAACGAGATTCTGATGGCACGCGCGCAGGGCATGGGCATTTTGCGGCCCGAATTAGCCGTAAACGCCGGCGTAACCGGGCCAATGTTACGGGCGTCGGGTGTGAACTACGACATTCGCAAGGTCGATCGCTACGGAATCTACGACCGCTTCAAGTTCCGCGTGCCCCTCGGCGATCACTGGGATATTTTTGACCGCTATATGGTGCGCATGCTCGAGATGCGCGAATCGATCGGGATTCTGGAGCAAGCGCTTAAGGATATTCCCGGCGGGCCCGTGATGGATCCGAAGGCAAAGATCCGCGGCTTTCGACCGAAGCCCGGGGAAGCCTACGGCAGGATTGAAGCGCCAAAGGGCGAGCTCGGGTTTTATCTAATCAGTGACGGCAGTCCGAACCCATATCGGTATCGGGTGCGGCCGCCGAGCCTGATCAATCTGACGGTTCTGGAAGACATGTGCCTGGGACACAATGTTGCCGATGTCGTGCTCATCTTCGGCAGCGTGGACATCGTGTTGGGAGAAGTGGACCGGTAGGGTAGCGGCAAGGGGAGAAGGCGCAATGCTGGGCGAAGGCATCTTAAAGGGGCTGGCGGAGACGGCGAAGAATTTCGCCGGGAGCTTCGTGTCCAAAGAACGCCTGACGACCGTCGAGTACCCGGAGCAGCGTATACCGACGGCCGAGAATGCGCGCGTCTTTCCGTTCCTTGTGTATGACGGCACAGATTGGGAGGCAGGGCTGCGATGCGTCGCCTGCCAGATCTGCGAGAAAGAATGCCCGCCTAAGTGCATCTACATTGAAAAGAGCAAAGACAAGAAGCCGGACTATGTGGGCAAAATGCAGATCTATCCGGCGCGGTTCGACATCGACGTGTCAGTGTGCATGAGCTGCCAGATCTGCGTCGAGGTCTGCCCCTTCGAAGCGATCAAGATGGATACCGATTTCGAGCTGAGCACGACCGACAGGTTTGGCGGCCTGTTGTATGACCGCAAGCAGCTTGCAAGATCGAACGAGTACTACCAGAAGATTCACCCTGCCGAAGCCGCCGAAGTAGACGCACGTCTGGCCGAGGAAAAGGCGAAGGCTGAAGCGAAGGCCAAGGCTGCAGCCGAAGCGGCCGCCGCCAAAGCTGCTGCAGCTGCAGCAGCGCCCCCGAAGCCAGGCGACGCTGCGTCCCCAGCCAGGCCAGCGGAGGCAAGAACCGCTCCCAAAACGACCGGAGGCGGGGAGTAAGCGATGCTTCAGAAAGCCGATCAAATCTTCATTCTGCTCCGCAATTGGATTGTGGGATTCTTGCCCGCAGGATGGCAGACCGTCGCTGGCGTAGTCCTGGGCGTGATCGGGATTGTCGTTGTCTTTCCCACACTCTTTGCGCTCGCGGTTCTGATGGAGCGCAAGGGGCTGGGACGCATGCAGAATCGGCTGGGCCCGAATCGTGTAGGTCCGTTCGGTGTTCTGCAACCCATTGCGGATGCCATCAAATCACTCACCAAGGAAGACATTGTGCCGCTGAACGCCGACCCGGTGGTGCATTTTCTAGCGCCCGTGTACTTAGTGGTGGTCGCGTTTATGGGGTTCGCGGTACTTCCTGTCGGCCGCAACATGGTGCTGGTCGATATGGACGCAAGTCTGCTGTTTTATTTCGCGATGGGCGCGTCGACTGAGGTTTCGATCTTCATGGCTGGGTGGTCGAGCCGCAACAAGTACTCGCTGCTGGGCGCTATGCGCGCGGTGGCGCAGATGATCAGCTACGAAGTGCCACTCCTCATGTCGAGCATCGTGATCGTCATGATGACCGGTTCTCTCTCGCTGGTGAAGATTGTGGACGCCCAGAACCAGTACACGTGGGGTCTTCCACACTGGTACATCTTTACGCCATGGGGCCTGGCGGGTTTCGTGATGTATGCGATTTCGGCTACTGCGGAGACCAACCGCTCACCCTTTGATTTGCCGGAGGGCGAGTCGGAATTGGTGGCGGGCTACTTCACCGAGTACTCAGGCTTCAAGTTCGCACTTTTCTTTCTCGGCGAGTATCTCGGGATGTTATCGATCTCCGGATTGGGGACGACGCTGTTTCTCGGCGGGTGGTCGGCGCCTCTTGCCGCACTCAATTGGGTTCCATCGTGGATCTGGTTTTTCTCCAAAGTCATGCTCTCCATCGTTGTGCTGATCTGGGTGCGCGGTACATTGCCGCGTTTGCGCCAGGATCAGCTGATGAATTTCGCATGGAAGTTCGTGATCCCGATGACCGTACTTAACCTGTTCGTGGCGGCACTGTGGCGCTTCATGGGGGACGGCTGGCTTCGATGGGTCGTCTGCTCGTCAATTCTGATCTCGGTGTACGTAGTCGCCGGCAGGACCGGCATGCAACGGAAGCACTTCGGACCGAGGAGCTATCGCTATGCCGAGTAAGTCGTGCGCAAACGAAGAAAGGTTCGGCCGTTGATGGGCGTTCCGTTTTGGTTAATCGCGGCGCTGACAGTCGCAGGAGGCATGGCAGCCGTCCTGCTGCGGAACCTGGTGCATTGTGCGCTTGCTTTGACGATTGCTTTTGCCGGACTGGCACTGCTGTTCCTTCAACTGGATGCGCAGTTCGCAGGATTTGTGCAGATTCTGGTGTATGTGGGAGCGGTTGCGATTCTGGTGGTTTTTGCGATTCTGCTCACCAGAGCATCGGAGGTACCCAAGGAGGAGGGCGTTTTCAGCAGGACTTGGGGAGCAGGACTGGTCATTGCGGCGGCGATCTTCACCGTGCTGGCCTGGACAGTGCTGCAGAGCGGGCCGGGACTTCCACACGAAACTGGAACGCCCAGCGCCACCGTACAGCAGATTGGGGCCGCGCTGATGGGACGGTATGTTTTGCCGCTTGAAATTGTAGCGTTGCTCCTGACCTCAGCATTGATTGGAGCGGTGATTGTGGCCTCACACGAGAAGAAAGAGGAGGCCAGGTAAGGCACCATGGCACAACCTCTTGTTGGATACCTTTTGATTGCGGCGATCCTGTTTTCTATTGGGCTCGCGGGAGCGTTGACGCGGCGCAATGCGATTGTGGTCCTGATTGGCATCGAGTTGATGTTGAACGCGGCGAACCTCAATCTGATCGCATTCTGGCGCTACGGGCCACATCCTGAAGCACTCACGGGCATGATGTTCGCGATCTTTTCGATTGCCGTAGCTGCGGCCGAAGCAGCCGTAGGATTGGGCCTGGTGATCTCGATCTATCGTCACGCACAGACCACAGATCTTGATCAGATGAACAGGATGAAAGGGTGAGCCAGTGATTCAGGAAGAAACTGTGTTCACTCTGCGCGAAGGCACCTCGGCGATCGCGAGAATTCTGTGGCTGATTCCTGCGCTGCCCATTGTGGCGTCGGGGATCGTTGCTGTCCTTAAGCAGCCGCGGCGCAAGGTTTCGGCGGTGTTGGCAATCGGTTCGCTGAGTGCATCTCTACTGCTCTCGCTCGTCGCATTCGGGCATGTGCTGGTTGGCTGGGTGCAGGGCAGCCTGGTGCGGGAGACGGTGAACTTTACATGGCTGCGGGTCGGAACGGGCCGCGTCGATCTGGGCTGGGTGCTCGATCCTCTATCGGCCGTGATGCTCGTGATGGTGTGCTTCGTTGGCCTTCTGATCTTCATCTATTCCACCGGCTACATGGCCCACGATGAGAATTTCACCCGCTTCTTCTGCTTCCTGTCGCTGTTTGCCGGAGCGATGCTTGGTGTGGTGATTGCCAATAGTCTGCTGCTGCTGTTCATGTGCTGGGAACTGGTGGGACTCACGTCCTACCTGCTGATTGGGTTCTGGTATCAGAAGCCTTCAGCGGCGGCGGCGGCCAAGAAGGCGTTCCTCACTACGCGGGTCGGGGATGTTTTCTTCCTGCTGGGCATGGTGTGGTTGTTTGCACAGACGGGCACGTTGCTGTTCTACAACGGCGGCGCGGGATCTCTGGAGCCGCTCAAGTTGGGAATTCTCCTGGCGTCTCCGGCGGGACTGGGATTGACCGCAGCCGGAGCCATTGGGCTGCTGATTTTCGCGGGGGCGGCAGGGAAGAGCGGGCAGTTCCCGTTGCACGTGTGGTTGCCAGACGCGATGGAAGGCCCAACGCCGGTGTCGGCTCTCATTCACGCGGCAACGATGGTTGCGGCCGGTGTCTATCTAGTTGCACGCGTGTATCCATTGATGCAGGCGGGATCGCTGACAGGCGGGACCACGGTGCCGCTCACGGTCGTTACCTGGATCGGGACGCTCACGGCCGTGTTCGCGGCCTTGATTGCGGTCGCGCAGAACGACATCAAGCGGATTCTTGCTTACTCGACCGTTTCGCAGCTCGGCTACATGATGGCGGGTCTCGGGATGGGAGGTGTGGCCGTGGGCATGTTCCATCTCATTACCCATGCCTTCTTTAAGGCGCTGCTCTTCATGGGAGCGGGTTCGGTGATCCACGGCTGTCACGACGAGCAGGACATACGGCACATGGGGAATCTGAAGATCGAGATGCCCTTCACGTTTCTCACTTACGCGGTTGGCATGTTGGCGCTGAGCGGATTCCCGATCTTTTTCTCAGGATTCTGGAGTAAGGATGGAATCCTAGAGGCCGCTCAACACTGGAGTGTGGGAAGGATCCCGTTTTACCTGCTTGTCTTTGGAGCATTGTTGACTGCGTTTTACATGACACGGCAGGTCAGCTATGTCTTCTTCGGGACATGGCGCGGACATGGCGAGGCGCACGAGAGTCCGTCGGTCATGCTGTTCCCGCTTTTCGTTCTTGCCTTCTTTGCGATGGCGCTGGGATTGATTGGAACTCCGGCCTGGCCATGGTTCAAGGCATTCCTCGATGGTCATGCGGCCGTGTCAGGTCTCGGCGAGCCGGGGCTGTTTGCGCTCATGGCAGGTTCGTCCTTGGTGGTTTTTGTTGGGCTAGGCCTCGGCTGGCGGATCTACGGCAACAAGCGCGTGAAGGCCGACGATCTGGACCCACTGGAAAGCGCAACGCCGACGGTCTGGACGTTGCTCGAAAACAAGTTCTACATCGATGAGTTGTACGGCGTGACTGTGATCGCCTTCTACGCGTGGTGGGCCAAAGCTGCCGACTGGCTTGATCGTCGTGTGTGGGGCGGAGTTGTTGCCGGCGTGACCTGGCTCTTCCAGAAGGGCGCACAAGCGAGCCGCTTGCTCGATGTCAACTGGGTGGACGGCGGCTTCGATAAGGGCTGCGAGGAACTGGCGAACGGCGGGGGCTTGCTGGCCGGCGTGCAAAGCGGCCGCGTGCAGCTTTATCTCCGGCTGCTGGCTCTGGCGGTGGTGCTGCTGACGGCGATCCTGATCTGGAGCAGCCAGGGATGAACGGAATTCCTCTGCTTACGTTGCTGACCGTTGTGCCCTTGGTGGGAGCCGCGATTGCGCTAGTGTCGGGGCGGCACGCGCGCCTTGTGGCGATTCTGACGACGCTGGTCGCGCTGGCTCTGGCGCTTTTGGTTTGGACAAATCTGCCGACCGATGGTTCGATTGGCCTCGTCGAGCGTGTGCCATGGGTGCCGTCGTTGGGCATCGAATATCACCTCGGAGTGGACGCGTTGGGTGCTTTGATGCTCGTGCTGTCGGCGATCGTGACGTTGATGAGTGTCGACGCCGCGCATCGCGTGCATCGCCAGCCTGGGCTCTACTTCGCGCTAGTTCTCATGCTGGAGGCAGGGCTCTTCGGATCGTTCACGGCGCTGAATTTCTTCCACTGGTTTCTCTTCTGGGAGCTGAGCCTGATTCCGGCATTCTTCCTCATTAAGCTCTGGGGAGGAGCCAAACGCAGCTCCGCAGCGACGCAGTTTTTTGTGTACACCATGGCTGGCAGCGTCGCGCTGCTACTGTCGTTTCTCGCAGTGTTTCTCTCGACTGGAACCATGGACTTTGGCGTCCTTGCCAGCAAGGCCGCAGACGGATCGCTGGAGCGAGCGGTAACCGCTCACCTGGGGCCTGTCATGCTCTGGCTTGCGATCGGTGTGCTTGCCGGTTTCGCCGTCAAAGTGCCACTGGCGCCGTTCCACACGTGGCTACCGGCCGCTTACGCCGAGGCGCCATCGCCGGTAACGATGTTACTTACGGGCGCCATGTCGAAGATGGGCGTCTACGGGTTGCTGCGCATCGCGGTGCCATTGTTCGGGCATCAGATCGCGCAAATTCGGATTCCGTTGCTGGTGCTCGCGGTCCTGACGGTGGTCATGGGGGCCTGGGCGGCAGCGGCGCAAAAAGACCTGAAGCGCGTTCTGGCCTATTCCTCGGTTAACCATCTCGGATATTGTCTGCTCGGGATCTTTGCTCTAGCTGTACCTTGGTCGGGCGCGAGTGTGCAGGCGAGCCAGGCGGCTGCACTGAACGGCATCATGCTGCAAATGTTTAACCACGGAGTTACTGCGGCCGCATTGTTCTGGTTCATTGCCATGCTGCAGGAGCGGAGCGGCGGAGAACGCTGGATCGATCACTTCGGCGGTCTGCGCAAACCTGCTCCTGTTTTTGCAGGCCTGATGGGAATCGCACTCTTCTCTTCTCTCGGGCTGCCGGGACTGAATGGATTTGTCGGTGAGTTTCTGATCTTTCGCGGGGTGTTTCCTCTCGCCTGGGTCGCGGCGACTGTTTCGGTGCTTGGCTTGCTGGTAACCGCAGCGGTCATTCTCACCGTGATCCAGAAGGTCTTCGCAGGACCGGTTCCGGAGCGGTGGGCAGCCTTTCCTGATCTGCATGGCGGCGAGCGACTAGCGATGGCGCCTGTGATCGGGCTGATGATCTTGCTTGGCCTTCTGCCGCAGCTGATAGTGAACAGCACAAACCCGACAGTCATGAATCTGCTGGCGCACTGGAGATTTTGAGAATCATGCTTGCCTGGACGATCTATCTCTCGTTTGCCGGTGCGCTCATTGAAGCGGTGCTGCCGAAGAGCAAGCCCGCGCTGGCGCGAGGTTTTGCGCTGGCAGTTGCTATCGCCGGGTTGGTGCTCGCGGTGCTGGGATTTGCAGGAATGGCAGGACGGGGTCGCTTTGTGATCGCAGACGTTCCCTGGGTGCCCGCGATGGGCATTCGTTTCACGCTTGCGGCCGACGGCATCAGCCTGGTGCTGATTTTGCTGACCGGCCTGGCCGCGATCGCGGGCATCTTGTTCAGCTGGAATATCGACCTGCGGACGAACGAGTTCTTTGCGTTTTATCTGGCACTGATCGGTGGCGTGTACGGGGTCTTTCTGAGCGCGGACCTGTTTCTTCTCTTCGTGTTCTATGAGATCGCGATCGTGCCGAAGTACTTCCTGATCGCCATCTGGGGATCGACGCGGCGTGAGTATGGCGCGATGAAGCTTGCACTCTACTCATTCGTGGGCTCGGCGATGGTTCTGATCGGGCTGCTTGCGGCCTACACAACAGCAGGGAGCCGGTCGACGGGACTCACCGAATTGGCACACGCGGGACTCTCTCCCAGCTTTCAGATGTGGGCGTTTCCTCTGGTCTTTGTTGGCTTCGGAATACTCGCCGGCATGTGGCCGTTTCATACCTGGGCACCGACGGGCCACGTCGCCGCACCGACGGCCGCGTCCATGTTGCTGGCCGGCGTAGTGATGAAGCTGGGAGCGTATGGTTGCCTTCGCGTGGCCATGGGATTGTTCCCACGTGGAATGGATCCCTGGGGATTCTCGTTTATCGGTATCGGTTCGTGGCGCGACGTATTTGCGATTCTGGCGGTGATTGGCATCGTTTACGGCGCACTTGTTGCGTTGGTGCAGAGCGACTTCAAGTTTGTCATCGGCTACTCCAGCGTGAGCCACATGGGATTTGTGCTGTTGGGATTGATGACGCTCAATCAGATCGGACTGACCGGCGCGGTGCTGCAGATGTTTTCGCATGGGATCATCGCCGGGCTGCTCTTCGCTATCGTAGGGCGCGTAGTTTATGAGCGGACGCACACGCGGCAACTGGCGGAGCTGGAGGAGATGCACTTGTCGAAGCGTTTACCCTTCGCTGCGTGGGCGTTTGTGATTGCGGGTACTGCTTCGATGGGGCTTCCCGGATTCTCGGGATTCATCGCGGAGTTTCAGGTGATCGTCGGATCGTGGCGGGCGAATCCATGGTGGACCGTCGCGACAGGTGTCGGAATTGTGATTGGCGTTGCCTACACGTGGCGCGCGCTGCAGAAGGCGTTCTTCAGCGATGGCCACGCTGCGCCGCACATCCATGAACATGGGCAAGAATTGGCGGCGATCACGTGGCCCGAAGTTGCGGGTGTCTCGATGTTGGTGGCAGCAAGCCTCTTCGTTGGCCTGTACCCGCGCATTCTGCTCAACGCCATCGAACCGGCGGTGAAGACCATGCTCGCAGGAGGCGGACAATGAACTACGCCGATCTCTTTCGGGTGACGATGCCTGAGACAGCGCTGGAAGTTGCGGCATTGGTTGTGTTGTTTGTCGACCTTGGATTCTTGCGCAAGAGCGGTCTGCGGATGCGCATTGCCGCCTCAGCGACACTGGGCATCCTCGGCTGTGGCGTTGCCTTGATGGTAATTCCGCTTCAGGCGCAAGGCGGTTTGAATGCCGCCGATCAGCTTCTACTCACGGCGGGCGGCTCGGCCGCTGTGGCACAGGTTGGGATTCTCGGGCTGACGGTGTTGACGCTCCTTCTGTTGTTCGATACCACCTTCACGCGCCACGTCGGAGAGTTCGTTGCGATAACGCTGATGTCCGCGACAGGCGGGATGCTGATTGCGGCGGCGCAGGACCTGCTCGTTATCTTCATCGGACTCGAGCTACTCAGCCTCGGGCTCTATGTGCTGACGGCGTTCGCGAAGAGGTCGGGCAAGAGCGCCGAGGCGGCGATCAAGTACTACCTCTTTGGCGGCATGTCGGCGGCGTTTCTTCTGTTCGGATTCAGCTATCTCTACGGCATCACCGGATCGACGAATCTGCAACAGATCGTACGTGCGACCTACGGATCGAATGGAGTGAATGCAACGCCGTTGCTCATGGTGGCGCTGGTGATGATTGCGGCTGGGCTTGGCTTCAAGATCGCGGCTGTACCTTTCCATCTTTGGGCTCCGGATGCATACGAGGGAGCGCCTGCACCGGCAGCGGCGTTCATCGCATCGGTGTCGAAGGTGGCCAGTTTTGCGTTGCTCATTTCCATTGGCACGGCCGCGCTGCATGTCTTTGGCGATGCACACGTGGTCCGATTCGTGATCGTGACTACGGGTCGGCTTCCGAAGACTATTGGTCTTGCTGCGCCATGGTCGTTTGCGCTGACCATTCTTGCGGTGGCGTCAATGGTGCTCGGGAATTTGGCCGCTCTGGCGCAGACGAGTGTGCGACGGCTTCTGGCATACTCGGCGATTGCGCACGCGGGGTACATGCTGCTGGCGTTGGCATACTTTTCCCATTCGCCGGTTAGTGCGCAGGCGGTTTTGTACTACATCCTCACCTATGGACTGACGGCGATCGGCGCTTTTGCTGTCGTGGGGGTCGTGGAGCGCGTAAACGGCAGCGACCAAATGGACGCGTTCGCTGGATTGCATCGGCGGAGCCCGATTCTTGCGGGTGTGATGCTGGTGCTGTTCCTTTCGCTCGCGGGGATTCCGCCGCTGGTTGGTTTCTGGGCGAAATTCAATTTGTTCACGACGGTGCTCGAAGTCGCGAAGGGATCGGTCCCCTTCGGCTTGGTCGCCCTGGCTGTGGCCATGAGTGCCGTTTCGCTCTACTACTACCTGCAGGTGCTGAAGCGGGCATTCGTCGTGCCTGCTCTCGACGATCGACGCATTGCGGTGCATCCAGTGACGCTGACGGCGCTGCTGCTGATCACATTGGGGGTGGTGATGGCAGGATGCTTCCCGGCCGTACTCCAGGGATGGATGCAGCAGTTCTACTCATGACCGCCCCCGGGACCCGTGACCGTACCCCTTGTTTGGAGGGATACCGCCTCCCCCCTCGGGTTTTTTCTGAAATCCTCTTCAGAATGGGGTTGGCGAGATGGATCTCCGCTAAAGTACTTCACACGTGAAGGTCAGTTCTCAAAATATTTAGAAACTTTAACTTAAAGCCGGAACCAGTGGTTGCGCGCGAGTTATATTCCAAATTATGCATATGGGCTACTGGAGCCGAAGAAGAGGGATCCGCAGGGAGGGACGGGAATTCAGTTGTTTCAGGGTTAAAGAGACAAAAATAATCACAACCGGGGAAACCTGCCGCTCGTGTTATCCCTCCAACACATCAAGGAGAAATTATGTTCAACCGTAAAGCTGTCGGATTGTGGCGTTTTACAGTAGTGAAGGCCTTCGCTTGCTCGGTGCTCGCGGTCTTCATGGTGAGCTGGGCCCCTGCGGCTTCTGCTCAGGTGGCCGTCAGCATCGGTGTGGCGCCTGTGTGCCCTTACGGGTACTTCGACTACGCGCCGTATGACTGCGCTCCGTACGGCTACTACGGCCCCGATTGGTTTGTGGGCGGGGTGTTTCTCGGAGCAGGGCCCTGGTTTCACGGTCCGCACGGCTTCTATGGCCACGTGGACAATCGGTTCGATCCGCACTATGGTTACCGCGGACCGTTCCCGGAGCGCGGAGCGCAACCGTTCAATCATTTTCATGGCAACGAAGCACGCGATGGCCGAGGCCATGTAGGCCCTGCCGGGCACGATGCGGGTCATGAGCATGCTCTTCCTGGATATAGAGGCAGCGCGTCCCATGGCGGGCATCGCTAGGACAGCGTCGTATTGACGCTCGGACGCAGGAAGCAAATCGGTGCCTCCTGGGGACTGAGTGCGGTATCGAAAGGCTCCCTGCTACCGAGCGACGCCGTGTTCTGAAACGCCCCGAAGAGGCAACCGCAGATCCCCTGGACTTCGCTCAGAGCGGTTGCTGGATTCCTATGTGCTATCCGCGGAGGAAGTCCTTGACGACCTGGATGGTGACGTCGCGGCTGATATCCGAAATAGCGTTGGTGAGGGGGATCTGCTTGGGGCAGACCTCGACGCAGTTCTGTGCGTAGCCGCACTCTTGCACGCCGCCATCGCCGGCCAGAGCACGCAGCCGATCCTCTTTGAAGACCTTGCCCGTGGGGTGGTTATTGAAGAGTTTGACCTGGGCGATGGTGGCCGCGCCGACGAAGTTAGTATCTTCGTTGAACTGCGGGCAGACCTCCATGCAGCAGGTGCAGGAGATGCAGTTAGAGAGCGGGTAGTTGGCTTCCTGCTGCTGGGGGTAGACGCGAGGACCGGAGCCAAGATCATAGGTTCCGTCGACCGGGACCCAAGCTTTGACACGCATCAGGTTCTCGAAGAGGACGGAGCGGTCAACCTGGAGATCGCGCACGAGAGGGAATTTGCTGAGTGGCTCGACCTTGATGGGCTGTTCGAGATTATCGACGAGCGACGAGCAGGCCATGCGGGCTTTGCCGTTAATTCTCATGGCGCAGGACCCGCAGATCTCTTCGAGGCAATTGGAGTCGTAGGTGATGGGTGTGGTGGCGCGGCCGTCGGCGGTGACGGGATTGGCGGCGATCTCCATCATGGCTGAAATGACATTCATGCCCGGGCGCCACTCGAGTTCGAACTTCTCCCACGCGGCGGGTGCATCGGGGCTGGCCTGACGCTTGATTTCGAATTGAACGGTCTTTGCCATCGGGTCAGTCTCCCTCGATTACTTCGTTGCGTCGTAGCGGCGCGGCCGCGGCTTGATGTATTGAATGTCGACTTCTTCGAACTCGAGCTTTGGGCCGGCGATTTGGCCGGTGAAGCGGGCCTTAGTTGTTTTCAAAAACTTCTCGTCGTTGCGTTCGGGGAAGTCGGGCTTGTAGTGCGCGCCGCGCGACTCGTCGCGGAGGATTGCACCGTGCACGACGACCCGCGAAAGTTCCAGCATATTATCGAGCTGGCGCGCAAAAGCGAACGAAGTGTTCGCCCACTGGCTCTTATCGCTTAGGTTGACATTCTTAAAGCGTTCCTGCAGCTCCACGATCTTCTGATCGGCTTCTTTCAGGCCCTTGTTGTAGCGGACGACCGTTACGTGCTTGGACATGGTCTCGCCGAGTTCACGCCAGAGCTTGAAGGGATTTTCGGTGCCTTCGTTCTTCAGGAGCTTGTTGTTGAGTTCGGTTTGGCGTGCGATTTCGGCAGCCGCGCCACCGTCACCCTCGGCGGCGGGCAAGCTCTTGGCGTATGCCAATGCGTTAGGGCCGGAGCGGAATCCGCCGAAGATACAACTGACGAGGGAGTTAGCGCCGAGGCGATTGGCGCCGTGGTATTGATACTCGCACTCACCAGCGGCAAAGATGCCGGGGATGTTGGTCATCTGGTTGAAGTCGACCCAAAGGCCGCCCATGGTGTAGTGCATGCCGGGGAAGATCTTCATCGGCTCGTCGTGCGGGTCGACGCCGACGAACTTCTCGTAGATTTCGAGGATGCCGCCCAGCTTGTGATCGAGCGTGGCGCGATCGATGTGGGTCAGGTCGAGATAGACCATGGGCTGGCCGTCGATGCCGAGGTGGTTCTCGTACACCACTTTGTGGATGGCACGTGTGGCGATGTCGCGGGGGACAAGGTTGCCATACTTCGGGTACCACTCTTCGAGAAAGTAGAAACGATCGGACTCGGGAATCTGCTTGATGGGGCGTTTGTCGCCGGAGGTGCGCGGAACCCAGACGCGGCCACCTTCGCCGCGCGCCGATTCCGACATGAGACGCAGCTTGTCTTCGCCGGGGATCGCAGTGGGGTGAACCTGAATGAACTCGCCGTTAGCGTAGTAGGCGCCCTGCTGGAAGATCGCAGATTGTGCGGAGCCGGTGCAGACGACAGAGTTGGTGCTTTTGCCAAAGATGGCGCCGATGCCGCCGGTGGCGAGGATGATGGCTTCGGCAGGGAAGGAACGGAGCTCCATGGAACGCAGGTTCAGCGCGGTGATGCCGCGGGCGGTTCCCTTGGAGTCGATAACCGCGGAGAGGAACTCCCAGCCCTCGTACTTTTTTACTTTGCCGTCGGCTTCGTAGCGGCGGACCTGCTCGTCGAGTGCGTAGAGGAGTTGCTGGCCGGTGGTAGCTCCGGCGAAAGCGGTGCGGTGGTAGAGCGTGCCGCCGAAACGCCGGAAGTCGAGGAGACCTTCGGGAGTGCGGTTGAAGGGCACGCCCATGCGGTCAAGAAGGTCGATGATGCCCGGCGCGGCCTCGCACATGGCTTTGACCGGCGTCTGGTTAGCGAGGAAGTCGCCGCCGTAGATCGTGTCGTCGAAGTGTTTGTCGGTGGTGTCGCCTTCGCCCTTCAGGTTCTTAGCGGCGTTGATGCCGCCCTGCGCGCACACCGAGTGCGAACGTTTGACCGGGACGATGGAGAACAGGTCGACATTGCCGCCTGCTTCGGCGATCTTAATGACGGCTGCCAAGCCTGCGAGGCCTCCGCCCACCACGATGATTCTGGGTCCTGCCATTGACGAGCTTCCTTTCGGACTGGCCGTCCAGGGGACTTGCCGTCCAGGCAACTTTCTTACGCGACGGTCGCTGGTTGGGCGGCGTCTGCTTTCGCTGGCTGAGGAATCGGAGGCGTGAAGCGCAGCGGCGCGGCGATCCGGTTCCAGGCATTGATTTGGCTGACGGCGACGGTGAGAAGTGCAATCTCGCGTTCGGAGAAATGCTCCTTGAGCAAGGCGAAGGCATCGTCGTCGATGTGGTGTTGCGCCATGAGGGTGACACGCTCGGTCCAGTCGAGAGCGGCGCACTCGCGCGGAGAGTAGATGCCCGCGTCGCGCCAGGCAGCGAGCAGGTCAAGCTTGGCGGCAGGGACATTGATTTTGCGCGCGTCGTTCAGGTGGTATTGGACGCAGAAGGCGCAGCCATTCAGCTGCGAAGCGCGAATCTTGATGAGTTCGCGCAACTCGGGCTCGATGCTGGATCTCTTGAGAGCATGGGTAATCGCGGCCATGCCGGTGGCAAATTCGGGCGCAATTTCCTGGAAGACTTTCCAATCGAGGCGCGCGTTGGTGGCTTCGGCGGTGGGCATAGGACCTTCAGGACCTCACGATAAGGAACGAAGGTTGAATAGGGAGCGCGCGAAGTTGCGTCGTGGCAGGCTGCACGTTGTCTGGCGTATTCGCGTATTTCGGCGAGATGAAGGCCCAGATGCTGGCAAGGCCTATCACGGCAAGCAGTACCCCGATGGCGACACAGGCGTAACCGAAGCGCTTCCGTGCGGTTTCGCCGGGCGTGATGCCCCACTTGGCGGCAAAGAGCCAGATGCCGTAGGCGAAGTGCCAGCAGATAGCGATCATCGCGATCACGTAGACGGCGAGCATCCATGGGTTGGACAGCTCGTGCTGGACTTTGGCAAAGGCCATGCCGGGATTGTTGGGCAGATCGGCGCCGGTGAAACGCTGACGGATGACGTGTTGAACGATGTAGAGGAACGCGACGATGCCCGTGTACCGCTGTGCAAGGTACATCCAGTTGCCAGCCCAGGGATAGTAAACGATATTCGATTTGCCGCGCAGCCAGATGTAGACGCCATAGAGCCCGTGGTAGAGGATGGGCAGGAAGATAAAGGCCCACTCGAGTACGCGAACCAGTGGAAGGCTGTTGAGGAACTTGACTTGTGCCGCGTAGGCTGCTGGCCCTTTGAGCGCCTCGAAGTTCGAGAGCAGATGCTCGACGAGAAATGCTCCGATGGGAATGATGCCGAGCAGGGAATGGAGCTTTCGCCAAAGAAAAGTAGTGCCCTGACCCGCGCGAAGCGGTTGTACGCCTGTATGAAGCTTCGGCGTCGTAGGGTTCGGAACGGTTGCCATGCGGATTGCGGCTCCTAAAGCTGGTTGCTCTGCGGGGCAGGTTGCCTATGCGGCTCAGACGGCGGGTCTTAGGCGTGTCCTTCTGCATTATTGGTTTCGGAGACAAGGACCGTCAAGGAAGGCGGACCGCAATTTGCGACGGGGGCAACAATCTCATGCAAGCTTTGGGAGCAGGGCGGCCAAAGCGCGTCCGCGATGGCTGAGGGGAAGTTTGGTTTCGAGGTCGATTTCTGCCATGGTGCGCTCGATGTCGGGGAGATAGAAGAGGGGATCGTAGCCGAATCCGCCGGTGCCGCGAGGGGCTTCGAGGATGATGCCCTCGACCGAGCCGTCGGCGATATGACTGACCTGGCCATCGCGAGCAACGACGAGGGTGCAGTGGTAGCGGGCGGTGCGCAGAGCAGCTGGGATGCCGTCGAGCCGCTGTAAGAGCACCATGTTGTTCCAGACGTCGGTGTTGTCCACCGGGGCATCGGGCGAGTCAATGAGGCCGGCGTCGGCAGCGAAGCGGGCGGAGCGTACACCTGGAGCGCCGCCGAGCGCATCTACCTCGAGGCCGGAGTCATCGGCGACTACGAGCTCGCCGGGAGCGAATCGTGAGTAGTAGACGGCCTTGGTTGCGGCGTTTGCGAGGAAGGTGTCGCCGTCTTCTTCGGGCGCGGGAATCGTGTCGAGGTTTGGGATGGATTCGATGGAGATGGAGTGAGCGGCCGCCGCGGTTTGGAAATCACGCAGTTTGCCTTGACTGGTGGTGGCAATGAACAGGCGGAGAGCCATGGGAAGAGTGTAATTCGGCGGCTGAGTGCGAACATGCTCGGAATGGGATGGAATCATGAGCGGCTGCCGGGAGCGACAGCCGCTCGAGACAGCTACTTTGATGATGCGGGGGCAGCGGCCTTCTTCGAGCCTCCGCCGGTCTTAGCGGCGCGATAGCCGGCAGCCTTGGCGTCGGCCTCGGTCATGAATTTGCCGTTCTTGGTTGTGCCGTAGGTGGAGTCGGTTGAATAGTGGTAGACCTTGGTGTTCAGATTGGCCCACACCAAGCCCTTTGCCTTGGCGTTGGCGATGTCTGCAGCAGAGGGAGGAGGAGCCGGAGCAGGCTTGGCGGTCTTTGCCGCTGGAGCGGACTTTGCGGTGGCGGGGGCTTGTGCAAGGACCATGCCACTGCCAAGGACCGCGCTGAGTGCCAGAACGGAGAGAATCTTCATACGAGGATCGTTCCTTTCAAAGTTGTGATTCACGCGAGAATCGAACGACTGCAGCGTGAGTCCGGTATTCGGCTGACGCCAAATCCGCATGTCAGTGTCGCACGAGCCCGCGGGTTTGGGCGAGGCTTCTTTGGTGCAAAGAAATGGGGCCGGCTCCGTTCGAGCTAGCCCCAATTGCAAAGTGGAGGGCGATCAGGCTAATCGATCGATTGGTGCAGGCGCAGATCGCGGGATGAGGCACCGACGCTCAGCACACGCGGTCCAGTCGCGGTTGTCCATTGGTGGTTAGCGGTTGACCAGTACTGCAGTTGGCGCTGGGCCACGTGCAGCTGGACGGCTTTCGACTCGCCCGGATCGAGGTGAACACGGTCAAAAGCGACGAGAGCACGGACAGGGAACTGGGCCCCGGCAGGAATCTGGCTCGGTGCACCGAGGTAGACCTGCGGAACTTCGTCCGATGAGACGCTGCCGGTGTTCTTGATAGTGAGCGTGACGTCAAGTCCTCCGTCGGAGCCCTTCGAGACTTTAAGGCCGGAGTAGTCGAAGGTTGTGTAGCTGAGGCCGTGGCCGAAGGCGAAGAGCGGATTTATATTCTCCTTGTCGAACCAGCGATAGCCCACATTGACACCTTCGCTGTAGGTGGTCTTGCCGTCGACCCCTTTGAACGACCGCTCGGGATGGTTGGGGTCGGTAGCTGCGTAATCCGTGAGACTCCGGGCCCAGGTGACGGGCAGGCGACCTGCAGGGCTCGTTTTGCCGAGAAGAAGGTTTGCTGTCGACCATCCGCCTTCGTCGCCCGGCCACCACATCTCGAGTACGGCTTTCACTTTGTCGACCCAGGGAAGCGCCACCGGCTGGCTGGTATTGAGGACGACGATGGTGTTGGGGTTGACAGCGGCGACCTCTTCGACAAGTTTGTTCTGATCGCCGGGCAGGCCGAAGACAGGTTCCAAGCGCGTCCACAGGAACACAACGGCGACTTTGGCGTGTTTGGCGGCATTGATCGCCGCTTCATGATCGGCCATGCGTTGTTCAGGGGTATACCAAGCTAGGCGAACCTGCACCGGAGCGTTGGAGCTGTCGAGACTCGTGCTGACTTCGATGGCGTGAGGGCCGGCGGTGAGGTCGACGGCGCGGCGGACGTTGTCCAGGCCGTCCGTCGTGGGAATAGCGTTGTCCTGATTGGCCTGAAGGATGTCCCCGTGCACGCCGCCCTGGAAGGCGCCAGTGGACGCGAGGTGTTTGCCATCGAGCGAGATGCGCGCATTAGTGCCAAGAGCCTGCAGGTAGATCCAGAAACTGCCAGCGGCGGGGATAGTGAGCGTGCCTTTCCAAGTGACGACGGAATTCGCTGGAAGTGGATTGCTGCCTTTGAGCGAGAAGTCGATCTGCGCATCAGTCTGTGTAGCACCCGATCCGGTTCGCGTCAGACCCGGTTGGCCATCATGGCTGAGAGCGCTGGCTGGAATCGGCGTACCCGTCATGTCGTCGTCGACAGCAAAGCCGATATCGGAATCGCCGGAGATCTTCTTCATCGCGGCGAGGGGACCGACCTGGCGCTGAGGCAGACCCACAGACCGTTCACCATTGATGCCGATCGCATCGACCTGCCCTGCTGTCGGGCCGATCAGAACGACCGAGCTGAGGTCTGCGGCTTTCAAGGGAAGAATGCCATCTTCGTTCTTCAACAGAACGGCAGCGTCTTCTCCAGTCCTTTCGATGATCCTGGCGTTGGCCTCGATGGCCTGCGCCGTGACGTTGTGTTTGGAGAGTCCATCGAGATAGCCGAAGTGGACAATCTCATAGAGGACGCGGCCGGCAGCGCGAGTGATCGCCGCTTCCTTGACCGAGCCGTCCTTGAGAGCATCGGGCATCTTTTCGGGATTGAGTTTGACTCCGAAGTCGCCCATCCCTTCTCGCACCGGCGCTGGTTCTTCGGGGATATGGCCGCCAAACATAGCCTCATTCATTTCCGCAGCCTGCTTGGGGTCCATGTGGAGCGGAGGTGGAGGGGGAAGTGAGTCGAAGAACGACGGGATGAAGGCACCCATGGGGCCGGGCTGACCGCCGGGCATTTCCATGTCCAAGCCGGCATTGATGAAGTTGACAGCGTGGGTCGCGCCCCAGTCGGAAGTTACGAAGCCCTTGAAACCAAGTTCGTCGCGGAGGATTTTTGTTAGCGTTGAGTCGTTGCCGCAGGCGAACGTGCCGTTGAGACGGTTATAAGAGCACATGATGGAGGACACGTCAGCCTTGACTGCCGCATCGAATGGCGCGACGTAGACTTCGTGCAGCGTCTGGTCGTCGATGACGGTGCTAGCGCCATTTGAGTCATAGCCGACGTAGTGCTTGATCTGGGCCATGACGTGCTGCGACTGAATGCCCTTGACCTCGGCCACACCCATCTGGCTGGTGAGGAACGGATCTTCTCCGAAGGTGTTGTAGCCGCGGCCGAATTCAAGATCACGATCGATGTTGACGAAGGGCTGGAGCGAGACGTCGATGCCCAGGGCGCGATCCTCTCGGCCGATCACGATGCCGTTGTCCTCAGCGTCTTTGGTGCTGAAGGTGGCGGCAACACCCATCGTCGCCGTTTCGCCCTGCGAAGGATGACGCGTCAGCACGCCTGGAGGTCCGTCGGCAAAGCGGAGGCCAGGGATGCCGAGGCGCGGGATGCCAGCGAGATAGCCAGCCTGCCCCTGGTAGACGGCAGGGTCTTCTTTGGTTCCATGGATCAGGGTGAGTTTTTCTTCAAGCGTCATCTGGCTGAGGAGTTTGTCGACACGTGCATCGCCAGTCACGACCGGAACGGCCTGCGCGAGGGCAAAAGCCGCACAGAGCATCCATCCTGCTGCGATAAAAGAAGCGCGGGCGGATGCTCCGCGCATGAATTCTGCGGATATTCTTTCGATCAGTTTCACTTGTGATCCCCCTGACAATTCGGCTGTAGCGATCGAGAACGACCGCGATCGACGGCACAGTATTTGGGGGATGTCCGCTAGATAAACGTTTGAGCAGGACAGTGTTTCCCCAACGGCATGACAGTGTACTGCATGGGGGCATGGGCGCGCAGCGACGAACAGGACAGGGTCGGGTAAAGCGATTGTGCAGAGGTCGGTCAGGCTGGAAGAGGGAGTTGGGAGTCCAGCCCGGTGGCGATCAGGTCGGTCGCGGAGCCGTTCGATGGTCGAGAATTCGAGCGATCTCATGCCCAGGGCGATGGCTGCATCGACATTGACCTTCTTGTCGTCGAGAAAGAGCGTCTCTTCGGGTCGGGTACCGAGTTTCTCAAGCGTGTGAAGATAGATTTGAGGGTCAGGTTTGGCGATGCGCAGCTGATAGCTCCAGACGAGAACGTCGAATTGTTCGAGCCACTTGAATTCGCGTTGGATGCTCTCAAGGACTGAGTCGCCCATATTGGAGAGGATTGCGGTGCGGATTCCGTGCTGCTTGAGGCGGAGCTGCCAGGCGACCATGGCCGGGTTTTGCGTGGTCCACATGCGCGCGTCGAGTTGGTTGAGTTCGTGTACGGCGTTTGGGCCGAGATCGAGTTCGGCGTCGTGAAGGAGCTTTTGCCAGAAGGTGATGCCAGTGAGCTTGCCTTCATCGTAGGCGTGGCGGTCGGCCCAGTAGAAGCTCTCGAATCGTTCCACGGGAAGCCCGGTAAGGCGGACCATCGCATCGTGAGCCTCCTGGTTGGGGGTTCCGGTCAAAACCATGCCAAAGTCAAAGATCACCGCGCGCAGCGCCAAGTATCCTCCCGGTGGACGCAATATAAGGTGTGTACATGCCCTTACCTTATTGTGCACGATCGCGCCAGCGGCCTTGCGAGGGGATCGGCAGGTGCGGACGATGAGATTCTCCCGCCGGACGAACTGGAATGCGGAAGAGAACGATCTGTCGCGCGCACATCGGGCGCGGATCGAAGCAGGGCTGCCGATCGCCGACCTGACAGCCTCGAATCCGACGCGCTGCGGATTTCGCTTTGACGGCATTCTGGATGCACTCGGCGATGCGCGGTCGCTCGAATACGATCCGCAGCCGAAGGGGCTGCTGGTCGCGCGCGAGGCTGTTTGCGCGTACTACGCGGAGCATGGCGTAAGCGTGGTGCCCGACCAGGTTGTGTTGACCACGAGCACCAGCGAGGCCTACAGCTATTTGTTCCGGCTGCTGTGCGATCCGGGGGCGGAAGTACTGGCGCCGCAGCCAAGCTATCCGCTGTTCGATTTTCTCGCAGATCTGGATGATGTGCGGCTCAAGCCGGCGGTGCTGGTCTACGACCATGGCTGGCAGATCGACGTCGAGGGATTCCGCCGTGCGATCACCCCGAAAGCGCGCGCGATCATGCTGGTGCACCCCAATAATCCGACGGGCCACTTCACGAAGCGGTGGGAGGCGGGGGAACTTGCCCGGCTGTGCCGGGAGTTCGATCTTTCGCTCATCGTGGATGAGGTGTTTCTGGACTATGGCTTTGAGGGGACGGCGGAGAGCTTTTCTGCGGGCATACAGAATGTACCGGTATACGTCGTCAGCGGGCTGAGCAAGATTGCAGGTCTGCCGCAGATGAAGGCCGCTTGGATCGTGACGACGGGACCGGCGCGGGCGGAGGCGATGAGCCGGCTCGACGTGATTGCCGACACGTTCCTTTCGATGAACGCACCGGTGCAATGGGCCCTGCCGAAGTGGCTGGCTGAGCGTGGAACGATTCAGGGGCAGATCCGGGCGCGGGTAGCAGCGAATCTCGCGGAGCTGGATCGGCAGCTCGACGGGCAGAGCATGATCGAGCGGCTTCAGCTCGAAGGAGGGTGGTATGGAACACTGCGGATTCCTGCGTTGCAGCCGGATGAGACGACGGTTCGAGATCTGTTGGATAGAGGAGTCTGGGTGCATCCCGGCTACTTTTTCGGTCTACCAGAATCGGGCTGGCTCGTGCTGAGTCTGCTTGGGCCGGAAGACGAATTCAGCGCAGGAGTAACCACTTTGGTTGAATATTTAGGAACGAATCAAGGTGGTAACAAAATCTGAAATCCACATGAAGTGTCACTTCTATACATCTCGATAATGGTATGGATTGATTGATTTTATGGTCGTAATAATTACGATTGGAGAAAAGGGTTGCTCTTTCGTTCAGCACCAATGGCAGTCATCGGTCCGTGGCCAGGAACAACTTTCGTATCGTCTGGGAGAGTGAGCAGCCGCGCGTAAATCGATTCGATGATTTGTTCTCCGTCGCCGCCCGGTAGATCGGTGCGGCCGATGCTGCCGGCGAAGAGCGTGTCCCCGGCAAGGACCATCTTGAGAGGCACGAAGTGCAGGCACACCGAACCCTGCGTGTGGCCGGGGGTGTGGATCACCTTTGCCGGGTAGGCTTCGATGCCGACCTGCTGACCGTCGATCAGGCCTTCATCGGGAGGCGCGGTCTCGGGGGTGGCGATTCCGAGCCAGGCAGCCTGCTTGTCCATCATCTCAAGCAGAGGAAGGTCATTTTCGTTGAGGAGAATTGGCGCGCCGGTGAGGCGTTTCAGCTTGAGTGCACCGCCCACGTGATCGATATGGGCGTGAGTGATGAGGATCTGCTTGAGTTTGAGGCCGTGCGTGGTGAGACGCTTGTGGATCCGGGAAATCTCGTCGCCGGGATCGATGACGATGGCTTCGCCGGCGGCTTCGTCCCCGAGCAGAGTGCAGTTGCATTGCAGCGGGCCGACGGGAAAGATCTCGAGGATCATGGTTCCATTCTAAGGGCGGGGGAATTGCCTCGATGAACCGAGAAGGGGCCCCGTCTGCATATCCGCGAGGAGCCCCAAAAAAGAAAAATGCAGGCCCGAAAGCCTGCATCTGTGTTTTGCCGAGCCAGAATGGGTAAGAGCTTACTTGCTCGATTTTGCCGGAGCTGAGGTCTTGGTGTCGTCGAGCACGGAATGGCTGTGGTTGGCGCCCCGCACATAGAGGATCGTCAGAGTCAGCGAGGTGCACATGAACACAACGGCCGACCAGGTGGTGAGACGGGTGAGCACATTGGCGGCAGCGCGGGGACCGAAGGCGGTCTGCGAACCTTGGCCGCCAAAAGCGCCTGCAAGGTCAGCCGAGCGGCCCTGCTGCAATAACACCACGCCGATCAGAAACAAGCTAACCATGACGTGGACCACGACGACGAAGTAAAAGAGAATCTGCATTCGAGAGCTGCTTTCATTACCTGCCAGCGGAGCCGGCAGAGGAATCTTGGTGCGGAGGAGGGGACTTGAACCCCTATGCCTTGCGGCGCTAGCACCTCAAGCTAGTGCGTCTGCCAATTTCGCCACCTCCGCATGAGGCCAACCCTATGAGTATAGCAAAGGTCGAGATTCAGGGTTGAGGAGGGCATGATGGTCCACGCAGGCGGGTTAGCATAGCAAAAAGGCTCCGAATACCCGCCGTGTCAGACACCTAGTCGATGCATCCAAGCGGCCAGCGATTGCTGGTCGGGAGTTCCGGCCGCGAGTGCAGAGCTCACGTTGTGGCGCTCAGCTTCATTACGATTCTGGCTGAGCTTGAATTTGCCTTCGATGCGGTCGATGGGGATACGAAAGCCAACGATCCCAGCCAACATGGTGCGTTTGAAGCCGTCGGGAAGATCGCGCCAGCGCTCGCCATAAACAGGCTCGTGCAGGGCGATCAGATCTTTTAGGAGCGCGTCTTTCGCATCGGAATCCTCGATTGTCTCCAGAGTTCCGTACGCATGGATGGCGATGTAGTTCCAGGTGGGCACTGAGAGATCTTCGGTGTAAAGGGACGGCGAGACGTAGCTGTGCGGGCCAGAGAAGACGACGAGGGTTTCGTGGCCGGCCAACGCCTGCCAATGACGATTGGCCTTGGCAAAGTGGCCTTCGATCAAGCCGTGCTCGCCTTGGTCCTTCACGATGAGCGGAAGATGAGTGGCTGTGGGTTCGCCAGAATCCATGCCGCAAGGTCCGAAGAGTACCGCAAACGAATTCTCACGCATGGCCTGGAGAAGGACTGCGCGATCGGCGATCTGGTTGAACCGTGGAGTGTACATAGATTGTTTACTGGATCCGTTCGAACCGGAAACCTGCTTCGCGGAGAGCGTGGCTAATCGCGGTGATATGCGTTGCACCGCGTGTTTCCAAAGTTACATCGATGACGGTCTCGCCTAAGCTGACCCCATAATAGGCGCGGTTGTGCAGAGTTTCGACGATGTTGGCGCGCTCCCGTGCGAGTATCTCCGTGAGATGAAGCAGAGCGCCGGGGCGGTCCTGCAAATACACGCGGATGCGGAGCAGACGTCCATCTTTCACCAAGCCTCGTTCGATGATCTTGGCAAGCAGCGTGACGTCGATGTTGCCACCGCAAACGAGCACTACAGTGCGGCGGTGACGAAGATTGGCTTTTGCCTGCACAACTGCGGCCAATGCGGCGGCTCCGGCGCCCTCGGCGAGGGTCTTCTCCTGCTCAAGAAGCATGAGGATGGCGCTGGCGATTTCCTCGTCGTCAACGGTGACGATTTCATCGACATAGCGCCGGACCAGAGGAAGCGTTACGTCGCCGGCACGGCGTACTGCGATGCCATCTGCAATGGTCGCTTCGGGTGCAATGGTGACGGGCTTGCCGGCCTCGCGTGCGCGCAGCATGGAGGGAAGGCGCTCCGGTTCGACGCCAATCACGCGGATACGAGGGTTGGTTTCTTTGAGGGCGCAGCCGATGCCAGAGATGAGGCCGCCGCCACCGATGGGCACGACGACAGCTTCGATGTCTGGAACCTGTTCGAGCAATTCGAGTCCGATGGTGCCTTGGCCGGAGATGACCTCCGGGTCGTCGAAGGGATGAATGAACGTGCAACCTTCTTCGAGACGGCGGCGCATGGCTTCTTCGCAGGCCTCGTCGTAGCTTGCTCCGTGGAGGATCACCTCCGCGCCATAACCGCGCGTGGCGGCAACCTTGACCAGGGGAGTGGCAAGAGGCATCACGATTTGCGCACGGATGCCTCGTGCCGCTGCATGAAACGCGACACCCTGCGCGTGATTGCCGGCGCTGGCAGCAATCACTCCGCGTTTGCGCTCGGACTCAGAAAGGGTGAGAAGCTTGTTGAGCGCACCCCGTTCCTTGAAGGATCCAGTGCGTTGCAGGTTTTCCAGCTTCAAGTGCAGCGGCAGGCCGACGAGTTCCGAGAGATGGTGCGAAAGGTGGCAGGGAGAAACATGGATTGCTTCACCGATACGGGCTCGCGCGATCTGGATGCTGGCGAGACTTACAGAGTCCAAGGAAGATGCCTCCATCAGAGTTGCAGGTACCAAAAAGTGAAAGCCACCAACCGTGCTATCGGGGAGGTGGCCTGAAATCCAAGACTGCTTCGCTGCTTTCTTCAGGTTCCAATCCCGCCCAACTTGTCCAAGGTAATTCGAATGGACGCCGCAGGCACCCAAGCACAATTGGCTTGCGGCGAATTGGAATTGGTACAAAGCTGGTGCATCCACTTCATTGAAACACATTCCCGTTGACCGAAGCGAGCCGTGCTTGTGCTGTGCGGCCAACCCGGATGAAGCGGCGTTATTCTTCCAGGTCGGTGAGGATGAATTCGAAGCCTTCCCCGTCCGATCCCCAGCGCACGATGCGCGAGTTGACGGTGATGGTGTCGGCGGGATCGTCTCCCTTTGACCCGAGACGTTGCAGGGTCATGCGCACAACGGTACCAGGCATCCAGCGTTCGTCGGTTTGAAGATAGAACCCCGTGACACTGATATTTGAGATCCGCTGTGGCGCAGGCGAACCTCCCGTGAAGTAGTACGCTACCAAACCCTGAAGGGATTGCCGATCTGCACGCCTCCGGTCCTCTGGCTCATCAGGCTCCTGGATGATTAAGTGGGGGAAGAGCCATCGGAGCAGGCGCACCTTCCAGGGGTATTTCTTGGGGGCGGCAGGGGAACGGCTGTAGGTTGTGGGGGCAACATCCGGGGAGGGAGCGATGCTTGCCGGCGTTTCGGATATTGGTTCGACTTTGGCGGGACGTGCGCGCGCGGGCTGGGAAATCTGAATCGAAGAGGTCTGCGCGGTCTCAGTGGTTGGGGCCGGTCCGTGCGGTTGATCGGTATCTACAGCGATCGGCTCAGGCACTGCAGAATATCCTTCAACAGGCGACGGGACGGGCTTTACGTTCGGAGTAAAGAAGTCCTCTGCGCTTGGAGGGGCCTGAGGCGGGGCCTGAGGGATGTGGGGCCCAGGCGCAGGAACTGGCGATTCCCGAACAAGATCCGCCGAAAGTGGGCCTTCGGCAAGCTCACCCGATGGCGTGGCTCTCTCGGGTGGCTGTGGTTCGGTGAGTTCCGTCGAAGGCTTCGCTTGAGGAATAGAAGCCAGGGACGAGACGAAATGCTGCGAGAACTCCGGACTCGGTTGGAGTATTGGTTCGGGAACCGGAACCGATCCTGCCGGCGTTGCTGCAGGCGAGGAAGACTTCGCTTCGGCAGTTTGCTCGATTTCAGCCGCAGCGGCCTCAAACTCAAGTCGATCGCCCTCACGAGTCTGCGATTGAGTGACGGAGCCAGGGGGCAACACAAGGGCGCTGGCAGGACGGCCTTTGAAGGGAGCGAACTCTCCGTCTTTGGATAATGCGACAGCGTGAAGAACGACGTTCTCTTTATCGAGATAGACCAGATCGAAAGGAGAGAGTGTCCTGGCGACAGGCACACCTTTGAAGTTCGTGAGCCATAAACCGGTGCGGGAATCCCCGGGCAGGCCTTCGATGAGGACCTTCAGAACCTTCAAGGGCTCAAGGGCAGCGTTGACCGAAGTGACCGAGGCGCTCACCTTGCTGTCGCGGGTCGGGTTCTTGACAACGAATTTCCTGACTTCCATACGCCCCCAAAGAGAATAAATACCTCAGGTGTGCGAAGTGCAAAAGGCCGAATCAATCTCGACTCTGTCAATCTTTGCGGAGACGTCGCAGTTCGGGGAGGAAATTCCAATTACGCAGAAGTGCAAATCTGTTGACATGACGCGAGCCGTCCTTACTCTCGTATGGTTTCGATCAATCCTTCAGTCAAAGCAGATTTGGAGTGTCTGTAATCAATGGGTCGATCTTCTCGTTCGTCTCACGAGCTCTGCGTTGGGTGCTCGACGCAAGGCTTGCGGGTGTTCCTGCATCAATCGTTGCGGCTCGTGGTGAACATTTTCCCCTTTCCGAAGAACTACCGTCAAGCAGCGGAGGCGATGCGATGCCTGAGGCACAGCGCAGGGTCCCGGGCAGCTCGGGAATCTCCCCATCTTTCCGCAAGCACGCGGTGCGCATGACCTCAAACCTCATTCCAGCGCGGACCGTCCGTTGGCCACCAGCTGTGCCGCTTGCTGCGTCTTTTCTCGGGCAATTCGGTTGAGGTGATACTGAAAGTAGACGAAGGAAAAGAGGGCGGTCATGACCAGATTCAGGCGAAGTCCGATGGGTTCGCGCCGGTTGTAGTGATCGAGGAGTTCTTCACGGATCTCGAAGATTGCAACGATCCATAGGAGCCAGGAGAAGAGAAAGCCCGTGGCGAAGGAAGCAAGCGCCCAGTAAAGAGACAAGGAACGCTCGTCAATTCTGCGAATCCAGATGCAGAGATAGATAGGCCAAGCGGCGATCACGAGGTTCACCAGGAACTCTCGGTAGGGTTGCGGGACTAGCCAAAGCACTAACCCTTCGGAACCGACTATAGCAACGAAGAGCAGAGCCCAATGTAAGCGAGGAGGAGGCGGGAAGGAGGCCTTATATCTTGCAACTGGCGGGATTGGGCTCCGGTCCATCTTCTGGATCACCTAACCATTCCACTGAGCTAGAAAATAGCACATAGCTTAGAGAAGGAATCGAGTTCAAGTAAGTGCTGTCCGTGAGGAGCAGGAGCGACCTCAGCGTGCTCCAGGACCCATGTGTCCTTGTGAAAGAGGAAGACCGCGTGGAGTCCTGCTGCCAGGGCGGGGTTGATATCGCTCTTCGGGCTATTCCCGATCATCCATCCTGAGCCATGACTGAGTTCGTGACGCTGCATCACGGAACGATAGGTTGCAGGATCTTTCTCGGCGACAATCTCGACCGCAGAGAATTTATCTGCGAGCCCAGAGCGAGCTAACTTGTCGGCTTGCTCTGCGTGGTTCCCCTTGGTCATGAGAATGAGTTTGTGACGCGTGGACAGCTCGCCGAGAGTGGGAGCTACTCCGGGTAGAAGCTCAATCTCCTGGTCTGCGATGGCTTGAGCAAATCCTAGAATTCGATGACGATTCTCGTCGGTCATGGGCGCGGGGCTTAAGCGCTCGAAGCAAGTGACGAGAGACTGCTTAAAGCTGTGGAGGCCATACCCGTGCGCGAGGATGGTCTCGCGTTCCACTGCGTTCAGCTCTTGACGCACCTGAGCAGGGGAGTAATCACGATGGTTCACGTAGCTGATAAAGGCGGCGATGGCGCGCTCGAAGTAGACGTTGTTCTCCCAGAGGGTATCGTCCGCGTCGATCAGCAACGTTTGGCCGGGGAGGAATTGAGCCATAACTCCATCGTAGCGAATCGAGTACGGTGCGCTCGACGCTTTGGGATGTGAATAACGAGGGCCCTTCTTTCCTTAGGTAAAGACGTAATACGCGAGAAAAATCCTTTTCTTCGAGCGAGAGCCGAGAAGGTGTTGTAAGTCCTTTGCTTCTGGGCAAAAGTTTAGATTCTGCGGATCTTGACCTAGCCAAAGTATTGAAAATAAGAATGGTAGAAAAAATAATTGACAATCGTTTTGAATTAGAAGTAAATTGGTGATGGTCACTCTTGACCACTTGGAGAATAAACATGCGCAGTATTCTTGTATCCACGCTTTTTCTCTCCACCGTGCTCCTCCACGGCCAGACCAGCACGAATGGCCAGAGTGCCACCCTGGAGGCTCGCAACACCACCGCCAACACTCTTTCCGCGGACACCGATGCAGGCATCGCGCCCCAGGCGCGCAGGGTCAGCACCGGGGTCGTCTACCCAAAGCTGATTTCCGGTCCGAAGGTGACTGTCTCGACCACCGATTTCGCCACCCGCAACCTTTCCACTCAGCAGGCTATCGTGAGCTTCCGCGTCGATGAAAACGGTGTCACGCAGAACGTTCACCTGGTCAAGTCCGTTAACCAGGCCGTGGATTCGCGCGTGCTTGCGGCAGTACGTGAGTATCACTTTGTCCCTGGCATGCTCGACGATCGCACTGTGCCGGTGGACGTGAACCTGGTGATGAACTTCGAACAACGGTAAAGCATTTCAAGCGACAAAAGAGAGCCCCTCCGCGGCATACTCCCGGGGAGGGGCTCTTCTCTTTTCGAGCGTAGCCCTAACGTAACGCCGGTCGTAGCCCCCCCGCCACTCCAGGCTGTGCTGCAAGCCACGACCGCAGTTCCGGCTCCTGCAGCGTTCGTAGCTCGATACAGCCGTTGATGTGCTCGATGGCATGTCTTAGGGACACATCCGCGGCAGCGACCTTGTGTGTGGCGAAGAAGCTTTCTACGTCGTCTCGATCTGCGGACGAACAGAAAGAGTCGGTCGAGTCCACAAGAGCTGCGCCCATGTTAGCTGTGAACTGAGCCTGGACCCGATCCCAGTGGTTCTGGATGAACTTCCAGGCTTGAGCACGATTCTCTTCAATCGCCATTTCGATCGCGAGCTGGAAGACAGCATCCTGGTTGCGGACATGACCTGAAACTGCCAAGTCAAGAGCACGCGCGACCAGCTTCGGATCTTCGAAAACAGCAAGACGCCTGAGCGCATCTGTCTGGAGTTCCGGATTGGTCGAAGTTTCGTAGATGTGCAGCAGTTTGTCGAAAAGTGCGCCGTCGCCTTGGCTTGAAGCGAGAGAAAGAGCCGATTCCCTCAGAGTAGGTTCGATCGAGGCCGGATCGGACAGGTACTTTTCCGTTAGCTCGTGTGCCTGGGCGAGGATGACGGGATCTTTGCCATAAAAGCCGAGGACCGTGAACAGCTGTCCGCGTAGCTCGCGGAGGTTCGGTGAGTCGCTGGACGACGGTGGGGGAAGCTCCGCGTAGCGAGGCGAGAATGTGTGTCGAACCCAGGCTGAGAGAGCATTCTTCTCCTCGGGTGAAGCCGCGACCCGCTCGTAGAGTGTGCCTACTCCGTCGACAGCGCTCGCGACCACGGCCGCGCTGGGATCGTCTTTGACTGCGGCGACCAGATCGAGGAAATCGCCAGCGGACGCTTTGTCGGCGCGCAGCTTTGCCCATTCATCGCCGATCAGGCTGATGCGTTCTGCAGGGGTGAGCGCGGTCTCCACATTGGCAACCAGCGCCTGATAGACGGGCGGCGGGTACAAGCTGCGGTAATATCCAAGCCCAGCCGCATTGGCAAAGAAGATGCCGTCTGACGGGATGTGCAGCGAATCGTTGTTCGGCGTCAGCACTGCGCAATCCTGCGTTGTGCCGCCGGTCTTGAAGCAAACCGGGAGAGTCCACTTCTGAGCCGGATTCGGCTTGATATTCGGGCTGAGGAAGAAGCGCGTCTGGGCAACGCCAACCCGGCCGTTGGCAGGTTCGCTGAAGGTGAGAACCGGGACACCTGGCTGGGCAACCAGACTCTCCATAATTCGGTCGACAGGCTTATGACTCACTGCGGTCTCGGCGTTCCAGAAGTCTTCCGCAGTCGCATTCCCGTACAGATGAGCGGCCAGATAGTTGTGCACGCCTTGGCGGAAGGTTTCGGGACCGATGTAGTTCTCGATGGAGTCTAGGACGTGGCCTGCTTTGCCATAGGCGATTCCATCGAACATCTGGTTGATCTCGTCGGGCGTGTCGGCTCGGGCGCGAATCGGCCGCGTGGTCGGCTGTGCGTCGATGTTTAGCGTCTTGTCGAAGTCGACAGCAACAGCTTCCTCCATGTGCCATTCGGGATACATTACGCCGACGGCCTTCGCCTCCATCCAGGTCGCGAATCCCTCGTTGAGCCAGACGTTGTCCCACCACTGCATGGTGACCAGATCACCGAACCACTGATGGGCCATTTCGTGCGCGATGTCGACTGCGACGACCTGACGGGCATCCATCGAGGCGGTCTTCTCATCGAGGAGCATGGTCGTTTCACGATAGGTGATCGCGCCGAAGTTCTCCATCGCTCCGGCTTCAAAGTCGGGCAGGGCAATCAGGTCAAGTTTCTTCAGCGGATAGGGGATGCCAAAGTAGCCGTTGTAGTAGTGCAGCATGAATTTGGCGACTTCGACGCTGTAGGGCGTCAGGCCAACTTTGTCGGGTGTCGCGCAGCCCCGAATGGCGACGCCATCTTCCTCTCCGCTGGTGCACTGAAAATCTCCCACGAGAAAGGCAAGGAGATACGTCGACATCTTCGGAGTCGTGAAAAAGCGGAGCGTGTGCTTGCCTGCAACGGGCCCGGGAGTGTCGCTTTCGATCGCGGTGTTCGAGATGGCTGTGTCGCCGGAATCAACGATGAGCGAGACGTCGAAGGTGGCTTTCAGCGCGGGCTCATCGAAGGATGGAAAAGCGCGCCGTGCATCCGTGGACTCGAACTGGGTGACTGCGTAGTTACGACGAGCGGTTTTGGAGAGATAGAAGCCCCGCAATTCGTTGTTCAGGATGCCGGTGTATCGGATTGCAAGGGTTGCTTTGCCGGCGGGGATTGGGTGAGGGAAGTGCAGGGTCGCTTGCTGCTTATCGGCGTCGAGCGACACTGTCGCGGTCTCCTGGGTTCCCCGATCCGTTGCCGATGCGGATTGGAAAGAGATCTCTGCGGAGTTGAGCGTGATGGTGTCGGTCGCGTTCTTGAGAACGACATCGATCGATTCAGTACCGGAGAATGTGGCGTTTTTTAGATCCGGCGTGAGGGTGAGTTGGTAGTGTTCGGGAACGGCAGTCGAGGGAAGGCGCTGCGCGTTGACCCGAGATGTGGAGGCTCCAAGAAGACAAGCGAGCACCATCGCGGCCGAGAGCGCCGCAGGTGCGCAAGGGGGGGGACAACTTCTTTTCATTTACTCCTCGTGTGTGACGTGTCGTGCAACGGGGCCCGGATTGTGGCTTGAACAAGCACATCAAAGTGAGTGTTCTGTCGGTTGATTGCTGCTCGATTCCAGAGTCTTCTTCGAACGCAGGGAATCAAGCAGCAAGAGACATGCTCCTGTAACGATCGAGCTGTCGGCAACATTGAAGTCAGGCCAGTGGTAACCGAAGATATGGACCTCGATGAAGTCGACGACCGAGCCGTAGACGATGCGATCGTGCACATTCCCGAGCGCCCCGGCCAGGACGAGCGCAAGCGCGATCGTGGTCAGATTGAACCGGCTGCCAAGGCGAATCAAGGCGAGGAGCACTACGACTGCTGCCAGAAGGGAGAAGCCGATCAGAACCCAGCGGACGGTGCCCGGCGATGCGGAATCGGCAAAGAGGGAGAATGCGGCGCCTTCGTTGGTCCAATGCGTGATGCGGAGGAAGCCTGAGATCACGGGGATGGCGCCGCCGATCGGAATCCGGTCCGTCACGGCGGTCTTTGTCAGCCGGTCGAGAAAGATGAGGGCTGCTGAGATCAGAAGCAGCCAAGGCAAACGGCGAGGGGCGGCGAAGCTCACTAGGCTGCCTCCGCGGGCGGATCGATCCCCATCTCTCTCAAAGCGGAATGGCAGCGCGAGCAGACGTTCTCCCATACGCCATATTTCGACACTTCCGGCATGAAGTTCCAGCAGCGAGCGCACTTGTGGCCGGAGGCAGGGAGAGCCTTGGCGGCAAGTTCCTTGCCCTCGCGGACACGGACTGCGGAGACGTTGACGATCTCTTTCAGGCCGGCTGCATGGCGCTTGAGCAGTGCAAGCAACTCACCCGGGGCAGCGATCTCGACATCTGCCTCAAGTCCCTTGCCGATGCGCTTGGCCCGACGCTCTTCCTCCAAGACCCGGAGCGCTTCGTCCCGGACTGCAAAGATCTGGTTCCACTCTTCCAGCAGCCTCGTAGGTTCTTCGGAGAAGATCTCATCGGGTTTCGGAAAGAGGGCGAGGTGGACGCTTGCCTGCCGGCCTTCAACTTTGGGCAGGTGTTCCCACACTTCGTCGGCGGTGAAGCTGAGGAGGGGCGCGACGAGGCGGACGAGAGCTTCGGCGATTTGCCAGAGAACGGTCTGTGCGGAACGACGCGCTGGGTTCGAGGGCGCGAAGGTGTACATCCGATCCTTCAAGATGTCGAGATAGAAAGCGCTCAAGTCGACGATGGCGAATTCGTTCACTGCTTGATAGACACGGTGGAATTCGAACGCCTCATACCAGCCAAGGATCTTTTCGGCCAGATCGCGGGTGCGTGCGAGCATGTACCGATCGAGCGGCAGGAGGTCGGCTTCGGCGATGCGATCTCGGGCCGGATCGAATCCGTTGAGATTGCCGAGCAGGAATCGAAAAGTGTTGCGCAGCTTGCGATAGAGCTCGGCGCAACGCTGCATTAGGTTCTCGCTGGCCGCCATGTCTTCGCGGAAGTCGACCGACGCGACCCACAAGCGCACGATCTCGCCACCCATGCGCTCGGCAATGTCGACGGGATCGACCCCGTTGCCGAGAGACTTGGACATGGCACGGCCTTGCTCGTCGAGGGTCCAGCCGGCGGTGGCGACATGCGAATAAGGGGCGCGGCCGCGCAGCGCAACCGACGTAAGCAGGGAAGAGTGAAACCAGCCGCGGTGCTGATCGCCACCTTCGAGATAGAGGCACTCCGGGGCTGCTCGCCCTTCTCCCTTTTGGAAGAGCGCATAAGCTTGGCGAAGATCGGGATCCGATTCGCATACAGCAAACCAGCTTGTGCCGGAGTCGAACCAGACGTCGAGAATGTCAGTCTCTTTCCGAAAGTCCTGGCCGGACGGGCGGACTGTGCCGCAGCGTTTGCAGACCGTGTCCATCGGCAACAAAGTATCGATCGGAGTGGTGTGCCAGGCTTCGGCGCCTTCCCGATCAAAAAGGTCGACGATCTTGCGGTTAAGGGCAGGATCGAGGATCGGCTGATTGCATCCCTCGCAAAGGAAGACGGCGATGGGCACGCCCCAGATGCGTTGGCGGCTGATGCACCAGTCGGGTCGCGTCGCGATCATGTTTGTGATACGCTCCTTGCCCCACGAAGGATCCCAGACCACCTTGTCGATCTCTTCGATCGCTAGCTGACGAAAGGTTGTCTCCGAGCCGTCGGCGCGCTTCACCTTGGTCTCGAGCGAAATGAACCACTGCTCGGTAGCGCGGAAGATGACGGGGTGGTGGCAGCGCCAGCAGTGCGGATAGGAGTGCTGCAGGTCAGAGGAACCCAGCAATGCGCGCTGCTCTTCGAGCATGGCCAGGACGATCGGGTTGGCCGCCCAGACAGTCAGCCCCTCGAATGGGGGCAAGGCGGCGAGCGGCCAGGCATCGTGGTCCACGTGCAGCCGGCCTGCAGCGTCGACGCGGGTGGTCTGATCGAGGCCGTAGCGCTGACCCGTGTAGAAGTCGTCGGCGCCGTGCGAAGGAGCAGTGTGGACTGCGCCGGTGCCTGTATCGGCAGTGACGTAGGTGGCCAGCACGCCGAGGATGCTGCGCTCAAGGAAGGGGTGCTTGAAGGTGGCGTGCTCGAGCTTCGTCCCTTTAAAACGGGCCAGTTCCTGAGTGTTCCCGAGCCGGCAGGCGGAGATGACCGAGGGGGCAAGCTCCGCTGCGACGATATAGACCGGGTCAGTGGCGGAAGCCGGGCTCTTGGGATCGCCGCTGGCGGTTAGTGCGACGTACTCAAAGTCGGGATGGAAGGCGACTGCCATCGATGCGGGCAGCGTCCACGGCGTCGTGGTCCAGATGATGGTGTAGACCTCGCGATCCTTGAGAGACGGATCGAGACTCTCGGGGGCCGATGTCAGTCGATAGCGCACATAGATCGAGGGGCTGGTGTGCATCTCGTATTCGACCTCTGCCTCGGCCAGCGCGGTCTGATCGTGGGTGCACCAGTAGACCGGTTTGAGCCCGCGGTAAACGAATCCCTTCTCAAGAAAGCCGTAGAAGGCTTCGAGTGTGCGAGCCTCGTAGTCGCGCGCCATGGTCTTGTAGGGATCATTCCAGCGGCCGAAACAGCCGATGCGCTGGAATTGTGAAGTCTGCAGTTCGATGTATTTTTGCGCGTAGGCACGGCAGGCATCCAGCACATCGGGCACCGGCATCTCAAGCTTTTTTCGGCCTAGTTCCTCGTCGACCTTGATTTCGATCGGCAGGCCGTGGCAGTCGTAGCCTGGCACATAGGGAGAATCGAAGCCGGCCATGGTTTTCGACTTGACGACGAAATCCTTGAGGCCCTTGTTGAGAGCGTGTCCTAGGTGGATCGGCCCGTTGGCATAGGGAGGGCCGTCGTGGAGAAGGTAAACAGGACGTCCTTTGGCAGCTTTACGCAGTTCATCGTAGAGGCGCAGTTCGGTCCAGCGAGCGAGCCGAAGTGGTTCATTCTGTGGCAAGTTCGCCTTCATCGGGAAGGCGGTTTGAGGCAAGGTTAAGGTCGCCTTCAACTCCGGCGCTGGAGACATGGACACTCCCAGATTCTTAAAGCAAAGGTGTTCTCTGTCAGTGTAAATGTTGAGGAAAGTTTTCGGTAACGAGTACCAAGATCACCCGTCTATTGTTTATGGGAATCTTGTACCCTACGGAGTATGAGACCCGGGAGGGTAGCAAGAATGAGCCCGGGGTCTCGGTGCTGCAGACACCAACAGGCAGTGTCGAGCATAATGGTGGGAATGGCCTCCCTTCCGAGCGCCTCCCAAGAGAGCAAGAGCAGGCGATAAGGCCGCCGGCAGACATGGCAAACGATTTACTGACCCAGCCACCAACGGACTCCGAAGCGACACTCGTGACGACCGGGCACGAGCTCGACGCGTTTCTTGGCAAAGCTTTTGACGAGAAGCCTGTCTGGCAAACGCTCTACGAGAACCTTCGGGATGTCTTCTTCCCGGTGAAGCTTCCCCCTCTGCAGTTGACGTCGACGCCGATTCCGGTCCCAGACCGCATGGCTGTGAAGGCCAACCCCTGGGCCATCGGGATTTCCACCACATTCAATGTGATCGTCGTGCTTCTGGCGATTTGGCTGGGGATTCACGTGGTGCAGAACATCGTGAAGCCTCCGTTGCAGGCGACCAACATCGACGTTGGAACGTTCGATCTGAAGGCGCCGAAGGCCGGTGTCGCGGCAGGCGGTGGTGGCGGCGGTGGTTCGCACGACATTGTCGATCCGATTAAGGGAAAACTCCCGCCGCGGATGAAGGATCCGATCACGCCGCCGATGACGCCGATTTTGGAGCAGCCGAAGCTGGCTGTCCCTTCCGCGATCAACGTGCAGCAGAACATTCAACTGCCCGACAATCCGAACCTGCCGAACATCGGGGTAACAAGGTCGGCTAATGTCACGCTGGCGTCAAATGGGCAGGGCGGCGGCAGCGGTATGGGAACGGGATACGGCGGCGGCTTGGGATCGGGGACTGGGAACGGATTTGGACCCGGAACCGGAGGCAACGCGGGCGGCGGTGTCTACCAGATTGGCGGCGGAGTCTCGGCGCCTGTGGCGATCTTTACGCCTGAGGCCGAATTTTCAGACGAAGCGCGCCGCGCCAAGTATCAGGGCGTTTGCCTGATCTCGCTGATCGTCGACGCGCAGGGCAACCCGCAGGATCCGCGCGTGATTCGCGCGTTGGGGATGGGGTTGGATGAGAAGGCGCTGGAAGCGGTCCGCAAATACAAGTTCAAGCCGGCGATGAAGGATGGCAGGACGCCTGTTCCGGTTCGCATTACCATCGAGGTCAACTTCAGACTGTACTGAGATTCCTGACAAAGAGGAGTGCAAGGGTGAAGCGCAATGCGTTTCGCCCTTTTGCTTTTGCACCTGGCACCGAGTGAATCGATTGTGCTGTGATACCCTTCGCTCGTAAAAGGGGATCGGTATCGGCGATGCGTAGTTTGCGTAGGGCTCGATTTGCATGGGGAGTGGTGGTCTTGGTGTGGCTTGGTGCGGCCAAGTTTGCTTCGGGACAGGATTATCCGTTTCGCGATCCGAAGCTGAGCGACGATCAGCGGATAGCCGATCTGCTGGGTCGGCTTTCGCTCGCAGAGAAGATCGACCTGATGTCGGACCATCCGAAGATTCCACGACTGGGGATCGTGTTTTCAGGCCAAGTGGAGGGGCTGCACGGCTTGGCGCTAGGCGGCCCAGCAGGCTGGGGTGGACGTGGACGACAGCCGGTGCCCACGACGACGTTTCCGCAGGAGAAGGGGCTGGGCGCTACTTGGGATCCGGAACTAATCCAAAAGATAGGCGCGCTGGAGGGCTACGAGGCTCGCTACTACTACCAGAATCCGGTCTTCGATCGAGGAGGAGTAGTGGTACGTGCACCCAACGCCGATCTGAGCCGCGATCCCCGCTGGGGCAGGACGGAGGAGTCCTATGGGGAAGACCCGTTTCTCGTCGGGACGCTCACCGTGGCCTTCGCCCGCGGCCTGCAAGGCCCCGATCCGAAGCACTGGCAGGCAGCTTCGTTGATGAAGCACTTCCTTGCCAACGAGAACGAGGACGGACGCGCTCACAGTTCATCCGATTTCGACGAGCGGCTCTTTCGGGAGTATTACTCGGTGCCGTTTCGGATGGGGTTCGAAGAGGGCGGCTCACGCGCGGTGATGGCCGCCTACAACTCGTGGAATGGAATTCCGATGATGGTTCATCCCGTACTGAAGGACGTGATGATCGAGGAGTGGGGCAACGACGGGCTGATCTGTACGGATGGCGGGGCGCTTGGTTTGCTGATCACCGCACACAAGACGTTTCCCGACAAGGAGCACGGCGCGGCAGCCGCTGTGAAGGCCGGGATCAATCACTTTCTCGATACCTACAAAGACGATCTGATGCAAGCTGTGAAGGACGGGCTGATCACAGAAGGCGAGATCGACGCGCCGTTGAAGAACTTGCTGCGCCTCTATCTACGACTCGGGGAGATGGACCCGCCAGGCGTCGATCCTTACGCAGAGATCGGCCGCGAGACAGATGGGGAGTTGCCACCATGGGAGCGCGAATCGAGCAAAGCTTTGGCACGGCTGGCGACTGATGAGTCGATCGTGCTTCTAAAGAATGAGGCCGGCACGCTGCCGCTGGATCGCACGAAGCTAAAGACGATTGCGGTGATTGGCCCATGGATCGACCAGGTGCTACAGGACTGGTACAGCGGGACGTGGCCTTATTCGGTCACGATTCTCGATGGGATTCGCGAGGCGGCCGGACAGGGGATCAAGGTGACCTTCGCCGATGGCTCGAATCCTGAAGAGGCTGCGAAGGTAGCTCACGCGGCGGACGTAGCGATCGTCGTCGTGGGCAATCATCCCGAATGCAACGCCGGTTGGGACGTGTGCCCCACGCCGTCGAATGGCAAAGAGGACATGGATCGCAAGACGATCGCGCTTGAGCAGGAGGATTTGGTCAAGAAGGTTCTCGCGGAAAATCCAAAGACAGTCGAAGTACTGCGGTCGAGCTTTCCCTATGCGATTGTGTGGAGCCAGCAGAATGTACCGGCGATCGTGCACATGACGCACAACAGCCAGGAAGAAGGGCACGGGCTGGCCGATGTGCTCTTTGGCGACTATTCCCCCGCAGGGCGTCTGACGCAGACCTGGCCCACGGGCGATGCGCAGCTGTTGCCGATCATGGACTACAACCTGCTGGACGGGCGAACCTATCTCTACAGCAAGGAAAAACCGCTCTACGCGTTTGGATTCGGCCTGAGTTACACGAAGTTTTCGTATGAGAGCCTGGATTTAAGCGCCCCGAGCGTGAGCGCCGATGGAAGTGTCACCGTCAGCGTGAAGGTGAAGAATATGGGGGATCGAGCAAGCGATGAGGTTGTGCAGCTCTACGTGCAACACCTTGGCTCTGCGGTGACGAGGCCTCGGTTGGAGTTGAAGGGATTTAAGCGGGTGCGGATCGAGGCTGGATCGGAGAATACTGTCACGATGGAACTGAAGGCGCGCGACCTCGCTTATTGGGACGCTGCCGCACATGCGTGGCGCGTGGAGAAGGAGCAGGTCCGTCTTCTTGCGGGTGGCTCAAGCGACAGTTTGCCGGTGAACGCAGATCTGGCGATCACCAGCACGCAGACGTTTCGTCCTTAATCCTCGATCCACGAAGTGGATCCGAATTGACAACATGCCGGATCGATTCGCACCATGGAACAGAGTCCAGGGAGCCCCATGTTCAAGTTGCTCGAAGGTCGTATTATTTCGCCGTTTCATTTTTTTCTTATAGTCCTTCTTTTCGTTCCAATAGCAGGCAGTGCACAAAGCTCTGCGACGCTCGATCTGATGCCCTTGCCTGCCCACGTGGTGATGGGTACCGGGCAACTACCGATCGATGGGAGCTTTTCTGTTGAACTCAAGGGATACACGGAATCACGCCTCGTTGCGGCGAAGGAACGATTCCTCAGGACGCTCAACCGTGAGACGGGAATCCCGTTCCAAAACGCGGAAGCCGACAAGGCGACATTGACGATTCAGACCGTTGGCGCCAGTGAGGCGGTGCAGCGTTTGGGTGAAGACGAGTCGTACAAGCTCGAGGTCACGGCGGACCATGCCCGGCTGACGGCGCCGAACCCGCTCGGCATTCTGCATGGGTTGCAGACCTTTCTTCAGCTGGTCCGGATCACATCCACTGGGTTCGCGGTTCCGTCCGTGACAATCGACGACCAACCGCGCTTTCCATGGCGCGGGTTGATGATCGACGCGGGTCGCCACTTCATGCCGATGGACGCGATCGAGCGCAATCTAGACGGCATGGAAGCCGTGAAGATGAACGTCTTTCACTGGCATCTCTCCGAGGATCAGGGTTTTCGCGTGGAGAGCAAGCTCTTCCCTCTGCTGCAGGAGAAGGGATCGAACGGGCTCTACTACACTCAGGCGCAGGTTCGGGATGTCGTGCAGTATGCGCGCGATCGCGGTATTCGCGTAGTTCCGGAGTTCGACGTGCCATGCCACACGACGGCTTGGTTTGCGGGTTATCCGGACCTGGCCAGCGGCAAGGGGCCCTACAAGCCTGAGACTCACTGGGGCATTTTCGATCCGGCGATGGATCCGACGCGCGAGAGCACGTATCGGTTTCTCGATCGCTTCTTTGGCGAGATGGCGGCGCTGTTTCCCGACGCTTACTTCCACATCGGTGGAGACGAGTGCGATGGGAAAGAGTGGAACGCGAACCCTGCAATCGATGCCTTCAAGAAGGGCCATGGCCTGAAGGACAATGCCGCGCTTCAGTCGTACTTCAGTGCGCGCGTGCAGAAGATCGTTGCCGGCCACGGCAAGATCATGGAGGGGTGGGACGAGGTGTTGCAGCCGGATACGCCGAAGGATGTGGTGATTCAATCGTGGCGGGGGCCGACCGCGTTGGCTGCAGCGGCGCGGCAGGGAAACCGCGGCCTACTCTCAACCGGGTACTACATCGATCTGAACCAGTCGGCGGCACAGCACTATCTAGCGGACCCGTTGGCGGGCGATGCAGCATCGCTCACGCCGGAGGAGAAGGCGCGTATCCTCGGCGGGGAAGCGACGATGTGGAGCGAGTTTGTGACGCCCGAGAACGTCGACAGCCGCATCTGGCCGCGCACAGCAGCGATAGCTGAGCGCTTGTGGTCGCCGCAGGATATTCGCGACGTCGCGTCGATGTATGCGCGTCTTGCAGTCGTTTCGCAGAAGCTGCAGTACTACGGTCTGCACCATCTGTCGTCAACAGAACCGATGCTGGAGAGAATGACCGGCGATCCCGATCCCAAGGCCCTCCGGATTCTCGCGGCAGCTGTGCAGCCGCCCGAGGGGTATGAGCGAGAGCAACTGCGACACTACGATGCGACCTCGCCGCTGAACAGGCTGATTGACGCGGTTCCTCCGGAGAGCGAGACGGCGCGAGAATTTGCCGAATCGGCGAAGGCTGTTGCCGCTGGCAATGCCTCGCCCGAAGTGCGGCGGGCACTGCGTCATCAACTCGTGGTCTGGCGCGATAACGATGCGAAGCTGCAGCCCCGACTGTCGAAGTCCGATCTGACCGCGGAACTGGCGCCGGTTTCGCAGACGCTGTCGCAGGTGGCGACCTTTGGCCTCGAAGCTCTCGACGATCTCGAGAATCATCGGACGCTCGATGAGGGGATCGGCCAGCGCGAACTCGCAATCCTGAAGGAGGCAGAGAAGCCTCAGGCGGTTCTGCGCGACATGGTAGTGGCGCCAGTGGAGCTGCTGGTGCAAGCAGCTGAAGGGCATTGATGTTGGAGATTCTGGTGCGAAATGGTGCGCGCGGAGGGATTCGAACTCCCGGCCGTGGGTACGCGAAAAAGGATGCTCCCGCGCTACAGGCAGCCCTGCGCCGATAGAACCGACAGGATGAGCAATGCTGAGTGGGTTGCAACCAATCAAGAGAAAGGAGTAATCGGCCGAACCTGGCAAATTGGGGGGGTCTGAGAACGCTCGCGTGGAAATGCCGGTCGGTCGGTCGCGGATTTGGTCGTCGTGTTCGGAAATGCGCCGCAATATGCATAAGCGCCCGGGTCGAAGTTAACCCGGCCGCGATACCAAAGAGGAGTCTTCGGCTCTTGGGAATTAAGAAGCAACCGCATAGTCGGAATCAACTCGGCCGAAGGGCGCGCGACAATTCAGCAATCATGAATCGCCTGCCTCAGCGAAGAGGTTGGGCAGGCGCGGGACTCCTTGCCAAGCGTGGGACGCCGAGCAACGCAAGCGCGACAATAAAGATGGAAATCGCAATTGACTCCATGCGCTCAATGCGGAGATCCTCGAACAGCAGTTTGACGGCAGCCAGCGCCAGGGCCACGTACGCCACGTGCACCATCTGCACTCGTCCGAGACGTGCTCCGAGCCAAGCCAGCACCACGGCCATGATGCAAAGGGCGAGCGTGCGCAACACTGCAATGTGAAATACCGCTGGCCTGGGAGCGAAGGCGGCAAGACGGACCAACCCTTGTGCCAGAAGAGCCGCGGCGCCACATGCGGCAATCAACACCTGAACCAGATGCAGGCCCTGACTGAGGACAGGTTCCCCCGGAGTCTCTTTTGCGACTGCGTAGGCAAGCACCGCCGAGGCTGCAACCAGAACGACGGACCACGCCGGGAGGCCTGGCATCTTGCCTGCGAGCGCACTCACCGCGTATGAAAGAAGGCCAGACGCGAAAGCTGCGGCGCAGAGAAAGATCGTCCCTTGCACTTCGATCGAGTGTGCGCGCGTCTTCGCAGCCAAGGGAACCGCGGCGACAGCCAGAATCCCGAGGAGGACCGAAGCCACAACCGGTGGCGTCAGGAAAACTACAGCCGCAAAGAGCAGTACACAGGTCCACACGATAAAGATGCTGAGATTGAGCGTTGTCGCGGCGCGACGGATCGGCCCATAACTCGCGACATAACCGCCGATGGCGAGCAGCAGGCAGAGAAGACCGATCGCTTGCCTGCCGTGGTCGGGGACAAACCATGCCATCCCGAAAACAAGCAGCGCAAACGAAATCATGACCTGAAGAATCGTGAAGACTTCCACGGGCTGCGCACGTCGAACCGCGTGGATCACGACGCTGACAACTTGAATCGCAAAGAGCAGCAAGACCGCACAGAGGATTACCGCGAAACTCAGGGGAGGATATCCAGCCTGCTCGCCGGGCGGGAGAGAATACACGTAAAGCAGGGCCCAGGCCGAGGAGTCAGCACACAAGGCGATGAGGATCCGCACAGCGCGTGCGCGGTCGCGCAGCGGCGACAACTCTATAACGCCGTACATCGCCAGCAGGATGGCCGTGAAAAGCGCCATAGAGTGCGTCGCAATCGAGAGCGCTACAGCAATGAGCGCCGATCCACAAATCGCCACTGTGAAAGCTGCCGTTCGAACTGACCGAAGACCCAGAACCGTCGCGATAGCTGCATACGCCGTCAGGTAGCCGGCCGCGCCCATCGCGCTCATCGCCTGGAAACGGATCGACATCTCCCAAAGCATCGGTGCGAGGATCAAGATCGAAGTCGCGGCGAAAAGAGAGGCTGTCAGCCGTCGCGCAATGGCACGCGCTGCCGCAAGCAGCCATCCCGTTGCGTAGATTGCGGCGAGACCTGCGACCAGTCCCCGCGGCAGGAGACTCGCTCCTGCAATCGCACGCAGGACATACGCTCCGGCAATGCCCAGCAATGCGCCGCCGAGCAGCGACAGAACTCCCGTAAAGTTGGTCCCGCCCTCGGTGACGGAGAGCGCGCCTGCCGCAGGCTCTCCAAGTGCTGCCTGCTGCACGTACTCATCGCTCGGTGCGGCGGCAGCCATTTGGGATGGATGTTCGAGCGCGCCCACCCGCAACTCCAGCGCGTCGATTCTGGCGGTCAACAGGTCGAGCGCGTTGGTTTCGGGATGAACTTGCATCGTCTTCACCCGAGAGACAGCCTTACCGCGATTCCAGAGAATGTGTAGCCCATTTGCAGCGAGTGCCAGGTCGACTACTCCTTGCGGTCGCGTCGACTTGAGAACTGCTGCCTCGGCGTAGAGCGACTCTGGAATCGCTGGCGCCGAATGTTCAGGCTCTAATCGCCGGCCACGGCCTGCGCGTGATCTTCTGGCCAGGGAGGAAGCAGTTTGATGAGCACCCACAGGATGCCGAGAGGCAGCAATGTGAGCCCCAAGGCCATAAGTAGCCCTTCCTTCGAAATCAGACTCATCTTGTAGGTGGTGTAGCCAAGAAAGCTCTTGGAAAACAGCTGCCCGCCAATGACCACGTTCCACCGCATCGCGAAGATGCCCACCATCGTCAGCATCCCGGCGGTGGCGTAGATGCGCTTGCGCGTGACTTCTCCGAGCTTCACCAGCTGAGTAACGGCCAGCAATGCCAGGGGAGCCAGCGTCCCGCACATAATCTGCACCACGATATGCGAGAAATAGAGCCGGGTGTGCACCATAAAGTCCAGGCTCCGGAACGATTCGTCTGCCTCATAGATGCGATGGATCAAATCCAGCGTCTCCAGGCTGAAGTCGATGATGAACGTATAGAAGAGGTACATCGCGATCGTATCCACGCAGAGCATGTCGATCGTGCGGCCGCGCAGTTTCGTGGTAGCCATGTAGAGCAGCATCACGCACGCAATTCCCGACACCATCGCGGAAAAGATGAACACCACCGGCATCAGCGGCGAAGACCACCATGGATTCGCCTTGATCGAGCCGAAGATGAATCCCACATAGCCATGCAGCATGAAGGCCGAAGGAATGCCCACCAGCGTCACAATCCATCCCACACGCTCATCGATGTGCAGGGAGCGGGGACTGATATTCGACGAGCCGAGCGTCATCGCGCGATAAATCAATCGCATCAGTCCATGCGACTTCTCGGCCAGCACAACGATATCGCGGCGATAGTCGAGCCAGATTTCGAACACCAGCACCGCCATGAGATACCAGAGATACACATAGCCGAACATGGCCATCGCCGATGTGCTGTGAGGCGTAAAGTACATCTCCGGCGAGCGCTCGGGGTGTCCCAGGTGAAGCTGCAGCGGCAGCGGCGCCACCAGCAGAAACGCGAGAGCCGTCAGCAAAGCAAGGCGATACGTGGGCTTGACGGCCTCCACGCGAAACACGCGCTCGAGAGACGCTAGAATGAATGCGCCCGCGACCAGACCCGTGATGTACGGATAGAGGACGATGAGCACACTCCAGTGCAGCTCGACTTCGTTTGGATACATGAACCCTTCGACGCCGCTCATAAACTTCCTCTACTCTCCAGATCGACAGCTACCGAACCGCCCCATCTAACTCGTTGTAGTAAACTTTTGCCCCTGTCGCCATCTGCGGCTTCAGCACCTGCACGCTATGCGTCTTCAGGAAGGCGTGGATCGGATCGTTCGGGTTCTTGAGGTCCACAAGCTGCCGCGCACCCGTCGGGCAGTTCTCCGCACACGCCGTCGTCAGACCCTTCGTGATGCGGTGATAGCACAGCGTACACTTGTCCACGACCTTCTTCTCGGGATGGATGTAGCGACAGCCGTACGGGCAGGCCTGCACACAATATGCGCACCCGAGGCAGTATTTGGGATCGGCCAGCACCACTCCATCCGGAGTGACGAACGTGGCTCCCACAGGACATACCTGCGTGCAAGGCGAGTCGGCGCAGTGATTGCACAGCTTGGGCACAAAGAAGTACTTGCCCGCGTCTTCCTGCGCGACCGGGAACCCCTCCTTGCCGCCGTCCGGCGAAATCACTTCCGGATTTGTCATGTGTTCGTCGGTCACGTGATAGCGTTCGACCCAGGTCCGGAAGTAGCCATCGGGCACGTTGTTCTCGGCCTGGCACGCACGCACACAGTTTCCGCACCCGATGCACTTGGGGATGTCGATCAGCATGCCCCACCAATGCTCAGACATGTTGTAGTTAGGCGCTGACTCGGGAGTTCCAGCCAGCACCGACTTCCACGCAACCGCTGCAGCAGGCAGCAGGATCAGGATTTGCCGGCGACTGAGATTCACTTGGCACCTCCAGCATCGATGGCCGGCGAATGTGGCTGATGGCATGTTTCGCATGGAACGCCGTTCGCATGATCGGCGGCATCCACTTGCGGAAACGTCTTCGGCCGCGCCGCAGAAGCCGCATGACATCGCACGCAGAGTGTTGCCGTGTCCAGTTTCGCCGGAGTCACCGTGCCCGGATCGTCTGCGTGCTGCGACTGTGGTCCGTGGCAGGCTTCACAGCTCACGTGCGCATGTTTGCCAGTCTTCTTCACGTCCAGAACGTCGGTGTGGCACGTCTCGCATGCGTCGTGTCCGGCATAGTGCAGCGGGCGCGCCGCAATCTCCCCAATCGCAGCCGCGCGATAGTGTCCATATTGACCAAAGGTCGCCGGCACGACATGACTGCGAATGGCCCAGAAGACGACGAACGCCACCACGAAGAGCGCCGCAAACCGGAACAGGTGCTCGATATCTTTGAAAGGGTTCATCTGGCCCGATCATCCCGTCCGGGACAGCCAAATCTGCGAGCGACTGCCATCCCATGTGATCCAGATCATCTATGCGAGGAAGCCTAGCGGGAGGAATGGACGATCGTATGTGAGAACGGTCACGTTGATCGGTGATCCAGCACCGCCTTGTAACCCGCATTTGCCGGAGATGGAAAGAAACCCGGTCCTATTCTCCTCGCTAGATAGTGCGAAATTCTGAACCGATGTGCACGCGCCGAGTTTGAAATCGGACGCGCACAACTGGGTCCTTGCTCATGGGTTGGGACGCAGGAGGGAAGCTCACCGTGATCCGGTCGATCGACCCTCGCAGCAGCGATTATGATCGCGTAGCTGAGGATGAACGCTTCATCGTTACACACCTAGTCGGTTCGCCGGCTGGGAGTCACTGTGATCCAGCTTGTGCTGAATGCCTTGGCGTGGTCCCCATAAAAGCTGACCATCGCCACCAGCGGAACTGGCACGGTCTGCCGCCTCATCGCCTGGAGGGTGTAGAGGTAACAAAGAGGCGTCGCGAGCGGAGGTCGACTCAGGCGCAACTCGCATCCTGCAGGATCTCTGTATTCAGAGGAGCTATCGTTGCAGCGTGTTTAGCCGGCCGAGCGCGCTCTTCAAATCGTCGAGTTTCTTTCCGGCTTCTCCCAGCTTGCCTTGTGCGGTCAGCCGCTGGTAGTCCTCCAGGTCCCTGGCAGCGTCTGCAATGAGCCCATGGAGATCGGTCGCCACTTGGGGTGCTGCGCCCGGTTCGGCTGCGGGATGAGGCGCCTCGTTGGAACTCAGGGAGGAGACGGCTCCGCCGAAGAGGGAGGTGAGTGCCGCTTCGTATGTCGGGCCGTAGGCGAGCCGGTCTTGCAGCGCGAGCACGACCAGGCGCAGCTCCGGCATCGGGCTTCTTTCCGCCTGCAAATAGATGGGCTCCGCATAGAGCAGCGCGCGGCCTGAGGGGATGACCAGCAAGCTTCCTCGCCGTACATGCGAGCCCTGTTGGTTCCATAGAGTCAGTTGGCCGGAGAGCTGGGCATTCTGATCGATGCGCGCCTCGATCTGCAGGGGCCCATCCACAAGTTTGGTCTTTGGAAAGTTGTAAACCATCGAAGTACCGTAGTGCTCGCCATCGCAACGCCCTGCAATCCAGCCGATCAGGTTGTTGCGGCTGGCGGGAGTGAAAGGCAGGATTTCGACGAACTCTTCGCTGGTTTCTCCAGGCAGTTTCATCAGCACGAAATTGGGCTGCATCTCCTGCGTGGCCTGTTCTCCGCCATCCGCCATTCCCACTTCGCTCGCAACCGTCCACAGGTCCTCGCGGTTGTAGAACACCTCAGGGTCGGTCATGTGATAGAGGCCGTAAACCTCCGCCTGTAACTTGAGCAGCGACTCGGGGTAGCGCAGGTGCTTGCGCAGATCCGCCGGCATCGCCGCGGCATCCTTGAAGAGGCTGGGAAACATGCGGCGATATGCAGCGAGGATTGGATCCTCTGGATCGAAAACGTAAAAGGTCGTTGTGCCGTTGTAAGCGTCAATGACCACCTTGACGCTGTTGCGCATGTAGTTGATCGAGCCGTTGCCCAGGCCATAGTGCGTCGCATAGGGGTAGTTGCTCGATGTGGTGAAGGCGTCCATCATCCACGAAAGGCGACCATCGTCGCCAATCACGATGTAGGGGTCCTGCTCAAAAGTGAGAAAGGGCGCGAGCGCCGCAGCGCGGTCGCGCACGTTGCGCTGCATGAGGAGGCGGCTTTGCGCATTCACGTCATCGCTGAAGGGCAACTTCGCGAGGTCGCCGCGGTCGAAAGCCAGCAGAATGCGGCGCAGGAATCCGCCCACGACGATGCCGCCGCTGCCCTGGTAAGACGTGAGGTTGTTGGTATCCCCTTGCGGATAATTGAATTCCTGTTGGCGCGTCTTCACATACACGTCGGTGTCGGTCAACTCGCCGAAGTAGATCTCCGGACGTCTAACGTTGAGGTCCTTCACCGTACTTTGCACCGGCATGTTACTCAGCATCAGCGTGGGTAGCCCCTCTTGCGTGAACCCGTTCACCGGGTTCATGGTGATGCCGTAGCCATGGGTGTAGATCAGTTTTTCGTTGATCCAGTTGCGGCTGCTTTCGGGGAGCTTGTCGACACTCAACTCGCGGGCGGCGAGCATCACTTCCTGCATTTTGCCGTCGATCGAATAGCGATCGATATCGATGTCAGGAAAGTCGTAGTAGGTGCGGATTTCCTGAATCTGCCGCAGTGTGTCCTGCAGTGCATGCCAGTCCCACAGACGGATGTTCTGCAGCGTGGCCTGATTGTTGGCGGGATCGGCTGCCCCAACTGTAGTTTCAGCAGGAAATTCGCGCAGCACGAACCGATCCAAACCAAAAGCCTGGCGAGTCATCTCGATGTTGTAGGCAATGTAGGGACGCTCGCGGACCAGTTCGTTGGGCTTGACCAGAAAGCTGCTCACATACCAGCCGATTACGCCGACGGCCGCATAACAAAGGACGGCCGGAGCCACGGACGCGATCAGCCAACGGGGCCGCGGGGCCCAGAGAGCGCTGACCGCGGAGACGATAGCGCCGAGCAGCAGGGCCACCGAGATGACCAAGGCACCGGTGAGCGTCACGTGCGCACCGGTGTAGGTTACGCCGTCAAATATCGTGTGATGCTCATACAGCTGCGCGAAACGGCCGAGATAGGTACGAATACCGAGAACGAACAATAGAAATGCAAGTGCCGCGGATAGCCCCTGCCAGGGCAATGGGAAGTACCTGGCGCTGCGCTCGCCGAATGCACGCGAGCCGCTGGTGATGAGAATGAACAGACCGGCGAACAAGCATGTGATGACGGCGAGGGTGAGCAGCCACCCAGCGATGAGGTTCCATGCAGGCAGTGTGAAGAGAAAGAAGTTCAGCGGCTTGTCGAAGATGGGATCGACGGTGGCGCTGGCCGTCGCCGGAGCGAACCAGAATAGCGCCAGCGTTGGCCAGTCTGAGGCCATCGCGCCCCCAGTGATGAGTCCAATCACCACAGAACCGGCGATTGCGGCGAAACGCAGAACAGGCTGGACGGACAGATTGATTTCCCGCCCGCCAAAAACGATCACGTGATCGAGCGGAAGGTCGTTGCGATGCGCTCGGTTGAGAAGAGCAAAAGCTCCATAAAGGACGCAGAACGTAATTGCCGCAAATGCCGCGAAGATCCCCCACTGTAGAGCCAACTGCCGGATAAACACATCGCTGTAACCAAGCGACCCGAACCAGAGCCACGCAACCCAATACGACAAGGCGGCTCGGCCTCCAAAGAGGATGAGCGCAACCAAAGCAACTAGGGCAAAGAACCTGCGGTTGCGATGCCGCACGAGGGCAGTTTTCCGAGGCCAATCGATCGATCCGTTCACATTTCCCACCTTTGCGATCTTCAGCGGCAGAGAGCTGGACTTGTTCGCAGCCGCACGAATACAAGCGTCGGTCAACTCCTGAACACATGGTTCAGCAATCAAGCCTCCTCTACTCTAGTCCTCTTGAATTCGCTTTGCAGGGAGGCCCCGGCATGGGACGCAGCCACCGCGGATTCCGCAAGACACCCGTACATGCGGCCGGTTCAGGGTTGACCGGCCTTCTCGCATCCGGTGCCTGGTTGCGACTCGGGATGTGAATCATCGCGAACGGGATGATCCGCTCATAGAATGGGCAGCGATCGGGTCGGCCTACTCTCCCCGAAACCGAGGATGATGCAGCTTCCGGGTCGAGGCTCGTTCAACCAGGTCGAAACATCCGTGATTTGCTGTCTGAGTTTCTTCCGGAAAGCATTGAACGACCGATGGGCTTTGTAGTGGTGCCCACTTTGGATCGACCTTGGGCCATCTCATGGTTCGCCTGCAAACCTGGCAGGAACTTGGGAAAAGTCAGATCAGTCAGTCGCCGCGACGGCCCCTTCGCAACTGCGAGACAAGCTTAACCTCGGTCTTCGCGGAATCTCCAAGTCATGCCCCATGCATAGAATGCAACGATGATGAGAACATCGGCGGGCATGGCAAACACGATGTAGAGCAGTGGCATGTAGAGGACTGTTTTGTGCAGCAACGCGGCCTGAAACAGCAACTGGAAGGGAACAAAAAGAGTCAGGTACGCCATGGTCAGCGCAGTCAGGAATGCCTTGCGCCAGACACCGAAGTCGAAGATGTAATAGGTGAGGGCGAAAAGCAATGGCACGATTGTGACAATCGCGATGCTCGACAGCATCAGGCTTTGGAGATAGCTATCGGGCGTGTGGGGAAACTGTGCAGGCCAGATCGCGAAATAGACGCAAGCGGACGCGTGGATCAGCAGGATGGCACGGGAGAGATAGGTCATCGGAACCAGATGCTTAGGCAGGAAGTAAGTCGAAGCGAAGGCTCCGGCGGTGATCAGCGAGTTCCACAGCCAGGTTTGAAACCCGGGCAGTAACGGAGCCACGCGCAGGCATGGGATGGCGAATTTCAGGAATCCGCCCTGCCAAACAACCACGTCGAGATGCCCATCGAGATGCAGTGCGTGAAGCCCAGCGGCGAGCAACAGACGCCAGAAGACGAGCACGTAGGGCAGAACCATCAGCCATAATGCGGAGAAGAATACAAACAGGACAATTGCGACGGCAAGATTGATTGGGCCGAGACGAAAGTGGACGAGGGCACGATGCATCGCGATCGAGCCGCCCCGATGGCCACGGAGTCTATACTGATCGAGACCCTTCTGCTCAGTCATCAGCTGGCGTGTCGAGCTCGTCACTTAAAAGTCCTTGAAGAGACCCAGAGTGGGGCCGCCCCGCGAGTAATACGGGTTGTGGTAAAAGTCCCCAACAAGATTGAACCCCCAGTTCTTGCCGATCCATTTTCGCCATGTTCCGGTCAGATCCTGGCTCTCGAATTTGGCAAGAGTCGCCGTGGGACCGACCAGCTGATAGCCTTCTTCGCCAAGTCCGACTCGAAGTGTCAAATAGTGGTGCTTGTCGGCACCCTGCGTGACGGCAACAAATCCAGAGGGCGCGAACACCGCGCCGGGGTTACTTATGCCGAGGTAGAGGCCTTCTTCCACGATCCAGGGTTTAGCAAAGTAGTAAGTGCTTCCAAGATAGGCGTAATGGTTGCGATGGGGGTCCTTGGCAGCGTAATAGCCGTAGCCGACCGTCGTAATCAACTGTCGGCGCGCAAGCAGCTTCCGATTGAGGAATGCGTCGGTGCGGAAACGTGGCCAGAAAAATCCCTGCACACTGGAGCCAAAGGTCACCGCGGCGTACCAATTAGAAGAGAATGTGTGCGTGTCTCCTGCGGCCAGATACACGCCTTTATCGCCGAACTCGCGCTGACCGCTGACTTCTCCATTCCAAACGTTGTCACCGCGTTGATACACCGTACGCGCATAACCCCCTGCCCATGAGCCGTAGTTGTCGGTCTGCTGCAGATAGCTGGCGCCGCTCTCCACATAGTTTGTGAGCAGCTTTGGGGACACCTCCGTCGCAGCGGGCTCTGGCGCGGCTTGCGGACTTGCGGTGGCAGCTAGTGCTTGAGCCTGCAGGTTATCCTGCGCCGCACTGGGCAAAGCCAGGGCGACAAAGAGCAGCACCGGCAGATGGGAACGTGTCAGCAAATTGAGGGCAGCATTTTTCATCGTCGTAGTAGCCGTGCGTTGAACTCAAGCGTTTTGCCTGGCCCCGCCACAACGGTCCATTCGTCTCCGTCGCGGGTCACATGCGCCGTACCCTTGGCGATTGCGGGCTGCTCGAAGTGCGCAGTGGGAAGATGCCACGTCATGTGCTCGAGGGTGGTGGGGTGGCTTGCTCGAATGGTGAAGAGTCCGGAATTGTCTGAAGTAGTCCATTCCACCTGCTTGCGAGAATTTAGGAACTGCGCGAGGCCGGACATGGTGTACCAGCGAAATTCGCCATTGCTCCTCAATTGCGCGGTCCGGTTCATCCACTGGTCGATGATGTCGTGGTAGGGAAGAATGCCCGGCGGATGGAAGTAGATCAGGCGCGCGGTGTGATGGCTCGCGGCAAAGTTGGCCATGCCATCGAGCCATTGCAAGATCTCGGGCCCCTGAAATCCGAATTGTGGCATCTCTTCAAACGCCGCAGCCGGGCCGAGGTGCGCGATGGGAAATGCCCAGATGTTCTTCCCTGGGCGAAGTCCCTGACGGTAGCCTTGCGTAGGCCCCATGCCGGTGTCGCCGGTAAAGTAGTAGGCGAGAAATCCATTTGCATCGAGCCACTTCGTAACCCACATCGGCTGATCGCCGCTTGGCGATGAGTATTCGGTCACAGGTCGATGGGTCACGCGCTCGAGGGCCTGATTGTTTTTCTCGATGAACGGCAGCATCTGATCCGGTGGATCCTTATCGATGTGGGCGGCGAAGTAGTCGTGCACCCAGCCGCCATGACTGCCGATAGCGTCGCCGGCACCGAGATACTCGAGAATACGCGCCTGGCCGGACAGATTGTGATCGACGTCGAATCCGAGGCCGTCCCCGATGGTGTGCCCGTCAGGCCCCGCCGTAATGTGAATAGAATAGGGCCCCTGCTTCATCAGGCTCCAGGACTCCATCTCTTGGAGAGGCTTGATCGCTGCGTTGGAGTCGACGTGCCAGTTCAAGATGATGCCCCCGATGCCGTCGGGCACCGAGGCAAGGGAGGGCAGGCCAATCACATGCTGCGCGAAATACTTCAGGAATGTGTGGAGCAGCAGGCCGTCGGTATTGGCCTTGAGGTAAGCGAGGGGCAGGTTGATGAACAGCACCGACCCGTTGCCGAAGGCGCGTTCGCCCGCGGCCACGCCGGTCTTGGAATGGAGGATAACGCTGCCCCGATACGTCCCCGATGTGACAAAGCTCGGATAATCCAATTCCGCGACGCGGTAACGCACCAAGGTCGCGTCGGATGATGGAGCCGAATCCGCGGCCGTACTCTCGGCGGTCGTGAATGGATAATATTTGCCCGGTGGAATGTCGAGTTGACTAAAGGATTGGATCGACCCGGACACGGGATTCCAGGCAATGGTGCCGTCGTGCAGAGTATCGTAGAGGGCATAATCCACGCCGGCGAGTTCGGAAAGCCGTGACTTGCCGGGCGCGTAGCGGCCCTCCGGTGAGAGAACACCGGCGTCGTACACCAGCATCAGCTTCCCGCCGTCGGCAACGTAATTCTGAATGGATCCGATGAAGGCGTCATTTGCTTCTTTGTGAATGCCGTCAGGCAAGATGATGCCTGCACAGCGTCCTGCGCCGAAGAGCGGGCGCACAAACTCGGAGTCATGGACTGGCGCGATATGCACGCCTTCCTCACTGGCTGCGTCGAGCCAAAGAATCACCTGCGGGTCGTTAAGCGGCAGATTGTCCGGAAGTAGAAGAAATATCTCGTCCGAATTGGGCGCCTGGCGATGCCACCGCGTCCACCCGACCGCAAGTCCACCTGCGGCAAGGACAACCACGGCAGCGAGAATTCCATACCTCTTCATGCTCGCTCCACCACCTGGCCCTGCTCTCTGGCCCACATAGTGCCGAAGACAACGGCGCCTTCGGCGATCTCAATCCTTGGCGCGCTTACTGTTGTCGGCGCTTCTGGGGAGCCGATCTGTGCTCCTTCTCCAATGAAGATCGCGTGCTCGGCGATAACAGGTCCACGCAGGCTGCAGTTGGGACCTATTTGCAGCGCTGACGAACTGATCAGGCTGCCAAGCGCGATAACTCCGGGCTCGAGAATGGCACTTCTTTGCGCCTTTACATTTCCCAGGATGCGGGCTCCTGTGCCGATGTGCAGCTCGCCGCGAACGACGAGGTGCTTCGCAAATACCTCGTGCGGCGCAATGCGCAAATCCCCCTCGTGCAGAATGCGGTCCACAATCTCGTTCGCAGTTGCCGCCATCGCGTCTTCAGGAACGATTGCCGATCCATCGTCGAGGTAGGCGCCAATCGCGATCCGCGGCGCATTCAAGCGCCTAAAGTTACACCCCAAGCGCAGCAGAATAGATCGATCCGAAGACACGCGACCGTAAAGGCGGCAGCGAGGAGCGCAGTCTATGGCGCCGACCGCATGCACCCAGCGCATCACAGTCGAGTCTTGGCCGAGTTGCACGTCCCGCTCTCCGAGGAGCGCTCGATAGCGATTGCCTGCGCCGCCCTCGAGATTACGCCGTGCATAGATGTCCTTTACGAAGGTCGTCGTCGCGGGGAGAACTAAATCCCCGAGTGAAACGATTGTCCTCGCGCAGGTTCCGTGGTCGATTCCGAGATCGTGGGACGCAGCATCCGGTGCGAGAACGAGACACGGGATGCCGTCCGGCATGACGATTGTTGTGTTGGATCCGTTCAACTCCGCGTCCTGAAGGGTCGGCTGGATAGGTGCGAGGTAATGGCGAAGGCCATCGGCAAAAAAACGAATGTCGCCGGCATGTTGCTGGACAACGTTGAGCGGAGCATGATCGGTTTTGCGAATCAACTCGCGGCAGGCGGGTATGAGAGGCACTGCGAGAAAAGCCAAGAAAACGACAAGAAGCGCGAAGGTGGCAAAGATCGCGCTCATTGGGCTGCCTTTCGAAAGCGCTCGGTCTTATCCCAATGGAACTCCGCGCCGGTGATGGCGTCGATCGTCTGGCCAATTGCAGCCCGCGACACGGAGAAGGTGCTGACCGCAAAGCCTAGGACCAGAAAAGGCAGCAAGGCGATCCGCTTTCGATTCCCATCGAGGCGCACGGCCGCGGCGATTTCGAAGAAGGCAGCCAGGTTGCCGATAGCGGCATATGCGGTGAGAGAGAGCAGCACGACGACACCGTGCAGGGGAGCAATACCCCGGTAGAAGACGGCCAGTGCCAGCATCCATCCAACCAGCGTAATCGGAGCCATGATGTACACGCCAAGCAGCAGGGTTCCATCAAGCCGTTCACGCAGCGTGGCGCGATGCTGACCGAACAAAAGACGCAGCGCATAGGTAACCATGGCTTGGTTGTGGCCCTTGGCCCAACGCATGATCTGCTTGATACGGACAGGCCAGGTTTCTGGAACCTCTTCGTAGCACTCGGAGCGATTCTGGTAAGCGGTTTTCCAGCCGTTGAGCAGGAGGCGGTAGGTCAGATCGGTATCTTCGGTGAGCGATGAGTCGTTCCAACCGCCTATTTCGCGCAATGCACTACGGCGCACTCCAGCCACTGTGCCGCCATGCTGTGGAACCAGGCGGAGATTCATGCGTGCCTGCTGATCGACTTGGTATCCGCCGGAGCGCTCGAGGTCGAGTAAGCGGGTGAGCAGATTGTGTCCGGAGTTGAGTGGTACGACTCGCCCCATCACGCCGCCCACCTCAGGATCGAAGAACGGGGCCGTGAGTTGCCGAATCAGTCCCATGCCGGGGATGTAGTCCGCATCGAAGATGAGAATGATTTCGGTTTCGACTAGTTCCATCGCATCTTTGAGGGCTGCTGCTTTGCCGCCTTTACCGCTGGTGCGATGAAACGGCTGGATGCGCCCGGGATAGCGCTCGACAAACCCGTCGATAATCTCACGCGTGCGGTCCTTGGAGCGGTCGTTGACGGGGATGACGATCATGCGGTCTTCGGGATAGCTGACCGTCATGAGCGCACTAAGGATATTGGCAATGACCTTCTCTTCGTTGTGGGCAGCAACGAGAATCGTCACTGGCGGCCAATCGGCGGTGTCGACGTCAATATAGGGATGGCGCTGGAACCCGAAGAGCCGATTGAGCGTGAACCAATAGTGCCGCGCAGTGTATACGCAGATCAGCGCGACAATGAAGTAGAGGCAATAAACCATAGCCTAAGCCGTTTCAGCCGCTTGCGGGAAACTAATCCCTGCCTGCAGCAACTGCACCGAGCGCGGTCGCCACGCCGTCTGTTTTGCGTCTGCGCCGGATCGGCCGGGGCGGCAGCTTGAACTGTTGATCCGGCTCGAGGAGCGGGGTCTTGTGCGCATGCCACCGCGCAATGGCCTCGACGATGCGTTCGGAACCGTGACCGTCTCCGTAAGGGTTCTTGCCTTCCGACATGTCGAGGTAGGCATCGGTGTCGGTCAGCAGCCGGTCGGCTTCGCTTACGATCGCTTTGCGCGACATGCCGATGATCTTCGCCATCCCGAATTGCGACGCTTCGGGGCGCTCGGTCACTTTGCGCAGCACAAGGACCGGCTTACCGAAGGTCGGTGCCTCTTCCTGGATACCCCCCGAGTCCGTCAGCACGAGGAAGCACTTACGTAATAGACTCACAAACGTTCCGTATTCGAGGGGCTCGGTAAGGTGGATCCGATCGCACCCCTTCAGCAGCGCATTTACGGTGCTGCGGACGTTGGGGTTCAGATGCACCGGATAGATGACCCGCACATCCTTGTGCGCTTCGACAAGGTCCTTCAATGCCAGGCACATCTGTTCCTGATCGGTGCCCAAGGATTCGCGACGATGCGAAGTGACCAGAATAAGCCGCGACCCATCTCGCGGGATACCTGCGAGCGGCGTGCCCGCCCACGACTGCTCCGGCAACTGCCCGAGAGCACGCAAGGTATCGATGACGGTATTGCCGGTAACGACGATTCTTTCCTGGGGAACGCCTTCTGCGAGCAGGTTGTCACGCGACTGCGCCGTGGGAGCGAAGTGAATCTCGGTCATGACGGAGACCATGCGGCGATTCACTTCCTCAGGAAAAGGGTTGTAAATGTCGCCGCTGCGCAAACCCGCTTCAATATGACCCACCGGAATCTTGCAGTAGAACGCTGCAAGCGCCGAAGCAAAGGCGGTAGTCGTGTCACCTTGCACGAGCACCATGTGCGGTTCGAATCTGTGGCAGGCATTTTCAACGGTGTCGAGCACACGGCAGGTGAGCGAGCTGAGCGTCTGATTGGGACGCATTACGTCGAGATCGAAGTCGGGCTTGATCTGGAACAGTTTCAGAGCGTGGTCCAGCATCGTGCGATGCTGCCCGGTGTGAACGACTGCAATTTCAAATTCTTCGGGACGGCGACGCAGTTCCTGGATCACTAAAGCGAGCTTGATTGCTTCGGGCCGGGTACCTAACACTGCAATGACGCGACATTTCATGGGGTGCCTTAGTATTTGTAGTCAAAGTTGGAGCAGACATAGACCGCGCCCCTCCTACCGTAACTTCACTGGGAGTTCAAGTGTCTTGATTGTAGGTACGAACAACCAACCTTAGAGATTTGGAATGACGAAGACACCATCAAAAGTAATGGATACATCGGGCATAACCAGCCCTAGGCCGCTAGCGAACTTCTGGTTTCGCGGCACTCAGCGTTGTTACCATCGCCGTTCCGGGATCTTGATTTGATCGGATTTAGCCTCGAATTTCACGATGTAGGTGCTCAACGCAGCGGCTAATCTTCTGAGGCCAAGAGCTCAGGCCAACATCATTCGTTGCCGGATTGGCGGGATTCTGGTTGAGAACGACTGACTGCGATCTCCGCCACTCACGTGTTCTTCGCGGCTCACAATCCAGGTAAGGGCACTGCAGCGTAGGTAGAAAATGGTGCGCCCGAGAACAGCGCGGTGGAGAGTGCGAACGCTGATTCCGAGTTTTGCGGCGAACTGCTCAGGCGTGCGCAACTCACCAGCAAGGAGATTGGCGTTCAGAAGGTGTTCATCGTCATGGGGCGGCTGTGCAGAGTTTCTTCCTTCTCTTCGGGAATCAGCATCCACACGACGAACATCGATCTCGTTCATCTGCCGCACAGCCCTCTAAGGCATCAATCAATCTTGCGGATGCTCAATTTTCTTAAAGTTTCAGCTGAGGTCCGTTCCGGTCCGCCGCAACTGAGGACGATCTCATGACGGAGGGTGAGAATTCGCTCTCACGGTCGCCTCCGATGGTCCACGCTGCAACCTTGCGATCTGGGACGTCAAACTCGAATATGCCCGAGCGCTGAACCCACCGCGCCGATCTACTCCACCCAAGTCGCCATTTTGCCCGCCGGATGCGTGCTTCTGGGGACAGCCAGGGAAGCGCCGCCAACCGCCGAGCGCAGTTGCTCCACACTTCTTCGATTAGATTCCATTGCCAGAATGGCGGTTTAGACGCCTGGATCTCGGCCTTTACAATCAGAGTTCGCTTGAGAGCTCGCTTCCTCGTTGTGGAAATTGATAGGAATAGGGGGAACACAACTGCCGAAATCCGCACAAACTCCTAGGATAGCGAACAGTGGGCTGAGCAGTAAAAGATCGACGCTCCCTGCGGACTTGTGTTAAGGCAAACGATTGAAACGACAAGAGAAAGTGCTAGAATCACTTTCCTTTTAGGGCTGGCCATTCTCAACCCACAGCTCCGCCCGCAGTTGAAGCTGTTTTAGACCACTTCCGCATACTTAGGCAGTCCCCAGGGTGTTGTAAGTCGTTGAAAGAACTAATGGTGGTGTCCTGCCAGGGCAGAATTCGCGGGATCGAGCCCCGTCGTCCTCGCCATAAATCCGGAGAAACTGGATCGGAATACGCCTTTTTAGATGGGAGTATGGAAACCTGAACTTGATCGCTCGGGCTCCAACTTGTGCACCTATCATTTTCGGCAGACTGACCTACTGGCTTGCAGCCTGCGCTTGGCCAAAGTAGCGTGCCATCGCACGAAGGAAAGGCACAGCGGCTGCATACGGTGCTACCGACCCTTCCAGAATCTTGTGATACGTAGGGGGCCCCGCTGTAGATCTGATCGGTATCTTCGCGGTTCCGGCTCACCGAAACGCCATTCAAGTCGATCCCTGCGAAAACGCTGCGCCTCCGCGACCAGGTCGGTAACTTGGCGCGCATGCTGAGATCGGTCGACGCTTGTGCATCACGTACCACCGGCCCGCTGGAGCCAACGCGTCTCCACCGATCTTGAACTTGTCGTGGAGCGGTTGCTGAAAGCCTTGTCGTTCACCGCAATCAAGATCAAAATCCGTGACCTTGGCCTCCCAGCTGAGAGCCGACCGATCCATCTGCCAATCGGATAAAGACCGGCGCACTCCAACCTCTGGCAGTGCGACAAGCAGTGACCAGGCCTTGGCGAACTCGGTGCCGAGAACGTAGGCGCCCTTCACCATGCCGGGCACCACGCCCACGCAGACTGCTTTCCGCGCGATCCCATCTAGGATGGCTTGTCTGGAACCGACAAGATCTGGTCGATTGTTGTTTTGGCTGAATTCAACCGCGCATCGAGCTTGCTGGTATCGTCAGCAGCATAAGCTGAAATCGAGCCGCCATCAGCAGAATCAGAGCCGGAACACGCAGCAGCTTGTTCGCTGCGATCCTCCTGGTATTTGTGAGAATGCACTTGCCAACTGCACAATGATCGCAAGCGCGCTGCTTACTATCCTTCCGATGCGCCTCAACGGAGATGAGTTGACTTGCGGCCAGGAAAAGGGGAGTGTTATTCGGCGATTGCAGAGAGCAATCACTCTGATGTGCGGTACTTTACAAGGGAATGGCGGAGAGGGGGAGATTCGAACTCCCGATAGCCTTTCGACTATGCCTGATTTCGAGTCAGGTGTAGTGTATATAACAATATTGTTGACAACAATTTGCGGAGCGCTCTTATTGCGGTGCTACCTTAAGTGTCACATCAATCTCCGGAATTTTGTCGGCGCGGAAGCCCGTCACGCTGTCGTGTACGGAATCAAACACGATGAGTTCCACGAACGAATGCCTGTGGCGAGATCAGTCTTAATCAAGAGAGGATAGTGCGCGCGGCGCGAGTGGTGTCGCTCGCTCAGCAGATCTTCAATTCCCTGTAGGAGATCGTCTCGTCCATGGTGGATAGTCGCGGCCAGCAAAGCTCGCGCTGCTACTGGAAGATTCCGAGACGCAGATCATCGATACCCGCTAGCCCGAAGCCCGAGGCCAGACAGGAGGACGAGGGGTTGACGCTGGGGATTCAGAGCCTAGTTAGATTCAGTGTCCTGCACCTTGAACAGTCTCTCAATTGTTTCAAGTAGGTCTCTCGGGTGGACGGGCTTAGCGAGCACCTCGAAATGATGCCCTTGCAAACCCGCTGCCACAAGCAAATCGTTTGTCATGACCTGCCCAGATGAAAGCAAGATTTTGCAATCAGGGCAAAGCTGTCTTATCTGGATAGCAAGTTCGATCCCATTAATATTCGGCATTATGACATCCGTGAGCAGGAGGTCGGGAGACACGGACTGTGCTGCATTCAAGGCGTCGAGCGGATCAACGAATGACCGAGCATTGAACCCTTCGCTGATGAGGATGAGTTCCAGCGTCGAAGCAATTATGTTCTCGTCATCAACTACGAAAGCTGTCCTGCGGTTCACCTTGGACATCTGACCCCATGTTTCGTGGACGAAATTGTACCCGTTGCATTCTACATATTGAATTCATCGAACTCTGGCGGGTAGCCGACATATTGATCACCGACGATTGCCCCGCTGACAATTTGGCTGAAATCAACTCACCTCGATCGACGGCCTGCTGACCTTGAGAGGATTCTGAGGTCGATGCCGTTCATTGCTGGTAAGGATGATATCGACGATCGCGATTGCGGGTTTCCACTCGGCGATGATTCGAGTGCAGTTTCCGCAGAATGGGCAGGCCTAGCGTCATAGCCGTTGGGATTGAAAATCGCGGCTAGCGTTTGAGCAATGATTCTTTCGTCGTCCACGGCTCAGTCCACGATATTTGCTCAACCTGATGGAAGCAGAGCGGCGGCCCGAGTCGGGGTGACCGTAAAGGCACGCATCGCAGAGGCTGGGCGCAACGCGGCAGGCGTCGGATCGACGAAGGTGCATACCGAGCGGTGCATTTGCAGCTCGCTTCTGGCGCGCTCCATCTCGACATTGTCATAGGCAGCGAACCTGGTGCTGACTCCGCAATACAAAGAAGAACGAGCCCTGATGCACTCGCTGTTCCAACCTGCGAAAGTTCGTTCGAGACGCTTACAGACTGGGCAACACACAACTTCCCCCTCCGGCCTTCGGCCAGACCTTCGATAACTGAACTGGGGCTGTTTCAGCGCTCCAGAGTTTGACGCTCGGCGAGAAGCCAGTCCTGCATGTCGTCGCCGGGTTCGCTGCCCCGGCTTTCATAGATATGGAATGCCCGTTCCCTGATCCCGTCCTGCAAAGCGGAGATTTCCGGTGCTGCCGATTTGCTGGCAGGCGAGGTTTTGACTCTTGACTGTTTTTGAACTTTGGAAACTATCATAGGGCCCCTCGGGTACTTCAAGGGCTAAGAGGAAGGATACTTCAGAGTAACTGCCTTAGTTCAGAGAACCTGAAAGGGGAGAGATAACTCACCTCTAACTTCAAAGTTATTCCTATTTGTCACGTGAGTCAAGCGCCGATTGGTCAAACCAGTTGTATTTGCTGGCCGTTTTGGAGGGGAGGAGAGTGAAGGCCGAGCCTGAAGGGCCGCGTCGATTCGCACGATATTTCCTCTGACCGCAATCCTGATCGTCGATAAGGGCAACAGGCTCATGGAGGTCAACCGAGCTCCCGATTCGGACGAATGATTGCAGTGGGTTGCGATGTTTGTTGTGTAGATCGCCCCTCCGTTTCATTCGCGCGAGGTGAGCGTTTGTGTACAGACATGGCCGGACATCAATGGAAACCTGAACTTGGCACACACTCGCCATCCTCTCGTCTTGCGCCCTTAATGGACGGAGTGCAGGATGGCAGCCAGAGAGTGCTGCAAGGAGATTCAAATGCGCATCGCGCGATTTCTGTTGGCGTTTCTGATCATGGCCCTTCCGGCAGCTTCATTTGGACAGATTGCGATTAGGGTCGCCATCGGCCCACCTGCGTTGCCGTCCTATGACCAGCCAATTTGTCCCGGTGACGGCTATCTCTGGACGCCCGGCTATTGGGCGTATGACGAGAGCATCTCTGATTATTACTGGGTTCCCGGTACCTGGGTGGAAGCGCCGGAAGAGGGCTATCTCTGGACCCCGGGCTATTGGGGTTGGGGCGAAGGCGGCTATTTTTTCAATGAAGGCTACTGGGGCCCCACAGTCGGATTCTATGGAGGCATCAACTACGGTTTCGGCTACTGGGGTGGCGGCTACGAAGGCGGCCGTTGGGACAATGGGCATTTCTTCTATAACCGTTCGGTCAACAACATCGACGTGGTAAATATCCACAATGTGTACAACGAACATGTCGAGAACAACACGGAGAACCGCGTGAGCTACAACGGCGGAAGGGGCGGAATCGAGGCGCGCCCCAACTCGCAACAAGAGGCAGCCGCAAGGGAGAGACATATTCCGGCCGTCGCAGTTCAGGCCATCCACATGCAGGCCGCTCGCTCGAATCCGGAGCAGCGCGCAGCTGTGAACCACGGCACTCCGGCCATCGCCGCAACAGCGAAACCGGGAGATCTCAGCGAGCAACACGGAGCAGCACGCGCAAACGAGGCAACCGACAATCCCTCAACAGAGGCGCGCGCCATTGTCCATCCGAAAGACCTCCCGCCGATTGCTCGTCCCGCTCCGATTGACTCAGGGAATGCAAAGGCAGACAGGAAATACGCGCAACAACAGGACAAGTTGATCGTCAGACAAACCCAGGAGCGGCAGAACCTTCAGCAGAGGCAGGATGTAGAACATCAGCAATTGACTCAGCAGAAGGCGAGCGATGCCAGAACGCAGCAAGTGGAACAGCAGCACCAGCAACAGACGCAGCAGTTGTCGCAGAGACATGCTGAACAGCAGCAAACGCTGCAGTCTCGCCAACCTCAGGCGAGGCCGCAAGATCATTCTCACGAAAAGCATTGATTGTCATTGGATCTCGTACTGGGCCGGGTATACCCTACCCGGTCACCATTTTTGGCTTCTGAGCTAATGTACTGTCGGAGGACCGGTTGCCGGAGTAGAACGCGTCACGGCCTAAACTCCTCGATTCCCGGCCCGGTCGCGCACGAACTGCCAGGCGAGCGAAGCTTTTGGATGCCTCGAATTCCCCTCACTAAATTGCACGTTTAGAAAACCTCACCTTTACCCTCCGTACAATCTTGTTCGGATGCAGGCGCGCCGCAGCATAGTGCGCTTGCTTGCTGCGTTGTGCTCTTCTGGCTCTGCGGGAGTTCAGCCAAGTCCTTCGGCCTACCGTGGTGCGTACTGCTCTGGTTTTCCCGCGCGGCACGGCGTTCACGGTTTTCCTCAATCATGCGAGCCATGGCGCGACAGACCCGCCGGCAATTTTCGGCAAGGCGCACAATTCGAAGCGCTCCGCTTCGCCTGCACGCGTGAGTATCTGAACCCGATCGGGGCTTCGCCACGGCGCGGATTCAAGAACCGTTCGAAGCATCCCAAGATCGCAGAAGTTCAATCCAGCGATAAAAATGAGGCTTTCGGGGTGCTTTCCTCGCGCCCATCGGCTCACTTCCACAAATTCACCTGAGCTCGCGAATTCCCGCGCGCGATGGTTGATAAATTCGATTGCCGGATAAGTCTCCGTCTCCTTCAGCTGTTCGATTATCGAAGTCGTTACAATGACAGCTGTCACCGCACTCATCAGGACTCCTCACCCCACCGCACACTCTGGCGCGATGGACCCGTCTTTCACCCTGTGCGGTTTCTTCCTCTGGCGAACATGTTCCTCGCAACGATGCTGATCGAATGCTCGATCTAGAACGCCTTGGGACTGCTCATCGTTTGGAAGTGGTAGTGGACATCGATAATCCCAACCACCGAGAGTGGCGCTGCATAGGTTCTAATCCGGAAGCCTCCGGGCCGGTTGTGCAGAAAGGGCACCCCGCAGGGCACGGCGCGCCTTGTGCAACTGGGATTTCGAATTGCCCAGACTGCAACCTTCCATTGAGGCAATTTCTCTATGCTCAAGACCTTGGACATCATGCAGGAGAAAAAACTTCCGATAGCCGGGTGCCAGAGTACCCATAGCGCGTTCAATAGCTACGCGGTTGACAACGCCGGTTTGCGTCCGATCACAAGTGCCAAATCCGTGCCCAACATGTTCCACTGAGATGTCCGTCATCATTTGATCGAGTGAAACCATAGGCAGAACATGCTTGCGCAGGCGCATCAACACGATATTGACGGTCATCCGGTGCAGCCAAGTAGTGAAAGCAGAGTCACCTCGAAAAGTCGTGATCTTTCGGTGCAACTGGAGGAAGGTTTCCTGCGCCAGGTCCTCTGCCAGCCAGAAATCACGCACCATGCGTAGACAAATTGCAAAAACGCGCTTCCTGTGTTGCGAGTAGAGCTCTGAGAAGGCGTCAGGGTCGCCAGTCTGGGCTAGGGCCAAAACGGCGTCTGCGTGGCATCTGGACGGAATTGCAGAAGCCTTGCTCTGCGAATGCCGAACGTCAGTTGACTCGCACAACGAAACCGGAAGGGTTGATGTGACCATATGCCTCCAAACCTGCTCAGAGGTTTCGCCGAGCAATGGTTCTCAAATTCTCCTATCCGGATTTCAAGGCGTCTGAGCCGAATTGCTCACCTTCCATTCATTTCGCTCGGTCAAGATTCACCTTCGGCTTTCGCACGCGCGTGGTTCTGCCGGAATCCGCCCAATAGAGAGCGCTGATCGCTCGAACCCAGGTCTGGCAAAATGGCGAGCGCACGGATGCCAATTATTGAATAGGGCCGAAGGCTTTGAGTTCCTATTTCAATTTCGCGGTATCGATGGACTTCAGATAGGCATTGTGCACCGGCCCAGCAGTGCCCTGTAACCAAAGGAATCCCTTCAAGCGTTACACTCGCCTTCGTAACACCGGTCCTTCACTTTGCGCTCACCGTGAAACCTTGCAATATTTGCAGAGCTTCGTCGAGAAAGGCGGCCTGAGCCGCCTTCCGGGACGATATCTTCGTAACTCTTACACGGCTGCGAGGACACTGTGCAGGGTCGAGACGACCGTCTCAAACGTCTGAACTCGCGGCGTTCCATCGATCACATTTCCCAGTGTCTTCAACACTTCCGGGTAGGCGCGGGTGTTGTAATCGTCTGCATTGTTTTTGTGCTCCCACAGACTGATTGAAACCGCATCCTGCGAGGAGGGGTTGCATAGGGCGATCTCTTCCTTGAAGCCCTTCTGCTTCTTCAGCAAAGGAAGAATCTGGTTTTCGAAGGTGTGGGTGTAGTCGTGCTGCATGTTGGGTTTAATGCGGAAAGTTACATTGCGTGCGTACACAGTCAACCTCCTAAAGGCTGTCTCGTATATAAGTGGGGGGGGAACTTCAGATAGCCTTTACTTATATTCAGGGGACCTGAATGAGGTGACTGTTTCTATATGCCTCATCTGCGAACGTAGTCTCTCGATGGGAAGTTGTCAAATCGAGTGTTGATGACATCCATGGTGCCGTCTTTACTCTGCTTCACAATCCCGTTCCAGGTTGCGACGTCATGGGCGGACGTACCTAATAGTTCCATACAAGGTGTTTCTCGCGTGAGAGCTAATAACCAGCGAAGGAAATATTCTGCTTTGATCACATGCGTCTGTAAGGAGACTCCGCATCTCAACAGGTAAGGTGTGCGTTGGAATGTGGGCAAAGTGGTGGATTGCGGTGCTTCTGGCTCCGGCGCTGCCCGTGGGCTGCGGCCGGCAGGTCCAATCCCATGCGCCAGTAGCACAGCCTCAGCCACAAGAGAAACCAGCTCCGCCTACTCCGATGGCGAAAGAAAAAGCCGAGCTGGGCGATGACCAGACCTGGAAACCGGGGTGGGACAAAATCATCGAGGATGCACTGCCGCCGGATCTGCTATCGACAAAGGTTGCGAAGGACGTTAAAGCTTTCTGTCCGCGGTTCAATGTGCTGGCAGTTGCGGATAAGCGTGCCTACTGGGCCTACTTCTTTCAGGCGCTCGCTGGAGCAGAAGCCGGGCTGAGATCAACGGCAGACGTGCGACACACCGAACCTGAGACTGCGGTTGTGGATAGTGTGAGCCATCGCATGGTGCGCAGCGAGGGACTTCTGCAGCTGACCTTTGAAGACGCGGATCGTTATGGCTGCGACTTCGATTGGGCTGGGGACAGGACGCTCGCGGAGCACGATCCGCAAAAGACGATCCTGCAGCCCAAAAACAACCTGCTTTGCGGAGTCAAGATCCTCACCAACCAGCTGATCGATCAGCGAAAGCCACTGTTATCGCCGTCGAGCTACTGGTCGACCTTGCGGCCCGGGCGGCCAGGCTACGACACCTTTTTGAAGCAGATGACGAACGCTCCATCAGTGTGCGGACGAACGCTGCATCGCCGGGCGTCAGTGAGCACAGGGAGTGGCGGAGGAACGTCAGAAGCAGCTGCCGACTCCGGGACCAACCCAGATTGACCGGAAATCGACGAAGGGTTACCGGTCGTGTGGTTAGGGTGGTCCTGGCAAGTGAAAACCCGTCACGGCGGAGACGCATACGCATCTTGAACTCACTAAATACAACGGAACGATTGTAGCAACGAAGATTCATTTTGTCGGCGGTGGAAACATCGTTGTGGATGTCAGTCCGGCACGGCTCGCTGACCTACTGTGTCAGAGACCAACCGTAGATATTCGGATAGCAATGTAGCTGGCAGGGAGCGATTTCATCATAGAGTGGAGGCGCCATGATGCCCATATGGATCTCGATGTCTTCCAGATTGCCAAGCCGCACGGAACTTCACCTCGGGCTTCCAATTCGCGATTCGATTGTCCGCCAACCATCTCTTATCAACGAGACGGATTTGCCGCAAAACGAACTATCGGAAAACTCCCAGCACAAAGCACACCAGCAAAATCACAAGCACTGTACCAAGCCCTATGCCGGCGCCACCGCCGGTGCCCCACCGTCCGTACCCGTAGTATCCTCCGCCCAAACCGAATACCAACACAAGAACAATGATGAGTATGAGCATCTTAGTTGTCCCCCTCTCTCTGAATTGCAACCCCTGGTTGTATCACCGTTTTGAATCCGCCCAGTCTCTCAACCCGCGACGCTTGCAGCTATGACAGCTCGATTCAAACCTTCAAATGTTTGGACCCTTCAATTTCTCCTGTTTGCCTAACACCCTTCATGGAACTCTCCAGGGCTGTCCTGTTTTCCACGAACGATCACGGTTTTGGCTCTGAATTTGAGCGCTCGGTCGCGAATGGTAGATGGGTTGAGTCCGGTGGTCGCATTCCGCCCCGGCCACCGACTGCTCCCGCAGTTTCTACTGTCCTGAAGTGGCCTTCTGATTCTTTATCTGAAGATTGTTCACAACTTGCTGCACGTTGGGCACCCCGGTCGCCACCTTCTCAGCAAGCGCCCGATTGTCTTGCGAGTTCACTTCTCCAGTCAGAGTGACTACGCCGCTCTTCACGCTGTAATTCACGTCATGGTGCATTTTGTTCTGGATCAGCGCGGCGTCGAGATTCTTTTCGATACCTTGGTCTAAATCAGAGTTCATAGCCTTCGCTTCTTTTTCTGCGCCCGCGGGAATCACGGCAATCTGGTCCGCGACGACCTCTCCGCCAGCAAAGGACTTTGCCAGGGAGTCAGCTTGTGCCTTCTGGTCGTCCCTCGCGACTTGTCCGCCAAGGGTCACGATGCCCTTGTCACGATCCTCACTCACTGTGATGTCCTTCAGGCCAGCCTGATCGAGTGCTCTCCTGATACTGTCAGAAGCAGTTGGTGCCTTCGCAGAAAACCTCGAGCAGCCGACCATCGTCCCAATTGCAGACAGCGTCAGCACAATAACGAGTAACTTCGTCGTCTTCATATTCATCCTTTGAACGGCGCCAAGCCTGAGTCCGGGAGGATGGGTAACTCCTGCCCCTGGAGCCGGCCCTTAGATTCGTTCATTTGCCTCGGCGATGCTGTACCGGATCGCTCACTACTTGAGGAAACTAGATCCAACGGCTTCTCCGGGGGACTCTCCGCACTTCTTCTGTAAAGTTCCATGTCAGTCAAAGCAAGCATGATTGCAGGAGTACCGTTATTCCTTCGCAACCTCTTCCAACTCCGAGCTGCTCATCCGTTGGTCAATCTTGCACAGAGTTCCAATGGAGTGGCGCATACGATCCATTTCAATATGAAGACTGACGGATCTCGCCGAATTCGAGAGAGGACGTGGGAACATGTCACGTGAACTTAAACAGCGGGTGTTTGTGGTTGATGACGAGAATATCATCACTTCGACGCTTGAACTCATTTTGATGAGCCGGGGTTTTGACGCACGCTCGTTCGCTGACCCACTCGCTGCCCTCAATGCGGCACAGTCTGAGTCTCCCGATCTCCTAATCACCGATGTGATGATGCCAAAAATGTCTGGCATTGAATTGGCCGTCCAAATCAGACAGGACTGCCCTAATTGCAAAGTCATGCTTTTCTCTGGGCAAGTCTCCATCATTAATTTGCTCGCTCAGGCACAAGCGGATGGACATGATTTTGTTCTTGTGGATAAGCCCATCCATCCGGCAGTTCTCGTCGAGAGAATATGCGAAGTGCTGCAAGACACTGGCAGAGTCGCGTGACCCGCCCACCGTCGCACTTCATCGTCTTCCGACTGTGGCAAGGCGAATAAGGTGACCGTAGATCGTAGAGGTTAAGCCTGGGCGGGTCTTGTTGCCTTGAATGCTTTCAAGCGATCGACTTCCTTAGCGGGAATCAAACTGCCATCCAATAGGCAGTCTTGACACGAGTATTCGCGCTTTCGTGCCTTCAATCGAACACCCCGTTCGTGACGTCAGGCAATCATGCGGTGTGTCCAAGTTTTCTGAATTCCGGAGAGCAAGGTTGGCCGGCCGAGGAACAAGCAAATGGAAGAGAGCCCAACTAAGTCGATTAAGTCAATCCTTCTGATTGAAGATGACCCCGAAGAGGCTCGCCTTGTCCACGAGATGCTGATGGACTCAATCTCGTGCGTCTTTGAGTTGACTCATGTCGAATCTATAAGTGACGCTGAGAGATATCTGGCCGGGCGATCGGTCGACATTGTCCTGATGGATTTGGGATTGGCAGAACTGGCCGGACTTGAAGCGGTGCGGCGGGTGCGCGCAATCGATCCCCGCGCCTCAACCGTAGTGTTGTCCAGCGCCGACGATGAGGAGATTGCGCTGCAAGCCATTCAAGAGGGCGCGCAAGACTATCTGATGAAGGGCCAGATCGAGCCGCGATCGCTGATGCGAGCTCTCCTCAATTCAACTGCGCGCAAGACGTTCGACGAGGCCCTTTTCCTTGAGAAGGAACGCGCTCAAGTCACCCTCGACTGCATTGGCGATGCGGTGATTTGTACTGACTCGTCGGGCAACATCACCTTTCTCAACCCTGTCGCGGAAAGGATGACCGGTTGGACGCTCAAGGATGCTGCCGGACGGCCAATGAGCGAAACTTTCCGGATCGTAGACGCCATGACCCGTGAATCCATCCTTGATCCGATGGCCAAGGCCACGTCCGAGGATCGAGCGGGAAACTTGCCGACGAATTCTGTTCTGATTCGCCGAGACGGGCATGAGATTTTCATCGAAGACTCCGTCGCCCCTATCCATGACCGTGAAGGGCAAGTCACCGGAGCGGTCATCGTCTTCCGCGACGTGACCGCAACGCGGACATTGGAAGAGAGGTTGACTCATTCAGCCGAGCACGACTTTCTTACTGGTTTGCCCAACCGAATGCTACTGAACGACCGGGTAAGCCAAGCGATCGCTCTTGCGCGGCGAAATACGAGCCGCGCAGCTGTGTTGTTTCTGGATTTGGATGGCTTCAAGCACATCAACGATTCCCTTGGGCACCAGATTGGAGACAAAGTTCTTCAATCCGTCGCGACGAGGTTGCTGGCCTGTGTGCGTGCACCGGACACGGTGAGCCGGCTGGGAGGCGATGAATTTGTTGTCCTGATTCAGGAATTTCAACACGACGAAGATGCCGGGCCCACGGCGGGAAGACTTTTGAGGGCGGTGGCGGATGTTCATTTGATCGACCAACATGAGATCCACCTCACAGCGAGCATCGGCGTGAGCGTCTATCCCAGCGACGCTCAAGACGCTGAGACTCTCATCAAAAATGCAGACATCGCGATGTACCACGCCAAGAAGAAAGGGCGTCAGATGTACGAGTTCTTTAAGCCAGAGATGCTTTTCGACCCCATCGAGCCCCGATCGAACGCGGCAGCGGCTCTAGCAGGCGCAGGTTTTCAGAGATTCAGTTTCGGATCGATCAGCTTCCCGTTCCTACGCAAGCGAGGGACGCTCTGATTGGAATAGGCAGACAGTCATTGAACCCTGGTACGAGCGGATGCCTGCTCACAAGTATTCGTGGAGTCGGGAAAGATGAGTGACGAATGTCGACATCGAAGCGTGAAACGGTGATGATGTTGGGGCGGTTGAGGGGCATGGGCCATGAGGCAGAATGCACAGTGAGCGCGGTCAAGGTATCCTTGCCCCTGCTCAATGTTTGCGAATATGTAAAGTGCGACATTCATCTCGCCCCAGAGGATTTGCCGGACGGCCCGTATAGGGTGACCTTCGAAGGCAGAACGATGCAGGTCAAAAAGCTGTACGGGGATTGGCTGGATGGGCCGTAGTGGCAGGCTTGACCGAGAGGCAATAAGCAGTTACGCACGTTCGGCAATGTATCTCATTCGTGCGCACGGATCTTCAGGCCTTGTATCTTCGCATCGTGTGAGCCTTTCGGCTCAGACCTACGACTCTACGTCGGTCAATCTTAATGTGGTCGCTCCTAACGAGGCTCCTGACCATATGAAAGCGTTCTTCAGTTGGCTATTCGGGTGCCATCACCACCATGTCAGCCGCGTGTTTACGCTCAAAAAGCGAACCTATCAGGTATGTTTTGATTGCGGCGCAGAACTCGCCTATTCCTGGGATCGGATGCATCGCACACAGACCAGCGACCTTCGCACAGCTCACACGGATACGCCGAGGGATGTCCTCTATCGAGACTCGGGCGAATCGATCGGATCGCCACGAGATTCAGTTGCGTAAGCGCTTTCGGAGACTATCGCCCATAAAGGGAATGGCTGGCTGTTCAGAATTGGTCAGTTGGCAAGTTCGAAGCGATTGAGGGCGGTTCAGCGCACACCGCATATTGGCAAACCAATTGCAATTCTCCTTGGGGAGTTGAGCCGAAGAAAGGAGCAATATCGGTCATGCCAATAGGATTTCTCTTATTCGCACACAGAAACAATCCAGACGGAAGCTGTGATACCATTTGTTCCCGATGCTTCCAAACGATTGCGACGGTTCGAGATGAAGCCGAACTCCCGAGAATTGAAAGTAAGCACGTCTGCGACCGACATCTCTTAGAAAGATTCGAGCGATTGAATTCTCAAAGACACACGTTGGGTATGAAAAGAAGTCAATTTAGGTAGTTTTTACACAACGCCTGAGCCTGAGCAAACACGAGAGTGATTGGTCGTGATCATGTTGTCCACCCGAGTTTTAATGACCTCTCGCATTTCTTCTGGATTTATCCGTCCCTTCATGCGTGATTCGTCTGAGCGTGCTCGTAACTGAGCTTTGCAATTACCGCAAATTGCTTCGGGACGGGGATTCTGTCGGACGCGGAATCCGATGAGCGTGCGAATTGGAACGGGACACTGTTCCGCTCCCCTAACAATTCCTCGACTCCTCCAAGAGGCGGTTCTCCACAGGAGAGCCCAGACGTATGAATCTGAAGTAGGGTTGCGAACTTGGCTCACATTAGCAGGGAATGATGCCACTGAAAGTCGTTTACCAATCGCATTCCGACTGCGCTCAAACCGGAGAATGCGGAGGCTCGGATGAGGGGCAGTGCTAGGCATGCAAGCTGGTCAACCCGCGGAGTGTCAGACTCGAAGGTTGTCGCTCGAGAATCCTGCCTGCCACCGAGCGCAGAATGTCGACGCGACCGGTGTCACCAAATTGAGTACGCAGCAGGTGCGCAGCGTTTCAGATACTGAATCTCCATTCATCCGCTCTTGCCATGGATGCCGCAGCTCGGCGTCACGCAAAGGTCAATTCTGACCATCAATACATTGCTTGAAGATTGATTATGGCCATTCACGGGGATTTTCCAGCGCGAGGATCTCGCAAACAAACGTCGTTTCGGGGAGGTTTCCAAATGAATCTAGACCTGCTCAATCCTAAAGTGATCGTTGTGGCTGTCGTGCTGGTTCTTATCGCAGGCGCGATGGTTTGGATGTACGTGCGAAATCGCAGGCATACCACTGCAGGCTTGCGCCGGAAGTTCGGCTCCGAGTATGACCGGGCGGTGTTAACCCATGGGTCAGAAAGAAAAGCTGAGTCAAAATTGGAGGATCGCGCGAAGCGGATTGAAGAACTCAAGATCCGCGATCTTGACCCCACGGAACGCGAACGATTCTCGAAACAGTGGGAATCATTGCAATCACGTTTTGTCGATTCGCCAAGGGGGGCAGTCACAGAAGCGGATGACCTGGTGTCCTCCGTCATGAAAACCCGGGGCTATCCCGTATCCGATTTCGATCAACGGGCCGCCGACATTTCTGTTGATCATCCCAAAGTGGTGGAGAACTATCGCTCTGCGCATGAGATTGCGCTGCGGCTTTTTAAAGACCAGGCAACCACGGAAGATCTAAGAACGGCGATGATTCATTACCGTTCTCTCTTTGAAGAACTGGTGCAGGTACCGGCGACTGGGGAAAGGAAAGCTGTGGCATGATGGATGAACCTAGAACCATCGATGGAGACCCAACGACGGCCGACCTGGCGAAGAACGGTGCGCCAAAGCCACTCGCGGGACCCAGGCTTGTGAAATTCGACGGGTCGGAAGCCGTGGACCGGGCGATTGAAGGTTCGGAATCCCTTCTCGCTCAGGGCAGATTTACATACGTTTCTGTTATGGAGGGGTTTATGAGCGGCGGCGAAGCCAACCGTCAGCGCGTGCTCAGCCTTCTTAACGCGGAACGCGTGCAGATTCTCGAACAGTACGGATAGATAGATACAGGGGCCACCGCGGTGAGGCGGGGCAACCGCCAATGTCTGAGACTCGGCAAATTGCTTTTTTCGTCCGTCGAGGTCAGTGAACGATTGATTGATCCCTCTCGCAAAAGCCGTAAGTTACCGGCGATCTGAATACAGGATCAGTGGCGTTTCACAATTTGCTAACTCCGCGGTTCACTGCGCGTCGGGTGTCCCTGAAGGCCTCTCTCTGCTGTAACCGCGATCCGCTTTGATTTCCGATAAACGTTGGCAACCGCCATTGTCCAGAAAGGAACTAGATCGACGCCAGGGACGAGCTTGGCAAGAAACGATGGCAGGAATTCCCAGTGCCAGCCGAGAAGATAAACAAGCGCGGCTCCAATGCCAGCATCGAGTATGTCATCAGCCGGCGATGAAGCACCCTGGATGAAGACGGGCAAAACAACGATTTGAAGCGCATCAGCGATGATCGCCAGCGCCAAGGCGATTCGGAAACGCGAACCCGGCGAGAGTGCAATCGAATCGTGTGTAACAGCAAGCTGATGCTTCATATTTGCGATTGGTTCGCCTAATTTGGCTTTACGGTCACACCAAGAGGAGAGCCGGTTCTGAATTCGGGCCGATTCCGGCCGCGTGGTAAATCTGTTTCGTCTACGCCCTTCTCGCCAGCCGGATCATCAACGCATTGATCACCAGCGTGCGACTTCCTTGAAACTCATGCAATGCCGGCGTAGATCTCCAATGCTCTGCGATTGGAAATGATTAACGTTGATCCACGCGATTCGAGCAACTCCTGGCATTTGAAGTCACTAAAGATGCGAGTGACTGTTTCGCGCGAGGCGCCAATGTACTCGCCAATCTCGCCGTGAGTGAGTGAGCAAAATAGCCGCGTTCCGCGCTCTGTCGTCTGGCCTGCCGAACACCACTCCAGCAGGAGGCGAGCGAGTTTCGCGGGTGCGGTCACCGCTAAACCGAGTCTTCGCACCTGCTCGCAGGCTCGAGCACAGTCCAGACAGAGCTCGCGTGCCACGTTCTTGTAGGCGGAAGGGTGCCGCGTCAGGAATCCGATAAAGTTCTCCCGGCTAAGCTTCGCGATTCTGCATGGGGATAGTGACTCCGCGGTGATATCGTAGCGAGCGCCGGAAAGCGCCGATGCCAGTCCCAGCGTTTCTCCAGGATGGGCGATTCCAAGGATTTGTCGTCTGCCTGAATTCGAATTCATCGAAAGCTTCACCTGTCCCGCCAACAAGAAGAGGATATTGTCCGGCGCTTGCTCTTCGATGAACAGAACCGTATTGGCTGGGCAGCCGAAGAGCGTTTTAAGGGATTCGAACTCACTCTGCGCTTGGGGTGACAGCAGTTCAATGCACTCTCCGGTTCTCGACGCATTGAGGACATCGTCCAAATCTGGTGCATATGTGCTTCGCATCGGATTCTCCCGCTCGATTTCGAAGTGTTTGTCGACTACCCGTAGGGGAAAGTTTGCTACTTCTTTCGTTCCTTTACCGGTCAATTCTGCTCATAAATGAAGGGAAAATCGGAAAAGGAGACGAAGCTGACTGTCAACATTGCAGGTCCGTCCGGGCGTGCCGTTGATGAAATCCAGCCTCGACGACGTTGCGGTCAATATTGGCCAACAATCCCGCGACGCATACGTAACACTAGCTCTTGAAAGACACGCCATGGGCCCCAGGCTGCCGGACTTTCCGGCGTGTGCTCTCCAGTGATGCCGACAACACAGGAGAACGCATGACAACCGCCGTGGATGTGAATCGGAAGGAAATGTGGAGAAAAATGAAACTCATAAGCGGACTAGGAATTGGACTATGTCTTACCGTATTCGGCCTGCTCGCGATGCCGAGCGCAAGGGCCGACCAGTTTGACAGAAAAACGATAGTCACATTCACCGGGCCCGTTGAAGTTCCAGGCGTGGGCGCGCAGACCTTGCCGGCGGGCACTTACATATTCAAGGTTCTGGACTCGCCCTCAGACCGTCACATCGTCCAGATTCTGAACCAGGACGAAACCCATGTATTCACCACCATCCTCGCGATTCCTAATTTCCGTTTAAAGGCTACCGACAAAACAGTGATCACATTTAGTGAACGTCCCGCAGGAGAGCCAGAAGCGCTGAAAGCATGGTTCTATCCGGGCCGTGAATGGGGCGACCAATTTGTCTATGAAAAGTCCAAGGCCATTCAACTGGCCAAAGAAACCAACGAAGTTGTCCTTTCAACTCCTGCAGTGCTCGCCGCCGCGCCCGTCGAAACATTGAAGGCAGCACCGGTTGAAGCCGTCAACCCGAACGGAGAAACGGTTGAGACAGCCACGGTCGTTGAAGCGCCTCCTGCGGATGCAGTTGCCAAGCCCCAACCGGAGCTGGTTGCGTCTCTCCCGAAAACAGCAAGTCATCTTCCCCTGATAGCACTGCTCGGGCTGCTCACCCTGAGCGGCGGACTCGCGCTTACAGCTGCCTTGAAACACTCAGCCTAAGTCAACTGTGGAGGTCGATGACTTGACCTTCAATTTACGCTGGAACGACATGTCAGAGGAAGCGATGCGAGCGTATCGCTTCCCTTGCATGTGTAGTTTTACGGCGCTGAACGGATGACTGAAGTGACTGAATCGGTGCACCGTGTCCACAGGTTTGCGAATGGCCGCCACTCAGCGTTCTGCAACGCTCGAGCGCGAACCCTAAAGATCAACACTTCTGCACTCCGTTACCTTGCTCTGTTTGTTATTGTCCTTACGCCATTTGTTGCCATCGCACAGCTATCTCAACCGTCCCCGAGCGAGTCTGACGACGAATACACCCTCAGACTGAACGCCAACATGGTTATCCTGAGCGCAACCGTCCTGAACAACCACAATGCACTTGTATCCGGACTAAGCAAGGACGATTTTCGGATTTATGAAAACGGAGTACTTCAACAGATCAAGGGTTTTAGCCACGAAGACATTCCAGTGACCGCCGGCATTCTAGTCGATAACAGCGGCAGCATGGGGCCGAAGCGCGACGATGTGATTGCAGCAGCGCTTGCATTTGCCCGCTCCAGCAATCCGCAGGATCAAATGTTCGTAGTCAATTTCAATGACTATGTATCGTTTGGCCTCCCGGCAGACATCCCGTTTACCGATCAGCGAGAGCTGCTGCAAAGAGCCCTTTTCGGGATCAGGGCGATCGGTCAGACTTCTCTATACGACGGGATTGTCGCCGGCCTCGATCATCTCAAGCAAGGCAACCGCGACAAGAAAGTTCTGATTCTCATTACGGACGGCGGCGACACCGCCAGCAAGCATAGCTTGCAGCAGGTGATTGGCCTGGCCAAGCAGTCTGCTGCAATTATCTACGCGATCGGCATCTTCGATGAACAGGACGGCGATCGAAACCCGGCTGTACTGGAGCGGTTTGCGAAACAAACGGGTGGCGAGGCGTTCTTCCCGCAATCCTCCCGAGATATCGCCGGAATTTGCGAAGGTATCGCTCGCGATATCAGAAATCAATACACTCTCACCTATATCCCCACAATTCCATCCCAAGATGGGAGATACCGGACCCTCGCGGTGAAGGCCAGCTCACACGGCCGCGGCCACTTGTCAGTTCGCACTCGGGCTGGGTACCTAGTACCTCTAGCAATTCCAACGACTCCAACAAAGGCTATTCAGCCGTGAAAACAGACGAACAGCAGACGTTCGCAATGCGAGGCCCTCTGTTTCTTCGCTGGACGCAGAGGTCTCTCTTCATCATCGGAGGTCTAGCGGTCTCCTATGTCGCGCTGACTCTCCTGCACGCACGGTTTTACCAGGAGGTAGCCAGTAATGCCTTGGAAAAGCAGATACATGCTGAAGCACAGCACGTCGTGAGTCAGCCCCTAACAGTGGCCAAAGAAGGCGATGTCCTGGGTCGCATTGAGATTCCAAGGCTCGGATTGACCGTGGCAGTTCTTGAGGGCACTACCTCGAGGACTCTGCGAGTTGGCGTTGGACATATTGAGGGTACCGCTCTCCCAGGAGAACCCGGAAACATCGGAATCGCCGGACATCGCGATACATTCTTCCGCGACTTGAAGGACATTCGCACGGGAGACGAGATTCAGCTTCAAACCGCAACTGGCCTTTGGCGGTACAAAGTCGATTGGGTACAAATCGTCGCTCCTCGCGACACCGCTATACTGTCGCCCTCGACCGAATCCGCCATCACACTCGTAACATGCTATCCATTTCGCTTCATTGGTTCAGCTCCAGAGAGATTTGCCGTGCGCGCCCGTAAAGAGTAATCGCCGAAGAAGCGCCACGCCGTAGTTTCCGGTAATCAGCCTTCACCTTAGCCTCGATCGAAAGAGCATGGCGCCCCGCGATCCGGCCTCGCACCGGCACCTTTTCCGACTGGAGCGAGTGCGAATTGCGATTTCTCTCGGAGGTAGTCGCTGCTGGTAACGTTGGAAAGACACGAGCCGAGAGGACTCTGGGCTCTTACCCGGCGGGAGAGGGATGTTAGTGCGGCCTAAATGCAGTGATGATTTGGGGTGCCGCTTGCGGATTCAGGGGCTGGCGTTAGGATCCCGCTACGTCTCGATGCCTTGGTCCAGATCAGAGTTCATGGCTTTTCCCTCTCTTTCTGCACCCGCAGGAAGCACAACAATCTGATCCGCGCAACGACCTCTGCCCCTGCGATGGACTTTGCAAGGGATTCGGCTTGTGCCTTCTGGTCGTCACTGACGAATTGTCCGCCGAGAGTCACGATGCCCTTGTGACGATCCTCACTAAGGGAGACGTCTTTGATGCCCGCTTGATCAAGTGATTTACGAATGCTGTCCGAAACATCTGGCGACTTCGCGGAAAACCTCGAGCAGCCGACTACCGTCCCAATTGCAAACGGAGTTAGCAAAATGACAAGCGACTTCGTAGTTTTCATATTCGTCCTTTGATCGACGCCTCGCCCGAATCCCGGAGAATGGGCAACTCCAGCCCCGAGGGAGCCGCCCTCAGATTCGCTCACTTGCCTCAGTGACGCTGTACAGGATTGCTCACTGCTTCAGGAATGCGCCAGCCGGTGTTTCTATGAGACTTTCCACACTACCCCAACTCTCGTCTCAGGTGCTGCAGGCGCGGGCGCAAATGAGGATCAATTCTGACCAACATTCCAAGGTTCGAAGTTTGAATAATTGAATTCGCAAGGTTCTCGCGATGGAGAGAATCTCGTGAACAAACGTGTGCACCGCAGATTTGGGTGAAGAAAGAGCCTCAAAGTGTGGGGGAAAGGCGGAATTCTATGAAGACATTTGTAACGTTGGTCTCATTACTAAGTCTGGGCGCGGCTACCGCCGCTTGGGCGGAGACTCGCGAAGAAGTGCAGAACCGAATGGACAATGCAGCCACGGTGCTGCACGAGATCATGGCCGCGCCGGATAAAGGCATTCCGGAAGAAGTATTGGAGCACGCAAAGTGCGTGGCCGTAGTGCCTCGCATGATCAAGGCAGGACTTGTGTTTGGTGGGGAGAATGGCAGAGGCCTTGCCACATGCCGCACCGCAAACGGATGGAGCGCACCCGCATTTTTTGCAATTACGGGCGGTAATTGGGGATTGCAGATCGGCGTCGAAGGCGTGGATCTAGTTATGGTTTTTCAAGGCGAGAAAGGGATGCAGCGGTTGCTCTCCAGCAACTTCCAGCTTGGAGCGGACGCCTCAGCGGCGGCCGGACCCGTTGGTCGCCATGCTTCCGCCGACACCGACTGGAAGCTGGATGCCGAGGTCCTCACCTATTCGCGAGCCAAGGGCGCTTTTGCCGGACTCACTCTGACAGGAGCAAATCTTCGCTGCGATGATGCTTCCATGGATGCCTTTTATGGACACGACGTTCCCACACGCGGCGTCCTCAAGGGCGAGGTGGCCGTTCCAGGTGCGGCGCAACCGTTCCTCGATGCAGTCAGGGGTGCAAAAGCGCAGGCCCGTGCTGCGAACTAGAAACTGTAACACAATTCGGATGTGTTCCATTTTGCTCAGACGAGGATGATCCAAGTCGCTACGATAATCGGCTTGGCGCGCTCGATTGGCGCACCACAAGAGCGAGGAAAGCATATGAGCGGACTCAGACTCGTTGTATTAGCCACCATTGCTGGATTCTTTACGTTGGCAACGGCTCCAAGAACGGCAGCTCAGATTGCAGTTGAAGTCGGAGTTGCGCCCGATTGTCCTTATGGCTACTATGACGCCGCACCCTATGACTGTGCTCCCTATGGCTATTATGGCCCGGAATGGTTTACGGGAGGCGTCTTCATTGGTACTGGCCCGTGGTTTCATGGCCCTGAGAACTTCCGGGGGCACGTAAATAACCGTCTTCATCCCGAACACGGCTATACCGGCCCAAAGCCACAACGTGGCGAGAAGCCCGAGCCGACTAAGCCTCTCGATAAAGTCGCGCACTTCAAAGGGAATGAAGTGCGCGATGGGCACGGCAACGTAGCAGGGAAGAAGCATTAAGTTCTTATGGGCGAGAGGAGTCAAGTCAAGTTATAGTGTCGAATTCGGCAATGATGTTGCCGGAGCCATCATCGTTGTTGCAGGACGTGAATATGCCGAGATGACGATCGCGGCCAGAAGCAGCATGAGAAGTGCGCCTGCCAACAGGATCCAGCGCTTTCGATATCAGGGCACCCGCGCAGACAACTGGTGATCTGTGCCAATGTGCTGGATCTCCGCTTTGTCTTCGATCCCTTGACACGCGGGACTCCGGACTCAAGCGCATTGGAAAACTCACCCTTCGCAGAATCGTCGTAATTCGGGTCGGTTGTATGGTCTGTTTTGCTCATTCTGGGGGCCTACGGACCTGAAGACGTGATTGTCCGCAATGCCATAGGCGGAAATCCGCTTCTTCAACTCGAAACTGCGCAGTTATACCGAATAGAAAACCACAGTCAGTTCTGTATGGATCCAGGGGCGCAGATCAAGACCTCAACGAGTCACTCGGCGATTCTTCAACATGTGACCCCAATAGTATCTTGCGAAATCTCTCAAATATGAGCAAAAAAGAACAGACTATTCTTTCGAGCAAGGGAGAATCGAGCTTTAGACCGGTGAGAAAAGATGCGACTCTATCTTGTCAATCCCGACAATCCGGTCGTCAGCCTGAACAAAGTTCATTGGAACCGGCTGAACAAGTATCGAGTCTGGAAACCACTCGGGCTTCTCGTGGTGGCAGGACTGACGCCGCCGGACTGGGAGGTGACACTGATCGACGAGAACCTGGGCCATCCTGATTACGGACGTCTTCCCAAACCTGATCTCGTCGGTATAACGGCCTTCACTTCCCAAGCGCCGCGGGCCTACGAAGTCGCAGCACTGTACCGCGCGACGGGAGTGCCGGTGGTGATGGGAGGCATTCATGCCACATTCTGTCGCGAGGAGGCGCTCGAGTATGTGGATGCGGTGGTCACGGGAGAGGCGGAATCGGTGTGGGAGCAGGTTTTAGCGGACGCGCACAACCATGCCCTGCGCAGGGTGTATGACGGTAGCCTCAGCGCCATGGATGCAATCCCGCCAGCTCGCCACGACCTGCTCCAAGGACGGTACTACGTTGGCTCGGTACAAACCACGCGTGGTTGTCCGTTGAATTGCAGCTTCTGCAGCGTGACCGCGTTCAATGGAGGCACGTACCGCCACCGGCCCGTCGATGATGTCATTCGAGAGCTGCGATTGATCCGGGAAAGAGTCATCCTGTTTGTAGACGACAACCTCGTTGGTACTCGCGAGGACCATCTCGCATACTCCAAGGATCTCTTTCGGGCGATGATTCAAGAGGGGCTGACCCGGCCTTGGATCTGCCAGGCGACCATGAACTTCGCCGACGATGACGAACTGCTGGAGCTCGCAGCGCGATCGGGATGCCAAGGCGTGTTCATCGGGTTCGAATCCCCCACTGTGGAGGGTTTGATGGCCTTAGGCAAGAAGTTCAACCTCCAGAAGGGGAGAGATTTCTGCGAGTCCGTCCGGCGGATTCAACGGCACGGCATATGCGTTGTGGGCTCTTTCATCATAGGGATCGACACGGACCAGCGAGGGATTGGCGAGACAATCGCGCGCGCGGCCAGGGAGTACGGCATCGACGCCGCCAATGTTCTGATCCTTACTCCGCTTCCAGGAACCAAACTCTACGCTCAAATGGAGCGCGAAGGCAGGATCCGGTCGAACGATTACCCAGAGGATTGGAAATACTACACTCTGACTTATCCGGTGGCCAGCTACACGCACCTTACCTGGGCGGAACTAGTGGAGGAGGTAAACCAGTTCAACAATCGGTTTTACTCGTATGCGCAGATTCTTCGGCGAATGCTGCAGCTTGCCAGGAAAACGCACAGTCCCAGAACGTTTTCGGTCGTCCTGGTTGCCAACCTGAGCTACCGATCCAACCACCTTCTTGACAGGCGTATTTATGCGAGTCGGGTTTAGTCTCCCAAATTGGGAGATGCTCCATTTCATTTGTCGGCGGCAGAACGGCGATTTCTTTGCAGTGAGCAGCCGATTTGTCCACATACTTTTCCAGAGGTACTGAGAAAACCTGCAAGAATGATCGATGGAACGCCCAAGGTCCAGACGTTCGAGGCCGTCACTTCGGCTTTCCACAGAATACGACCCGAGGCGTGGCATTTCTGTTACGACGCCTATGAAAACGTGGACGCTGAAGCCCAGGATTCACAATGAGCAGACAACGTGGTTCCGATGAATGCACTACCTGCAATAGGCGCCCGACGCCGGACGATTATGGACGCCTAGTCTGTGATTGTCCGAACAAGTTTTGGCAAAGCAAACCAAGCACAGCCGGACTGCCCGAGGATCGCGTACTGCTACAAAAACATGGCTGGCAGCTGATCGAGAGGCCAAATGATATCTATTGGGTTGGCCCGTATGGGCGGATCCTTTACCTGTACGAGGATGGCACATGGTTCTGTGACACCGCACCTGAGAAATGCACCACCCTCGAGGAGTACCTTGCGCGGTATTCGGAGACAATGCGCGAAGCTTCCGGGCCGAGGTCGGAAGCCCCCGCAGAATGAGCCGTCTTGCATAGATGGATGGAGGGCCAATATTTTGTGGTCTCTTTGCGCTTGGAGATCGGAATACGTTCCATACATGGTGTTGGTCTGGGCCTGCTTTTTACCAAAGCCAACCCCTCAGTCCCCACCGGAATCTGCGTCATAAGCAAACGCCGTCTCCGGAATGCTTTTTCGCCGGGGTCCTCTATAGCTGAAGACCTTGGTTCGATCCAATGCAGCGGGGGGCCACGAGGATTTCCACCTCACACCGTATTCGAGCAGGGAAAGTACGCTAACGACCATAAGGATTGCAAAGCAGAGGCCCGGTTCCGTATCTTGCGATATTGGCCATCGATGGACAGATACCGGAGCCGGATGACGTCGTCAGTGAGGACAGAAACTGTGTAGGTACTGAACGGAAATTCAGAAAAGGGCGCGCAACCTTGTTCCAAACCATGTCTCGTCCGTAGAGGTAAGCAAGCTGGCGCATTGTCTGACGGGCTTCACTGTTCTCCAGCAAATCAATTGCCGCGGCCGCAAGAGCGCTTGGATCCTCAAAGGGAACGAGTGCTCCCCGCCCATCGTCCGGCAGTTCCTTTGCATGCCAGTACGGAGTGGAGATGATCGCCTTTCCGGCACCCATGGCAAACGCGAGTGTTCCGGACACGGCCTGCGCCTCATGACAGTATCGCGAACATTGAACGGTCAGTGAGCAATATTGAACAGCTTTTATGACACCCGAGCGGGAATATGCCTGAAGGTGCCCACCCCTAGAGCGGCGGCAGCGATGCCAAATGATACGGCTAAAACCCCTGAAGGAAGCACCCCTTACACGCTGCCGCCGCCGTCAAAACGAGCTTCCCCTGACGAGTTCATCAAGGCCGAGTCCGGCATTTCAAATTGAGCCAGAACGAAGTGTGCAATATTGGGCAGCCCGCGTCTCGCAGGCCGCCTCACCCTAATCTCAGTTCGCTGAATTGTTCGGTTGTAAGAGATTGCCCAAATGACAGGGAGATCGAGATGGAAGACGCTCGATGCAGGATCGCGGCGCTTGAGATGGATGATCCTCGCTGCGGCAAGGGCCTCCTCAGTGGCGTGGAGATTGAGATGGAAGACTCTCGCTGCAAGAGCCTGTTCTATGGCGTGGCGCTTGAGATGGATGACCCTCGCTGCAGGAGAGAGACGGTTGACATGGAAGACCCTCGCTGCAAGAGCCCGTACTTGATCTGGTGATTTAGACATCACATTGTTCACCGGTATTTACACATCAATCCGGTCATGTGGTGACCAAGCTTCAGAAACGAATCTTGGTCACACGCCACCCGGTTTTGTTCTGCCTGCGAGATGGTCCACCCGCCAATGAAGAAGTTCCAGTCGCGTATGGACCCTATTCTGAGTCCCTTAATTGGCCAAGTGCCCCCAACAAGGCTCTACGTGATGATGAACGCCATTAGTGACCTTCTCAAATCATGCGACGTGAAATTCACCGGTCCGCCCACGTAAACGTAAGGACCTCGAGGTGAACATCCACTTCCGCCGCCCGATCTGACGCGACATAAATAGCTCCCTGCAATTCCGTCCAGGAAAGTGGAACGCTCTATCACCGCTCGATGGGCATCGGCTGGCTTTACCATCGACCTTGTCCTAACTCACGACGCGCGGGGACCCGAAAAAAACCTTGGAAAAGTGAGCAAAATTGAACAGAGTGACCCTCTGGAGGGTGAGATCATATGGGAAAATACAGCGTGGGGTGTGGGGACGCTGGCATGCCGTGGATCCTTAATCAATTGAGCAGTTTCGGGATCTGTCCCCTTTGATGTTGCCGAGGATTTCGTGCTCGGCATACCGATTCCGCTGTTAACCTGCTGGCAATGCGGGCGCGGTACAAACGAGGAGCGTCCCACGTCGATCCTGCGAGCGGAAGAAGGCTTCCAAATGGTCGAACTTGAGAAGCCGGCATTTGATGTCGCCGCCTTTCTAGCCCAGGTGGGCTTGGGGCGAAGAATCGTGCAACTGGCGCCAAAACAGCCCTTCTTTTCGCAAGGAGATTCGGCGGACTCTGTCTTCTATCTTCAGAAGGGCAGCGCAAAGGTGACGGTTGTTTCGCATGCTGGCAAGGAAGCCACCATCAGGCTGATCTCCGCCGGTGACTTTGTGGGAGAGGAGTCGCTCGCCGCGGTGCATGGACTGCGTTTGGCCACGGCCACCGCCATTGCCGCCTGCACCGCGCTCAAGATTGGGCGGGAAGAGATGATCCGCGTAATGCACGAGGAACATGACTTTTCCGATCTGTTTTTGAGGTTCTTGCTGGGCCGCAGTATGCGCATCCAGGCCGATCTTGTCGATCAGTTATTCAATTCCAGCGAAAAACGGTTGGCGCGGATTCTGTTGCTGATGGCGGAGTTTGGCAAGCCCGGCGAGCCGGAACCGCTGATTCCCAAGATTTCGCAGGAGACCCTGGCGGAGATGATCGGGACAACACGGTCCCGCGTCAGCTTCTTCATGAACCGCTTTCGCAAGCTCGGCTTTATCGAATACAACGACCGCATTCGTGTGCACAAATCGCTGCTCAATATTGTCCTACTCGATCAATTGCCCGAGCACAATCCTCAGATACCTGCGATGGCCGGTGTTCCATAACCGATTCCCATTGGTGAATGACCTCATCGCGCGATTGCCCCGACAGCCCACCCGATGCCGGCAGTCATCACCATCGCCAGACCACCCCAGAACGTCACCCGAATTCCGCCCATCATTACTCTTGCGCCACCGGCGCGTGCAGCCAGTCCGCCCATGAGCGCGAGAACTGCGAGTGATGACAAAGAGACGATGGGAATTAGATGCGCCTGTGGTGCGATCGCAGTGACGATGAGTGGCATCATGGCTCCCACCGCAAAGCTGCATGCAGCCGAAAGGGAAGCCTGCAATGGGCGTGCGCGAAACTTCTCGGAGATACCGAGTTCATCGCGCGCATACGCGCCCAATTCATCATAGGCAATCAACTGCTGCGCGACCTGATTTGCGAGTAGCGGTTCAATTCCGCGGGCCACATAAATTGCCGTCAGCGCCTGGCGTTCGCCCTTGTTGTCCCGCTGGAGTTTTGTACGCTCGAGGGCCAGCTCTGCCTCTTCGGTGTCGGCCTGCGAGTGCACCGAAACGTACTCGCTTGCGGCCATGGACATCCCTCCGGAGACTAGGCCGGCGATCCCAGCGACCAGGATGCTGCGGTGAGTTCCATGCGCCGCCGCAACACCGATCAGCAGACTCGATGTTGAAACGATGCCATCGTTTGCGCCCAATACTGCAGCCCTGAGAAGCCCGATGCCGCCGGTCCGATGCAGCCTTCTGCTCCGCACCGGCATCTTGAAGCGCTTCTGGACGAGGAACTTCTGAAAGCGCCTAAGTGCGTTCTTTTTGACCGGGCGGCCATGGGACTCCATGGAAGTACCTAATGGCGCGATTGGTTTCTTCTGTCCTAAATCCATTTCATCCTCAACAGCCAAACCTTGACGCCTTGCGTAAGGCCCGTGTAGGCAAGGAGCGTTAGCAGGAGGATCGGCCAATACATCGCGGGCAGGTGCGTGAGACCGAGCGAAGAGGCCAACGGCGAATACGGCAGCCACGCTCCGAAGGCCATGATGGTCAATGTCGTGATCAGCAACGGCCAGCTTGCACGGCTCTGGAAGAAGGGGATCTTGTTCGTGCGAATGATGTGAATAACGAGCGTCTGGGTCATGATGGACTCAACGAACCAGCCCGTCTGAAAGAGCGGGGCGCGGGATGGATCCCAGCACTTGAACAAATAGAGCATGACGAAGAAAGTCGAGTAGTCGAAGATCGAGCTGATTGGCCCGATGCAGAGGATGAACCGCCTGATCTCTCCAATATTCCAGGGTCGCGGATGCGCGACCAGTTCGTCGTCCACCGCATCGTTGGGGATCGGGACCTGAGAGAAGTCGTAGAGCATATTGTTGCTCAATATCTGAATCGGGGCCATGGGGAGGAATGGCAGGAAGGCGCTTGCTCCCAACACGCTGAACATGTTTCCAAAATTGGAACTGGCTCCCATGCGGATGTACTTGATAATGTTGGCGAAGACTTTCCGGCCCTCGATGACGCCGCCTTGGAGTACCATCAGATCCTTCTGCAACAGAATCAGATCGGCCGACTCCTTCGCGATATCGGCCGCGGTGTCGACCGATATGCCAATGTCCGCGGCCCGCAAGGCGGGAGAATCGTTGATTCCGTCGCCCAGAAATCCGACAACGTGACCTTTGCCGCGCAGGACACGAACAATTCGCTGCTTGTGCGCCGGAGAGAGGCGTGCGAAGAGTGTCGTCTTTTCTGCCGCCTCGGCCAATTCGGGGTCGGACATCTTTTCGACTTCATCGCCTAACAGCATCGGGTCGGCGAGGAGCCCGACGTCACGGCACACTTTGCGGCTGATCAGATCGTTGTCGCCGGTAAGGATCTTTACTGCAACACCATGTTTGTGCAGCGCATCGATCGCTGTTGCGGCCGTTGGTTTGGGCGGGTCGAGGAAGGCGACATATCCCTTCAGCACAAGATCGTGTTCATCTTCTTTTGCGCAGGACGTCTTTCCGGGTAACTCTTTTACGGCAACAGCCAAAACCCGAAATCCATCGTTGCTCAGGCTTGCATACTGGTCCTTCAACCCTTTCATCAGGGCGGGATCCATGGCCGACAACTTGCCGTCCAGCTCGAATTGAGAGCATTGATGGAAGATCTCTTCCGGGGCGCCCTTGGTCAGGAGGATGGCCTTGCCCTCGGGACTCTTCACGAGTACTGACATCATGCGTCGCGTGAAGTCGAACGGGATCTCGTCGAGTTTCTGGTACTTCTCAATTAGGGCTTGCTCGTGGAAATCGGAGCTATTCAATATTGCGGTATCAAGCAGGTTCTTCAGGCCTGTCTGAAAATGGCTGATGAGGTAGCCATCTCTGAGCACTTCGTCCGTCTCCCGCCCGACGACATTACAGTGTCGCTGCAGGACGACCCGATCTTCGGTGAGCGTGCCGGTCTTATCGGTGCAGAGCACATCCATTCCGCCAAAGTTCTGAATGGCGTTGAGACGTTTCACGATTACCTTCTTGCGGCTCATGGCGAGCGCGCCCTTGGCAAGGCAGACGGAGACAATCATCGGGAGCATCTCCGGCGTCAGTCCAACGGCCACGGCCATCGCGAAGAAGAATGCTCCCTTCCAATCGTGCTTTGTAAATCCATTGATGAAGAAGACCAGGGGCACCATGACCGCCATGAGCTGAATCATGAGCCATGTGAAACGGCTCAGGCCCTGATCAAAGCTTGTTGGCGTTCCTTCCTGCGTGATGGAACTTGCCATCGTGCCGAGATAAGTTCGAACTCCTGTAACGACAACGACCGCGGTCGCTGTGCCGCTTTGAACGCTGGTGCCCATGAAGCATGTGTTCGTGAGCTCGACCGGAGAATTTGCAGCGTGTGGGTCTGCATCGTGAAACTTCTCGACGGGGAGCGACTCTCCGGTCAGCGTACCCTGGCTCACAAACAGATCCTTCGCGGACAGAATCCGCACATCGCCTGGGATCATGTCTCCCGCGGATAGATTGATGATGTCGCCGGGAACGAGGTCGCGAAGCGGAATCTCTTGTGCTTTGCCATCGCGAACCACTGTGGCAGTTACGTGGATCATGGCCTTGAGCTTCGCCGCAGCAGCTCCCGCACGAGCTTCCTGCAGGAATCGAAGCGTGACGCTCAGAACGATCATGCCCGCCATGACGCTTCCAGCGCGTGGATCGCCCGTGGCGAAGGAGATCGACGATAAAACCGCCAACAGAATGACCAGAGGGTTTCGAATGATGATCAGCAGACTGATGAACCAACCTCGCTGCCGCTCTTGTGCGACCTCGTTCGGTCCCGCTGTGCGAGATCGCAGCTCCGCCTCGCTCTGTGTGAGGCCAGCTGAAGTCGTCCGCAAAGAGCGAAGCAACTGATCCCCGTCTCTTCCCGCCGCATCGAGGACGGCAGGGGAGACGTGAATGTTATGTTGCTTCGCTTTTGCGGGGATTTGAGACTCATCCGGAGCGGGAAGAGTCGCTGTAGCGCCCGGAGCGCCGGAGTTCACCTTTGCGAGACCATCCTCGACGGCGTGATTCGAGTCAGGTGTCCCCATCTTCTTAGATCCCTTCCGGACCAGGCCCCAAACTCGAAGTTGAGATACAAAGCTGGCGTCGACGAAGACAACCGGGATCGTCGTCGACAGGATGACCGCATAGACCAAGCATGGCTATCGGATGCACATCCAGCCTATTCGCACCGTTGCTGCGACTTTCCCCGCTTCATCATCCAGCTGATCGCTGTTCCAGCCGCAATGCCAGCCGCAAACGTTATTGCGACGGTTTCAAACGGGTGCCGTTCGAAGCGCCTCTTTGTGTTGTATAGAAGCTCCGTGGCGGCGCCGGCGCCATCTCTTGCAGCGCGCCTAGCTGTTAAGACACTATCTTCCAGCGCATCCACAACAGCAGATGCTGCCCGGGTAGCTTTGTGCGTTGAATTGTCAATCTGTTGGCCCACATGTTCGAAGACTGATTGCTCCATTGCGTATTAACCTCTCTCGTTCTTGGGTTTGATAATGATTTGTATGTTCTTCAAATGCTCTTTCAATTCTGCCAACCCTCTTGGACCGTGGCGACAGCCTTCTCGACGACGTTGCGGTGTGCTTCTGTCAGGTTTAGAACCTCACGCGCCGGCGCGAAATGCATTATCCATTCATCGAGCGTCGCAGGAATCTGCTCCCGTAATGTTCAATCAAAGAGGCATTCCCAAACAATTCCGCGCAGCAACCAGTTCTCAGCATCCCTCGCAGCGCCCCGCACAAATCTTCATGCCTCCGCCCTCTTGCCCTTTCTCAATGCCTCTGGAGCGGGTTCGCCGGAAGGCGAACCCTTCTCTCCGTTTGGCTTTCTCTGCGTCACCCCGGGAATCATCCAGCAGACACGTGCGTTTACAGTTAGGAGCTACTCCGGCTCTGTCCCCGCAGAACCAGGAAGTGGAGTCTTTGCCGTGAGCTCCGAGGCGGTGGGATTTGCAAGTTCTTGAAACAGGTCCTCCCAACCAGCGAGGAGAGATACTGGAAGCTCGATTGTCCGTACCGTTGGATCACTACTGCTGATGGCATGGACCGCTACGCAGTCACCTTCGTCAAAAGGATCTGAAACCAACTTCATGTGTTCGCCGTACAGATTCATGTGTTTTCCCACGACATAGCCAAGCTTCTTGATTCGTGCGCAGTTCTCGGAAGGCGAATGAACAGCTATGTGCTCCGTGGAGGAAGAGGACATTGGGGGCACCTCGGCGGCGCGAAGATTCTGGTGCCACATGATGATCTCCGCGGCCAGCCTGCATCCCTATTCTCTTCCGACAGATCATGAGAAATCTGAGCGCTCTGATACACAGTAGGTACTCGAATCGCTTCTGTGAAATGAGATAGGAAGGGCGCCGGTGCTTAGCGGCGCCCTTGGTATTCCGATCGGTCTTGTTCAGTGCGTAGGAGAGACTTTTGGTGCAGGCGCGGCTTCGGCGACGGGCTTGCGCGCAGACTTTGCGGCCGGCTCGCCCCCCCAGTACTGAGGATCAGCGTCGACCCAGGATTTCTCAACGAAGCTCCAGTCCGGATTGACCATGAAGAGATTGTCCTCGACGCTGGCCACGTTTTCCTCGGAGAGCTTGTTTATCCGGTGCCTCCCCTCGTCGCCCAGCGCGGCGCCGAAATCCTTCCTATGCGCCAGGCCGGTGTCCATATCCTTGAGAGAAGTCATCGGCACCAGGATGAGGTAACTGTCCGTCACTCCCATCATTCCTTGGTAAGCCGACCAGGGGATGTTCTGGTCGCTCTTGAGGTAGGCGTCGCGATAAAGCTTCGTCATTTCATCGAATTGCTCGGCGTGACCGGGCCGCATATGGAAGACGATCACCTCCCAGTAGTGGGAGTGCGGTATATCTGCGCCCGCGACGTTGTTGCTGAGGTCGGGGCGGTAATGCCAGAGCGTGTGGTGAACTTCGGATATATATTCGCCCTGGCGCGCATCCAGCGCATCGATCTTAGTGTCAGCGGCCGCGTCGGTGGGAACCCATTCCTCGTTCTTTTGGAGCGCCTCGAAAGTATCGAAGCCGGAAAGGTAAATCGCTCGAGGCGAGCCCGTCAGGGCCTCCATCGCTATAAAGTGGATCGGGTCCTTGAGTTCCTGCGACAAGGCGGGGTATTCAGAAGCAACTCTATCGTAGGGTCCATCCGCGTAGGGTTTGATGTTGATGGTTTCAATGTTGAGTATGTTCGGTGGCGGCACTGCCGCAGGTTGTGCGAATGCGGCTGGACAGCCTGCCAGTGCAAAGGATAATCCGGCGGCGGAACAAAACCATTTCTTCATGTCTGCCCACCTCCCGGGGGCCAGAAGACGAATTGTGGAAGAGGAGAAACCTACGAATACCTCAATTCCCCGGCACACCTGGGTCCGAGGGTGTTTCCGTGGAGAGAGCCTGCTTCGCGTGCCGACAATCGGGGTGGGACGCACACGTCTCCTGACGAAAAGTCAACGTGGCTAGCGTGGAATCACTACGACGATTGGGTGACCCCTGTGGTATCTGTGGTGTCTCCGGTGGTGGTTGGCGTAGGCAGGCGTGACCGCGAATATCGCGAACAGAGCGGCTAACATCAGGACCACGATCTTTTTCATTTCTGCTCCATTAACTTCTTGCCGATGGACTTGAGCTCGGAATTCAATTTTCGGTTTCCTACGCACAGATTTAAGGCATTGCCGGCGGCATGGGTCTGTTCACAATTGCTCACTTGTCAGGAACTCTGGATTTAAACCCGCTATCAGGCGGGCTCGTGTGCCCGATAGCTTCGTCAGCGAGCTGAAATCAGGTTGGCGCGATCAGGAGGACGCGAACTGTCCCATAATGGCCGTTTAGGCAGGAGTTGTGCGCTGGAGACAATAGGCGGCTTCTGCGAATTGTGCTCAGGCAATTGGTCGAGCAGGACCACATTTAGCAACGACTTGTGTACCTGGATGCGGCCGTTGTAATCGATCAAGCCGAGTCTACGGAAGCGATTCATAAAAAAACTGACGCGAGACCGAGTCGTGCCAATCATCTCTGCGAGGGTCTCTTGAGTAATGGGGGGGATGAATTGTTCCGGTTCGCCTGGTTTGCCAAATTCCGCCATCAGTAGGAGAATCCGCGCCAGGCGTCTTTCGCTGGAGTTGAAGAGCTGATCGACAAGATCGGCCTGTGTCCGCATGCTGCGTGCGAGAAGAAACTTAAGAAAGACATCCGCAAATGCAGGCTCATCGTGCATAACACGGACCATTTCATCTCTTCCGATTTTGAGTGCCGTACAGTTATTGACCGCGGTTGCAGTGGCCAGACGCAGCCCCACGATTGCCGCCAGCGACTCTTCTCCAACAAATTCACCAGGCGCCAGAAGTGTAATTGTTGCTTCTTTGCCACCATGCGACACGACAGTGAGTTTTGCTCTTCCCCTCTGCAAGTAGAAAACCGCGTCCGCCCTGTCCCCCTGGCAAAAAAACGTCTCACTGGGTTTCAATTCGATAACTTTTCGTCCGAGTCCGGCGTTGGCAAGAAAGGCGGCGGGGTCAAACGCCGTGCTGCTGATACTCGCCATCATCATAACGACTCCTTGCGGGCTGTTTGTCCTGGTTGCTCGTTTCCGATGATGCGGCTCTCGGAGAGCAGACAGATGACTCAACGAGTGTCGCGAGCGAATCAAAGAGCGTGGAAGCCGGACACTTCAGGGGGTGAAGCGAAGCATTCCTAACACTCGGGTCGCCGGCAGAGCAATCCCCCTGGCATCTCACCGCGACGTAGGCACCACCTTGCGAGTGGATTTCCCCACGTGCCTCAGCCCTGTCAATCATCGCCACGCTAAACGGCTGCCGTCTGGTCAATATTGCACAGTGGCTGAATATTTCTGAAACCATCCCATACACGGACCAATCAACACCGCCGATGAAGGCCGCCGGTCGCTCGCCGCGCTTGCCGGCCGAGAACAATCGGGTGAGCGTCGACGACATGCCCGCTATCGGGCGCCTTTTCAGCATCAACTAGTTCCCCGCAGAGGATCGAATCAGGGAACCAGGAATTCCTGCCGGCGTAATGACCCTACTGTCAATCTTTAGCTGAATCAAGGTCGCCTGCACGATTCTGCTCAATTCTTGAGACGCACGTACCAGAGCCGAATCGCCGTCGGAGATTTGCTGTGGCACGGATTGCAGATCTCCACTGGTCTTGTTGGCATACTCGATCTGAGTGCGTGTCCCGAAGGAGGCAGATTTCATGCGGCCGGCGGTTGGGATTTTGCTGACATCGCCAATCGCGATTAGGAGTCTGCGTAGCGTAGTTGCATCGACCGTTCCTGTAGGGAACACCCGCGATGGCGGTGGCTCGATATGAAGAGCAAGACTCTCGCCACCAAATTCTGCTGTGGCCCCGCCATCATTGCGTATCGCTACATTGTAGGCACGCGAATTCGTAGAACGCGACTGTTTGATGGTCGCGAGAAGTCCCGTCCCGCTATCTGTCGTTTCTTGTTGCGAATCTGGTGTGGCTTGGCGGACCGGACCACAGTTCGGGTCCTGGACATGATTGTGCTCCTGATGTCTGTCGGATGTCATTTTCACGGCGTGTTACCTCCTGCATAACGCTTAAAGCAATCCCTTTGGAGCCGACTACTAAGACAAACTCGTCGTTTCCGTGCGGCTGGACCTCGACCATCTGTCCAATCAGATCAACTACGACGCTCCAACTTAGGTTGCGCGGCAGTTTGTCGCCGGCGAGCCTTTCAAGAAGGTCTTTATGGTCAGGTCGAATTCGCACTCTCGAACCCAGAAAGACTGCCGTGCGGGCTATGCTTGCGCGGGTAAGCGATTCGAAACGTATCGGAACGTTTGCCAAGGTTGCGATTCTCTCAATTTGCTCCGGACACATTGTCAGATACTAACAAGTCTGCTGGCAATGTTCTGTTCGACAACTTGTACAGAGAACCCGTGATGAAGAGCTTGCATGGATCGACACTCGCGTTTCCGAACGCCCGCATGTAAGAGCGCGCAACCCTGCTCCATACCATATTTCGTCCATAAAGGTATGCACGTTCCCGCATTGCCTGGCAGACCGCACGGTTCTCCAGCAGGTCAATAGCCGCAGTCGCAATCGCACCTGGATCTTCAAAGGGAACGAGCCTGCCGCGCTCATCGTCGAGCAGTTCCGTTGCATGCCAGTACGGGGTCGAGATGATTGCTTTTCCGGCGCCCATGGCAAAGGCAAGTGTTCCAGACACGGCCTGTGCTTCGTGGCTGTAAGGTGTGATGTAAATGTCGGCCGCTAAGACCAGCGAAGCCATCTCCTGAGGAGTGAAGAAGCGGTTATGGAAAACCACGTTCTGCTCAACTCCCAGTTCTTTGGCCAGGGCTTGTAACTGAATTCGGTATCGGTCCCCCTCTCGGAGCCTGACCTGGGGGTGAGTGGCGCCCGCGATGATGTAGATGACATCGCCATGTTGGGACAAGATGCTCGGCAGAGCGTGAATCACGTTTTCGAAACCCTTGTTTGGAGACAGCAGGCCAAACGTGAGCAAGACAGTTTTTCCTTCGACTGAAAAGCCTCTTTTACAGACATCAGGATTGACGAAGGGTAATTCGGGGATGCCATGAGGAATAAGGTCGATCTTTTCGTTAGGAACATTAAATACATCCCGCAAGAAGTGAGCAGAGTGCTTACTCATAACAACAAGTTGATCGGAACGGGCGGCTATCTCTTCCATGACGAGGCGTTGGTCGAGGTCTGGCTCACGAAGAACTGTATGGAACGTTGTTACGATGGGCATCTCCAGGTGCTGCAAGAGCCGTAAGACATGACTGCCGGCTTTTCCTCCGAAGATCCCATATTCGTGCTGCAGACACACAACATCGACCTTGGCTGAATTGAGAAACTCCGCGGCCCCCTGATACGACGATAGCTCCCCCTCAGTTATTGAATAGCGCACTCGCACGGGATAAGCGTATGACGATCCCGCATCATTGACAGCGACCACCATCAAATCACTCGCCGCGGACTCCGCAGCGATGGCATCGCACAAGTCTGTCGTGAACGTCGCAATTCCGCATTGCCGGGGAAGGTGGTTCCCGACCACTGCGATTCGCAAAGGACGCGTCCTGCGTGGGCCCACGAACAAAAGCGGTGCTGAATATGCCCCGAATCTCTCAGGCCGCGCTTCTTGCAGTGCTATGGCGCTCGGTTGCGAATTCAACAAAACGTTAGGCGCGGACATCGCATCCTCCCTGGGTTATGTCTTGGTTGGAATGGCGCCCAACCGAGAGGAAATCTAAGCCTTAGGTCTTCCCGAACAGGCCTAACCAGACCAACGCGCGGAAACCGACCTGGCTACCAGTCCTTTCTAAACAATGAGCGGTCCTGTGTGCTGTTCACAATTGATCGGACTTCTCGCCGCCTGCTTTTGGATATTAGTCATGCTGACCGCGCATCAGCCAGCGTCTGCCCGAATCGAACCACAAATTCCGGCGCAGCGGAGGGATAGACCATGCATGCGACAGCCGTTGAGAAAATTACACCCCTATCGAAGAAGCCCCTCGAAACGGGACCTCGGATTCTGCAGCCTGCAATCAGCTTTCTGCTGCGGTGGGGCCTCTTCGCCCTCATTACACTTGGGGTAGTTCTGTCGATCATTCTGAGCCTGGCTCAAAAGTGGCTTTGGATGCGGCAGCTCGACTACGAGGGGATATTCTGGACCCTTCTCTCGGTCAAGTGGGGAATCTTCGGCATCACTTTGTTCGTTTCAATCTTGTATTTATGGATCAATCTTCGGCTTGCCGCGAGGAACTTTGACCTCGCGGGTGGGGAAAGCATCTTCAACAAAGCGTTTGCACACCCCGCTGACGCGAGCAGAACGATTGAAGTCGACATCAGCCCCAGGCTGCTGGTCTTCGGTATCGCTTGCACAATTGCGGTTCTCTCGCTGTTCTTTGCACTGAGCGTTTCCGGCCAATGGGACACCTTTCTGCGTTTCAGGTATGGCGGCTCGTTTGGAATCGCGGACCCACTTTTTGGTATTGACCTGGGTTTCTATGTGTTCCGCCTTCCATTCTATGAATTGCTGCAGGGAAGCATTACTGTTTTGACGGTGTCGGCGATTGCGATTCTTGCTCTCTGCACGGTCTTCGGACTCCGCCAGACGAAGTCCAGCGGAAAGATGACAGTGCCCGGCGGCATTCATCGGCACTTTATGGCGCTTCTGTTCATCCTCATGGCCAACTTCGGTTGGGGCTTCATCCTTGACCATTACGACCTTGTCTATTCGACACTCGGAGTGGTCCATGGAGCCGGTTATGCTTCGGCGCATGTCACGAGAGCCGGCCTATGGGCGATGACCGGGGTCTCCGCGCTTGCGTGCGTGCTCCTGGCAATTGGATTTGTCCGCGCGCGCACCAAACACGTCGTCGCCGGCATTGTGGTGTACGCGGCACTTTATGTCATTGCCGTGCTGGCGCTGCCTAGACTCTTTGAGACCTTCATGGTGAAGCCCAACGAACTCAGCCTTGAAAAGCCCTACCTCAACAATTACATTGCCTTCACGCGCAAGGCCTATAAGCTGGATGGGATTCAAGAGACCGCTTACCCAGCTCTCTCCGATTTGACCCCGGATGTGATCGCGAGAAATCAGGATACGATCCAGAACATCCGTCTCTGGGATTCACGGCCCCTGCTCCAGACCTATCAGCAGACACAGGCGATTCGCCTTTACTACCAGTTCTATAACGTGGATGTCGATCGGTACCGTCTGCCGGATGGCTACCATCAAGTGATGCTTGCCTCCAGGGAACTGGCGTCGCAACTCCCTTCAGAGGCTCAGACTTGGGTCAACGAAACTCTTCAATTCACCCATGGAGAGGGGCTGGTGATGAACTCTGTCTCGAACACGACAGGTGGAGGTCTCCCGCAATATCTTGTTGACAACGTTCCTGCAGAATCGCAATACGGACTGAACATAACTCAGCCCGCCATTTACTTCGGAGAGGTCGCACCTGGGTACAAGATCGTCTCAACCGGGATAAAAGAGTTCGACTATCCGAAGGGCAATGAAAATGTCTATGCGAGCTACCAGGGGAAGGGCGGAATTCCGCTCGACAACATTTGGAAAAGGCTCCTGTTTGCGTGGACTCAGAAGGACATCAATGTTCTACTGACCTCCTATCTGACGCCGCAAAGCCGAATTCAGATATGGAGGAGCGTTCAAGAGCGCGCCTCTCAAGTTGCGCCGTTCTTGCTTTTGGATCATGACCCGTATGCCGTTTTGAGCGAGGGTAAGCTGTATTGGATTCAGGACGCCTATACGGTCTCGGATCGTTTCCCATATTCGAGCCCGCAGACAACCGGTTCGGCCCAGGGGATGAACTATATCCGCAATTCCGTAAAGGCCGTTGTGGACATGTACGACGGAACTGTTTCCCTTTACGCAATGGATCCGAAGGATCCTGTTCTCGCGATGTACGAGCGGGCATTCCCTGGGGTCTTCAAAGATCTAACTGATCTCCCAGCGGACCTGAAGGCCCATCTGCGCTATCCCGAGGATCTGTTCGGAATCCAATCCACTCAGTACGAGACTTTCCATATGACCGACCCGCAGGTCTTCTACAACCGCGAGGACCTCTGGGTTCCTCCGCAGGAGAAGTACGATGGCACGGTCAACCCCATGGATCCTTATTACATGCTAATGAAGCTTCCGGGAAGCGGGCAGCTTGAGTATCTGATCATGACTCCTTTCACGCCGCAAAAGAGGGACAACATGATTGCATGGCTGGCCGCGCGTTGCGATTTCCCCGACTACGGGAAGATGCTGTTCTACGAACTTCCGAAAGACAAGCTGATCTTTGGGCCAAACCAGATCAGCGCGATGATCGATCAGAGCACCACCATCTCGCAGCAACTTACTCTCTGGGATCAGAAGGGATCGGGAGTCATTCGCGGCAAACTCATCGTTATTCCGATCGAGAACTCGTTCCTATACGTCGTTCCTCTGTATCTGAAGGCTGAAGGGACGAACTTTCCTCAATTGAAGCGAGTGATTGTTGCGACGGGCGATAAGGTCGTGATGGAACCGACACTCGACGAAGCGCTCGGCTCGCTGTTTGGCACGGCACCGGCACAGTCGGTTGCCTTGGCCGGGAAACAAGCGGGAGTGCAGGCGCCGCTGTCGAAAGCGACGCGGGATCAGGCTGAGGCCAAGCTTGCCGAGGCGCAGAAAGCAATTAACGCGCTCAAGCAGCTGCTGGCAAATCCAGTTCAATGAAGCGGGCGGGAGAGACTTCTGCATCTGAATTTTATTACTCCGCCGCGCGGCGTGGCGATTCCTCCCGGGAGATAGAGACGAAATGACAGGTAGCAAGCACAACCTGGAAGGAAATAGCAGCGACAGGGGTGAGCCCGATCCCGGTCCTTATTGGAGACGGATGCATCGTGACTGGCGCTTCTGGATAGGCGCCGTCCTCATGGCTGCGGCGCTCACCATTTATGTCTTGAGTGGCGATCTGGCGTGGGTTCCAAATGGGCATCGGCAGCCTGCGATGCCAGCGCCCGCTGCGAATTGAGCGCTCAATGATTAGAGACGGGCAGTAGACAATGGGCAACGCACAGTTGTATCCTCTCCGATTCGAACCAATCTATCAATATCGTCTGTGGGGCGGCCGACGTTTGTCTGGCTTGCTCTCCGCGCCGTTGCCAGACGATGAACCTATCGGCGAAGCGTGGGTGCTGAGCGACCGCACCGATCATCAAAGCCTGGTTGCGAATGGACCGCTTAAGGGCCAGACGCTTGGGCAGGTGATGGAGCAGTTCCGAGGACAGCTGATGGGGAAGCTGTCTTCGCGCTTCCGCCGTTTCCCATTGTTACTCAAGTTTCTGGACGCACAGGAGATGCTTTCTGTTCAGGTACATCCCAGTGACGCGCATCCTGAGCTGATTCCAGCGGGCGATACGTCAAAGACCGAAGCATGGGTTGTGATTGAAGCCAAAAAGGGAAGTCATATTTTTGCCGGCTTGAAATCGTGTACAACTGCCGGCAGTCTAAGGGAGTCATTGAACGACGGAACAATCGCAGAACACCTTGTGAGCATTTCTCCGACGTCCGGCGATGCCGTCTTCATCCCCGCGGGAACTGTTCACACTCTGGGCAACGATGTCGTTGTTTTCGAGGTTCAGCAGAATAGCGATGTGACATTCCGTCTTTACGACTGGGGCCATATCGACTCTGTGACCAAAGAGCCGCGGCCGCTCCAGGTGGATCAAGCTTTTGCCTGCATAGAGTTTGGAGCGAGCGATAGTGGCCCGGTCGTGCCCCGCCTCGAGACTACCACGCCGGTTGAGCGCGAGAGACTCTTCGATTGCCCGGCCTTCCTGTTGTGGCGAGTTCATGGGGGAGATCAGTTCACAGTTGGATCGACAGCAGAGCCACGGGTTTTGGTTGGCATTCAGGGATCCGGCCAGATCATGCACAATGGCACTCCCTATGCAGTAGGAAAGGGAGATGTTTGGCTCTTGCCGGGAGAGGCCGGAGTGTGCGCGTTTCAGCCCAGTGGAGAGGTAACGATGCTGGAGATCGCGATCCCTTGATGGCCGAGAAATCGACTGTGCAACAGGACCTCAGAATGGGAGATGAATGAAAAAGCTCATTGTATTTGATTTGGACGGCACCCTCGCGCCCAGCAAGTCGTCTCTCACGCCACAGACTGCGGCGCTGCTGCGTGACCTCCTGGGCATGATCAAAGTGGCAGTGATCTCCGGAGGCGCGTGGGTGCAGTTTGAAGAGCAGCTTCTAACCGATCTTCCCCCGGACAGTCTCCTTTCGAATTTGTCTCTGCTTCCAACCTGTGGAACGAAGTTCTTTCAATACAACGGAAAGTGGGAGGAGCTTTATTCGGAGGATCTTACGACGGAGCAAAAAAAGAAGATCTTCGATTCCCTTGATAAGGCGGCGGAAGAGGCGGGCTATCGCGCCAGGAAGGTTTGGGGAGACGCGGTTGAGGACCGGGGAAGTCAAGTCACATACTCCGCATTAGGTCAGCAGGCGCCTCTCGAAGAAAAGGAAGCGTGGGATGCCGACTTTGCCAAGCGGAAGAAAATCACCGCAATCCTCGAGACTCTTATCCCGGAGTTTTCCGTGCGAATAGGCGGTGCAACTTCAATCGATGTGACCAAGCCGGGAATAGATAAGGCGTACGGCATAAAAAAGCTTCGAGAGACTCTCCACCTTTCATCGAAGGAGATGATTTACATCGGCGATGCTCTGTTCCCAGGTGGGAACGATTACCCGGCGGAAGAGGCGGGTGTTGTGTCGATTCCTGTAAAAGGGCCTGACGATACCGACCTCGTCATCTCGACGATCCTTGCTTGCCTGGGCGACAAGTGAGCATGGCTGGTGGAGCAACCCGGCGAGGAAATTCGATGAGCGGCTTCAAGTTGCAACGCCTGGGCATGATCATGGAGCCCGAGCCCGGCAATCCGCATGAAGTGGAAGGGGTTCTCAACCCTGGAGCGGTGAGAGGCCCCGATGGAGAACTGTATCTCTTCCCCCGGTTGGTCGCAAAAGGGAATTTTTCGCGGATCGGGATAGCGCGTGTGCGTTTCAATCACGCCGGCGACCCAATGGGAGTGGAGCGCCTTGGCATCGCACTCGAGCCTGAAGCCAACTATGAAATCCGGCCGGGAGGCGGTGGATGTGAGGATCCGCGAGTCACGTTCGTTGAACCGCTCAAGCGTTACATCATGACGTATGCGGCATTTTCGCCCGTGGGACCAAGAATCGCAATGGCCGAATCCGAGGATCTTTTCCACTGGAAGAGGCTTGGACTCGCGACTTATGCGCATTGGCACGGCGTCGAATTGGGCAATGTTGATGATAAGGATGCGAGCCTTTTTCCTGTCGCCATTCCTAACTCGACAGGAAAACTGGAACTGGGTATGCTCCATCGCCCGCTTTTTCCAGGTACACATCCGAGTGAGACTGCGCGCCACAATGGAAAGCGTGAGGTGGATCTCGACCGGGAGAGCATCTGGATTTCTTATTGCCCGGCAGACTTGAAGAGCCGTGACGCCGACCGCCTGGGCCAGTTTACTTCGCATCATCGATTGGCGACTCCCGTGTCCCTTTGGGAGCGGCTTAAGATCGGTGCTGGCACCCCACCCATCCTGACCAAATATGGGTGGTTGATTGTCTACCACGGCGTGAGCGAAGTGCCGGGCATGGGTGGTAATCATCCTCTGTGCTACTCGGCCGGAGTGATGGTGCTCTCAAAGCAGCATCCGCGATTGATTCGCTATCGCTCGATGCAACCGGTGTTGACACCGTCGCTTCCCGAGGAGCGCGATGGGACTGTCGCCAATGTTGTTTTTCCCACGGGCATCGACCGACGCGACGATCTTGGCACTCCGGATCGCTTCGACGTTTATTACGGGATGGCGGACAATCGAATTGGTGTGGCGCGCCTTGATTTGCCGCAGAAACTCCCCGCAGAAGCGGCCGCCGATGCGCCCGAGGCTAAGGTGTAAATCGCTAGCGTTGCCAAACAATTTGGCCCGCTTCGAGCGGCACGAATGCATTGGAATGTTGGGGGACGATTCGTGCGGTGTAGTCGCTCGCGGGCCGGGCTGCGGAGACCTGAGCTGAATACGCATATGAGCCGCGACTATCTGGACTGGGTCCGGATGCATTCATGGCTTCGAAACAAGCTGATTCTCCTCGAGCGGAATCTGCGTAAAGCTCGACTCTCAGGTGATCCGGAGTGAGGGAACCAGGTGTAACGTCGGCTTGAAAGAAGTGTTTCCCATCGTGGGTGTTGATCCGCACACGGACAAAATGCACAGTGTTCCAACGCCGATCGAGATCCCGCTTCCATTGGAGGAGACTCGAGCCGATCGCACCATCGTCCGCAGCGCGATCGTGATAGCGCGACGCCGCAGGCAGATAGTGACTCTCGGTGTATTCGCGGATTGCGCGCGTTGCAGAAAACTCCGGCGTAAGCCGCGCCATGCTCTCACGGATGCGTCCCAGCCACTTGCTTGGCATCCCGGATTTATCGCGCTCGTAGAATTCCGGGACGACTTCTGCTTCCAGGAGTGAATACAAAGTGTCCGCTTCTTTGGCGTCCCATCCAGGGTCTTCGCCATGTTCCTGGCCGTCCCCAATGGCCCAACCAACTTCTGGGGTATAGGCCTCCGCCCACCAGCCATCCAACTCGGAAAGATTCAGGCCGCCATTGACGAGGACCTTCATGCCACTGGTTCCGCAGGCTTCCCATGGGCGCCGAGGTGTATTGATCCAGAGGTCGATTCCTTGGACCAGTTCCTGAGCCAGCATCATGTCGTAATCGTTGAGGAAGATCACGCGACCTTTGACGTCGGGACGCTTTATGAAGTCCTTCCATTGCTTGATCAGCTCTTGTCCGGGGAGGTCCTGTGGGTGAGCCTTTCCCGCAAGGATTAACTGAACAGGACGGAGAGGATTGGAGAGCAGCCGCACCAGCCGCTCGGTATCGTGCAGAAGAAGATTGGGGCGCTTATAGGTGGCAAAACGGCGCGCAAATCCCAAGGTCAGCACATTGTCATCGAAGATGCCGGCGGCATTCGAGGGATCTGCGCCTTCAGCGGCGAGTTGGCACTGGTATCGCTTCCGCATCCCTTCGATCAGGCCTTTTCGCCCGGCCGTTCGCAATTTCCAGAGCTGCTGATTTGGGATTTGGCGGATGTCCTGTTCCTCCGGACGATCCCCACGCCAGCGCTGCGGGCCACAGGTGGAGCTCCATAGCGCATCGGCTTCGGCTGAATCCCAAGTCGGCACGTGAATGCCGTTCGTTACGGAACCTATCGGGACTTCCTCCCTTGGCCAGCGAGGAAACAAGGATTGGAAGATCTGTCTGCTCACTTGTCCGTGGAGCTTGCTGACGCCATTGATCTGTCCGCTGCCCCGTACCGCGAGATAAGCCATGTTGAAAGGTTCCGAGTTGTCTCCTGTGTCCCGTCTTCCCAGGGCGAGCAGATCCTTCACCGAAATCGCGAGTTCATCGACAGCATAGTGGCTCAGGTACGTGCAAATGAGTGCGGGATCAAAGCGATCGAAGCCGGCACTGACAGCGGTATGCGTAGTGAATAGATTCCCGGCTCGCGTAATGTTCATGGCAAGGTCGAACGGCTTCTTGTGATCCTCCATGTAGCAGCGTGCCCGCTCAAGAACGGCGAATGCCGCATGTCCTTCGTTGAGGTGACAGACCTCGGGCATAAGACCCAATGCTCGCAATAAGCGCCACCCGCCGATGCCGAGGACGATCTCCTGTTTCAGGCGCATCTCTGCGTCCCCGCCGTATAGCTCACTTGTAATACCCCGATGAGCCGCGGTATTGGCAAAGTCGTTGGTGTCGAGAAGATACAACTTTGCTCTTCCCACGGCCACCTCCCAGCAGCGAAGCCAGATCTTTGAGCCTGGAAGTTGAATTTGCAACCGTAGCCACTCACCATTTGTCTGTCGCAGCGGCCGAATCGGCAATTGCCCCGGATCGTTGACTGGATAGAGTGCCTGCTGCCGGCCTTCCGAATCGAAGTCTTGGCGAAAATATCCCTGTCCGTAAAGCAAGCCGACACCGACTACCGGAACGCCCAGATCGCTCGCCGCCTTCATCTGGTCGCCGGCTACGTTGCCAAGGCCGCCCGAGTAGATAGGCAGCGCTTCGGTCAGCATGAACTCCATGCTGAAGTAGGCGACTGTTGTGAGCGCCGTGTCTGGATGCTTATGCTGGAACCATGCGTCGGCCAGATAAGAGTCCCGATTCTGTTGAAGCAGACCGTCAAGGTTCTGTCGAAACTCTGGCGTGCCTAATGCAGCCTTGATTTTTTCCCGAGAGACCGTTCGCAGGATGACCCATGGGTTTTGCGTGGTCGCCCAAAGATCCTTGTCGAGCGCTTCCCACAAATCGTCCGCAGCATGATTCCAGGACCAGTGAAGATTGAGCGCCAACTCAACCAGCGCATCTACTCCATCCACCTTGAACCAATCAGATGGTGACTTCGGATCGTTCAATATCTCCCCCTGCTTCCCGAGTAAGAAAGGCGGAGGCCGTTATCGAAATCCTTATACGATGGCGGTCTCCGCTTTGAGTTCAGCTGGATGGGGCCTAACTATCGGTGAACATCGCCTTCTGCGGATGCCCCTTTGCAAGCGGAGCCGGGGTAGTGGCATCTCTAAAGTCCTTGGTCCACTGCCAGTTCCTGATCTCAGGCATGTCCTCCAGGTTTTCGCGGATATAGTCGTGGTGGCGTTGTAATTCCTGGTTGAAGAAGTTGATGGCTTTCTCGGCTTGCAGCCGGAGGCGCGGGATGTGCTTCAATGCATCGAGTGCAAGATGGAAGCGGCTCATTTCATTGAGAACCACCATGTCGAACGGTGTTGTAGTCGTGCCGCGGTCCATATAGCCGTGCACATGGAAACGGCCTTCGTTGGCACGCCCGTGAACCAGGGTGTGAATGAGCCAGCGATTGTTGTGGAAGGCAAAGACCACCGGCGCTTTTTCAGTGAAGAGCGCATTAAAGGACATTTCGTCCATCCCATGCGAATGCTTGTCGGGGAACATCAGAGTCATCAAGTCGACAACGTTGACAACGCGCACCTTGATCCCGGGCACATGTTTCTGTAACAGCCATGATGCCGCGCAAGTCTCGATCGTTGGTACATCGCCGGCGCAGGCCAGCACCACATCGGGCTCCCCGCCTTCATCGTTGGTTGCGAACTTCCATGTGGATGCCCCACGAGAGCAATGCTCAAGAGCCTCATCCATGTTCAACCACTGAAGCTGTGGCTGTTTGCCGCAGGTGACGACGTTCACGTAATTGCGGCTGCGCAGGCAATGGTCGAAGACGCTAAGCAAGCAGTTGGAGTCCGGTGGATAGTACACGCGGATCACTTCGCTCCTGCGCGCCAGTGCATTGTCTACGTACCCTGTTGCCTGGTGGCTGAAGCCATTGTGGTCGTTGCGCCATGCGTGACTTGTGAGCAGAACATTGAGGGACGCGAGTGGCCTGCGCCAAGGATACTCGCGGCACTGCTCAAGCCATTTGGCATGTTGAGTGGTCATCGAATCGACCACCTGCGCGAAGGCTTCGTAGGAGGACCACATGCCATGACGCCCGGTAAGCAGGTAGCCCTCGAGCCATCCCTGGCAGAGATGTTCGCTCAGCACTTCCATGACGCGGCCATCTGGACCAAGTTCATCATCGATGGAGACAATTTCGGCCATCGAGCATCGCTTCGTTGCCTCGAAGATGGAGTTCAGACGATTGGAATTCGATTCATCGGGGCAGAACATGCGGAAGTTCGTCAGATTCATTCTGAAGATGTCGCGGAAGAAATCTCCCAGCTTGCGCGGAGCCTCGGCGAGAACCTGACCGGGGCCGGGGATCTCAAGCGCGTAATCCGTGAAGTCGGGCAGCGCGAGAGTGATTAGCTCGCGTCCGCCATTTACATGGGGGTTGCCTCCCATGCGCCGGTTGCCTGCGGGCGAGAGGGCAGCTAACTCGTCGATGAACTTCCCGTTCTCGTCGAACAGTTTCTCGGCCTCGTAACTCTTCATCCATACTTCAAGGATCTTCAGATGCTCGGGGTTCTCACGAACTGTTGCCAGTGGGACCTGGTGCGCGCGGAATGTGCCTTCAATGGGGATTCCATCCACTTCCTTCGGGCAAGTCCATCCCTTGGGAGTGCGGAAGATGATCATGGGCCAGACGGGCTGCACCTTGAAGCCGTTCTTGCGAGCCTCCTGCTGAATTCCACGAATCTCGGTATAGCAATCCTCAAGCGTTTGAGCGAGGAGTTGATGCACGACCTCGGGATCGTCACCCTCAACAAAGTAGGGCTTGTATCCGCGACCCACATAGAGAGCCTTCAAGTCGGCGTCGCTGGTGCGTCCTTGCGCGGTTGGCCCGGAGATCTTGTATCCATTGAGATGAAGAATCGGCAGAACCGCGCCGTCTCGCACCGGATTGACGAAGTTGACTGACTTCCAGCTTCCTTCGAGCGGACAAGTCTCGGATTCGCCATCTCCGATGACGCAGGCGACAATCAAGTCCGGGTTGTCGAAGGCCGCGCCGAATGCATGGACCAATGAATATCCAAGTTCTCCGCCCTCGTGCATTGAATTCGGTACGTGCGGTCCGCAGTGGCTGGGCACGCCGCCCGGAGTCGAGAACTTGCGGAACATAAGCCGCAGGCCGTCCTCATCGTGTGTGATCTCCGGATGAACCTCGGTGTAAGAGCCTTCGAGATAGGAGCAGGCATTCAGGGAAGGACCTCCGTGCCCCGGACCGGAGATGTAGATGATGTCCGCATCGTGCTCTTTGATCAGGCGGTTCAGGTGAATGTAGATGAAGTTCTGGCCTGGCGAGGTTCCCCAGTGACCGAGCAACCGCGGCTTGATCTGCTCGGCCTTGAGCGGCGAGCGAAGCAGGGGATTGTCAAAGAGATAGATCTGGCCGATGCAAAGATAGTTTGCCGCTCGCCAGTAGCGATTCATCTTGTCCAACATTTCGGGCGAAAGCGGTCCCTTGGGCTTCGGCGCTCTCTCTTCGTTCTTTCCATCCGCCGCAATCGCGGTCGAGAGGCTCACGTCGAAGATGAAACCAGAAGAGTTCCCAAACTGATCGAAGTTCTTGCTGAAGGGTTGAGGCGAGTCGTCTTTGTCAACGTTGATGGGGAGCTCGGTGGTTGCCATATTGAATGTTCCTTCCAGTTCTCCGCAATTCGTAACAGCGCGGTGAGGGCTGACTTCGGTTTTGTTGGGTCTGCTTGCGCTGGATCTTCATCGCTATTTCGCGAGCAACCTTTTGATCGAGTGCAATTCAAGGCGACGCTTTTCAGTGGTCTTTGGGTACGCCATTTTGAGTCCTCCCAGTACATCAAGAACGATCTGGGAGACGATGAGCCGTGCGTTCTCTTTATCGTCGGCGGGTACGACGTACCACGGCGCATGATGCGAGCTTGTCGCCTGGAAGCAATCCTCGTATGCCTTCATGTAGTGCTTCCAGTATTTCCGTTCGTGAATGTCAGAAGTGCTGAACTTCCAGTTCTTGTCTGATTCGTCGATGCGCGCGAGAAATCGCTTTCGTTGCTCTTCGTAAGACAGATGCAGAAATATCTTGACGATCTGCGTGCCGTTACGATGAAGGTGCTTCTCCAGATCCGCGATGGAGCCATACCGCTGCTGCCAAATGTCCTTCTCGTCGCGCAGTTCCTCAGGAAGCCCCTGACTGCGGAGAATCTCCGGGTGCACTCGAACGACCAGCACTTCCTCGTAATAGGAACGGTTGAAGATGCCGATGCGGCCACGCTCCGGGAGGCGGCATGTCGTGCGCCAAAGGAAATCGTGATCGAGCTCTTCTGCACTGGGCTGTTTGAAACTGAACACCTCGCAACCTTCAGGATTAACCCCAGACATGACGTGACGGATGGCGCCGTCTTTGCCGGCGCCATCCATCCCTTGAAAGATCAGCAACAAAGCATACTTGTGAGACGCGTAGTGAAGCTGTTGCAGCGAGCTCAGCTCCTCCATGTGTTCTTGCAGTAGTTGCTTATACTGCTTCTTCGACTTCGCATAGGGGTGGACGACCGTCGGCCACTTGTCGAGGTCGATCTTCTTGTCAGGCGGCACTCTGAAATCTTTCGGATCGATGGTCATCAGGTTCCTTCGGTGTTGCCTATGCGGCGGGCTTCTTCTTAGCTGTCTCTTCGAGGTGCGTTTCTCGCTCTGCTTCAAGCCAGTCCTGGTCCTGCTGGCTTTCGCCAAGGATGCGTTCTTGATAAATCTCATAAGCCCGAGTCGCGATCTGCTGAGTATCGTCGCCTGCGACCGCCGTCTGCGGGATCGCCATGTTGATCGGATCGAAGATGCGATAGGCAAGAAGCTTCACACGATCGTTGATGAGTGCCCAGGCAAGTGCATAGGCCCAGACAAGTCCCGCCCATTTCCAGCCGAGCGGCGCCATGAAGACTCCGTAGACCGCGATGAGTGTCGCGATCGCCTGCGTGCCCACGACTGCAATCAGCAGAATCTTCGCGGGGCGTATCGACCAGAATGGTCCTCGCGTGCGCGTAAGGAAGATGGTCAAATGCCCAGCCACCGAAAGCTTGAGGTACATCAGCGTCTGTACCGTCAGACGGTCCATGTGGAAGACGCGCTCACCCAGATAGAACAAGAGAAACGCAGAGACAACGCCAATGACCCCTAGCACCGTGGAGATGGAGAGCACCAACCGCATGTTCCATGCTTCGGGCTTGTTTCTATACAAGACATTGTCATAAGCAATCGACAGAATCGCCCCGTCATTGAGCAGCGCGATCATCACGATCATGACTGCTGTTACGGGATAGAAATTGAAGACCAGGATGGCCAGTGTCATGAAGAACAGCACGCGCAGCGTCTCCGCAATGCGATAGATGGCGTAGCTATTCATGCGCTGGAAGATGCGGCGACTTTCTTTGATCGCGTCGATGATTACGGAGAGACCGGACGTGAGTAGAACGATTGAAGCTGCCGCTCTGGCTGCGTCGGTTGCGCCGGAGACGGCAATGCCGCAGTCGGCCTTTTTCAGCGCAGGCGCATCGTTCACGCCATCGCCGGTCATGCCGACGATGTGGCCGCGGGTCTGCAACACATCCACGATATGAAACTTGTGCTCGGGGAACACCTGCGCAAAGCCGTCTGCCTTCTCAATCTCCTCAACTACCTGCGGAGACTCCTTTTTCTTGGTGTCGCCGAGCGCGTTGGCGTCCAAAATATTCACACCCAGGCCAAGTTCTTTCGATGTTTCCCGGGCAATGGCAATTTGATCGCCTGTCACCATTTTGATTTTGACGCCCATTTGGACGGCGTTGGCGATGGTATGCTTCGCATCCGCGCGTGGCGGATCGAACAAGGGCAACATGCCGACAAACTTCCATTTGCCTTGCTCATCGGCCCTGGCTACGCCCAGTGAGCGGAAGCCGCGGCCGGCAAAATCAAGGATGGCTTTATTCGCCGCTGTCTTGATTTCTGCGGCATTTGTCGCCATCTGCAGAATGACCTGCGGCGCTCCCTTTGCTACAAAGAACTGCTTCCCGTCCGCCCCTTTGACGGTAGCTTCCGTGCGCTTGTGCACCGGGTCGAAGGGCATAAAGTGAAGTACCTGGCAGCTCTTCAGTTCCTTGTCATCCTTTACACCGCCAATTACCGCCAGGTCGATGGTGTCCTTGTCTTCCGCGCGGGAGGCCAGCGCGGCCCAGAGAACGACGCTCGCAGCAGCAATTCCGTCAATGCAGAAGGGATCGCCCAGTGTGAGTTTGTTTTGCGTAAGTGTGCCGGTCTTGTCCGAGCAGAGAACGTCTACACCGGCCAGTTCTTCAATGGCCGACAGACGGGTTACAATCGCTTCCTTCTTCGCCAGCAGGCGCGCCCCAACCGCCATGGTCACCGACAGTACAGTCGGCATGGCGACGGGGATGGCGGCTACCAGGAGCACCAGGCAGAATTCCAGCGTGGTGAGGACCTTGTCTCCGCGGAAGAGGGCGAAGACGAGAATCAAGGCGACCAGCGCTACCGCCAAAATGATCAGGTAGTCGCCGATCTTCATCACAGCCTTTTGGAAGTGGCTGACTGTATGAGCCTGCTCAACGAGCTGCGCGGTCTTGCCAAAGTAAGTGTTCGACCCGGTGGCATAGACAATGGCGTCAATCTCACCTTGGCGGATGATGGAGCCTGAGTAGACTGCGCCGCCGGGCTTGACGTTGACCGGCAGCGACTCGCCGGTCAGGGCGGACTGATCAACCTCGATCGAATCGCCGTCGAGCAATCGCGCATCCGCGGGAACGATGTCACCCAGGCGGAGACGAATCACGTCGCCGGGCACCACCTCGCTCGCCTTGGGATCCTGCCACTTGCCATCCCGCTTGACTTTGGCCTTGATCGCCAAACGGGCCTTCAAGGCGGCAATCGCATTTCCCGCCTGGTGTTCTTCCCAGAATCCAACCAGAGCATTGGAGCACAGCAACAGAAGAATTACGAAGAAATCGAGCCAGTGACGGACGAGCCCAGAGAGGATCACGGCGGCTTCAATCATCCACGGGATCGGACCCCAGAAGTAGGAGAGGAACTTCAGGTATTCGTTGGTTTTCTTCTCCTCGATCTGGTTAGGCCCGTACTGCGCCTGCCGCTTCGTTGCCTCGGCCTGCGTGAGTCCCTCTGCCGATGCACCAAGCTTTTTCATCAACTCAGGCATGGCGAGCGTCTTCAGGGAATCCTTGTCATCCTTGAGCGCGGGCTTATCTGTTTTCGATTCCATTTGAGATATGCTCCTGTTCTTGCTCGGATCGCTTTGGCGCATTGCAACAAGGAAGGCAACACAGCTCCCAAACCAGCCAATCTGCCCGGTAAGACGCCAGTCAGCGAAAATCCAGACGGCAAATCATCACAGTTCTTGGGGCGGGGCCGAGGGATGTCGGACGGACAAGTAGGAACGCCGGATAGTGATGATCCAGACGCCCTTCTATTTTGAAATGATTTCGTGGTTCTGATCGTAGTTCTGTTCCGTATGCGATGCCTTCTCTGCGGCCTTTTCGGCAACACACTCAATCCGCTTCGTTGCTGCTATGTCCGAAGTCGTCGCATTTTCCAGCTTTTTCACTTCTGGATTCTCAGATTGGTCCGGCATGATTGTTCTCTCCTCTCACCACGATGAACCGTGCCCCCATCAACTTCTGGTCTGTTTTGCTCGCCCTTCGACGTCGCGGGGTGATTCAGGGCTTGATTCTGGAGAGGTAGTTCCTATTGCACAGCTATTGGCCGACCGCAGGAACAAACTGATATCGAAGCAGTGTGCAGCACCGAGGGCAGCCGCGCCAGCTTCTGATGAGCCGAGACCCAGCGCCGCACCTGCGTGCGGATTGCGATGCTCTCCATGCGCCCTTCTTCCTAAAGAGGTGGCCGATGAACGCCCTGCTGATCTACCCGGAATTCCCTGATACGTTTGGAGCTCCAAGCATGCGCTCAAGTTCCTGGGCAAGCGGGCCGCACAACCGCCCTTGGGACTGATGACAGTTGCAGCGCTGTTGCCCAGATCCTGGAAAAAGCGGCTCGTAGACACGAACGTCGAGCGATTGCGTTACTACGATTTGGCCTGGGCCGATGTGGCTCTGGTGAGCGGCATGCACATCCAGCGCGATTCGTTGGCAGCTATCATTGAGCGCTGCCGCGCGCGGGGGTTGCGAACTGTTGTCGGCGGACCAATCGCCAGCAGCCTTTCAGCCGAAGATCTCAAAGCGGATCATGTGGTCATTGGTGAAGCAGAGGGCATCATTGCTGGTCTTGCGCGAGACCTGGAACAAGGAGTCGCGAGACCCGTTTATCAAGCTATGGAAAGGCCGGAGATGAGCTCCAGCCCGCTGCCGGACTTGAGATTGATCAAGATGCACCTCTACTCAACCATGGCCGTGCAATATTCGCGCGGCTGCCCGTTCAACAGTGAATTCTGCGACATCATCGAAATTTACGGCAGGCGCCCGCGCACCAAGGCGGTAGCGCAGGTGCTGGCTGAACTGGACCAACTGCGCTCGGCGGCTTGCGCGAAGCCGTGTTCATCGTTGACGACAGCTTCATTGGCAACAAGGCGCGCACAAAGGAGTTATGCGTGGCCCTGGCGGAATGGCGCAGCCAATACAAGGTCAGCTTCGACTTCAATACTGAAGCTTCTCTCAACCTCGCCGATGACCCTGAGTTGATGCGGTTGATGAGAGACGCCGGCTTTATCTCGGTTTTCCTGGGCATTGAGACTCCGGATGAATCCGGGTTGATCGCGGCCAACAAGCTGCAGAATGCCCAGCGCAGCCTGCTCGACAGTGTGGCCATGATTCAGAGCTATGGGATGCAGGTAATGGCAGGATTCATCCTCGGATTCGATACCGATCGCGAGGACATTTTCGACGGCATGGTGGAATTTATCCAAAAGAGCGGTATCCGAGTGGCCATGGTAGGGCTTTTGCAAGCCATGCCAGGGACTCAACTCTTTCGAGGTTTGCGCAAGGAGGAATCTGAGCCGCACCCACCCGCGTCTCAGTGCAACAAGTGACAGGTCGCAAAGTACCAGGCAGAGGTGGCTGACCAAGGCCAACGCGCGCGCCTTCGTCACGTCAATTGTTCGGCAGGGAGTGTTTGGCAAGCAACGCTGGAGCTATTGGAAGTTTCTGATGTCGGTGGCAACACGTTATCGCCATTGTGTTGGAGCGGCGATGACGCTTGGCCGTGATGGGTTATCACTTCCAGGTAATGACCAGCAGATTGTCCGAGACTGGAGGGTCTGCAACTCTGGTCGGACACATCGAAGTGGATGCCGCCTCACAATCCACACTGAGCGATGTCTGAGGCCAACAGGTAACGAACCATTGTCGGGGTGGCCTCCCCGTGCATAACGATCTTTGATGACCCTCTCTCCGCCGGACCACAGGCTCTCTGAATCGCATTGTGACTTCCAACGCGGAGATAACAGACATCTCGCGTGAGCAATTGAGACCTTCATTCCTGTGCTGGCCGTTCGATACTTGGGACGCCGTGGGAGAATATCTTCTTCGGTCCGAAGGCGCGACCCATCGGCAGACATTCCCGCAAACGATTCTGCAAATGTCGTGTACTGGCGCATGGTTGTGCAGGCTGTTGCGGATGAAGGAAGAGGAGTCATGAGAGTCCTGGTGGCAGTTGACGATTCGGGGTTTGCTGAAGATCTGCTTCGTGCTGTAGTAACCGGGGTCCGGCATGAGAATACAGAGGCCCTGGTCTTACATGTATTGCAACCGGTTGACACTGTGCCTCCGCCTGAGATGGCTCAAGGTTATGCTCCTGAACTGGAAGATGAGAAGCAGCCTGCACGCGCCTTGGTTGAGCGGATTGCGGCCGAACTGCGCAAAGCCGGATTCACGGCACAAACTGGCGTACGGGTTGGAGACGTCGCAAACACAATTCTCGGCCAGGCGGCCGAATGGGGTGCCGATCTGATAGCGGTCGGTTCGCATGGGCAAAGGAGCATTCATGACTTCTTGCTGGGCAGCGTTGCGGAGTCGGTAGCTCGTCGAGCCGGATGCTCCGTGGCTATCGTTCGCAGAGCAGTCAAGAACTAGGGAACGATTTGGACCATGGGGATTTGCAATGAGTACGCTGCCATTCGTGGTTTTTGTCGCATTTGGCCTTGCCGCTGTCGGGCAGAACCAGAACGCCAGTTCTGGCACTGCCCAACAGAACACGAAGCCAGAGGAAGCTGCAACCTATTCAAGCCTGATGCAGGAACCCGACGATCTTCGCCAGGAACTCGACCGGGATGCTCTTGCGTTGTCGAAGGTGCCAGCGGATCCGATTCTCAAGACCGATCCATTTGAGGCGATTATGGAGCCATTTGAACGGTTGACGCTTCATATCAACGAATCCGCAAAGCTAAAAATCGGCGCGACATACACCTTCGTGAACCAATACGCGTCATCCGCGCCGGATGGCGTGCGGCGCGATCAAATCAGCGGCCGGGCTGATTTCACGGCGGCCTGGAAAGTTTATGACCGTGAAAGCAATGCTGGGACCATCAGCCTTCTGGTGAGATCGGGAACGAATATTGGCATCAGCCAGCAGTTCAATCTAAGCGACAGTCTTGGGTCGGCCCTAGCCCTGAACTGCTTAGAGGGAGAAGGCCCGCAAGAGCCGATCATGTTGAATATTCTCTACTGGCGTCAGGATTTGTCCAACGAGAGGCTGTCCCTCTACATCGGCAAGATCCACCCAAACGAATACATCAGTCTGAGCATGTTCAACAATGACGAACGCGCTCAATTCCTGAATGGGGGAAGCGACGGCAACCTTACGTTTGCCTCCGATGGAACATATGCCGGCGGAGCGGCGGTTGAATTCCAGGCGACACAGCATGTCTACATACATGCTCTGGTCATCGATACCGAAGGCTCACCGCAAGGAAACCTCAAGACACTGGCTGATCGCAAGTATATGGAGTCCATCGAACTCGGCTGGCTAAGCGGTTTTCCTGGAAAGCAGTTCAGGGACTATCGCATGAACTTCTGGCGTGATGACACTGCGGCTCTTGGGAGCGGCGAGGGTGGGGGCATCGGCTTCGAGCACGAATTGCGCAATGGTTGGACACCCTTTGGGAGACTTGGCTTTGCATCGAACAAAGGAACCGCGATCAAGCAAGTGGAAGAGCTGGGCCTGGACCAGATGAAGCCTTTTGGAAGGCGCGGAGATATGTTCGGTATTTCCTTCATCCACTCTGAACCAAGTTTAGGCGCCAAGCATCACGAGAGCGTGATGGAGACGTTTTACCGGCTTCGCTTGACGAAGAGTGTTGACCTTGGCCCGGACCTGGAAATTTCAAACCACCCCACGTATACAAGCAATGCCTATACCGCCGCATTGCTCGGGATGAGAATGCGGATCATGTTCTAAACAACAGAGCCCTCAAAAGGCCGAGGGCTGTTCGGTTAATAGGAGCATTTATGACGACCAAGCAAGAGTGCGAACATCCTGGCTGCAATTGTCAGCCCGCCATCGGCAAGAAGCATTGCAGCACCGAATGCGCAGACGAAAAGAAGCATCCAGAGAAACCATGCCAGCGCAAGCACCCAGAATGCAGCGATATAGGACTCAAGATGTAGCTTTGCGGGACTTCACCTGGCAGTGAGTCAAAGTTCAAGTGCGATATTCACCCATTGCAACCATGAAAGGTAAAAACGCGCCATGGCACCTTCTGCAACTCTTGCATCGATCGCTGCTCCGCCGAGACTGGATGAGTTGTGCATCAACACGCTGCGTTTTATGGCAGTCGATATGGTGCAGAAGGCCAACTCGGGCCATCCTGGGCTGCCAATGGGGTCAGCAGCCATGGCGTATGCACTGTGGGATAAGTCGCTCAAGTTCAACCCTCGGGATCCGCACTGGCCAGACCGCGACCGGTTCATTTTGTCGGCTGGCCACGGATGCGCATTGCTCTATGCTCTGCTTCATGTCACCGGCTTTGACCTGTCTCTTGAGGAATTGAAGAGGTTTCGCCAGTGGGGCAGCCGCACGCCGGGTCATCCGGAGTACGGCAAGACACCGGGTGTCGAGGCTACAACAGGTCCTTTGGGCCAAGGCCTCGCGAACGGCGTGGGCATGGCCATTGCCGAAGCGGGGCTGGCGGCGCGATTCAATCGGCCCGGTCACCAGATCGTGGACCATTACACGTATGTGCTTGTGAGTGACGGCGATCTTGAGGAAGGCATCTCATCGGAGTCTGGATCGATCGCAGGCCATCAGCATCTTGGAAAACTCATCGTTCTTTACGCAGATAACCACATCACCATTGAGGGAAGCACAGAGCTGACATTCACCGAGGACCGCATGGCTCGGTTTGCTGCCTTCGGTTGGCATGTGCAACGAGTGGAACAGAGCAATGATGTTGAAGCCGTGTCCAGTGCGCTCGCAAATGCCCGCGAAGAGACAGGGAGACCATCGTTGATTGCGGTACGCACGCACATTGGCTTTGGCAGTCCGCATAAGCAGGACACCCCCGCTGCGCACGGAGAAGCTCTCGGGGTCGAGGAAGTACGGCTTACAAAGCAGGCAATGGACTGGCCTCTCTCGCCGACCTTCCATATCCCCGAGGAGGCGCTGGAGCATTTCCAGAGAGCAGTCACCCGAGGAAGCATCGCGCAAGTGGAATGGGAGTCTCGATTCAAGGCTTTCGAGCAAGAACATCCAACCCTTGCGGAGGAGTTTCAGAGAGTCATTGATAGACGGCTACCGAATGACTGGGACAGCGGTCTGCCAGCGTTTACTCCAGCGGATGGACCGATGGCCACACGCGTCGCTTCGGGCAAAGTGATCGAAATCCTCGGCACTCGTCTGCCGGAAATGATGGGCGGCTCCGCAGACCTCGCTCCAAGTACGCATACAAACATTGACGGGACCGGCAACTTCGAACCGGAGGATTGGGCTGGTCGCAATATGCATTTCGGCATTCGCGAGAATGCGATGGGGGCGATTCTCAACGGAATGGCATTGCACAGCGGCTTGATTCCGTATGGCGGAACATTTTTTGTCTTTTGTGATTACATGCGGCCTCCCATGCGCCTTGCGGCCATGAACGCCCTCCCAGTGATCTATGTCTTTACGCACGACAGCATTGGCATGGGCGAGGACGGTCCAACTCATCAGCCGGTGGAACAACTCATCGGATTGCGATCGATTCCTGGCATGGTTGTCCTTCGCCCCGCGGATGCCAATGAGACAGTCGCCGCGTGGCGAGTCGCGGTCGGAAGAAAGCAGGGCCCTATCGCACTGGTGCTGACACGGCAAAATCTTCCTGTTCTTGATCTGAACCGCTATCCCACCATTCCGGCTGGAGTTCAGTTAGGCGGCTATATCCTGGCGGATTCTCCGACAAGTGGGCTGCTAGACATCGTGCTCATCGCTACGGGTTCGGAAGTCCATCTGGCGCTCGAGGGTCGCGATCGGCTTGCGGCAGGAGGCATTCACGCGAGAGTGGTGAGCATGCCGAGCACAAACCTGTTTGCAGCACAGTCGGAGGATTACCGAGAAAGGATTCTGCCAGCGAATGTGCCGATTCTGGTGATTGAAGCTGGCTCTCCAGTGGGATGGCAGTCCTTTGTCGGCCCGAGGATCGCCGTCATTGGGATAGACACCTTTGGCTCGTCGGCGCCCGGACCTGTAGTAATGGAGCACTACGGCTTCACCGCGGAGAACGTTTGCCGACAGGCTCACCGCGTACTTGACAAGAAATAGGAGGAAGCACCATGCGCGACGGCGGTCATTCAACCGACCCTGCCTGACTCGCTTTAGGTGTGGTCGTCAATCGTGGATCGGCGGGTTGAACTTCTTCAGCCAGCACATGTGAGGGCAGGAGGAGCCCGGTACCAGCGAAGATTTAGAACCAATAAGGGCTTATGACGGAGGACGTTTCATGATCGAAATCTTGAAGAACTTTCCCCACAATGTTGTTGCGATTTCCTGCGGGGGGCAGGTCACAAAAGAGGATTACGAGGGAATTCTTGTTCCGGCAATTCTCAAAGCGCTCAAGACGCACGATAAGATCCGCCTCTTGTATGAGATCTCCGCCAATTTCACTGGTTACGACCCGGGCGCCATCTGGGAGGACATGAAGATTGGGTTAGGACATCCAACGCGCTGGGAGCGAGCCGCCGTGGTCACCGACGTTGACTGGATTGTGCAAACAGTGAGGATATTTAGCTTCCTCATTCCCTGTCCTACGAAGGTGTTTCCGCCTTCTGAGGCGGCGCAGGCGCATGCCTGGATTGTCGCCGCCAGCTGAGCTCGAAGGGATGCGAGCGGCCGCATTTACAAAGTGTTGGAAGAGGATTGAAATGAATCGAACGACCGAGAAACTGCACGAAATGGGCCAAAGCATATGGCTCGATAACATCACACATCGCTTACTCGCCAGCGGGACGCTGCTGAGCTATATTCGCGAACTATCTGTAACGGGTCTTACTTCGAACCCAACCATCTTCGATCACGCCATCAAGAACAGCAACGACTATGACGATGTTATTCGCCGGAAGACGGATGAAGGCAAGTCAGGCGAGGTGCTGTTCTTCGAGTTGGCCCTCGAGGACCTGAGACAAGCGGCCGATCTTTTCCGGCCGATATACGACCGAACCGACGGTGTGGATGGCTGGGTCTCTCTGGAGGTATCGCCCCTGCTGGCCCATAACACGACCGGAACACTCGCCGCAGCCAAAGCTCTCCACAACCGCGCGGCGCGCCCCAATCTCTTCATTAAGATCCCCGGCACCAGCGCGGGGCTTCCAGCCATCGAGGAGGCAATTTTCGCGGGCGTACCTGTCAATGTAACCCTCCTGTTCTCGGGCGAGCAATATGTCGCTGCGGCCGAAGCCTACATGCGTGGTATTGAACGGCGAATTGCCGCAGGGCTGAATCCCGATGTTGGTTCCGTGGCGTCACTGTTCGTCAGCCGTTGGGACGTAGCTGTTGCACAGAGGGTGCCGGAGATTCTGCGCAACCAGCTTGGCATTGCCATCGCCAGAGATGCTTATGAGAAATACCGCGCACTCCTTGATTCTTCGCGGTGGCAGCGCATCCAGAACGCGGGAGCCCGTCCTCAGCGCCTTCTTTGGGCCAGCACAGGAACCAAGGACCCCAAAGCCTCGAACATCCTGTACGTCCAGGCTCTCGCCTTGCCCTCCACGATCAACACGATGCCTGAGGCAACCTTGAACGCGCTTGCTGCTCATCGGGAATTCGGCCAAGCTCAATCCGAGAATCGCGACGAAATCTTCACTGAATTTGGAATAGCTGGTATTGACACGAACGCTGTTGCTGCCCAGTTACTCCAAGAAGGCGTCGAATCGTTCGCCAAGTCTTGGAACGATCTTCTCGATTGCATCGCATCGAAGAGCGTAGCACTCAAGGCAGCAGTTGCCTGAGCCCAGACTGCCGCGGCTTCCACTTCATGTACGCAATCGCTTCGGATTGCGACGATGATGACGCAAGCATTCACCGGGTGACACATCCACGGATTGGCTGCGGATCGTCACGCGCGCGGCCGAGATCGTTTGCGGTCTGCCTCAATCAGGTCTTCGCGGTCGCACAAGCGCTTCCGAGACTATCGCACCGGAGAGCAGCCGCACAAACTCAAATCAAGTCAACCATGTTAGAGGAGATCAAAATGAACTCGAAAAGCTCAGTAGCGGCAATATACGAAACTCACGAGCAAGCAGAGCACGCTGTTAAGGAACTCCAGGAGGCCGGCGTCGATATGAAGAGCCTGTCGATTGTAGGACGAGATACGCACACGGAGGAACACGTCGTAGGCTATTACACTGCCGGTGATCGCATGATGTATTGGGGCAAGGTGGGGGCGTTTTGGGGTGGCTTCTGGGGATTGCTATTTGGATCTGGGCTGTTCTTCATTCCAGGACTCGGACCGATTCTTGCTGCAGGTCCAATCGTGGCCTGGATTGTAGCGGCTCTCGAAGGCGCAGTGGTTCTTGGGGGTGTAAGCGCAATTGGTGCGGGCCTGGTTAGTCTTGGCATCCCGAAGGACAGCGTGCTGAAGTACGATGTTGCCTTGAAAACCGACAGGTATGTGCTTGTCGTCCACGGAATGCCTGATGAGGTAGAAAAGGCCAAGGACATTATTGCCGGCACGGAACAAAGCCATTACGCGGTTTATGGCCAGGCGGTACTTGTCTGAGAATCGGGCTGACTGCGCCGCAACTTTGGCGGGATCCAAAGGGATATTCTGGAACCTGCCCTCTCGCGGCGCAGTGTGTGCAGGCTGAAGCACCTCGTGCTCAATGTCCCGAGGAGACGAGCAAGCTGGAACAGCATTTGTCCTTGTCGGGGGAAATCCCCTTTGGATGAATGAGCATATTCGTAAAGGCCATGAAGACCTTCTTGACAGGCTCTCTTGCTGGCCTTTGGAATGTTCATGACGGGACGCGCGGTGCTGACCCCAACGCTGATGGTCATTGTGCATTGCGCAGTGGATGAGCTGACGTGTCCGGCATTGCATTGGGACCGTCTTTTTCGAGCAGAGTGCGCGCTTCTTCGTCCGTAAGGCCAGCCTGGGCGCCATCCGGAGCCGGTTCTACGGCTGGACTAATTGATGCCAGGCGACAAGGCTAGTCAAGCTCACCAGCGGCCACCTGAATCGCTAATCTCGCTACCACCATTCCATCGAGCGGCCCGAGGTCGTTTTTACCTCTGACTCTGGCTTGGCTGAGCGAAGTAGGAGGAGAGGACACTGCGCGAGCTTGACGACCTTTTCGGCAATCGAGCCAAATACAAGCGGGTGCCAGCCTGAGATACCGTGGGTGGAGATCACGATCATGTCAATATGTTCGCGATCGACTACTTCCATGATGTTGCCGACTACGTCATTTCCAACTTCTACGCTGACAGATGACTTCACTCCTCTGGTTACAAGAGCAGCCTGGCACTTGGCCAAATGGCTCTCTGCGTATGTTCTTGCATTCTCAAGAAAGGCGGACTCAGGAATGAAGTCAGGAATTGTAGTGGTTGGGAACTCCGGGATCACGTTCACGAGATAGAGCTCAGCTTGAAAGTGGTGGGCAAGATCGGCTGCCATCTCAAGAGCAGCCTGGGATGAAGCGCTAAAGTCTATGGGCAGAAGAATCTTTATCGGAATGGAAGGGAAACGATTGAGTTCGGACATGATGGCTCTCGATCACTGATCAGATTGACTAGGCTCAAGTCTCCTTCGTTTTGAGAGTAAAGGCTGTACTCTATTGGACATCTGCGCGCTGAGTGCTCGACTTCCATTCGGACGGCATCGATTTGCATAGACGCCTATAATAGAGTTGATTCCGAAATGAGACCTGCTCTTTTAAAGAAACCATTGATTATCAGTTTCGTTGCCGCGCTGGCATTCTCTTTCTTTCCCGCTGTGAGGGCGACAGCTGCCACAAACTCAGCAGATTCCAAGCCCTATCGGCTTCGCCTCTATCACCTTCATACCGGAGAACATCTCGATGTTGTCTATCGGATAGGTGACCAATACCTTCCGAAAGGCGTTGCGGCACTGGATCATTTTCTTCGCGACCACCGTACGGGTGACGAGAAGGAATATGACATCAGGGAATTCGATCTCCTGCATGACCTGTTGGCCAAACTGGGGCATCTCGACAGCGAGATTGACATCGTTTGCGGGTATCGCACTCCCTCGAGCAATAACTATCTCCGCGAGCATAGCAATGGTGTTGCGCTGCACAGCCAGCACATGGAAGCTAAAGCGATCGATATTCGCATTCCGGGGATACCCACCGCTGAGGTTCGCGATGCTGCGTTGTCTCTAAGACGCGGTGGCGTCGGTTATTACGCTCAATCCAATTTTGTGCATGTTGACGTAGGCCCCGTGCGCCGCTGGTAGCCGCTATTTGGATCACCGGTTCGTCTGGTTCTTTGCCAAGGCGTCATTGAGGGTCCTGTCAAGCCCATAGATGTCGTCGTAGAAATAGACTTCACTATTTTCCTCGACAATCGCCGTTAAATAAACGATGACCACTGGCACTGGCCTCGAGAGGTTTACCTGTTGGTTGTCAGGGCCAGACTGCATGGCTGTCTTGATCTTTTCCAGCGTCCACTTGGGTTGATCCTGGAGGAGCCACGCCGCAAGCTCCGCCGGTTTCTCCACGCGGATGCACCCGTGACTGAAATCGCGCCGAGACTGATTGAACAACTCTGGCGCCGGCGTGCTGTGTAGGTATACTTCGAATTCATTAGGGAACATGAATTTAATCAAGCCGAGTGCGTTTCGCGGTCCGGGTTTTTGTCGCACCAAAATCCTGCCTGACCTTATCTCTGCCAGCATGGCTTGACTCACCGCTCCCGCGGCTACGATGTGCCCATTCTGGTCCGTGGCCTCGAAGCCCTTCCGCGCCAGGTAGCCCGGGTTCCTTTGAAGTTTGGGAACGATCTCCGCGCGAGTGATGTCGAGGGGCAGATTCCAATACGGCCGGAAGATGATGTACTTCATTTCTTTGGCAAAGACCGGCGTCTGATGATTGAGCGCCTTCCCCACCACAACATTCATCTGCAACGCAACGGTGTGATCGTCTGAAAATACACGCAGTTTGAAACCGGGGATATTCACTGCGACCGGCAATTGCGGATAGTCCGCTGGAAGCCATCTCCATCGTTCAAGAGAATCTTCCAATTGGATTACACGGGACCTTAACGGCATATTCAGCTGAGCGATCGTTTCTTTGTCGAGCCGTCCTTCGGACTTCAACCCGTGTCGGGCTTGAAAGTGCTTAACTGCTTCTACCAATGGCTCACTATAGGTAGTTGAGTTCGGATCTGCAACAGCGCTTTGCGGCAGGTCGCCAATCAGACGAAGTCGGTCACCCAATTGCTGAACACTGGAATACGCACCGCCGCTCTTCACCGTCTTTTGCAGATCAGGCAGAGGCTGGCTGTGGTCCTGAGCCGCCAAGGCCAGATATGTCTTTAGCGCTGTCTCGGTTCGTTGATAGCCAAGGTATTGGGGTTCTACCTTGTTCAATACGTCCGGAAGATTGCTTCCTGTCAGCACCTTCTGCACCAAAAACTGCGCCAAGTCGTAGTGTTTCTGATCCAGATCGATGCCAAACTCCAAGGACTTCGGATTTACTCTGCCAATTCGGAGGTTGGAGAGATACCTCATCGCACTGACTGTCAAAACGTCGTCAAATTGTGCCACGGTATCCGCGTTTTCCGGCCAGGCTTTGAGTGCAGCCAACCGCTCGGGCCAATGCGCCGCTTCGTAGTCCTCCGGGTTGAGCCCCTTTTGTTGGCTGTTCTCAAGCGCAGAGATGATGGCAAGTGCCTGTGGGGTCGCCCGTCCGTCGCGCACCCAAGCGGGTGAGTATTGGATCGTCTCATAGACCTTCCGAACATTCTGTTTATCGTCGATGAAGTTCGCCGAATGGCTCTCAGAAGGTATTCCGGAAGACGTTAACGAGTGCAGTCTGTCGGCGACCGCTCCCGCATCCACTGAATTGCTTCCAATGCGTGGCATGACAACCGGCTGTGAATGGCAACCAGCTATAAGCTGACACGAAAGCAGCAACAGCGCGAATCCCGTCGCCGCAATCGCGGAGTCATGGGGCAAGGTTCCTAGCGGCTGGGGCTTCCCGTTGGAGGCATTACGGGAATCTTGGCGCCTCTGTTGCACCTTGGCCGATGATTCGCATGCTGACTTTCGCTCGATAGAGGGGGGGATCAATGTGCTCGCCGGGTGCCAGACTGGCGCGCAGAGTTGATTAGCTGGTGTGCACGCATGAGGTCAGACGCTTCGGTGATCATTGCCAGGTTCTGTGCTGCGGTCTTCTGCCACCAGATGTTGAACTCGTCGGAGGCAAGACCTGGAATCGCAAGCATGTGCTGGTCGTTTGACTTCTTCCGCAGTGCGGAGGACTCAGAGCTTTGTGCGTTGAATGCTGAATGCATGTTGATTTCGCCCTAATCCGATGCGGAATTGCTTATGAAGGATCAGACACTTCCGCGCGCCAACATGATTCTCCGGCCCGAGAGGGCGGGCCATCTGATCAATTAGATACAGTCGTTTCCGCCTTGCAGATTGACAATCGCATTGGGCACTCGTAGCGCTCACGCTTAGAGTCCCTTAGCGCAAGCGCTGAAAGATCGGCTGGATAAGAAGAAAGTGTGAAGTGAACGCTGTGAAACGACCTGATGATAGCGCAGCAATATATCTTGTGGGCGGGGGCATTGCTTCTCTTGCCGCTGCAGTCTTTCTCATTCGCGACGGAGATGTCCAAGGGCATACGATCACGATCCTGGAAGAGTCTTCCCGGATTGGCGGCAGCCTTGATGCAGCTGGAAATGCGACAGAGGGTTATGTGATGCGCGGCGGTCGCATGATCGAGAGCAAATACCTGTGCACCAACGATCTTTTTTCATCGATTCCGACTCTCGATGGTTCGAAGTCGGTGACGCAGGAGATATTTGACTGGAACGAGACGATGAAGACCGCCTCCAAGTCGCGGCTGTTTCGAGACGGTCAAAGGGTCGACGGTCCCAGTTTTGGTTTGAGCGAGAAGGATATCCTCAACCTCGAGCGCCTGGCGATCGAACCAGAGGGGATTCTTGGACGGACTACAATATCCGACCAGTTTGATCCGGGGTTCTTCGAGACTGATTTCTGGCACATGTGGTGTACCACCTTCGCATTTCAGCCCTGGCATAGCGCAGTCGAGTTCAAACGCTATCTCGTGCGCTTCACCCACATGGTTTCCGGTTTCAACACGCTTACCGGGATCATGCGCACTGTGTACAACCAGTACGATTCGATGGTTCGACCCCTTTACAAATGGCTCGAAGAACGCGGTGTGAAGTTCCGGCTCAAGACAACAGTCACGGATCTCATTCTCCTTCAAGACAGGGCCGGCTTTGCTGTCGATAAGATCGTGGTCCAAGAAAACGGCGTTCTCAAGAACATTTGTGTTACCGAAGACGACAAAGTCATCGTGACCCTCGGGTCTATGACCGAGGGATCGAGTTTGGGTTCAATGGACTCGACTGCCGCCTTGCTCGGGAAAACCGACGGTGGCTCATGGGCCCTTTGGGAGAGAATCGCCGCCGGCCAGGCGCAATTCGGACATCCTTCGAACTTTGCCGATCACGTTGATCAATCCAAGTGGATGTCCTTTACGACCACGCTTCACGACCCCGAGTTTTTCGAGCTAATCCGGGACTTAACGGGCAACGTACCTGGAGAAGGCGGCCTCATTACCTTTCCGGAGTCCAGTTGGCTGGCTTCAATCGTGTTGCCCCACCAGCCGCATTTCATTGGGCAGCCAGAGGGAGTGCAGGTGTTCTGGGGGTATGGGCTGTTTGTTGATATACCGGGAAATTTCGTAAAGAAGCCCATGTCCGCATGCACGGGACGCGAAATCATGACGGAGATCCTGGGCCATTCGCACCTCCAAGCGCACGCCGCCGGGATTCTCAATGCGTGTACCTGCATTCCGTGCATGATGCCCTTCATCACCAGCCAGTTTCTTCCTCGAAGCAAGGGCGATCGAGCCATGGTCAGGCCGGACGGTTCAAAGAACCTGGCGTTCGTTGGACAGTATTGTGAACTTCCAGACGATGTGGTGTTCACAGTTGAGTACTCCATTCGCTCCGCTCAAATGGCTGTCTACTCGCTGCTTGGCCTGGAGTGTGAAGTGCAGCCCGTATACAAAGGGCAATTCAATGCACGTGTTTTGTTTGAGGCTTTTCTAGCCTTGCACGAACTCGGAGTCTAAGCCAGAGTAATCGGCGAGAGCCGAGTCCGGCCAGGCTAACTCTGGCCGAGGCCGAGAGACTGATGCCATAAGCAAGGGGACCGCTGTTGCTAGTCTGGAAGTCGTTTCTTATCGCTTTCAGTGTGCTTTTGCCGCTGATCAATCCGCTTGGGTCGGCTCTCGTGTTTCTCGGCCTCGCCGGTGAAGCGCCGCCCGCCGTCTATCGGACTTTGGCGCGCAAGATCGCAATCAATAACATCATCTTTCTGGCCGTCATTGAACTTCTGGGCGCGGCAATTCTCAACTTTTTCGGAATCTCTTTGCCTATTGTCCAGCTCTCCGGCGGCATTGTGATCGCGGCGATGGGGTGGTCGGTACTGAACGAGAGGGATGCACGCGCGATTGTTAAGAACAAAGAGGAGGAGAGCGAGGTGCGGGCCGCAACCCGGACACGGTACCTTGAGCAAGCATCGTTCTACCCATTCACTTTTCCGGTGACCTCCGGCCCTGGTACGCTCGTGGCCCTGCTGACACTCACCGCTCACATCTCAAATCGTGATATTTCGAGAGATGTTCAGGCCCATGTCGGCGTGTTTCTTGCGGTGGTGATTCTCAGTGTGCTCGTTTATTTCTGCTACGCGTATGCTCCAAAGATCACCAAGATCATTCCTCCTTCTACTGCGCATGGCATTCTGCGGGTCGTTGCGTTTATTTTGCTCTGCATCGGCGTGCAAATCGCGTGGAACGGACTCGCCGTGTTGATCGCTGCGGTTCTCAGGCCCTGAAGACAATCGGAATGAGCAAAAGGGAGCAGATGAACCACCCGACGACGAGTTCAATCAAAGTGGGAACCATTCCAGGCTTATTGATTTCAATCTGCACACTATGCATTTCGCATGGAAATTCAAGTTTGCCCTCTTCCATCCGCCGAAAACATCGAAATAGCGTAACTATTTGTCTGAAGGGCTTATCCTCATGATTTCTTTGTTAGATCCGATCCAGATTGGCAAGATCCACTTGCCGAACCGAGTTATCATGTCTCCCCTGACTCGCTTGCGTGGCACACCCGAGCACATTCCTACGCAACTCATGGCCGAATACTATGCACAGCGGGCCGGGGCAGGCCTGATCATCTCAGAAGGCATCCCGGTCATACCACAAGGGGTTGGCTACGCGAATGTGCCAGGGATCTGGTCGCTGCAGCAAATCGAGGCCTGGAAAGTGGTCACAAAGGCAGTGCACCAGGCAGGGGGCCGCATCTTCGCACAGCTCTGGCATGTGGGGCGTATCTCAGACCCACGCTTTCTGGACGGTAGACTTCCGGTTGCTCCCAGCGCTATCCGGCCCGCAGGCCATGTAAGCCTGGTGCGTCCTGCATCAGATTACGTGACGCCACGCGCGCTTGAGACGGCTGAGCTTCCCGGCATCGTTGAGGCCTTCCGCAAGGGAGCAGAGAACGCGAAGCTCGCTGGTTTTGACGGGGTGGAGATACACGGAGCCAATGGCTACCTGCTCGATCAGTTCCTGCAGGACGGATCCAATCATCGTACCGACGAATACGGGGGACCGATTGAAAACCGAGCTCGCCTTATGCTTGAAGTTGCCGATGCCGTCGTCTCCATTTGGGGCGCAAAGTGCGTGGGCATGCACCTGGCCCCGCGCGGCGATTCGCAGGACATGCACGATTCAAACCCGCCGGCAACCTTCGGCTATGTGGCGCATGAGCTAGGCAGGCGCGAACTCGGCTTCCTGTTTGCGCGCGAGTATTTCGGACCCGACCGATTGGGACCGCAACTCAAGAAGCAATTCGGCGGCGTATTCATCGCAAATGAAAAATACACGCTGGCACAAGCGAACCGAGTCATCGCGGACGGAGAGGCGGATGCGGTGGCCTTCGGCCAGCTCTTCATCGCCAACCCCGATCTACCGGCGCGGTTCGCGAGCGATGCTTTGCTCAACGTGCCGGACGGAAGCACCTTCTTTACGTCGGGACCACATGGCTACACAGACTATCCTGCGCTGAGCAAGTAGCGAAAAACACAATGCAGTCATTGTCAAGTTGGTTCGTTGAGTTCTTGACATTGTGGTCAGTCGAAGCAAACGAGGAGCCTCGATGAATGAGACCATTCGCCTATTGCAGGCGCATGCGTATAGCCGCTATGAAAGGGTTGAAGACGGAAGTATTTGCGCGAGGCAAAGTCGTGACGAGATTTGACAATCGCGATGCTGAATTGGTTCACACATAGGCGTCTCTAACAGTATCCCTGGAGAACAATGACCCCCGTCCAGCTCGATGAGGTGATATCCGGCCCGCGCTTGCAGGTCGCAGTTGTCGTGGCCCACCCAGATGACGAGACGCTCTGGTGCGGCGGATACATACTCGCGCACCCGGAATTTGATTGGCGGATTGTGACTCTTTGCAGAGCATCCGATCCGGACCGTGCGCCAAAGTTCCGTCGGGTTCTGGAGCGATTGGGGGCGATGGGTGAGATGGCGGATCTGGATGATGAGCCCGACCAAGCGCCGTTGCCAATCAAACAGATTCGTGAAACCATAACCCGACTATTGGCTGGAAACAGTTACAGCCTGATTCTCACCCATGGCCCGCGCGGTGAATACACGAGTCATCGCCGGCATGAGGAGTGCTGCCGAAGCGTAGTTGAGCTTTGGCAGTTGGGTCACATCGACACAAAGCAACTGTGGCTCTTCGCTTATGAGGATGGAGGGCGTGCGTACTTGCCTCGCGTTCGCGACGATGCAGATTGGCGTGACATGTTGGCAGAGAACGTTTGGCTTGAAAAGCTCGGGCTGATTACAAACGTCTACGGGTATGGCATGGATGGTTGGGAAGCGAGGACCGCTCCTCGTGAAGAAGGATTCTGGTGCTTTGACTCAGCAGAGGCAGCAGCAAAGCGTACGGAAATCATGGAGCAACAATCGTGAAAGTACTCGTATTGAGCGAATATCCGGCGCCGGCGGCAGGTTTGGCCCTGCAAGGTGAGTTGTTATGCAGGGGCCTGTCCGAGATGGGCGTGGATGTTCACCCGGTCCACCTGGAATCGGATTTAGAAAAGGAATGGTACTATCGCTGGTTTCGACCGGACATCGTGGTGGGCGTGGGGTTCTGGGGCCATCTTAAGCATCTGGTCCTGCACCCGCAGCAGTTTGGAATGAAGGCCGTGCCGTGGCTGGTGGCAGATGGCTATATCGCGGAACACCGCGAAGTGCTGAACGCTCTGCCGCTGATCCTGGTCACCTCCAACTGGGTGAAGGAGGTATATATCAGGGATGGTATCAAGGGAGACAACATTGTGGTGCTTCCTGTGGGCTGCGGCACGGACCGCTACACGCCGCACAGCCGCGATGGGTTCAAGGTTCAGGCGATCCGTGAGGCCTTGGGAATATCGAATGATCAATTAATGATCCTGACCGCCGGGGGCGACGGCGCTTCCAAGGGGGCGCAGGAGGTCATGCAGGCCTTGGCGCTGATCGATAGCGAGGTCCCCGACTGGAGATATGTCTGTAAGGTTTGGCCTCAAGCCCGCACCGTCCAGCAAAACCTGATCGACCTCAAACTGGCAGCAGATCTGGGCATCGGCACGAAGGTCATTTTCTCGACTAATGTTGTCTCGCAGAATTTCATGCCGTATTTATTGTCTGCCTGCGACATCTACGCTGCGCCCTCGCGACTGGAGGGTTTCGGCATGATCCAGGTTGAGGCGAACGCCTGCGAAAAGCCCGTGATCGCAATCGATGCCATGGCATTTCGCGACACGATGGTCCATGGCGAGACAGCATTCTTGGCGAAAGTGGCAGAGGAAAGAAAAATCACCGAAGCAATCTACGGCGAAGGCCACGACTACGAAAAAAGTCATCGTATCGTGTTTCCAAATCCGAGAACGGCCGAATACCGAGCCAGCGTGCCCGACATCGCCGAACACCTTCTTCTGCTCATGAAGGATAGTGCGCTACGGCGGCGCATGGGAGAAGCGGGCCGCAAACGCGTGGTCGATCTATTCGACTATCGCCAGGTTGCCAAGCGGTTCGTGGAGATCGTTTCCGACCGATTGAGTATCCAGTAGAAAGTACCGAGGCGCGAATGCTCGCCTCTCAACCCAGCCAGCCATCGAGGAGTCTATGTCTTTCGACGAAAAGTCGCTAGCTTCTATCGAGCTAGCTAAAGAGGCCGCTCTGCAAATCCTGCTGCATAACGCAGAGGGACCGTTTCAAGGACTCCCTCGAACAGCTGGTTGGGGATACCCGGAACCCTATACCCGGGACCTGATGATTTCAGCTCTCGGTTTTCTGGCCACCGGCAACGATCAGCTTGCGGATGCTCTGGAGCGCACGCTGGTGGCGCTTGCCAATAATCAGACGCGGCACGGGCATATCTCATCCCTTGCGCACGATCCAGCGAATCGAGGTTCCAGCGATTCGACGCCTCTTTTCCTCTTCGGGCTAGCTCTCTACAGAATATCGAGGAACCAGCCGGAGTTCCTTCTTGAAGCAGCAGAGAAGGCCCGAAAGTGGATGCAGTACCAGAGCCCGGATGACAGGGTGATGGTCGCACAGTTGCCCACCAGCGACTGGCGTGATGAACAGTATGTGATGGGCTATGGGCTGTACGTGAACATGATCGTCTATGCGTATCTTCGTCTTTTTGGTGAACACGAATATGCTGAGCAGCTGCGTGGATTGATGCGCCGTCTGGAAGTCAGTGGGGAGCAAAAGAAGAGCTATGAGCAAGAGGCTCTTGTCGAGCCAACCGCGCCCTACTTCGGACTTTATTCGTACAAGGTCATGAGCAGCGACCGCTTTGACCTGCTTGGCAACAGCCTGGCAATCCTGACCGGAATTGCTTCAACTCAATGGGCAACGAACCTGCTGACCTGGATTGAAGCTGAGTGCGAGGCCATGCGGGGCCGTGGAGAGCTTGCCGTGGATTTGCCGCCCTGTCTGTTTCCTTACATCCTGCCCCATCATGCGGATTGGCTGCCACGATACGAGCGTTATAACCGGCCTGGAGACTATCACAACGGGGGTGTGTGGCCATTCATTTGTGGCTTCTATGTCTCGGCGTGCGTGGCCGCAGGGCAGATGGATCTGGCGGAACGAAAACTCTTGGCGCTGACAGAGCTGGTCAAGCCATGGCATGAAAACGCGGCGGAGTGGGGATTCAACGAATGGATTCACGCCCAGACCGGCAAACCAAGCGGCCGGGATTGGCAGACCTGGTCGGCCGCCATGTACTTATACGCAGCTGAGTGTGTGTTGCAGCGGGGAACGCCGTTCTTCGACGTCATACGCGGGGGGCAATCCGAGAGCAGCACTTTAGACCTGAAAAGTACCATCTTGAGCAGGTGACTCTCGCACAAGGCAAGTGTGCCAATTGCAGTTTGTCTCTGTGGGCCTGCGCGGTTGATTGTCCATCAAACAATCGAGATTCGGCCGTTTGTGGTTGGAAATCCGCTCCCCTACTTTTATTGCCCTTTCTTCAACCCGCTCTGCTCAATTCTGCTCACTTCTGCCAATGGGTGCTGAGCCCCATGTTTCGAATGATCCGGCCGGTGGAGAGCCGATCCTGGGGGCGTTTGGGCTTCTGTTTCCCAACCCTGCAAGGATTCGCGAAGGATATTGCGGATGCGCGGATGCATTCTTTCATCATGCTACGGTTTTGGAACCGTGAGTGCCCTGGACGCTTACGAGACGAAGCATCGCGGCGGACTGTGCTTCGAGATTGGCGATGCGGGCACGGAGGATGCGCTTGAACTCGGCTTGGAGGGGAGTGTCGATTTCAGAGGTTGGGTTGAGCTCCAGCCTCTGTAGAGTGTCACGAAGGACCACAAGGACGGATTCTTGAGTTTTGACGAGTTTACGGTTCATGTTCATTGTTCGTCACTGCCTACCTAAACACACGGTGTTCGTCTCCGCTCGCTCAGAGTGGTCTTTCCCTACGTTTGAAAGAAAGGATCCTCGATCCGAAACTGAACCTCAGAGAACCTTCGCTTGCTAGAGCCTCTGCCTCGATTCGATCGGTGCTCTGCGAGATCGAAAAGCATCTCTGGTCTGAAGAACTCATACACCTGGCGCCCTTTCTTCTTGGCGTGATACATCGCGATGTCGGCATTCTTTATGAGAGTCTCGGCATCTTTGCCGTCGCGGGGATAGACACTCAAGCCAATGCTCGCCGTGAGATGGATCTGATGCTGGTCAATCAAATGAACATCCGTGACCGTTTTCAACAATCTCCCAGCTGTGGTCCCGGCATCTTCAGGGCGCTGTAGTTCCTGAATCAGCACGACAAATTCATCGCCTCCCAGCCGGCTCACCGTGTCCGGCGCGCGCACACAAGCCAGCAACCGCGTCGCGACAGATTGAAGAAGTTTGTCTCCGATCTGGTGTCCGAGGGAATCGTTGATGTGCTTGAAGCCATCCAGATCCAGAAACAACACAGCCGCCCGGCCCGCATTTCGCCGTGCAAGGGCGATTGCCTGGCTCACCCGGTCGTTGAGTAGCATTCGATTCGGCAAACCGGTGAGAAAGTCATGCTCGGCAGAATGGGTCAATCTTCTCTTCCAACATCCGTGCTCGCGGTCACGTCGCGAAACACGATGACCGCTCCAGTGACTTGCCCTTCACGGTCATGGATAGGGGCGACGGAGTCTTCGATGAAAATCTCGTGCCCCTCACGGCGAATCAGCACACAATTCGTCGGCAAGTTTCCCGTCCGATTTTGGGACGCAGCCTTGGCCATCGGATCAAGGATGGATTTGCGGGTAATGGCGTCTACGATCCGGAAAGTCTCGCTCATCGGCCGTCCGGCAGCATCCTTGAGCGTCCAGCCGGTCATCCTCTCCGCGACCGGATTGAGAAAAGTGATGTTGCCTGATATGTCGGTGCAAATCACCGCATCGCCGATGCAAGAGAGCGTGGCTTGCGCGCGTTCCTTATCAAGCAACAGCGCTTCTTCGATCGTCTTGCGCTCAGCCGAATTGACGAGAGCCCGTATCAGCCCGCGCGGTTCGATCTGGCCCTTTACCAGATAGTCTTGCGCGCCCTCTTGAACGCCCAGCACAGCAATCTCCTCATCGTCGGCGCTGGACAGCAGAACAATCGAGACGCGGGGCGCGGCTGCGCGGACCCTCCGGACAGATTCGAGCCCGGGTAGATCCGCCAACCCCAAATCCATCAGAACAATATCGACCGACTGACTCGCCAGATATCTCTCAGCGTCACTCACGGATTCAACATGAGTCAACTCAAAGACGCGCGAGATCGAGCCTTTAACCATCTCGTGGACCAAGCGAGCGTCTTCAGGGTCATTCTCGATCAAAAGGATTGTCTTAGATGGTCTCTTTCCCATTGCTTGCACCTCGCCCGGCCGACCTTGTTCTCCGAAGTAGGAGACGTGGGACGCGTGCATGGATTGCTTGACGTTACCGCCCGGGATCTACTCCACCCATGCACCTCAACTTGCTCTCTGATTGGCAAGAAGATAAGTGCTGCCATTACCTAATTGCGCATCTAGTTTCACTAAATGCGGGGAAGGATAGAGCGATGCTGCCATCCAGCCGGAGAAAAATCTGTTCAATTCTGCACACTGGTTGAGGCATTTGTTTAGACTCTATGTACATCGCAGTTAGATCACTCCGACCACTCCGACAGGGTTATTAGTTAATAAATAATCCTTGGTGTTACTCGCCTACACTGTCGCAACAATGGCGTGAAGACAACTTATCCGTCCGTAACAGGAGCTTAGGCGTCGCTGAGAGCAGGTTTAGGTGTAGTGGGATCTGAACAAGAGTAATTGTCGGAGATGCGGCAGCGTGGAAAGGTCATCGCTGCCGCAGCTATGGGGGAGGGCACCTAGAAGCATGTTCCCATTGCAACGTCCTAAATGCTGTTCAGTATTGAACAGAGATCATTCAATGTTCGCGCGGTGCCGGCGCTGACTCTAAAAAGCTCCTCGGTCCTGTCAGCGAGCAATCCTCTGCTCAGGCGTGCTTCGCTCGTCTGGGGCTTCGTACTCGCTTGGGTGGGTGGTCGGCGGACTGTGACGAATTCTGTTCTGGTAACTGATCGTGCAGAATCAAATTGAGCAGCGAGTTATGGACCCGGATGCCACCGTTGTAGTCAATCAGTCCGAGCTCGCGAAAGCGATTCATGAAGGTGCTGACACGGGAACGGGTGGTGCCGACCATCTCTGCCAGGGCTTGCTGCGTGATGTGAGGAACCAGATGTTCCGTTGTACCCGGCTCGCCAAATTCGGACAAGATCAGGAGGATTCTCGCTAAACGCTTTTCGCTGGAGTTGAAGAGCTGATCGATCAGATCGGCCTGGGTGCGCATACTCCGGGTCAGCAGGAATTTCCAGAACATTTCGGAGAAGTCGCTCTCCTCGTGCATTACGCGGATCATCTCCTCCCTTTCTATCTTGAGCGCTGAACATTTTTCAATTGCAGTGGCAGTGGCCAGGTGCAGTGCGCCCACACTGGCGAGCGACTCCTCTCCAAGGAATTCCCGAGAAGCGAGAAGCGCGATGGTGGCCTCCTTGCCTCCGGGAGAAACGACGGTGAGTTTCGCGCGGCCTGCGCGAAGATAGAAGATGGCGTCAGCCGAATCTCCTTGGGAAAAAAAGATCTGCGTGGGTTGCAACTGGATAAATCGTCGCCCCACTCCTTCCTTTTCGAGAAAGGTGGCGAGATCAAATCTCATGCTTCTCACCTCAAGCCTTTTTAAGGCCCTCCCGGATGCGAGCTTCACGAGAGCAGTTCAGAAGAGTGCGCGACCGCTTCAGACTCGAGGTAGCCGGAATTTCCATCGTGCTTTCCGGTTGGGCAAAACTATACTCCTTCCCTCCGCTGTGGATGCATTTTTCAGCAGTGTTGCCTTCGATTGCGTTGCTGAGCCGGGAATGTTCCGAATTGGGCATCGTTTTTGGCTAGACGGTGCTACAAGACGGAAATGGACAAGCATGATTTTTCGCTGGATTTCGTTTGTCCTATTTGCGGAGCGATTCCCAAAGATCGATGTGCCACGTTTCAGGGCAATTTCCTATCCGAGTCTCACGTTGAACGCCTGCATGTTGCAAAACGATACGTCCATCCAAGAACGGTTCCAGATGGCGACAGAAGAACGACCCAGACGCATGAGAGCCCTTCTCTTCGGAGAGGCGCTGCGTAGACACCGGAACAGGTCCAACAGTGATGGCCTGGGGAGCTATCCAGTTAAAGAAGAGGGTCGGCGCAAAAAGGAGCAAATCCGAATCCTTGAAGCCCATGGAGTCATGTGCGGCAAGGACGGGCAGCCCCCTAACTTCAATATCCACAGCATCCACAGGCTTATCCTCCGGTTTATGGTACTCGATGTTCAAAAGAGAACAGACCTCGGATTCTGAGCGAGTGTCTAAGCAGCCCTGTGGAGTTGGTTTCATCGCTCTCATTATGAGCGGCGACCTCAACTAGATTCGGTAAGTCGGCCGATCGAATCTCTTGGCCTCTTCACCGACTTTCCCAGCGGTGATCAAAAAAGATCAGCTTGCAATTTCGATCTATTTGATAATGTCGTAAAACTCACTTTGCGGGAGACGGTCCACATCCTTCCGGATTCCCCGCGTTCCTGATGGCCTTGCTTGAAATGCAAGAAGCCGAGATAACAAACGCACAAGAACGGCGCTTCGAAATGAGCTTATCCTCTTGAACACCAAGGCCGCATCGCCAAATCCCGTATCTCATGAATCTCATGTAGAGACACAGACAGGGCTTCCTCTGTTCACCCGCTATTCTGGTAACCCGATCCTCACGCAGCGTAACTGGCCTTATCCAATCAACAGTGTCTTCAATCCGGCAGCCGTGAAGCTGGCCGACGGTGACACATTGCTGCTTTGCCGCGTAGAAGATCGGCGGGGAATTTCACACCTGTGCGCGGCGCGCTCAGCGAATGGAATCGATGACTGGCGAATTGATCGCGTACCAACGTTGGCGGCAAAACCTCGCGAGTATCCGGAGGAGATTTGGGGTATCGAGGATCCGCGCATCACCTATGTTCCGGACCTGGAGCAATATGCCGTGGTTTACACGTCCTTTGCGCGAGGAGGTCCTGGGGTGTCCCTTGCTCTAACCAGAGACTTCAAGAGCTTTGAGCGATACGGCGTGATCATGCAGCCGGAGGACAAGGACGCCGCTCTCTTGCCCAGGAGATTTGGTGGTCTTTGGGCTCTCATCCATCGGCCGGTGACTGCGGTTGGTGCGCACATGTGGATTTCCTACTCACCCGATCTGCACCACTGGGGCGATCACAAGATCATTCTCGAGGCGCGCCGCGGCGGATGGTGGGACGCGAACAAGATCGGCCTGTGCTCTCCGCCGATTGAAACAGCCAAGGGTTGGCTGGTCATTTACCACGGTGTTCGCCAAACGGCATCCGGGAGTATTTATCGCGTCGGACTGGCGCTTTTTGACCTGGATAAGCCAGAGGTCTGTTTGCAGCGAGGAGACTCCTGGATGTTCGGGCCCGAAGCCCCGTATGAGCGTGACGGCGATGTCAAGGATGTGGTATTTCCATGCGGGCAGACCATCGGCACGGACGGAGACAGCATTTTCCTTTACTACGGCGCGGCGGACTCGTCGGTTGCGCTGGCTACCGGGAGTATACGTTCGCTGCTAGCGTGGCTGGATTCGAACTCCGGAGAAGAAGAAGGAATGACACGGGTCTCCGACCGAGGTCGGGGGGCAAGGGTGGTTTGTAACCCCGGAGCAGAAAAAGGAAAGACCCGGGACTGCGACCGGGGTCGGGGCGCAAGGATGGATTGAAGCAAAATTGATGGACGCTGAGAATTACCGACAGGCAGCGCTCACCTGACGCCGATCAGCAGACTTGTGTTAATACGATGCCGTCGTTTTCACAGACCGTTGTGGTTGACATAGGTATCGTGAAGAATATAGGTCCAATCTGGAAGCGCCGATATTTCGGCGGACGCCAGATAGGTGGCAAACACTCGCGGCTCCCGATGATGCCATTCAATTCCAGAGTGGACCTATCTCGATTTAGAGGGGATGAACACCCGGTTCTTCGGAATTATCGAGGCTCATTAGAGCAACAGTCCCAAACCTGATTTAATCTTTATGAAAAACTCATTTGTGCGGAACGACAGGCGCTCGACGAGCATTTCTGGCGTGAACGAGGGGCTCATTGAGCTTCCCGAGAGCTTGGAACTGCATCCGAGCAAACAGATGTGGCAGAAGACTCCAGACTCGCTCGAATTCTTTCGCACGGAGCTTCAAAAACTGGAGCAAGCACCCGAACCTACCATAGACCCTGTTGCGGTATCGGACCTCAAACGCATCATTACTGTCCGCATCGCTGAACTCGAAACGGACAGAGCCCGCCAAGTTGAAAAAGATTCGTCCGAATCAGATATTCCCGATTAAACGAGAGTGATGCCCGGAATCGCGTGTCAGACGCGGTCGCCCGACTGGCATCACGCCGCAATCTCTGCCACAAGGTGAGGAGCGGTACGCACGAGGAATGGAAGCCGGGAACTTGCTTGATAGATGGCCCATTGTTGCGCCACCCATGCGGGATTCGTTGGGGGAGGCGGCGTGCTCGGATTCATAGCCGCCCCGCCCGCCGTGCGATTCTAGGTATATGCAATTTGGCTCTTACAACTCTATTTCGGCAATCATTTAACTTGAATGTGTTCGCGGTCTATACCACTTTGGTCTCTGGAACGCCGCTTGCCTAGCGGACAGTACTCGATGACCGTAGCAAAAGATGTCACGGAGACGCCGATATGCTTCACGAGAACACGGTCATCGTGAAGGACACTTGGGCTCCAAGGAAGCGGGGCGGTGCGCATGAGCTAGGCACTCATTGCATCACTAATTGTTTCAAGCTCGTAGACATGCCCCGCTCTGGCAGCGGTGCGAAGCTGTTGCGGCTCAGAAACAACCCGCGAACTCTTTTGAATCGGCTTGCTGGCCGAAACCAGAGTGCTCCAATAAGAAGTCTTCTTTAAAAGTTGAAGTTGGTCTGCAAGTCCGTGATTCGTCGGGCTTGTTCTTTGAATGGCTGGCCGCTCGTACCAGCAAAACAGCCTTGAGCGAATGTTGTCCCTCGTCAACGGTCGTGGCGGGACGTTCTACTACGCGACGATAATTTCTTTGGCGAATGCTCATCGCGACTCCTGAAACTGTATTAGGTGATTGGGACCCGACATCGGAGCCTACAGTTGTGAGCCCGTTTGCACTTTATCTTTATCCACCGCCGATTCGCGATTGCAAACCTCGGTTGGTGACGGCGCAAACAAACGCTTAACATTTCTAGCGTCGAATTAGCCTTGATGTCAGTACAGACAATACGCCCACTCTGAACTCTAAGACAGTGACTTTAGGCACACGACTTTAGTTATGCGGCTTGCGAATCAGTTAGAAGCCCTGAGAGGTGTCGAGCGAGTTTCATGCCGTTGAAAAATAGGGAGATGTGGTTATCATAATGGATTGTTTGCTCGGCTTGTCAACCGTCGTTGATTTCCCCTACAACTTTGCGATCATCGACTTGCCCTGCGGAATCTCCCAGCCGTCGAATGGCCTAAAGTCAACGGGACGTTTGCGCCAGTTACCCTTTCAATCGGTCAAAGGCTATACGCCAGCGGATGCTTTGGCTCGTAAAGCATGATGTCGTCCGCGCCGGGTACGGCCATCATGACCACGAGTCCGTACCCATGATCTTGAACTTCGCCATGGAACTCCGCTCCTTTGCCCTTCAGTTCAGCGACCGTGTGTGAGATGTCGTCGCACATCAGCGAGATTAGATGGTGCCGAGGCGATTCGTAGGTCTTGCCATCGTAGACGCTGTGGGTCGGATGCACGCCCATCTCACTCCGCCCGCTCTTGAAGATCAGCCAACCCGCGCCTCCGCCCTGCGCATCCTCGACGCAGGGCCACCCGAGAACGTCGCGAAGGAATGCTCGCGTTGCGGGGGCATCGTCGGAATAAATCAGGGCGTGGATACTCGTGATCATCAGACTGAACTACTGAAATCGCTTGAAGTGTACTCCTTCGGTCGATTGCCAATCAAAAAGACGCAAATCGCACTGGAGATCGAAATTAGGACACTATCCACCCGAACGTAAAAGTATTTAAGAGAAGAGAGAGAATGATTCTCCCCGCGTAGGAATTGAAGTACTGCCTTGGAAAATAAAAAAGTCCCGCTGGAGGAGGTACCAGCGGGCCCCTAAACACCTTGAGTATTTCGCGTATCGTCAGCGAAATTACCATGAAACCGCATCTCGTCCCAAAAGCGAAAATCTGGTCAGTTTTATACATAAAGTTCGGCGCGTAAAAAACGGCAGAAACCGACTGGAGCAGAGGTGCTGCCGACTCGTATTCAGCCATCGATGACTACCTTGCGACATCGACTAACCGACAGGTTGTAGGTTCGATTCCTACCGCGTCCACCAAAAAATCAACATCTTAGCTGGACTCGCGCTCTGCTTGCGCTCCGTTGCTTTGGAATGCAAGCTCGGCTACCTTCAGACCTGCCGTGCTCATCTCATCCGTGACCACATCACCGTAAACATTCATGGTCGTGCGGATGTCCGTGTGCCGCATCATTTTCTGTTGCACGGCAATTGGAGTTTTCACTGCGTCCAGCCAAGAGCGGTATGTGTGCCGGAAAGCGTGCGAACTGACGTGCTCGATTCCGGCGGCCTTGGATGGACGTTCTAGCTCTCGCCGCGTGCCAGTGTAGGAGAAGGGAAGTCTGCCGAGCTTGAACGGGCTGGCAAAGACCCAATCCTCCGTTCCCGAAAATTCGGAAGACTGTTTCCAGATTCTCAGGCGCTCCAGCAATTCATCCGCAAGATTGAATGTCTTTGCGGACCTTTGCGTCTTCACATCTCCCACAATCTGATTCACGATGCCACGCCGGACGCTCAGCTGAGAGCCTAGCCAATCCACGTCTGCCCATTGGAGCGCTAGCGCCTCACTAATGCGAAGGCCCAAGCACACGGAGATGAGAGCCATGGTTCTTTCGGTGTCACCTCGAATCGGTAAGGGGTGCACTTCTGTGCATTCCTGTGCACTTTTCATTTTCCACAGAAGGCAAGTCTGAATCCAAATCAGCGCCTAGAAGGAATTACCTAATTATGTTGTTTTATTTGTTTAAGTTATGGCGGAGAGGGGGAGATTCGAACTCCCGATAGCCTTTCGACTATGCCTGATTTCGAGTCAGGTGTAGTGTCTGCAACGAACGTGTTTACTATAATTTGTGGAGCGCTCATGTTGCGGTGCTACCTTGAGTGTCACATCAATCTCCGGAATCTCGTCGTCGCGGTCGGATCGTAAATTGATATGGTGTGACCCTGTCAACATCTTCGAAGCGCCGGGGTGGTTTTTGTATTTGTCCTTTCGAGGACAAGGTCAGCAGCAGCCGTGGCAGGTAATGGCGACGATTGATCAAGCTGATATTCGCGGGTCGGAACCGCATAATCATGATCCGTCGGGAGCTGCCTCTGACTACTACCGCGAGTCCGGCTGAGCCTGTCGCAAATTTCCGCCGAGGATTCTCCTTCGTGCTTGCTCCGGCTGCGGCTGACCCTGTCCTCGAATTGGATGACGTTGTTCATTGGTTGACTTGTTTTTGCTTTTTTCTTATTTGGAAAGTCTTTGCTGTTGCTCTTTCGATTTCTCTCATGCCGCCATTTGTTGTTTGCAGGCCGTCGCTTCGGCCTTGATCCCGATTGCCCAGATAAAGCCCAACAGTTCGCGTGCAATCGCGGTCATGGTCTTTCTCTGATCCTTGGAGATGGCCAGGCACAAAGCGTTTACAGTGGCCACCGATGTGAAAGTGTACTTCTGCGATCCGCAAAGTCCCTGGCAGCGCGGCACGAACGAAAACACCAATCGACTGCTAAGACAATACTTCCCCAGAGGAACCGACCTGTCCATCATCTCTCAAGCGCAGCTCGACCAAATATCGCTACGCTTGAATCAACGTCCAAGAAAGACATTGGGCTTCCAGACTCCTGCAAGTAGACTGCAAGCAGGTGTTGCGTCGATCGATTGAATCCACCTGGACTAGGATTCGGTAGCAGCGTCGTATTCAACGAACTTGCTTCCTCCGAAACGCCCTTTGTCGGAATACCAGACCTCCGCTCCCCATGTGACGAATGTCTCATCCACGTATTCAATCAACAGTTCCGTTCCTCCAAATGATAGTTTGGCAAATGAGGAGACTGCCGTGTTAGTTCCAGGAGCAGTCGCCTTCTTGTTAAAGAAATCGACTTCATCGCAGCCGTGGTCTGCTGCTTTTTCTTTCTGGACCTCGTGAGGGATGCATCCATTTCCAATCAGCCGAGCGTTGAACTTCAACGCGCTGTCTCGATATAAGGCGCATCGATGCTCATGACCAAAGAACCACCCAAAAATCGCATCATCACCGATTCCATCAATCTGCAATAATTCGTTGATGTCTTCGCGAAGGGGCTTTGAATCGTTCCACTCCGCTTGATGGGCAGAAACCGGCTGATGATGCGTTAAGAGTATTGTCGCCTTCCCACGTTTTTGTAGCGTTTCAATCAACCAATTCCATTGAGCATTCAAAGGGTCAGTCGACGATTGTGGTTTCAACCTTCCACCGTTATAGGCAGTGTCCAGTCCGATAATCCGCCAATTCGAATTCTCTAAGCAGAAGAAAGGCAGCTCTTGCTCAAAGGCTGGTAGAACCGTATTGAAGTAGTACTCGCCCCCGCTATACATCTCATGGTTTCCGTTCAGTGCGAAACTTCCCTCCGGCCGAAGCGCAGATTTCGGGTCTTGCAAATTCACCCTCATCGGCCACATATCTAGGAATCTGTCGCATTCGAACTTGGTGCCGCCGTAATAAATGTCTCCAAGATGGATGATGAAGTCGGGTGCCTGTTTGCGAACGACAGCAGCGATCTTTCTTGCCGCATCGTTGTATCCTCCCCAGTCAGCGAGGAGAGCGATTTTGAAAGTCTCAGGTAAATGGATCGGTTCTGAAGTGCCCGAAGGGTAGGGGGCTCTGTCATCGAGTGTTTTCAAACGAAGGAGTTCAGACACGATAGCCGACCATACCGGCTGCTTCTTGCCACTCTCGTCTTCATGAATGTATTCAAGAAAGGTTTTGAGCTTCTGGACAAAGACCTCAATCTCAGTGATAACCCAAAGCGGATTCCAATCCCCATAGCCTTGAAGATTAGGAACATTAGCGAAGACTTTTGACAGCGCCGATTGGAAAAGGCCGAGACCATCAAATCGGGATACAAAGTGTTTGTCTCGGTGGGAAGGTTCATTTTGAGCCGTAGTCGCCAAATCGTCAAAATGCGCCAAAAGTTCGGTTCTCTTGCCCTCTATCGTTGCTGCGTCATTGGTACCAATCCCCGTTCCGATTGCATCAGCGACAGCTTGGGACGGAGTCGCAAGTTGAGAGCGGATGTGAAGAATACTCTGCAAGATGAGACGTTGATCCCCCGCTGCATCGTGCATGGGTGGGGCTCCTGATGAACTGAGTTGCTAGGGTTCAAGCCAGAGTCTAGCACTTTAGAAAACTCGGGGCGCATGGAGTCGGTCTTGTCTATTTTCGAACGACCTGCCGGGGATTCTTGTCAGTCCTCAGGCCGACAAAATTGATAACTCAGTCATGATTTCGCCCCATTGGACGAGCACCGTATCGCGCTGATGAATTGCTTCTGCTTTTCGCATCGGCGTTATCTGTGGGGAATCGATCTCGAAATTCAACGCAGACAGTGCGATTTCGCACACCACGAGTCGCTCTTCCTTGGCATTGATCAACAACGTCCGAAATATTTGTGAATATACTTTGCCGACAACCCGTTCTATTTCATCCCACTGCTCTATCAACGCTCTTGTTTCCAGACGCATTTCGAACCTCAGATTTTATGAGTCTCGGGCTAACTAGTCGGTTTAGATGTGACGCTCGACACGCGAATCTCGGGCTTTCTATTGCGACCGTGTGGCTTTCTGGGCGAGAAAATCTAATAAACCAGTGGTTCCCGGTGTGGTCTTAGCTCCACTAGTTCGTCCACCAAATACCCGGCTGTCGTGCCGTCCGAAAACGTGACAAGCAGCCCGTCATCTCCGTCGCGCTCGACCGTCAGTATCAGGATTTGGTCTTTCATGCAGGCACTATGCCGCTGCCTCAGTTCGCGAACTGTCTCGATTTGCTCAATTCGACCAGCGTCAGGTGCATGCAGACACTATTGCCACGTGTGCAGTATGAGGCGCGTTCATCCTCCGAACCGGTTCCACATATTGCTTCAAGGCAAACGCTCTAATCTCATCAGCCAGAGTCATGGTGCCTCCGCAGAGAAATCATAGCCCTTTCCTCTATCGATGAGGGGGATACCCTTTCAATCGGTCAAAGGCTATACGCGAGCGGATGCTTTGGCTCGTAAAGCATGATGTCGTCCGCGCCGGGTATGGCCATCATGACCACGAGTCCGTACCCGTGATCCTGAACTTCGCCGTGGAACTCCGCTCCTTTGCCCTTCAGTTCAGCGACCGTGCGTGAGATGTCGTCGCACATCAGCGAGATTTGATGGTGCCGAGGCGATTCGTACGTCTTGCCATCGTAGACGCTGTGGGTCGGATGCACGCCCATCTCACTCCGCCCGGTCTTGAAGATCAGCCAACCCGCGCCTCCGCCCAGCGCATCCTCGACGTAGGGCCAACCGAGAACGTCGCGAAGGAATGCTCGCGTTGCGGGGGCATCGTCGGAATAAATCAGGGTGTGGATACTCGTGATCATCAGACTGAACTACTGAAATCGCTTGAATTGTACTATTTCGGTCGATTGCCAATCAAAAGCCGTTCATCACACTGGAGATCGAAATTATCCACCCGAACATAAACTGAAGTGCAGCCTCAGAAGATAAAAAAAGTCCCGCTGGAGAGGTACCAGCGGGCCCTTAAACCCCTATCGTATTTCGCGTATCGTCAGCGAAATTACCGTGAAACTGTATCTCGTCCGAAAAGCGAAAATCTGCTCAATTTTATACATAAAGTTCGGCGCGTAACGTAGCCGCCAAATGTGAGGAATCAACCGTCGCATCCGTAACATTAGCGGCTCTAGGAAGTGGTGCAGTACTGGCTCATCGTGAAATCAGCGCCCCACGTTCTCATTACGCAGCCGCACCACCGGAATCTTTGGATTTGTTACCGAAACACGTTCGGCACAGTACAGGTCTGCCTTGCGTCGGCTTGAATGGGACAGCTGTTTGGTTCCCGCACTCCGAGCAGATGACGTGCGTTTCGATTCGACCCCCAACCCTACCCCGCATAGCCAGCTAAGGCTGGCGAGAGGTTGGAGCGCGGCGTAGACTTTTGCATTATGGCGAAGAAGCCGGAATTGTTAGTTGAATACAATTCAAGTTCGCATCCCATCTCTGCAAGGTGTTCCGTTTGCGGCGTTCAAATGCCGCTCATGGAATGCAAAGGCGCTTCGCCAGCGGAAAGCACCAAATGGTTCGCAATTCAATTCGATCTCCACGTGAGACAGAAACACAAGTGATGTGGGCTATAGGGTGGGTCTATCGGCTGCGATGCGCCGAAGTTCTTCGACTCGTTGCAAGGCAACTTCTAGCACCATCAGGCGGTGGAGTAGAAAACGCTGAATGTCATTTTTACCGAGGACGGAAGGAGCCCGGTCATCCTGATTAATTACAAGATGCAGTGTCAAGCTGACCGGGACTAACGAATGCTCTCCCATGTGAGGTGTCGAGAGAGTGTCATGCCGTTGAACTAGAGGATGTGCGCCCTGTCACAATGAATTGTTTGCTCGGCTTGTCAACCGTCGTTGATTTCCCCTACAACTTCAGGTGTCAAGGGTTCTTTCGAGGTCTCCCGATGAGAATCGCGGACTGGGCGGCTTAGATTCCCTGAAATTGAAGCTGGCGTGGCGTCGTCGCGTTTGACCCCGCATCAACGAGATGCACACCACGCCCACTCGCTGCGAGTCAGAGGATTAACCCGCCTCCCTGAGGGGAGGAAGGCAGGAGCGTGTGGCTCAGTACAAAGGAATAGTTAAGTGGTTTAACAGCGCCAAAGGTTTTGGATTCATTGGACGGGACGACGCGCCAGATGTATTCGTCCACTACTCAGCGATTAAATCGGACGGGTACAAAACGCTCGAAGAAGGTGACGAAGTCGAGTTCGACATTGTCGAGGGGCGAAAAGGTCAACAAGCGGATGCCGTGACCTGCCTTAAGCACACTGACCACGGGACAGCCTGACATCGTGCCGGTCTGCGATGACCGACTTGCCGCGGCGGAACCTCCCAGCCATCAGATAACTTTCTTGTAGGCATCAACGACGTTTTGAGCCGCCGATTTGAGCGTAGACGTTACCGCATCTCCGGCGTCAAGTGTGTGCCTGAGAGCCGATTTTCTCCGCGTTCCGCTCTGCGCCACCGGAACGGTCTCAATCCCGCCGCCGAAAATCGCGTACGTCTCTTCCAGCCGGTCAAGCGCCGAATTCAGCTCCGCAACCACCGCGTCGGCTTCTTCGGAAAAAACGACCAACTCGACGTTGATTTTCTGATAGCCCATACAGCCCACCTTTTCCATAATTCTACTCGCCCATCGCTTTCGGCTTAGAGGTCCAGCTATTCGTGTCCGCAGGATGCGCTTTAACTGAGCAGGGACAGCCTCGTATATTGGCAAACCAATTGCACTTTTCTTTGGGGAGTTGAGCCGAAGAAAGGAGCAATGAGGCCGAATTCCCGAAAATTGAGAGTCAGCACGTCTGCGACCCAGACATCTTGGAAAGATTCGAGCGGTTGAATCTTCAAAGACACAAGTGGGGTATGAACAGAGTTCAGTTTAGGTAGTTTTTACATGCGTCCTGAGAACGCACAGTGGTGGGAGTCGGCTTGCAAATCCGAATATTGACCGTTGAGCGTGACAGTGATGATGGGTTGATTGTGACGTTCTCCGATGGGACAACCGCCGCATATGTGGTGGAGGAATTACTGGAGCTAAGACCGGGCCGGGAACCAATCCGAACGCCCGCCATTCCGGCCCGCTGACATCCGGGACCGCGCTAATACGCGGCGGGCCGTATTCTTACCGGAGTCAGCCATTCGCGCAACTCATCGTCCAACAACGGACCCTTGGTCCCTTGCCAACCGTCCCGCCTGAAGTGGAACG
>CAVZVM010000014.1:0-115668 GCA_963778705.1 uncultured Acidobacteriaceae bacterium
ATCGTAGCCTCCTGGCGGCTTGGCGACGACGCCCGCGGCGAGATTCTTCTCTGCTGCGTATTCGACCTCTTCGTGCGCATGAGGAATTCGATGCGGCCAATGGCGATATTCTCGCGGGCGGTCATCTCATAGCGCATGAAATCCTGAAAGATCACGCCGATCTCGGCATGCAGGTGGTCGAGATCGTATTCCGCAAATCGACGCCATCGAGCAGGATCTCGCCATCGGTCGGATCGTAGAGGCGCGTGATGAGCTTGACGATGGTGGTTTTGCCCTGGCCATTCTCTCCGATTAGAGCCACACGCTGGCCGGGCCGCAGCGTGAAGTTGAAGTCCTTGAGTACGCGCCGCGTTGTCCCAGGATAGGCGAAGGAGACGTTATGAAATTCGAAACCTTTGGTGATCGGCCTGGGTGTCTTCAGGGCGTTCGCCTTCGACTCAACCCGCGGCTTCATCTCAAAGAAGGCCAGCAGGTCGGTGAGGAAGAGTGCCTGGTCGGCGACACCCGACGCGGTGGAGAATGCCTGCTGAATATTCGCCATGGCCTGCATGATGGCCGTGGTGATCAGGGTAAGATCGCCGATGCTGTAGCGGCCCTGGATGGTGCGCCAGATGCTGTAGGCGTATGCACCGTAGTAGCCGAGCTGACCGAGAATCGCCAACAGCCCTCCCCAGAAGAGACGGCGGCGATTGAGGGCAACGTTCTCCTCGTAGATCCGTCGCGACAGACCCGAAAACCGATTTGTGAGGTACGTGCTCAGATTGAAGAGTTTGAGTTCCTTCGAGGCTTCCTTGCTGCCGCCGACCTGGCGCAGGTAGTCCATCTGGCGGCGAATCGGAGTCTGCCGGAAGTTCTTCGCGTAGGTGAGAAACGCGAAGTGACTTTCACCCAGGAAGGCAGGAATGATGCCGGCGACGAGAAGGAAAAGCAGAAACGGCGAGTACCAGATGAGGACGACAGAGAATGCGATGGCCGTGACCGATTGCTGAATGAGACGGCCCATCTGCTGGATCATCGCCAGACGGTCGGTGGCCTGGACGCGGGCGCGCTCCAGGCGATCGTAGAAAACGGGATCCTCGTAGACCGTCACATCGAGAGCCGCGGCTTTGCGCATGACTTCGACACTGACGTGATGGGTGTAGCGATCGGCGAGCAGATTGTCGCAGTAGTCCACCGCACGGGAGAGGATGCCGGTGAGGACGGCGAGCGCCATCTCGCTCCCGACCAGCCACCAGAAGTGTTGCGGAAGCGGCTGGTGCAAGCGGATGCGATTGACGCCATCGATAATGTAGCGGCCGATGATGCCAATGCCCATGGGAAGGAACGCCGCTACGATACGGAGAGTAATGTTCCAGAAAACGACAGCGGGGCCTGACTCCCAGACAAAGTGCAGGACAGGAGGGACGTTCTTCAGCGCGCGCAGACGATCGCCCCAGGCATTGCTGGGTGCACCCGGGCCTTGCGTTGCGGGTTCAGCCAACGCGGGGATCGGGCTTTCCGTTTCCTGGCTCGGCTCTATGTCCACATGCGCATCCTGCTTGGTTGAGGACATGGCTCCCTTCCCGGGCCTTTGAAGTTGCCGGCACATGGGGTCGCAGATTGCCTAACCAAGGTGCTTCTTGACGCTCTCTGAGGTACGGCGTCCTGGATTCACTACTCTTGCCAGTTGCGATGCAGGGTCGACCTACTTTGTTGTTCGCTGCGATCTGGCATTCCGGCCCGCGCGGATGCGGCTCTCCGAATCGCCGCAAAACTCGCAAATGAAGGATGATGAATGAAGGCTTGGGCCGGTTAGGTCTCAGGCGGATACGGCTTGAACCCGGCATTGGCCATTCCACGCTGCGCTTCAGGGTTCTTCATAAAAGTATCCCACACGAACCCGGTACGCGCATTCTCAGCCATCAGCATCGTAATGCCCGTATCGATGCCGACCACGTCGGTGTCGTACCACTCGGTGAGAGGGTTAAAGGCATCGACAAAACCATAGCGGCACCATGCCTGAGGATAATGATCGTGAATTGTCCGCAGGACCCGCATCGTGGCGCCGGGCAGAAACGGGATCGAGCCGCCCGCGGCTGCGGGAGCAATGGTGCCATCGATCGGCCCCATCGCCGGCGGTCCACCCCACACTACATATCCTTTCTCCGAATCCGAGGCGGTAATGCCCCAGAGCGCATTGCTGTAGTCGGAGAACTGCGGGTTCAATTCGATGCAGAATCGCCGGTGAACGTCGGTTGCGATGGTGGAGTTCTTGAAGTAGTCGGCATAGCGATCGCGTTTGCCGCGAAAATCGAACCAGGCCTGCGAGTACTGGTGGACGAATAGCGGTGCGAACGAGCCAATATAACGGAGCCCGTCGTATTCGAAGACGGTTCTCTTCCACGCAAACCATGCGTCGCTCTTGATTGGATGCGATACCGAGCCTAGCCCGAGCAGATACATCATCATCAGTTCGCTGTAGAGATCCCAGCGCGAAGGGATGAAGCCGGATTCGGGCTTCCAGCCATGCGACAGCAACGTCGTATCTTCTGAGAGCCAGGTCCAGTCGACACGATCGAAGATGGCCTGGGCAAGCTGATTGATGTCTCTGTCATGGAAGTGCTGACGGCACATGAGCACGCCGCACAGAAGCATCGCCGTATCGACCGACGAGACCTCGGAGTCCCAGATTCGTTCGCCGGTGTTCATATTGGCGAAGTGGTAGAAGAAGCCGCGGTGGGTCGGCAGCTTGTGCCAGATGAATGAGAGCGTGTCCACGACCCGGGCGCGTGCTTCGGACCGGCTGACGAAGCCGCGTTTTTCGCCGATGCAGATGGCGGTCAAGCCAAAGCCTGTGGATGCACAGCTGGCTGCCAGGGTTGTGTCGGTTGTGCGGACGTTGCAACGGTCTTTTGTCAGTCCCGTGTGCGGATCGGCCTGCTCCCAGAAGAAGAGAAAGTTGGCATGTTCCAAGTCGTTCAGGAACTGGTCATCTTCGGGCGCGAGGATGGAGGGCGCAGGCGAAGGAGCAGGGCTCGTGTGTTGTTCAGACTCCTGCGCGAGGAGCGGCATCCCGGCATGTGCGATGGGAAGGGCGAGGGACAGATGCGCCATATCACGCAACAGTTCGCGCCGCGATTGCGTGCGACTGTGCGCTTCGACTTGTTTGCCAGTGTGCATCTCAAAAACTGACGGTGACCGAGAGTTCTCGAGTGAGCAACCCGGGCTCGCCATGAACCATTTTATCGATGCAATCGGATCTTATCGAATCGATCCCTATCTATCTGTAGTGAGCGGCAAGCCGAGGGACGGATCCACGCAGGTAAAATGGCATCGGACGGCGAAACTTTCATGCGCTGGAGATGGATCGCGGTCGCGGCAGTCGTCACTGCAATCGCCCTCGTCACGATTGCCGTGCTGATCGTGCGCGCACGGCGCTGGGATGCAACCCTGATGACCCTGCAGGGTGCAGTGATTCGCCGCGACGCCGATCCACAACGAGAATTGCCCATCGCCGATGCCCTGATCGTCGCCACACGCGGGGCCAAGACGATCACGACACATTCGGATGCTTCCGGATATTTCCGAATCAAGTTTTCCGAGGTGATTTGGCCGGGACAGACCGTCTCCCTGAGCTTCCGGCACGACAACTATCGGCCACTTGACTTGAATCTGAAGATGGAATTCCGCTCCATGATGCGGAGACTGTATATCGCGGCCATGGAACCGTTAGCCCAACCCCAATCGGCGACCGGTTCAGCTGCGAAGGGAGCTCAGGTTGTCTCGAACATCCGTGTTCGTTATACAGAAAACTTCCAGGCCGACGAGGATGTGGGTAGTGCCGTCAGGACGTTTCAGGTAGTCAATCGAGGCAACGTACCATGCCACCGCGAAGCGCCGTGCTCGCCCGATGGAAGTTGGAAGGCGGCCAAGGGCTCCATCAGCCTGGATGCCGGCGCTGGAAATATCTTCCGCAATATTCGTGTCTCCTGCATTGCAGGGCCCTGCCCGTTCACGCGCATCGATAGCAGCGGCTTTCAACAGCCGGGCCGCACACTCGATGTTTCCGCGCTGGACTGGTCCGACACCACGACCTTTCTTCTGGAGGCCGAGGTGGTGCATACGACGACCGGTTCCAATGTCCGGCACTCCTATCCGGTCATCTTCGATCGCACACTGAACTTCACTGTTCCGCCGACCCAGGAAGGCGTGAGCCTCGAGGCGGAGATCAATGGTGCACCCATGGTGTTCCCTCTCGGCCCTGACCTCTACTTGAGCTGGGCTACCTGCACGGCCCGGCCAAGCAGCATCGAAGATAAGTCCACCGCCTATCGTTGTGAGTTGAAACCGGGCTACCGGTTCTGATTTCGTTCGAATCTTCCCGAGGGCAGCGGCCGGACTCTCCGCACTGCGAAGGGAGCGCACCACGGCGGAATGTTTCAAAATGACGCGCCGATTCACATCCCATTCATCGTCGATTCACAATCCCTTGAATGCCGCTCTCTAGGCTCCTTCTATGAGCGCGAAAAAGATCCTCCAAAGCTTTGTTGTCCTTCTTGGCCTGTTGATCGCAATCGGTAGCACCAGGGCAAACGCCCAATATGAGGATGGGAGCCTGATCGGCACCATCCATGATGGTTCGGGTGCGGTCGTGGCCAATGCGAGTGTCACCGTCACCAACATCAACACCGGCATCGTCACCAAGGTTGTCTCCAGCAACTCGGGCGACTACGAAGTCCCCTCGCTCCACGTCGGCATTTACTCCGTCGAAGCCGAAGCGTCCGGTTTCGCGCCGGCCGAGGCGAAGAACATCAGCATCGCCGTGGGAGCGCGGCAGCGCATCAATCTCACCCTTAACGTTGGCCAAGCCGCCGCCACCACGGTCGAGGTGAGCGATGTCGCGTTGCAAATCGAAACAACTACCAGCGAGCGCGGCCAATCCATCTCGGGCTATCAGACAGAGGCGTTGCCGCTGGTAAGCCGCAACTTCTCCGACCTTCTCGCCCTGGTCACCGGTTCGCGCCAGGCGCCGACACAGGCAACGACGAGCTCGATCAGCAGCCTGGTGCGCGAGGGAGCGTACAACGTCAACGGGCAGCGCAGCATGTTTAATAACTTCCTGCTCGACGGCATGGACAACAACGCCTACGGCGAGAGCAACCAGGGATTCGACAACCAGATCATCGCCATCGCGCCCGACTCCGTCGCAGACTTCAACGTAGTGACCAATAATGAGAGCGCCGAGTATGGCCGGTCTTCCGGCGCAACCGTCAACGTGGCTTCGCGTAGCGGCACCAACACCTTCCACGGCACCTTGTATGAGTTTCTGCGCAACACCGACTTGAACGCGGCCGGCTTCTTCAAGCCCACGCTTGTCGGCACCGCCGGAACGAGCGTTCCGTTTCAGAAGCCTGCTTTCAACCGCAACCAGTTCGGCATGAACTTCGGCGGTCCGATTCTCAAGGACAAGCTCTTTTTCTTCCTGGACTACGAGGGATTCCGCCAGACGCTGAAACCTCTGTATGTGTACACGCTGCCGACCCAGAACGAAATCAACGGAATCCTGGTCGTGCCCGTCAAGAACCCGCTGACCGGAGTGACGTACCCCGCAGGCACGGCGATCCCGGCCTCCGCGATCAATCCACTCTCGGCTCAGATCATCAACTACTACAAGCCATTCATGAGCACGTTGCCCGTCTCTGGCGTCAGCACGACCGGCTTGAACTCCAACGACTACGCTAAAGAAGTTCCCTTCACCGACAACGCCGACAAGGGCGATCTTCGTCTGGACTACCAGCAATCGGCCTTGTCTTCATGGTTCCTGCGCATCAGCGATCGTAAGGAGACAGGGGTCAACTACCCGGTCATTCCGCTGCCGCTCGACAGCACGGCCAACGGCACGATTCGCATCCTCGACCAGCAGGTTGCGCTCGGCTACACACACCTATTCGGCGCCGACAAGGTGCTCGACGCGCGTGTTGGCCTCTCCCGCACCAAGGCCGGAAAGTATACGCTCTCGATCGGCCAAAACGCCTTCACGATCCCTGGCCTGCAAACTGTGCCGGCCGGAATCGCAGGCGGTCTGCCCCAGGTGTCCATCAGCAACTTCACGACGTTCGGACGCCAGAGCACGAATCCGCAGTGGCAGGATCCGGCTCTGCTTGATCCCAAAGTGAACTACACCTGGGTCAAGGGAAAGCATTCGCTCAAGTTCGGTTACGAGTACGAGCACATCTGGATGGCGGTCAACGACAACAACCCGTTGTATGGCTCCTGGACCTACAGCGGCGGCTACAGCGCTACAACCTCCACCAAGGTTGCCGATAACTACTGGGCCGATTTCCTGTTCGGTCTCACCAGCAGCTATCAGCTGGCCAACTACTTCGTCGTCCATCTGCGACAGACACTCGACAGCGCCTACGCACAAGACGACTGGAAGGTCCTTCCCAACCTTACTCTGAACCTCGGCCTGCGCTGGGAGTACGGCTCACCTTTCTCAGAGCAGAACAACTACATCTCCAACTTCGATCCAGGCACGCAAACGGTGCTGACCGTCTCTCCGGGCGCAGTAGCGGGCAATGGCATTACGCCGGTCAACCCTGGCGGAACCTATGGCAAGACTCTGGTCAATCCCAACTATAAGGACTTCTCGCCACGCGTCGGTTTCGCCTATGCGCCCACACTGAATACCGCGATCCGCGGCGGCTTTGGCACAGGCTACGCGCACTACACCCGGGCAGGTTCGGGCGACATCACCGGCATCAACGCCCCGCAGGCCCAGTTCGCCGCGGTCGTCCAGCCCACGCCGAGCGCGGCAAACCACTGCAACCCGGTCCCAGCCCAAATCATCAAGGTCGGGTCTACCACTCCAAGCTGCTACGTCACTTCCGACCAGGGATTCCCTACTGGCCTGGTGACCACCTTCAACCCGGCAACCGACAACATCACCTGGGTTCCAAAGGACCGGCCCGACAGCTACGTGGAGAACTACTTCCTCAGCGTGCAGCGGCAGTTGACCAAGAACACTCTTCTCGACGTTGCCTACATCGGCAACCACGGACTTCATCTCGAAGGCTTTCTGAACGCAAACCAGCGGGTGCTCCCGACTCTCGGCACCACAAGTGTCCAGAGGGCCTACGCCAATTGGCCCAGCGACATCACCCAAGCCCTTAACGAGTTCTATTCCAACTACAACGCTCTGCAAGTTCGCTACGAACAGCGCTCCGTGGCCGGGTTGACGTTGCTTAACTCGTTTACCTGGGAGCACTCGCTCGACAACGCCTCGGCCTCTCTCGAAGGCAACACGCCCTCGCCGCAGAACGGCCTCAATCCCTCGGCGGACTATGCTCAGTCGGATTACAATCTGCCCTTGGCCAACGTGACCAGCCTGGTCTACGAGCTGCCCTTCGGCCGCAGCCGCCGCTTTGTTTCCGGTGCCAACGGCCTGTTGGACAGCATCATCGGCGGATGGCAGATCAGCGCCATTAACACAGCGCAAGCCGGCACTCCCTTCAATCTGACGTACTCGCCGAATGCAACCCAGCAAGTTTCTCCGCAGATCTCGGCCACCTATCGCGGCGCCAACGAGTACCGGCCCGATGTTGTCGCGGGCCAGAAGATCACAAAGGGTGTCAAGAACCGCGCAGCCAACACCGGCTACGTGAACTACATCAACTTCGGCGCCTTCGTGATCCCGCCCTTCAAGGATGCAGCCGGCAACGTCCTCAGCCCCTTCGGCAATTCCTCGCGCAATCCAGGCCGCACGCCTCCGTTCAACGAGACCGACCTCGATCTCAACAAACGCTTCGATACCCCCATTGAGAATCTGAAGATCGAGTTCCGTGCCGAGGCCTACAACGTTTTCAATCACACCAATTTCTATCTGCCCGGCAACATCAGCGGCTCGCAGGGCACAACCACCACAACCGCTTCGACAGGGGGTACCGTGCCGGTCTCGGCAATCTCCGGTAGCCCAACCGGCGGCGGCCAGATCACCAGCACCTTCGAACCGCGCATCTTCCAGTTCGCATTGAAGGTCATTTACTAAGCCTTGACTGAGCCACACTCCATCAGCCCGCGCGGTCTTCGCGCGGGTTGTTGTTTCGGAGTGGACATCTTCGTCAGGAAGCGGGGATTCTGCTCACCAGCGCTTCAGGCCCCAACGCTTTACGATAGGTCAGGGAGGCGCAGCACATGTTCACGCCGCAGCCCATCGGATACATTCGCAGCCCTTACACCGAGACGTCGGCCATTCCGAAAGGACTGGGTGCGAAGCATGATGCCGATGGCGTGCTCGAGATCCTGCCGCAATTCGAGACTGGGCTGAAAGATGTGGAAGGGTTCTCGCACCTCTTCGTCTTGTGGGTCTTCGACCATTCCGAAGGCTTCGATCTGGTGGGCGCGACGCCGGTCGACAAGCAGCCGCATGGCGTATTTGCCACGCGGTCTCCGCGGCGTCCGAATCCCATCGGTCTCACCGTCGTCGAGCTGCTGTACCGCGACGGCGCCAAGCTTCATGTGCGCGGCGTCGATATGCTCGATGGAACGCCAATCCTCGACATCAAGCCCTATATGTCGAGTATCCCGGCAGAGAAGTTGCGTCGCGGTTGGTTGGCCACGGCAGAAGCGGCGCGAAAGTAGGCAAGGCACACCGATGGTCACGAGCGGCGCGATGCAGGACGGCAGGCTCGGCTTGACTCCTCTCCCGTTGCACGGCTTCTTGCTGCGTCTTCCATGTGAGACATGACAGAAGAGTGTTACGCGAAACGCCCAAATTGGCTCGAACCTGGGTCCGAGGACATTTTCCGGTATAATCCGGGCAGACCCGGAGAGATGGCCGAGTGGCTGAAGGCGGCGGTTTGCTAAACCGTTATAGGGTTTAAAAGCTCTATCGGGGGTTCGAATCCCCCTCTCTCCGCCATATTAGAAGACAGCTTCCTTTCGACCCTATCGAATAGAAACAAATAGAAGCCTTGGTTCCGATCACCTTCACTGAGCACCGGATGCGAACTCGTATTCGATGAGGGCGAAACCCACAAAAAGCGGCTGATCTGCCCGATGACCGCAACGAGAACCCGGCCCGTCGACTGCGCGGTTCCACTGGTTCACCTTGGCAAACGAGCTATCCCATGTACACGCAACTAAGGGAGCCGAATTTGGTGCCATGCTGGTTTCGGCGCGTGGCGGGCTCAACGGGGCCTAGGCTGTTGGGAATCGTCCTCAGAACGACAGATACGCTTGCCAAGGAATGTTCCCAATAGAAGTCTTCGGCAAAAGGTGTCGTATTTTCCCTTACAGACTTCGGATTGATCGGTGAGCAACCGGAGCGTGCGGATCGGATTACGGTCCTTGGCGCAGGCATACCCTTGGTTTGACCAACTGGTCGATGACTCTTTGCAGCTATTTCTTCAAGGACGATCATCACGCCCCCCCTTGTTCTGTTGTTTCAGGCGGTCAGGCTGCGGTTTTGGTCCAATCGCCCCGGAGTTTTTGTCGCGTGAAGCGAGGCCGAACAACTTCTGCCAAAGCCGCAGGTTGCCCGACGACGGAGACGCACACCAACCGGTGCTCCTCCAATTCGTTCCTTGCGCGCTCAAGTTCTACGCTTGCATAGGCCGCGAACTTTCTGCTGATCCGATAATACGCAGAGGCAAGAGATTCGCTGTACTCGCGTTGTTTGACCTCAACTGCTCGTTCCAGATCTTGACAGCGTAGGCAACTCATTTTGCCATCCGTCTTTCCGTTGGCTCTGCGCTCAATTCCACGCAGCTTCGTGAGAGTGGGCCTGGCGTCCCTCTTTCGTCAAGTAACCAGTTTGGTTAGCGGGCGGGGAGGGCACCCTGCTTTTGAGTGACTGAATGGACAACGCGTCCCGGAGGAAACTGGGGCCTTACGCCTCTGGGGGTGATGCGTCGGAACCGGCGGGACCTGCTCTTCGCGGAGGCGGGGACAGATTTACCTTGACAGCCCCAGAACACCACGTCTGTGCGTCACGTCACATCTTGATGGGAAGTGCCCGTGAAGTCAGTCCTTATAACTTGGTGGACACACCGAGTGCGTCCTCTCCTCCGGTGCGATGAAGACGGTCCCAGTCCAGGTCGGCTCCTGCACGCTAACCTTGGGTCAGGAAAATCGGCAAGCCAAGCTTGTGATGATAGGTCGGCCTGTAGCGCTCGGTGTTGTACATGGTTGCGACCTCCACTTTGCGGGGTCCGAGTTTAGGATCGGGGATCGGCACCATCTGGTAGCATCCGCCGCCGATTGCCGTCATCAAGCCGGACTTTCCTGCTTCCACGGCGTCCATCGCCATTCCCGCGAAAGTGACAGCCACCATGCGGTCGACGAAATCCGGACTGCCGGAGCGCAAATCGTAGGTCAGGTCGCTGACGATTGTCTCTTCGCCTGTGGCTGCCTTGATCTCGCTGCTCAAGTCCTCCGCCACGCTCATCTTTTTGCGGTGGCCGAAGGCATCGGCGGCTCCATACTCTTTCACCGAGTACCCTTCCCATTCCGCGCCCTCGGAAAGAATCACAAGCGAATAGTTGCTTGGGTTGTTGTGTTTATCGGCAATCAGGATCTCGATCAGGTGCTCCAAGTTAACCTTGTGCTCGGGGATGCAGCAGCGCAGGGATGTTACGTAAGCGGTATAGAGCGCTGTATAGCCTGCATCGCGGCCAAACACCCGGAAGATGCCGATCCGCTCGTGTGAGCCGACCGTTGTGCGCTGGCGCTCGATTGCATCCATAGCGCGCGTGATGGCGGTTGAAAACCCGATACAGTACTCGGTGTTGCGCACATCGTTATCCATGGTCTTCGGCACGGCAATCACTTTCATGCCCTGCCTGTCCAATTCGGCCGCGTAGCTAAGGGTATCGTCGCCGCCGATCGCTACCAGGTAATCGAGGCCCAGCTTCTCAATGTTCTTCAACACTGCGGGCGTCACATCGAACACCGTAGAGGTTACGCCGTGTTTAGTGGATTGCTTGCTCGCGAATTGTTGGCCTGCAAGCACCGGTGGCAACTTTGGCATTTTGGTCGGATTGGTCCGCGAACTGTGCAGATATGTGCCGCCCGTGCGATCGATGGTGCGGGTGTTCTCCCGGTTGAGCGGGAGGACATATCGCGACCGGCTGGCCGGATCATTCAGATCGACGTGGGTCAGGCCTTCCCAGCCACGGCGGATGCCTACGACCTCCCATCCGCTTTCGGCTCCTTGGTAGACGACCGACTTAATAACCGAATTCAGGCCTGGAACATCGCCGCCTCCGGTGAGAATGCCAATTCGCTTTGCCGACATGAAAACGCTCCTGAACAGGAATCTTTCAGTCCAAATCCTGAACCCCCAAGATTAAGACGCTCCGTCGCAGTTCGCAACACCGAAGCTGCCGCAGTGGGGCGAGTGGGTGTGACATACTCCGTGACCGGTTGGCCCGAAGGATCGCAGCTGCACGAAAAACGATCGGAGCTTCAACGCAAGAGCCGTCGCTTTGAGAAGATGGATCGAATGTTGACGCGCGGCTTACGTCCGAAGTTCAATTCCATACTTCTTCTAATGCTTGCGTGGAATCTGTCCCTGGAGGCCGAGAACAGTCCATCTCGCTTCGCCCTGGCGAACTCCGACGAGGAGCTTGTCTTTGAAGCCGGGGCAAGCGCTCCGAAACTCACCGGAATTCATGGTCGATCAGGCCTGTTCCGCAACGGCCTCGAGGAATCGCTTCCCGCTTCAGTGGAAGACCGATGGGGCGTCAGTCCCCACGCAGTGGCAGTTCCAGCCACAACTGAGCCGCGCGACTTCTCACGAAGTCGTTCTCGTGTATGAGACGACAGAATCCGCGCTTGCGTCTCTCCTGGTCCTGGGAGTCGCGGGCACGCTCCGGTCCGATGGAGCATGAGATCACGGTCAAGAATCTCTCCGCACGCGAGATTTGGCTGCCCCTTCTCGATTCGCTCCGGTTGCAAATTGACTATCCGTCGAACGTCGATTTGCGGAACTTCTATGTCGAAAAGGGCGCCGATAGTCCATCGGCTGAAGGAACGCATCTCGACACGATCGTTGATGGGTACCGGTGGACGGGTGAATCGTCCACCTATGCGCTTCCCAAACCAGGCCAAGCCCGCGAAATCATTCCTGTGGAGATGGTTTTCAGCGCGGATCAGAAGGAATCTGGCTGGTACGCGGGGATCGAGTTCAGCGGAAGAACTCGGCTCGCGCTCACCCGCGAAGGAGACCACATACGCACCGCGCTTGGGCTGAACCCTGAACCCGGCCCTTTTCGCACGCGCGTGCTGCCTGGCGCCAAATTCTCAACTCCGACGGTTTTTCTGGGTGCGTTCTCGGATGGACCAGACGGAGCCGGCAACCAACTGCGGCCATGGGTGCGAGGTGTGCTTGGAAACCCGCTGACATGGAAAGATCCGCACTACCCGCTGACCGTGAATAACAGCTGGGGAAGCGGAATGCGCGTTGACGAGAAGCTCGCCCTGAGCATGATTGAGGAATCAAAACAACTCGGGTTGGAGATGTTTCACCTCGACGCGGGGTGGTTCCGTGGTGTCGGCGACTGGTATCCCGATCCATCTAAGTTTCCTCACGGCATCGCTTTAGTCGCAGACGAGGCTCATAAACAGGGCCTGCGCTTTGGCCTGTGGGTGGATTGGACACAGGCCGGACTCGATTCAGAGCCTGGTTCGCTGAATGTGCACGATCCGAAGGTCCGGGACTGGCTAGTGACCGATGTTCCGCCAGGCTGGAAACCGGAGGACTTCAAGGGCCAGACCGCAGATCTTGGAGTCCCGGCGGCGAGGGACTACTTCGAAAAAGAGGTCGACCGGATCATCTCAGAGAACCACCTCGACATGCTGGAGCATGATGGATACCTTGTTGCCCAGGGATGCGTTCGTCAAGACCATCCGCACGCACCGCCCGAGCGCAGCACGATGCAGGTGATTCACGACTGGGGTTCCGATTTTGTCCTGGCTTCGAACTCAACGGATGTCAGCTATCACGCCGTCAAGTCTTACTACGAGATTTACGAGCACATGCGGAAGCTGCACCCGGGGCTGTTGTTCGAGATCTGTAATGACGGTGGCCGGATGGTCGATTTTGGATCGGCGGCGCATGGCGACTACTTCTCGATTACGGACACGTACGATCCGCTCTCGAACCGCCGTGCGTTCTTTGATGCGAGTCATGTATTGCCGCCAGCGATGCTTGAGAGTTACGTGGAGAAGTGGCCCGCGTCCAATCTCGAAAACTTCCTCTACATGCTGCGCAGCGGAATGATGGGATGGGTCAGCATCATGCAGGACACACACGCATGGACGCTGGAACAGCATGAGGCGGCAGCGCGAGAGATCGCGCTCTACAAGGCGAAGTTGAGACCTCTTATTCGCGATGCCGAGCTGTTTCATATTTCGCCGCGCCCGGACGGAGTGCATTGGGATGCGGTCCAATACTGGGACCCTGCGCGGAGACAGGGAGTGGTCTACGCCTTCCGCGGAAGCGTTCCAGACGAAGTGCAGCACAGATTTGCGCTGAAAGGGCTTAAAGGCCCGGAACGCTACCTGATCCATTTTCGGGATGGAAGTGCTCCCGATCAAGAAGCAACTGGAAACGACTTGATGCAGCAAGGCATTCTGGTCCACCTCGACCGCCCGCTTAGTTCCGAGTTGGTGTTTCTCGAGGAAAGAGCGAGCGAAGCGAGGTGAGTCAATATAGGTGGCGATCCGATGCTGGCAGCTCCGCGGGCCCCAATGCCACTGGCGGCTTGTCGAGCTTTCGTCGAATCCTGATCGATGTCTCTTGTGCGCAATTCATGTGACTGGGGAGCTTTGGGCGAGCTGCGCAAGTACATCCGTCCGATTCCGAAACGCAGTCGTACCGCCGCTCGCTGCCACAGATAAGGCGCCGGTCCGATTACCAAGTTCCAACGCTCTCTCGATCGGCCAGCCGCGAATCCACGCGTGCAGGAAACCGGCGTTGAAACTATCGCCGGCGCCAACCGCATCGACAAACTGAGCGCTTTCTGCGGGAACTTGCCAGGATTGCCGACCACAGAAGGCCGCAGCACCCTCCGATCCGCGTTTGATCACGAGCAACGGAACGAGATCGCGCAGAACGGAGATAGCTCGATCCAGCTCGTTCTCTCCGGCGAGCAAGCAAGCCTCGCGCTCATTGGGCATTAAGATATCGACTTGTCGAATTGCATCGAGAATCCCGCGATGCCATTGCTGCGATGGATCGTCATTGGGGTCGAGCGAAAGTGTCATGCCGGCCCTCTTCAATTCGACGAAGAGCTCGGGAATCCGCGGAGTAAGCGCGCGTTGAAGATAGTAGGACGACATGTGAAAGTGCTGGGCCTGGGCAAGGTAGCCGATATCTAGATCGTCAAAGGTTAGTTCACAGGCAGGGCCGGGATAGGTGAACATGTGCCGGAGTTTCTGGTGTTGCAGATGGATGGTGACCCCCGCTTGAACTCCGCGCGGCGGTGAGCAACGGGAGAGGTCGACACCAGCTTCGCTGAGCTCAGATCGGCACATGCGGCCGAAATCATCTTCGGCAACCGACGTAATGAAGCCGATCCTATTTCCCAAGGCGGCTAAATTGTGCGCAGTGATGGCGGCGGATCCGCCCACACGAATTGCAATCGCGTCTGCAAGCAACTCCCGCTCCGGCGCCAGATCGTCGGGGAGGCCGTACATCAGCACATCGAGAGCGGTATCGCCTGCGAGGGTGACGTCAAAGCGCCGCTCTGTCGACGAACGAGTAGCCTGTGTGTGAGTCATGCGTTCTCTCCGGGCAGCACAGTCGATCGCCGGCGCACGATCCAGAAGAGGATCCCAACGAGCGCCCAACCTGTGCCCACCGCTTTCGCCAAAGGACCGAGGTTCCACCAAAGCAACGCGCAGGTGATGAAGCCGCCAAACGAGAGAAGGATCGGCGCGACCTGACTGAACCTCCCGTGGCGCCACCCACGCAGCATCGATGCGATGTTGACGCCCATGAAGGCGAGCAGAGCCCCGTAGTTGAGGAGCTCGGTGCCGAGCTGGTAGCTGAAGACCAGGGCGCCGGCAAGGCAAATCGCGCCTACGAGCAGAACGTTGTTACGCGGAATCCGATTCTTCGGATGTACCGCGCCGAAAAAGCGCCGGGGCAGTGCGCCGTCCTGCCCCATGGCATAGAGCAGCCGTGCCGCGCCCAATTGCGATGCCATACCCGAGCCAATGTTCGCCAGCAGCAGGGCTGCGTTCACGATCAGGAAGAGGATCGGTCCGCCCATGCGGCCCGAGACGTGAACATACGCCGTGTCGATATCGGGAAACGCGAGTCCCCTCGGCCAGACGAGTTGCGCGACGTAGACCTCAACGCTGGCGAGAACTCCCGTGACGAAGCATGTCAACACAATCGCGCGCGGTACGCTTCGCGCCGGGTCCTTTGCTTCATCGGTCAGTGTTGAGATGCCGTCGAATCCTATATAGGTGAGCACGGCAATCGAAGTGCCGCGCAGCAAGCCCGACGTATTGAATGTTGCGGGATCGTAGAAAGGCCGCACGAAGAATGCGGCGTCAGGATGGGAGAGATGCAGCAGCCAGCGGACAGCAGCGCCGAGCACGAGAACGATGACTACGCCCAGCGCGGTGGCCATCGCAGCGTTGATGCGGGCCGATGTCTCTACGCCATTGCAATTCAGCGCCGTGAAAAGAACTGCGAACAAGATCGCCCACGCGACATAGGGAATCTCCGGAAAGAAGTTGATCGCTGCCCTGCTGCACCAGATGGTGCAGATGAGCGGATTCAGCACGTAATCCATCACCAGGCACCAGCCGGTCAGGTAGCCGAGGCTGGTGTGGATCTCCTTGCCGACATAGAGAAACGCCGAACCGCCGTGCGGATAGGCTCGTGCCATGCGGCCGTAGCTGACCGAGGTGAACAGCATGGCCACCATAGCGAGCAGAATTGCAGTGACCGCGTGCCCGCGCGCCTCCTGGTAGATGACGCCAAAGCTGGGCATGGGCGCCGTGGGCTGAATCAGAATGATGCCGTAGAGAACCAGATCCCAAAAGCGGAGGCTCCGCTTGAGGCCGATGGTTTCTGCAGCGTTCTGTCCGGCGGCCGTCGACATGCGCGACCCTTAGCGCGCCGCCACAGCAGCGGTCGGCGTCAGCGTGACAGGCGCGAGGTTCCAGCCTTCGACGTGGATCGTCGGCGTGCTTGAATCGCCGTCGGACAGCAGCGCAGTCAAGGTCGTCGACTCTCCGGGCGTCAATTCAATCCAGTTGTCAGACCAGAAGACGGGAGCAATCAGATCGTCCTGCGCAGTGCGCACGGCCGCATGAACCTGGAATGCCAGCGCTGCGGAGGTGTTCTTTAGATAAAGCCGGATCTCTCTTCCTTGCTTGGTTGTTTCGATCTCGGCACGACTCTGGATCGTTGCCTGCGGGAGATTTGCAAGCGCAGTCATGTCCTCGTGGCGCAATGCAGGAGTGTGTGTGTAGTCGGTCTTCGACCAATCGAAGGAAGTGAGCATGGTTGGCACCCAATAGAAGTTGCGGCTCACGACGTGTCCGTCCGCGTCGGTCAAGGTCAAATCGATGAAGAACAGGTGGTCCGGGCCGACGAGGAGGGAGTTGGGAATCAGGAACACGCGCTGTGCGCTGTCAGGCTGCGAACTCACGTCGGCCTCGGAGCTATAGAGTTCCTTCCACGCAAGATTGTGTATCTTGACGCCAGCGTGCAGCTGGACGGGCGGCCCATAGGTGCTGTTAACGACGACGATGGATTGGTCGTCATAGGAGTACTGAATATGCAGCGGCTCACAGGCCTTTTTGGCGGCGAAGTATCCCGCGCCTGCGTCGAGATAGTAGTCGTAGAGATGCCAGATCATCGATGGCCATGCGTTGTTCAGCATCCATTGGATCACGCCGGTGGACACATATTTGTTCTTGCCGTAGGCCTCATACATCGCGCGTTCCGAGTCATACTCCATGGTCTGCGCAATGCGCTCGTAGTCCGCGGAGGAACGGGGTGTGGCGTAGACCGAGGCCATAGCCTCATCGAAGACCTTCAGGTTGACGAATTCTCCGCCGCCGTTGTGCAGGCCCCATGTCGGCGAGGGCGGCCACGCTTCCGGATCGGCCAAGAACTTGCGGCGGCTTGCCAGGGATGGAATCGCCGGGCCGGGACTGGTCTCGGTGTTGAAGCCGAAGGCTCCGCCATTGTGCCGGTCCACATACCAGTAGCTGGGCGCGACATAATCGTACGGGCCTGACATCTTCACGCCGCTCTCACCGGTTACAGTGGTTGGCGTTCCCGATGCAGAGGAGAGGACAGGATTCGGCCAATGCGTCTCGGCTTCGACCTGCAGATAGGCTTTCTCGACGTCGGCCGGTGGTGGATTGTCGCTGCCATTCAGCCACACCAGCAGGCTTGCATGCTGGCGCAGACGCAGCATCTGCGATCGCAGCGATGCACGCGCAATCTGCAGGTCGTCCGCGGTCCAGTTCTTCCAGTGCTCCCAATGATCGCAGCAGCACCAGCCGAGCATGACGAGGATTCCCTGTCGATCGGCAAGCTGGAAGAACTCCTCTGTATCGAGTTTGCCTTCAAGGCGGATCGTGTTCAGGCCGATGTCACGCACCATGCGGAACTGATCGCGCAGCCGCTGGTCATCGCTGCGGAGCAACATGTCCTGCGACCAACCTCCGCCGCGAATGAGAATCGGCTTGCCGTTCACACGAAACAGACGGCCGCCGGTCGCGGTGTACTCCGACGTGATTTCGCGAATGCCGAAATCGACGCTGCGTTCGTCCGAGATGTGCCCGCCCACGCTGAAGCTCAGGTCGAGATGCTCGAGATGCGGCTCGCCCATCTGGTAGGGCCACCAGAGCTTCGGATCGTGAATCTTCAACTGCGGAAACTGTTCGGGGGCGAAGACGACAGTCCGGTCTTCGTGTGCGGCCAGCTCGACCGGCTGTTCGAAGTGCGCTCCGGCGGCGGTTCCTGACACCACGCCCTTCACTGGCTGTGTCTGTCGCGTTGTGCAGTTCGGCGTAGATGGTGAGGTCGGCGGTGTTGAGCGTGCCGTCGCTGAAGTGCGTCACCGCCATCGGCGACCGCAGCGTCACCGGCCCGGTGGCGACCAGATCGACCGCACCCCACAGTCCCATATCCTTGTCCGGCGGGCAGGGATTCCAGTCGACCCAGTTGATGCCCAGGTCTTTCTCTGTCGGCGCGAATGTCTCCACCGCAAGCACGTTCGGCTTACCCGGCTTGCAGCACATCCGTCACATCGAAATCGTAGGTGCGATAAGCGCCCGCGACGGTGCTCGAATCGGCGATCTTCTTCCCATTGAGCCAGATCTCGCCGCGATAGTTGATTCCGCCGAAGTGCAGCCAGAGGCGGCCATCGGGCGCTCCGGCGGCCGGAGGCGTGAACTCCTTGCGATACCACCAGCCGCAGCGATAAGGGCTGTCTGCCGGCATCGGCTGATTCGAGAAGATACGTCCCGATGGGATAGCTTGTCCCGGCAATCTGGCGAAGATTGTCGCCGAAGTATGGATCGGGAATCGTTCCTGCCGCGACTTGCGCTGCCAGGACGGTGCTTGGAACCGAGGCCTTCAGCCAGCCTTCGATGGAGAAGCCTCGGCTCGCAATGGCCTCACCGGTCGCTTGTACTTTGCAGGCAGATTGGAGGCGCCAGTCCTCATGCAAGGGAGTGACGGTTGCTGCTTCGAGCGTCACGGCGCCCGCAGCGATACTCAGGACACAAGTCAAGACTGTTTTTTTCATGATCACTCGCATTTCCGGACCGAACCAAGCCGGTGTCTCGCGATTACGCGAGTCGTTCGGCAATCGATTGAAAAAGTTGGAGAATGTATTCAATCGTTTGAATAAGGGAAATATCTCTGAAGCGATTGAGGATGTCAAGCCCGTTTTGCTCTCTTTTGAGCCTGTCGCGCGGGGGCCGCAACCGTAGTCGATTGGCGCACAATCAATTCCGGAACAGCCCGATGCAAGTGTCCGGGACTCCGGTGGCCCAGTTGGCCCGCTTCGATCGCCTGTACCGTCCACTGCGCTGCCAGAAGGCCCATCTCGCGAAGGGGCTGGCGAATTGTGGTGATTGCAGGGGTGGCCACAATTGCCGGAAGCACGTCGTCAAATCCGATCACGGAACAGTCTTCGGGGACCCGCAGACCTGCTTCGGAAAGTCCGCGGACAACGCCCAGCGCCGTCAAATCGTCGAAGGCCAGCACGGCCGTAAACGGCAGGCGGCTCTCCAGCATTTGTTTGGCGAAACTCAATCCGCCTTCAAAGCCAGAAGCAGGGTCGGTCAAGTTGGGCAACTGAAACACCAGGCGGGGATCGATTTGAATGCCCGCATCTTCGGCAATACGGCTCAAGCCAATCCAGCGCGGCTCGCTGTCGATGAGCCCCTCGGGGCCGCGGATTACGGCGATCCGCCGATGGCCGAGGTCGGTGAGATGCCGCATCGCGAGCGCACCCCCAGCTTCGTTGTCCACCAGCAGCGAGCTGACCCTGCGGCCCGTCAAATCGCGGCCGACAATGACGATAGGGACCTTGTTCTTTTCGATGTCCGCAAGCAGATTTGTCTCCTCGAAGATCCAGCTGGCGACGACGATGACGCCTTCGGCCCGGCGTTCGAGAATCATCTTCAGGTAGTTATCGAAGAGCCTGCGCTGCGTCTGTGCGTCCATGAGCAGGGGCAGGTAACTCACCGGCTGCAGCCCCGCCTGGATTCCACGGACGATGGGAATGCAAAAGGGATCGGATAGATCGTAAGCCAGGACCGCAATCGTCTGGCTGCGGCGACGGCGCAAAGAGCGAGCGTGCGCGTCGGGATGATAACCGAGCTGCCGCGCCATCTTGCGTATGCGCTCGCGTGTAGTTGCTGCAACGTTGCGCGAGAGCGGCGCCTCGCTCAGCACGATCGATACCGTGGAGACGGAGTAACCGCAGGCTCGGGCTACATCGAGCAGCGTGACGTGGCCAGTCTTTCGTCTACCCACTCTTTCTCCTCCCACATCTGCCGGGGTACCACCTGCTGCGTCAACACCTCAACAAGGCCCAGACCATTTGCGTCCGCTGCTAAAGACTAGAGCCGGAAAGCAGAAAGCCGCAACGGATTTTTCTTCTTGACATGAAGCCGGATCGATTTTACAGTCTTTTCACTAAGATTCAAACGTTTGAATAAATCTCTTGGCCGGGGATAGCATATGAACTTCAGAGCGATAGTCGCCGTGGTTGCGCGTACTTCCCTTGTCGTGGCAGCGCTCATTGCATGCGTTGCCGTGGCTTTTGCCCAGGCAGGTAGAGGCTCGATCAGCGGGCTCGTCAGCGATCCCTCCGGGGCCATCGTCCCGGGAGCAAATGTCACTGCCCTGGAGCAAGCGACGGGGGTCAAGATTTCGACCGTGTCGACCGCGGCAGGGATCTATTCGTTCGTTTCCCTTTCTCCCGGCAAGTTTCAGATCACCGCCAGCGCGAAGGGCTTTGAGACCCTGGTCGAGAAGAACGTCGTGGTCACGCTCGATCAAGTCACTGCTGCGAACCTGAAGCTGACCGTGGGCGGAGTCAATGAGGTCGTCACTGTCACGGAATCTTCCTCGCTGGTCGATACCAGCAACTCCACCGTGGGCCAGCTGATCTCCTCCGAGACCATCGATCGCGTGCCGCTGTTGACGCGCAATGTGTTCGACCTGGTGCAATTGAGCGCGGGCGTGACGCCGGCCAATGGTGCGCCCAATTCCTCCAGCTCGTTCGCCATTGAAAACATCTCCAGCGGCCGTCCTGGTGTCGACGTATCTTCCTACACCATCAACGGAGCCATCGTGGGGTCGGTCTACTACATGGTCGACGGAAGCCCCATCGGGATCGCCGAAAACAACGTAGCCGCGATTATTCCCGCACTCGATATTCCCGAAGATGGCGTGGAAGAGACGCGCGTCGAAACTCAGAACACTCCTGCCTCCTACCAGAGCGGCGGAGCAGGCGTGATCAGCCTCGTCACAAAGTCGGGAACCAATCAATGGCACGGCGATGCGTTCGGCGTCTTCCGCCCCAATGTGCTGGCCGCCAACGAATACTTCAACAAGCAAAGCCAATCGATCAACGGACAGTCGAACACTCCGCCCGCGTTCCACCGTTACCAGGAGGGCGGCGCGATAGGCGGTCCTATCCTTCACAACAAGCTCTTCGTCTTCGGCGACTACGAAGACACCCAGCAGCAACAGTTCGATGGCTCCAACACCTTCACAGTCCCCACCACGGCCGAGCGCACCGGCGATTTTTCGGCCGACAGCTTCACCATCTACAACCCGCTCCTTCCCGATAATGCCGACGGTACGCGGCAGGCCTTCACCAACAACGTGATCGCCAACCCCAACCCGATCGCGCTGAAGTTCTTGTCCGAGTTCCCCAAGTGCAACCTCGGCGCCGGTTGCGACGCCTCTTCCGACGATCTTTCGCCGAATTTCTTCGCTCCCGGTCTCGATCCGACCTCGGCGCGTCGTTTCGACGTCCGCATGGATTGGGCGCAGAGCGAGAAGCAACGTATCTTCGGGCGGTTCTCCTTCGACCGCCTCTTCACATCGACATTCAATGCATTCGGGAACATGTGGGACCTGAACTACGCGCAGAACGTCACCAACGGACGCAACATCCTCATCGGCGACGACCTGACACTCAGCTCCACGACATTTCTACAGCTGCGCTACTCGTTCACGCGCCACTACGAGAACCAGGGTGGAGATCCGCGGCAGAGCGGCTTCGACATTACGACTCTCGGATTCCCATCCGACCTTGCCGCGCAGGAGGTTACAAAGCTCTTGCCCTTTGTGCTCTTCAATGACAATGGCAGCGGCATCGGCGGCACGGCAGACTACAACACCTTCCGGTACGCTAGCGAAAACAGCGACGTCAGCGCTGCCGTCACCAAGCTGAAGGGCAAACACGAGATTTCTGCCGGCTTCGAATACATGAAGCGCTTTCTCAACGTCGGCCAGCCTCCGGCTGCATCCGGCTCGTATGGGTTCGATATCTCGGCGACCGACCAGACGGTTGCCTCGTCAACGGGCGGCAGTGACTTCGCGTCGTTCCTCGTTGGCCAGGGGCCGACCCCGGGAAACGGGGAAGAGGCCGGGTACCCGAATTTCACCAAGGATCTCTTTGCCGCCGAAACAAGCCCGTATTACGCGGCTTTCGCGCAGGATACGTATCACCTGACGAAGACTCTCACCATCGATGCCGGCCTGCGCTGGGACATCTTCGGCGGCAAAACCGAACGGCACAACCGTTTCGAATATTTCGATTCGACCGCGGCCAACACGGTCGGCGGCGTAGCCTACACGGGCGCCGAAATCTATGTCGGCGGCGGCAACCGCACCCCGTTTGACGTCAACTGGAAGGACCTGGCGCCGCGACTCGGAATATCGTGGCAGGCCGCTCCGCATCTTGTCGTGCGCGGCGGCGGCGGCTTCTACTTTGGCCCCAGCCCGCACATGGTAGGCGGCACGGGTCTCAACAGCGACGGTTTCTCGGCCGACACCGCATGGGACGCAACCTGCTTCAATGCCGATGGCAACACTGTGATCAACGGCAGCGACCAGTGCGCCACTAATCCCGGCTCCGCGGATCCCAGCACCACCGGCCCCTTCTCTCTGAGCAATCCGTTCCCCAATGGAGTCGTTCAGCAGTACACGACCCCGCCCACCGGCCTCGGCAACAACCTTGGTCAGTCGCTCAACACCATGCTCCGTTCGCAGCGCACGCCGCTCACCTACAACTTCAACTTCGGCGTCGAATACGAATTGCCCCACGCTGTGATCTTGAGCGCTGGATACGTCGGCAGTCGCGGACTGTTTCTGCCCCTGGGCACTGCCGATTTGAATCAGCTCGATCTGGGCACAATTGCCGCCCACGGCGCCTCGCTTTGCGTAGACACCTCGGACCCGTCTTGCACGATGGTTCCCAACCAGTGGGCCTCCATCCAGCCGGCCACCAACGCCAATGCCGGCGCGGCCACGGTTCCGTTGTGGGTTGCAGTGCAGGCCTTCCCGCAGTTCGGCAACGGCAGCTACGGCGCCGGCAACGGTGTCGTGGTCCACGGCTACCCCGGCGGAGACTCCGAGTACAGCTCTCTGCAGACGAAGGTACAGAAGCGCCTGACCAGCCACTTCACGGCTCTGGCCAGCTTCACCTGGGCCAAGCTCATGACCGATGACGGCAATCCTCCCCTCGGTTTCGTCGGCTCGCATGCAGGCTCGCCCCAGGACTGGAGGAACATCGGTCTCGAGCATTCCATCAGCCCGCAAGACGTCAAGTACCAATTCACCGGCGACGTTTCGTACGACTTGCCCGTGGGTCGAGGGCGCGCCGTAAACCTGGCAGGTATCAGCAATGCTGTTCTCGGCGGATGGACCACGAACCTGATCGCTTACCTCAGTTCCGGCGTCCCCATCGTGTCGCCCACCGTCGGGGCCGGCGTTGCCTACTTCAATCAACGCGCCGATATGACCTGCGATCCCGGCCACGGCGCCCCTCACACGCAGCAGCAGTGGTTCACCACCGATTGCTTCGCATTTCCCGCGAGCCCGTTCGTTGCAGGCAGCGCGCCGGCGTATCTCGACCATGTGCGGACCATGGGAGCCAACGATTTCGATATGTCCGCTTACAAGCACTTTACGTTCGGTAAAGAACGCGACCTGCGCTTCGAGATTTCGTCGTACAACATCGCCAATCGCAAGCAATTGGGCATGCCGGGCGTTTCCACTCTCACCGTACCCGCGAACTTCGGCCTGATTACAAGCACCGTGAACAGCCCTCGGCAGTTTCAGTTTGGTACCCGCTTCACGTTCTGAGACCAGGTCGGTGCGAAGCACCGAAAGTCAAAGCGACCGCTGAGCCAGGTCGCGAGGGCGCCAGCGATAGGCTTCGATGGAATTCTTGTGGAAGAATTTTTCCCTGGCCGTCGGGGCTTTCTCGGCCATGTAGCTGCTCACAATGCCGAAGGTTTCGGCATACGAGGCGACATGGTCGCTGTTCGGCCAATCGCTGCCGAAAAGAATGCGGTCTTCGCCGAAGATATCCCAGATGGCATCGAGTTTCTGCCGATAGTAGGACGCTTCCGTACGAAGATGGCCATCCACGCGCACCGGGATCTCCGAAAGTTTTACGAACACGCGCCGGTTTGCGCTGAGCGTCTTCAGATCGGCCCAGTATTCCTTGACTTGATTGGCATCGTCCGGCAGCGCGGCGTGGGGAAGATGATCGATAACGATCCGCAGTTCGGGGATTTGTTGGGACACACGAAGAATCGCGCCGATAAGGTTTGGGTCGGGGTTGGCGCTGTCCATCGCCAGGCCCGCTGAGGCGAGGCGGCGCAGATCGGCGATGAACGCAGGGTTCTTCGAGTCGGCGGAGAGATCGCGATTCCAGAGGTTGCCGCAGCGGATTCCAAGAAACAAGGGATTGGTCCGCAGGCGTTCAAGATCCTGAGCAAAGGAAGGGCTGCCCGGAACGAGGTCGCCCACGAAACCGACGACGATCGGATGCTGCGCTATGAGCTGCAGAACCCAATCGTTATCGCTGCGGAGCGGAGAGGCTTCGACCGCAATTGCGCCCACCACACCGAAGGGCTTCGCGATCGACGCATAGCGGTCGGGCAGCGCTGGCTGGTAAATCTCGTCGGTCTTCTCCGGCCAAGGCACTCCGCCGGGTCGGCTCGTATCAAACAGGTGGATGTGCGTATCGAGGACTGGTGTCCGGGTTGTGGCGTGCATATCGGTAGCCCAGCCCATCGCTGCCCCCAAGCCGAGTTTCAGAACACTGCGTCTTTCCATGGACCTCCCGGGAGCTTTCATAATTCAATCGGTAATATGTTTCTAGCGCGAGGCTAGTTGTCGCGAGCGCACGTGTCAAGAAACAGCGCCGATGCGATTCTTGCGTTCGGAGCGCTGCCGATGACGCGCTGGAGCCCAGGTCGAGCCAGCCGTTCTTGCGTGAGACGATGCGGTTTGAAGGGATGACATGACGTTTCCGAAGATTCGAGCAGTGCGCGCGTTCTTTTCACAGGGAGGCGGAGCGGACTACCACGACCAGGCCAGTGGGCACTGGATTGACGACCACATCGCAACGCCAATGGCGAAGTACCCGGAGTATCGGGCTAGCCGTCAGTCGTTCGGACTGAACGTGCTGGGCACGCTGGTGGTCGAGATCGAAGCGGAAAACGGAGCCGTGGGATTTGCCGTGAGCACCGGCGGCGAACCCGCGGCATGGATCGTCGAACGCCACCTTGCACGCTTCCTGATCGGCGCCGACCCAGGCGAGATCGAGCGCATCTGGGATCAAATGTATCTGGCGACTCTGTTCTATGGACGCAAAGGCCTGGTGTTGAACGCCATCAGCTGCGTTGACCTGGCGCTCTGGGATCTGCTGGGCAAGCTACGCCGGGAGCCGGTGTATCAGCTGATCGGAGGCCCGGTTCGCGAGGAGCTCGTGTTCTACGCAACCGGTGCGCGCCCCGACCTCGCAAAGCAGCTTGGATTCATCGGAGGCAAGTTGCCGCTGCACCATGGTCCGGCGGAGGGCGAAGAAGGCTTTCGCCAGAACCTGGAATTGCTTTCTTCGATGCGCTCGCGCACGGGGGACGACTTCTGGCTCATGTACGACTGCTGGATGAGCCTCGACTTGGAATATGCCTGCCGTCTTGCCGGTGCGGCGCAGGAGTACGGCCTGAAGTGGATCGAGGAAGCATTGCCTCCAGACGACTACTGGGGCTACGCGGAGTTGAAAAAGAAAGCGCCGCCGGGGATGCTCGTGACCACCGGCGAGCACGAGGCCACGCGCTGGGGATTCCGTCTTCTGCTGGAGATGGATTGTGCCGACATTCTTCAACCGGATGTCGGCTGGTGCGGCGGCCTCACCGAGTTGCTGAAGATCTCCGCTCTCGCCGACACACGGCGCGTTCTGGTGGTGCCGCACGGATCGAGTGTGTACAGCTACCACTTCGCGCTCACACGTCACAATAGCCCGTTCTCTGAGTTCTTGATGATGTCGCCCGGAGCCGATGAAGTGACGCCGATGTTCGCCCCGTTGCTGCTTGATGAGCCGGTACCGGCGGGCGGACGAATGAAGCTGAAGGATACGCCCGGCTTCGGGGTGAGGCTGAATCCCGAGTGTCGCCTTCACAGGCTGCAGGATGGCGATTCAGATCGAGCAGAGGGAGCGTGATCGGCTGCCAGTCCCGACAGCATTGCTACCCGAGTCGATCGCTCGCGCAGATGAAACACATCGGAATCTTTTATTGAGCCGATGCGGATGATCCGTCATCTTGGAAGAAGCGCGCTGCTCCGGTCGAAGAAGAGCGGTCGCGGGGTTCATTCGCGCTCTTGACCGCGAAGAGATTCAACGCTTCAGCCGGGGTATCAGAACACCATGCGGCTTCGTGACGTGCTCGAGATGTTCCTGCTTTCCGCAGTCTGGGGAGCGTCCTTCATTCTGATTCAACTCGCCGGCGTCGATCTGCCGCCGGTGTGGGTTGCGGTGGGCCGGCTGGCTTTCGGCTCGGCGTTCCTTTGGATCGCGCTGCGGCTCGGACAGCACAAGCTGCCTCCCCTTCGGCTGCTGCCTCCGCTTCTTATTGTTGCCATCTTGAACAATGCGATTCCGTTTTGCTTCTTTCCCTGGGGCGAGCAAACCGTTCCTTCGAGCATCGCCGCAATCCTGAACGCAACCACGCCTATCTGGGCGCTCCTGCTCGGCCTGATCACCGGTGCTGCCCGGGCCACGCGCCTCACAGGGGCCGGAGTCGTGCTCGGCTTCCTCGGTGTGTTGGCCGTCGTCTACGGCCACGCTGCAGGGAGGGCGAGCGGAACGCCTGCCGACGGCTATCTGCTGGGCGTCATTCTGATCGCCGTGGCCAGCCTCAGCTACGGCGCAGGAGCAGTGCTTGCCAAGCGCTGGCTGCAGGGAGTGGAGCCCGTGGTGATTGCGACGTTTCAGCTGACGTTGGCCGGTTTGGTCCTCTTGCCGCTGGCCGCCTTCGGCCCACACCCATCCGCGCTGCACTGGAAGTCGGTTGTTGCCGTTACCATCCTGGGCATCCTGGGCAGCGGACTCGCTTATCTGCTCTTCTTTCGCTTGCTGGCCACGATCTCCTCGACACGGACGGTCGCGGTGACCTATTTGCTGCCGATCTGGGGACTGTTCTGGGGCTTCGTCGCCGGCGAAGAGATTCGGTGGACGGCGCTTGCCGGGGTTGTCGTCGTTCTGGCGGGGCTCATTCTCCTGAATCTCAAGACCGACCCGAAGCTGCTTCCGAAGCCGCAGAACACAGCAGAGTCCTGTGTCGCTCAACGAGCTGATTGAAGCCCTGCTCGGTTCTTCGGTGCAAGGGCACCTAAGTCGCTGCCGTCACGGAGACCGGACCGGGCGGCAGCTCACCTTTGGCGCCAAAAAGTGACCGCGATTTGGCGATTGCTTCTGTCCGGACACCCGTCGATGGGCCGTAGTTCGCCATCCCTCGCCCCCACGACTCAAAATAGTGATCTCCCCATAGACAAATGCAGGAAGCTATTGAGAAAATCGGTTTGCTTCAAAGGACCCTATGCCTCGAGTCAACCCGTATGTTGTTCTGCTCACCCTGATCGCCACGCTTGGCGGATTGCTCTTTGGATATGACACCGCCGTGATCAACGGCGCGGTCGATAGTCTCAAGGCCTACTTCGTCGATCCGCGATTCACAGACCTAGGCAACGCCGCCCAGGCCAACGCTGCGAACTCGCTGCTTGGCTTTGTGGTGTCGAGCGCCCTGATCGGCTGCATTGTCGGCGGGCTGGTTGGCGGGTGGGTCAGCACCCACATCGGGCGCAAGCGCGGATTGATCGTTGCCGCCCTCCTCTTCCTCGTCTCCGCTCTGGGCGCATCCGCACCGGAGTTTCCATTTGCTCCTATTGGCCACGGCGGCTCCGGGTACATGGCGAACTTCGTCTTCTATCGCATCCTGGGTGGCATTGGGGTCGGGCTGGCTTCTATGTTGTCGCCGATGTATATCGCAGAGATCGCGCCTCCCAAGGTTCGTGGAAATCTGGTTGCCTGGAATCAGTTCGCAATCATCTTCGGCATGCTGGTGATTTACTTCGTCAACTTCGGAATCTCGAAGTCCGGCAGCGGCGATGCCTGGCTCAATTCCATCGGCTGGCGCTACATGTTTCTCTCCGGCGCCATTCCCGCCGGCCTTTTTCTGCTTCTCCTGGTCCTGGTGCCCGAGACCCCGCGCTACCTGATGCTCAAGGGCGATGAGAGCGGCGCGCGCGCGGTGCTGGACAAACTCGTCACGAAGGAGGAAGCCGAGAAGGAATTCTCCGAAATTCGCGCCTCGCTCAGCGAGCACCACTCCGGCAAACTGCTTTCCTTCGGCGGACTCCTCATCTTTATTGGAGTCATGCTGTCGGTCTTCCAGCAGTTTGTCGGCATCAACGTCGTGCTCTACTACGCGACCGACATCTTCAAGGGCATGGGCTTCACGACCAACGCCTCGCTCTTCCAGACGATCATCGTCGGCGCGGTCAATCTCGCCTTCACCACCGTTGCCATCTTTACGGTCGATCGCTTCGGCCGCAGGCCGCTCCAGATTACCGGGGCACTCATCATGGCCGTCAGCATGTTCCTCTTTGGGCACGGCCTTCTGGGTCGGCGGCCACGGCATGATCGCGCTTGTCAGCATGTTGGTTTACACCGCCGGCTTTGCCGTCTCGTGGGGCCCGGTCACCTGGGTTCTGCTCAGCGAGATCTTCCCCAACCAGATTCGCGGCAAGGCCATGGCGCTTGCAGTGGCGATGCAGTGGATCGCCAACTATCTTGTCAGTTGGACCTTCCCCATACTCGATAAGAATCCCTATCTGGTGGAGCACTTCAAGCACGGCTTCGCCTACTGGATCTACGGGGTGATGGGCATCTTCGCCGCCCTCTTTATGGCAAAGATGGTGCCCGAGACCAACGGCCGCTCGCTAGAGCAGATGGAAGCGATCTGGCTGGCCAAGAGCAAATAGTGAGCGCGGGCAAGAGCGTCTCATCGCCGGCCGGTGCGCTCGGAAACGGACCGGAGTTTCCTGGGTAGAGCGCGCACCGTCGGTAGTGATGGCGCGACTCAATTTTCGCTTTCTCTGCGCTTTGAATATTGCTAGATTCACGGTATGGTCTTTGGCCACAAACCGGGGCGGCGCGGGCTTCGCGTTCTGCCGCTTGTGGCTGCCACCTATTTCATGGTGTCGGGCGGACCTTACGGCATTGAGGACATTCTCGGCGGAGCCGGTTTTGCGCGGGGAATTCTCATTCTCCTGGTTCTGCCGATTCTCTGGTCGTTGCCTACAGCGCTGATGATCGGTGAACTGGCCAGCGCCATTCCTGCCGATGGCGGCTTTTACGTTTGGGTGCGCCGCGCGCTGGGGCCCTTCTGGGGCTACCAGGAAGGCTGGCTTTCGCTTTCCGCCAGCATCTTCGACATGGCCATCTATCCGGCCATCTTTGTTCTCTACCTCGGCAAGTTCGATCCAGCCCTCACTGCCGGTTGGCATGGGTACGCGTGGTCGCTCGCCGTCGTGGCTCTGTGTTGCGTATGGAATCTGCGCGGAGCGCCGGCTGTTGGTGAGGGCTCGGTGGGGATGTTCGTGATGCTACTCGCGCCATTTGTGGTGTTCACCGTCCTGGCGATCTGGCACGGAGTCACGGCTCATCCCGCAATCCAATGGGCACAGTCGGGCACCGAATCTGCACTGTCGACGGCTGTTCTCGTGGCGCTCTGGAATTACATGGGCTGGGATAACGCGTCGACCGTCGCACAGGAGGTCGAAAACCCGCAACGCAATTACCCCCGCGCGATGATCGGAGCGACCCTGCTGGTTGCAGTGACCTACGTAGTACCCCTGCTGGCGATGGCGTTGACTGGTCTCTCGATCGGTGGCTTTTCTACCGGCGACTGGATGGTGGCCGCATCGCGCCTGGGTGGCCCGATGCTGGGTCTGGGCGTTGTGGTAGGCGGAGCGATCTCCGGCATCGGCATGTTCAATGCACTGGTGATGAGCTATTCGCGGTTGCCCATGGCCATGGCCGAGGACCGCATGTTGCCGCAAGCGCTCGCTCGGCGCAATGCGCGCGGCGTTCCCTGGGTCAGCGTGCTCTTGTGCGGATTTGCGTGGGCTCTTGCGCTCAAGCTTCCCTTCGAACGGCTCATCTCTATCGACCTGGTTCTTTACGGATCGAGCCTGCTGCTTGAGTTCGTTGCACTGATTGTGCTGCGCATCCGCGAACCCCAGATGGAGCGGCCTTTTAAGGCCGGCAATCTTGCCTTTGCCTGCGCGTTGGCCCTGGGACCGACGGCCCTGATTGGATACGCGATCTATGTTTCGCGGGATGAGAAGCTGATGGGTTCGGTCTCGGCTCTCGTTTTCGCGCTGGGAGTGGCTTTGCTCGGCCCTGCGCTCTATTGGCTTACCGCAGCTCCGCGTACTCGCCGGAAGCTGGCGTCTGCGCCTGCGGATTGATCGGCGCCGATCGAACCGTTTAGATAATCAGATCGACAACGAAAGGCGGGCCTGCTCGGAGTAGAGGCTGCCCGCCTCGATGAAGTGTCTACTTGGCATTTTTCGGCTTAGGCCCCGAGTGCTGCTTCGCTTTGCTGTCGTCGAACATCTTCACGGCACGCACCACGCGATCGCGCGCATAAGCGGCGTCGTGCCAACCCTTCACCTCGACGCGCTTGCCTTCCAGATCCTTATAGATTGAGAAGAAGTGAGTGATCTCCTTCAACATGTGCGGGTAGATGTCGGTGTAATTCCAAACATTCGCGTAGCGCGGATTGTTCTTGCCCACCGCGAGCACCTTCTCGTCGAGCACGCCCTGGTCGAGCATCTCGAGCAGACCGATCGGACGCACCTCCTGCACGCATCCAGAAAAGGTCGAGGCGGGGACGAGCACGAGAACGTCGAGCGGATCGCCGTCGTCGCTCAGCGTGGAAGGAATAAATCCATAGTCGCCGGGATAGTGGACTGGCGAGTGCAAGTTGCGGTCCAGCTTGAAGACATGGAGCTGTTTGTCGTATTCGAATTTGTTGGTGGCGTCTTTGGGGATCTCAATCACCGCCCGAAACACTTCGGGGCAGCGGTCGCCGACCGGCAGTTCAAGATAATTGACCATCGTGCTCAGTTCTCCTCTAAGGGTCAGGGAAGCTCTCCGGCGTGCGGTTTCCGGCCGGGAATCCTGGGGAAAGCCCGGCGTGGGTGCCGGAGCTACTATAATCATCGATGATGAAGGCGCATGTCTATGTCACTTTAAAGGCATCGGTTCTCGATCCTCAGGGTCAGACCATCCACAATGCCCTGCGGAAGATTGGATTTGCGGATGTCTCCGCGGTACGTCAGGGCAAGTATTTTGCCCTCTCTTTGGCCGACGGGCTCCCTTCCGACGCGGCCAAGACCCAGGTAGAGCGCATTGCGCGCGAGGTTCTGACCAACCCGGTCATCGAGGAATTCACCTACCGCCTCGAGGAATAGCTGCGGCTCGCGGCTTCTACCTTCTTCGATGCGGGTGGAGTTACCTTTCAGACATGTTTCTCCGCTTTCCCTCGCATAGAATCTCACTATGTGCGGAATTGTGGGGTACATCGGACCGAAGAAAGTCGTTCCTGTCATTATTGGCGGACTGCGCCGCCTGGAGTACCGCGGCTATGACTCGGCAGGTATCGCCGTGGGCAGCCCCAACTCCGCGCTTCTGCAGGTTTGCCGCGCGCCCGGCAAGCTGTCGAATCTCGAAGATATTCTCGACGATCACCCGCTGCAGGGCACCTTCGGCATCGGTCACACACGCTGGGCAACCCACGGCCGCCCGACGGAAGAGAATGCGCACCCCCACCGGGACTGCACCGGACGTATTGTCGTGGTTCACAACGGCATCGTCGAAAACTATCTCGAGCTCAAGCATGAGCTGATCGCGCAGGGCCACACGTTCGTTACTGAGACGGACACCGAGATCATTGCGCACCTGATCGAGCAGCTGCAGAAAGAAGCCGAGTCCAAAGGCACGCCCATCCCCCTGGAACAGGCCGTACGCTGCGCCGTGAAGCGCCTTACTGGAGCCTTTGCCCTGGGCATCCTTTCCTCGGCCGAGCCGGATAAGATCGTCGCCGCGCGCAGTGGACCTCCCGTCGTCATCGGCGTTGGTGAGGGAGAGTACTTTGTCGCGTCGGATGTTCCCGGCATTCTCCACCACACGCGCAACATCTACTTTCTCGCCGACGGCGATATGGCCATCCTGACCAAGACCGGTGTCGAGCTCACAGACTTCAACGGCAAGCCCATCCAGCGCGAACTCACGCGCATCTCATGGGATCCGATCCAGGCGGAAAAGGGCGGCTATAAGCACTTCATGCTCAAAGAAATCTGGGAGCAGCCGCGCGCAATCCGCGATACCACGCTCGGGCGCGCCTCCCTCGATTCGGGCAAGATCTTCCTCGGCGAGATGGAGATCGACGATGAGGAGCTGGCGATCGCATCGAGTATCAACATCGCGGCCTGCGGCACGAGCTGGCACTCCGCCCTCGCGGGCAAGTACATGATCGAGCGGCTCGCGCGGCTTCCGGTCGACGTCGACTACGCCAGCGAATACCGCTATCGCAATCCTATTCCCGATCGGAATGCACTGGGCCTGCTGATCACGCAATCCGGCGAAACGGCAGACACGCTCGCGGCGCAGCGTGAAATGAAGACTCTCGGCTCGAAGACCGTTGCCATCTGCAACGTCGTCGGAGCCATGGTTGCCCGCGAATCCCACGGCGCGATTTACACGCACGCCGGCCCGGAGATAGGCGTAGCTTCAACGAAGGCATTCACAGCACAACTCACCGCGCTGTTTCTGCTCGCAGTCAAGCTCGGTCAACTACGAGGACGACTCGACAAGGCTAAGTCTGTCGAGCTCATCGAAGAACTGAACCGCATTCCCGCGAAGATCGAAGAGGTCCTTCGTACCCGTTCCGAGCAATGCGAGCAACTTGCGAAAGACTTCGCCAATGCACGCGACTTCCTCTATCTTGGTCGTGGCATCCATTTCCCGATTGCGCTCGAGGGTGCGCTCAAGCTGAAGGAGATCTCCTATATTCACGCCGAGGGCTATCCAGCTGGGGAGATGAAGCACGGACCCAACGCGCTGATTGACGAGACGCTGCCCGTGGTTGTGCTCGTCACGCGCGACGAATCCGATCCCGCATCGAAGCTGCGGTATGAGAAGACCCTCTCGAACATTCAGGAAGTGACAGCGCGCTCGGGACGCGTGATTGCCGTTGCCACCGAGGGCGACAAGAGGATCGGCGGTCTGGTCGAGCATGTGATCCAGGTGCCACCCGCGTTTGAACTGCTCTCGCCGCTGATCGAGATTGTTCCGCTGCAGCTGCTGGCCTACTACATCGCCGTGCGCCGCGGTTGCGATGTCGATCAGCCGCGCAATCTTGCCAAATCGGTCACAGTCGAATAACTGGACGTTCTCCAACCCTGCTGCTGCGGCGGCGGCGCCGTTGTCGGGCGCCGCGGACCTTCGGCCGCAGAGTTCGGCGGCCTGAGGTCTGGAGACACAATGCGCGATGTCCTCGGCATCACCGAGGTGAGCTTTGTGGCACAACGGCATTCGCTGGCGATTGTGAGGTGCACAAGCTGTGTGCACCAACGAGAACCGAGCCGAACGAGATTTATTCCAACGCGACAGAGAGTTTCTGCCGGCGGGCCAAAAGCGAGCAGCCGCACCGGATGAAATCGTGCCTGGTTCTCTAGTGCCGGCCCGAGCTTCCGAATCCCTTTTCCGCTCGCGCTGAGACTTCCAGGGAGTCGACTTCCTCGACAGCCCCTGTCAACACGGGCACGGGGATCATCTGCGCGATTTTGTCGCCGGCTTTGAGTTCAACTGCAACCTCGCCGAGGTTCACCATCAGCACAAGAATTTCGCCGCGATAGCCCGCATCGATCACGCCCCCTGTGGTTGCGATCCCTCGCGCTGCCATCGACGAACGATCGCGCACGATGAGCCCAAGCGGCTCACCGGTCTGCGGATGACGGGCTTCGACCGCAATCCCGGTGCGGACACGAACAGTTTGGTGCGGAGCCAATGTCGCCGATTCAAGAGCAAAGAGGTCGTAGCCGAGATCTTCGCCGGGGTGGGCAACGGCGGGCAGCTTAGCTCTCGGATCAAGAAGTTTTACGCGAAGCATGGGGTCGATGGTAGCAAATCAGTGTCTTCGGCTCGGGCAGTTCGATGATTACTGGTGCGAAATGGCACTTCTTTCGGGATCAGCGTTCCACAAGCCGCGCCCCGCTCATCCTTTCGAGAATGGCGATCGGCGCGGATTCAGGCGTGACCATCGCCGCCGGGTCGACCAGAAAGGTCTGCTCCAGCGCGTACTGACCGCCGAGCACGGCGTGCGGCACGGTCTCGGTGTAGACCATCCAACTGGAGCCGGGGATGAACTTCACCTCTTCGCGAGCGCAGCTGGACTGGAAGGCCGCGTCTTCCTTCATGGTGTTGTGCAGCTGCATCATGAACTCGTCGTACGGCGTGCGCTTCCACTTGGGCACGAGCGAAGCTAGGCCGCTTGCCTGCGCGATCTGCTTGCCCGCACGGACCACGGGGCTGTCGGCCTGCGGTAGGGCCAGCTTGCGCGGTGCGAAGACGGTGACAACTTTCGCAAAAGGATCGCCGATTACCCAGTCACGTGTGCGTGTGGGATGGATGTTGTGAAAGAACCGGAGGATGCGCCAGCCGCGCGTTGGCCGCGTGGGAAAGGCATCGGTGTGCAGCAGGTCGTTGCGGCGCCTGACCGGCAGGTCGCGGCTCTCTTCTTCGAGCGGACGGAAGCTCGCGTAATCAAGACGCCAGCGGCGCTTGTAGGGCGCGAGGAAGTTGGTCAGGAAGGTTTCGACACCCCCCGAGTAGCGGCGCATGATCGTGTGGAGCTTTTCGACGTCGGCGGATGTTGTCGTCTTGCGATCGACACCGCTCAACTGGTCGCGACTCGGTTTGTAGGCAATGTTCTTGTGTACGCTGCTGCCAGTCTGCCGCTGACCGAGGAGAAACTCGAGGTCGTCATGCGGAATGGGCACCGGCGTCTCGGGGAAATAGAGAATGCCGCCCGCCTCCAGATGTTCGCACCAGGCGGGGTCTTGCTGGTTCTTCAGGGTTTCGAGGGAGAGCGAGAAGACCGGCATGGTCGCCTACTTGCGAATCTTAGCGCGAACCCAAAGTGCGCCGAAGAAGGGCAGGGCGATGAGCAGTACCAGAACGCCCGCCGGGAATCCAACGTCGCGGTAGCTGTCCGCGTAGTCCACAGTGTGGTGCAGGATTCCATTCCAGACCAGCAGCGAGAAGATAGCCAGACAAGTCGTCAGAAAGAAGGTGAAGAACGCCGAGGCGAGCGCGAGCAGCAGGCTCTGAAAGAGGCTAAAGCCTTCGAGGGGGAATCCGAGAATGTTGCCGGCCGTGCGCGGGGAATGGGCCATGGACTGTGTCACTTTCGCGACCTCTCGCGTGTAGATAGAATACAGTTTCATGGCCAGTAACGTACAAATCGAGTTGTGGCAAGCCGAGAGGGTGGCGACCCAGGTGACCGTGGGGCAGGCGCCGAACGGGATACGCTATGCCACGTGGGGCGAAACGCGGGTACCCGACACGGAGATCGAGAAGATGGTTGGCTCGGTGCCGCAGGGCATGGCCGCTGCGCTGGCGAATCGTGCCTACTACTTTGTGCCGCTTGCGATAGCAGACACAGGCGAGACGATGATTGCGCCGTCGTATTCGGTGGACCTGGGCGACCGGGCGATCTGTCACCGCAACGCTGCTTTTGGAACGACCGAGGCCGTGTTTATCTCAACGCGGCTCGTCGAGGACCGGTTCGGGCTGGCCTTCGAGTTCTTTATCAACGTCGCGCACAACTTTGTCGCGGTCGCGGGAGTGCCGGAGAGCTTTTCGTCGCTGGTGTGGTCGCAGGCCGAAGCGCAGGTGCGCGGGGAGTCGAGCCAGGATGCATGGGAGACACGGCGCCGCGCACTGGATACGCGCAGCGGCAAAGGCATCGACGAGCGGTCGCGCAATGGTTTTTTCGAGGCTGCTTTTTCCGACGCGCTGGCAATCTATATGCTCTCGCTTGCCGTCGATTTCGATTACCACGATCTCCGCGAGCGCGAGTACCCGCTGCTGGCCGCACCGGCGCTGGCCGAGCGCCTGCGGCACGTGGCGACTCTGTTCCCGCCCAACGCGGGATACGAGTTTCAAATTCACTATCGGCGCAAGGGGTAGGTCCGCCGTGGCAGAAAATTCTACCCGAATAAGGTAGCTGTTCTCGCGAGCACGTCATCGAGAATCTCAGGAGGAATAGCCTCAACTCGCCGCCCATGGCGGGCTTTGATATCGAGCACGCGAGGCTGATCGCAGCGCACAGCGCCTGTCGTTTTGGTTCCTGAAAGCGGAACGGCAAACGAAATGCGACGGGCGAATGCGCCGCCGCTTGTGATGGGAAGAATGACCGGCAGTTTTGTCGCCTCATTGAAACTTGTGGGCGACACAACGAGGACTGGCCGATGGCCTCGCTGTTCGTGTCCCATCGTAGGGTCGAGAGATACCATGTAAATCTCGCCCCGCTTCATATGATTTCTCGGCCAGCCGGCCGAGCATCGACCCACTCGCGATCTTCGGCTCGTTGAGGCTTGGAATAATCCGATCGGGCCAGCAATTCCTCGAGTGAGTAGCGAGGGCGCGGCTTCGGATCGACAAGCAAACGTCCATCTTGAATGTCGATGGATACCTGTGCACCCACTCTTAGATCGAGTGACTCAAGAATGGCTTTAGGGACGGCGAGCATCACAGAGCCGCCTACCTTGCGCAACGTGGCAGTTGCCATTGGTCACCTCTACCAAGATTATATCAGAATATAACTTTCAGATTGTATACAGATTCTTGTCCAGAAACTCGTTGCGGAACTTGGCGCCGGGATCGACACGCTGCACCAGGGCCTTGAACTCCGCGAGGCGCGCATATTGCGCCTGCAGTCGCGCAGGTGGAACTGTGAAAAGCTTGCCCCAGTGGGGGCGCGGGCCAAAGGGTGCGAGCTCTGCCTCGATCAAAGGAAGGATCTGCCTGACTTCGGGCCACTCCGGCTTCCATGTGAAGTGAATGGCGAGCGATGGCCGCTGGTACGCCGTGCTCATCCACAGATCGTCCGCGGCGATGGTGCGCAGCTCGGTGATGAACAGATGCGGCGTGATGCGGTCGCGCAGCTTTTCGACTGCGAGAATGGCTTCGTAGCCTCGCTCGCGCGGCACGAGATACTCGGTCTGCAGTTCGCGGCCGCTCGATGGAGTGAAGTTCATCTTGAAGTGCGGCAGGCGTTCGTACCACGGCCCCGGAATGCCCTGCTGCTCGGTGCAGGCTTCGGCAGCGTGGCCTTCGATGGGATGCATCTTCTCCGTAGCCAGCTTGGCGCCGTAGAACTCGGCCAGCCAGCCCATTCCATCGCCCTCGACCCGGCGCTTGATCCAGACCTGCGTAGCGCGATGATTCTGCCAGTCGGTGAAGAGACTGACGCTGTAGCCGGCGCCGAAGATGTCGTCGAAGTGATCCTTGAGATGATCGAACGACAGATTGCGATAGACCGACTGGGCGACTTGGTAGGTCGGCAGCAGGTTCAGCGTGACGCGTGTGAGCACGCCGAGCGCGCCCAGGTGAACCACAGCTCCGAGGAACTGGTCGCCGTCTTTCTCGCGCGAGAGATGCAGAATCTGGCCGTCTGCGGTGACGATCTCCAGCGCAGACACGGCGGTTGCGAGGTTGCCGTTGTGCAGACCCGAGCCATGTGTAGCGGTGGCGATAGCCCCGGCGACAGAGATATGCGGCAGCGATGCGAGATTATGCAGAGCGTAGCCGCGCGCATCGATCACCGGCGCCAGCTGGCCGTATTTCACGCCTGCACCCACAGTGACGGTATGCGCCTTCTCGTCGATCTCGATCTGGTCGAGGTGCTGCAACGAAATCTGGTTCGCATTGCTGTCGGCGATCGTGTTGAAAGAGTGGCGCGAGCCGAGAGCGCGCAGCTTTTCGCATCGCTTCACTACGTCCTGGACCTCGGCGATGGAGGCGGGGCTATAGACGCGATCGGTGCTGTAGGTGATGTTGCCGGCCCAGTTTTCGCGGGGCGCGGGCTGCTGCTGGCCGTGAGAGAGCCGCGACAACATGGAACCTGCCACGATGGCTCCTGAGGTTTTGAGAAACTCGCGTTTGTCCATTCGTTCGAAAGACCTCGATCAGTGCGGAGGAAAGAGGGCGATCCGGCCGCCTCCGGTCGTGAGAATGGTCAGGCACATCGCGATGAAAAGCAGCTCGTAGTGCCAGCCCGAAGCCTTCTCACCCCAGAATCCAGTCTTCCACTGTACAACCTTCATGTAGACCGCGCCGAGCATTATCGGGATGAGCCCGAGCGCTGCCCATTGCGTGAGCACCCCGAAGGTTAGGCCGAGCGCACCGGCAACTTCGGCTGCACCGATAAAGACCGTGAGAGGGACGCTGAGGCCCAGGCTCTCGGCGCGCTGCCGCGGGGATTTGAGATGGTTGAACCCGCTGGTGCCGAAGACGAGAGCGACCATGAGCCGGAGAAGCAGCAGGCTCAAGTCGGCATACTGTGTTGCACCGGGAATCGAGAACATGGGCTCACCTCGGGCGATACGTCCATTCGATGCAGAAGACAGGGGAAGAAGCCCGAGAATCCGCTGTTCTCCGAGTTCTGAGCCGGTTACCTAGAGGGATTCGTCGGTCGCGTTTCGGCTTTATCGCGAGTTGACGCCTTTATATCCTATAAAGAATGGCCTGCTCGGCGACCTCAAACGGCGAGGAGATCCTGATGATCGAGAAAGAGAAGAAGACGAAAACGAGAAAGAACGTAACTACAGCAGTGCAGTCGGGCGCGATCGAATCAGTCGCACCTAAGCAGACACGTAAGAAGGCCGGCCCGGTGGCAATGCCTGCGAACGGGACTGCGCCGAAGAAGAAGACAACCCGGAAAAAGGCGACGCCCAAAGTAACCGAGATCGGGGTTTCGCACGAAGCAATCGCCAGGCTTGCTCATCGGTACTGGGCGGAACGAGGCGGTCAGCACGGCCACCATGAAGAGGACTGGCTCCGTGCGGAGCGCGAGTTACTGGGCAAAGCATCTAAGATTCGCGCTGCTTGATCGGACCGCTGGCGTCAGAGGCCCGTGTGGGCGATGCGGCCTTCGCTGATCGTCCAGCGGACCTTTCCCTGCATGGTCCAGCCATCAAACGGTGAGTTGTGCGCCTTGGAGCGTGTCTCCCTGGCCCGGTAGATCCATTCCGCTTTGGGGTCGAAGATCACAACGTCGGCAAAGCTGCCGACGGTAAGCGTGCCGCGGCCTTTCAGGCCCAGCAGTGCGGCCGGTTGCGCGCTCAGCAGGCTCAGCACTCGACCGAGGGGCAGCTTCCACTCCTTGTGCAACCAGCGCAGACAGAGGCCGAGTGCGGTTTCGAGGCCGGTGATCCCGTTCGGCGCATTCTCGAACTCGACTTCCTTCTCGTGCGTGGCGTGCGGCGCGTGATCCGTCGCAATTGCATCGACTACGCCGTCGAGAATGCCTTCGATCATCGCGTCCCTATCCGCAGCGGACCGCAACGGCGGATTCATCTTGGCGTTCGTCGAGTACATGCCGACGTTTTCTTCGGTGAGCAGAAAATGATGGGGCGCGACTTCACAGGTCACACGCAGTCCATTGCGGCGTGCCTTGCGGACGGCGGCCACAGCGGCTGCGGTAGAAGTGTGCGCAACATGCAGATGCGAGCGCGCGTCCCGGAGTTCGGTGACCAGACGGATGTCGCGCTCGACCAGACTCGATTCGGCTTCAGGCGGCATACCGCGTAGACCAAGCTTGAAGGAAGTGGGCCCCAGATTCATGCATGCACCCTGCGTCATGCGGGTGTCTTCTGCATGTTGGATCACGCTTAATCCCACGCGCGCCGCAGCGGCAAGGGTTTCGCGCATAATTCCGTCCTTCAGAATGGGGTGCCCATCGTCCGTGACGGCCACGGCGCCAGCGGATTTGAGCGCGGCGAAGTCGTTGATCGTCTCTCCCTTTGATCCGCGCGTTGCGGCTGCGATGGGATAGACGCGCACATGCGCACCGCGCTCCGGGGATTGCATCCAGCGGGTCACCTCCGCCGTGTCGTTGACGGGAGAGGTATTGGGCATGGCAGCTACGGCAGTGAAACCGCCTGCTGCTGCTGCTGCTGTGCCTGTGGCGATGGTTTCTTTGTGGCTCTGGCCAGGCTCGCGCAGGTGGACATGAATATCGATCAGGCCGGGCGCGACGGTCAGGCCGGTCGCATCCAGGACCTCAGTTCCATTGACGGCTTTGAGCTTGTTGGGTCCGCCGATCTCCGCAACGCGACCGTCTTTGAGCAGGATGTCCTTGGGCGCGTCGATCCCGGCGGAGGGATCGACGAGGTGGCCGTTGCGGATGAGAAGAGCGGTCATGCGCGGCCTCCATTTGTGCCTGCTTGGGTCAAGCGCCCGTTCGACGACGGCCATGCGGATGGCGACCCCGTTCGTGATCTGTTCGAGGATGGCCGATTGCGAACCGTCGGCGACGCCGGCGGTGAGCTCAAGCCCGCGGATGATGGGTCCTGGATGCAGGACGACTGCAGTCGGCGCCTGCGTTGCAAGGCGCTGGCCGGTGAGCTGATAGCTGACCTTGTACTCCGCGAGATCGAGCTGCATCCCTGCGAGGCGTTCAGCTTGGATGCGCAGCATCATGACCACTTGAGATGCGCGCAACGCAGCGTCGAAGTCGCGTTCGATGACAATTCCCGGTCCGGCGCCTGCGGCCATGTCCGGAAGCAGCTGAGGCGGTCCGCAGAGCAGGACACGCGCCCCGAGACGCGGCAAAAGAAGCATATTGGAGCGGGCGACGCGGCTGTGCAGGATGTCGCCGGTGATCGTAATGGTGACGCCGGCGAGTGTCTCGGCTGTGACGGTTTCGACGCCCGGACGCAGATGCGCGAGGATGGTGCGCAAATCGAGCAGAGCCTGCGTGGGATGCTCGTGCATGCCATCGCCCGCATTCAGCACCGGCAGGCGGGTGGTTTCTTCCAGCAGCCAGGGAGCACCGGACGAATTATGCCGCAGGATGATGGCTTCGGCGCCCAGCGCACGCAGCGTCAGGCCGGTGTCCTTGAGCGATTCGCCTTTTTCGATGCTCGATGACAAATTCGAGATGAGCGTGGTGTCCGCGCCGAGGCTCTTGGCGGCTAGTTCAAAGCTGGTGCGCGTGCGCGTCGAAGATTCGTAGAAGAGCAGCGCGAGACGGCGCTTCTGCAAAATGCGGTCCCGCACCACCGGGTCCATGTTCTGGAGCGCCGATGCGCGGGCTAGCAGGTGGCTTACTGCCTCGAGGCTAAGATCCTGGACCGAGAGCAGAGATCCCCTGTTGTAGGGAAACGGCGAAGTGGGAATCGGCGGTGGCTGGATCGGTCGGCGGACGGGTGCGGCGGTTACGGCTGCGGTCATATTAATTGAGCTTCTAGCCTCTAGCTCCTAGCCACAAGTCAAAAGCCAGAAGCTGTTTTGCTTAGTCTGTTCGTTCGACAAGCAGTACCTGCTCATCGTTATCGACCTCGCGAAACTTGACTTCGATGATCTCGCGGCTGCTGGTAGGGACGGTCTTGCCGACATAGGTGGCTTCAATCGGCAGTTCCCGGTGACCGCGATCGATGAGCACGGCCAGCTGCACTCGACGCGGACGGCCATGATCGAAGAGAGCATCGAGAGCGGCGCGGATGGTGCGGCCAGTGTAGAGCACGTCGTCGCACAGAACGACATCGCGGCCTGCGACATCGAAGCCAACGGCGCCTGGGGTGACGACGGGACGAGGGCCGGCCGTCGTGAGATCGTCGCGATAGAACTGAATGTCGAGCGTGCCGGTGTCGACGGGGCGTTTTTCGATGCTGGAGATGAGCTTGCCGAGCCGCTCGGCCAGCGGGATGCCGCGACGCTTGATCCCGATCAACGCCAGATCGCCGCTGCCGTTACTTTTCTCGACTATTTGATGGGCAAGACGAACCAGAGTTCGCTCGATCTCAGAGGCTGACATCAGCCTGCCTTTGACACGCAGGCTCGGGTGGGACGGCTCTTCGCTCATGGATTCTCTCTCGCCGGATGATACGAGGGTGCGGCGGCTCGGGGCAAGTTGTGGAGAACTGGAATCGAGCGCACTCGATCGAGGTTGGGACGACTGCGCACCGCCTCGAGCCGAGCGAGCGTCAGACTTGGGTGCGCCGTGTACGAGCAAGCAAGCGTGCCCCCAGTGCCCCGCCGCCAGCGGCAAAGAAGAGCAGAAAAACGGCGTTGAAAGCGAGGCTGAAGGTTTCGATGCCCGCGTGACCGCTGGGAGAAAGCATCCATGCCTCAACCTGCGTACGAACAGACTGTGCTTCCGCAGCATCGGATGGTTCGAGCTCCGAGGTCCATTGCTGGGTCATTTGCTGGCTCGTGTCGACGCGGGTCTTCCACTCAGAGTCGATCTGGCTGGACTGATGCAAGACAAAGCGCTGCACGAACAACGCACCGCCGCTGATGGTGAAGGCTAACCACGCAGCGAGTAAGCCGGTCACAAGGCCAATGCGCGCGCCTGCGCCGACCGTGATCCACGCAGGGCGCTGGCCTCGCACGTAGAGCACGACAGCCCATGCGGCTGCTGCAGCCATCCAGAACAGACCAAAGAATCCAAGAGGAGAGAGGCCACTCGAGAGCAAGCCTGCGGGAACGGCGAGCAACAATGCGGCGCGCATGGCAGGCTTCCAGTCGACTACGCTGGCGTCGCGCACCGCGTCGGTCCAGCGCTCTGCCGGCGCCTGTCCGTCGGAGGACTCAGGCGCGTAGACCAGCTGCGGCAAACCGCACGTAGGACAGAAACAATTGTCAGCCTGGACCGCCTGGTGGCAGCGACTGCACGTGATCTCCATACTTCCCATTCCCTACGGCAATTCTATGCTTCGGCCGTTCGATGCGTTCCCCGAATCGTCAACCAGGGCGACGGGCGTCGTCAAGGACGGACGCGCTCCAAGGACTGTCAATTCAATCAAGCGGGCGAGTTTGTGAGGGCGAGCTTTGCGTTCACGATGTCCTCCGCTGCTTGAACAGCCTCTTCAAGCGTGAGATTCGTCGAATCGAGAAGTACGGCGTCGGGAGCAGGCTTCAGTGGCGAGTCGGCGCGGTTGCGGTCGCGCTCGTCCCGCGCGTGCAGTTCGCGGACCACATCCTCTGCCTGCACGGCGCGTTTGGGGCCGAGTTGATCGAAGCGGCGCATGCCGCGGACTTCAGGGGCCGCATCGAGGAAGATCTTGGCGTCTGCGTTGGGAAAGACCACGGTGCCAATGTCGCGCCCTTCCATCACCACGCCGCCGGCCGCGCCCATCTCCTGCTGCAGTCGGACCATCCACGCGCGAATCGCAGGAAAGACGCTGACGCGCGAAGCGGCGTCGGTCACGGTCTGATTGCGAATGAGGCCGGTGACGTCTTCGTCGTCGAGAAGAACGCGGTTCTCGTCTTCGCCAGGTTCGAGGCGAATCTGCGTCTCGGTGGCAAGCTCTTCAAGAGGGCCCCTCTGATCGAGAGGAATCTCCAAGCGCAGAGCCTTCAACGCAAACGCGCGATACATGGCGCCAGTCTCAAGATTCAGCAAGCCGAAATGGCGGGCGAGGTGACGGGCAACTGTACTCTTGCCCGCCCCGGCCGGTCCATCGATGGCGACAATAATCTTGCGGATTGGCTTTGCCGATTGCGATGAGCTTTCAGCCGCACTCATCCGCGCTTCTTCGTCTTCTTATTGACACGGGCAGTGAAGCCATACCGCTTGCTGTTGCCTGCCTTCGCGCCCGCCGTGAGTGCCGGTTTGTGGCCATTGCGGGATGCGCGAGCTTCCACCCGTGGGGCTGTTTTGCGCTTGGTGGTCGCTGGGCCGGCCGCAGACTTTCCGATGCTGCCATGGCCGTTACGCTTCGTCCAGGTGGAACCGGCAGAGCTCCCATTCCTTGTCTTCGATCCGTTGCTGCTGGAGTGAGCCGTGGTCCCATTCGAGTGGTTCTTTGCGGGATGGTGGCCGTTTTTCTGCCAGCGCGATCCGTTGGCCGTGTGCGATCCATTTGCTGCGTGTTTGGCAGACGGTCGAGAGTCGGCCGTACGGCGAGCCGTGCGCGCACTGCCGGAGGACTGCGCCGGTTTACGATTCCGGCTCCTGACAGGCCGCGCGAAGTGAGGCCGGCGTGCTGCGGGCTTTGGCGGCTCTGCCGAGTTGCGTACGACAGGCACAGACGGTTCGGGTGCGGGCGCCGGAGCCGGCGGTGCAGACGGGGCTAAGGCCGGCGGCTGCGAGTACGGCCGCTCGAAGCGCGTATCGTCCTGCTCGACGCGATACGAGTAGTACGACGAAATCGAGTTGGACGGGTTCGCGTAGACGAGCGGAGTCGGCGCGAACTCGGGCAAGGTCCCCGCAACGTAGAAATGCGGCGCGTGACCAAGCGAGATTGTGTGCACCTGGCGGGTAGCGACCAGGCCGCGGAGCACTTCGCGGACCTTGCTGCGCGCAGTCAGAGGAGCTAGGAAGAGCTCGACCTCTTCCATACTCGCGGCGATGACAGCCTGCAGATAGATTGAAGCGAGAACCGAGATGGCCGTGACCTGTGAGGTCGATGCACCCTCTGCGATAGCTTTCTGATAGCGATGGCGCAGCAACTGCCACTTGGCTGCACGACCCGCCTCGGCAATCACTGGAATGATCCGCAGCTGCTGCCAAAGTTCGGTGATCGCGCGGACCACAGCGGATTCGCTCACTTCGCGCCCCAGGGTGTGCTTCAACTGGGAGACACTCGAATCGTTCGCCTCAAGAAGCTTGTACGCCTGAATCGCAAGCTGTGAAACGGCGCGGGAACCCGTAAGCTGCGGGCTGCGACGCCAGTCGCGGTCGCCGCGGAGAGCGTACACATAGGGCAAAACCCAGCTCGCAACCACAAAGTCGGGCTGCTCCCCAGGTTGACCGGAGAGGTTCAGCCGAACCGCAACTCCTTCATTTTCAAGACGAACAAGCAAGGCCTCGGCGGCCGCAATCTGCTTCTGATCCGGGGTAGCCTCACGGCGTCCCGCGATCGCTTCGACAAAAGAAGGCGCGATCGAGGAAGTGAACTGCTTCCGAGGCAAAAAGAGGCAAAGTCCCGTCTCTTCAATCCAAGTCCGGGTGTCCTCAAAGGTCAAAGTCCCAAGTCCATTGTGGCGCATACGTTCTGCGCGTGCAGCTTCCAACTGTTCCGCTGTCAAAGAAACCTCGTTTCCAGGCTCGTGTGGCCCTTTAGGGCAAAATCAGACCAAGTGCTTGGCCGACTTCGCGATAGCCGCTTTCCCCTGTGGGCGAGAAGCGATCTCCATCTTGAATTCTAAATCCGAACTAGATTCGATGGAAGGCCCGCTGGATTTCCTTCCAGGAATAGAGCAAAGCGATGGGGCGACCGTGGGGGCAACTTGTTGGGTGCTCGGTCTTTGAAAGCTCCAACAATAGCCACTCCATACGAGCCGGGTCAAGAGGAGTGTTGACCTTGATGGCGGAGTGGCAGGCGATCGAGGCTGCGATCCGCGTGCGAAGGGGTGTAAGAGGCTGATTCGATGGGCGTTCATCAGGATCAGCCGCAGCTTGTTCGATGATCTCGGCGAGCGTCCGCTCCAGTTCTGCGCCCTCCAGCCCGACCGGAGAGGCTTTGACTGCAAGTGTCTGAGGCCCAAAGGGTTCGACCTCAAATCCATTCTGCTGGAGTTCTTCGGCAATTCGCGCGAAAACGACCATCTGGGCAGGCTTGAGTTCGACCAGCAAGGGCATCAGCAGGTGCTGACGTTGCACCCGTTCGACCTCGCGATCGCGCAGAATTTTTTCAAAGAGAATGCGCTCGTGGGCGACATGCTGGTCGATTATCCACAGGCCGTCTTCTCCTGTGGCCAGGATGAAGGACTCACGAAGCTGTCCCATGGGCCGGAGCGAACGCAGGTGGTTCAGATTCGCGGCGGCCTGTTCGGCTTCGACCTGGGCGGTTTCAAGGGCTCCTGTGGAGGCACTCGACTGCCCAGATGTCCCGGCCAGCAGCGCGGCTGCAGCCTCCAGAAGTTGCGGGGGACGGCTACCTTCGTCTGCCTCCTGAAACTCGAGTCGACCAGGCACGGGCGGCGGGATCTTCGGCGTGAGCTCAAAGACGGCAGCGATAGCTGGATCAACGAAACCGCTTCCGTCCGCTGAATCGGGCGAACCGGGCAAAGGCGACGCAGCCGGGGGCATCAAGGACGGGCTGGCGAGCGGCGCGTTGTCGAGTGCGGCCAGAAAACCGGCAGCAGGGCGTGCTAGAACCAGCGCATTGCGAATGCTGTCGCGGACGAAATCGTGCACCAGCGACTGCTGCCGAAAACGCACTTCGGTCTTTGCCGGGTGGACGTTGACATCGACCTCTTCGGGCGGCATCTCCAGAAAGAGCAGCACCACGGGAGAGCTTGTGGGCGGAATGACGTTGCGATAGGCCTCGGTGATGGCGTGCAACAGCAGGCGATCGCGGATGAGGCGCTTGTTCACAAAGATGTAGATCGAGTTCCGATTCAACTTTTGCAGCTCGGGCTTGGAATAGAACCCGCTGAGGCGCAGCGTGCCGGGCTTCTTCGCAGGCTCGTCGGGGTCCTTCTTCCATGGCGGGGGTTCAGGTAGGCCTACGCGCTCCAGCGGGAGTTCGGCTGCGACCGGCAACAGCTGCGCCAGGGTGTCTTTTCCAAATATTTGGTAAATGCGCTCGGCGATCCGGGCAACAGGCGGGGCCGAAAGCAGTGTGTGCGACGCCGAGACGAGCTCGAAGTGCTTGTCGGGATGAACGAGTGCGTAATGCGTGACGAGCGCGGTGACGTGAGCGAGCTCGGTGGCTTCGGCGCGCAGGAATTTGCGGCGCGCCGGTGTGTTGAAGAAGAGGTCGGAGACGGCGATGGTGGTGCCGCGTGGCAAGGCAGCATCGTCGACGCGCAGAATCTTGCCGCCGGCAATCTCGAGGGAAGTCCCGGCGGGCTCCCCATCGGTCGCGGTTTGGAGTGTGACGCGCGCAACCGAGGCGATGGACGGAAGAGCTTCTCCGCGAAAGCCCAGAGTAGCAATGGCGAGCAGATCGTCGGCGGAACGAAGCTTCGAGGTGGCATGGCGCTCGAAAGCCAGGAGCGCGTCGTCGCGGTTCATGCCCTGGCCATCGTCGGCGATCCGAATGAGCTTGCGTCCACCGGCTTCGACTTCGATGCGGATGCGCATGGCGCCTGCATCGAGCGAATTCTCGAGAAGCTCTTTCACGACGGAGGCGGGCCGGTCGACAACTTCCCCGGCGGCAATCTGATTGGCCACCTGATCGGAGAGAACTCGAATACGCCCCATAAGGGACTAGGGTATCCCAGGAAGACCGGTGGATTCGTTGGCAGTAGTCACTGATCGTAAGGTTGCTTTTCGGGTTGAGGCACAGTTCCGAGTCTGGAAACACAAAATGCCGCGCGAGGCGGCATTCGAGGCGGCAATTTGGATGAACGAAGACGGAAGGAGACGCTAGATGCCCATGCCGAACTCGGCGGCCTGCGATTCGCCGGCGTTCGCGTAGAAGTCATACGGAGTGCGCTTCTTGAACTTGTAGCGGTCGCGCAACTCGAGGCCGACGTAGAAGCCGATTGCGGCGATGGCCATGCCTACCGAGAACCATCCAACCACGCGCAATACGTGGCTCTCTGAAGGTTCTTCCATCAATGCGACGGTATCGGTTTCGGCGGACATGCTGCACAGCCTCCTGACTGCGATGATAACCCACTTCCTGTTGGACTCGTCCCACATAGGAAAAGTGGGCACACAACTTTAGTTTCATTGCGAGACGTGCATTCAGTGTGCTGCACCGATTCGGGAAAGCCAGGACTCTTTAGCTGTATCAGGCAGAAAACTCGCGCGAATCGAGTTCGCTGCAAGGGCTCGCAGTTCGTCGCGTGAGAATCCCTGTTCGCTGTGCGCGAGCAGATATTCGTTGGCGACATCGGAGCCGAAAAAGGCCGGATCGTCGGAGTTAATTGTGACGAGCAGGCCCGCATCGAAGTAGCGGCGCAAGGGATGATCCGCGAAAGAAGGACAGACACCCGTGCGCACGTTGGACGTCGGATTGAGCTCCAGGCCGGTGTTCCGCACCCTGAGCTCTTGGACAAGAGAATGGTCCTGGATCGCCGAAAGAACGTGGCCCAGTCTCTCGGATCCGATGTCGAGCGCCTCCCAGATGGCTTCCGGGCCCGTGGTCTCGCCGGCGTGGTTCGTCAGGCGCAGACCGGCATCGCGTGCCTCGGCATACAGCGCGCGAAAGGGTTCGGAGCGAGTGTGACGCTCGTCGCCGCCAAGACCGATTCCAATGATCGAGGAATAAGAGGAGCGGAGCTCGGCTGCTTTGCGGAAGACCCGCTCGGCTTCAGGCACGGTGAAGTGGCGCACCGCGTCGAAGATCCAATAGACAGAGACGCCATGCTCGCGTTCGCCGCGGATACGCGCGCGCTCCAGGCCCTCAAAGATCGGCTCGAAGCAAGCGGGATCGTGATTCCGCCACATATAGATGACGCCGACCGAAATGTAGACCTCGGCGTGGACTACACCTTGCGCGGCGAGGGCCTCAATCATGCGTCCGGCAGCAAGTTCATAATCCTCGGGGCCGATGAGCCGGCGCGTGACGGCTTTGAAGGCGTTGATAAAGCCGGTGAAGTCCGTGAAGTGGTAGAGGGCGTCGGCCTCTGCTTGGGTGATGGGCACAGCGTCGTGCCGCGTGCTCAGCTCGACGAGCGTCGCGGGCGTGATCGTGCCTTCGAGATGAAGATGCAGTTCGGCCTTGGGGAGACGGCGGATGAAGGACTGGATGTCTTCCATCTACAGATTGTAGCGAGCCGCACTGTGCCGCGAAACGAGCGATAATGACCGGCGGGCGGGAGAGACGGAACGTGAACGGCAGACGCGGATTGACGGCGGGCTTGGTCGTGGTGGTGCTGCTCGTGTTTGTTTGGGCCAGAGTGGGCTGCCGCACGCGAACGCACGGGCCAAATGCAGCCCCGATTCCTCAGGGCGCGATTCCTGACCTGTCGGTCACTAGTCCGCTGAACGTGCCGGGCGGCGGCGTTGCTCCTGCAGACGCCTATGAGATCTACTCTGCGCTCTATCAGGAGCCAATGCCGGAGCCGCTCGTGTTCTCCGACGAGTCGGTCACCGACATCCCACAAGTGAACGGCAGCTGCCTGCAGCCTTCGACGCCGGAAGAGCACGAGCTTATTGACGCCTTTGAAGCCGCCAACCGGCAAAGCCATCGCTGGCAGGCAAAATTCACGATCCCCGCCGGGTACAAGCTGATCTCGCGCGACCAGGCCGGCCAGGCGCAGCGATGCATTGAAACGCATTTCCAAAACACGGTCTGTGAGCCATTCAAGGGGATTCTGCATGTGCGCTTCCTGGGTGTGCCGGGCTTCGATCGAACCCACACGCACGCTCTTGTCTCCGTGGTGAAGATGTGCGGGAGCTTCTGCGGCAGCGGCGGAATTTTTGAAGTCGAGAAAACGGCCGGGACATGGCGCCGTTCGGAGCCGAGCGCGTTCACCCAGGAGTGCAGCTGGATGTATTAGCTTCTGCGCATTCTCGCAAACTCCGACCGGTGGCGCGAGTAGAAGAAGTAGATCACGAGGCCCAGCGCGAGCCAGATCACAAAGCGGAACCATGTGAGGATGTCCAGGCCAGCCATGAGCAGAAAGCAGAAGATCACGCTGAGCGCTGGAATGACGGGTCCGAAGGGAACCCGGAACCCCCGTTTGCGCCCCGGGTCGCGATAGCGCAACACGATGACGCCGATGGAAACCAGGATGAAAGCAAACAGGGTGCCGATGTTGGAGAGGTTGGCGAGGGTACCGATGTCGAAAAGGCCAGAGGGGATCGCGACGACGAAGCCGGCCACCCAGGTGGAAAATGCGGGCGTCCGGAAGCGTGGATGGATGCTCGAAAAAATCTTCGGCAACAGGCCGTCGCGGGACATGGAAAACCAGACGCGGGACTGGCCGAGCTGGTAGACGAGCAGGCTGGAGAGCATGCCCATGAGCGCTCCGAAGAGAACGACGAGCCTGACCCAGTGGAGCGAGTGGCCGCCCGGAAGCAGGGAGAGCTTCTTGAGCGCGTTCACGACCGGAGCGGCGTCGCCGATCATCGACTTCCAGGGCACCAGGCCGGTGAGGCAGACCGCGACCGCAACATAGAGGACCGTACACACGATGAGCGTGGCGATAATGCCGATGGGCAGGTCGCGTTGCGGGTTACGGCACTCTTCGGCGGCCGTCGAGACTGAGTCGAAGCCGATGTAGGTGAAAAAAATGATGGAGCCGCCGGTCAGAATACCGCTGAACCCGTTGGGTACGAAGGGGTGGTAGTTGCCGGGATGGATGAAGCTGATGGCGGCGAAGACGAAGATCAGGATGGCGATGAGCTTGATGCCGACCATTGCATTATTGGTCTCGGCCGACTCGCGAATGCCACGCACGAGAATCACGGTGAGGATGAGGACAACCAGAAATGCGGGAATGTTGAAGCCGAAGTGCCAGCCCGGCTGATAGAGCCAGTTGCCGGCCAAATCCTGCAAGCCCTCCGGTAAATAGGCAGGCGAAATCCATGTGGCTGGAGGATGGAGGCCAAACCAGTCGAGCAGATCGACGATATGGGCGGCAAAACCGACGCTGACCGTCATGTTGGAGCCGGCGTACTCCAGGATCAGGTCCCAGCCGATGATCCATGCGATCAGCTCGCCCATGGTCGCATAGGTATAGGTGTAGGCCGAACCGGCGATGGGAATCATCGAAGCCAGTTCGGCATAACAGAGGCCGGTGAGCGCACATACAAAAGCGACCAGGATGAGAGACAACGCGATGGCGGGACCGGCGCCGGGACGGCCGGCCATGGCGGCATGGTGAATCAGGTAGTCGCCAAGCGGCGTGTTGAGAATGCTTGAGGTATCGAACTGCTCTCCGGAGATCGCAGTACCAATCACCGTAAAGATGCCGGAACCGATCACTGCGCCAATGCCAAGTGCGGTCAGCGACCACGGACCGAGCGTCTTTTTGAGAGCGTGCTCGGGCTCTTCTGAATCGCGAATCAGCTTATCAATGGATTTGCAGGCAAGCAGTTGGCTTGGCAGCGGAAGTCTCCTTGATTTGGGCGCGCTTTCCCGGGAGAGGGCCATCGACGAGTCTGCCTCGTAGAAGGCCAAGAAAGCTTATGCCGCAGTGTACATGAAGGCGAGGAGAGCCGAGAGTCTTTGGCGAGATGAGATGGAGAGGAGGTTCGGGCCGATACGACCGGTACCGGCCCGACTGGAACTGCGTGGAACGCGCAGAAGGGCTAGCGCTTCGATACTCCGCGCACCAGCTTCTTGACCTTCTTCTTGTTGGAACCACGCGGTGTAGTGCGCTTGGCCTTCGGTGCAGCCTTTTTGCGAGCGGTGCGCTTTACCTTCTTGCGCTCGGCTCTGTCTTCGATCTTCTTTGTGTCTGCCACTCTTCAAAACCTCTTTCGATCAGGAATAATGCAATCTTGTCCCACGACTGGGTTGCGAGCTTCATGGTAACAGGGTTTGAAATGCGGAGAAAGCCGGCGGGATGCTTGGCGCCCATTGGCGGATGCGTCAAACCCTTTGAAGTGACGGGCCGTCCCGATGGCGACAGGACGATAGACGCCAATGGGAGGAAGGGCTACCTTGGATGAGGCGCGCAATGCGCGTAATTCCACGATCGAGTCAATGATTGACTCCGGGCAATCTGAGAGGCAGTCCGTGGTTGCTTCAAGTGTGCAAACCACTCCCCAAACCGCCGTATGGCCGAGCACGAAAGACGGCGGCCGAATGTCGTTGACTGGCAGGCTGCTGCGCCATTGGGCGGTCAGAATTCCCCTGATCGCGGCAGGATGGACGGCGGTTGGCGTCCTCTTTGCGCTGCCCACTCTGGGGACCAGCCACTGGACCGCCGAATCGCGTATCTACCTTGCACAGTGGTGGACCTGGGGTCTAATTACACCGTTGATTATGGCCGTCGATCGGCGTCTGCCGTTTTCCGGCAAGGATTTCGGGCGCCGCGTCGTCGTGCATCTTGGTCTTAGCGTCGTCTTCACCGAGATCTACTTCTACTTGTTCACGGCAATGCGCGCGGCCTTCGGCGTCACCCCGTGGAGTTCGCTCCACTTGCAACAACTCCTCAGTCCATCCGTGCTTGGCTGGCAAATTTGGTGCTGGATGGTCTACTGGATCATCGCCGGAGCAGTCCAGGCGTATCGCTACTACGAACGCTACGTGAACAGCGAACTGCGTCTGGAGCGGCTGGAGCACAGCTTTGCGGAAGCGCGTCTGAATGCGCTGCGCATGCAGCTCGATCCGCATTTTCTTTTCAACGCGCTGAATACGATTTCCTCGCACGTGGAGCGCGATCCGAAGCTGACGCGACGGATGATTGAACATCTTGGCGATCTGCTGCGGCTGTCCCTTGAGTCGAAAGACAAGCAGGAGGTCCCGCTGGTCGAAGAACTGGAATTCCTGGAGCACTACCTGGCGATCCAGAAGATTCGCTTCGGCAGTCAGCTCAAGGTGAAGATGCAGATTGCGCCTGAGGTCAGGCTGGCCGCGGTCCCCGCTCTAGTAGTTCAGCCGCTCGTGGAGAACGCGATCCGGCACGGGATTTCGCGAAGAGCTGCCGGCGGAACCGTAACGGTGCAGGCAATGCGTGAGGATGGTCGCCTTGCGATCCGTGTGCTCGACGATGGCGTCGGGTTGCCGCCGGGCTGGTCGATGGATGGCTCTGCTGGGTTGGGATTGTCGATCACTCGGGAACGCATCGCGGGACTGCATCCGGACGGAGATAGCCGCTTCGAGGTGCATAATCGCACGGAAGGCGGGACTGCAGCGGAGATTTCGCTGCCGTTGCGGCTGGTAGGAGAGGAAGAAGATGGACGCGCGCTCGCCTGAACCAATCCACGTGCTGGTGGCGGACGATGAGGCGCCGGCACGGCAGCGGTTGATCGACCTGCTGGCGAAGGATGCGCAGATTTCCAGCGTCGCCGAGGCAGCCGACGGAGAAGCTGCGGTCGAGGCCATCGAAAAGAAACGGCCCGATTTGGTGTTTCTCGACGTGCAGATGCCGGAACTGGACGGGATCGGGGTGATCGAAGCGATTGGCGCTCCGCACATGCCCCTGACCGTGTTCGTGACCGCCTACGATCAGCACGCCATCCGCGCATTTGAAGCGAATGCGCTCGATTATCTGCTGAAGCCGTTCAGCGACGAGCGCTTCGAAGCAACGATGGCCCGCGTCAAGGCCCGGCTCGATGAGCGGAGCATCGGTGAATTTGGCCAGCGCATTTTGAAGATGGTCGCAGCCTCTCCAACCACAGACCGCCGTCTCGATCGGCTCGTGGTGAAGTCGGCGGGGACGACGCGGTTTATTCGGGCCATTGATATTGACTGGATCGAAGCGGCCGGAGTCTACGTCACCCTGCACGTCGGCGGCAAAGAGCTGCTGTATCGGGCTGCGCTGAACGATCTGGCCGATCGGCTCGATCCGCGCCGCTTTGTGCGCGTGCATCGGTCGGCCCTTGTCAATATCGAGAGCATTGTCCAGTTGGAGCCCATGTCGCACGGTGAGTTTGAGGCGGTGCTGAAGAACGGCGCGCGCACCCGCGTCAGCCGCACGTATCGGGCTCTCCTCGAAAAGCGGCTGGGCCAGCCGCTCTAGTTTCCTTTCTCAAATCGATATGTGACCACAGTCTCGGCCCCCTTGACCGATGCGGCGTACACTCTTTTTTGGCGTAAGGGGCCTCGTGTGCCGGACGAGAAGCGCGTGCTGACGATCAATCCGGGATCGACGTCGACGAAGTTCGGCGTCTTTCGACGGAACGATGCGGAGTGGGTCAGCGTCATTAACCATCCCGATGACGAGTTAGACCGATTCCGCGGTATGTCGGCGCTGGCGCAGATGGAGTATCGAGCCGCACCGATAGCGAAGGCGCTGCACGAAGCCGGCTACGATGTCGCACAGTTTGCCGCTGTCGCGGGACGAGGTGGGCTGCTGCCGCCCATGGAATGCGGGACCTACGTTGTCGACAGCGTCATGGTGGAGGAATTGCGCCTCGCCCGTCGCGGCGAGCATGCGTGCAATCTAGGTGCCGTGCTGGCCCTGAAGTTTGCACGGGCAGCAGGCGTGCAGGCCTACATCGTCGATCCCGTCACCGTCGACGAGTGGCAGGATTGCGCGCGGTTTTCAGGGCTCCCCATGATCGCGCGGTCGCCCATCGGGCACGCACTCAACACCAAAGCGGTGGCGCGCCGTTTTGCGAACGAGACCGGAAAGAACTATGCCGACTTACGCCTGGTCATCGTGCACATGGGCAGCGGCATTACCGTGTCGGCCCATCGCAACGGCCGGATGATCGATAACAACACGCCGCAGGAGGGGCCGTTCGGACCGGATCGCACAGGTTCGCTGCCGGTGCAGGAGCTGATCAAGCTCTGCTGCAGCGGCATCTACAACGCCAAGCAACTCGACCGGATGGCCTTTGGCGAGGGCGGTTTGTTTGCCTACCTGGGCACGCGAGACCTGCGTGAAGTGGAGCGTCGCATCGATGCCGGCGACGCGGAGGCCAAAGCTGTACTGGACGCGATGATCTATCAGATAGCCAAAGAAGCCGGCGCGATGGCCGCCGTTCTCGAAGGCAAGATCGATGCACTCCTGTTGACGGGTGGTATGGCGCATTCCGAACGTATGGTGCGACGGCTTCGCGAGTATCTGGGTTGGATTGCGCCCATGACCGTGTATCCGGGGGAAGATGAGCTCCGCGCGCTGGCGGACGGAGTATTCCGCGTATTGGACGGCATAGAAGAGCCCAGGAAGATGCAGGTTGAGGCAGCCGTGACAGGAGATGGAAAGCGGAAGGGCCTTGTCATCGGGCTCGAGTGAATCCGGCTTCGTGCCGGCTTTGTCGCGCTAGTTCGAGAAGCGGCGCAGGCTGAACGAGATCGGCAGACCGATGATCAGCATGTGGGCGAGGACCCCCTGGATAAGCCCGCGCAGCTGGTAAGGTCCGGCGGCGTGGAGCGCGCATAGAGGAAGCACAATCAGGTTCATGACCAGGAAGACGGCAATGCCGTAAAACATGCCGCAGACCAGCCAATGTTCGCGCAGAAACGGGAGCCGACGGCTCGAGAGGCAGTAGATGGTTGCCGCAGTGAAAGCGATGAAGAAGTGCAACAGCAGACCCAGAATCAGCATTCCCGCGCCAGCCTGGAGCGCCCAACGTCCTACCAGGCCGGCGGCGATCGCGCGGGATACGCCGGGCCCGAAGGTGATCATCGCCGATATGTGGTCGAGTGTTCCGGCAACAGCGCCGCCCACGAGGATCGGACGAAGCAGGGCTCCGGTTTGTGAACGCTGCAAAGGGACTGCAAGGGCCATGGTGCCTCCAGAACCCGGATTCTAAGGTTTAGAAACCTCGAAGCAATTTGTTTTGATATGAGCCGGATGCGAGAGGAGCGGGGCGGTCGAGCACAACGCCGGGTAGGCCCGGAGCGAATGCGGTTACCACAATGACCCAATGGAGCGACACGGACTTTTGTAACCAATGCAGTGCGCAAGGGGAGGTCGAATCGACTCGATGCAGGGTTAAGATGTGCGCATGGAACTCCTTGGGTTGTTTCTTCCGTTCGGGGGCTTGGCTCTTGTGCTCCTGGTTCTGGCGAGGCTGATCGCCGGCAAAGCGGACAAAGGCAGAGAGGCGGCACAGGTGGCCGCCGGACACCTCGAATTTACGCCGAATCGGCGGAGCTACTGGGGCGTATATCTATTTGTTGCCTGCTTCGGATTTACGGCGATCGCCAGTTTGGTGCACGCGGCACGATCCAGCGCCAACTTGGCTGTTGCAGCAACATTGATTGGATTCGTGCTCTTGCTCCTTATGGCGTTTCCGGCGACGATCGTCGTCGATGAGCAGGGACTCGAACAGGTGTATTGGCTTCGTGGCCGCAAGCGTATTGCCTGGAAGGACGTTTCCAGGGTGGACGCAGACGAGAAGACGGGCGAAGTCAAAATTATCGGCAAGAGCGGCGTGAAAATTGTTCACACGAGACAGCTTCCGGCGAAGGAGACGCTCCTTGCCGAAGTCGAGAAACACCACACCGAGCGAGCGGCTGCAACTGTGGCCCCTCCGGCTTTCGCCATGAGCGGTCCCGCAGCGTAGAGCGGCGTTTCCGACCCTATCTGGGCGGCAGACTGTTGTCGCCCGTCAGGATACACGTCAGATCTTCTGCAGATTCGCGAACTTCTCGACCAGCTTCTTCATGCCGTGCCGGTTGAACATCACGGTCAGCTTTGCGTCTTCGCCGTCTCCCTCACGCACCAGAATTGTGCCTTCGCCGTACTTGGCGTGGCGCACTCGCTGGCCCTTCTTGAGGCCGCTCGCTCCAGTCGGTTCAGGGATGTCCATGCGTGGCCGAACGAAGGCTCCAGTCCTTCCATTTCCCGGCTTCCCGCCGAAGAAGCGGGCAATGTTGTCGATCGAACCAACGTCCGGCGCCGAACTTTTGCTTCTAGGCCGCGAGTTGTCGGCAGTGGACATGCGCGGGACATCCTGGCTTTCATCTTCGTAGTTGTAGTGGCGCTCCCCGACGTCGTTACTATGATCGGCGCCATAGCCGCGGCGTGCGGAAGCGCCGTAGCTGTAGGCCGGCGTAGACCAGGCCGGGGAACGGCCGTTGAGGTTTTCGATCAGGTTCGGCGGCACCTCTTCAAGAAAGCGCGAAGGAACCGTTCCCTCCGGCGCATCGTTGCCATAGCGGCGCCGATAGTGTGCGCGCGTCAGGATGAGCGTATTCATGGCGCGCGTCATCCCCACGTAGCAAAGGCGGCGCTCCTCCTCAAGCTCTTCCGGATTCATGAGCGTGCGCGAATGCGGGAAGAGCCCTTCTTCCATGCCGCCCAGAAACACCAGCGGGAACTCGAGCCCCTTGGCCGCATGTAAGGTCATCAGTGTGACGCGCGCTTCGGGATCGTATTGATCTGTATCGGACGCGAGCGCCGCGTGATCCAGGAACTCGGCCAGCGTTTCGCCACGTTCCTCGGCATCGTGCGCGGCGTTGGCCAGTTCCTTCAGGTTCTCAATGCGGCTGAAGGATTCCGGCGATGCTTCGGCTTCGAGCGCCTTGATATAGCCGGTGCGGTCGATCAGAAAACGGATCAACTCAGGCAGTGTAGCCGCATCCCCCGGTTTCCTGAAGCCGCTTCCCTGCCCTTCGCCCTCGGCCGGAGGCGGTTCTGCAGAATCGCCGACTCCGCTTTCCGGCCGATCGATGTCGGCCTCCTGCTTCGGCATCCTGAGGAACGGGCGCTTGGGCTCGGCGGCAAAGGGCGAGAAGTGGCTCGCATCGAGCAGAGACATCTGGTCCCCGTCATTCTCGCCGAAGAAAAAGTCCGTTGCCGTTTCAAGCGGCGCGTCTACCTGCTGATTTTCCGCAGTCGGCGCCGACGTGCCAAAGCTGAAATCCGTGTCTGCTTGTTCCGGCAGACCCTCGGCGACATCAGCCGAGAGCTTCCCAGCGAAGTCGGGGTCCATCATGGCCTGCGCATCGACAATGAGCTGGCGGAACGACTCGAGAGCCGCAAGCGCTCGCGCCGGAATCAGCCGATCGCGCAGCGCGGAGCCGATTGCGTCCCATGTGGACGCGCCGGTTTCAAGGGCGAGGCGCTCCAGGGTGGCCAGAGTCGTCGCGCCGATACCGCGCGGCGGCGTATTGACGATCCGTTGCAGCGCCATCGAGTCATGCGGATTCCGCACCAGCCTCAGGTAGCTCAGCAGGTCCTTGATCTCGGCGCGCTCGTAAAAGCTGAAGCCGCCGACCATCGTGTAGCCGATGCCATAGCGCCGCAAAGCTTCTTCCACCAGGCGCGATTGCGAGTTGGTGCGATACAAGACGGCGCAGTGGCCCTGTTCGGGCCTTTCTATTTCGGAGGAGCTCTGCGATTGACGCAGAAACGCCTGAATGCGATCGGCGATGAAAAGCGCCTCGTTCTCCCCATCGGGCGCTTCGTAGTAGCCGATCAGCGAGCCGCCCTGGCGATCCGTCCAGAGCTTCTTTCCCTTCCGGCGAATGTTGTTGGCCACAACTGCGCCTGCGGCCTCCAAAATAATCTGTGTCGAACGATAATTCTGCTCGAGCCGTATGATCTTCGCGTCGGGAAAATCCTTTTCAAACTCCAAAATGTTGCGGATATCGGCCCCGCGCCAGGAGTAGATGCTCTGGTCTTCATCGCCGACGGCGCAGACGTTCTTCGCTTCGCCGGCCAGCAGCTTCATCAGCTCATATTGCGGCCGGTTTGTGTCCTGATACTCGTCGACGAGCAGATAGCGATAGCGGCGTTGATAGCGCTCGCGCGTTTCGGCAGAAACCTTCAGCAGGCGCGCTGCCTCCAGTAGCAGATCGTCGAAGTCGAGGGCGTTGTTCTTCTTCAGCTCGGCTTTGTAGCCCTGATAGATGTGCGCAATCCGTTCGCTGTTGGGATCTTTGGAGTCGAGATAGTACTCCTGCGGATCGACCATGTGATTCTTGGCCCAGGAGATGCGGCCCAAAACCGTCCGCGGCGTGAGTTGCTTGGTATCCAGACCCATACGCCGCATGATCTGCTTCACGATGCCCTGCTGGTCGTTCTCGTCGTAGATGGCGAAGGAACGCGTGAGGCCATCCTTCCCCACCTTCAGCGCTTCGATGTCGCGGCGCAGAATGCGCACGCACAGCGAGTGAAAGGTCGCAATCAGCGGCTTGGCCACCGTCGAGTGGCCCAGAAGCCTTTCGACGCGTTCGCCCATCTCTGCGGACGCCTTGTTGGTAAACGTGACAGCCAGAATCGAGTCCGGCGAGACACCCTTTTCCTGAATTAGCCAGGCGATCCGGCTGGTGATGACGCGGGTCTTCCCCGAGCCGGCCCCAGCCAGGATCAGCAGCGGGCCATCGGTGGTTTCGACGGCAGCGCGCTGTTCGGGATTCAATTTGGAAAGATGCGGCTGCACGGCGTGGGTCCTGGACTCGGATCCGTCGGGGCGGGAAGGGTCCTGCTCTTAGTTTACCCGCCTCAAGGATCGAGCGCAGCGCCGTGCAACAGAGAGCGCATCAGGCGTCCCAAAGTGAGACGGCTTGCGCCCGTGGTGTGAGCTGACCTAGATCGGTCTCGGCGTTGTGTTCTGTGCCTTGGTCACGTTATCCGGCTCGTCACTGAACGACTTCTCACGGCTGTAGGCGTACTTTTCAAATCCCGAGCCGGCTTTGCGGATGGCATCCTTCGCGCCGTCGTCCCAGGTGATGAGAGCGTCGCCGTTGACGTAATTCCACGTACCGTGAATGTCGCCAATAGTGCGCATCGCGTTGCCGTCTTCTTTCAGCGTAATGATGAATGTGTTTCCGTTGCCGTCGCCCACCACCCACTTGCCGACATAGCGGCCGCGCGCGGGCGAATCGAAGTTCGTTCCGGCAGTTGGCGTGCTGCCCGTGCCGGTGAACTCGACGCGGGAGATGTCGGCCAGGCTGAAAATCTGGCGATGGCCGTCCTTGAACACGAGGACGATCGCGTTGGTCGAATCTTTCTTCTCAGGCGGTGTCTTTGCGCCGAGGGGGAGGGCTGAAAGAGCGAGTGCAGCGAAACTGGCGAGAACGATCGTACGCATAGAGCATCTCCGCAGCAGCGCCGAAAGAGACCCGCGCCGCACTGAGAATGGTACGACGAAGAAGTGCAAACGGTTCCCAGGCAATTCACACGGCAGAAAGAGCAAGCGCGCTATGCTTGACAGCACGATGACTTTGGAGAAGGGTGCGGAGCGGAGAGTCGCGGTGTATTGCGGCTCGGCCGATGGGAGCGATCCCAGATTTTTGGCAGAGGCTCGAGCGCTGGGAACGGCAATCGCCGGCGCGGGCCTGGGCATGGTCTACGGCGGCGCCAGCGTGGGCCTCATGGGCGCCGTAGCCAATACGGCGCTGGCTGGCGGCGCGGAAGTGATCGGCGTGCTGCCGGAGATTCTTGCCGGAAGCGAAATTGCCCATAGCGGCCTGACACGCCTCGAAGTGGTGAAGACCATGCACGCCCGTAAGGCGCGGATGGTGCATCTGGCCGATGCGTTTCTGGTTCTGCCGGGCGGATACGGGACCCTCGACGAGCTTGTGGAGATCGTGACCTGGAAGCAGCTGCGGCTGCATACCAAGCCGTGTGTCCTCATCAATACGGCCGGATATTGGGACGTGCTGCTGGACTTTCTGGACCTGACGGTCGAAGCGGGGTTCCTGAAGCCGGAGAACCGCGATTTGATCGAGGTGGCGAGGGACGCGCAGCGAGGCCGTCGGGATGGTGCAGGGCAAGGGACTAGGGACCCGCGATTAGAACGAGACTCGCCGTCACGGAGTCGAGCATCTCCCCAACCCTCTCCCCCCAGGCTCTGGGCAAAAGATCCTCATTTTCATCATGTTGGCGACGGTCAGTCGCGCCAAAGTCGTCTCGCCAGGAGGCTGCTCGCAGAGTCATCTCAGGATTGAGCTTAGGAACTGCCGTCCGCTCATAGCGATCGGCTTTCAGTTCTGACCCGCGCGCTCCGAGCTCTTTTTCGTTTTTCATCGTGCGCCGGAAGCGGAAAATTGTTTCGCAAAGGGGCCGGGCTCCGGTTCGCGCTTCGCTCCACCCGGCGTCAGGCTGCGTGCGGGAACTTCTCGACCTTTGGCCGCTTGCGCCGGGCCGCGTGCCACAGATCGTACTGCTGCTGCAGATCGAGCCACATGGCCGGCTCCGTGCCGAAGGCATCGGAGAGCCTGAGCGCCATCGCTGCCGTGAATGCAGCGCGGCCGTTCAGCAGCCGCGAAAGTGTGGACCGCGCCACGCGCAGACGCCTGGCTGCTTCGGTCACCTGCATCGCCCCGAGGTATTCGCGAAGAATCTCGCCGGGATGGGCTGGGTTATACATCGTCATCGTCACGCTCCTCACCGTTCAGTGATAGTCCTGGTAGTCCACCAGGATTGCATCCTCGTTCTCAAATGCGAAGGTCATGCGCCAGTTGCCGTTGAACTTGATCGACCAATGATTCGCAGGAGATCCCTTGAGCGGGTGAAGATCCCAACCGGGAACATTCATCCGCTTTGCGTTCTTGGCCGTATTCAAGAGCGTAAGCTGCCTGCGCAGCTTGGTTTCGTGTGCAGGTTGAATGCCGGCCTTGCTTCCGGTCAGGTAGAACTTCTCCAGGCCCGCGTGCCGGAACGACCGAATCATGTAGATACCGTAGCGCGTAGCGCCTCGCGCGTCAAGAATTCAGAGCCCTCTCTGCTCGGCTTACGGCGGGCGCGTTCGCACTCGTTGGGTCGATGCCGATTCGGATCGGGCGCCGGCGATGCGGTCTGAAGGTCGTTCCCGGGTCGCGAAATCAGGCACGCAGCTCCGTCACACCCGTCGCAGCCGGCCCCTATTTAAGAGAACCGGCCGTCACATTTTCATCGTATCCCTTGACATTCGACAGGAGAATATCCCATCATCTTGTCGAATATCGAGGAGAAGATGCCGACTTCGACCGATCTGCTGCAGGGAACGCTGGACCTGCTGATTCTGCAAACGCTCTCGCTGGAGCCCATGCATGGTTGGGGCGTGGCGCAGCGCATTCAGCAAATCTCAAAAGACGCCCTGCAGATTGGGCAGGGTTCGCTGTACCCGGCTCTCTACCGGCTCGAATACAAGGGCTGGATCAAAGCGGAGTGGGGCAACTCGGAGAACAACCGGCGGGCCAAGTTCTATCGGCTGACGGCGGCAGGCCGGAAGCAACTGGAGAGCGAACTGGAGACCTGGGACCGGCTGTCGACGGCGATCGGGCTGGTGCTGGGCCGGACTGTGGAGGCGTCGCGATGATGAGGGAGCTGCTGACGCGAGTCCGGTTTCTGCTGTTCCGCAAGAAGCGGAGCGAATTTGACGAGGAACTGCGGTTTCACCTGGAGCAGTCGATTGCGGTGAAGGTTGCCGAGGGGACTCCAGCAGCGGAGGCGCGCCGGCAGGCGTTGATCGAGTTCGGCGGCGTGGAGGCAGCACGCGAAGAATGCGAACGGCAGCGGCCGGGTTGGTGGCTGGGAACGGTGGTGCAGGACGTTCGCTACGCGGTGCGGGGAACTTTGGCGCACCGATGGTTTTCGGCGGCGATTATCGCGACGCTCGCGCTGGGCATCGGCCTGAACACGATGGTCTTCACCCTGGTGAACGCGGTGTCTGTACAAACCGGTGTCCGTGCCCGAAGGCGACCGCCTTGTCTCGGTCATGGGGCGCAACCTCGCGGGAGGCGACCGCAGTTTGCCGTTCTCCTATCCCGATTTTCAGGATTACCGCGCGCAGGCGACATCGTTTGAGTCCTTCGAAGCCATCGACGATGAACGCGACATTCTGAGCGAGAGCGACAATCCGCCGCATCTGTATCATGTGGCGAATGCGACCGCCGGTCTGTTTGCGATGGTGCACACGAAGGCCGTGCTCGGGCGGGCGTTTCTGCCGGCGGACGATCGTGCCGGCGCCGAACCGGTGGTTGTGCTCAGCCACAAGGTGTGGCTGGAGCGCTATGCCGGTCTTGCCACGGTGATCGGCCGAACCGTGCGCGTGAACGGCCAGGCGGCGACGATTGTCGGCGTCATGCCGAAGGGCTTCCAATTCCCCAGCGGCGTGGATCTGTGGATGCCTCTGGTTCCGACGGCGGACCTGGCCAAGCGCGACAACCGGCAGTTGCGGGGCTACGCGATCCTGAAGCCAGGGGTTACGATCCGGCAGGCGAATGCCGAACTCAGCGGCATCGCCGGACGGCTGGCGCGGCAGTTCCCGGCCGATAAGGATCTGGGCACGAGCGTGCTCACATTTCAGCAGCGCTTTAACGGCGGCAGCATTCGTACCGCGTTTCTGCTGATGCTGGCGGCGGTGGGTTTTGTTCTGCTGATTGCGTGCGCCGATGTGGCCAACATGATGTTGAGCCGTGCGCTCAGCCGGCAACGCGAGATGTCGATCCGTACCGCGCTCGGCGCGACACGCTGGCGTCTGATTCGCCAGTTGCTGATCGAAAGCGTGATGTTGAGCACGGTGGGGGGTGTTCTGGGAATGGGCCTGGCCGAGGCAGGCATTCACTGGTTCGATCTATCGACGCAGACCATCCGGCCCTCGTGGATCGAGTTCACGATGGACTTCACCGTCTTCGGCTACTTTGCTGCACTGTGCATTGTGAGCGGACTGCTGTTCGGCATCGCGCCGGCGCTGCGCTCGTCGAAGCCCGACCTCGCCGGCGTTCTGAAAGAGGGTGCGCACAGTGTGGGGCAGCGCCGTGGCGGGTGGCTTTCGGCGGGGCTCGTGGTGTTTCAGTTTGCCTTGACGCTGGTGCTGCTGACCGGAGCAGGCATGTTCGTCCGGGCGCTGATGAACTGGCTGTCGATCAATCCCTTTGTTCCAGCGACGCACTTGACGATGGCATCGCTGCAACTGCCCGACAGCCGCTACAAAGACAGCGATGCGCGGCAGCGTTTCTACGATCTGCTTTTGCCGCGCCTGCGCGAACTGCCCGGAGTTGCGCACGCAGCGATTGCCTCGGATGGGCCGGGGTTAGGCGCGAACCGAAAACAGATCGAACTGGAGCATGCGCCGATCTCGAACCCGGCACAGCGGCCGTGGATCGCCTACGTGGTGCAATCTCCTGGGTATCTCGAAACGATCCATCTCCCGCTGCTGGAGGGGCGCGACTTTAACGAGATCGACGGCACAGCGCATCGCGAGGCGGCGATTGTCACGCGGGATGCTGCAGCTCACTTTTGGCCCGGCCTGGACCCGGTGGGTAAGCGCTTCCGTCTCTACGACGACAAGAACAAAGCGAGCGATTGGATTACGGTTGTGGGCATCTCTTCGGATCTCATGCAGGAAGTTCAGGAGAACGACCCGAGGCCGCTCCTCTTCGTTCCGTATCGGCAGGAAGGCTCGGACAACATGGCGGTGATGGTCGAGTCCGCCGCCGATCCGCTGCCGGCGATGCGCGCGACCGTGCAAAGTCTCGATCCGGAACTGCCGCTGAACGATCCGTCGCGCCTGAAGGATGCACTGGTACACCAGACCTGGTTTCTGCGCGTGTTTGGCAGGATTTTTCTGGGATTCGCATTGATTGCGATGTTGATGGCTTCTATGGGCATCTACGCGGTCATTGCGCATGCCACAAACAGCCGTAGGCAGGAGATCGGCGTGCGCCTGGCGCTGGGCGCGACGATGCGCAACATCCTGCTGCTGGTGATGAAGCGCGGATTGTGGCAGATCGGTGCAGGGCTGGCGCTGGGTCTCGGCGCGGCATTGCCGTTCGTGCATCTGATGGCGTCGCTGCCTTTCGGCATGGCGCGATCGGATGCGGCGATTTTTCTGATTGTCGCCCTGGGCCTGGCGTCGGTGGGCGTGTTTGCGTGCTGGCTGCCGGCGCGGCGGGCTGCCGGTCTCGATCCCGTGAAGGCGATTCGCTACGAATAGCAGAGAGCATGCGTTTGGTGCAGGTTTGAGACCGTGGAGTCCTGAATCCCGCAATGCCCGAAGTTCGGGTCGGCTACTTGCGCCGTGCGCGCTCGCGCTGGAGTTCCCGGTAGAGCTCGGATTTGGATTGGCCGAGCTCGCGGGCGAGGCGCTTGAGGGCTTCCTTCTCGTCGATTCCGGATTCGGCTTGGAGACGAGATACTCGGCTTGAGATGGATTCGCGTCTCGCTTGAGTTCCTTCCAGGATCTCAGACGCTGCACCCGTGGTACCCAGCCCTGAGTGACCCGAAGCCGAGCCTGCCGATTTGGATCGCGGCGGCGCTTCGATCAGGAGAACAAATTCGCCGCGAATGCGGTCGCGGGAGGCGAGTTCCTTGCGGATCTCGGCAGCGGTGCCGCGCAAGAACTCTTCGTGCAGCTTGGTGAGTTCGCGCGCTAGCGCTATGCGGAGGTCCGGACCCCAGACGAATTCGAGATCGCCGAGCGTGTCGAGAATGCGGTGCGGAGCTTCGTAGAAAATCAGCGTCTGCGCGGAGTCGCCCTGTCGCGGTTCGGCGGCGAGGTCTTCCAGACGGGTGCGCCGGGCGCCGGTCTTCTCCGGCAGAAACCCCAGGAATTGAAATTCGGAGGTAGGCAGGCCGCTACGCGATGAGGGCGCTGAGCGCGGCATTGGCTCCGGGGATTGGGATGACGGGGACGCCGGCGGCGATGGCTTCTTTCACAAGAAGACTGCCGGGGTCGCTGATGCCGGGCATGCCGGCGTCGGAAACCACGGCAACGGCCTCCCGGCCTTTATCTCCTCGATCATTTGTGAGGCCCGCTCGCGCTCGTTGTGCTCGTGGCAGCTGATCGTCGGCGTCGTAATGCTGAAGTGGTTGAGGAGCTTCTGGGTCTGGCGGGTGTCCTCGCAGGCGATGCGATCGGCGCGCTTGAGAACATCGAGGGCGCGAAGCGTGATGTCGTCGAGGTTGCCGATGGGCGTAGCGACGAGGTATAGGCCGGGGGTGAGAGGCAGAGAGTCGGACATGAACGAGTTCTCAGTCCACAGTAACGCCTTGCGGCGAGCTCTGCGGGGAACAGGGGCCAGGTGAGGCTGTGGCTCTCACCCAAGTTGTGTGCGTCGGGTGAATCCCAACTAAGAACTGCGAACTGTCACTCCGCTTCTTCGCGCTCGATGCGACGCTGTTCGGCGAGCAGGGTCATGGAACTCATCAGGTTCTGGACGCTGACGATGCCGACGACGCGGCCGCTGTCCGTCACCGGGATCAGCGAGAGGCCGCGGCCTGCGGTGAGGCGGCGGATGGTGGCGCCCAGTGTGTCTTCGGGGCGTGCAACCTGGAAGGCGCGCGACATGACCGACTGCACGTAGCCGTTGCCGTCGTTGCGCAGGGCGTCAACGATGCGCTGACGCGAGACAATACCCACTAGCTCAGGCCCGCGCACCACGGGGAAGTCTTCCTGCAGCGAGTGCACGCAGCGGCCGAGGGCGTCGGCGAGCGTGTCGGAGGGCGAGAGGGTGGCGAAATCGGTGAGCATGACTTCGCGCATGCGCACGGTGTCGACGACGGATTGAAAGAAGACGCCCTGGTCCTCGATCTGCGCGCCGATCATGATGAAGAAGCCGGCGATGATGAGCCACGGACTGTGCAGCAACATGCCGGCCAGCATGGCGGCGAGGGCGATCAACTGGCCTAGGCCGGAGGCGGCGCGGCCGGCAGGTGCGATACCGTGCGAGCGTGCGAAGCTGCCGCGCAGAAGGCGGCCACCGTCGAGGGGGTAGGCGGGCAGCAGATGCAGAAGGCCGAGCCCGGCTTGCATCCACACCATGCTGCGCAGCAGGTAAGCGGGCGCGATCCAGGGCTGGTCGAAGAGGTGCGTGTCGCCGCTGGCGCCCAGGAAAGTGATGCCCAGGGCCGCAGCGGTGGCACAGTTAGCAATGGGTCCGGCGAACGCGATCGCGAATTGGCCGATGCCCTGATTTGCATTTTCCTGGCTTTCAGGATTGGCGTAGGCGAAGAGCCCGCCGATGGGGAGCACAAGAATGGCGCGCAGGCGCAGGCCGAGCCAGGCCGCGACGAGAAGACGCGCCACCTCGCGCACGATAACGGCGACGGTGAGAACGAGAAAAAGGCCTATGCCGCGCAGCCATCCATCGGAGGTGCTTAGGCCGAGGCACACTACTGCGAGGAGGAAGAAAAAGGTGTGGACGCGCAGTTCGACGCCGAACCAGCGGCCGAGTGGAACGGACCAGCCTCGCATAGGGGAATTGTAGTAGCTGGCACCCCACGGACAAGGACGAATCGAGGAAGGGGTCGCGGCGGAGCTTTCCGGCTCGGATATGCTGAGGGGCGATGCGCATCATTGCAGGGACATTTCGGTCGCGGCCGCTGCAGGCGCCGGCGGGACTGGCGACGCGGCCCACAAGCGATCGGCTGCGGGAGACATTGTTCAATGTATTGGCTCCGCGAATCGAAGGGGCACGCTTTCTGGATTTGTATGCGGGCTCAGGCGCAGTAGGGCTGGAGGCGCTGAGCCGGGGTGCCGAGCATGTGGTGTTTGTAGAACGCGAGCCGGCAGCGTTGAAGGTTTTGCGGGCCAATCTGGACAAATTGGGCGTGAAGGGTGGGTTCAGCGTCCAAGCGAATTCGGTGCGCGAATATCTGCGGCGAGAGCCAGGAGGGTTAGGGAGGTTCAACGTCGTATTTCTGGACCCGCCCTACGATGCTGAGCGCGAGTATGCGACGACGCTGGGCGCCCTGGGCGGCGCTGCGTCGGGAATGCTGGCCGATGGTGCGGTAGTGATTGCGGAGCACCGGCGCAAGGAGAAGCTGGAGGATCGCTACGGCCGGCTCGCCCGAACCCGGCTCCTCGAGCAAGGGGATGCGGCGCTGAGTTTCTACACCGTCGGAGAGACTGCCGCCAGCAGCTAAGATGAATCCGGTTGATCGCACGCTGTCATCGGCGATGCGAAACCGGGACAATCTATGAAAACTTATTGGAGCTTTGCAGCGGTGCTGGTGTGCGCCGCGGCACTGCACGCGCAGAAACGCGCAGCCGCAGAATGTGCAGCCCCAAAACGCGCAGCCCTGGTTGATTGGGCCTTTCACGCGGCCAGCCGAAGGGAATCCGGTGATCGCGCCGCAGCCCGCGTCGACGTTCGTCGATCCGATTCTAAAGAAGCCGGTGGCGTGGGAGGCGCTGCACACCTTCAACCCCGCAGCCGTGGTGCGCAACGGCAAAGTGGATGTCCTGTATCGCGCAGAGGACAACTCGGGCGCGATGGAGATTGGCGGGCACACATCGCGGCTGGGGCTGGCGGAAAGTGCGGATGGGGTTCATTTCAAGCGCATGGGCGAACCAGTGTTCTATCCCGCGAACGACCAACAGAAGGGGCGCGAATGGCCGGGCGGGGTCGAGGATCCGCGCATTGTGGAGCGAGACGACGGCATCTATGTTCTGACCTACACGCAGTGGAATCGCGACACATACTCCGTGGGCATTGCGACCTCGCGCGACCTGATGCACTGGACCAAGTACGGGCCGGCATTTTTGACGGCTGCAGGCGGCAAGTACGCGCATTTGAAGTACAAGTCGGCAGGCATTGTCACGCACGTCGAGAAGGGCCGGCTGATTGCGGCGCGCATAAATGGGATGTACTGGATGTATTGGGGCGAGGGCGCGATCCATATTGCCACCTCTGCCGACCTGATTCACTGGACGCCGGTGGAGGATGGCCGAGGCGAACCAGTGGAGCTTTTGCGGCCGCGACCGGCGCATTTCGACAGCACCTTTCCTGAGACAGGACCGCCGCCGGTGTTGACGCACGCAGGAATCGTTGTTCTCTACAACGGAAAGAATGCGCCAACTGGAGGCGATCCGCAGTTGGGGCCGAATGCCTATGCTGCGGGCGAAGCGTTGTTCGATGCGCACAATCCGATGCATCTGTTGACGCAGACGCAGGGGCCCGTGCTAAAGCCGGAGCTGCCCTACGAGAAAACGGGGCAGTACGCCGCCGGAACGACGTTTGCCGAGGGGCTGGTGTGGTTCCACAAGCGGTGGTTCTTGTATTACGGATGCGCGGATTCGCTGGTGGCGGTGGCGACTGCGCCTGCAGCGGCGATGGCGGCGCCGCAGGAGCAGAATGGGGTGCGGCAGGCGCTGGTCGAGATGCAGCAGTCGCCCGCACCGGCGGCAATGCCGGTTCCTGCAGCAAGCAACTTCTCTCTACGCAGTGGAGACACGGTCGTTTTCTATGGCGACAGCATCACGGAGCAGAACCTCTACAACCAGTTTGTGGAGCTCTATGCGGCGACGCGATTCCCGTTTACGCGGGTGCGTTTCTTCGGCGCGGGTGTAGGCGGCGATCGCGTGACCGGCGGCAGCGGCGGGCCGATCGATCAGCGCCTGGAGCGCGACGTATTCAGCGAGAATCCGACCGTGGTGACGGTGATGCTGGGGATGAACGACGGAAAATATCATCCCACGACCAGCGAGAACGATTCGGACTATGTGCACGGCTACGAGCATCTGCTGGAGTCGCTGCATGAGCATGTGCCGGGCGCGCGGGTGACCCTGCTGGGGCCCTCGCCGTATGACGATGTGACGCGGCCGGTCGTCTTCGCGGGTGGGTACAACGCGGTGATGCAGCATTTTGCTCAGCTGGATCGCGAGCTGGCACAGAAGTATGGCGCGAGCTTCGTCGATCTGAATCCCGGAGTAGTGGACACCCTGGAGAAGGCGCAGGCACTCGATCCGCAGATGGCCAAGCTGCTGTTGCCGGACCGCGTGCATCCCGAGGGTCTGGCGCATTGGGTGATGGCCGAGGAACTGCTGAAGGGATGGAACGCGCCTGCGCTTGTGTCCGCCGTGACGATCGATGCGCACCTCGGACAGGCAACCGAGCAGAAGAATGCGCTGGTCGAGCATCTGGAGATGAATCAGGCATCGGTACGGTGGACAGAGACCGAGAACGCGCTGCCACTGCCGTTGTCGCGCAGCAATGCGCTGCAGGCGCTGTTGTTCGACTTGACAGACATTGAGAAGGAACTGGATCAGGAGCCCCTGCGCGTAACCGGACTCGCTGCAGGACGCTACGAGTTGCGCATCGACGACGACGTGATTGGGACATTTTCGGCGGAGGAACTGGCGAGCGGGATCAATTTGGCAGATTATCCAACCCCAATGTTTCACCAGGCGCAGCGGGTAAGCTGGCTGGTGCGCGATCGGGACGAGGCGCACTACATCCATCTGCGCATGAGAGTACGCAAGGCGGATACCGGGCTGCAGACAGGCGGACCGGATGTGCTGCAGGCGTTCGAAGATTCGCTGGCTGACTCGATCTATGCCGAGGCCGCGCCGAAGGCGCATGTGTACGCGTTGAACATGGTGGGCGCTGGGCAGTGAGCCGGAATCAAACGGTGGATGCGAGAGGGCTTGCACAGGCGGAAAGTACTGAATGCGCCCAGAGCGAGGCCCAGGGCGATGACGGCGAGCCCTGCGATGTAGCTGTGCGTGGCATGGCGCAGCCAGCCCATGAGGACGGGACCGGCGAAGCCGCCGAGATTTCCTATCGAATTGATGACGGCGATGTGCGCGGCGACCATTGGCCCGGCAAGTGAGAGCGTCGAGGCGCTCCAGAAAATTGGCATGGCGGAGAGAATGCCGATAGCCGCGATTGCGAAGCCAAGAACCGCGATCGATGCGTTCGGCGCAAAGGCGGCGAGCAGAAAGCCTGCGGCCGCGCAGAGATAAGAGATCGTCAGATGCGCGCGGCGTTCACGGCGGCGATCCGAGTTGCGGCTCCACACAATCATTCCCACGATGGCACCGAGGTAGGGCAGCGCAGTCACCCAACCAAGGTTTGCGAGGCGGATGCCGTGTGAGGCAAGGACGGTGGGAATCCAGAAGCCAAGGCCGTAAAGTCCGAGCATTAGGCAGAAGTAAGCGAAGCTCCAACCGTAGACGGTGGGCTCGGCGGTAAAGGCCCCAAGAAGCGAGTGAGATTTGGGAAGCGAATGCTTTTTCGATGAGTGAGCGGGCGTGCCGGCGCGGAGATCGCCGGCGAGCGTCTGCTTCTCGTCCGCTGAGAGCCAGGAGACGTCGTCGGGCTTGTTGGGCAGCACGAAGAGCACACAAAAGCCAAGCAGGATCGCCGGAGCGCCTTCAAGAATGAAAAGCCACTGCCAGCCTTTGAGTGCCGCGAAATGGTCGAGAAGGAGGATCTGCGCCGACAGCGGCGAGCCCACGATGTTGGACAGCGGAATGGCGGTGACGAACAGCGCCATCACGCTGGAACGCACCGAGGGCGGTAGCCAGAAGGTGAGATAGAGGATGACGCCGGGATAGAAGCCGGCTTCGGCCGAGCCGAGCAGAAAGCGCAGCACGATGTAAAAGGTTGGGCCGGGGACGAAGGCTGTGGCGACCGAGACGATGCCCCAGGCGATCATCAGCAGCATGATCCATCGACGTGCGCCCACGCGCAGAAGCATCAGGTTGCTGGGCACTTCAAAGAAGAAGTAGCCGAGGAAAAACATGCCTGCGGCGACGCCGAAGAGGCTTTCGTCGATGCCGAGGTCGCGGTTCATGGTGAGCGCGGCAAAGCCGATATTGACTCGGTCGAGGAACGCGACGAGATAAAGCAGGATGAGAAACGGAACCAAGCGGCGCGAGATTTTGCGGTAGAGGGGCTGCATGAAGGGTGAGTCGGCGCCTGGACTTTCGCGACACACGGAGTATGGCATGTGGGCGTGGCGCGGGGCAAAATGCCTTAGATCGGCGACCGGTTGACGCTTCTATACTGACGGAGTTTGAGAGGAGTGCTGCCGCCATCGACATCTCATTGCAATCGGTGTTGGAGTCACCTGCCACGGTGTCGCATGACGTCACGACCCATGCGGCAGGACCGGCTGGCGCGCTGCCGCTGTCGGCAGAGATGCTGCTGACGGCACCGTCGGGAAATTTGTTCGGCTTGAGCCAGAACGCAGGCATGGGTTGGGAGCCTTCGCGTCTGCTGGACCCTGAATTTCTGATCCTCAGCACGCACGGCGGGCTGCGCGCCGAAGACGGCCGTCCCATTGCTCTCGGCTTTCACTCGGGACATTGGGAAGTGGGCCTGCTGGTCGCCGAAGCGGCGCGCGAGTTGAAGGCGCTGCACGCAATTCCGTTTGCCGGGGCATGCACCGATCCGTGCGACGGGCGGACGCAGGGCACGACGGGCATGATGGACTCGCTTCCCTACCGCAACGATGCGGCGATGGTGCTGCGGCGGCTGATGCGGTCGTTGCCCACCCGCAAGGGCGTGCTGGGTGTAGCGACCTGTGACAAGGGCCTGCCGGCAATGATGATGGCGCTGGCGTCCGCCGGGCCTCTTCCGGGGGTTCTGGTCCCTGGCGGTGTGACGCTGCTGCCGGAGTCCGGCGAAGACGCGGGCAAGGTGCAGACGATTGGCGCGCGGTTCGCGCAGGAACAGATCACGCTCGAATACGCGGCAGAGGTAGGGTGCCGTGCCTGTGCGAGTCCCGGCGGCGGCTGCCAGTTTCTGGGAACGGCGGCGACGTCGCAAGTGGTGGGCGAGGCGCTGGGCTTATCGTTGCCGCACACCGCGCTGGCGCCTTCAGGGCAATCCGTCTGGCTGGATGCGGCGAAGCGGTCGGCGCGGGCTTTGCTGCGCATGCATCAGTCGAAGATCGGCGTAAGCGACGTCCTGACCCCAGCAGCGCTGCGCAACGCGATGGTGCTTCATGCAGCGTTTGGCGGCTCTACAAATTTGCTCATCCATGTGCCGGCCATCGCTTTTTCAGCAGGCCTGAAGCGGCCCAGTGTAGACGATTGGGCGGCCGTGAATCGCGAGGTCCCGCGCATCGTAGACGCATTGCCGAATGGACCGCGCGGCTTTGCGACGGTACAGGTATTTCTGGCTGGCGGCGTTCCCGAGGTGATGCTCGAACTGCGTTCGCGTGGACTTCTGGACGAGAGTGTTCGCACCGTGTCGGGCGAGACGCTCGGCGCCTGCCTCGACTGGTGGCGCGAGAGTGAGCGGCGGCACACAGTGCGTAAACGGCTCAAGGACCTCGACGGCATCGATCCAGAGGACGTCATCATGAGCCCGGATCGCGCAAGAGCCCGCGGGCTCACATCGACCGTGTGTTTCCCACTAGGCAATCTGGCGCCCGAAGGCTCGGTCATCAAGAGCACTGCTATTGACGCATCTCTAGTCGACGAACAGCAGGTGTATCGGCACGTTGGGCCGGCGCGCGTGTTCACCACGGAAGAGGCCGCCATCGCGGCGATCAAGACCGGCAAGATTGGGCACGGCGATGTGATTGTGCTGATCTGTGGCGGGCCCAAGGGCGCAGGCATGCAGGAGATCTACCAGGTGACGTCGGCGTTGAAGGCGCTACCCCACTGCAAGCATGTCGCTGTCATTACGGACGCGCGGTTCAGCGGTGTGTCGACAGGTGCGTGTGTCGGGCACATCTCGCCGGAGGCGCTGGCCGGCGGGCCGATCGGCAAGGTACGCGAGGACGATGCGATCGAGATTGTCGTCGATCGCGCGAAGCTGGTTGGGACAGTGAATCTGATCGGCGAAGGCGAGCGGTCGTTTGACGCCGAAGAGGGCGCACGTGTGTTGCAGGGCCGCACGCCGCGGCCGGATCTCAGGCCGCATCCGGCGCTGCCCGACGACACGCGCCTGTGGGCGGCTCTGGTACACGTGAGCGGCGGTGTTTGGGGCGGATGTGTGTACGATGCGGACGCGATTGTGAGGCGGCTGGAGCGCACAGCGGCGGTCTGACATTTGCGTTTTCCGGGATCGCAAAATCAGGCCCCGGGGCCACCCAGCGCGTCCGAGGGGTCGGCGCAGTAGGATGGCTGGGATGAGAATTCGGAATGGAATTCTGGCGGCTGCCGTTATGGGGCTTGTGGGCGGGGCACTCGGTGTAGGGGCGCGCCCGATTCTGAGTGAGGAACCGGCGGCCCGGCCGCAGCCGGTCATCATCGATACGGATATTGGCGATGACATCGACGACGCGTTTGCGCTTGCCCTGGCGCTGCGCAGTCCGGAGCTGAAGATTCTGGGCGTGACCACCACGTTCGGCGATACCGAGATGCGGGCACGGCTGCTCGACCGGTATCTGAAGGCGGTAGGCCGAGACGATATCCCGGTGGCGGCGGGACCGGCCTCCAAAACCGACAACGTGATGACCCAGAAGGCCTATGCGCTCCAGGCTCCGGCGACGGTTCATGCGGATGGGGCTGCGTTTTTGCTCGACCAAGCCAGGAAGCATCCCGGCGAGATCACGCTGATCGCCATCGGGCCGTTGTTTACGGTGCAGGCCGCCATCGAACGCGACCCGGCTACCTTCCGGAAGCTGAAACGGGTCGTGTTGATGGGTGGGAGTATTGAGCGCGGCTACGACGGCCCAAATGGGCAGCGCCGTCCGCCCGACCCCGAGTGGAATATCCTGAATGACCCCGCCGGAGCTAGGGCTCTGCTCGCCGTAGGCGTGCCGGTATTCATGATGCCCCTCGATTCAACGCAAATTCATCTTGGGGAAGCGGAGCGGGAGAAGATCTTCGCCCATGGATCGCCGCTGACGGATCAGCTAACGCTGCTCTATCACCAGTGGATGGGGAATTCGCCGTTTCGCAGCACGACGCCGACGCTCTTTGACCCGGTCGCAGTGACCTATACCTTCCGGCCGGATTTGTGCCCGGCGAAGCCGATGCGGATCGAGGTGGACGACAAGGGGTTCACGAGGCAGGTAGCCGGCGAGCAAAATGTGCAGGTTTGCCTGCGGTCGGACGAAAGAGGATTTCTGAACCTCCTCCTCGATCGGGTGACCGGCAATTGAGCCGGTCAATTCAGCCGATCGGGAACAGGCTGGCGCGGATTCTATGAGAGAAATCGGCGAACTTCCACAGCTAAAACCATTGAGTGTGCGTTTGGTCACGCTCAACTCCATTGACAGCAACAGAAAGTAAGAGAAAAATGGCGGGTCGAAGAAGTAAGAGCCATTTTCAAGTGGTCTAGGGGGACAATGTGAGAAACAGACTGCAAATGAGGGTTTTGGGCGCGGTTGCGCTGTTGGGCGTGGGAATGGTCCTGGCGGGATGCAAGTCGGCGCCGGATTTGACCCAGACACAGGCCTTGTCGCTGGTTCAGGCGTATTACGACCAGCAGGCTCCGCAAGGGGTCTCGATTCTCATCGACAACGATGGGATGGTCCAGGGTGCACTTGCCAAATACTGGGCCCGCACCACCATCTATCCCAACAAATACTGGGCAGACTTCAAGCTGACAGACGACGGCAAGAAGGTGGTGAAGCTACCCGAGGGCGGCGACAAGATGGAGTGGCGGCCGTCGAGCCTGGACGATAAAACCTACACCTACAGGGTGGTCACGGTGCAGGCCAATCACCTGCGGGCCCGGGATATGGGACCCGTGCAGGACGAGATGCTCCCGGGGGTTGACACTGCCAGGGGCGCCGACTTTACCGAGGGTGTGGATCTGACCGGAGTGCCGGACACACTGCAGCAGATCGCCCACAATCCCGGAAATAGGCTGAGCGCCAAGCGGCACGTCGATTTCGCGCTGGTCAATGGCGCGTGGACTGTGCACGGCATCGTCTAGTGCGGGAGAAAGCCTTGAAGGGCGGGGTCGAATGCGTTGACCTTGCCCTTTTTGCTGGGTCCTTCATCCAAGAGACGAGCTCCGCCGCAAAAGGCAGGCCAGGCACTGTTTGGACCAACGAGGCGGGCTGGTTCGCGAATGCATTGACCCTGACCTTTTCTTTTGTTATCGTAAATAGGTTCCGCAAGAACGCCTCCGGACGTGTGTCATGCGACGGATGCGTAGGGCAGCCAACCCAAAGTATTGAGGCGGCTGAATCCCACGGCTGAGCGCAGTCAGGCCAGCCATTCATCCCTGGATAAGCTCTTATCTTGCGAGGGGCAAGGGAACAATCGCATCGGTGTCCGCGCGTTTCTCCACCTTGGAGGGCTATGCGGGCCGGAATTGGCGAAACGGAGTCGGCTCCGCACCAAGATAGGTTCCTTGGTAGGACGCGCGACCACCGTCCCGGTTCTCGTCTGGAAGTGGAACGAAGGCAGACGCGAAGCAGCAACGTGGGCTTTTGTGCCTTTTGCGCAGCAGTGACGCTGCCCAAGGCCAAAACGCCACGAAGTGGTGCGCGCGCGGCTGAAGAGATTTTGGGTGTTTCGGGGTAAGGAGTTTCGGTTTGCCGACTTTCAATCAATTGGTTCGCAAGGGGCGTACGGCCCCCCGGTACAAGACGGCGTCGCCCGCACTGCAGGCCTCGCCGCAGCGTCGCGGTGTATGCACCCGCGTGTATACGCAAACACCGAAGAAGCCGAACTCGGCCCTGCGCAAGGTGGCTCGCGTGCGCTTGACCAACGGCATCGAGGTCACGACCTACATCCCCGGCATCGGCCACAACCTGCAGGAGCACTCGATTGTGCTCATCCGCGGCGGCCGTGTGAAGGATCTGCCCGGAGTTCGCTATCACGTGGTGCGCGGCACGCTGGATTCAGTCGGCGTGGCGGGGCGCAAGCAGAGCCGCTCGAAGTATGGAGCCAAGCGCGCAAAGGGTGGAGCGGCGCCGGGCAAGAAGTAGCGAAATGCGAGCTTTTAGCTGCTAGCTCCTAGCTTCTAGCTCGTCGGTTTCTGGAGCCGAATTCATCGCTCTCGCGTTGGCGGGGCTAGCAGCTAGCGGCTAGAAGCTAGAAGCTGATTTAGGGGATTTAATGCCGAGAAAAGGGCACATTGCGAAGCGGGAAGTTGCGACGGACCCGGTCTACGGTTCGGAGCTGGTCACCAAGTTTGTGAACTCGATGATGTGGGGCGGCAAGAAGTCGACCGCGCAGGGCATCTTCTACCAGGCCATGAAGAACATGGAAGAAAAGGGCGGCGGCGATGACGCGCTCAAGCTCTTCAAGAAGGCCGTCGAGAACTGCAAGCCTCTGCTCGAAGTCAAGACCCGCCGCGTGGGCGGCGCCAACTATCAGGTGCCGATCGAAGTGAATGCCGACCGGCGTACGTCGCTGGCCATTCGCTGGCTGATCACCTATGGGCGCAGCCGCGGCGAAAAGGGCATGGTCGACAAGCTGACCAATGAGCTGCTGGATGCGGCCAATGGACGCGGCGCGGCGATGAAGAAAAAGGAAGACGTGCACCGCATGGCCGAGGCGAACAAGGCCTTCGCGCACTATCGCTGGTAAGAATTCAGCCGCTAGCTTCTAGCTTCCAGCTACTAGCTTTGGGGTTGCTGTAGTAACAAGTAGATTTGGGGCTGGATTGAGCGGCCCCGCATGGACAAGCTAGAGGCTAGGAGCTAGTGGCTAGCAGCTAGATTTTTAACCGCGGGCAATCGCTCGCAAGGATGAATTACCGTGGCTCGCACCATACCTCTGAATCGTTGCCGGAACATCGGAATCATGGCGCACATCGACGCCGGGAAGACGACAGCGACAGAGCGCATCCTGTTTTACACGGGCATCACGCACCGCATCGGCGAAGTGCATGAAGGCACCGCAACCATGGACTACATGGAGCAGGAGCAGGAGCGCGGCATCACCATCACGTCGGCCGCAACGACGTGCATGTGGAAAGACATCCGCATCAACATCATCGATACGCCTGGCCACGTGGACTTTACCGCCGAGGTGGAGCGGTCTCTTCGTGTTCTGGACGGCGCGGTTGCGGTGTTCGACTCCGTTTCCGGCGTGCAGCCCCAGACCGAGACCGTGTGGCGTCAGGGCGACAAGTACAAGGTTCCGCGCATCTGCTTCGTGAACAAGATGGACAAGAACGGCGCGGACTTCGAGTTCGTGCTGGAGACCATCCGCAAGCGGCTGGGCGCGCGCCCCGTGGCGCTGCAGATTCCCATCGGCGCCGAAGCGCACTTCAAGGGCGTCATCGATCTGATCGAGATGAAGGCCGTCGTGTGGCACGACGAGACCATGGGCGCCAAGTACGACGTTGAAGAGATTCCCGCCGATCTGGTCAAGAAGGCTGAAGCTTTCCGCCTGCAGCTGATTGAAGTGATCGCCGAGACCGACGATGTACTGCTCGAGAAGTTCCTCGAAGGTGAGACGCCGAGCATCGCGGAGCTGAAGGCCGGCATTCGCCAGGCGACTATCGACCTGAAGGTCTTCCCGGTGATCTGCGGTTCGGCATTCAAGAACAAGGGCGTGCAGACGCTGCTCGACGCAGTGGTCGATTATCTGCCCAGCCCGCTCGATAAGCCTCCAGTGGAAGGCATCGACCCGCACGATCACTCGAAGATTGTCATCCGCAAGGCTGAAGACAGCGAGCCTCTCGCGGCCCTTGTCTTCAAGCTGATCAACGATCCGTTCGGCAAGCTTTCGTTTATTCGCATCTACTCGGGTTCGCTCAAGACCGGCGACACGATCCTCAATCCGCGTACCGGCAAGACCGAGCGCGTGGGTCGCCTGGTGAAGATGCACGCCAACAAGCGCGAAGACATCACCGAGATTTATGCCGGTGATATCTGCGCGTGCGTGGGCCTGAAAGACCTGAAGACCGGCGACACGCTCAGCGCGCCGCATCACCCCATTGCTCTGGGAGCCATCACGTTCCCCGAGCCGGTCATCTCGGTGGCGATTGAGCCCAAGACCAAGGCTGACCAGGAAAAGATGGGCATCGCTCTTTCGCGGCTGGCCGACGAAGATCCGACCTTCAAGGTTCGCACCGACGAAGATTCGGGCCAGACCATCATCAGTGGCATGGGCGAACTGCACCTCGAAATTCTTGTGGACCGCATGAAGCGCGAGCATAAGGTCGAGGCGAACGTTGGCGAGCCCAAGGTGGCCTTCCGCGAGACCATTCGCAAGGCAGCCGAGGCTGAGGGCAAGTACATTCGCCAGACCGGCGGTTCGGGCAACTACGGCCATTGCTGGCTGCGCATTGAGCCGAACGAGCCGGGCAAGGGCTATGAGTTTATCAACGAGGTCAAAGGCGGTTCAGTGCCCAGGGAATACATCAAGCCCATCGACCAGGGCGTGCAGGGTGCTCTGGAGCTTGGAATCCTGGCCGGCTATCCGATTGTCGACGTCAAGGTGACGTTGTTTGACGGCAGCTACCACGATGTCGACTCGAACGAGATGGCGTTCAAGTTTGCCGGATCGATCGCCTTCAAGGAAGCGGCCAGAAAAGCATCGCCAGTACTGTTGGAACCGGTGATGGCCGTCGAAGTCACGGTCCCCGAAGAGTTCATGGGCGTGATCATCGGCGACATCAACTCGCGCCGTGGACGCATTGAAGGCATGGAACACGCGGCTGGGTCGCAGGTCATCAAGGCAATCGTTCCGCTGAAGGAAATGTTTGGTTACGTGAACGAGATTCGTTCGTCCACGCAGGGCCGCGCGTCGTACTCGATGCAATTTGCGCGCTACGAAGAGGCGCCGCGCATGATCGCCGATGAGATCATCGGCCGCGCGCAAGGGAAGTGAAGCGAGCTATGAGCTGCTAGCTCCTAGCTTCTAGCTTGTTCGGTGTTGAGTTTGACAGTCGCTGTTTTCGAGCGGCGGGACAGAGATAGTAGCTAGCGGCTAGAAGCTAGCAGCTGACTTTGGTTTTGTGGGGCTGGAGCCGGAACGCCGGCGCCCCAGTTAGTAATGGCACGGAAGCTACGAGGGGATAAGGAAAATGGCGAAGGAGAAGTTTGACCGTTCGAAGCCGCACGTGAATGTGGGAACGATTGGACACATCGATCACGGGAAGACGACGCTGACGGCGGCGATCACGAAGGTATTGCAGAAGCACAACCCGAAGAACACGTTCCGTTCGTTCGATTCGATTGACAACGCACCGGAAGAGCGGGAGCGCGGCATCACGATCGCCACGGCGCACGTGGAGTACGAGACGGCCAACCGTCACTATGCGCACGTCGATTGCCCCGGCCACGCCGACTACATCAAGAACATGATCACCGGTGCGGCGCAGATGGACGGAGCGATTCTGGTGGTGGCGGCGACCGACGGTCCGATGCCGCAGACCAAGGAGCACGTTCTGTTGGCGCGCCAGGTGGGTGTGCCGTACATCGTGGTGTTCCTGAACAAGTGCGATGCGGTGGAAGACGAAGAGCTGACCGATCTGGTCGAGATGGAAGTCCGCGAGCTGTTGTCGAAGTATCAGTTCCCCGGCGACGACGTTCCGGTGATTCGCGGCTCGGCTCTGGGCGCGCTTGAATGGCGAAGCCAAGTGGGAAGCGCAGATTGACGCGCTGATGGATGCGGTGGACAAGAATGTGCCGCAGCCCAACCGTGCGATCGATCAGCCGTTCCTGATGCCGATCGAAGACATCTTCTCGATCTCCGGTCGCGGAACTGTGGTGACGGGCCGAATCGAGCGCGGCAAGGTGAAGGTCGGCGAGGATGTCGAGATCGTCGGCTTCCGCGAGACGCGCAAGTCGGTTTGCACCGGTGTGGAGATGTTCAAGAAGCAGCTGGATGAAGGTCTGGCTGGGGACAACGCGGGTATCTTGCTGCGCGGCATTCCGAAGGAAGATGTGGAGCGCGGGATGGTGCTGGCGAAGCCGGCATCGATCACGCCGCACACCACCTTCAAGGGTTCGGTGTACGTGCTGAGTAAGGAAGAGGGTGGCCGTCATACGCCGTTCTTCAAGGGCTACCGTCCGCAGTTCTACTTCCGCACGACGGACGTGACGGGCGTGGCTGAACTCCCTGCAGGCACGGAGATGGTGATGCCTGGGCGACAATGTGGAGCTGGCGATTGAGCTGATTACGCCGGTAGCCATGGAAAAGGGCTTGCGCTTTGCCATCCGCGAAGGCGGACGCACGGTGGGAGCAGGAACGATTTCGGAAATTATCAAGTAGCAAGACGCAAGTTGTCAGCCGTCAGTTGTCAGGGATCAGTTTGGGACCCAGCGGAAAGTCGATGGGTCAGATGGAAGATAGAAAAACTGGGAACTGGCAACTGGCAACTGAACACTGCGACCCGAAGGGAAGCACATGGTAGGACAGAGAATAAGGATCCGGTTAAAGGCATACGACTATCGCGTGCTGGATACCTCGACCGGCGAGATTGTGGACACGGCCAAGCGCACCGGAGCAACGGTGGCGGGTCCGATTCCCTTGCCGACGATCAAGAACAAGTACTGCGTGCTGCGTTCGCCGCACGTGGACAAGAAGTCGCGCGAGGCTTTCGAGATTCGCACCCACAAGCGTCTGATCGACATCCTCGAGCCGACGCAGCAGACAGTCGATGCGCTGATGAAGCTCGATCTGCCCGCGGGTGTGGACGTCGAGATCAAGGCCTTCGAAAAGTAACGCACCTGCGGTGGGGCCAAACGCGCCTTGCGGCGCACAAATTTCGCGGTAATCACGCGAAGCGGTAGAAAGGTCCGGAAGGACCCCGGCAGTGCGAGCGAGTTGAACTCGCATGATGAGGTGAGGACGAGATGGCAGTTACAGGGATTCTGGGAAAAAAGATCGGCATGACGCAGGTCTTCGACGAGAAGGGCGATGTGCACCCCATTACGGTGTTGCAGGCAGGCCCGTGCGTGATTACGCAGTTGAAGACGGCTTCAAAGGACGGCTACGATGCCGCGCAGATCGGACTGGTCGAGTTCGTCAAGGCTTCGAACATCACCAAGCCGCAGGCGGGTCACTTTGCCAAGACCGAAGCTCCTCCGGTGAAGGTCATCAAGGAAGTCGACCTGGAGGCGGGCGCGGATGGTGAAGTGGCGACTAAGGCGGGCGATCGCGTGCTGGTCGACATCTTCGCCGATGCGAAGTTTGTCGATGTGATCGGCACCTCGAAGGGCCGCGGTTTTGCGGGCGTTGTACGGCGGCACAAGTTTGCCGGCGGACCCAAGTCGCATGGCCACATGTTCCAGGTGCAGGGTTCAATCGGTGCATCGAGCTTTCCGTCGCGTGTCTTTCCTGGGCAGCGTATGCCGGGCCACTATGGCGTGGACCAGGTAACGGTGCGCAACCTGCGGATTCGTGGCATCGATCTCGACGAGAACCTCTTAATGGTCGAAGGCGCTGTCCCCGGACCGCGCGATGGCTATGTGCTGATTTCGAAAGCGAAGGCTCCGCCGCGCGAGCGTCGTGGCTTTGCCGGTTCGACCACGGTTGACCCGCTGAAGGCTTCGAAGAAGGCGACCGCGAAGAAGAGCAAATGAGCCTCTAGCTGCTAGCTCCTAGCCTCTAGCTTCACCGAGGCAAGAGTGGCGGCGGTGAGGGAATGAAGATTTCTAAGTGGATTGAGTTGATGACTTAATCCTGGCAGGGAAGAGCTAGTGGCTAGAAGCTAGCGGCTAGAAGCTGATTGGAAGAAGAAGATGGCAAAAGTGGATGTAGTCAATTTGGACGGCAAAAAGGTGGGCTCGATCGAGCTGGCCGATGCAGTATTCGGCCAGGTGAACGAAGACCTGCTGTGGGAGGCGGTGAAGCACTATCGCGCCTCGCTACGGCAAGGGACGCACGCCACCAAGAACCGCAAGCTGGTTGCAGGTTCCGGCAAGAAGCTTTGGAAACAGAAGGGCACGGGCCGTGCACGCGTCGGCTCGGTGCGTTCGCCTCTGTGGCGTCACGGCGGCACAGTCCATGGTCCGCAGCCCCGCAGCTATGAGTACGCCTTCCCGCGCAAGAAGCTGCTGGGCGCGCTGCGCTCGGCTCTGGCTTCGAAGCTGGCCGACGGCAAGTTAACTGTCGTCGATTCGCTCGAGATCAAGGACGCCAAGACCAAGCTCTATCGCACGGCGCTCGACAAGCTCGATGCCAAGCGGACGACGCTGCTGGTCGAGAACGGCAAAACGCTGTCGCAGGCACTGGTGCTGGGTGCGCGCAATCTCAAAGGCGTGGAGCTGGTGCTCAACAACGAAGTGCATCCTTACGATTTGCTGCGCTATGAGCGCGCGATCTTCTCGAAGGCCGCGATTGAGCAGCTTTCCGAAGCGCTCCTGAAGTCAGTTTCGAAGCGCAAGCACGCGCAGACGGAGGCCGCGTAATGCCGACACTCTATTCCGTACTTCGCCGCCCTCTGATCACCGAAAAGGGGCTGGGCGTGAAAGAAACCGAAGGGACCCTGGTGTTCGATGTGGCTCCCGACGCCTCGAAAACTGAAGTGAAGCAGGCTGTGGAAGCACTCTTCAAGGTAAAGGTCGCGGCTGTACGCACGGCCAACGTGGCGGGCAAAGAGCGCCGCCGCGGCAAATACGCGGGCTTTCGGCCTGATTGGAAGAAGGCATACGTCCGGCTGAAGGCCGGCGAAAAAATGCCGGAGTACGTGAGCAACCTGTAGAAGCAGCTGCCAGCTTTCAGCTTCTAGCTACTAGCTAGTGAGTGCCGAGGCTGGGGCGGAAGATAAGTTGCAGAAGTTTGGCTAAGAAGGATGAGCTAAGAGCTAGTGGCTAGAAGCTGGCAGCTCGTCAAGGACAAAGACGATGGCGATTAAGACATACAGACCGATCACACCGACGTTGCGCTTTCAGACAACGCTGGTGAACGACGACCTGACCACGGACAAGCCGCATAAGCCGCTGCTGACCACGCGCAAGCGCACCGGCGGCCGCCGCAATTCGGGTGACCTGACAATTCGTCACCAGGGCGGCGGACACAAGCAGAAGATCCGCCTCATCGATTTCAAGCGCGAGAAGTTCGGCGTTCCCGGCAAGGTGGCGACGATTGAGTACGATCCGAACCGCTCGGCGCGCATTGCGCTGATCAACTACGCGGACGGCGAGAAGCGCTACATCATCGCGCCGGTTGGCCTGAAGGTGGGTGCAACGGTGAGCTCAGGCGCCGAGGCCGACATCCTGATCGGCAATGCGCTGCCGTTGAAGAACATCCCTGCCGGTACGACGGTGCACGCGATCGAGCTGCGGCCGGGCAAGGGTGCGCAGATGGCGCGGTCTGCCGGTGCGCAGGCTCAGCTGGTGGCCAAGGAAGGCGACTATGCGCTTCTGAAGCTGCCTTCCGGCGAGACGCGCAAGGTGTTGGTCGAGTGCATGGCGACCATCGGCCAGGTGGGCAACACCGATCACGAGAATATTTCGATCGGCAAGGCGGGCCGCAAGCGGTGGATGGGCATTCGTCCGACCAACCGCGGCGTGACCATGAACCCTGTCGATCACCCGCACGGCGGCGGCGAGGGCAAAACCTCAGGCGGACGTCACCCGGTGACGCCGTGGGGCCAGCCGACACGCGGCTACAAGACGCGCAATAACAAGCGGACCGATTCATTCATCGTCAGCCGCAGGCAGAAGTAAGAAATCAGCCGCTAGCTTCTAGCTTCTAGCTATTAGCTAAGGCGTGAGTAAGTGAGAGATTTTAGGCGACAGCCGGGCGGGTAGCTTGAGCAAGTGCAGAGCTAGAAGCTGATGGCTAGAAGCTAGGAGCTGGTTTTATGGCACGTTCGACGAAGAAAGGCCCGTTTGTAGATACGCACCTCAGCGTGAAGATCGAGGTGCTGAACAAGGCCAACGATAAGAAGGTTGTGAAGACCTGGTCGCGGCGCTCGACGATCTTCCCTGAGTTTGTGGGGCACACGATCGCGGTGCACAACGGAAAGAAATTTGTTCCGGTATACGTGACCGAGAACATGGTGGGCCACAAGCTGGGCGAGTTCGCGCCAACGCGAACCTTCAAGGGTCACACCGGCGGATCGAAGGCGGCAGAGTCTGCGGCCAAGCCGGCGCCCGCACGGTAAGAAAGGCAGCTTCTAGCTCCTGGCCCTTAGCTCAGTAAGTGCGAAGCGGGGTTTAGGAGTTAGACCGAGAAGGTTGCTGCGATAGGACGAGCTAGCGGCTAGAAGCTAGCAGCTAGAAGCTGAGGATAAGAACAATGGCAGTCGAGACGAAGGAATACCGAGCCGAAGCCAAGTTTCAGCGCGTGTCGCCGCAGAAGGCGCGGCTGGTGCTCGAATTGATCAAGGGCCGCAGCGTGCAGGAAGCGCTGGAGACCGCGGCGTTCACCAAGAAGCGCATTGCACCGGTGGTGCATAAGCTGCTGACGTCGGCGATCGACAACGCGAAGTATGTGGCCGGCGAGAAGGGCGTGGATCTGGATGTCGACAACCTGTATGTGAAGCAGGCTGTGGCCAACGACGGACCACGCATGAAGCGCATCCGCCCTGCACCGATGGGGCGCGCCTATCGCTATCAGCGCCGCCTGGCACACATCATCGTGTCGGTTGCGGAGCGCGATGGCGGATCGCATTTAGTGACCAAGGCCGACGAGCCCGCAGTTGTCGAAGCTTCGAAGCCGGCAAAGAAGGCGAAGGCTCCGGTGAAAGCTGCCGCCAAGAAACCTGCGGCCGCACCGAAGAAGAAGCCCGCCAAGAAGTCAAAAGAGGATTGAGGTAAACGTATGGGACAGAAAGTCCATCCTTATGGATTCCGGTTGGGAGTGAACAAGCCGTGGCGCTCGCGTTGGTTTTCCGAGCGCGACTACGACAAGCTCCTGGTCGAAGATGTGAAGCTCAAGAAAGAGCTGCGCGAGAAGCTGAAAGCGGCGGGCGTGAGCTCGGTTGAGATCGAGCGCCCCGGCAACAAGCTGCGTTTCCTTATCCGCACTGCCCGGCCAGGGATCGTAATCGGCCGCAAGGGCGCGGAGATCGAAAAGCTCAAGACCGAGCTCGGCAAGCGCACCAGCCGCGAAGTGTTCATCGACATCATCGAGGTGAACAAGCCGGAGCTCGATGCGCAACTGGTCGCGGAGAACATCGCGCTGCAGCTCGAAAAGCGCGTCAGCTTCCGCCGCGCGATGCGCAAGAGCGTTGATTCTGCTCTGCGCTTCGGCTGCAAGGGAATCAAGGTGCGTGTCTCGGGCCGTTTGAACGGCAATGAAATCGCCCGCTCGGAGTGGTATCTGCAGGGGCGTTTGCCGCTCCACACGCTGCGCGCCGACATCGACTACGGTTTTGCCGAGGCGCAGACGACGTATGGCGTGATCGGCGTGAAGACGTGGATCTATCGCGGCGACATCTACGAGCAGAAGCGCCGCCAGCAGCCGGCCGCAGTTGGGTCGGGAGTGTTTTAAGTGCAGCTTTCAGCCATCGGCTCTCAGCCTTCCGCTGTTCGTGCTGAGTTCATGGCTGAGGCTCAAGCGAGATGAGCTGAAAGCTGACAGCTAAAAGCTGACGGCTGTTTTTGAGGGTTTCGTTATGTTGATGCCAAAGAAAGTGAAGTTTCGCAAGCAGCAGAAGGGCAAGCGGCGCGGCAAGGCGTGGCGCGGTTCGACGCTGTCGTTCGGCGAATATGGCTTGAAGGTCATGGAGTGCGGCTACATTACGGACCGGCAGATTGAGGCCAGCCGTATCGCGATGACACGCTTCATTAAGCGCGGCGGCAAGATCTGGCTGCGGCTGTTTCCGGACAAGCCGATCACCAAGAAGCCTGCCGAAGTCCGAATGGGATCGGGCAAAGGCGCGCTCGATCACTGGGTCGCGGTGGTCCGGCCGGGCAAGATCCTGTTCGAGATGGAAGGTGTGACGCCGCAGATTGCCGCGGAAGCGATGCGGCTGGCTTCGCACAAGCTTCCATTGAAGACCAAGTTTGTGCAGCGGCCAGGCCTGGAGAAGGTGGCTGCCGCAACGGAAGCCGAGTAAGGAAAGGCAGCTACTAGCTGCTAGCCACTAGCTCCTGGCTCTTCGTGCAAAGCAGAAGAGTTCGCGAGGAGCGAGACAAGGCTAGAAGCTAGAGGCTAGAAGCTGGGAGCTAAGAAACGATGGAACTCGAGAAGATTCGCAATCTGAGCGATGACGAGCTCGCACACCAGGAGAAGACGTCGGCCGAACAGCTGTTCCGGCTGCGCTTCCAGGTGTCGCTGGGGCAGAACGATGGAGTGAAGAAGCTCCGCCAGCTGCGCAAGGAGATCGCCCAGATCAAAACGGTGGCGCAGGAGCGTCAGCTGGGCATTCGCGGCGCCAAGAAGACCGAAGTCGTGGCGGTGCCCGCCAAGAAGGCCGCGAAAAAAGCGGCAAAGAAGGGAGCCGGTGAATGACGACGGCAGTAGAAAAGGTACAGGCGCCGGCGACATCGCGGCGCAATGAGAAGGTGGGCAACGTGGTTTCGACCAAGATGCAGAAGACCATCGTGGTCGAGGTCGAGATGCGCAAGGCTCATCCGAAGTACAAGAGGATCATCAAGAGCTCGAAGAAGTTCTATGCGCACGACGAGCAGAACTCGGCGCGCGTGGGCGATGTGGTCCGCATCCGCGAGACACGGCCGACGAGCAAGCTGAAGCGGTGGGCACTGGAAGAGATCGTGCGGCGCTCCACGCTGAGTCAGCTCGAAGATACAGCGACAGCTGAGCAGGTTGTCGAAGCGGCGAAGTAACGCGGGCAGGAAGGAGAAACATCCATGGCAGTACAAATGAGATCCATGCTCGCGGTGGCCGATAACTCCGGCGCGCGCAAGCTGCAGATGATTCTGCCGCTGGGCGGCAGCCTGGGCAAGAAGGCCGGCCTCGGCGATGTAATTACCGCTGCAGTGAAGGAAGCCTCGCCCGATGGGACAGTAAAGAAGGGCAAGGTCGTGAAGGCCGTCATCGTGCGTACGCGCAAGGAGCACCGCCGTCGCGATGGAACCTACATCCGGTTCGATGAGAACGCGGCCGTGGTGATCGACGATGCGCATGAGCCGGTAGGAACCCGCGTGTTCGGGCCAGTGGCGCGCGAACTGCGCGAGAAGAAGTTTTTGAAGATTGTTTCGTTGGCTCCTGAGGTTGTGTAGCTCGTGATTTCGCGAGCCTTTAGCTTCTAGCTTCTAGCTCCTGGCTAGATCGGTTGGAAGATGAGACGAGCAAGAGTTGAACTAGCTAGTGGCTAGCAGCTAGAAGCTAGCAGCTGATTTCGGAGAAATCATGCCGAGTTTGAGTATTCATCGCAACGATACGGTCAAGGTGCTCACGGGCGCCGATCGCGGTAAGACGCAGCGCGTGCTGCGCGTGTTCCCCGACAAGGGCACGGTGCTGGTGGAGCATGTGCGCGTCGTCAAGAAGACGATTTCGAGCAAGACCAGCAGGCAGCGCACCAAGGGCGGCATTGCGGAGCACGAGTCGCCGATCAACGTGTCGAATGTGGCGCTGGTTTGTCCCAATTGCGGCGTGGCCAAGGTTGGATTCAAGACCGCAGGTGCAAGCCGGCTGCGCGTCTGCAAGAAGTGCGGGTCGGAATTGCCGACCAAGAAGTAGAAAGCAGCTTCTAGCCTCTAGCTATTAGCTTCTAGCGTTCGTGCTGAAGAGAAGACTAAGGCAGAAGTGAGATGGAGCTAGAGGCTAGCAGCTGAATTGAGTCCCTTCCGAAACGGTAAAAGGGTCTTGACGATCCACTCCGAGAGCGGAAGAAAGAGAGCAGAAGGAAATGGCAGCAAGGTTGAAAGAGAAGTACAACAAAGAGATCAAGCCGGCTCTCAAGAAAGAGCTGGGCATCGAGAACTCGATGGCTGTGCCGAGGCTCGACAAGATCGTGGTGAACATGGGGCTGGGCGAAGCGACGCAGAACACCAAGCTGCTCGATCCGCTGGTGAATGACCTGGCACAGGTGACCGGGCAGAGGCCGGTGACGACCAAGGCGAAGAAGTCGATTGCGGCCTTCAAGGTGCGTGCGGGCATGTCGATTGGCGCCATGGTTACCCTGCGCAACGACAAGGCCTACGAATTTCTTGACCGCCTGATTTCGACAGCGCTGCCCCGTGTGCGCGACTTTCGCGGTGTGTCGACCAAGAGTTTCGATGGACGCGGCAACTACACGCTTGGCTTGAAGGATCAGCTGATTTTCCCGGAGATCGATTACTCCAAGGTGGAAAAGCTGAAAGGCATGAACATCACGATTGTGACGACGGCCAAGGACGACAACTCCGCGCGTGCGCTGCTCAAGGCGTTCGGCATGCCGTTCCGCCAGGGGGCGTAGAAACAGCCTCTAGCTTCTAGCCTCTAGCTTTTTCGAGGTGAGAGGAGCATTGGAGGCAAAACAATTGGGGTTTGTTCCGCGAGCGGTCGCGTGACGAACGGAACAAGCTAGAAGCTAGTAGCTAGAAGCTAGTAGCTGCCGTTAAGAGGATTTATGGCAACCACTGCAAAGAGAGTGAAGGACGCGCGGAAGCCGAAGTTCAGCAGCCGCAAGCACAACCGGTGCAAGCTGTGCGGACGGCCGCGCGGGTATCTGCGGAAGTTCGGCATTTGTCGTCTGTGCTTCCGTGGCCTGGCGCTGAAGGGCGAGATCCCCGGCGTCGTGAAGTCAAGCTGGTAGAGAGACCGCTATTAGCTCCTAGCCGCTAGCTTTTAGCTCATCATGCAAAATCGATGAGCTTTGATCAAGCCAGACAAGCTAGAGGCTAGCAGCTAAGAGCTGTACTAACCATTTCCGACTGGTTCCCGCTGCAATCGCGGTGGGCGAACGGGGAATGAAGGAGAAGGAATGAGTCTGACCGACCCAGTAGCAGATTTTCTGGCGCGGATCCGGAATGCGATCCGGGCGCGTCATCAGAAGCTGGATGTGCCGGCTTCAAAGCTGAAGACAGAGATCGCCCGCATTCTGAAAGAAGAGGGCTACATCTCGAACTACAAGACACAGGAAGAAGATGGCAAGCCGATTCTCCGCGTGTATCTGAAGTACGGCGGGCAGGAAGCGGCCATTCGCGACCTGACTCGCGTCTCGCGTCCGGGCTGCCGTGTGTATATCGGCCGCGACGAGATCAAGCGCGTTCAGGGCGGACTGGGCATCTCGATCATGACCACACCGAAAGGTGTGATGACGGGCCGACAGGCGCGCCGCGAAGGTGTAGGCGGCGAAGTGCTCTGCGAAGTGTGGTAACAGCAGCTCCGAGCCGCTAGCTTCTAGCTCCTAGCTTCTTCGTTCTAAGTTGAAGAGCATTGACTTAGCGAGATGGGCTAGAAGCTAAGAGCTAGTAGCTGAAAGCTGCTTTTAGGGCTGCAGTGGAACGAACCGATCTTGTTCGGGACTCGCAAGCCAATTGAAGGATTGAATCGATGTCGCGTATTGGAAAGAAACCGATCACCCTCCCCAGCGGAGTGAAGTACAAGGTCGAGGGCAACACAGTCCTGGTCGAAGGCCCCAAGGGCAAAGTCTCGGCGCTGGTTGCCAATGGCATCAAGCTCGAGACCAAAGACGGTGTGCTGCACTTGAACCGCGAGAGCGACAAGTACGCCGCTGTTCATGGACTGACGCGCGCGTTGGTCTTCAACGCGGTCGAGGGCGTGACCAAGGGCTGGACGAAAGAACTGGATATCGTCGGCATTGGTTACCGCGCCGAGTTGAAGGGCAAGGGCACGGTTGTGTTCACGCTGGGCTACTCGCATCCAATCGAGTTCCCGCTGCCCACGGGCATCGAAGTGACAGTCGACCCGAAGCAGACTCACCTGACCATCTCCGGTGTGGACCGGCAGAAGGTCGGCCAGGTGGCCGCCGATATGCGCGAGTTGCGCAAGCCCGATCCCTACAAGAACAAGGGTGTGCGCTACTCCAACGAGAAGTTGAAGAAGAAGGCCGGCAAGACCGGAGCGAAATAAGATCCTAGCCGCCAGCTTCTAGCTCTTAGCTGCTTCTGCTGAGTTGAAGAGCTTCAAAAGGGCGAGACGGGCTAGAAGCTGAAAGCTAGAAGCTAGTAGCTGCATTCAAACCCGAACGGAACCGCAGGGCGGCTCCGCTGATAGGAAGAGACGACAATGATTACGCAGAACAAGAGAAATGCAATCCGGCAGCGCATCCATGCGCGCATCCGCCAGAAGCTCTCGGGTACCACCGAACGGCCGCGGCTGAATGTGTATCGTTCGCTGAACCATCTTTACGCACAGGTGATCGACGACCAGAAGGGTGAAACCCTGGTCGCGGCCTCCACGCTCGCGCTGAAGCTGAAGACCGGCGGCAATGTGGCGGCTGCCAAGGAAATCGGCAAGGCAATCGCGGAGAAGGCAACAGCCAAGGGAATCAAGAAAGTTGTGTTCGACCGCGGCGGCTTCCTCTATCACGGGCGCATCAAGGCACTGGCCGAAGCGGCGCGCGAAGCCGGCCTCGAGTTTTAACAGCAGCTGCTAGCTGCTAGTTTCTAGCCGCTAGCTTACAGTGCTAAGTTGACAGCCTTGCCTAAGCGAGATGAGCTAAAAGCTAGGAGCTAGAGGCTAGAAGCTCAAAAGGAAAGCAATGACGACATTGAAAAAGAAACTCGATGCCAACCAATACAACCTGAAAGATCAGGTGGTGGCCATCAATCGCGTGACCAAGGTGGTCAAGGGCGGCAAAAACATGTCGTTCGCCGCGCTGGTGGTGGTGGGCGACGCCGGTTCGGGCGTGGTGGGCTACGGTTCGGGCAAGGCCAAGGAAGTTCCTCAGGCGATTCGCAAGGGAATCGAGTCGGCCAAGAAGAACCTGGTCAAGGTGAACCTGACCCAAACCTCCATTCCGCATCAGGTGGTGGGGCGCTTTGGTTCGGGCCAGGTGCTGCTGAAGCCGGCGCCGGAAGGTACGGGCGTGATTGCCGGTGGCGCGGTGCGCGCGGTGATGACCTCGGCCGGTGTGCAGAACGTCCTGACCAAGAGCCTGGGCACGGCGAATCCGCACAACGTGATCAAAGCAACATTCGATGCGCTGGTCCAGCTGCGCGATAAGGCCGATGTGGCGACCCTCCGCGGCAAGACGGTTGAGGAGCTCTGATCATGGCTGAGACCAAAAAGATTCGCATTCAATACTACCGCTCCGCGATCTCCACGCCGACAAAACACAAGCTGGTGATCAAGGGCCTGGGCTTTACCCGGCTGAACCAGATCGTCGAGCGGGTAGACAATGAGTCGGTCCGCGGCATGGTGAAAACGGTGCCGCACCTAGTTCGCATTCTCGAAAGCTAAGAATGCGCGAGCTGTTAGCTGCTAGCTACTAGCTCCTAGCTATCCAGGTGAATCAAGAGGCTTCGGCTATTCGGGATCAGCTAGAAGCTAGTAGCTGAAAGCTAGGGGCTGTCTCAACAACGCGAGTCGGAGAAGGCCTGGACGGCCAGTCCTCCCCGGCGCTATTAGCGAGGAAATCATGGCAAAGAATCTATCGAATCTACGCGCGCCCAAGAAAGCCAACACTGGGCGCAAGCGTGTCGGACGCGGTATGGGCTCCGGCATGGGTAAAACTTCAGCCCGCGGTCACAAGGGACAGCGTTCGCGCTCCGGCTCCCACATGATGCGCGGTTTTGAGGGCGGCCAGATGCCGTTGCACCGCCGCCTGCCCAAGCGCGGCTTCACCAACATCTTCCGCACCGAATACACGGTCGTCAATTTGGAGCGCCTCGCCGAGCTCGACGTGAAGGAGATCGGCCTGGACGACTACAAGAAGCTGGGTCTGGCCTCGAGCAAGAAGGCGCTCATCAAGATTCTGGGATCGGGCGAGCTCAACAAGGCTCTGACGATCCACGCCCACAAGTTCTCCAAGTCGGCGGCTGAAAAGATCGAGAAGGCCGGGGGCAAAGCCCTGGTCGTGGGCGGAGCGGTCGCTGCGGAAAAGGCTTAAATCTCCGAGGTCCCCCTTGCGAATAACGCAAGAGAGTCGCAAGGTCGGGCATCGGGCAAGTGCTGTACCACCAAAACCAGGTAGACCCTTGTGTTCTGGAACACGGCGGGGTATCGGCTCGGGGCTTGAGAATCGGCTGTTGGGATTTTCGGGCAAAACCGGGCCGTTCCCGCCTACAATGGGGCCATCATCACGAAAATTGCGGCGGCAACGCCTGAAGCGGACACTCTGACATGCAGCAGATTTTGGACAAGTTCCTCAATATCTTCCGAATCCCCGACCTGCGCAAGCGCGTTCTGTTCACCCTTGGCATTCTTGCCGTTTACCGCCTCGGCGCATGGATTCCCACGCCTGGCGTGAATACCACGCAGCTGGCCCTGCTCTTCGGTGGTCAGAATGGCACCTCCCTCGGCCTGATGGATCTGTTTACCGGCGGAACGCTGCGCCGTATGACCATCTTCGCTCTGGGCATCATGCCGTACATCACGGCATCGATCATCTTCCAGCTGCTGACTGTGGTCTATGAGCCGCTCGCCCGCATCCAGAAGGAAGGCGAACTGGGACGGCGCAAGATCACCCAGTGGACTCGCTACGTCACCGTGCTTCTGGGAGCGTTGCAGTCGATCGGCATTGCTGCCATTCTCTCGCGTACTCCGGGATTGGTGCTGAATCCAGGATTTGGGTTCGACCTCATGACCGTCCTTACCCTGACCGCTGGCACCTCCTTCATCATGTGGCTGGGTGAACAGATCACCGACCGCGGTATCGGCAACGGCATGAGCCTGCTCATCTTCGCCGGCATCGTGGCCGGTTTGCCGCGCGGCGTGGGTGACCTTGTGCAGAAGGTGCAGACCAACGCCTGGGGTTCGCTGACCATCATGGCCATCGTTCTGCTGCTTGTGGCGATGATCGCTGTGGTGGCGTTCATCGTGTTTGTCGAGCGGTCCGAGCGCCGCATCCCCATCCAGAGCGCCCGACGCATTGTCGGCCGCCGCATGATGGGCGGACAATCCAGCCATCTGCCGCTGAAGGTGAACTCGGGCGGCGTCATGCCCGTCATTTTCGCCAGCTCCATTCTGTCGGTCCCGCTGATGATGGGGCAGATGGAGTGGGTCCAGAACAGCCGCTTCTTCCAGCCGATCCTGCAGAACATCCAGCCGGGCTATCCCTGGTATGAGCTGCTCTACATGCTGGGCATCGTATTCTTTGCCTATTTCTACGTGTCCATCGTGATGAAGCCGGACGATATCGCCGACAACTTCCGCAAGTCGGGCTCCTTCATCCCCGGTATCCGGCCCGGCAAGCGCACGTCGGACTTCATCAACGACATCCTGACCCGGATTACGCTGGTCGGGGCAATCTATCTGATCATCATTTCCCTGGTGCCCACCTTCCTCATTTCGGGCATCCGATTCGACAAGATATGGCTGATTGGCCGGATGTTTGAGAATTTGCCGGCCTGGGCCACGCATGGTTTGGGGGTCAATTTTTACTTTGGCGGCACTTCACTGCTGATTGTGGTGGGTGTGGCCATGGACACCGTAAACCAGATCGAATCGCAGCTGATCATGCGTCACTATGACGGCTTTTCCCCGCGCTCCGGTCGCATACGCGGAAGGAAAACGTGGTAAATGTCTGCTTCAGCAAGTGTTAAGGAAAGCGACCGGGTTACGGCAACAGCAATCGTACCCGGTCCTATTCTTTTGTTGGGCGCACCCGGCGTGGGGAAGGGGACCCAGGCCAAGGAACTTGTAAAGCTGTGGGGCATTCCCCAGATCTCAACCGGCGATCTGCTGCGCGCCAATGTGGCTCAGGGAACTTCCCTGGGCAAGGCGGCCCGGGAAGTGATGCAGCGCGGGGAGCTGGTCCCCGATTCCCTGGTCAACGAGATGGTGGCCGCAAGGCTGCTCGAGCCGGATACGGTCAGGGGCTACATTCTGGACGGATTCCCCCGGACTTTGCCGCAAGCCAGCTGGCTCGACGGACGTCTGGCGGCCCGGTTGGAAGGGCTGCCGGTAGTTGCTGTCAGCCTGCATGTGGACTATAATCAGTTACTGCGCCGAATTACGGGACGCAGAAACTGCCCCGTCTGCCAGACCATCTATAACATCTACTCAAACCCGCCCCAACGGGCAGGTTTTTGCGATATAGAAGGCGCTGCGCTGGCCCAGCGAGCCGACGACACGGAGAAGGTCTTTGCGGAGCGCATGCGCGCTTATCAAGCACAGACTGCGCCTGTCATCGAGCACTACCGGGAATTGGGGCGTTTTGCTGAAGTGGCAGCGGATGGGCAGATTCCTGCGATTGCGGCAAGGATTGTTGTAGCCGTCGAGCAGTTGCGCAAACTGGGTTGACGAACCTAAGGTTCCGTCAACGCCGTTTCGCAACCCGGCGGGTTTTGTGCGTTCTTGGGAGGATATACCGGGGTGCCGGTTGTACTGAAGTCGCAGGACGAGATCGAGAAGATGCGCCGAGCGGGCCGTGTGGTGCGCGAGGTGCTCGAGCTGGTTCGCAGCCACGTGAAGCCAGGTGCGACAACTCTCGATCTTGAGAGAGCGGCGGAAGCGCGCATCAAGGAGTTGGGTGCGCGGCCGGCCTTCAAGGGATACCACGGTTTTCCCTGCGTGCTTTGCACTTCGGTGAACAGTGAAGTGGTGCACGGCATTCCCTCCAAGAAGCGTGTCCTGAAAGAAGGGGACATCGTTTCGGTGGATTGCGGTGCGGTGATCGACGGCTACTACGGCGATGCGGCCATCACGGTTCCGGTAGGCGAGAAGATTGAGCCGGTGACCAAGAGGCTGTTGCAGGTCACGGAGAAGTCGTTGAAGGCGGGCATTGCCGCAGTGAAGCCGGGAGCAACCCTGGGCGATATCGGCGCGGCGGTGCAGCGCGTGGTCGAATCCGAGGGTTTTTCGGTGGTACGGGATTTTGTGGGACACGGAATCGGCGCCCAGATGCACGAGGAACCGCAGGTGCCGAACTTCGGTGAAGCCGGCCGCGGCATGAAACTGCGCACCGGCATGGTGATTGCCATCGAACCGATGGTGAACATCGGAAAGCCGGATGTGCGGGTTCTGAAAGACGGCTGGACGGCGGTAACCGACGATGGAAGTATGAGTGCTCATTTCGAGCACACGGTGGCGGTGACCGACACCGGATCGAGAATTCTGACTGAGTAAGCGCCAGTCGAGAGAGTAAAAAGTGCGAAAGCACAGCGGGAGACAGTTTGTCGAAGGAAGACGCGATTGAAGTGATGGCAACGGTCGTTGAGACGTTGCCCAATGCGATGTTCAAGGTGAAGCTCGAAACGAACCATGAAGTCCTGGCACACGTTTCGGGCCGGATGCGCAAGAACTTCATCCGTATTCTTCCCGGCGATCGTGTAGCGGTGGAATTGAGTCCCTACGATTTGAATCGCGGAAGAATCGTCTATCGCTATAAGTAAGGGACGCAGCTGCTAGCTCCTAGCCTCTAGCTTCTCGCCCATGCGGGGCCAATGAAGTTCGCGGCGGAAAGACGAGCTAGGAGCTAGAAGCTAACAGCTAGAAGCTTGAAAGAAGGGCAGCAGCAAATGAAGGTCCGTGCATCGGTAAAGAAGATTTGCGCGAAATGCAAGGTCATCAACCGCCGTGGGGTGGTTCGTGTGATCTGCGAGAACGCAAAGCACAAGCAGCGCCAGGGCTAAGTGAGCCTGGCAGGATAGCGGAATCTCCACGCCAGTCGTCAGTAGCCAGTCGCCAGTTGAGCGGTAGTCAAACGAGAAAGCATCAACTGGAAACTGGCGACAGAACACTGGCAACTCCGCAGAGGCGAGTTAGCTTGAGTCAAGGCTTGCGATGAACCTCTCGAGAACCGCAATAACCCGTGCAAGCCGGCGCTAGGCCGGAAGCACATAACCCGAAGTTACAAAGGAATCGGAATGGCACGTATTGCTGGCGTCGATCTGCCCCGCAACAAGCAGGCACGGATCGCGCTCACATACATCTTCGGGATCGGCAACCCGCGTGCGCGGAAAATTCTGGAGAAGGCGAACGTCGATGCCTTCAAGAAAATCCAGGATCTCGGCGAAGAAGAGGTTAACCGCATCCGTCAGGTGATTGAAGACCAGGGAGACGTCGAAGGCGATCTGCGTAAAGACGTCGCAATGCACATCAAGCGCCTCATCGATATTCAGAGCTATCGCGGCAACCGCCATCGCCGGTCGCTGCCGGTTCGCGGACAACGCAGCCACACCAACGCCCGCACCCGCAAGGGGCCCCGTAAGGGCACAATTGCCGGCAAGAAGAAAGCGACGTCGAAGACCTAATGGCGAAACCAGAGCAGAAGGCCGGCGCTGCAAAGACCGGCAAGACCAAGAAGTTCAAAAAGCGCGAGCGCAAGAATGTGCCGTTCGGCATTGCGCACATTCAGGCCTCGTTCAACAACACCATCGTGACAATCACCGACCAGGTGGGCAACACCCTCAGCTGGAAGAGTTCGGGCTCGCTCGGATTCCGCGGTTCGCGCAAAGGCACGCCGTTCGCGGCGCAGCAGGCTGCGTCCAATGCAGCCAGTATGGCTCGCGATCACGGTCTTCGTGCCGTGGATGTACGTGTGGCCGGGCCGGGATCGGGCCGCGAGTCGGCGATTCGTGCACTGGCTGCAGCAGGCATCGAGGTCAAGTCGATTCGCGACGTGACACCCGTGCCGCATAACGGCTGCCGCCCGCCAAAACGGCGCAGAGTTTAACAAGCAGCTACGAGCCGCCAGCTTCTAGCTGCTAGCTCCATCGCGCTGACAACTAGGTTGGCAGTTTTCTGATGGAGCAAGGAGAGCTAGAGGCTAAAAGCTAGGAGCTAGAAGATAACCGGGCCGGGACGAAGCGTCCCACGCAGCAAACTACCTTTTTAGATTTGCCACTTTGGATCGTCTTTGTGCGAACCAGCTGGCGGCTAGAAGCTAGTAGCTAGAAGCTGCATTTCGCGTAAACCGGCCGACATCCGAAGTCAGGAGAAAGATGGCACGTTATACCGGACCAGTTTGCCGCCTTTGCCGCCGCGAAGGCACCAAGCTCTTTTTGAAGGGCACCAAATGCACCTCTGATCGCTGCCCCATCGAGAAGCGTAACTTCCCTCCCGGACAGCACGGCAAAGACCGCAAGGCAAAGATCGTAGGCTACGGCCTGCAGCTGCACGAAAAGCAGAAGGCCAAGCGCATGTACTTCACCCTCGAAGGCCAGTTCCGCCAGTACTACGAGAAGGCCAGCCGCACCCCCGGTATCACGGGCGAGTTGCTGATCCAGCAGCTGGAGCGCCGCCTGGATAACGTCGCCTTCCGGCTGGGGTTCGCGATCTCGCGCCGCCAGGCTCGCCAGGTGGTTCGCCACGGCCATGTCACCGTCAACGGCCGCAAGGTGAACATCCCCTCGTACCAGGTGAATGCCGGCGACGAGATTGCCGTTCGGCCTGAAGCCAAGAAGATGGTCATCGTGGAGCAGGCAACGCAGTATGCCGCCGCCAACCCGGTTCCCGTCTGGCTCGAAGCAAACTTCGAGAACATCGTCGGGCCGTGTGCTCACGCTGCCCAAGCGCAAGGATGTAAACTTGCCGATCAACGAACAGTTGATCGTCGAGCTGTACTCGAAGTAAGGCAGCTATTAGCTTCTAGCCGCTAGCTTCTAGCTTTTCAGTGCCGGGTTGACGACCTCAATCTCACACGATGAGCTAGAAGCTAAGAGCTAGCAGCTACGAGCTGTATTCCAACCCAAGGAGAACTTGCGCGGCCGCCGCAAAATGCATCGCGACGTACATGCCGTGCGGGAAAAGAGACCCATATGTTGTGGAGAGGATTCCAGAAACCGAAGCGCCTGGCAGTCGATGCCGAGTCGCTCACCGAAACCTTCGGAAAGTTCAGCGCCCAGCCCTTTGAGCGGGGCTTTGGTACAACCATCGGCAACGCCCTGCGCCGCACGCTGCTTAGCTCCATCGAAGGCGCCGCAGTCACCGCGATCCGCATCGAAGGCGTTCTGCACGAGTTCCAATCGATCGCTGGCGTCGTCGAAGACGCAACCGACATCATCCTGAACCTCAAGCAGGTTCCCTTCAAGCTCAATGGCGACGGTCCCAAGGCGCTCTATCTCCGCGCCGATAAGCCGGGCGTTGTCACCAGCGGCATGATCGAAGCCGACGGCGACGTCGAGATCCTCGACAAAGACGTCTACATCGCGACCGTTTCTGAAGGCGGACGCCTCGACATGGAGATGCGCCTCAAGCGTGGGCGCGGCTACATCTCCGCCGACAAGAACTTCGACGCCGATCTTGGCCTGGGCTTCATTCCGGTCGACTCGGTTCACTCGCCCGTACGCCGCGTCAACTACGTCGTTGAAGCCGCCCGTCTCGGACAGATCACCGACTACGACAAGCTGACCATCGAAGTGTGGACCAATGGAGCGGTTCTGCCGGCCGACGCAGTGGGCCTGGCCGCGAAGCTCCTCAAGGACCACATGAACATCTTCATCAACTTCGAGGAAGAAATCGAAGCAGAATCGCGCAGCGAAGAAGGCCGCGTGCTGCTGCGCAACGACAATCTCAATCGTTCCGTCGAAGAGCTCGAGCTTTCCGTCCGCAGCTACAACTGCCTCAAGAACGCCAACATTCAAACCATCGGCGAACTGGTGCAGAAGACCGAAGCCGAGATGCTCAAGACCAAGAACTTCGGCCGCAAGAGCCTGAACGAGATCAAGGAAATCCTCGCCCAGATGGGCCTCTCGCTCGGCATGAAGATCGACGAAGCCGGCAACGCGGTTCCAGGGCCGACCAGCATTCCGCCCGCAACCGCATTGGCTTCGGGCTTCGGCCACTACGACGAAGAAGATGAGCCGCTGGATTCAGTCGACCTCCAGCTGCCCACCGAAACCGAGAACTTTTAACGACAGCTACTAGCTTCTAGCCGCTAGCCTCCAGCCTCACGTGCTTGAACCTGCAGCATCGGTTCCCGCGCAATGGCTGGGAGCTAGAGGATAGGGGCGAGAAGCTAAGTGAGATTCTGAACAACAGCTGATAGCCTCAGTATTCCTGGTGTGACTGGCCCATTGTCGTTCCGCCGTGATCGAGCTAGAAGCTGAAAGCTAGAAGCTAGGAGCTTGTTTTATGCGCCATCGCAATGCAGGATTTAAGCTCGGACGCAACACCAGCCATCGCCGCGCGCTGCTGCGCAGCCTCACCACGTCGGTCATCATTGAAGACCGCGTGGAGACGACCGTGGCCAAGGCGAAGGCTGTCCGTCCGCACGTTGAAAAAATGATCACTCTGGGCAAGAAGGGCGATCTGCACGCACGCCGTCAGGCGCTCAGCTTCCTCATGACCGACAAGGCCGTAACGCGCCTGTTCGACACCGTGGCTCCGCGCTACGGCGATCGCCAGGGCGGTTATCTGCGCATCGTCCGCACCGGTTTCCGCAAGGGAGACGGCGGCGAAACCGCATTCATCGAACTCCTCGGCGCCGAAAAGCAGCTCGAAGTCAAGCGCCAGAAGCGGGCCGACGTCAAGGCCAAGAAGCGCGCCGAACTCGAGAAGCAACTCGAAGAGGCCAAAAAGGACGAAGAAAAGGGCGGCGAAGAAGCCGCCTAGAACTGCCAGGACTGACCGTCCAGGGGACTTGCCATCCAGGCGGACTTTCTTAATTGCAGTATCAATGGGCGCAATCCTCACGCGAGGGTTGCGCCTGTTCTTTTTGTGCGAATCTCGCTTCTCGCGAAGCGTCAATCCGCACGAAAATGGGTGCCCCATCCAAGCTCTGCTTGGGTGGGAAAGCACGAACTCCATTCACCCTTGGCGAAGCGTCTGCTCTGCGTCGGTCGCCACTTGTCGGCGCGGACCTGAACCTCCTGCGTGCCTCAGAAGATTCGCGCGCTTCTTTGCGTAAAACTTAGACCCTGAGAGCGCACCATAAAGACATGCATCTCTCTTCGCACCGCACCAAAGTGCTGCCCCCCAAGCCGCACCTTTGCCGATTAATTCCCTCCATTCCTGCACAATCGTCTGAGTGAATTCTTCTGCTTGCGGGCCCAAGCCGCCGTAACTCCTTTCGTCTCTAATCTTTACTATATAAACCGTTTGTTTTCATCGGCTTACGGCCGTCGCTCAAACATATAGGTAGCTGAAAATAAACCACTTAACCCCACCCAAGTGGGAGGGGGGATACCCACGCATTTCGCCTGTCGTCACATCACGTCCGACGGAGTCCGCCGCCACGCGCGCTTGCGCCTTGCGACGCGCATCGCATTTCAGGGTATATTACTGGATATAAGACGAAGAGGCCGCCCATGACCCAGACAGCGCAAAAGCGAGCCATCGAAAACTACCGCAGCCGCCTCAAAAAGCGCGGCGTCGCGCGCTTTGAAGTCCTCGGTCTCGACTCAGACCGCGAATTAATCCGCTCCCTCGCCAGGCGGCTTGCGCAGGATGATTCCGAAGGTTCGCGCATTCGGTCGGAGATTCGGCGCACCGTGGCCGAGAAACCGGCAAAGAAGGGCGGAATACTCGCCGCTCTGCGACGGTCCCCCTTAGTTGGCGTAGACCTGAACCTCACTCGCTCGCGGGAAGCAGGACGAGAAATCGAGCTGTGACGCACTACCTTCTCGATACCAACATTCTCAGTAACGTCACCAAAGCTGCACCGTCGCAGGCATTGCTGGCCTGGATGGCCGATCAGCCCGACGATTCCTTGTTCATTTCGTCCTTCGCTGTGGCCGAAATTTGGCGTGGCATCCTCGAACTTCCGCGCGGTAAACGACGCAGGCAACTGGAAGATTGGTACTCCGGCCCTGAAGGTCCGCAGGCCTTGTTTCCCGGACGCGTACTGCCCTTTGACGAGAAAGCGGCCCCGATCTGGGCCAGGCTGATGTCCGAAGGGACTGCCAAAGGAAAGCCGCGCAGCGCCCTGGACATGATGATCGCTGCCGTCGCGGAGGCAAACGACTGCATCCTCGTCACAGACAACGAAAAGCACTTTCAAGGAATCGACATCCTGAACCCGCTCCGTGGCTAATGCGTTGTCACTTAATCGAGCGGCTCCTCGATCTTCTTCTGCAGACTCTGCGCGTCGAACGGCGAGCGCACCTTCTGATCGTTGTCGAAATAAACAAAAACGTCGCGCGAAGCCTGCTTCGGTCCTTCCGTCGTGCTGGCATGATCGCCATCCGAAACCTCTTCGCCGCGCGACCACGCAAGAACACGCTTCGCCCAATCGTCGAGAGCTTCGGGCGTATAGCCGCTTGAATACAGCTTCTCGCTCCCATGCAGGCGGCAATACATGAAGTCGGCGGTGATGTCGAACAGCCGCGGCCATTCCGGCGTGTCGGCGACCACCAGCGCAACCTGATGTTTGCGCAGAATCGCCACGTACTCCTCGCACGCGAAGCTCTTGTGCCGCACTTCGATCGCGTGGCGGAACGGCAGGTCCTCTTCGACCTCGAGCCACGCGCGCCCATTCATCCAGCGATCGTGATTGGCCGCGATGCGCGCAGCCTCAGCATGGGTGTGCGGCAGCAGCCGGCAAAAATTCTCGATCACCGTCGCATCGAACTTCGAGCTCGGCGGAAGCTGCCACAGAATCGGACCGAGCTTCTTCCCCAACCTAAGAATCCCCTGCGCGCAGAAGTTCGCGAGCGGCGCTTCCACGTCCACGAGTCGCCGAATGTGGGTGATGAAGCGCGGCGCCTTCACGGAGAACACGAAGTCGTCGGGCGTGTCGTCGCTCCAGCTCTTGAAGCTCGTGGGCCGCTGCAGCGAGTAGAACGAGCCATTCAGCTCGATGCTGTTGAAGTGCTGCGCAGCAAACTGCAGTTCCTTCTTCTGGGGGAGCTTTTCGGGATAGAAAGTCCCTTGCCAGCCTTCATAGCGCCAGCCCGAGATGCCGATGCGAATGTTCGCCGGGGAAGTCATCGCTGATATGGCCTTTTGTAGCACAGGTGACCAAGCGAAGGCCGGAGTTTGTGGCAAGCCTTCGTGCAAGGGGCGAAATCCAGACCGCTAGACCGCTCGCTCGAACCAGGTTCCCTTTGTCAGGCGCATAGTCACATAGAAGGCCAAGAGCATGGTCGTCGCGCCGCAGCAGTCGAGCAGCACATCGCTGGCGAGCCCAGTTCGGTTTGGTAGAAACGTCTGGTGAAACTCGTCCGAAGAAGCCGTGAGTGCGGTGCCCAGCAGGGCCAGCAGCGCAGTCTGAAGGAAGTTCAGCCGCGGCAGGCTCATCCAGAAAGCGCGCAACCACGTGAGAGCAACGAGACCATAGCCTGTGAAGTGGCCGGTCTTGCGAATGAGGTGATGAATCAGCGCCCAGGCGCGTTCGTTCACTGGTCCGAGGATGTGTTCCCAGAGCCAGCGCAGCGGGCCCGAGGTGTGATCCGCGCCAAGGTATTCGGTCGACTCCATCGCAATCATCAGAACGGCAAGTCCGACCGGGAACCAGGCGCGAATCCAGTAGAGCGTGGTGCGCTTCACCTCAGGCGAGTTCTGCAAACAGGCAGGCCTTTCTTCAGGAGCGATCGTGTACCGGACGCATCGGTGAGAACGGGCGAGAGAAGTTCTCGCCGATGTGAGCCTGCCTCGTCCTACTCGACGTGGTAGTTGGGCGCCTCGCGGGTGATGAGGACATCGTGCACGTGACTCTCGCGCAGGCCCGCGCCGGAGATGCGCACAAACTGTGCCTTCTCCTGCAGCTCGGCAATCGTGCCGCAGCCCAGGTAGCCCATGCCGGAACGGAGGCCCCCCACAAGCTGATACACCATCGATTCCAAGGGGCCACGGTAAGGAACGCGCCCTTCGATGCCTTCGGGCACATATTTCGCGAGGCGGTTCTGGTTGCCGCGCTCACGCTGGACTACGCCCTCTGTTCCATCTTCAGTGGCAGCCAGATCGGAACTGCTCTGAAAATACCTTTCGCCTCCGCCGATACTCATCGCTGTCAATGAGCCCATGCCGCGGTAGGTCTTGAAGCTGCGGCCCTGAAATAAGACGATCTCACCCGGACTTTCATCCACGCCGGCGAACAGCGAGCCGATCATGACCGTACTGGCGCCCGCCGCGATGGCCTTGGTGACTTCGCCTGAATATTTAACGCCGCCATCAGCAATCACCGGAATTCCGGCCTTGGCAGCGGCGCGCGCGGCCTCGGCGATGGCGGTGATCTGCGGCATGCCAGCGCCCGTGACTACGCGTGTGGTGCAGATGGAGCCGGGCCCGAAGCCCACCTTGACCGCGTCCGCTCCAGAATCGATCAGGGCCATCGCGCCCTCGTAGGTTGCGACATTGCCCGCGAGCAGACCCACGTTCGGGAAGGCCTTCTTGACGGCCGTGACTGCTTCGAGAACACGCGAGGAGTGGCCATGGGCCGAATCGATCGCCAGCACGTCGACGCGCGCGTTGACGAGCTCGGCAGCACGCTCCAGATAGTCGCCCGTAGCACCGATCGCAGCGCCCACACGCAGGCGGCCCTTGTCGTCCTTACTGGCGTTGGGGTATTTCAGTTTCTTCTGGATGTCTTTGACGGTGATCAGGCCCATGAGCTCGTAGTGATCGTTGACAACCAGAAGCTTCTCGATCCGATGCTTATGCAGGATCAGCTCGGCTTCTTCGAGTGTCGTGCCCACCGGAACCGTGACCAGATCCTTCTTGGTCATAATGTCGCCGATGGGTATGTCGGTCCGCGTCTCAAAGCGAAGATCGCGATTGGTGAGGATGCCGACCAATCGTTTGCCCTGGGTGACCGGGACACCGGAGATCTTGTAGCGGCGCATGACCGCGAGCGCGTCGGAGATCATCTGATCGGGTCCGATTGTGACCGGGTCGACGATCATGCCGCTTTCGGAGCGCTTCACCTTATCGACTTCGCCTGCCTGCGCTTCGATGTTGAGGTTGCGATGGACGATCCCGATGCCGCCCTGCTGCGCCATGGCGATCGCCATACGGGATTCGGTCACCGTATCCATTGCCGAGGAGAGAAGGGGCGTGTTCAGGACGATGTCACGGGTCAGTTGTGTCTGCGTGCTGACCTGCGTGGGTACCACTTCGCTGTAGGCAGGCACCAGCAGCACGTCGTCAAAAGTCAGGGCTTCCGGAAGATTTTTCGAGAGCATAATGCGTTGATGCGCCGGTCGGGCGGGAGATTCAGGCTCCAGCACGGCAGGCGCTTTCGACTATTGTAATTGACTACCTGCGGTGGGGCCGACTGCCCGCCAAGGCAGGCTGGCAAACGCAAAGAACAGTCGATGATTTTGGCAGTTTTTCCTGGAGTTGCAGCAAAGGCTGCGTCTCCAGGCTAAACGCCCACGGGATACGGCTTGGGGCTGGACTCTTCGGTGTTTGCCCCACCACTGCGCCAGCGCTCAAAGCGGCCCTGCAGCAGGCTCATCAGGCCTGTGTACCAGTAGCCGACCACGAACAGGATGAGGAACGGCGCGGTGAAGTAGTTGTGATTCGAGAACGTGTAGAGGATTGCCAAAAAGAAGTAGGCGCCGAAGAGCAGTTCGATCCAGGGCGCGAGCACCAGGCGCTTGCGATACTTCGATGCCTGCGACTTCTCGCCCTTCTTCGCGACCCGGTATTTGGGCGTGCGCACGAATGCGCTCTTGATCCCGAACAGCGCTTCCATCACTGCTTTGGTATTGGTCACCGTGAGGCCGATGCCGAGCGCCATCAGAAAGGGCAAATAGAAGAAGGTCTTCATCCAGGTTTTCGGGAAGAGTACGCGCTGGCTGGCCAGGTAGAACACCGCGATTGAGAACGTCGAAGCGGTGAACAACGGCACGTCGATGAGCAACATCTGAAACCAGCCCTGATAGAAGCGGCAGATCATGGCGGGAATGAGCAGCGCCGACATGACGACCATAAGCGGATAGCTCATGTTGGCGGTGAGGTGGTAGACGGCCTCGACCTTAATGCGCCTCGGCACGTTCGAGCGGAAGATCACGGGCAGCAACTTGATACTGGTCTGGATGAGGCCCTTGGCCCAGCGTGCCTGCTGCGTCTTGAAGGCAGTCATCTCGATGGGCAGCTCCGAGGGGCACTCGATCTCGGGGAGGTATTTGAACTTCCATCCCGCCAACTGCGAACGGTAGCTGAGGTCGGTGTCTTCGGTGAGCGTGTCGTGCTGCCAACCCCCGCCGTCGTAGATGGCCTTGCGGCGCCACATGCCGGCGGTACCGTTGAAGTTGAAGAAGTCGCCCGTCCGGACGCGCGCGCCATGCTCAAGCACGAAGTGCCCGTCGAGAAGGATCGCCTCGATCTGGGTCAGCATGCTGTAGTCGCGATTGAGATGCGTCCAGCGCGTCTGCACCATCCCGATCTCCGGCTCGGCAAAATGGTGGATCACGTTCATGAGCCAGTCGGGCGGAGGCACGAAGTCGGCGTCGAAGATTGCGACGAACTCGCCTTTGGCGATCTTGAGGCCCGCGTCCAGCGCGCCTGCCTTGAAGCCATGGCGATTGGTTCGGTGAATATAGACGATCGGATGGCCCAGGGCGGCATAGCGGTCCACGATGGCCGAAGCAACCTGCGTCGTCTCGTCGGTTGAGTCGTCGAGCACCTGGATCTCGAGCTTTTCGCGTGGATACTCCATGGCGCAGATGGCTTCGAGGAGGCGGTCGATCACAAACTGCTCGTTAAAGATAGGGAGCTGGACGGTAACGCGGGGCAGTTCGTCGAAGTGCCCGTGCGGATTAGGGTCGTAGTTCTTGCGGTACTTGTAGTAGAGGTAGCAGAGCGTGTAGCGGTGGACACCGTAGATGGCCAGAACGATCATCACCGCGAAGTAGGGGATGAGTAGGGCGAAATCGAACCAGTTCCAGCGATAGACCACCGTCGAGAACGGGTCGGTGAACAACATCTTCAGTTGATGGCGCAGGGGGCTTTGCGGCGCGAAAGCCACCCAGGCAGCAGCCCGTCCGGGCAGCTCGTTCAGCAGCTGGGTCGGCCAACTCACTCGATCGGCAAGCGCGGCGAACAGGGCAGAACCTCCATTTACGGTCCGTTCTTATTGTAAGCGGTTGAGCGATATAGGCCCATCGAGGCCGGTTGCGGTCTCGTCTGCCGCTGGCGTAAGGTGAGCACAGCCAGGAGGCTGACACGTTCATGTCGACGGTTGCCAGTTTGCCGATTGTCGCTGCTGCCGGGGGCAGTTTTCTCATTGAAACGCGGACGCCGGCCGAGATATTCACGGCAGAGGACCTGAACGAGGAGCAGCGTCAGTTTGCGGCAACCGCGGCGCAATTCGCGCGCGAAGAGATTCTGCCGGCGGCTGCCGACATCGAAGCCAAGAAACCGGGCGTGTTGCGCGGCCTGCTTGGCAAGGCCGGCGGATTGGGTCTGACCGGAATCGAGGTCCCTGAAGAGTATGGCGGAATGGGGCTGGACAAGGTCAGTTCCACGGCGATTACCGATCACATGTCGGTTCTGGCCAGCTTCTCCACGGCGTTTGGCGGGCAGATCGGGATCGGGAGCCTGCCTCTGGTCTGGTACGGGACCGAAGAGCAGAAGAAGCGCTACTTGCCGAAATTGGCCGCGGCGGAGTGGATCAGCGCGTACGCCTTGTCGGAAGCGAGTTCAGGCTCGGATGCGATGAACATCCGGACACGCGCGACCTTGTCGGCCGACGGCCAGAGCTACATCCTGAACGGCGAGAAGATGTGGATCACCAACGCAGGAATTGCCGATCTGTTCACCGTGTTTGCCAAGATCGACGGCGAGAAGTTTTCTGCGTTCCTCGTCGAACGAACAGCGCCCGGGCTAAAGATCGGAGCAGAGGAGCACAAGCTGGGCATTCGCGGATCGTCGACCTGCCCGCTGGTCCTGGACAATTGCACGATCCCGGCGGCGAACCTGCTGGGCGAGCCGGGCAAGGGACATCACATTGCGTTCAACGTGCTGAATGTCGGCCGCTTCAAACTCGGTGTAGCGTGCGTGGGTGGGGCGCGCCATGCACTCGCGCACATGATTCGCTATGCCAGGGAGCGCAAGGCATTCGGAAAAGCGATCGCAGAGTTCGGCTTGATTCAACGCAAGATCTCGACGAGCGCGACGCGACTCTACGCCGCCGAGAGCATGGTCTATCGCACGGCGGGCATGATCGACGCAGGGCTGGAATCGCTGGGCGAGCAGCAGCCACGAACCGCGCGAGATCCAGAAGCGCATCGAGGAGTATGCAGTCGAGTGCTCGATCCTGAAGGTCTACGGGTCGGAGATGCTGACACTCGTGGCCGACGAGCTGCTTGCGACTATGGGTGGATACGGCTATGTCGAGGACTATCCGGCCGAGCGGTACTATCGCGATGCGCGCATCAATCGGATTTTTGAAGGCACGAACGAGATCAACCGGCTCATCATCACGGGATGGCTCTTGAAGAAGGCCACGCGCGGAGAGTTGCCGCTCCTGGGGGCCATCAAAGGGGTGATGGATGAGGTGATGCAGCCGCCATCGTTCGATTCGAGCGATGAGTCGAACGAGATTCTGGCACGAGAGGCCGATGTACTTGCTTCGATCAAGAAAGTCGCGCTTTTTGCGGCAGGGGCGGCGAGCCAGCGCTACATGACCGCACTGCAGGATCAGCAGGAGATCATGGGCGATCTGGCGGACACGATCGCACAGGTCTATGCGCTGGAGTCCGCCCTGTTGCGGGCACGCAAACTTGCGAGCGCTGGGAATCGCGCGGCCGATGCCGCTGCTGCGATGACAGGCCTTCTGGCGGACGAGAGCATGGAATTGGTGGAGCATGCTGCGCGGCGCGTCCTGGCGGCCTGCGCGGAGGGAGACATGCTGCGCACGCAGCTGGCGATTCTGCGGCGGCTTACGAAGTTCACGCCGGCCGATGTTGTGAGCCTGAGCCGGAAGGTGGCCGGATGCTGCATCCAGGCTGAGCGCTATCCGCTCAGTTCGGTTTGACATTCTTCAGGTTTTTGCAGGCTTCGTCCAAGCCGCCTTCGCACGCTTTGTGGTAAAGCTCTTCCGCCTGCTGCATGTCCTTGGCAACACCGATGCCATTTTCATAGAACGTGCCCAGGTTCAGGCACCCGCGGGGAGAGCCGCCGTCGCAGGCTTTGTGCGCGAGGGTGACCGATTGCACCGGGTCTTTGGGAACGCCCCTGCCGTAGAAATAGAGAAAGGCCAGGTAGTTGCAGCCTTCGGGGTCGCCGCCATCGCAGCCCTTTTTGTAGAGCGGCGCGGCCGCACTGTCGTCCCTTGCCACCCCCAGACCTTTTCCGTAGGCGTCGCCGAGGTTGGTGCAACCCGAGGCATTGCCGGCATCGCAGGATTTTTTGAAGAGCGTCAAAGCGCGTGCATCGTCCTTCGCCAGCCCACCGCCGTCCTGATACATGCGGCCAAGTCTGTTGCACGCAGGAGGGTCGCCGTTGTCGCAGGCCTTTTGGATGAAGAGCGCAGCCTGCGTTTCGTCCTTCGGCACGCCTGCTCCGACGTGGTACATCTCGCCGAGATCGGAGCAGCCCTGGGCATCTCCGCCGTCGCAGGCCTTGCGGAGAAGAACGGCGGCCTGGCCAAGATCCTTCACAACACCCTTGCCGCTTGCGTAGGCGATTGCGGAGCTGGTGCAGCCGGCGGCGAGACCGCCGTCGCAGGCCTTGCCATAGAAGGCGGCCGCCTGGCGCTGGTCCATGCCGATGCCCTTTCCGGTTTGGTACATATTGCCGAGATTCTCGCAGCCATACGGCTCCGCGCCGTCGCAGGCCTTGCGAAAGAGCTCGGCGGCTTCGTCTTCGTCCTTGGCGACCCCGAAACCGTTCTCGTGCATAAAGCCTAGATCGTTGCATCCGCGCAGATTTCCCCCGTCGCACGCTCTGCGATACAAGGCAACGGCCTGGCGGTCGTCCTGGGCGACGCCCATTCCGGCGCGAGAAAGCCAGCCAAGCATGGTGCAGGAGGCCGCGACGCCGCCCTGGCAGGCAAAGTAGAGCAGCGGAGCGGCGTCCGCATAGCGGTGTTGCTTGGTCAGATCGTCTCCTCGGCCAAAGGCAAAGGCGGGCGTCATTGCACTGGTGTCGACGGTGGTCTCAAAAGCAGGCGCGATACCGGCCATGGATGTGGGTGAAACAGAGGCGACGGCACGCGTGTTCGACTTGGCCGAGGTTGAATCGCTCGCGGTTGCTGGCGTAGGAGGCGGAACGGTCGCGCGTGGTGCAGGTGGAGGAGAGCTGTGCTCCACCGTGCGCGTGAAGACAAAGTCGCCCTCATCGTGATCCGAGTTGCGAATGATGGAGTACTGCGGAAGCTGCTCGGACTTGCCTGCGACCTGCTGGCGTACGGAGCCGTAGAACAGATCGCTCGCCGTGAACATGGGCTGGCTCTCTTTGTCGAGTGCGCGCAGCACGGCATTGGCGAAGACCGAGTGACCGTTGCTGCCGCCGTCGGCGACGGGTTCGTCTCCGCCGCTGGCCATCAGCGTGCGCGAACGGGAGCGCAACATGCGATTGATGAAGGCAGCTTCGCCGTCGGAAGGAACGGGCGCATCGGCATCGCGCGAGAGTGCGCCGGAGTAGCAGCTGTCGGAGATGATGAGCACGTGACGCGAAGGAAGCACGCGCACGCCGGTGGTGAGGTCGTCGGCGATGATGCGGTTCGGGCTGCTTCCGGAGTCGGCGTCGACGGGAAGCCAATAGGCCTTCTGCGCTTCGCGATCGGAGAACCCGTGGCCGGCATAGTAGATCAGCAGATTGTCGTCGGGGCCGAGAGCGTTGCGGAGGTGTGCCAGGGCGTCGAGGATCTTGAAGCGCGTCGCGTTCTGATCGAGGAGATACGTGACCCGAAAACTATAACGGTCATGCAGCAAGGCGCCGACCGCTTTTGCGTCGTCGACGGCGGTCTTCAGCTTTGGAAGGGGCGCGGGATAGTCATCGATGCCGATGACGAGTGCATAGTAGGCGCCGTTCGCGACGGCCGACTGCGCGGGCTGGTCGGGATCGAGGCCGCGGTTTTGCGGCGTGGCGGGCACAGCGCGGAGAATCAGAAGAGGAGCGATGGCGCAAAAAACGATGCGGGCACAGGTGGAGCGCTTCCACGACGCCTGCGACGTATTCGGACGATGATCCATCACGCCGGTCCCTTGAGTTGTCGAACTGCGGGGAATGAGGGGATGCGCAAATTTTAACCGAGATGTGCCGAAGATGCAGCTTTGTTTTTGCGGGATACCGAGCTGCACGATAGGTTTTGCGGCAAAGAAAAATCCCATTCTTCAAAAGGAAGAATGGGATGGATTACGTTGGATCGAGAGATTCGAGCCCCGTTCGCTCAGAGTGACACTTTTGCTTATGTTGTTTATTTCAGAGACAGCACACTATCCCTGCGGCTCGTCCTTCTTCTCTTCTTCTCTCTTTTCGATGAAATCGGTGATGGCCTTGGCGCCTTCAAAGCCGGCGACAGCGGCAACACCTTCGGTCAGGATGCCAGCATTGGGGTCGAGCTTCTTCACGCCTTCGACGGCGGCTACTGCTCCGGCTGCTTCTTCCAGAAAGCCCATAGACTTCTCCTTTGTACGTTCGGTTGAATCGGTGAACCCACCGGGGATGCCCCTCAGCATAGCATCGGCGCGCGGAGAGCGACGATGCTATACGTTAAATCTGCAGAGCCGCGATGCCGAAAAAGGGAGAAGGCGGTCGGGGCCAGACGGAGCTCACGCTCTCGCAGATTCCCCGTGCGCGGCGGCGAGCGCTGGTAACGGAGATCATGGGCGAAGTTTGCGAATTATATCCAGAAGGCGAAAGGACGGTGAATCGACCCCCCCGGGGGGGTATTTTTGAGGGAGTACGGACCGGGCGCGATTGCACGAAAAACGGCTGAACCTCGGCGACACGCAGTGTATTCATAGGCACCGACTACAGATTGCCACAATGGCGATGAATTCTTCGCAACGCGAAGCTGCGTCGAATGTGCAGGCTGCGTGCGAAGTGGGTTGACACTCCCAAGTCAGGGCAAGGAAGTTGCCGTCATCGACACGCGCAGGTTGCCCGGGCTGTCGAGCGAGTCGGAGGTCTTTGACTCCTTGGGCTTGCCTGCATAAGATCGGGGCCAACCATGATCGCAAACGATATCACCGAGTCTCCACGGCTCTTGTTTCTTGGTGCTGGTGCCAGCAAGCCTCTCGGCAAGATGCTCATGGGAGAATTCGTTCAGCATTTGAGCCTGCAAATCCACAGAGAACCTTACGCAGAGCTCGTGCGGGCTATCAGTCGGAAGGATCGTGACTTGGAATTCCTCATGGAGCAGCTGGAGGAGATCTCGACCAAAGAATATCTCGGCCTGGTAGAGAGGCACCTTAGGGGGATGGGGAACCTTACGAGATTCCGGCGGTCAGTCGTGAAGTCGGGAGTCTTGCGACAATCGCAGGTAGTGCGCTTCAGCGGGTGCGACGCGAAATCTATCATCACTACCGGAGTTTGGAAACGCACGCAAACCTAGATTTGCTTGGAGGAGTTGTAAATAAGATCGGCGCACCATTGGGTTGCACTGTCGTGTTCACCACTAACTACGATCCTAGTGTCGAGACATTGTGTGTCAACAAGGGGTGGAGGCGAGTCGACGGGTTTGAGCACGATGCTAAGCGCCAAGAGTACTCGTGGAATAGGGCAGTTTTCGATTCGTTTAAGAAAAATGAGGAAGTAGCCATCGTGCTCTTCAAGCTGCACGGTTCGACGAACTGGATTCGGGGTACCGATGGAAGGCTGGTGAGGGCAGTTTCGATCCACGCGCCAGAGACGGAGCACGGGTATCAGAACGCCATGATTTATCCAGCGACAAGGAAAGTCGCAATTGAGGAGCCATATTTCACTTGCTACGACTACTTGGGAAAGTGCCTATCGCGTGCGGAGTTCTGCCTCGTAGTGGGCTATTCCTTTCGCGATTACGACGTGCTTACGCGCTTTCGGGCTGCGACGATCTCTAATGAGAAGCTCCGCATCGCGATCCTCGATCCAAACGCACAAAGCATCTGCAGCGAAATCAGCCGACATGGCATCAACGCATCACCGATAAATGCATCGCTGGGAGACAATCCGCGAGCGTACGAAATCGCTATTGACGGTTTGCTGAACGGTCGCATCAAGAAGCGACGCACGATATAGGTTCTACGCAGAATAAGAAGGCCGCTCCCGATGGGGAACGGCCTTTGAAGTGAGCGAAGTAAGGTGCGCTATGCCTTGGCGGAGGTGAGTTGGCCGAGGTCCGCGGCGAGCTTTTCGGTGGAGAAGGCTTCGAGCAAATCGCCTTCCTTGATATCGCCGAAGTTGGCGATGCCGATGCCGCATTCCATACCGTTGGTGACTTCGCGGGCATCGTCTTTGAAGCGTTTCAGCGATCCAATCTTGCCCTTGAAGACCTGTTCGCCGTCGCGCATCACCTTGATCTCCGAGTCGCGGCGGATGACGCCGTCGTGATGCGGCAGCCGGCGATGGTGCCGACCTTGGGGATCCTGAAGACGTTGAGCACTTCGGCGCGGCCGATGTAGTTTTCCTTGAACGTAGGGTCGAGGAGGCCCATCATGGCGAGGCGCATCTCGTCCTGCAGCTCGTAGATGATGGAGTGGAGGCGGATTTCGATGCCTTCTTGTTGTGCCAGTTCGGCAGCCTTGCGTTCGGGACGCACGTTGAAGCCGATGACGATGGCGTTGGACGCGGTGGCCAGAATCCACGTCGCTTTCGGTGATGGAACCGACGCCGGAGCGGATGACCTTGATGCGCACCTTCTCCGTGGACATGCGGACGAGCGAGTCGGCGAGCACCTCAACCGAACCGGTGACATCGCCCTTGATGATGAGCGGCAGGTCTTTGACGCCGGCGGCGCGAATCTGCTCGGAGAGATTCTCGAGGGTCACACGCGAGCTCTTGGCGAGTTGCGCTTCGCGCTCCTTCATCTTGCGGTACTGCGCAATACCCTTGGCCTTGTCGCGATCGGCCACAACGAGGAACGTGTCGCCGGCGTCGGGCATCGATTCGAGGCCGAGGACTTCGACCCGGGGTCGATGGGCCGGGCTTCGGCCATCGACCCCGTCGAAGTCCTCGGCCTCGAATCGAGGCTCCACGCCGGCGACACGTTCCTCGTTGTGGCCGATCGCGACAAGGCCAAGGGCATTGCGCAGTACCGCAAGATGAAGGAGCGCGAAGCGCAACTCGCCAAGAGCTCGCGTGTGACCCTCGAGAATCTCTCCGAGCAGATTCGCGCCGCCGGCGTCAAAGACCTGCCGCTCATCATCAAGGGCGATGTCACCGGTTCGGTTGAGGTGCTCGCCGACTCGCTCGTCCGCATCAAAGGTGCACATCAAGGTCATCCGCTCCGGCGTTGGGTCCATCACCGAAAGCAACGTGGATCTGGCAACTGCGTCGAACGCCATCGTCATCGGCTTTAACGTCGTCCCAAACGCAAGGCTGCCGAACTGGCACAACAAGAGGGCATCGAAATCCGCCTCCACTCCATCATCTACGAGCTGCAGGACGAGATGCGCCCGCCATGATGGGCCTCCTCGAACCTACGTTCAAGGAGAACACATCGGCCGCGCCGAAGTGCTCAACGTCTTCAGGATCCCCAAGGTCGGCACCATCGCCGGCTGCCGCATCACCGACGGTGTCATCCGCCGCGACTCGGAGATCAAGGTGATGCGCGACGGCGAACAGGTCTTCAAGGGCAAAGTTGGATCGCTGAAACGCTTCAAAGACGATGCCCGCGAAGTCACCAACGGTATGGAATGCGGATCGGCATCGCCAACTTCGGCGATATCAAGGAAGGCGATTTGCTCGAAGCCTTCTCCACCGAAAAGCTCGCCGCGGACCTCGGCCAACTCACCTCCGCCAAGGCATAGCGCACCTTACTTCGCTCACTTCAAAGGCCGTTCCCCATCGGGAGCGGCCTTCTTATTCTGCGTAGAACCACTATCGTGCGTCGCTTCTTCATGCGACCTTCAGCAACCGTCAATAGCGATTTCGTACGCTCGCGGATTGTCTCCCAGCGATGCATTTATCGGTGATGCGTTGATGCCATGTCGGCTGATTTCGCTGCAGATGCTTTGTGCGTTTGGATCGAGGATCGCGATGCGGAGCTTCTCATTAGAGATCGTCGCAGCCCGAAAGCGCGTAAGCACGTCGTAATCGCGAAAGGAATAGCCCACTACGAGGCAGAACTCCGCACGCGATAGGCACTTTCCCAAGTAGTCGTAGCAAGTGAAATATGGCTCCTCAATTGCGACTTTCCTGGCTCGATAAATCATGGCGTTCTGATACCCGTGCTCCGTCTCTGGCGCGTGGATCGAAACTGCCCTCACCAGCCTTCGGAACCCCGAATCGAGTTCGTCGAACCGTGCACCTGAAGAGCACGATGGCACCCTCATTTTTCTTAAACGAATCGAAAACTGCCCTATTCCACGAGTACTCTTGGCGCTTAGCATCGTGCTCAAACCCGTCGACTCGCCTCCACCCCTTGTTGACACGAATGTCTCGACACTAGGACCGTAGTTAGTGGTGAACACGACAGTGCAACCCAATGGTGCGCCGATCTTATTCACAACTCCTCCAAGCAAATCTAGGTTTGCGTGCGTTTCCAAACTCCGGTAGTGATGATAGATTTCGCGTCGCACCCGCGAAGCGCACTACCTGCGATTGTCGCAAGACTCCCGACTTCACGACTGACCGCCGGAATCTCGTAAGGTTCCCCATCCCCCTAAGGTGCCTCTCTACCAGGCCGAGATATTCTTTGGTCGAGATCTCCTCCAGCTGCTCCATGAGGAATTCCGAGTCACGACTCCGACTGATAGCCCGCACGAGCTCTGCGTAAGGTTCTCTGTGGATTTGCAGGCTCAAATGCTGAACGAATTCTCCCATGAGCATCTTGCCGAGAGGCTCGCCGGCGCCAGCACCAAGAACAAGAGCCGTGGAGACTCGGTGATATCATTTGCGATCATGGTTGGCCCCGATCTTATGCAGGCGAGCCCAAGGAGTCAAAGACCTCCGACTCGCTCGACAGCCCGGCAACCTGCGCGTGTCGATGACGGCAACTTCCTTGCCCTACTTGGGAGTGTCAACCCACTTCGCACGCGCCTGCACATTCGACGCAGCTTCGCGTTGCGAAGAATTCATCGCCATTGTGGCAATCTGTAGTCGGTGCCTATGAATACACTGCGTGTCGCCGAGGTTCAGCCCATTTTTCGTGCAATAGCGCGCCCGGTCCCAGTACTCCCTCAAAAATACCCCCCCGGGGGGGGGAGTAAAATACGCATCCTTTAGGTGCTGGCCAAATTCGCAAACTTCGCCCATGATCTCCGTTACCAGCGCTCGCCGCCGCGCACGGGGAATCTGCGAGAGTGTGAGCTCCGTCTGGCCCCGACCGCCTTCTCCCTTTTTCGGCATCGCGGGCTTGCAGATTTAACGTATAGCATCGTCGCTCTCCGCGCGCCGATGCTATGCTGAGGGGCATCCCCGGTGGGT
>CAVZVM010000015.1:0-35432 GCA_963778705.1 uncultured Acidobacteriaceae bacterium
GGTGGACCTGGTCGGGATCGAACCGACGACCTCTTCCATGCCATGGAAGCGCGCTCCCAAACTGCGCCACAGGCCCACGTGCTGCAGGGATGCAACCCTTCTATTCTCGCCGCATGGGCGGGATTCGTCAATTCGCGCCAGGCATTCCTGAAAGCGATGCGGCCATGCCGGCAATGATCAGCGCAAGCCCCTCGGTGAACCGGGCATCGCGTTGGACGAACATCTCTGCTCCTGCCGCCCCCGCCAGCGGATACAGCTGCTTGTTTACGCGTTTCTCTCGCCGCGCGAGGCCGTACTGCGGATTCGGCTTTCCCGGCGCGAGTTCGGTCGCCTGCTCTTCGATTACGAAGCCGATCGTGTAGCTGTAGAGTGCGCTCAGTCCCACGACGGCCTGTCTTAGTGTGAATCCGGCATCCGTCAATCGGCGCAGGCTCGCTTCCATCGGTGCATACAGGTCCACGTCCGTCAGGTAGGTTCCACTGAACATCTTCGCTCCATCGCGGTATGCGAGCAGCGTTTTGCGCAGAGAGCTGTAGGTGGCGCTGGCCCAGTCGTGCCAGTCCTCGATCGCATCGAATGCGGAGCTCTTCACCGTTGACCGGCGCATCACTTCTGCCGCCATCTCGTCCAGCAAATCCTGCTTGTTTTTGAAGTGCCAGTAGAGGGCGGGGGCCTGCACCTTGAGCCGGCCGGCGAGCCTGCGAAGCGTGAGACCCTCAAGCCCGGCGTCGTTGAGTACGGCGAAGGCCTGACCCATGATGAGCTGTCGATCGAGGGACACAAAAAAACGATAGCACTTCTTCCCTTAACGATGTTAAGCTTCATTTAACTTTGTTAAGGAGGATGTGCGTCATGCGTGCTGCTGTCGTCGGTGCTTTGGGCCAGTCGCCCAGATATCAGGAATTTCCCGCGCCCGTCCCGGGAGACGGAGAAGTCCTCATTCGGATGCGGACGGCAGGGCTGCATCCAATCGTGAAGGCTCTGGCTGCTGGATCGCACTATGCCAGTGATGGGGAATTGCCCATGGTGCCCGGCGTCGACGGTGTGGGCACGCTCGAGGACGGGAAACGCGTTTACGTCACCTTCGCGCGCAAGCCCTGGGGTACGATGTGTGAGGGGACTGTTGCTCCCCTGGCCCGTCTGTTGCCGTTGCCGGATGGAATCGACGATTTGCAGGCCGCGGCGATCGCCAACCCCGGCATGTCGGCGTGGCTCTCGCTCAAAGAACGAGCAGGCCTGCAGCAGGGCGAGAGCGTGCTGGTCATGGGTGCGACCGGCGTCGCCGGCCAACTGGCACTGCAGGCGGCGAAATTGCTGGGGGCGAAGAGAATCGTCGCCGCCGGACGCAATGTGGATACGATCGCCAGGCAGAGTGTGGACCGGATCGTCGCGCTCGGCGAACCAGAAGACAAAGTGCGTGAGGCATTCGCGGAGGAGGCGGTCAACGGAATCGACGTGGTGATCGACTACCTGTGGGGACGGCCGACAGAGTTGCTGCTTGAAGCCCTGGCCAAGGGATTCAAGCCGAGTGCGACGCGTGCAACCCGGCTGGTCGAAGTCGGGGAGAGTGCGGGCAAAACAATCACCCTGCCGGGCGCCACACTCCGTAGTATCGATCTGAGGCTGATGGGCAGCGGTTTCGGCTCTGTCTCGCTTGAAGGTGTTCTGGCGGCCATTCCGACGCTCTTTGAGATGGCGGCGCGGGGCGCTCTGCGTGTGGATGTGGAGCCGGTTCCGCTGGTTGAGGTCGAAGCAGCATGGCGCCGGATGGAAAAGGGCCGCCGCATCGTATTTACCATCTAATCAACACCTCGGGATTACTTCCGGAACCTGCGCATCTCCAGAAAATGCCTTCACATAGACCCGTGACCGGGAACACTTTGCCCCCTGTGCGGTGTCTAAGAGAATAGGGCGCGCGGAACATCCGGTTTGTCGATTCCACTGTTCCGTCTCCCGCGAGCCGCTGGACGCGCAAAGAGACCCGTCGACTGCGTTGCGGAACGGGCAGGCCCGACAGAGACCTGGCTGGCGTTAAGGCGTTGAGGGTAAAAGGTGCCAAGTGTGCGCCTTTTGCATTAAGGTGGGAGGACGAATTGCAGGCGGACCTCACCATGGGCAATCTAGCCAGCGCGATCACGCTTCAATCCCAGGAGGCGGCTCTTGTCGAGGAGCTGCGCGCGGGGTCGGAGGAGGCTTTTGCCTGGCTGATCGCCCACTATCATCAGCCGATTTACTCGCTGCTGGCGCGCACGGTGCATGACCGCGCCGACGCTGCCGACTTGACCCAGGACGTCTTCATCAAGGTTTTCCGTGGGGTGTCCGGATTTCATGGGGAGTCTTCCCTGCGGACGTGGATTTATCGCATCGCGCTGCGAGAGGCTTCGAACCAGAGGCGTTGGTGGCTACGCCACAAACAACAGGAGATTCCGATCGAGATTGAGATCGCCGAGAGCGAGTCGGGAAGTCCGGTACGGCTGAAGGACACGTTGGTGGATGCGGGGGAGTCGCCGTACGACATGGCGGTGCACGAGGAGAACCGGGCCCGCGTAGAAGCGGCCCTGCGGCAGGTGCCGGAACCTTTTCGAACGACCCTGATTTTGCGGGATATTGAAGGGTTTGTATACGAGGAAGTCGCCGAAATCCAGGGTGTCAATCTGGGGACGGTGAAATCGCGTCTGGTGCGCGGCCGAGCATACCTGAAAGCGATGCTGATCAGGGCCGAGCGGACCAGACAATCGCCATCGAGCGAAGGCCTTGGGTTGCCTTTGGGAGAGGAGGCGCAATGAGTAGCTGCAGCACAATACAAACGAAATTTTCGGAGTATCTGGACGGACGGATGACCGGACGCGAGATGCAGCGCATTGCCGGCCACCTTGACCGGTGTCCCGCGTGTGCGGGTGAGTGGCGGGCGCTGCGGGGAAATCAGGCAGCGCTGGCGTCCCTGGGGCCGGTGCCTGAGCCGAAGGACCTGGTTCTGCGGATTCGTGTGGCCGTAAGCCGCGAGCGGGCGCGCCGCAACAAGAGCGCTTTTGCGGGGTGGACGCTGGCATGGCGGAACACCGTTGGGCCGTTTCTTCTGCAGGCCGCTGCCGGTTTTGCTAGCGCGGTGTTGCTGCTGGGAACGGTGACGGTGCTGGTGGGCATGTTTACCCAGCCTGAGTCGGCGCAGGCCACGAAGGATGTTCCCCTCGGGGATGCAACGGCGCCGCGGCTGCTCCCTCCCGTGGATAGCGCGGCCAGCAACGACGACATCGTTGCCAGTGCGGGCCCCGTCATTGTGGAGGCCTACGTCAATAGTCAGGGAGCGGTTTACGACTATCGCATTGTCTCCGGTCCGAACGACCCTGGCACTCGGTTGCAGGTGGAGAACATGCTCGTGCAGAGCCGCTTTGAGCCGGCGCGGTTCTTCGGCCAGCCGGTTCGCGGCTTGGCGGTGCTCTCGTTCTCCGGGGTATCCGTGCGCGGCTAGGGTACTTCAGTCGGCACCTCTCGTTTGACCCTGCCTGCACGTCTAACTAGACTTGCAGACAGGGTTTTCTTGATGCGGTTCTCTTCCTTTCGTTGTCAGTTCGTACTCTTCGCGGCCGTGATTTGCTTGAGCACAGGCCTTGTGCCGCAAGTGGCAAAGGCCCAGTCCTCCGAAAGCACCTCTCGCCAGAGCTCATCGTCCAGCTCCGGGACGGCGGTGCAGCAGGAGAAGTCTCCTTCGTTTCTCATCGACCCCGCCGGACCTACGATTTCGCTCATCAGTTCAGAACCTGTCTTCATCATGGCTGCAGCCATGAATGCCTGCGGCTACGACGAAGGGCTCGCAGACAGCTCTCCGGTGCGGCAACATGTGCGCGACGAAATGAATGCGACGCTGGCCAAGAGTGAAGACGCGCGTACCCAGCGCGACAAAGTCTGCCTGTTCATCGCGCAGCACCGCATGACGGGATCGGAGAGGGATATTTCGCAGTACATCTCCCTGGCGCTCTACCTGAGTCCCCCTCCCGAGCTGGAGACCAGCGTAGAACTGCCCCAGATGCCGCCGGATGCCACTCAGGTCGTCGAGATCGTTCCCTTGTTGCGAGACTTCGCCGCTGCTCTCGATCTGCACGGAATCTGGCTTGGGGTGCACCACATCTATGACGAGGAGATTGTGCAGTTGCACGATCCCTTGTCGAAGATGATCGTGGGCACAAACCTCTATCTCAAGATGCCTGCCTCGACCTATGACGGCAGGCGGTTCATTGTCGTGATTGAGCCGCTGCTTTCACCCAAGCTTGTGAACGCCCGCATCTACGGAACGGACTACGTAGTGGTCGTTTCGCCCGTGAACGGGGCAATTCCCATGAGCGATGTGCGGCATACCTACTTGCATTACACCATCGAGCCATTGCTGTTTACGCGGGCCAATGCGATCGACCGGACACAGCCGGTCCTGAAAGAGATTCGCGATGCGCCGCTCGATTTCCGCTTTCGCTCCGACCCCATCGCCCTGACCGTTGAGTGCCTGATCAAAGCCATCGAGGCGCGCACGATGGATACGGGAGTTCCGGTCTACAAGATTCCTGCGGGAGTGGAGCGGTCGGAACTGCCTCGCTACGAGCATGAGCGGCAGGTCTATCAGGAGAAGGTCGACGCGATCAAAGTGGCGACAGTGAAGCACGATATGACGCAGGGCTTCGTGCTGACGCAGTACTTTTACGAGCAGATGCTTCAATTCGAAAAGGACAACGCCAGTCTGCGCGACACCATCGGCGAGATGGTGTACAGCATGGACGTCGACCAGCAGGTGCATCGCGCCCGCAACACGCAATTCGACGCGACCGCGGATGGCGATGTGTTGCAGCGCAGCAAGCCACGGGTTCTGACCGGTCTCGATCTCGCGGAAGCGCGGCTAGCGGCAGGGGATCTGGCGACGGCCAGCGGGCTGGCGCGTCAGGCGCTGGCCATCCACGCCGACACATTGCAGTCGGTGGCCGATGAGTCGCGCGCGAACTTCATTCTGGCCCGCGCGGCCATTGCGACGGGGCATCCCGGTGAGGCTATCGATCGGTTCCAGAAGACGATCGCGACCAGCAGGGATCCGCGGCAACTGTCTTGGTCGCATATCTACCTGGGCCGAATGCTTGACCTCGACTGCAAACGCGACGAAGCTGTCGCCGAGTATAAGCAAGCACTTGCCACACGCGATGGGGCTCAGGATACCCGCTTGGCCGCCGAGCGAGGCGTCAGGAGTGCTTATAGCGTCAACGGGCACAGCTGCGAGGACGCCGAGGACGATTCAGGCGCAAGCGCCCCGGAGAAGCCAAACGGCACGGGACAGGGGATTCCAAAACCTCAGTAATCCGAGGAAGGGATCGGGCCGTCCTGATTGCGCGCCAAACAAAGGATGATGGAAGTATTCGCGGAAAACTGTTCTACGATCGGCGCTAACGTGATTCGAACCACGGAGGGGACAAAGCAAACTTGGAAATCGCTCTGACAGAACTGGAGAAAGCACTCGGGTATGATTTTGCGCATCCTGAGTTGCTGGTTCGCGCGCTCACACATCGATCGCTGGCCAATGAGCGGGCGCTCGAAGACGGCAAGGACGGAGCGAAGACCGAGGAGGACAACGAGAGACTCGAGTTCCTGGGCGATGCGGTTCTGGGGTTGGTGGTCGGCGAAGCGCTCTTTCTGATGCATCCTGAATGGAGCGAAGGAGAGCTTACGCGTGCCCGTGCCCACCTCGTCAGCCGTCAGCACATGGCCGAGCTCGCAGCCCAGATCGGCTTGGGAAGCTATCTGCGGTTGAGCCGGGGTGAGGATCGCAGCGGACTGCGACGGAAGAGCACAGTGTTGTCGAACACAATGGAAGCTGTGATCGGAGCTCTCTTCCTCGATGGCGGTCTGGAACCGGTCCGCACGTTCATGCAGCGTTATGTGATAGGAGACGCGGTGGAGCAGTTGGCCGAGGATCTTCGCGCCGGTGCGGCGTTGGGAAACTACAAATCGGCCCTGCAGGAGCGTTTGCAGGCCGCGCGCGTTGGGACGCCCGTCTACAAGGTGAAAAGCGAGAGCGGGCCGGACCATCACAAGCGGTTTTTGGTCGAGGTGCGGTTGAAACCGGCGGAAGGCGAACCGGGACGCGCGCTCGCGCGTGGAATCGGCGGCACGAAGAAATATGCGGAACAGGATGCGGCGCGCCGGGCTTTAGTGCGCTTGGCAGCAGCAGAAGCCAAGGGCGCCGCGATGACAGAGGAAGAAGAGGAGGAAGAGGCCAAGCCATGAGTTCCACGGCTCAAGTCGACGCCCCGGCTCTGACTTCCGGGTCGAGGTTGCATCTGCATCTGCCGACTGTGCCCGAGGCGTTCGCTTCGTTTCTTCGGACGATCGTTGTTGCTCTCTTCCTGCTGACCTTTTTGCTGCAACCGTTCCTCATTCCATCGGAAAGCATGGAGCACACATTGCTCGTTGGCGACTTTCTTCTCGTCAACAAACAGATCTTTGCCCCGGCCGGCCAGACGGGTGGACTGATGCGCTGGCTCTTGCCCTATCGCGACGTCGAACGTGGCGACATTGTGGTGTTCCATCACCCCGATCCGCCGTATCTGGTGAAGCGCGTCGTCGGAGTTCCGGGCGATCGGATTCACATTGAAGATGGCCGGGTGACTGTCAATGGCATGACGCTCGATGAGCCCTACGCCGCATTCGAGCCCGCCGCCCCAAATCCCTTCCGGGACAACTTTCCCGCCAAGATCTACACGGATCCGAATATCGACCCCATGTGGTGGCGACAGCTTCAGGGCTTTACCCACGACGGGGAGCTGATTGTGCCTCAAGGCGAGTACTTCATGTTGGGCGACAACCGCAATCACAGCAAGGATTCGCGCTTCTGGGGGTTCGTTCCGCGCCAGGCGATTGTTGCGCGCCCGCTGGTGATCTACTTCTCGGTGAGGCGCCCTTCCACCACCGATGTTCAAGAGGCCTCGGATGATAGACTTGGGCACGATAGAGAACTTTCGGCGCGACTGATCGGCTTCGCGCGATGGAAACGAATCTTTCGAATCGTGCACTAGGTCCAGTCCAAGCTTGCTCGATAGAAATCGTAGGCGACGGGCGGCCGGAAGACGAGAAAGCGATCTTGCCAACTAAGGTACAAACAGAGACCAAGCCTGTCGTGACTCAGGAAAGAGTGGAGGAGACTCCGTTCGAGGCGGCAGCCAGCATCTGTTCGGTGCTGGTGGTGGGCCTGTTCATCCTCACCTTTCTCGCACAGAATTTCGTCATTCCTTCCGGATCGATGGAAAACACGCTGCTTGTCGGCGACCACCTGTTGGTGGATCGGATTACGCTGGCTCCGCCGGCGAAGTGGATGCCCCTGGTGCATTACCGCGAGCCGCAGCGTGGAGACGTCATTGTGTTTCTCAAACCGGGTTATCCAGACCTGTTTCTGGTAAAGAGACTGATCGCGGTTCCCGGCGACCACTTTCATCTGCGCAACGGCGTAGTGATTCTGAACGGAGTGGCGCAGGCGCAGCCTCATGCCCAGCCGACGACACCGGAGAATCATTCCGATTTTCTCGACGAATTTCCGGAGATCGCGCCGATTGCGCAGCCGGATGCAACCCCCGAAGCGTGGGCTGTGGACTTTCCCAATCGCGTAAAGGACGGCGACCTGGTCGTCCCTCCCGGAAAGTACTTCATGATGGGAGACAACCGGCACGATAGCCTCGATTCGCGCTATTGGGGCTTCGTTCCGCGAGAGAATATCGTAGGGCGGCCGCTCTTTAACTACTGGTCGTTCCAGACGCCGGAACATCAGTACGAAGAGACCGGGGTCGGCAGCAACGTGGCATGGATGGCGCATGTGGTGCTGCATTTCTTCACCGAGACGCGCTGGAGCCGGACGCTGCACATCATCCGCTGAAGTGCCGGTGTAGCAATTAAGATCGACACAAACGATGACAGTCGAGGGTGAGCGCAGCAGGCGAAGAAGGAAGCGGCTCGCGCTGGTTGTGGCGGCGATTGCGATTCTGTTAGCGCTGCTCTTTGTGCCGCCCTATGTGAGCATCAGCCGCTACAAGAGCCGTATCACCCAGCTTGTATCCGCGTCGCTCGGTCGTCCGGTGCGGCTTTCTTCCGTGGAATTGCGGCTTCTGCCTCGACCCGGATTCGTGATCACGGACCTCACGGTAGAGGAAGATCCCGCGTTCGGCGCCGAGCCAATACTCCATGCCAATACTGTTGTGGCGTCGATTCGGCTCTTCTCGCTCTGGCGAGGGCGTCTGGAGCTGAGCCTCATCAGCGTCGACGAGGCCAGTCTCAACCTGGTACGGAACGGAGAGGGACACTGGAATCTCGATCCGTTTTTCCGCGCAGCCACAGCGAAGAATCTGCCCCAGGGTGAAGCACGACCGCCGCTGCCCTATCTGGAAGCGACAAATTCGCGGATCAACGTGAAAAACGGAATCGAGAAGCTGCCCTATTCGCTCGTCAACGCCGATCTCTCCTTCTGGCAGGAGAGCCCCGGCGAATGGCGTGTACGCTTGCGTGGTCAGCCGGCGCGCACCGATGTGACTCTCGATTTGGCGGACACGGGGATTGTGCGGCTCGAAGGAAGATTGCAACGTGCCTCCGATCTCAGTCAAATGCCGCTCCATTTCGAACTGGACTGGCGCGAGGCGCAGCTTGGCCAGCTCAGCCGGCTGATTCTTGGCTCCGACCCGGGCTGGCGCGGAAACCTGACCGGGCAGATGCAATTGGATGGCACCGCGCAGGCAACCATGGTGAAGACGCGCCTGACGGCGACAGGCGTGCATCGCGCCGAGTTTGCGCCTTCGGAACCGTTGGACTTCGACGCAAACTGCAACTTCGAGTATCGCTACTTAGATCGCTCAGTGCAGAAGCTCGCGTGCGATTCGCCCCTCGGCGACGGGCATATCAAGTTGACCGGCGAACTACCCGGCGACCAGCCAGCAAAGTTCTCCGTCGAAGCTCAGCGCGTTCCGGTAAGTGCAGGTCTCGATATGTTGCGCACGCTCCGCAGCGGGTTCAACTCCGACCTCGAAGCCGGAGGCACGGTCAGCGGAAATATCACCTACGACCCGAGTGCTGCGAAAGCCGATGGCACGCAAGACCTGACAATGAGGGGCAAGCCATCAAAAAAGCGAATCGCGAAGTCTGTGGCCGTTGAGGCGATCGGCCCGCTTTCGGGCAGTCTGACGTTGGAGGGCCTGCGCCTGAGCGGTGGCGGCCTGAGCCAGCCGATTCAGATACCCAAACCTGTCACGCTGCAGCCGGCCCCCGTCGCAGATGCACAGCCACAGGCTCTTGCGGCCACCATACCTGTTCCAGCGGCAGGAGCCTCTCCATTGGCGGTCGCAGTGCAGCTCTCGGCAATTGGATATCAAGCGACCATACGAGGACAAGCGGCGTTACCACGAATCCGCGAGTTCGCGCGCGTGGCTGGCGTTGCCGATATCTCTGCGCTCGATGGCCTCGCAGGCGATCCAGTGACGCTGGATTTAGGTGCCCAAGGCTCTTGGCTTCCTGCAGCTGCGCCGTCGGGAATCGGAGACACGAACGGCCCGCTTGCGCCGCGAGACACGACCTCCGATCGGTTTGAGGGTACGCTGACGGTGCATAACGCAAACTGGAAGTCGGATGCGCTTGTCAATCATGTGGAGATTTCCCAGGCTGTGCTCCACCTCAGCGGCCAGGGGGCCGTGTGGGATCCGATCGAGTTTTCGGATGGGCCGGTGAAGGGAACTGCTCGCTTCCAGAGTGCTCCTCCTGAATGCTCTGCTGGTCAGGACTGTGCGCCCCAGCTCAGTCTGAACTTCGACGAGCTTGACGTTGCGCAGTTGCAAGCCGCACTCCTCGGCGCAAAACAGCAGAGCACCGTCATCTCCGATCTGATCGACCGCTTCAGTTCGACTCCGGGAACCGCGTGGCCACGCATCGATGGGACCATACATGCGCATTCCATTCGGATGGGCCCGGTTGCCATCCAGAATGCGGTCGTTTCGATGCGCCTGCTACCCGATGGCGCAGAATTCACCGACTTCACCGGCGATCTTCTCGGGGGCGAAGTCGATGGAAACGGCAAAGTGACCAAAGGCAACAAGCCTGCTTACGTCGTCGGGGCCAAGCTTGAAAAGGCGAGCCCTGCCGCAGTGTGTCGCCTCTTCTCTCTACGCTGCACAGGCGGTCCGATCAATGCTGAAGGCCGGGTCGAGCTCGCGGGCTTCACAGACAAAGACCTCGGCGCGTCTGCTACCGGCACACTGCACTTCGAATGGCGCCGTGGCGCCGTGGCTCCGAATGAGGCGGACCCAATCGAGATTCCCGAGGCACTTGCGCGTTTCGATCGATGGACGGCCGACGTCAAGATCGGCGGGAATGCCGCAGCAATTTCTGCAAGCCAGGTCGTGCTAGGGCTGCATAAAGCGGCCGTCGATGCAACCGTGACGTTGGCCGACAAGCCTGCAATCAGCTTTGCGGCACCGAAGCCGCCCCAGGCCGCGAAGCGCTAAGCCTATAGAATCGAAGAATGGGCTTATCGATAGCTGCTTCCCCTGTTCAGGTCCTTTGCAAAGGCATTCTCTTCGACATGGATGGCATTCTGATCTCCTCTCTTGGCTCCGTGGAGCGGAGCTGGACGAAGTGGGCGCGTATGCGCGGCGTTGACCCGGAGAAGGCGCTCAGGATTGCGCACGGCTGCCGCAGCATCGAGACTGTGGCCATTCTTCGGCCCGATCTGGACGCCAATGCCGAGAACGATGTGATCGAACGGTTGGAGATTGAGGATACTGACGGAATCACGGTTCTGCCCGGCGTCCAATCGCTGCTGAATTCGCTTCCGCCGGATCGCTGGACGGTGGTGACCAGCGCGACTGAGCCTCTGGCGCGCGTGCGCCTGGGATTTGTGGGCGTTCCAATCCCTCAGCGCATCGTGACAGCAGACATTGTGACGCACGGCAAACCGCACCCCGAGCCGTATCTCGCCGGAGCGAAACTGCTTGGTCTCGCGCCCGAAGAGTGCGTGGTTTTTGAAGATGCAGCTTCTGGGGCGAAGGCTGGCCGGGCCGCGGGGTGCACCGTGATTGCGACTCCCTTCTCACATCCCATCGAATCGTTGGGAGCCGCGCATTATCTGGTACCCGATTTGACCGCCGTGAGCGCCGAGGTCCCGAGAGATCGCGACGCGCTCGTGCTGCGCTTCACACCGCTTGCACTCTAGCTCTTGGACCGCTACGGATTGAGAGTGAGGGCAGGCTTGCCGGCGAGCCGCTGATAGACGTGACGCCCGAGGTTCTCAACGAAGGACCCATTCACTCCTGGGGACGCATTCAACAAGACGATAGCCGCAAAGTCTCCTTTGGGATTGAAGAAGGCGTAGGCGCTATAGGCAGCTGTCGCGCCGTTATGCCAGTAGTTGCCGGTCTCATCCTGATAGAGCCAGCCCAGAGCGATGTGCATGCCAGGGGAGAGCTCGGCCTGAATCTGCAGCGACTGGCGGATCGCCTCTGAGAGGGTTGCGGCTTCGGGATCGTTGCTGCCTCCCTTGATCTGCTCTGGGTGCAGATTGGCGACCAGAAACGCCAATATATCCTGGGCGGTCGACCGCAGCCCGATAGCAGGGGCGAGGGCATCCGAGCGCCATGCCGGAGCCGGGCCGTGAAACTGGTCGTGCCCGGGAACGAAGCGAGCCTGCTGCGCGGGCGACAGGGTGACGACGGTGTCGGGCATTCCGAGCGGGGCGAAGATCTCGTCCTGGATTGCCTGCGCGTACGAAACTCCAGCGCGCATGGCCAGCACTTCACCGAGCAGACCGAATCCCAACGTGCTGAAGCTCGACGGCGCGCGCGAAGGATTGGCAACCCCGTGTTTGCTCAGATAGGCAAGTAAGTCGGCAACATGATAGTCGGCATACGGCTGGTCAATATTTGCGACGCTGATGTTGTCAGGCATCGCAGGCAATCCCGACCGCTGCGAAGCTAGGTCCAGGAGTGTGATTTCTGGCCCTTGTGGCTTCGCGACAGCGCCTGCAGGAAGAAGCTCGCGAACCGGTTCATCGAGCCGAACCTTGTGTTGCGCCGCCATCTGTGCCAGCAGAAGGCCGGTAAAGGGCCTGGTGAGGGAGCCGATTTCGAAGATCGAGTCGGGCTTGGCAGTACCAAAGGAAAACACGCGGCTGACACCGTGCGTATAGACCCCAATCGAAACGCCTCCGCCCGTCGCCGGCGCAAGATCGCCGGACTTGAGCGCCCCGGCCATATCGTTGGCCAAGACCTTCTCGAGATCGGCCGCACTAACCGGCGGCAGGGCTGCATCGTAGTTGAGACCGGGCCGCGGCTTCTCCAGTGCGAGGGTCTTCTGACGCGTGAGGCTCAGCTGTTCCGTGAGGTCTCCAGTTGTGCCTCCCCGGACCAGCCTGGCGTGGATCTCGCCGATGAGGGCGTTTCCTTCGGATTGAAGTTTGCCGCTCCAATGCTCTCCGGCAACCGGCACATCGAAGGAAACATCGTCGCCCTTGAAAGCGACGTTCGCGCACTCCAGGTCCATGTAGTAGATGTCAAGTGCGTCCAAAGTGCAGTATTCGTGGCCGTTCCGATCGCTTCGGAAGACGATCTGAATGCGCGACGATGGGTTGTCTCCGATTGGCTGTGTGCCGAGCCAGATCCCGTCCAGCGCAGAAGGTTTTGCAGACGGAACAAAAGTCTCGCGCGTGAAGCTGACGATTACCGAATTGCTTCTTTGTGTCCAGGTCCCCTTCAGCTCTTTTGCGCCCGCCGCAAAATCGCCTCGGAAGGAAGCTTGGACCGACGGGACCGTGAAGGTGAGCATCGATCCTTCGCGCCGCACATCGGCGCACGTGAACATCCATGGAGCGCTCAGGTCGAGGTTATCGAGCGTGGCGGTCAGCGCTCCATCAGGACGGATGCGCAGGTGCAGCGTCGCCTGTTTCGATCCGATCTCTCCCGAATAGCTTCCGGCAATGTCCTGCTTGTCCTGGGCGGCGACGCCAATCGGCAGCAGGGCAAACGCGAGGATCATACTTCGCGCAGACAACCTAGACGAGTTCCTCGATCTTGCTGCGGAAGGCATTCGCTTACTCGTTGGCTTCGATCTTCCGTCCGTGCGTGTCCTGCAGTGGGCGCGTGTTCATAGGAATCACCGAGGTGAAAGCGCGTAATTGCGAGCGGCTGATGCTGAGTACGTCTTCGAAGACAAACCAGCGTACGCCCTCGGTACAGGGAGGCTTGCTGAGTGATCCCAGTGTAGGTCCAATACCCGCGATCGGCGGGAAGAAATCCACCGGCGTCGATCATGTCGGCGATCTTTGTCGTCTGGCCGGCCTTGGACGGCAGGGAGGGCCACAGGGCAGCGAGGACAGCATTAGGATCCCCGCGGTCCATCGAGAACCGAACTGCGATCACTGCGGTCTTGCCGTCCGTGCTCCTGTGCACCAGATGGACATCCATGTCGGTCAGTTTGCCTTTCACGGCCTCTTCGCTGGGATGGTGGAAGTGGAACTCCTGCAACTCGTAGCGTTGTCCATCGGCAACGATGTAGCTGCCGGGATCGACGTGAACAGTGATCGATTTGCCCGTGTTTTCCAGGGTGACCGGGCCGGCGATGTAATGGAATTCGATAGGCTGCAGACCCTTGTTGAGGTGGGCCCCGCGAATGTCGATTGGCGATTGTTCGTGTCCCTGCGAGCAGGCTTTGTAAGCGGGGTCGAGTTTGCCCCAGTTCAGCGGTCCCGTCTTGCCGGAGTAATCCCAGTTTGCGCCGGACTGCGCAGCGGCCACGGCAGCGGCGCCGAACACCAGCACCGCACAACGATAAAAGCGCATGAAGGTCTCCTCGTTCAGGCGTGAATCGATCCCGAAGAATTCTATTCCATCGACGGTTGAGGGCCCAAAAGGAAAGGGACCCTTCGAGATGAAGAGTCCCTCGGATTGCGAGTCCCGATGGGGCTACTTTGTGGCCAGTGCGATCCCAGCCTGCTCGGCCAGCTTGGCGGCCTTATCCGTAGCTTCCCAGGTGAACTCAGGCTCGGTGCGCCCGAAGTGTCCGTAGGCGGCCGTTTTCTGATAAATGGGCCGGCGGAGGTTCAGGCTCTCGATGATGCCCTTGGGTGTCAAGGAGAAGTTCTTGCGGACGAGTTCGGTCAACTTGGCCGCGCCGATCTTTCCGGTCCCGAAAGTGTCGATGAGAACGCTGACCGGCTCAGCTACACCGATCGCGTACGCCAGCTGAACTTCCGCCTTGTCGGCCAGCCCCGCAGCCACGATGTTCTTGGCGATATAGCGCGCAACGTAAGCAGCCGAGCGATCGACCTTTGTCGGGTCCTTGCCGCTGAAGGCGCCGCCACCGTGCCGTCCGGCGCCGCCATAAGTGTCCACGATGATCTTGCGGCCGGTCAGACCGGTGTCACCCATGGGACCGCCAATGACAAAGCGGCCGGTCGGATTGATGTGGTACTTGGTGTGCTCGTCGAGCCACTTGGAGGGCAGTACGGCCTGGATTACCTGCTTCAGGACGTCAGCGTGCAGTTCGTCGTTGCTAACCGTTTCGGCGTGTTGACTCGAAATCACGACAGCGTCTACGCGCGCAGGCTTGCCGTTCTCGTCGTATTCGACAGTGACCTGGCTCTTCCCGTCGGGGCGCAGGTAAGGAAGCTTGCCGTTCTTGCGGACGATGCTGAGCTGGCGTGTGAGTTTGTGGGCCAGCGAGATGGCTGCGGGCATCAACTCGGGAGTTTCGTTGGTGGCGAAGCCGAACATCATACCCTGGTCGCCGGCACCACCCGTGTCCACGCCCTGCGCGATGTCGCCCGACTGTTTGTTGATGGTTGAGATCACAGCGCAGGTGTTCGAATCGAACCCATACAGCGCGTTGTCGTAGCCGATCGAGGCGATGACGCCGCGGACGAGGCTCTGGAAGTCGACGTAGGCCTTGGTGGTGATCTCACCGGCGATCACGACGAGGCCAGTCGCCGTGAGAGTTTCAGCGGCGACGCGGCTGTAGGGATCTTGCTCCAGGCACGCGTCGAGAATGGCGTCGGACACCTGGTCGGCAATCTTGTCGGGATGACCTTCGGTCACCGACTCGGATGTAAATAGAAAACGGTCGCTCAACTTCAGACTCCTCCCCTTCTACGGGAAAATTCAGTGATGGGCCTTGCGCGAGCCGCGCGAATTGGCCTGGGCTGTTCCTCATTTCGCCGAGGAACGTGGCACACCGGCCTCAAAAATGGAGGGTGTACCCAACTATGTTAATTGGCACGCACGCATCCGGGCAAAGCCTGTCAGTAACCGGGGAGGAACAGGTGCTGAAAGGGGTTTTCAGCGGGCTGAAGAGTGACGCAATCGTTGGGTTGGAAGTCAACCAGAGAGCCAGGCCTGGAAAGGCGACTAGCGCTTGAAGAGAGGGATGCTGTGCACAATCAGCGCGTGGGTCTTCGCAGAGACGTTCTGCACGGGAAGCAACGTGCTCCACCAGCCGGCGCGGACGCCAAAATAGCGGACAGTGAGGAAGCCGGCAACCACAGCGGCAAGCATCAGCACGATAGCCCCAGCCCAGCGCAAGCGCATCTCCGCGGCCTCGCGGCGCTCCATGCGCACCCGGCCGACGTTGGATGCAAACTCCTCCCAGCCACGCTCCGGCTCGACCGCCACTCCCGTGGCCGTCGTGACTTGAACAAAGCGCTCGGTCCAATCCTTGACGTCGAGACCGACTGCTCCGACATAGCCACGCACGATCCCTTTGCTCAGAATGCCACCGGGAAGGAGCCGAAACTTATCCTGCTCCAGCGCGATCAGGTGGCGCTGGCTGATTTTGGTGACCTCGGTGATGTCTTCCAACGCGATGCCGCGGGACATCCGCTCAGCGCGCAGATCTTCTCCGAAACTGCCCATACCGTACCAATGGAAGGAATTAACCTTCTGGGATTTCCACAACCACAATAATCCCCTAAATCGGAGGAGTCAAAAATATTTCAAGGTTTCCCCTTTGTTTTCACACACCTGAAGTAACCAAAGGAGTCTAAATGCTTATCGTCCAATTTCCTTGCCCGGTTTGGCATCCGAACCGATTTTATGCGGCCCGGGAACAGATCGGGAGCGGCTAAAGCGAGTGCTTCCCGTCCAAATCGCTTACAAGCCCAAGGTGCTGGTACGCTTGTTCCGAGGGTATCAGAAACAGACGCCGGAGGGCGCGCCGGATCGCGATGAACAAGCTGGTCTTTGCCAATCTCTTACATAGGCCCCTGCGGTCGCTGATCAGCATCTTCGCGGTCGCCATCGAGGTCGTGATGATTCTGTCGATTGTCGCGATTTTCATGGGTATGCTGGACGATCAGAAGCAGCGCACGAATGGCATCGGAGCTGACCTTGTAGTCAGTCCGTCGAACTCCAGCTTCATGAATGGAATGAGCGGGGCGCCCATGTCGGTCCATCTGGCCGACTTCCTTCTGAAACTGCCCCACGTCACGGTGGCGGCCCCCGTCATCTCGAATTTCTCTATGTCTGGGAATGTCGAGATACTGTACGGGATCGATTACCCAACCTACAACGCGCTCAAGCCGTTCGTCTTTCTTGCCGGGGGACCGTTCCAAGGGCCATACGACGTAATCGTCGACGATGTCTTCGCCCACGGCGGCCCAGGGCGCGAGGTCGGCAACTCCATCACGATCCTCAATCACTCGTTCCGAATCTGCGGCATTGTTGAAAGCGGAAAAGGCGGCCGGAAACTCATCCCCATCGACACCATGGGCACGCTGATCAGTGCCGATGGCAAGGCTTCGGTCATTTACCTGAAGAGCGATTCTCCAGCGAACGATCAGGCCATCATCGACGAGATTCACGCCACCCGCGGCCTTGCCAACTACCGGGTGCTGACGATGGCCGACGTGATTTCTCTCTATACGCCCTCCCGGTTTCCCGGTTTTGACATCGCATTGAATGTCGTGATTTCTATCGCAGTGATCGTCGGTTTCCTGGTCATTTTTCAGTCCATGTATACAGCTGTTCTGGAGCGCACGCGCGAGATCGGTATATTGAAGTCCCTCGGTGCCTCAAAGCTGGGGATTGTTGGCGTCGTCTTGCGCGAAACCAGCATGCTCGCTGCCGCCGGTGTTGTCCTCGGAATCGTCGGAACGTTCGGCGTGCGAGGGTTACTTTCTATCAAATACCCACTCTTCGCGTTCGAGCTCACCGGCCAGTGGATTCTTCAGGGTGCGCTGATCGGATTGGCGGGCGCAATTCTCGGCGCGCTTTATCCCGCATTGATGGCCGCGCGCAAGGACCCGATCGACGCGCTCGCCTATGAATGAGGACTTGTCGTCCAGGCAACCTGTCGGTCGAGTTTGTGCGGACCCTTGCTGCCTGACCTAGGGCGCTATACTCGAAGCACTTTCCCCCTCCATTCTGGTTGTTTGTTCTCCGGGAGACGCTGGTGCCGACTGGGACAAAGCGCATCGTGCTTGCTGCATGGCTGGTGCTGATCTGCGGCTTTGCCGTCCTCCACGCGCTCAACCTGACCGCGGATTTCCCGAATCACACGCCGTGGATCCGCGACTGGGCCAAGTACACCGATGAAGGCTGGTATGGGAACGCCGCGGTTCGCCAGCACCTGTTCGGCAACTGGTACGTAGCCGGTGACTTCAATCCTGCGATAGCGCTGCCGGTGTGGCCGTTTCTGGAGTGGCTGCTGTTCTTCGCAACGGGTGTGTCGGTCGGGGCCGCGCGCGGGCTGGCGATCTTCTTCTTCTTTGCCAATCTGGGACTGAGCTACCTGCTGCTGCGCCGCAGCGAGAGTCGCTGGACCGCTCTGCTGGCCCTGACGCTGCTGGTGACCTGTCCGTTCCTCTATTGCTTCAGCCGGCTGGCCATTCTGGAGCCGCTGCTGACCACGCTCATGCTGGCAGCGCTGCTCATTGGGGTGCGGCTGGGACACATGCGACGGCCGGTTCTGGCGTCGGTCGGAATCGGGCTGCTGTTCACGCTGATGATGCTGACCAAGACGACGGCGATCTTTCTCCTGCCCGCGCTGGCGTGGGCGATGCTGGTCTCGCTTTGGCCGGATCGGAAACGCGCGATGGCTTGCCTGCTTGCGGCTGGTGCGACATTTGCAGCCGGATATGGGCTGTGGATGGCGCTCGTGATCCGCGCTGGGCTGCTCGCCGATTACAAATACCTGTTCCGCATCAACAACTATGTCAAGCCGCCGGATCGCTGGTGGATGCTGGTGAGCTTCTGGTGGTCGTTCCACGGCGGACTGTGGGTCGATCACATTCTGATTCCGCTGGCTGGACTGATCGTGCTCGGCGCTCTTGTGGGCTGGCAAGGCAAAATGGGCTCATGCGCTGCTGGCCGATCCGGTATTTGGAGCGTCTGTGCTGGCGGTTGCCGGCTACATCGGCTTCATGACGATGCAGAACCATCCGCAGCCACGGTATTTTGCGGTGGTTGCGGTCTTCTGCTTTTTCATCGTCGCGCAGGGTGCGGAACGGCTTCTCGATCGGACTGGACTAGCGCGAAACCTTGGCTGGAGCGTCGTAGCGCTGGCCGTCGCAGCGGCGGCGATCAATGCGACCTGGACCGTCAGCTACGCCCTGCATCCGGAGTTCACCTTCATTGAGGCGGCGCAGGGACTGGCGCGCTACATCCGTGAGCATCCCAATGGCAAGCCGATTGTGGTGTCGACGAGCGGCGACCAGCTCACGTTGATGGCGCAGGTGCAGAGCCTCGGCGACGATTTCGGGACGGAACATCTGCACGACAAGCTGGGACGCTATCAGCCGGGCTGGTTTGCGACCTGGAACGATCTCGATCCGGGCGCGCTGGCCGATCTGCACACCCACTATTCGGTGGAGCAGGTGGCCATGTTCGATGCGCTCGACGATCCGCAGCGCAATCGGCTGGTCCTGTTCAAGCTGCACCCGCTGCCCAATGGCCTGATCCGCGATCAGGTGGATGAGAACCTCAAGATCGAGCTGCCCGGCGACAAGATCGATATCGATCTTCAGTGACAGCGATCGCCTAGACGAGGTGCGGAGCGACGAGACTGACAAACTCGCGCGGCGTCACGATCTTCGTATTCTTCCAAAATGCTGGAAAATGCCTTCGATTGCCGGTGATCAGGAAGTCCGCGCGTGCGGCATCGGCACATTCGAGGAAGATGTTATCGTCCGGATCGGTCGCAGCCTGGATGCGACAGGCCGGAGCGACCACGCGGCTGCGGTTCCTGATCAGCTGAAGCAATTGGAGTCGCAAACCCCTGCGGATGGCCAGCTCTGGGCGAGACAAAACCTCCTCGTACTCCTCGAGGATGGGCTGCGAGACATAGAGCCGAGCGGGTTTTGCGATCGCAAGAACGAAAGAGGTCCGTTGAAGGCTGTCGGGCTTGATCGCCGCCGATACCAGCACATTGGTATCGAGTACGAGGCGCAGGGCGAGCATCAAAGCTTCTTCTTCGCCGACCGGGTTGCTTTGATGACCGCATCGATTTGCCCGGCGGTGAACGAGGAGGTCCTATTTCGTTTGGCCTCTTCTCCGATGATGCGCAGGACCTCAGGTTCCGGTGCGGCGAGTTTGACGTAGTCACGGAGATTGAGCAGAACGGCGGAAGGCCTGCCGCGCTTTTCGATGACCAGCGATCCTTCGGTGTCGATGCGGCGAAGGATCTTCCCGAGATTGGAGCGCAAAGTGAGAGCGGAGACCGAGGAAGCTCGTGATTTGGGTGTTGTCGCAGCCGGCATAAACTCTCCAGTTCAATATTTCTAACTGTACAGTTCGGCTTGCGGCCAGTCAACGCGATGGGCTGTAAAGGGGATTCCAAGGTTTGGCCAGCGCGCGGCTCGCAAACTTTCGCCTGCTCCCGTTGCAAAAATCTTTCGTGTCCTTTGCGAAGAATTATCCCTCTTCGGCGCACAGTAGAAATAAGAGTCGTTTAAAGGAGAATCACTGTGCCTATCGATACCTACGAAATCGCCGTGCCCAAGCTCGGCGAGGAGTCTTCTGCACCCGTTTCCTGCGTTCCTGCCGTCGCCCGTTGTTGCGATGCCGGCACGCGCGCCTACCGCACGGTTTTTGCCAAAGAACGGAACGTCATCAACGCCAGCAGAGCCGCCAGCGAAGCCTTTCGCCTGGCCACGCCGCCGCTCGTGGGCGCGGAAAACATCCGCGACTTTATCGCCTGCGTCGCACACGGCATTCTGATCGGCGTCATCGGCGGCAACGATGGTGCCCGCCTCCTCTATGCCGGGCAAGTGGCGGCCGGCATCCAGAAGAACCTCCTCGCCAAGTCCAAACCCACCGCAGCCTGATTCCCAAGCTGCACTGCGATGTGGAAGGGGCACCCCTACCCCCCCACCCCATGTCGATTTTCCCGTAAAGATTTGCGATGAATTACGCGGCTCTGTGATCCAGACAATCGATCCTTCCCGCCGCCCCTACGGGCCGGTGGGGCCGGGGAGCTCTTCCAGGTCTCAGCAGCGCAACCCTTCGGCTTCGCTCAGGGCAAGGCTCCGGGGCACCCATTTTCGTGCGGATCGATGCTTCGCGAACAGCAGCGGCCCGCGGTACCCGAGACACACCCGGTCGTGACTCGTGTCACGGCGCTGCGAGGGCGGCGCGGGTAGCCTTCGCCTGAAGTGCGGGCCCGTTACGCGAGCAAGACCTGATTCTCTGTCTACCCTCCTTTCTCCTCACTCTCAGGAATTGCGCGCAGAAGGCAGCAGTCTGCAGCCGGGATGAGTGCGTCACACAGCGCGGTGCGCGAAGGGAGCTGGATCGACATGAACGGCAAGGGGCGGAAGGTGGTCATCATTGGCGGCGGGATCGCGGGGCTGTGCACGGCGGTGTATGCGCTGAAGTGCGGATACGAGGTCGAAGTTCTGGAGATGAACGATGTGGCCGGGGGGCTGGCGATGAGCTGGCGCCGCAGTCCCTACACGTTTGAGACGTGCCTGCACTGGCTGGTGGGATCGAACCCGCATGGCGAGTTTCGCGCGCAGTGGGAAGAGGTCTGCGACATGAAGCGGCTCACGTTCGTCGATCCCGCGGAGTTTGTGCGGATCGAGACGGAGAGCGGCGAACATCTGACCATCTACACCGACGTGGACCGGCTGGAGGCGGAGTTGCTGCGGCGCGCGCCGCAGGATGCGGAGAGGATTCACGACCTGACGCACTCGATTCGGGTGCTGACCAAGTTCAGAATGCTGGACCCCTCGGGAGGGCTGGCGGATAACTGGCTGAACATGCTGCGCGATCTGCCGGTGTTTCCGCTGATCGGGAAGCTCTCGAAGATGAGCGGCAGGGAGTATGGGGAGCGATTCAGCGATCCGCTGCTGAGGAGTTTTTTTGCGAGCGGAGATATTGGGAAGATGTCGGCGGTGGCGATGGTAATTTCGCTGGCGTGGATGCATACGCGGAATGCGGGCTATTGCGTAGGTGGATCGCAGGCGCTGATCCGGCTGATTGAGGAGAAGATTGCGAGCCTGGGCGGGAAGATTCGACTGAAGACGAAGGTGGACCGCATTGTTGTGGAGAACGACACAGCCGTGGGGGTGGCGCTGGCGACGGGCGAGACGGTGCGGGCCGATTGGGTGATTTCGGCGGCGGACGGGCACGCGACGCTGTTCGAGATGCTGGGCACGAAGTATGTGGATGAGGCGACGCGGAAGATGTATGAGGAACGCGAGCTGTTTGCGTCGTACCTGCAGGTGTCGCTGGGTGTGGGGATGGATTTGAGCAAGCAGCCGGCGATGCTGTCGCTGCTGCTGGATGTGCCGGTGCGGGTCGATCCGGGGACAGCGGTGCAGTATCTGGGATTCCGGTTCTTCCATTACGATCCGACGTTTGCGCCGTCGGGGAAGACGGCAGTGACGAGCTTGTTGTCGACGCGGAACCATCAATATTGGGTGGATCTGCGGAAGAACGATCCCGAGATGTATCGCCGGGAGAAGCATCGGATCGCGGAGACGGTGATTGGGGTGCTGGAGAAGCGGATTCCTGGGATTCGGGATGCGATTGAGGTGGTGGATGTGTCGTCGCCGGCGTCGGTGATTCGCTATACCGGCAACTGGAAGGGGACGATGGAGGGGTGGCTGGTGGAGCCGGGAAGCGGCTTCAAGAGTTTGCCGAATACGCTGCCGGGATTGAAGCAGTTTGTGATGGCGGGGCAGTGGGTGATGCCGGGCGGTGGGCTGCCGTCGGGACCAATGACAGCGAAGCCCGCGGTGAAGGCAATGTGCAAGCAGGATCATGTGCCGTTCGATGTGCACACGGAGAAGGCGGAGCTGGTGGGGGTGTAGGGGCTAAGGCGGGATTGTTCGACGAAAGGCCGGTGTAGCGGGCATTCGTCGAACGATCCCTGGGATGGAAGGCTAGGACTCGCTTGTCGCGCCTTGTGCGCGGCAGTAAGCGAGTCGAAGCCGAGAGGGTGTTGCCAGGGGCCGGCGTGCGAAGCGCCGGCCTTTTGTTATTTGCTGAAGCGCAGGGAAAGCTGGGCGACGCGCGGGTCGGTGAAGGTGCTGCTGATGCTGCCGAAGGCGGCGGAGCCGAAGCTGCCGTTGGGCTGTGCGAACTCGGGTGTGTTGAAGATGTCGAAGAGCTCGGCGCGGAACTCCATTTCTGCTTCGCCGACAATCTTAGTGTGTTTCACCAGAGCGAAATCGACATCGCGATAAGCGGGGCCGCGGGCGGGATTGCGTGAGGCGGTGCCGATTGTGAATTGTGGTGCAGTGGCGAAGGCCGCGGTGTCGATGAAGTGCGCCGGGGTGCGGTCGCCCGGAGATAGATTGGGCTTGCCGACAAGGTTGGGGCGCTGCAGCGCGAATCCAGCGAAGGAGTTGTTGTTGGTGGCCTGGGTGACGGTGACGGGCATGCCCGACTGGATCGAGAGGATGGTGTTGAGCTGCCATCCGCCGAGTAATTCGCCAGCAAGGCCGGAGGACGCGAAGGAGTGTCCGTGTCCGACGGGCAAATCGTAGGTGGCGCTGAGCGAAGTCACGTTGGGCATGTCGCCCGCGGAGACATCGCGCTCGAGCCCGGGGCGGAAGGTGTCAGCTGCGATGAGGCTGCTCGAATTGGGTGAGGAGAGGACAGTTGTCGAGAAGACGGCAGAAGCGTCGTCGATGAGGCGGGAGTGCGTGTAGGCGAAGAGGAAGGTGAGGCCGTGATCGAGGCGTTGTTCGACCTTGATTTCGCCCGCGTTGTAGTTGGTCTCGCCGGAGTTGTGGCGGTAGGTAGCGATGTTGAGGAAGCGCGGATACGGCTTGAGGAGTTGGGCGGCGGTGGTGGTTTTGCCGCCGATGGAGCTCGAGATGGGGAGCTCGCCGTAGTAGGGGTTCGGGACTTTGGCGAGGAGCGGTGTGCCTTCGGCGAGCTGCGATGCGGTGAGCTGATTGAGGTTGGAATCGGGAATGCCCACGTGCACGATGTGCGAGCCGACGTAGGCGACTTCAAAGGAGAGATTGCGGGTCAGCTCGCGCTGAACGGCGAGGTTCCATTGCTGCGCATAGCCTGAGCCGGCAGAGCGGTCGGCGGTATAGACGCTCTGGCCGAGGCCGGCGTCGGGCGTGAACGGGATGGGCGCGACGGAGGGGCCGGAGGAGAGGGTGAAGGCGGCGTTCACGCTGTCCTGGGTCTTCTGCTGCACGTTTTGAATAAACGGAAACTGCGGCGTGGTGAAGGGCGTGGTGATGCCGGACTGGTCGATGAAGACGATACCGAAGCCGGAGCGAACGACCGTCCTGGGAGTGAGCATGTAGGCGAAGCCGATGCGCGGCGCGACGTTGTCTGCGTGCAGTTCGCGGGCGCTGCGGGAGAAGCCGTCGACGCCGAGGTAGTCGAGCTGCTGCGTGGCAAGGTTGAAGACGGCGCCCTGATTGTTCTTCTCGGTGGAGGGAAAGTGCAGCGTCCAGCGCGCACCGATGTTGGCGGTGAGGCGATCGGTGGCCTTCCAGTCATCCTGGACGAAGTACTCTTCGATGTGATCGCGGGGACGGATGCGGTTTTCCTGCAGGTCGATTTGGAAGGTATCGACTTGGCCGAGCAGGAAGCTGGCGATGGCATTGCCGCTATTGGTGACGCCCTGCTGATCGGTGCCCGTCGTGGTGAAGGCGAAGGAGCCGGTGGGATTGGGCGGAGCAATGGCGTTCAGCTGATACCAGCGCAGGTCCGCGCCAGCCTTGAAGGCGTGACGCCCACGGGTGAATGTGACGGCATTGAGAATCTGCCACACCGAGGTCTGGTATTGCGAGAAAGTGCTGGCCGAGGGACCGAGCTGCTGGAATCCCGTGAACGTGAAGAGCGGCAGAGCATTGCTGAAGGCGGCGTTGGTGGGGATGCCGGGAATGCCGAGTGCCGCTGAAGCGGTGTCGCCGAGAGTGGCGCCGGCGATGGTGTTGCCGCGGCGCGTGTAGCCGATGCGGAAGTCATTCAACAGGTGGGGCGAGAAGGTGTGGGTTTCGTTGAAGACGGCCTGCTGGCCCAGCACACTGGAAAGGCCAGCGACGCCACCGGTGCCGATGACCGCGCCCGAGAGGACGCCGCTGCCATCGGGGAGTGGCGTGACGGGCTGTTCGACTTCGTTGTAGTAGGAATAGCGGCCGAAGGCACGATCGTTGTGGCGGAATGCGCCGTCGATGCGGAAGTCGAACTGCGATTGATGGTCGGCGTCGTTGGCGGTGCGGGTGTAGTTGTTGGCCGCCGCGTTGAGATTTGTCGGGGTGGGGAAGCGTGCGAGGAGAGCGACGGCCGCAGGATCGAAGGGAGTATTGATAACGTCGTTGGGGAATTCCTGGCGCACGTTGACGCCATTGACGACCTTGGTGGTGGCAGGGTTGTAGATTTTCGAGACGCCGGTGAAGATGCCCTGTCGCTCTTGGAGCGTGGGGATGGTGGAGATGCGCGTGACGCCGATTAATTGGCGCACACCCTGGAAGTCCCCGAAGAAGAAGAGGCGATTCTGCAGGACAGGACCGCCGAGCGAAGCGCCGTAGAGGTTGCGGCGGTATTCGGGCTTGGGACCGGTCGCGGAGAAGTAGTTGCGCGCGTTCAGATCTTCGTTGCGGAAGTACTCCCAGAGGCTACCGTGGATCGTGTTGGAGCCGGAACGCGTGGCGACGTTGACGACGCCGCCATTGAAACGGCCGAACTCTGCGGGCACATTGTTGGCTTCGACGGTGAACTCCTGGATGTCGTCGAGGATGGGGAAGAAGACGACCTGACCAGGCTCGGGTTGCAGAGCGGAGATGCCGTCGAACAGATATTCGTTGGTGCGGGGGCGGCCGCCGTTGATGCGGGGCAGCACGGTGCCGGGCGGCAGTTCGATGCCGGGCGCGAGCGTGGCGAGTTGAACAAAGTTACGCGTGTTGAGCGGCATGGTGGAGATTGTGGCCGCAGGGATGTTGGTTTCGATATTGCTTGTCGCAGCCTGCAACAGCGGAGCGTCATCGCTGACGGTGACGGTCTGTTGCTGGGAGCCGACCGCGAGCGTGAGGTCGACAGTGACGGTTTGGCCGGTGATGACGGTGATGCCGGAGCGAGAAAGGCCGTTGAACCCGGGGGCCGAGACATCGATACGGTAGGGACCGGGAATGAGATTGATGAAGACGTAGTCGCCGGAGCTGGTGGTGGCGGTGGTCTGGCTGATGCTGGTGGCAAGGCTCACCAGCCGGACGGCCGCCCCGGAGATGCTCGCGCCAGAAGGATCGAGAACGCGCCCGGTGAGTTCGCCGGCGATCTGGGCGGTGACGGGAAGAACTGAGGCAACGAGCAGAGCAGAGCAGAAAGCAAGACGGGGAAGACGCATGCCGAGATCTCCAAAGTTGTCGAGGCCGGCCAGCGCTGGCCGGTTCGTGGTCAATCCGTGGACGAGCTGTTGTCCGGATGAGGAAAGAGTGGCACCCGAAGGGGCGGCGTGCTCCAACGATTCAATACGAATTTATATTAATACACTGGAAATCGACGGAGAAATGCGCGGATTTTGCAGGCAACCGATGGCTCTAGGCGGCGAGTGCGGGTTGATCGCAGGGAAATTCGAAATCAGGGCTTGGCAATCATGACTTCGGTGGATTTGATGAGGGCGAAAGCTTCGTCGCCGGGCTTGAGGGCAAGCTCGCGGACGGCGTCGGCGGTGATGATGGCGGTAACGCGCTGGCTGCCGATGGTGAGGACGACCTTGGCGAGGAGACCGTCGATAACGACCTCTGCAACTTTGCCCAGCAGCTGATTGCGGCCGCTGATCCGCGGTGAGGGACCCTTGGCCGATGGGGGAATGAACTCCTCGAGCGATTCGATGGGAATGCGGTGGTGGCCACCGGGGGTTTTGACGGTGCGAATGCGGCCGGCGAGGATCCAGTGCTTGAGCGCGGGGTAGCTGATGCCGAGTTTAGCGGCAGCCTGGCGGGGTGTGAGCAGGGTGCTCATAGGACGAACGGACTCCTCGCAAGTACTGTATACGGCTGCGGCGAAGTTGTGGAGCGTGCTGTACTTAAGGCCTGCGAAACCCTGTGATTGCAATCACTCGACAGTGCTGGACCCGGGTGATAGGCTTCCGGTGACTTTTTCAGGACCTTTTTGGGGTCGCGATTCTTCGAAACCAATCTGAATACGGCTTCAAACCACAATGCAGGGAGGATATGTGACTGCACAGGGATTTGTGTACTTCTTTCTGGGAGTGAGCGTGTTGCCGCTCATTGTCGGGTTTTTCGCGCGTAAGGTTGTTGGATTGAATCTGAAGCCGTTGTACAAGACCGGAGCGGCGGTGCTGGGTTTGCTGCTTCCCGCGTTCGCTTACGGGCAGCCGGAGCACGCGGGCGGCGAAGCCAATCTGACATTACCGGATTTGAAGAGCGTGAGTTTCGCGAACTTCTTTGGCTTGAACGGTCATGCCCTGCTATCGATCGGTTTGCTGTTCTGCGTCGGCGGCCTGTTGTTCGGCCTGGCGATTTATGTGCAGTTAAAGAACCTGCCGGTTCATCGCACCATGCGCGAAATCTCCGAGATGATTTATGAGACCTGCAAAACGTATCTGGTGACGCAGGGCAAGTTCATTCTTCTGCTCTGGGTTTTCATCGCGGTCATTATCTCGCTGTACTTCGGCTGGCTGGCGCCGGTGGGAAATGTTGCGATTACCCTTCCCATCATTCTGGGCTTCAGCCTGGTCGGTATCGCGGGCAGCTACGGCGTGGCGTGGTTCGGCATTCGCGTGAACACATTCGCAAACTCGAGAACGGCGTTTGCAGGATTGCGCGGCAAGCCGTATCCATGCTTTGCGATTCCGCTGAAGGCCGGCATGAGCATCGGCATGTTGCTGATCTCGGTCGAGCTGCTCATCATGCTGTGTATTCTTCTATTCGTTCCAGCCTCTTATGCGGGCCCGTGCTTCATCGGCTTCGCGATTGGCGAATCGCTGGGCGCCGCGGCTCTGCGTATTGCCGGCGGCATCTTCACCAAGATCGCCGACATAGGCGCCGACCTGATGAAGATCGTTTTCAAGATCAAGGAAGACGATGCGCGTAACCCCGGTGTGATCGCCGACTGTACAGGTGACAACGCGGGCGACTCGGTTGGACCCAGCGCCGATGGCTTTGAAACCTACGGTGTGACCGGCGTAGCTTTGATCACGTTCATCTTGCTGGCCGTCAAGACGCCTGAGACACAAGTGCAATTGCTGGTATGGATCTTCGTCATGCGCGTGGCCATGCTGGTGTCGAGCTCCGGTGCGTACTTCCTCAATGGCATCATCGCTCGCGTGAAGTACGCAGACGCCGACGAAATGGACTTTGAGACGCCGTTAACTTCGCTGGTATGGATAACGTCCATCATTTCCATTGTCCTGACCTTTATCGTCTCGAAATTGATGATCCCCGATCTGGGCGATGGAACGCTGTGGTGGAAACTGTCTTCGATCATCTCGTGCGGAACCCTGGCAGGTGCGATCATCCCCGAACTGGTCAAGGTTTTCACTTCAACCAAGTCGGGCCACGTACAAGAAGTCGTTACATCCGCGCGAGAAGGCGGAGCTTCGCTGGGGATCTTGTCGGGATTCGTGGCCGGCAATTTCTCGGCCTACTGGCTGGGCCTCAGCATGGTCGCGCTCATGAGCCTGGGCTACTACTTCAGCACCGGCCAGTCCATGGCGGTTCTGATGCTGGCTCCGGCCGTCTTCGCGTTTGGCCTGGTAGCGTTCGGATTCCTTGGCATGGGTCCAGTTACGATCGCGGTGGATTCCTACGGCCCGGTGACCGACAATGCTCAATCGGTCTACGAGCTGTCGCTGATCGAGAATGTTCCCGGCATCGAAGCTGAGTTGAAGAAGGACTTCGGTATCGATGTGAAGTTCGAACGTGCCAAGCACCTGCTGGAAGCGAACGATGGCGCCGGCAACACCTTCAAGGCTTCGGCCAAGCCGGTGCTGATCGGCACGGCTGTAGTGGGCGCAACCACGATGATCTTCTCGATCATCATGGCCTTGACCGGCGGCTTGACCCATGACGTCGAGAACCTCTCTCTGCTGCACGCGCCCTTCCTGCTGGGGTTGATCACCGGCGGAGCAATGATTTACTGGTTTACCGGCGCATCCACGCAGGCGGTCACCACGGGCGCCTACCGTGCGGTCGAGTTCATTAAGAAGAACATCAAACTGGAAGGCGTGGAGAAGGCCTCGGTCGCGGACAGCAAGAAGGTGGTGGAGATCTGCACCAAGTATGCGCAGAAGGGAATGCTGAACATCTTTCTCGCCGTCTTCTTCGGCACGCTGGCCTTCGCGTTCATTGAGCCGTTCTTTTTTATCGGCTATCTGATCTCGATCGCAATTTTCGGTCTGTACCAGGCGATCTTTATGGCGAATGCCGGCGGCGCGTGGGACAACGCGAAGAAGGTCGTCGAGGTTGACCTGAAACAGAAGGGGACGCCTTTGCACGACGCAACTGTCATTGGAGACACCGTCGGCGATCCGTTCAAAGACACCTCGTCGGTGGCATTGAATCCGGTAATCAAGTTCACAACGCTGTTCGGATTGCTGGCTGTCGAGTTGGCAGTGACGCTGAGTGCGCAGAACCCGACGCTCGCTACCGGGCTGGCGGTTGCATTCTTCCTGGTGTCGGTGTTCTTCGTGCACAGATCGTTCTATGGGATGAGGATTGACACGAAGGGCAACTGATTTCTGAAGTGTGAATCGACGAAGATGCCGCCTGGAAACGGGCGGCGTTTTCTTTGGGCTGAATTGTGTAGCGGCGGCGAGCAAGCGGCTGGAAGGGTTGTGCTGCGTAGTGCATGAAGGGTGTTTATTTAGGAAGTAGTCAATAGGCCCCACGGGTGATTACCGCGGGGCCATTTTTCTTGCGCGTGCCACAGACTTCGCGCGAGGCAAACTGCTAGGATGGCGGCAAATATTTCTCAATGCAGGGGGATTGTCTGTGTGCCGTTGATGGTGCACGGGAGTTTCCATGCGGGATGGGCTCATGCGGAATCTGTTGGCAGTGCGTTGTGTGTTGGTGTTGCTTTTGAGTGGGGCGTCGGCGGATGCGGTGGCGCAGAAGTTTCAGGAACCGACGAAGGAAGAGCTGCAGATGACGTCGGACCCGAAAGCGCCGGGTGCGCCGGCGGTGTTTTTGTACTTGGAGCAGAAGACGGACAACTCGGGACACTATGTAAGCGCGTACGCGCGCGTGAAAGTATTGACGGAAGCAGGTAAAGAGTGGGCGACCGTAGAAGTTCCTTACGATCCGCAAATGGCGGCGGCGCCGATTATCGAGGCGCGCACCATCCATTCGGACGGCACTGTCGTGCCGTTGGCTGGCAAAGGCGAAGGGGTCCTGACCTTCAAGGATCTGGGGTCCGGCGCGAAGGCGGCCTTCTTCCATCTTCCTGCGGTCGAAGTGGGATGCATTCTTGAATACAAGTGGACTGTGACTGTCGGGAAGGGGCCAGTCAACTTCCAGGCACGATCCTTGTCGTACCGAAACTCGGGGGCGGAGTCGGCACTCTATTCCTCGATGATGGCGAAACAGACTCCGACATGGGATGTGCAGCAGAAGATCTTCGTGCATCGAGCGAGTTTCTACTTTAACCCCTTCACACTTTTGGAAGCCGGAGATAAGACCGTCCTGAACAACACTACGGACTTCACCGGGCTCGTAGACGGGGAACGGGCCACCAACTTGCTTTACACCGAAAGGCTACCTGTTGGCGTTCATGTGGCGAAAAGCCCGAAGGGCGAATACTTCCTGCAACTCGACGATGTACCAGCTCTTCCCGCCGAAACAGACGCGCTGCCCGATGTCAGCCGAGCGTATCGGGTGGAGTTTTACTACTCGCCTTACGCTTTCCGAGACGTTTACTGGGAGAGCGAGATCAAACGCTGGTCGAAGCAGCTGGATCACGCGACCGAAGCGACAGGGGATTTGAAGGAGATCGCCAGTCAGCTCGCGGCTGGAGCCGATTCGCCCGATGCCAAGGCGCGCAAGATTTACGACTACGTGCAGGGCCTGAAGAATTCGGGGAGAACGCAAACGGCACAGCTTGCGGTAGGGGAACAGCCGGACCATTCAACGCCGCCCCTTAACGCGCATGAAGTCTTGAATGCGAAGGGTGGGTCGAGCAACGATTTGGCAATTCTCTATCTTGCGCTTGCACGGGCCGCCGGGCTCGACGTGCACGGAATGAAGGTGGCAAGCCGCGATCTGCAAGCCTTCGACCTGAACTATTTGTCTCTCTCACAAGTTGATGCGCTTGTAATTGTGTTGCGGATCGATGGCAGGGATATCTTTCTCGATCCCGGAGAAGCGTTCTGTCCATTTGGCCAACTTCGCTGGAGTCATGCCTTCACCGGCGGAATTGAGGAAGGGGCAAAGGTTCCCAGCTTCACTCCGGCGAACAATGCCAAGGACGCGATTACCGCGCACACGGCGGACTTAATTGTCGATGCGCAGGGGAACGTCACGGGAACAGTGAAGATTTTGATGAATGGGCCGGAGGCGCTGCATTGGCGACAGCGCAATCTTGAGACCGATCCTGCAGAAGTGAATCGGCAGTTGCGGGAGTTCGTGATCCAAACTCTGCCGCAAGGGGTCGGCGGAGAGGTGATCGGCACGCAGGGGCTCGATACGTCGGCGGGTTATGTTTCAGTGACGGCGAAGGTGTCTGGGCCTCTGGGATCGCTGAGCGGCAAGCGCATTCTACTTCCAGGCTTCTTCTTCTCGACCGGAGCGCATCCGGCTTTCGTTGCCGATGAGACGCGCGAGTCGCCCATCGATCTGCACTATGCAGGTCAGACGATCGACGATGTTGTGTACCATACGCCGGCAGGCTATTCGGTGGAGGGTGCGCCGCAGCCTGCGCAGCTGCCGTGGCCGGATCATGCGGTGCTGGTGGTGAAGACGCAGCCGGGAGCGGGCACGATCGACATCAAGCACATCTTCGCGCGCGCGTTCGTGGTGCTGGACGCGAAGGAGTATCCGGCGCTGCGGGACTACTACCAGAAGGTTGCGGCGACCGATCAGCAGCAGGTGGTGCTGACGCAAGGTGGCGCGGCGGGGAACTAATCGGGTCCGACAGCCATCTTAAGCTGACAGGGCGGCGTGCTGCGTTCACGATCGACTGGGCTTGTCCACAAGTCCACAAATCGGCTGAGTTTTGCACCGCATTTTGCGTTTGTTCTCGGACTCAAAAGGGGCATAGGCTCGTTGTGGGCGAGAACGGGCGTTGCGAGCCGCAATTGCACCGAAATCAGGGCAATTGAGAGGCCAGAATCCGCATCTGGAGCCGCGATTCGCGCTTTCCACAGCGAATTTGGCCGGGTTCTGAGACTGCAGGCCTGATTTTGGTAGCGCTGGTACGGAAATGCGAGGAAAATACTAGATATTGTGGTTTGGTATTGACTTGCCCTACGGACGGGGGTATTTTTTCAACTACGGCGTTGAACGGACTGTAAAGAAAACCCGGTGGGAGGGCATTAAAGTCCTCACCGCCGAGGGCCGCGTACTTTCGGCAATCTCTCTCAAGACCCGTTTTCCCGTGCGTTGCCAATCGCTCCCCCGTACCAGACCCAGCGCTGGCGGAGGCAGGGTGTTTTACTTCGATTTTTGCTGACTGAGAGGATCCTCCAAGACATGAACGAAACTCATCTCCAGACTTCCGCTGCATCCCAGCAGACTGCGGCCGAGCATGACGGGCTCAAGGTTGCGCGGCGTTTTTCGCGCGAAGGCGTTTCACCCTACGACGAAGTGCAGTGGGAGAAACGGACCGCACTGATCACCGACCACAAGGGCAACACCATCTTCGAGCAGAAGGATGTGGAGGTGCCGATCGACTGGTCGATGACGGCCACCAATATTGTGGCTTCGAAGTATCTGCATGGGCAGATGGGGACAGCGGAGCGTGAGACGGGTGTGCGGCAGTTGGTGAGCCGCGTGGCGGAGACGGTCCGCGACTGGGGCATGCAGGGCGGCTATTTTGCGTCGGTGAAGGAAGCGGCGATATTTCACGACGAATTGGCAGTGATGCTGCTGACCCAGCGTGTGGCGTTCAATTCGCCGGTCTGGTTCAACGTCGGCTGCGACCGGCTGGAGCCGGAGGCCAGCGGCTCGAGCTGGCATTGGGATGCGCCTTCGGGCGGCGTCGTATTCGCGCCCACGGGTTATCGCAATCCGCAGTGCTCGGCGTGCTTCATCAATGCCGTCGACGATTCGCTGGATTCGATTCTGACGCTGGCGAAGACTGAGGGCATGCTGTTCAAGTGGGGCTCGGGGACGGGAACAAACCTGTCGTCGATCCGCGGGTCAATGGAATTATTATCGGGCGGCGGTTCAGCATCGGGTCCGTTGAGCTTTATGCGCGGGTTCGATGCGTTTGCGGGCGTGATCAAGTCGGGTGGCAAGACGCGGCGCGCCGCCAAGATGGTCATTCTGAATGTCGATCATCCGGACATTATCGATTTCATCGATTGCAAGGCGAAGGAAGAGGCCAAGGCATTCACGCTGATCAAGGCCGGCTACGACGGTTCGGGGCCGGACTCGGAGGCGTATTCGTCCATATTCTTTCAGAACGCGAACAACTCGGTGCGCGTGAGCGATGAGTTTATGCGGGCGTACGAGACGGACGGCGAGTTCTGGACCAGGACGGTGAAGGACAAGCAGCCGGTGAAGAAGTACAAGGCGCGCGAGATTATGAACAAGATTGCCGAGGCGACGTGGCTATGCGGCGATCCGGGCATGCAGTTCGACACGACGATTAACAAGTGGCACACGTCGAAGAACACGGCGCGGATCAATGCGTCCAATCCATGCAGCGAATATATGTTCCTGGATAACTCGGCGTGCAACCTGGCGAGCTTCAACTTACTCAAGTTTGTAACTCCCGCCGGGACGTTCGATATCACGGCGTATCGTCATGCGATTTCAGTTGTGATCACGGCGATGGAGATTCTGGTGGATAACTCGGGTTATCCAACGGAGTCGATCTCGAAGAATTCGCACGACTATCGCCCGCTGGGCCTGGGCTATGCGAACCTGGGCGCGTTGCTGATGGCGTTCGGTCTGCCGTATGACTCCGAAGCGGGTCGCGACCTGGCAGCTGCCCTGACGGCGATCATGTGCGGACAGGCGTATCTGCAATCGGCGATGATTGCGGCGCAGTGCCCGCCGTTGGTTTCGGCCACTCCGTTGACGGCGCGCGTGGAGCGCACAGGCGGCGCGTGCCCTGGGTTCTATGTGAATCGCGAGCCGTTTCTCGACGTAATCCGGATGCATCGGGCCGAGGTGAACAACATCGGCAATTCGAAGTCGAGCGGCGAGCCTTTCATGGTGCCGCAGCTTGAGGCGCTGATCGAGGCCAGCCGCGAATGCTGGGACATGGCGCTGATCTTCGGTGAGCGCTATGGCTATCGCAATTCGCAGACGACTGTGCTGGCGCCGACGGGAACGATCGGCTTCATGATGGATTGCGACACGACGGGAATCGAGCCCGATCTGGCGCTGGTGAAGTACAAGAAACTGGTGGGCGGCGGCATGATCAAGATCGTGAACAACACGGTGCCTGCCGCGCTGTTCAAGTTGGGCTATGACAACGACGAAGTGAACGCCATTGTCAGCTACATCGATGCGACGGGCACGATCGAAGGCGCGCCGGGCATCAAGCCGGAGCATCTGGCGGTGTTCGATTGCAGCTTTAAGCCGGCGAAGGGCACACGTTCGATTCACTACATGGGCCATATCAAGATGATGTCGGCGACGCAGCCGTTTTTGTCGGGGGCGATCTCGAAGACGGTGAATCTGCCGCACGAGGCGGCGGTGGAGGATGTTGCCGAGGCCTATGCTGAGAGCTGGCGGCGCGGGATCAAGGCCGTGGCCATCTATCGCGATGGATCGAAGGGCACGCAGCCGCTGAACACGAGCATGGACGCGAAGAAGGAGCCATCGGCTCTGGATGCCGTGGGTGCGCGTGTTCTGACGCAGTTGATTGCAGGCCACGCGGCGGCTGACGCAGACGTGAAGGCGCTGGAAGCGAAGGGTAGCGAGAAGGTCGAGATTCCGGCGAAACAGATTGCGGTTGCAGCTGCGGCATTCCAGAAGATGCTGGACGAGATTGCGGGTACGGCGAATCTGCCGCTGCTGAATCCCGATCTGACGCGCGAGCCCGCACAGGATCTCAATGCGCCACCACGGGCGGTACGGCACAGGCTGCCGGAAGAGCGGGCCTCGGTGACACACAAGTTTTCGATCGCCGGACACGAGGGTTACATCACGGTTGGGCTCTATCCGCCGCGCGAGCCAGGGGAGATCTTTATCAAGATGGCGAAAGAAGGTTCGACGGTGTCGGGTCTGATGGACGCCTTCGCGACGTCGATTTCGCTGGCGCTGCAGCATGGCGTTCCGCTGCGCGTGCTGTGCGAGAAGTTTGCGCACACACGGTTCGAGCCGTCGGGCTGGACAGGGAACGAGCAGATCGGCTATGCGAAGAGCCTGATGGACTACATCTTCCGCTGGCTGAATCTGCGCTTCCTCTCGGGCGAGCAGCTCACGCTGTTTGCCGGCCTGGCGCCGCAGGCTGCGCCGCTGCCGGCGTCGCCAACGATTCTGCCCGAGAGTGAGCCGGACATCGAAGGTATCTCAGAAGGACAGCTGGCGAAACTTGCCGAAGAGGTGGCACGGAAGCTGAATGCGGGCGGCATGGGTTCGACGGCGTCTCCGAGCGGGGGGATCGCTCCCGAGGTCCACGCGGTTTCGTCTTCGACGTCGCCGACGCACGGTCCAGCGTTGCAGGATCGCGGTCTCTTCCACGCCGCCGATGCGATGCGCAGCATGTATGAGATGGGCGATGCACCGAGTTGCTCGACGTGCGGCGCGATCATGGTGCGCAACGGGAGCTGCTATCGCTGCATGAGCTGCGGCTCGACGAGCGGTTGTTCCTAGGAACTTTAACTTACTTTTACTAAGGCTG
>CAVZVM010000016.1:0-37380 GCA_963778705.1 uncultured Acidobacteriaceae bacterium
CAACCTGCGACCGAATCCAGGGAGCAACTGTACCCGCAGGAAGCTCGGACTCTAGGAGAATCACATTGCGATTATTCCAATTATCCGCCCGGTTTCCACGGAGCTCGTACAACTCAGGCAGCTCTTGGCTCGTCAAGCCATCGTTCTTCACATCCGCCGCAACTCCGATGACGGTATAGACCGCTTTTCCCAAGGAGAAATACGGATTGAATGTCCCGAACTGAATGTGTTTGCCCACAGGATTCACGCCAGGAAAGAGCCGCAACGCAAGCAGCTTGCTGAGAATCAGCGAGGAGCCAGGGATGTTTCTCTCTTCTTCTTGAAAGTCTCGCCCTTCGACCAGAGGAATCCGAAGAACCCGGAAATAGCTCGGCGTCACGCTGCGCGTCACCACGCTGCCTCCGACACCTCCGGGCCCGGCAGACTTGCCGTCGATATAGAGATCTGCGTAGCGCATTGCACCGTGGGGGCTATCTGCATCGGGCGGAATCGAATCGCTGATCGCCACCGCAGTCACTCCCGGTGTGTGTTTCAAGGCCGTCTCCGCCCGCAGATAGAAATCCATCATCGTCTGCCCGGAAGGATAGCGCTGCCCGGTCAAAGGAATATGCAGCGTGAGCACATTGCGCGTGCTCATCCCAAGGGTTTGGCTTTCAAGATTTCGAAAGCTCTTGACTAGAAGACTCGCACCGGTAAGAAGAACGACGCTTACGGCAATTTGTACCGCAACCAGGAGGCGACGCAGCCTCCCATGCGCCTGCGACAAGGTTGGGCGAGAGACGAGCGACTCTGCGCGTGGCTTTTCCATCGCCGGCACGATACCGAAAGCTACCGCGCACACCAATGAAACAAGAAGAGAGAACAGGACGATGCGCAGATCGATCTGCGCCTTGGCGAGAAATAGAATGCCCGATGGAGCGATCGACACAAATACGCGCAGCAGTGCTTCAGCCAGCAGGCATCCGGCAACGGCCCCTGCTCCCGCAAGCACAAGCGCCTCCGTCATTGTCTGGCGAATCAAGCGTCCGCGGCTCGCACCCAGCGCGGAACGGACCGCCAACTCCCGCGCCCGCGCCGCGCTACGCGCCGAAAGGAGACTGCCGACATTCGCGCACGCAATCAGGAGAACTGCAAACACCGCTCCCAAAAGTATCCGCGCTGCCGTGTAAGCATCCTGCATCTGCCGGTCACGGATAGAACGCACCTGCAGATGAAAATCCTGCCGAATCTGAGGAGGTATCCACTGCTGCGTATGCAGGAAGAGCGGCTCCATCTCTTCCTCGGCTTGGGCCACGCTCACGCCGGGCTTGAGTCGCGCGAACGCCCACATGGGATACCCTATGCCACTGTTGACCGTGTGCTGGACCGCAGGGTCCATCTGCGCCGGAAACAGGATGTCGACGGATTGCAGGCGCGGCATCTCGAAATCTCTGGGAAGGACACCGACGATCGGAACCCGATGATCGTCGACATCGATCGTCCTGTGCAGCACTCCGGGGTCGCGATTGTAGCGGCCAAGCCAAAGCGCATCGGAAATAATCGCCGACCTGGGTCCGTTCGGCTCATCCTCCTGAGGTAAAAAGTTGCGCCCAATCTGTAAGGAAACACCGAGCGTGGAAAGGAAATTCCCGGCGACCGACCCGCAGTGCAAATGGAGCGGATTGCCTTCCGTCAGATTGCACTCGCTCACGCCTTGCTCGAATGTCACCACCTCGAACGGCTTCTGGTTGTCGCGCCACTCATAAAAGAAGCCGCCGAGTGTGAACTCCTGCTTCTCGAACGTTTGCGTCAATCCAAACGACACGAGCCGGTCCGAATGGGCATAGGGCCGAAACAAGATGCGATCCACCACGCTGAACACCGCCGTCGTCGCGCCAATTCCCAGCGCAAGCGTGGCAATCACCGTAATCGAAAAGATCGGATTGCGGACAAAGCCCCGCAGCGCGTAGCGCACATCGCGCAGCACGTTCTCGATCCAGGGCAGCGTGTCGCGCTCGCGCACGGCCTGGCGTGTTTGCTCTGTGCCGCCGAGCGCGATCAGAGCCATACGCCGCGCTTGTTCTGGGGTCATCCCCGCGCGCACCCCGTCTTCGATGTGCATCGCCAGATGGCTCTCCAGCTCCGCATCAAAATCGTCGGCGTGTCTGCCGAACAGCCGCATCCACAACGCGCGCAGTTTTCTCAGCACTCTCGCCTCCTACTCACCGCGCAGCGCGACCATCGGGTCGACCGCCGCAGCACGTCGCGCCGGAACCCACGCCGCGATCAGCGCGACGATCCCCATGAGCAGAGAGACCGCGCACAGCGTTACAGGATCCATAGGGCTGACCTCAAAGAGAAAGCTGCGCAAGGCGCGGCTCAACGCAAGCGCGCCGGTGAGGCCCACGACACAGCCCCCAGCAGCGAGCAGCAGGCTTTGCCGGACAACCGCCATCACAATCTGCCAGCGCTGCGCGCCCAACGCCAGCCGCAAGCCGATCTCCTGAGTTCTCCAGCTCACGATGTAAGCGATCAGACTGTAGACGCCCACCGCGCCGATCACTACGGCAAGTGCGCCAAAGCCGAGCAGCAAAACCGCCAGCGCGCGTGGTGCTGCCACCGAACTCGCGACAACTTCGTCCATCGAGCGAACGCGTGTGACCGGGACAAGCGAATCGATACTGGCCACCATGCGCCGCAGCCCCGCTGCAGTCTCGGCCGGCGTCGCGTGCGAGCGCAACAGCACATACATCACCGGAACCTCGGTTTCAGGTGTGATCGGCAGGTAGACCTGATCGTCGATGTCGCCGCTGAGACTTCCTTCCCGAGAATCGCGCACCTCACCGACGATGATGCTTGCCTTTGCCGGGACCCATAGCCCCGGGGTCGGCTCGTCGCGCACATTCAGGATGTGCTTGCCGATCGGATCCTGATTCGGCCAAAGCCGCTGAGCCAGATGCTCATTGACAACTACGGCTCGTGTCGCGCCCGAAGTATCTTGCCGATCAAGCAGACGACCTCGAAGCAGGCGCAGTCCCAATACGTCGAAGTACCCCGCCGAAACGACGCGGCCTGCCGCCAATTGTCCCTCATCCCGCGGGTTACGGGGATGGTTCTCGGCGTCGAACACATAGCTTCCCCTGTTGCCGTTGAGAGGCAGAACATCTGACAGCGCGACACCATTCACGCCAGCAATTCCCTGCGCGCGATCGAGCATCGCCTCAAAGAACGCTCGGCAGCGCCCCTGTTCCTTGCAGGTTCCGTTGTCGAGCGAGACTTCTGCACTCACGATGTGTCCTGTTTGGAACCCGGGATCGACCTGCGAAAGCTTGTAGAGGCTGTGAAGTGTCAGGCCCGCAACGGTGATCACCATGACCGATAGCCCGATCTGCGCGATCACCAGAGCCATCGACACGCCGAAGCTCGCTCCTTTTCCCATGACACCGCGACTGCCTGCGCGAAGCGTAGCCAGCAGATTGATCGACACCATCTTGATTGAAGGAACGAGGCCGAACAGAACTCCGGCTAACACCGACGCGCCCAAGGTGAACAGAACGTCTCCCATATGAAGCGAGATGTCCTGGATGCGTGGTGTATCTTGCGGCATCAGGCGAAGGAAGATGCGCAGGCTCGCAAATGCTGCTGCCAAACCGACGATGCCTGCTGTTACGCCGAGCACGATGCTTTCCGATATCAGTTGCTGAATGAGCCGGCGCGTAGACGCACCGACAGCACCACGAATAGCAATCTCGCGCTCGCGGGCCGTGGCACGGGCCAGCATCAGGTTCGCTACGTTAGCGCATGCGATGAGTAGAATGAGCCCGACGGCGCCGAAGAGCAGCAGAAGTCGAGGCCGGGTATCACCGGTCACCGCTTGCAAAAGCGGTTCCACAACCGTATTGGCCGCCCAGGCATCTGGCATACGCCATGGAAAGAGCGTGAGGAGCATCGGCTGTAGTCGCCGGAATTCTGCCTGGGCTTGACCCGGCGCAACACCGTCGGCGAGCCTTCCGAAAGCTTCAAGATCGAATACCTTCCACGGCTCGTACGGGTCGCTGCGGCTATAGGAGATCGGAATGACGAATTGTGTGTCGGCGTAGGGAAAATGCACGCCCGCCGGCATCACGCCGACGATGCGGCGGGAAACTCCGTCGATGCGCAGAGAGCGACCCAGAGCCGAGGGCGCACCAGCGAAGTGCTGCTGCCAATAGCCATAGCTCAGCACCACATCGTGATCCTGGCCGGCGATCGCATCGTCGGTACTGAAGAAATCTCCCAGAGCGGGATGGATACCCAAAGTGCCGAATGCATTGACCGAGACAGCCGCACCGAATACGCGATCGGGAACGTCCGAGTCATCCAGATTCGATTCAGAGTCCGGGCCAAATGCAGTGATGGAACTGAATGCGTGCAAGTGCGTGTTTAGCTCGCGAATCCAGCCTTTCGGAACCGGGGTTGTGTTGCCGTTGGTGTTTGTCGCGACAATGCGCATCAGCCGGTCCTGATGCGCGTACGGCAGGGGCCGCAACAGAATCGAATCCACCAGCGTGTAGATCACCGCATTCGCTCCGATTCCAAGCGCCAAAGTCAGTACCGCGGTGATTGTGAAGCCGGGAGCTTTACGCATCTGTCGAAGGGCGAAACGAACATCCTGCAAAACACCCTCCATCGGCGGCAGCGTGGCGCGATCGCGATAGGCCTGGCGTACCTGTTCTTCCCCGCCCAGCTTGATGAGCGCCTGGCGGCGCGCTTCCTCCACGCTCAGACCTGCGCGCACGCCCGCTTCGGTATGCAATGCGATGTGGCTTTCAAGCTCCGCATCAAACTCGTCCTTCGGCCGGGCGAAGCCTAGAAGGCGTAGCCACAAGGCTCTCAACTGTCTCATCGCATCTCCTCCTACTCCGTCCGCAACGCCTTCATGGGATCGATCGAAGCCGCACGCCGCGCGGGGAGATACGCCGCCACTGCAGAGAGAATGCACAGGAACGCTGCGGCTGCAAGGTAGATCAACGGGTCGCTTGCGCTTGAGCCCATCAGACTCACGCTCGTGCCCATCGCCCCGCTGGTAAACGACTGCGTGGAAAAGGCGCGCGAAAATGCGAATGCAAGAGCCGCACCTGCCACCAGGCCTCCGCTGGCAACCGAGAGACCCTGCCAAACCACCATGCGCAGGACGTCGCGCGGCTGCGCGCCCAGAGCCATGCGCACACCGATCTCCTGCGTGCGCTGCGCCACCCAGTAGGCCATGACGCTGTACAAACCCACCGCGGCCAGCAGCACTGCCAAGCCTCCCAGAACGGCCATCAAGCTCGCGGCCACCTTCTGCGGATAGAGCGATGCCCCCATAAACTCCTTGAGCGCCACAGGGTCGTAGACGGTCACGTTGGGATCGATGGCTTTGACCTGCGCCCGCAGCGTGGAAAGCACGCTTCCCGGGTCGCCCTGCGTGCGCACATAAAAGCCGAGATTCATGTCGGCGCGGTAGACCTGGCGAAACGGCACGTAGAAATAGGGCGGAGTGGATTCGCTCAGGTAATGGTATTTCGAGTCCTTCGCCACGCCGACGATACGGAACCAGCTTCCCCAGCCGTGCACCGTTTTTCCTACCGGATCGCGCCCGGCGAAGAATCGGCGCACAAAGGCCTGGTTGACAATCATGACCAGCGGCGCTTTGTCGCTCTCATTGTCCTGCTCGGTAAAGTTGCGGCCCTCGAGAATGGGAATGTGCATCAGCGGCAGGTAGCCCGGCGAGATCACATTGCGGAAGATCTTCATGTTCTCGGCCGGCTGCGGCGAGTAGCCCTCGATGCGCAGGTCTTCCCACCAGCTCGGCTCAAAGCCCAGCGGCACACCGTCGGAGTAAGCGACGCCGGTCACGCCTGGAGCAGCCGCCATGCGCTCCGCAAGCCGTACGCAGAACTCTTTCCGCTGTTGCAAGCTATATCCGTTGGTATTCAGATAGAACTGGTTGAGCAGAACGTGATTCGGATCGAAGCCTGGGTCGATGCGCAGCGTGGATTGAAAGCTGCGGGCAAAGAGCGCCGAGCCAACCAGTGCGACAAGGGCCAGCGCAACTTCACAGGCCACGAGCGCCTTGCGCAAGCGATTGCGGCTTCCGGCTGCGCCGCTGCGCCCGCCGCCGCTCATGCGTGAACTCAGATTCAGGCGGCCCACCTGCAGCGCCGGAGCCAGTCCCGCGGCCACAGCCGCAAAGATGCAAAGCGCTGCTGCAAAGCCGAAAACGGCAAAGTTGGGCCGCGTATCCATCATGGTTGGCAATGCCATGCCGGGCGGCCGCAGATAGTGCAGCGCCTGACCCAGCCACGGCGTTGCCGCAACGCCCAGCACCGCGCCGGCCAGCGTCAGCATCAAGGTCTCGGTGAGCACCTGGCGCACGATGCGCAATCGCCTTGCGCCCAACGCCAGCCGCGCGCAGAATTCGCTTTCGCGTACAGTTGCGCGAGCCAGTTGCAGATTTGCTACATTGGCGCACACGATGAGCAGAACCAGAACGCAGACGGCGCCGAGGATGCGTAGCGGTCCGACCAATTGCCCCTGCGCCCCAAACGGCGATTTCCATAGCGGCAACACTGTTGCGCTCATCCCTTCGCTCACGTCGGCATGAGCCACGGCCATCCGTTGCGCGAGTCCTCGCAACTCGGTGCGCGCCTGGTCGATGGTTACTCCCTGCTTCAGGCGCGCGATACCCAGCATGTTGCGATTCTGGCGGTTGCGCAGCATCCATTCCGGCACGCCGTTGAGCACCGACTGCTCCATGTAGGGAACCCACAGATCGTAGCCCAACACGGGCAGCGAGCCATGAAACTCGGGCGCAGCTACGCCTACGATCGTCAGCTCGTGTTGATTCACGCGCAGCGTCTTGCCGACGATCGATGGATTGGCCCCGAAGTGTGAGCGCCAATAGCGATCGCTGATCACCACGATCGGAAACTTGCCTGGAGCATCGGCAAACTCGGCCGGCAGAAAGACGCGGCCTGCCTCAGCCCTCACACCCAGCACAGAAAAGAAATTGCCGCTCACCAGCTCGCCCCACACCCGCTCTGCATGGTCTTCCATGCCGATGGTGAACGCGTTGGGACGCGAAACCGCAATGCCGTCGAAGAGCTTGAGGTCGTCGCGAAAGTCGATGAAGTCGGGGTAGGAGTTCGGCACCATATCCCCGCCCGGCGTGACCGATTCGAGCGTTACCACCCGGCTCGGATCAGCGACTCCGCCCAGCGGCTGCAGCAGCACGGCGTTGATCCATGTAAACACCGTAGCGCTGGCGCCAATGCCGATCGCCAGCGTGAGGATCGCCACCACGGAGAAGCCCCGGTTCCGCATCATCATCCGCAGGCCGAACCGAATGTCTTGCGATAACTCCTCAATCCACGGCAGCCCGCTTCTTTCGCGATAGGCCTGCCGGGTTTGCTCGGCTCCGCCGAGCCGCATCAGCGCCTGCCGCCGGGCTTCCTCTGGAGGGAGGCCGGCGCGGGTGCCATCCTCGATGTGCATCGCCAGATGACTGTCGAGTTCGGCGTCAAAGTCGTCTTGCCCTCGCGCGCGGCCTAGTGTACGCATCCAGAACGCGCGCATTTCTACTTGGAAACGGCTCATCGTTCGCCTCCCTTCTTATGCTTCGGCGTTCGGCGCGAGAAAGCGCGCGAGAATATCCGTGGTTTGTTCCCACTCCGCTGCGGCCTTGCGCACTTGTTTCTCGCCGGCCTTGGTGAGCTCGTAGAACTTGGCTTTGCGGTTGTTTTCAGAGGAACCCCAGCGGGAACGAACGTAGCCTTCCTGCTCCAGTTTCAGAAGCGCGGGATACAACGTGCCGTAGTTGAGCTCCAGCAGGTCGCCGCTGGTCTGCTCGATGCGCCGCGCCAGCCCGTAGCCATGCTGCGGCCCCATCATCTGCAGCGTCTTCAGAATCATCAGCGCCAGTGTCCCCTGCCACACATCGGTCTTTCCGCCCATCGGCACTCCTCCTATGGCAATCCAATAGAGGGGAGCATACACCCCTCCCTATGGGCATGCAATACGAAGAAGCCTTAAGAATTGTTGCGCAGGCCGATTTGTGACGAATGGGACTTCATGGATTCGTCTGTTAGGCTGGCTCTGCGTCCCCATTCCATTCTCTGTCTGGAGGTTACCCAGTGAATCTCCGCGTCTTTCTCGCCGTAGCTTTCTCCGCGTGCATGCCCCTCGCCGTATACGCGCAGAGCGCGGAGCTTGCAGCATCGGCAGAACGCCAGCTCCCTGCCCTGACCGATGTCTACAAGCAGCTCCATCGCAATCCCGAGCTATCGCACCACGAAGAGAAAACCTCCGCTTTCCTCGCCGGCGAGTTGCGCAAGCTGGGCTACACCGTCACAGAGCATGTGGGTAAATACCCAGACAGCTCGCAGGCATTCGGCATCGTGGGCATTCTTGAGAATGGCGCCGGCCCGCGCCTGCTTCTGCGCACCGAACTCGATGCGCTTCCCGTCGAAGAAAAGACCGGCCTCGATTACGCTTCCACCGTTCGCTCCACCAATGCACAGGGCCAGGCGGTCGGGGTCATGCACGCTTGCGGACACGACCTGCACATGACCGTCTTTCTCGGCGTCGCCCGCGAGATGGCCGCGCGAAGGAGCCAGTGGCACGGCACGCTGATGCTGGTCGGCCAGCCTTCGGAAGAAACAATCGACGGCGCCAGGGCCATGCTGGCCGACAACCTCTACCAACGCTTCGGACGGCCGGACTTCGTTCTTTCCGAACACGACTCCAATGAAGTTCCGTCGGGCTCCATCGCCCTGAAAGGCGGACCTCTGCTCGCCGGTTCGACTGGCGTCTACGTCACCATGCGCGGCATCGGCGGCCATGGTTCCTCGCCCCAATCCGGCAAAGACCCCATCGTGCTCGCCGCCGAGTTCGTGCTCATCGCGCAGACCATCGTGAGCCGGCAAATCGATCCTCAGCAGCCTGCAGTGCTCACCGTCGGCACCATCCATGGCGGCACAAAAAACAACATCATTCCCGATGAGGTCACCATGGGACTCACGCTGCGAACGTACTCGACCGAGCTGCGTGACAAGATCATTGCCGACGTGCGTCGCACTGCGGATGGACTGGCAACGAGCTACGGCATTCCGGCCGATCGCATGCCGACCGTCACGATCGGCGAGAGCACTCCTCCCACCCTCAATGACACCGCGCTCGATGACCGCCTGCGCTCCGCGGCCACAACGGCCATCGGAGCAGGTCGTGTCCTCGATGGGAAAGCCGTCATGGGCAGCGAGGATGTCGGCCTCTTTACACTGGACGGAAAGATTCCCGGCGTCATGTACTGGCTCGGTGCAGCCGATCCCGACAAGCTTGCTGAGAGCCGGAAAACCGGCATTCCGTTGCCGAGCCCCCACTCAGCGCTCTTCGCGCCCGTCTATGCTCCGGCAATCACGACAGGGGTAACGGCCATGACCGCCATGGCGCTCGACTTGCTCAAGTGAGCAGTCGTCCTCGCATCGATCGAGTCCGCCGCCGCTACTTCGACGGATCGACAAGCGCCCCGTAGACCACTGCGCGGCTCAGGTACTGCAGATTCTCGCTGCTAGGTCCGGCGCCCATGCGCTGAATCATTCCCACGAATACGACATCGTTGGTCGGATCGATCCAGAACCACGTTCCCGCCGCGCCATCCCAGAAGAACGTCCCTTTGCCCTCCGGCAGGTTGGCCTCGGGCGGGTCGAACACCACGGCACAGTTGTAGCCATAACCAAAGCCCGGCCGCATCACCTGCGAACCGATGTGGAATTCGCCGGTGAGCAGATTGGGCGGCAGATGATTCGAACTCATCAGCTTCACCGTCGCTGGCGACAGCAGACGCTTGCCGTTCAACTCACCGCCATCGGCCAGCATCTGCGCGAAGCGATAATAGTCCTCAATTGTCGAGACCATGCCGCCCCCACCGGACGGCATTGCGGGCTCCTTGTCGAAGTCGCGGTGATTCACCGTCTCCGGTCCCGTTGCCGACAAGCCGCCTTTCTCCACCCAATACACCGTGGCGAAACGCGACCACTGATCCTTGGGGACAAAGAAGCCGGCGTCTTTCATACCCAGCGGCGTGTAGATGTTTTCGCGCATATACTCGGGCAGCGATTTGCCCGAGAGTTGCTCAACGATGTAGCCCTGCACATCCATTGAGACCGAATAGACCCAGCGCGTGCCGGGCTGATAGAGCAACGGGATCTCCGCAAGCTTGGTGACGAACTCGTGCAGGCTCGTCGACGCGAAAAGATGGGCATCGCGATACATCTTGTCGACCGGCGTATCGCCAAAGATGCCGTAGGTGAATCCTGCGGTGTGCGTCATCAGCTCACCCATCGTCGGCGGATGCACCGGATCGACCAGAATCATCTTCCCGTCTGCACCCATGCCGTTGAAGACCTTTAGGTGCGCAAACTCGGGGACGTATTTGGAAATGGGGTCGCTCGGTAGCCACTTGCCTTGCTCATAGAGTTCCAGCATGGCAACCGCTGTTACGGGCTTGGTCATCGAGTAGTCGCGGAAGATGGTGTCCTTGGTCATCGCCGTCTTGCTGGCAATGTCGCGCATGCCGTAGGTACGATAGTCGACGACTTTGCCGTGCCGCGCCAGCAAAGTCACCACGCCGGCCACTTCCTGATGATCGACCGCGTCCTGCATCAGCGTGTGCAGGCGCTCCAGCCGTTCGCTTGAAAAGCCCACCGTCTCCGGCTTCACAGGCGTCAGATCGTTCGTTCGTGCTGCCTGCTGCGCTCCCGCGGATGCACCGCAGAGCAGCATCGCTGCCAGCGCAGCCACTGCAGGGCCGCACGTCCAGCAGACTTGTTTGTCTCTCATTTTCCCCCCGGAACTGCGCGACGCAAGGCTGCAGGCGCCACGTCGAGTGCAGAGAATTCCGCACCCTTTATAGCAGAGAGATACCGCCTTCGCTTCGCAGGATCCTAATAGATCAGCTTCAGTGAAAACTGAATCTGCCGCGAATTCCCCGCCGTCTTGCTGATCTGGCCGAATCCCGATCCAGTCAGAATGTTCGAAGGGAGTCCCATATTCACGATGTTGAACAGGTTGAAGAACTCCGCGCGGAACTGCAGGTCGATGCGCTCCGCCCCGCTCTTGCGCTGCCCAAATGGCGTGTCCTTGATGACGGCGTAGTCGAAGTCGTAGTACGCCGGACCGCGAAAGGTGTTCCTGCCCAGTGTTCCGAATCGTCCGGAGTTCGGCCCCGATCCTCCCGCAAGATGAATCGGAATCGAGAAAAACGCCGTTGCATTATTTACGCCTTCGCCAAAGTAATCCTGCCGGTCCTTGCGCGCGGTCGACAGCTTCGCCTTCGCAATTTGATCGGGCCTGTCCACGCCATTCGATCCGTATCCGGTTTGCTGGATGCCGGAGTACACCGTAAATGGCGATCCCGAACTGATGCTCGAAATGCTCAGCACTTCCCAGCCGTATGTCGCCTTTCTGCTGATCTCATGCAGGAATTCGACGCTCTCCAGATGCAGATCCTGCGCCACGCTCAGTCCAAATCCGTTCGTTACATCGAATGTTGAAGGCGCCTTCTCCGCATGCGTATCGAAAGGATCCTGCGAAAAGCCGGACGTGACCGCGCCTGTCGATCCCGTTCCGCCAATCACCATGCTGGTGTTGTCGATCGACTTGCTCCACGTGTAGCTGGCCTGGATGCCCGGCCCGCCGTGGCCGACCGTGCCCGACAGCGAAGTCTGCAGCGCATGATAGCTGGAGTGCGCATCCGCGAAGATCACATTCTCCACGCCAAATCCGCCGGTCACGTCGCCGTTGCTGTCAAAGGCGGTGTGCGGGGCAAAACCGGGGCTCGCTCCCGGATAGGCATTGGGAAACCCATAGCGCGGCAGCTTCTCGGCAGCTGTCCCCACATAGCTCGCATCCGCCGTCAGGTTGCCGAATTTCTGTTCAAGTCCTGCCGTCCATGTGAACAGCGTTCCATTGCCGAAGGTGCGGTCGATGCCGCTCAGGTTGAGGGCGCTGACTACCGAACTCGAGGTCAGGGTCGCCATGTCCTTTTCGTAACGGTCCACATCCATCACCGTGTTGGGCGCCACCGCCTTCGTGTTGCCGGATGCGAAAACATCGACACCCTGCGGCGTGTAGGTCCGGGGCAGCTGGCTGGGCGTGATCTGGTATCCGTAGGCAAGCGGCGAACTGCCAGAGGAGACGCGGCGCGGATAAATCGCAAAGGGCGTCGAGCCGGTGAGGAAGTTGTCCTGCCAGATGTTCGGCGGAATCACCGTAATGCCGCCGCCGGCATGAGCCTGCAGTTTGTTCGTCACCTGCCACGCGGCCTGAATGCGAGGCCCGAATCCGTCTTTATTCGTCTTGTAGCCCGGCTGCGGATTGATGACATATTCCTGCACGCCGTTGGCCGTGAGAAAGCCGCCGGTGCGATGGGCTCGTTCCGTGATCGGCGTGTAGAGTTCCCAGCGCAGTCCGTAGTCCAGCGTAAAACGTGGCGTCACTTTCCAGGTGTCCTGCGCCCAAACGCTGTACGCTTCGCGGTTGATGGCCGCCGGGCCGATATGCTGCCCGCTGGAAACGAAGCTGGGTGCGATCGCCACCGAATACGCGAAGACGCTGCCGGAGAGGAGTCCCGAAAGGGTGTCGGGCAGTGGATCGCCTGGGGAAATGTTGTGCGTTCCGCTGGCCGAAGGAATCGCCTCGATGGCATAGGCAGTCCCGCCGCCAAAGTTATATTCGCCGTTGGGACTGATACCGAAGTAGGTCGTGTCGCGGTTGATCCGTGCTTCAAATCCGGCCTTGAGCGCGTGGTTCCCGCTTGTATACGAGACGGTTTGCCTGCCTTGGAACAGGTTGCCGTAGGCCTGCATCACCGATCCGGCGGCCGCATTGAAGGCCTCATAGGTTCCGTCGCTGAACTTGACCGCGGGGTCCGCGTAATCGGTCGTGGGAAATCCCGGCGTCGTTCGAGTAATGCTGATGAGCGATGCGAGAGTCAGGCGCGGCGAAACCGTGCGCGTGTACTCGCCCACCACGTTGCGTTGCCTGTCGATGTATTGCACAGCAAACTTCGGATCGACGGCGGTCTGATCGGGATTGGTAGTCGGCCCGGTCAGGTTGTCCATGGTGAAGCGCGCCAGGAACTGATCCTTCGCCGAAAATTTGTGATCGATGCGCACCGAGAACTGATCGGCGTCGGTCGCCACCTTCGAAGCCGTCGCGTAGGTACGTGCACCGAATGCGCCGGCTGTGTAGTTCGGCATGGGATAACGGGCGAGAATCGCCGCAATGCTCGGGTTGACCGGCACAGTCAACGTGTCGGTCGATCCGTCTGGATACGTCACCACATCGATGCCCGCGCGTTCGCCCGCCGTCGGCACCGGCATTACCTGCGTCGTCCCCAACACCTGCCGGAATCCCTGGTACTGCGCAAAGTAGAACGTCCGATTCCGTCCGTCGTAGACATGGGGCAGGTATACCGGTCCGCCATTCGTGAACCCGAACTCGTTGCGCCGGAACGGCGGTATCCTTCCCGGATAGGCGGGCGTCGCGTAGTCGAAGTAGTTGCGGGCATCGAAAGCTGAATTGCGCACAAACTCGAAGATCGAACCGTGGAATCCGCTCGCCCCCGAACGCGTATGTATATTGGTGAAGCCCGAAGCGCCGCGCCCGATCTCCGCCGGCATCCATCCAGAACTGGAATCGATGCCTTCCACGGCGTCGACGTTGAAGTTCGAGAATGTAGATCCGCCCATCTCCGGATCGCTGATGTCGGCGTCGTCCATGGCAAACGTCGCCTCCACGCCCCGCTGTCCGTTGATGGCAAACTGCGCTGTAAAGTTCGTGGCGCCGTTTGTGTCGGTCATCGTGCCTGCCGCGAGCAGCAACAAAGAACTGAAGTCTCTCTTATTCAGCGGAAGCTCGCTTACGGCCTGGCTCGATAGCTCTTCGCCGCCCGTCGCCGACTGCTGTTTCGGCTGCGCGACAGCGACCGAGATCTCGCCGCGCCCGGACAAAGTAATCGTCACCGGCGATCCGGCGCCAACAACGTCGATCGGCAGCGCGTACTCGGTCTTGTTGCTGCCGGCTTCGATCGTCAGCTTGTACTGCCCGGCAACGATTCCCGTGACGTTGAAATGCCCATCTGCCCCGGTTCTGGCTTCTGCCCGAGCTTCATTCGCCACAAGTGTCACCGTGGCGTCGGCAATCGGTGCGCCCGCCGTATTGCGCAGCGTGCCCTCCCAAACCACTTGTCCTTGTTGCGCACTGGCTGCGGCTATACCCAGCATCGCTGTCGCAACTAGAACTGACAGTCTTCGAACTGCACTCTTTCGTCCAAAGCAACCGAACATACTTCTCTTACCTATCACCTGAAACTCCTAAGAACATCTCACGCCTGAACGAAGAGGAGCTGCCACATTGCCAGCGGCTTTCGCACCGAGAATTATACCTTCCTCATCGCTGCTAAAACCTTTTAGCAGACCACTTTCGTCACATTTGTCGCAAAACGGAGCACGGCGCAATCGACGGCATTCAAGCGCGTTGCCAGCGGGCATCCTTCTCTCCTGTGATTCCTCTACTTTAGCCGGTTCCGGCCACCGCTTCTCTACAATCAAGACATCCAAATGAACGCGCCCGAACCCAATCCAACTGCTTCGGAGACCGACACCATCGTCGCCATCTCCACACCCCCAGGCCGCGGCGGAATCGGGATTGTGCGTCTCAGCGGACCGCAGTCCGCCTCCATCGCAGCCCAGCTGGTCCGTCTGCACTATCCGCTGGAGCATGCGCGAGCCCGCCTGGCCGATGTGCTCGACTCGCTCGAAGAAAGCTCCGAACGCATCGACGAAGCGGTGGTCACGCTCTTTGCTGCTCCGAACTCGTACACCGCCGACGATCTCGTTGAGATTGCCGCCCACGGCTCGCCCGTTGTCCTCGATCTTCTGCTGCGCCGCGCCCTCGATCTTGGGGCCCGTCTTGCCGAGCCGGGCGAATTCACGCAACGCGCGTTTCTTGCCGGCAAACTCGATCTGACACAGGCCGAAGCAGTCCGCGATCTGATCGAAGCGCAAACACTGACGCAGGCGCGACAAGCCGCAAGCCAGATGGGTGGTGCGCTCAGCCGGCGCGTGCAGCCTGTCAAGCAGGCCCTCGTCGAGCTCATCGCCCTTCTCGAAGCGGGCATCGACTTCGGCGAAGACGATGTCGACGTGACGCCGCAGACTGAGATAGCTCGCCGCATTGAAGAGCTTCAGCCTCCGCTCGCCGCCCTTGAAGCATCGTTCGCGCGCGGACGCGTGGTCCACGACGGTCTCACCCTGGCCATCGTCGGTCGCCCGAACGCCGGCAAAAGCTCACTCTTCAACCTCCTCGTCGAGCGCGACCGGGCGATCGTCACTGCGACACCCGGGACGACGCGCGACCTGGTCACGGAGCGCATCGCCATCGAAGGCATTCCCATCGAACTCGTCGACACCGCCGGCCTGCGCGATTCGCATGAGGAGATTGAGCAACTCGGCATCGCCCGCAGCCGCGAGGCTCTTGCCGACGCGTCCTTAGTCCTAGTCGTTCTCGACGCGACGCAGACCATCAACGACGAAGAGAGAGCTTTGCTCTCCGCAGTCCAATCGCGCCCCGCTGTCGTCGTCATCAATAAATCGGATCTCGTCGCGCCGGACTCATCCCTGTCCGACTCGGCGCTGCGCACTTCAGCCCTTACCGGCGACGGCATCGCTGCTCTGCGCGAGCGCATTGTCACTCTGGCCACCGGCGGTGCTGCTGCCGAACCGGGTCTCCTCACCAGCGTCCGTCATCAGTTGGCGATCTCTACGGCGCGCACCGCACTCAACGACGCAGCTCAAGCCAACTCCAACAACATTCCCCACGAGATGATCCTGATCGACCTCTACCGTGCGCTGTGGGCCCTTGATTCGCTCACCGGCCAGACCACGCCTGACGACATCCTCAATCTCATCTTCTCGACATTCTGCATCGGGAAATAAGTGCGGTTTGGAGCTACGGCTTTCGCCCCCATCCGCCGCCGCCCGGTGACTCAATCCGCAGGCGATCGCCGGCGCGCAGCGCGCGTGTGCATTTGCCAGGCAGCGTTTCTTGTTCGCCGTTCCGAATCAAAATCGACTTCCCAGGTAGCGCGTCTTCCCCGCCTGCCAGTCCCCATGGGCAGTGTCGTGCGCCGATCTGCCAACAACGTCACCTGCGCATCCCCGAGTAATTCAATCTCGCGAATCAAACCATCGCCGCCGCGATGCTTTCCCTCGCCGCCTGAGTTCTTGCGCACCGCGTATCGAATCATCCGAAACGGGTAGGCGTATTCCAGCGCCTCAACGGGCGTGTTGAGCGAGTTGGTCATGTGCGCGTGATGGCCAGTCGCGCCCTCACGTTGTGGAGAGGCACCGAGACCTCCAGCGATGGTCTCGTAGTAGGTGTAGGGTTGCCCCGACCCCGCACCGAGGCGAGAATCGATTCCGCCGATCGTCAGGTTGTTCATCGTGCCCGAACTGGCTGCCGGAATCCGCTCCGGCATCGCCTGCGCCAGCGCGCGCAGCACCGTGTCGACAATGCGCTGCGATGTTTCGACGTTGCCTCCCGCCACCGCGGCCGGAGACACGGCATTCACCACACTTCCCTCCGGTGCGATCACTTCAACGGGCCGCATCAACCAGGCCGTCGCCACTGCTTCCGGAGGCAGCAAACACCGGAACACATAGAACACCGCCGACCACGTGATGGCATAAACCGCATTCAGATTGCCTGCCATCTGCGGATCGCTTCCCGTGAAATCGACCAACGCTCGTCTCTTTCTGGGATCGTTCCGCACCGCGACGCGAATCCCGATTCGCCCAGGCCGCACACCAACGTCGTCGAGAAAGTCTTCGCCATGCCACTCGCCCGCAGGCAGACCCGCCAGCACCCCGCGCATCAATCGCTCCGACCCTTCGAGCATCGTTCGTACACCTTGCACAAGACGTGCACGGCCGAAGCGCTCGACCAGCTCTTGCGTCCGCACGATGCCCGTCCGGCATGCACCCATCTGCGCCGTCAAGTCGCCCTCACGCTCTTGTGGCGTACGCACGTTCGCCAGCAGAATCGCCAAGATCTGTGCATCGATCTTGCCCGCGCGCACCAGCTTCACAGGAGGAATCCGGATTCCCTCCTGTGCAATCTCGCGGCAAGGTCCCATCGATCCCGGATGCATGCCGCCCACATCGGCATGATGCGCACGATTCGCAACATAGAACGCCGGCTTCACCTGCCCCCTCACAAAGACCGGCGCCACCATCGTGATGTCGGGCAGATGCGTTCCGCCCCGATAAGGATCGTTCAGCATCGCCATATCACCGGGATCGAGCCGCATCGCGTCGAGAACCGCTGCCACCGACATGGGCATCGACCCCAGATGCACGGGCATATCGTCGCCCATCGCGATCAGATCTCCCTCGGCCGAAAATACCGCAGAGGAATAATCGCGCCGTTCCTTGATATTGGGCGAGAAGGCTGTCCGACGCAGCGCAACGCCCATCTCAACCGCCACCGAATGCAGCGCGTGACCAATGACGGCGACCTCGGCTGGATCGAGCGCTCCTCTCTTCATCGGCGGTCTCCTGCTCCTCGCGTTAACACCAGGTTGTCGAATCCATCGACAGTTGCTGACCATCGCGGCGGCAGATAGGTCGTCGCACTCAACTCGGCGATGACCGCCGGACCTGCAATGCGATCTCCGCTGATCATGCGCGATCGCTCATACAGCGATGCAGCTCGCCATCTTCCTCCGTCGAACACCCGATGCGATGCCAGCCGCGCCTGCTTCCCATCGCCTTGCCGCGCCCGCTTTGCCTTGACGCGAACAGGCTCACCGCGCACAACAGCCTGCACACGGAGCGTCACGATCTCAACCGTGCGCGCCGGATCGGCATAGCCGTAGGCCTTCGCGTGCAGCGCATGAAAACGCGCAACCGCATCCGCTCCCCAATCCACACGCAGTTCGAATCCCTGCCCGCGGTAGCGTACGTCGGCCGAGCGCGCGAGCACAGGCCGCAATCCTTCAGCGCGAAACACCGTGCGCGCCTCTGCTTCCAGTTCCCGAAATACTTCTGCGATCATGCGGGCTCCGGGCTCGAGCATTACCGTGCGTGAGAACTCGCGTCGCAGGTCCGCATCCAGAATTCCCAACGCTGACAGAGCACCCGGTGCCGCCGGAACCAGCACGCGACGAATGCGCAACGCCTCCGCCAGTGCGCACGCATGCAGCGGACCGGCTCCGCCAAATGCCAGCAACGCAAAATCGCGCGGATCGTAGCCCCGCTCCACCGACACACGCCGCAGCGCGCTCTCCATGCGCACATTCGCCACGCGGATCATCCCCTCGGCTGCAGCCTCAACGCTCGCGAATCCGCCCGACGCACGAATTTGCTCGACGGAGCTGACGCGCGCGCCCCCCATCAAGCCGCATCGCCCCGCGCAGAAAGTGCTCCGGATGCAGCCGGCCCAGCACTACATTTGCATCGGTGACCGTAGCACGATCTCCGTGTCCGTAGCACGCAGGTCCTGGATCGGCGCCTGCCGACTGCGGACCCACCTGCAGAACACCCGCCGCATCGATCCACGCCAACGATCCGCCGCCCGCTCCTGCCGTATGAATGTCGAGCATGGGCACGCGCACCGGTATGCCGGCGACTTCGCCTTCCACGCTGGTGGTCGGCTCCCGCTCCGCATCGAGCAGCGCCACATCGGTCGACGTACCGCCCATGTCGAAGCTCAAGACGCGCGCGATGCCTGCTCTACGCGCCACGCCAAGTGCGCCGATCGCGCCGCCCGCTGGTCCAGACAGAATCGTCCGCACCGGTTCGCGCGCCGCCGCCTCCGACGACAAAATCCCGCCCGACGACTGCATCACCTTTAATTCGGCACCGTGGGCCTTCATCTTTTTCGCGAGCTCACGCAAATAGGACTGCATCCGGGGCGCCAGATAGGCGTTCAGTGTGACGGTCGCCGCGCGCTCGTATTCACGAAACTCGGGCAGGATTTCGTGCGACAACGACAGCGGCAATCCCAGTGGCCGCAGCGCTTCGGCGATCAGCCGTTCATGTTCCGGATGTGCAAACGAAAACAGCAGCGAGATCGCGACCGACTCGGCGCCAGAGCTCTTCACACGACGTCGCAGTTCAGCCAGGCCTTCCGCGCTTGGCCGCAACAGCACCGCACCATCCGGACCAACCCGCTCAGCGACACCGAAGCAGAACTCCGCCAGCGGCGCAGGCCGATGCTCATTCCAGTCGTAGAGATTGGGCCGCGCCTGCCTGCCGATCGCCACTGTGTCCTCAAACCCCTCGGTGGTCACAAACGCCACGCGCGCGCCTTTGCGTTCGAGCAGCGCATTCGTCGCGACCGTCGTCCCGTGGCGCACCTCGATCTGCGCAGCGCCCACGCGAGCAGCAATCTGCTTTATTGCCGCCAGAATGGCGCGCCCCGGATCGTCGGGAGTCGAAGGAATTTTCAGAACTTCGATTCGCCCGCCCGCACGATAGGCGCAATCCGTAAACGTCCCGCCCGTATCGATGGCGATCGTGAGCCGGGATTGCCGCCTGGTTGCCATTTGAAAGCAACCATATCAGGTGCCCGCAGAGCCATTCGCTCCGCAGCGCTACCCTCATTGCTCAGTTGTTCACAGAGAATTCCGGACGGAAAGAAAAGGCCTTCGCGGAAAGGACCGCCGTCAGTGCGACGGCGGCACATACTCCTGCGGCAAAGCCGAACCCTCGCCAAAGAAGAACTGCTCCATTTGCTCCACGAGGAATTGCTGAGCCTGCGGGGTCCACGGCTGCAGGCGATACTCGTTCAGCAGCATCTTCTGGCGGTCTACCCACTCGCCCCACGCCGCTTTCGACACGTTCTTAAAAATCTTCTGGCCGAACTCCGAGTCGAAAGGAGGCTCATCCAGCCCTTCCATCTCTTTCTTGTAGCGAACGCAAAAAACCATGTGCGCCATCGGTCACGCCTCCCTCGTTATTGTATGGGATGACCGCCCGTGGCCTGCGGTCGCAACTCGACTGCGAAGTCATGCCTGGGGAGTGGACCTGCCCGGCGAAAGCTTCTATTTCACTGGCTCCGATACCACGGTGATCTCCTCATGCCGCGTGGTCCCAGGAATGTCCAGCGACCCGAGCAGCGTCGGCTTGCCCGGCGTGAGCATCGACCACCCCTCCATCTTGGTCTGCCGGATCACCGGATCCTGCGCGCCAATCCCCGACCGCTCGTCGCCGATGCTCGATTGCTCCACTCTCGTTTCCAGACGGAGAGCCTCTCCACTGCCCTCAAGCGAGGCTTCAATGTTCAACCCAATATCGACATACTGCACCTGCTCGCGCGGCGTTCCGCTGTCCTTGTCTACCGCTTCGGTCACGAGCGGCACGCGCGTCCCTTGTTTCACCACGGTCTTGCTGCCAACCGGCAGGATCAATTCCACGTGTTGCGTTCCAACCGGCTTGCCCCCATCGATGTCGGTGATGGAGTACGTGATCCGGTACACCTTCCGCTTGCGGTCGAGCTCCGCAATCGTCTTCTCTGCCTGCGCAATCTCGTCGGCAGTACCCCGCACCGAGAGCGCTTGTTGCGAGTCCACGTAGGAGACAACAGCGTGTGGCAGAACATTGCGCAAATCCGCCTGAATTTCGGTCGCCTCCCTCGCATCCGTCACGTTGTTCAGAAAAAACGTCCGGACTTCCTCCGGCACCTTGGCCTCCGTTGATTGCGCCTGCGCACATGTGCCTGCACCCAACATCAACACTGCGATCGAACACACGAATCCCTTCATCCTTAGCATTGCTTTCATCTCCGCCTCCAAAGTTTGCAGATCGCCGCACCCTGTCGTGATTTCCGCGGCATCCTCTGCCGACAAAGACGCGCCAATCTCCATGGCGCTCGAAATCTCTGCGAATCTACCCGTCTTCGTCGCGTCTCGATACCACAAACGCAACCGCACCCGGCTATCCTCTCCCTATGTGCGGCCGATTTGCCCGACGCTCCACGCAGAAGATCCTCGCCGATTGGTTCGGTGTTCCGCTGAGCGAGCTGCCGTGGTTTGCGCCGACCTTCAACGCCGCGCCGCAAAGCACGCAGCCAACCGTGCGATTGAGCCGCGACAGCGCCTCCCGCGAGTTCCTGCCGGCACGTTGGGGCCTCGTCCCTTCATGGGCCAGGGACGCCAAATTTGGCTACTCCACCTTCAACGCGCGCGCCGAGGACCTTCTCTCGAAGCCGGCCTTTCGCGACGCGTTCAAAGCGCGGCGCTGCCTCGTACCCGCCGACGCCTTCTATGAGTGGCAGCGCATCGATCCGAAAACTAGGCGCCCCTATGCCATCGCACTCCGCTCCGGCGAGCCCTATGCGTTCGCCGGTTTGTGGGAATCATGGAAGCCCCGAGAAGGCCCGCGCATCGACCGCGGTCCCCGGAGCCAGGTCCTCGTCCCTGGGGTGGCTCTTGAGTCGTTCACCATTGTCACCACCGATCCAAATGAGCTGATGGAGCCCCTGCACGACCGCATGCCCGTCATCCTTGAACCGCGCGACTACGATCGCTGGCTCGATCCAGGCGATCCCCAGCGCCCGCCCATCGATCTTCTCCGTCCCTATCCCGCCGAGAAGATGCAGGCCTGGCCGGTCGGCGACCGCGTCGGCAACGTCCGCAACGACGATGCGGCCCTCCTGGACGAAGCTCTGCCCGAACCGGAGAAGCAACCCGGCCTCTTCGACTAATGGGCTCCGATCGCGACTCATGAACTAGCGGCGCGACCTCAAGCACCTTGTCCGCATGCGGACAGCACCGCTCAATTTCGGACAGAGTTCTTCAAATCCTGATGCTCATCCCGTCCGGTCTGCATGTCCCTCAGTCCAGCTAACAACGTACCGATGCGTGCCTCGGCCCGGTCCCATTAGGCTCAACCGAGATGGCCGAAAAGTTGCTTTTCCCAACGCGCACGATCGGGCCTCTCCCCATCCGGTCTCGAGGCCAAACTTCACATTGGAGAAATGTTCCATGCGTCGTCTTTCCGTTTTCGTCTTGCTCGCTGCTTCCCTCATCCCGCACCTGCAGGCCGAAAAGAACTTCTGGAACTCCAGAAATGCCTACCTGGGCCAGACTCCTCCCCGCGACATACCGAGGCCCTTCGCTCCCGGCCTGGTGAATGAACCGGGCGCCTTCATGATGGGCCGCGTCGCATTCTCGCGCGATGGCAAGGAATTCTACTTCGCGCAGAACGACTCCTGGGAGAGCGGCGCGCATGCCCAACTCAAGATGGTGCGCTTTGAAAATGGCGGCTGGAGCAAGCCCGTCGCGATCGCAGAACAAATGCTCTCGCCCACCTTCTCGATGGATGACAAGACCCTCTACATGCGTAAGGGCGGCATGACCAATCTCTGGGAGGAGCACCGGCTCGGCAGCGACTCCAGCGATCCATGGTCCACCCCGAGCCAGATCTACGACAAGGGGTTCGGCGTCTACGACTACATGCCCACCCTCAGCGGCAGCGCCTATGTCGGCAGCGAGCCTTCCGAAGATGACAAAAAGAACGGCGTCACCTACGCATTCAGCGTGCTCAAAACTGTCGACGGCAAGCCGAGCATTACCAGCCTCGGCGAGCCGATCAACGAGCCAGGCTTCAATGGCGACCTTTACGTAGCCCCCGACGAGTCCTACATGATCGTCAGCGCAAAGGAGACCAAGACCTACGAATCCGAGCTCTGGATCTCATTTCATAAACACGACGGCGCCTGGACCGCTCCCGTGAGCCTCGGTCCGAACATCAACGACGGCCTGGCACACCGCTGGGGCCAATACGTAACGCCCGACGGTAAGTACCTCTTCTATTCACACGGAACCAGCGCGAAAGACTGCACCATCTACTGGGTCCGCTTTGACACCCTGCTTGAACAACTGCGGCCGAAGCAATTGTGAGTCTGCTGTCCAACAACGGGTCTGGCCCCCCACGCCGGACCCCGCCTAACACCCAGCCCCGAGCCCCCCATCCCACTGAATTTCCTTGACAACAATCTGTTTTCGGATTTTCCTGAGGGCGAATCGAATTGTCCACGGATACCCGTGGGCCTTTTGCCGTCGCTACGGATAAGCCCTCCCCGGCCCACCCGTTCTGCGACAGCCCGCCTGAACCCAGGCGCGCAAAAGGGCTCGCGACGTGGAAATGCAAGGAGAACACATGAACTCGCCCAACCCAGCTCCAACCGCCCAATCAGGCCTCTCTGAAAACGCAGCCGGAGGTCTCGCCTACATCACGATCATTCCGGCCATCGTCTTTTTGATCGTGGAACCCTATAACCGGAGCCCTTACGTTCGTTTCCACTCCTGGCAATGCATCTTCATGCTCATCGCCTGGATCGTCATCGATGTCGCCATTTTCATCTTCGGCCACATCATGTCTTTCCTGGGTATGATCGCCTTCGGCCTTTATCCTCTGGTCGCCCTCGCCATGTTGATTCTGTGGGTCATGGTGCTGATCAAGGCCCTTAACGGCGAGCGCTTTAAGCTGCCCATCATCGGCGATCTGGCGGCCAAACAGGCAGGATAGAACCGCATCCCCACTCGATTTTTCATCCTCTGGGCGAAAAACGAAGGAGACACTTCGCAGGAATTCGGTACAATCACCGCACCCTGTCGATCCCCAATCCGACCCTCCAGCAAAAAAGGAGCTACCGTGTCCGATCCACAATTCACTCCCGTTCCTCCCCAGCCTCAGGGAGCCCCGGCGCCCGCGCAGAGCAGCGGCCTCTCCGATAGCGCCGCCGGTGCCCTCGCCTATGTCACGATCATCCCCGCGATCATCTTTTTGATCGTCGAACCGTACAACAAAAACTCGTTTATCCGGTTCCACTCCTGGCAATCGATCTTTTTCGGCATCGCCTTCGTCGCCATCCACATCGTCCTGGGAATCATCCCTGTGATCGGATGGCTGATTCTGGCGTTCCTTGACCTGGGATTCCTGGTGCTTTGGGTCATCCTGCTCCTCAAGGCGCTCAAAGGTGAACGCTGGGAGCTGCCCATCATCGGCAAATTCGCCGCGCAGCAGGCAGGCAGCTAGAAGCAGAGTTCGTGCCCCATCCTTTCGTCGGCGTGCGAGAGGATCGGAGCCTTTTGGGTCAAGCGGCGATCACCGCCTCTTCCCGCGCCGCTTCTTGTTGCGCCCGCCTCCCGGTCCGTGCACCTTCTCTTTGCGCGGCTTCTTCGCCTTGGGTGCCGGCCGCGCCGGCTTCCCTGTCAGCGGCAGGCCTTCCTCCACAATTGAAAACTGCAGCTTGCGCTCATCGGCCAGAATGCGATCCAACACGACCTGCACGCGATCCCCTGCACGGAACTTCCGGCCCCACCGCTCACCCACAATCTCGTGCGTGTTCTCCCGCCACGTGTAACGGTCATCGCGCAGCGAGTCGATCGGCACCAGTCCCTCGACAAACAGGTCGGTCAGCTCGACAAACAACCCATACTTCGCGGGATTCAGCACCAGAGCGGCAAACTCCTCGCCCACCTTGTCCTGCATAAAGCGGACCTTCTTCCACTCCACCAGCTCGCGCTCGGCATCGGCAGCGCGCCGCTCCGTCAGGCTCGTCTCCTCGGCAATCTGCGCCAGCTCTGCCTCCGGAATCGGCGACTGCCCCTTTTGGTCCAACGAGGAAATAGGTGCCCCGGGTCCGGGGTCCCCGGCGACAGGTCTTCGTCGCAGGGGTGGAGATCCCTCGCCTTTGGGGACCCGGGAATAGGAATCTGGGTGCCCCATCCTCGCGGCGTCTCTGTCTTTACCGCGAGGGTGGGAAGGCGTAGACCCAAACCCACCCTCATTCTGATGTCTCCACGGCGAACTCTGCCGGCCCTCCGCCATCGACCCGCGCCCCGCCACACCCGCGCGCAGAAGAGCCTTCGTAATCCGATGCACAATCAAATCCGGATACCGTCGAATCGGAGACGTGAAGTGGGTATACGTCGGCGCCGCCAGCGCAAAGTGCCCCTCGTTCTGCTCCGAATACCGCGCCTGCTTCAGCGATCGCAGCATCAGGTAGCTCAGAATCCGCTCCTCAGGCTTACCTTCAATCCGCGCCGCCAGCTTCTGATACATCCTCGGCGTTACGGCGATATCCTCAGCCACTTCGTGCGTCCGGACCTGCTTGCCGCTGCGTTGCGCCTCGCGTCTATCTCCACGGGTCTGAATGCGTTTGACGGGCAGCGCCCCCAGGCCAAGCGAATAGCCGAAACTCGCAGCCAGCTCCTCGAACTGGACAACACGGCGCGCCTCCGGCCTTTCATGGATGCGATAGAGCGACGGCACGCCCAGGTCTTCAAGCCAAGTCGCCACGCACTCATTGGCCGCCAGCATGAACTCCTCGATCAGCCGGTTGGCCCATGTCCGCTCCGCACGTGTCACGCCGCGCATCTGGCCCTCGTCGTCGAACTCGATCACCGGCTCGGGCAGATCGAAGTCGATCGACCCGCGCTCCTCCCGCCGCTTGTTCATCTTCACCGCGAGTGATTTCATGCGTTCGAAATCCTGCACCCGATCCGCATACTCGGCCCGCACCGCCGCATCACCCTCGCCCGTCTCTCCTGCAAGAATCGCGTGCACCTTCGTGTACGTCATCCGCGCTGCCGACCGAATCACTCCCTCGCAAATCTCCCAGCTCTCAATGCGCCCATCCGCGTCGAGTTGCATCAGGCAGCTCAGCACGAGCCGGTCTTCCCCTGGTCGCAGGCTGCAGATATCGGTCGAAAGCTCCTGCGGCAGCATGGGAATCGCGCGATCGGGAAAGTACACGCTCGTCCCACGCAACCGCGCTTCAAGATCGAGATCGGTTCCCTCGCGCACGTATTCCGCCACATCGGCAATGTGGACCTGCAGCTCATAGCCGCCACCGGCCCGTTCGGTCACCAGCACTGCATCGTCGAAATCGCGCGCCGTCTCACCGTCGATGGTCACGATGGGCAGGTCGCGAAAATCGCGCCGCCTCTGCATGAACTCCTCAGTAAACTCTGGACTCTTGCGATCAAGCTCAAAACCCTTGTCATCCTGAGCGACTGAAGTCCGCGCAGCGGACGGCGGGGGGACCTGCGGTTGTTCCTTTGTCTTGTCATCCTGAGCGGAGCGCGCTTGGGGCCCTGCGGACAATGCTTTGTCCGCGGGGTCAGCGGAGCGAAGGATCTGCTTCTGTCTTTTTGCTCTGTCCTCCTCGGCAATCTCCCGCGCTTCCTTCAGCACACCCTCCGTAAACACCCGCGGCAGCTGATGCTTCCGGATCATCATCTCTACATCGACACCAAAATCATCGGGATCGCCCAACACCTCGATCACCCGCCCCACCGGCGGCTTGTAGGGCGTCGGCCAGCTCGTGATCTCCACATCGACAATCAGCCCCTCTAAATCGGCGTAGTCGGCGCGCACGGCGGCTTCGGCACCCAGCACCCGATGCGGCGTCGCCTCTTTCCCTTTCACCACCTCCGCACCTTCGGGAATCACGATGGGCTGCGTCATCCGCTCGTCGAACGGAATCACCACATTCAGCGGATACCGTTCGCCGCGACTGTAATGAAATGTCCCCACCACCGTCGGATTGCGCCGCTCCAGAATGCGCGCGATCCGGCCCGAAAGCCGCCCATCGGCGCGCGGCGGTTCCAACTTCAACCAAAACCTGATCGCCCTGCATTGCCCCGTTAATTTCATTGGGGGGAACAAAAACATCGTCGGTCACGCCCGACGCCTGCCGCGCATTGGGCCGCACAAAGCCATACCCGTCGCGATGCAGATCGAGCCGCCCCGCGATCAGGTTCTCGCGCCCACCCGCAAAACTCGCGGCCCCCAAATTCACGGACTTGGGAATGCCCCAGACCTCGCGATCGATCTTCACTAACTGACCCCGCACCGTCAGCCGGGCCAGCTGTTCGAGCAGCAGACGCCGCTCGCGCCCGCCCCCCAGGCCGAGTTCCAGCACCAGCTGCTTGTATCCGGCCTTCCCTCGGGGCGACCGAGCAATCCGCGCCACCAGTTCGCGATCCGTCATAGCTCCAGAGTAGAGCCTTCCCGCGCCGTCAGGTTTAAACCGTTACCGCTCGTCACACTCAACGCACACTTTTCAATTCACCGGGCTACACTCGGGACGAAGCCGCGCTTCTTTTTGATTCCCCCAATTTCGCGCCGCCGAACGGAGCCCATGGGCACAATCCCGAAACCTAGGATTCCAATCCATACGATCCTCGGAGCCGGCGGCAGCATCGCCAACGCGTTGCTCCCTCTGCTCCTCGAGCGCAGGCTCCCCGTTCGCCTCGTTGGCCGCCATCCTGCCCCCACTCCCGGCATCGAAACCCGCACCGCCGACCTCACCGACCCCAAGCAAGCCATCGACGCCGTCGCCGGATCGAGCATCGTCTATTGCTCGCCGGCCTCAAATACGACCACAAGCTCTGGGCGAAAGCCTGGCCCCTCATCATGGACAACACCATCGACGCCTGCAAGCGCGCCGGCGCGCGCCTGGTCTTCTTCGACAATGTCTATATGTATGGCCGTGTGCGCGGCCCCATGACCGAAGAAACGCCCTATCGGCCCTGGAGCAAGAAAGGCGAAGTCCGCGCCGCCATCGCCACTGCACTCGCCAACGAATGGAAAGCCGGGACCCTCACCGCGATAATCGCGCGGTCAGCGGACTTCTATGGTCCCGGTGCGAAGAACGGCATTCCGAACGCCATGGTCTTCGATCCGATGAGCAAGAAGAAAGACGCCGATGTGCCTCGTCAGCGACGTGCTGCCCCACTCCTATACCTACGTTCCCGACGCGGCGCAGGCCCTCGTCACCCTCGCCGAATCCGAGCCAGCATGGAATCAGGTGTGGCATCTGCCCACGACGCCCCGTCCGCTCACCGGCCGCGAATTCATCACCGCAGCAGCCGAGGCCATGGGCCGGCCTGCAAAGTGGCGCATCCTCTCGCGCCCCATGGTCAAGATGGTCGGATGGTTCAACCCCACAGTTCGCGAAGTGTACGAGATGCTCTACCAGAACGACTCGCCCTATCTCTTCGACTCGTCGAAGTACGCCCGCACTTTTGGTCCCACCGGAACACCCTACGCCGAAGGCATTCTCGCGACCGCTGCGCTGTATCAAACCAAAGCCTGAATAGGCCCCCAGCCCCACCGCAGGTGGTTGGCCGCACCGCAGGTGCCGCGAAGCGGCAGTTGGCCCGACCGCAGGTGGTTGGCCGCGAAGCGGCAGTCGGCCCAGCGCAGCGCGGTTGGCCCCACCGCAGATGGTTTGCGAAGAATTACTCCTCTTTGGCGCATGATGGAAACATGGGCTCAAAGAGCATGAACTGTGAACTTTCGACTGGCGACTGGCTACTGCGTGGACTGGCATTCGTCCGGGTTTGTACCGAGCCAAAAAATACCCCCCCGGGGGGGGGTGCGATTCACCGTCTCTTCGCCTTCTTCAATTAATACGCAAAGTGCAGGCTGCTCCCTCGTTACGAAGGGAAGTCGAAAGAGGTCTTTGCCAAGGCCCTGGAAGTGGTTGCATAAATGGCCTTGTGTCAGGGCACGACTTCAGTCGTGCCGAAAACTGTGCCAAAACTGAGGGGTTTTAACCCCTGTGGTTTTCCAGCTTTCGTCAGGGCCATTTATGCAACCAGTTCTAGAGTTGGTTTGGACCCACCGCAGGTGGTTGGCCCCACCGCAGGTGGTTTGCCGCGAAGCGGCAGTTAGCCCCACCGCAGGTGGCTGGCCGCACCGCAGGTGCCAGGTGGTCCTACCGCAGGTGCCGCAGCACTTTGCCCGGCAGCGCGCCCGTCATCTTCCCCTCGGCAATCACCGGAACGCCGTTGACGAGTACATAGTCCATGCCGACGGAGAACTGATTCGGATTCTCGAATGTGGCCTTGTCCGTAATCGTCGCCGCATCGAAAACGACCACATCGGCAGCCATTCCCTGCTTCAGCACCCCACGGTCGGTGAGCCGCAGCCGTTGCGCCGGCAGCGCCGAGAACTTCCGAATCGCATCCGGAAGCGTCAGCGCATGTTCCTCGCGCACATACTTCCGCAAAATGCGAGGAAACGTTCCATACGCACGCGGATGCGGATGTTCTGTTCCCAGCAGTCCATCGGGCGAGGTCCCCGACGAGTCGTTGTCGATTGAGACCCACGGCTGCTTCAGCGCCAGCACCACATCCGGCTCGTCCATGCCGAAGACAGCGACCTCCGTGAACGCCTTGTCCTTGATCAGCAGATCGCAGAGCGCGTCGATCGCATCCTCGTGCCAGAGCGCCGCAATCTCCGACAATCGCTTGCCCTGGAGCGGCAAGAGCTCAGGGTTCTGCACCACTGCAACCAGAATCGCCTCTGGTCCGGGAATTTCCTGCCACTCGTTGTCCCAGTCCTCGCCAGCCGAATCCTTTCCTGTCGTCGTCATGTCTTTGCGAATCCGCGCCCGCATCGCCGGATCCTTCAATCGGGCCACAAGTTTCGCATCGCCGCCATCGTGCGCCCACGGCGGAATGAACGCCGAGAACGTATTGAACCAGGCCGTGTACGCATACGTGTTGGCACTGATGTCCACTCCCGACGCGCGCGCCGCATCGATCCGCGCCACAATCTGCGGCATCTTTCCCCAATTCGCTTTGCCCGCGGCCTTCAGGTGCCAGATCTCGACCGGCAGGTGGCCTTCGCGCCCAATGCGCGCCGCCTCATCGATCGACTCCAGCACCGCATCGCCCTCGCTCCGCATGTGTGTCGCATAGATGCCGCCATACTGCCCCGCGACGCTGGCCAACGCGATCAGCTCGTCGGTCTTCGCATAGGGAGCCGGTGCATACTGCAGCGCGGTCGACAAGCCGACGGCTCCGTCCTTCATCGCATCGGCCACCAGCGCCTTCATCTGGCTCAATTGCTCAGGAGTAGGCTGCACATCCGCATCGCCCAGCACCATCCGCCGCACCGATGTCGCTCCCACATACGACGCCAGGTTGATTCCCATGCCCTGCTTCTCCAGCCGTGCAAAATACTCGCCCAGCGTGCGCCAGTCCGGCGTCAGGTGGTAGTGTTCGTAGCCTTCCCGATCCGCCGCAATCATCGCGTCATCGATCGGTCCTGCCGAATTGCCCTCGCCGGTAATCTCGGTCGTGATCCCCTGAAAGATCTTCGACGGCACGCGCGGATCGACCAGCATCGTCAGTTCCGACTGCCCCAGCATGTCGATGAATCCGGGCGCAACCACTTTTCCCTGCGCATCAATCGTTCGCTTGGCCGCTACGCCCGATAACTCGCCGATCGCTGCGATTCTCCCGTCGCGAATCCCGACATCGCCCGAGTACCACGGAGAGCCCGTGCCATCGATGATGTGTCCATGGCGAATGACGACATCGAACGACCGCTCGGGCCGCGCGGTTGTCTGACCGCTGGCCTGCATCGTCATCAGAGCGGCTGCGAATAGTGCAGTTGCCGTCCACTTTTTAGGCTTCATCCTCGCCTCTCCATTCCATTCTCTTGTCGCGCCTGATTCCCGGCTTCTTCTGCAGCCAGCTGCTTGATACAATGAGCTCTCGGCGAGTACCAAAGATTCGCAGCCTGCTTCCATTGGTGCAAATACCGCATACAATAGCCGCAGACACCGCCTGAGCCGCCGAACTGAACCGCCGGCGTATAGGCAATGATCTTACGGTACGGCACAGTTTAAAGTTTTGGGTCGAGCAGTGTAGACCTGCCTTGGTAACCCGTCCCATCCGGACAGAAAAGGAATCATCTTGAGCGCTATGTGGAAACCCACCCAGACAGGACCATCCTCTCCTGCTCCCACCCCGGAGCCCATTCGTCAGACACCCCCCGCTCCGGCCGCTGAGCCGGCGCGTCCTGCAGCCGTAACCGGCGAACAGGCCACCATCGGCAAGGGTCTTTTCATCAAAGGTGAAATTACAGGCTCCGAGTCCCTCTATATCGACGGCAAGATCGAAGGCACCATCAACCTGCCCGGCAACCGCCTGACCATCGGCAAAAACGGCCAGGTGAATGCCTCAGTCAACGCTCGCGAGATCGTGGTGCTCGGCAAGGTCAAGGGCAACGTTTCGGCCACCGATCGCGTCGACATCCGCGCCGAGGGCTCGTTGACCGGCGACGTCTCCGCCGCCCGCATCAGCATTGAAGATGGCGCCTTCTTCAAGGGTGGCATCGACATCAAGAAGGGCGACGCCAAACCCACCGAAATTCCCAAGCCAGTGGCGGTCTAAGCAACCAACTCAGCAGGACCGAAGGGTATAGGGCAGATCGGCGAGGTCATCCGCGCGTCTGCCCTGTACTGTTTCTGCCGGGCTTTCGGCTGGATGTGTCCGAGACGCGCATAACATCCAGCGTCGGGCTCACGCCAGCTTAAGCCGCTTCCGCACAACCTGCGGCAGCGCCGATCCGGTCTTTCGCAGGACCGTATCGGCCACCAGCAGCCACAATGCGGTCCCCGCCAACAAGATCGCAAGCGCCATCCACCGGCTCTGTGCCTGTGCGACGAGCCCAAACCTCGACGCGACCCATCCCCACAGCCAGCCAAACACAGCCCATACCATCCCACCGCCGATCGCGGCTGCCAGCAGGCATCGCGCCAACTCTTGGTAATCAAGTCCCGCCAGCGATACCATCCGCTTTTGGTGCAGCAGATATGCGATTGTCAGCGTCTGCAGCGTAATCCCCACGTCCGATGCGATCGCCAGCCCCATCGCGCCATACACATGATTCAGTCCCGCATAGAGGGGCAAGGAGATCACAGTAACGATTGTTCCTGCGGCCATCGGCGCAAACGTGTTCCCCGCCGCGTAGAACGCCCGCGAATAAATCGCCTGCGCCGACCACAGAAACAGCGACACTGCAAAGACCGCGAAGTATACGGCGCATTCATGCGCATCGTTGCGTGAGAACCTCCCGCCGACAAAGACCACGTCGATGAGCGACTCACCCAGCACGATCATTGCCGACGCTGCCAGCAGTCCCATGCACGCCACGCGCGACACCGAATCTGCCACCGCGTTGGCGAACTCAAAGTGATTTTCCTTGGCCCACAAGCTCGCAAAGAACGGCATCGACGCCACGCCCGCTGCCTGCGCCAGCACCGACATGGGCGCCGTGAACAGCCGCTTCGCGTAGGTCATCAACGCAATCGCACCGCTCGTGCCAGAAGCGAAGTGCGCAATAATCCAGTTGTCCGCCGTCACCAGCGAGACGCCGATCATCAGCGGCAAAGACAGCCGCACCCACTCCCGCAGTCCTTCATTGTGCCAGTCGAGCACGAGCCGGTAGTGCACGCCTGCACGACGCGCGAACACCGCATTCAGCAGAAAGGGCCCCACCAACGCGCCGGCCACGGTGCCGATCGCAAGCGACGAGATCCCGAGCGTCTTGACCAGCAGAATGCCGCCGACAATCGTGCCCAGGTTATAAATGAGCGGCGTCACGGCCTGCACGTTGAACTGCTTGCGCACCAGCAGCACGGCGCCAAACACGCCGCCAGCCAGGAAGAACAGCTGCGCCGGCAACAGAATGCGGGTCAGCTTCGTGCACAGCGCTGCTTTTGCCGGGTCGAAACCGTTGAACCACCAATGCACATACCAGGGAGCGAGAAACTCAGCGACCACAACAGCCGCGCCCAGCACCAGGAACATCGAGGTAAGAATGACCGAAAGTGCTTTCTCGCCCTCCTCCTCGCGGCCGGAATCGCGATAGCGCGTCAGGATGGTGACAAATGTGACCGATGCGGCACCACCCACGAGAAAGTACGAAATCATGTCCGGCAAGGTAAACGCCGCCAAAAACGCATCGGCTTCCTTGCCGCGACCGAAGACCCAGGCGATGTAAAGATTGCGCACCAGCCCGAAGACGCTCGACAGCAGCGTCGAAGCCATTAACACCACAGTCGCGCCGAATACCGAGTGCTTGTGCGACGGCCGCAACATGCTCACCATCCGCGCCCATCGAGACGGTGGTTCGTGCGGGCGTCCAGCTTCAGTTGTGGGCGTGCTTGTCACTCCTGTGATTCTATCGAGGCGCAGGATCGGCAAAGGCTTGATTGGTGCGAGATGTCTTTCTCGGGTAATGTGCATCGAGCCTGCCCCAGCGTGCCGCGTATCCTGTCTTCATGCCGCGGCCTCTCCTCGCATCCCTGCTTCTCTGCGCGCTCACCTGCCCATCTCTGGCCCAGTCCATCCGCACCGGCGACGGTCTTCCCTTAGGTGCACCGCCACCCGTCGAAGCCTCTCCCGTCACCGATAACTACTTCGGGATTAAGATCACCGACAGCTATCGCTGGCTCGAAGACTCGAAGAGCCCGGAAACGCGTGCCTTCATCGACGCCGAAAACGCCTACACCGCGCGTTACCTCAAGTCTCTGCGCATCCGTTCCGATGCCGTGGACGATCTCACCGCACTCGAAGCTGTCTCCCACTGGACCTTGCCCATCCAGCGCGGCGACAACTATTACTTCATGAAGCGCCTCTCCGACGAAGGCCAGGCCTCCATCTACATGCGCCGCGGCTGGACCGGAAAAGACGAACGCCTCCTCGATCCAGCAGTCCTCAGCCGCGATCCCAATACATCCATTGAACTCGCGGATGTCTCGCGCGACGGCTCGCTGATCGCCTACCAGGTCCGCAAGGGCGGAGCCGACGAAACTGCCGTTCGGGTCTACGATCTCAAGACGAAGAAGACCCTCGAAGACGAACTCCCCGCCGGAATCTACTGGTCCGTCGATTTCGCGCCTGACGGCAAGGGACTCTACTACACCCGCACCAACAAGCAGGGTTCGCTTGTCTACCTGCACACGCTCGGCACGCTCAACTCGCACGACACGCTCGTCTTCGGCCATGCGTTCTACGACGAGCCCCTCGGCCCCATCGACCTTATTCAGTCGCACGTCACCTACGATGGCCGCTATCTGGTGGTTACCATCCGGCGTGGCGTCCCTGCCAGACGCGTCGACATCGTCTTTCGAGATCTGACTAAGCCGTCAACGCCTTTCACTGTGCTCGTCTGGGGCATCGAGTCCCGATTCTCCGCCGCCTACGCCAAAGGCACATGGTATGTGAGGACGGACTATCAATCGCCCAAAGGCCGCGTCCTGCTCGCCGATCCCGGCGTCGACCCCTCGGCGTGGAAAGTAATCGCTCCTGAAACCTCCGATGTTATCTCCGACTTCTCCATCGTCGGTGACAAGGTCTACGTCACGCGCCTCAAGGATGTGAAGTCCGCAACCGAGATCTACACACTCGATGGCAAGCCCGCCGGCACCATCGACTATGACGGCATCGGCTCCGCTTCCACTGTCTACGGCCGCCCTTCCGACCGCTACGGCTTCTTCAGCTTCGAATCGTTTATCCAGCCGCCGACGCTTTATCGCCTCGACACACTCACAGGCAAGCGCGAGATATTCGCCCAGCCCAGGGTTCCCTTCCACTCCGCCGACTACGAGCTCAAGCAAGTCTTCTACAAGTCCAAAGACGGCACGCAGATCCCCCTGTTCATCGCCGGCAAAAAGGGTTTGAAGCAAGACGGCTCCCTGCGCTTGCTCATGACCGGTTACGGCGGATTCAACCTCAGCATGACGCCCAGCTGGAACCCAGCCTGGGCCTGGTGGCTTCAACAAGGCGGTTGGTTCGCCTATCCAAACCTGCGGGGCGGCGGCGAATACGGCGAGGCATGGCACGAGGCCGGCATGTTCGAGAAGAAGCAGAACGTCTTCGATGACTGGTTCGCCGCCGCCGACTATCTGATCGCTCAGAAGTACACTTCACCCGCGCACTTCGCTATCTCCGGCCGGTCGAATGGCGGCCTGCTGATGGGCGCTTCAATCACGCAGCATCCCGAGCTCTTCTCCGCGGTCTGGTGCGGCTATCCGCTGCTCGACATGCTGCGCTATCAGAAGTTCGAGCAAGGCCCGCACTGGACCACTGAGTACGGGTCGGCGGACGACGAAGCCCAGTTCCGCTATCTGCTCAAGTACTCGCCCTATCAAAATGTGAAGACGGGCACCGCCTATCCCGCCGTCATGTTCTTCACCGGCGACAGCGACACACGCGTGGACCCTCTGCACGCGCGCAAAATGACGGCCCTTCTGCAAGCCGCATCCAAAAGCGATCGTCCCATCCTGCTGCACTACAGTGTCGCTGGCGGACACTCGGCCGGTGTCAGCGTCGACCAGCAGGTGCAGGACGATGCCGACCAGATCGGCTTTCTCTGGACCGAAACCGGAACATCGCCGCCGGCGAAGTCTGCAGTGCACTAAGCTTAGGGCAGTTTCAGGCCAGGCCTTTTCACGCCGCTCAAGCACTCTGCGCTTCTACCGATAAAGGCTGCAGTGGGATGAGTGTCGCAATGCAGCGGGTAGAGACTGAGAGCAGACAAGCTGATCGCCGCCGGGAAGCTGCGCGGCTCGCGGCGCTGGCGGCCTACGGGATTCTCGATACGCCATCCGAACCGTGCTATGACGACCTTACGCGGCTCGCAGCGGAGTACTTCCAGGCTGACGCAGCGTGTCTCGGTTTCGCCGACGAAAGCCGCATCTGGATCAAGTCGTGGTGGGGTCAGCACGTGCGTGAGCTTCCCCGCGCCAACTCCGTCTTCGATCTGGTGCTTGAAGAAGGCGGGCTAGTTGTGGTCTCCGACGTGAATTGCCAGTGCGCGAGCGGTAAGCCACTTCTGGTCCGCATCCTCGACGCCGCATTCTTCGCCAGCGCACCTGTCCGTACTCCCGACGGTAAGATTGTTGCGGCTCTCACGGTCTTTTCCGCCAGACCACGGCCCGAGCCGACGCCCGATCAGCTCCATATGCTCGAAAGCATGGCCGACATGGTCACTGCACATCTCGAACTTCGTAGGCTGCTCAGCGGTTCAAAGAAGCGACGTTCTTTTGGCCACCGCAAACAGAGCAAAGCGCCTGCCCAATGGCCCCGCTGCAGCGATCTGCGCCGCGCCTTGGACCGCCACGAATTCGTCCTTTACTACCAACCTGAAATCGACCTCTTTGACTGCAGAATCGTCGGTGCCGAGGCACTCATTCGCTGGGCTCATCCAGAGCGGGGCATCCTTTCGCCACAGGACTTCATCCCCCACGCCGAAGCCTGCGATGTCATCCAGCCCATCGGCGACTGGGGCCTTGCAGAAGCCTGCAAACAGATCCAGGCGTGGAACCGCGAAGACCCTCGCAATACCTCCCTTCGCGTCTGCGTGAATCTTTCCGCGCGGCAGTTCGCCCGTCCAGGACTCGCCGACCACATCGAGTCTCTTTTGCTCCAGTCTGGTATCTCGAGCCATCAGCTCGGTCTCGAAATGACTGAATCCTGCCTCATTCCGAACCTCAACATGGCGGTGGACCTCCTCGCCAGCCTGCATCGGCTTGGTGTTTCTTTGCTCATGGACGACTTCGGCACCGGATACAGCTCACTCAACTACCTTCACTCCTTCCCTTTCGACGTACTCAAAATCGACCGCTCCTTCGTCGGCCGCATGACCGACGGAGACCAGCCTCTGCAGATCGTCCGCACGATTCTCGACCTCGCGCGGGCACTCGGCATGGACGTGGTGGCCGAAGGCATCGAAACGCGAGAACAGTTCAACCTCCTCCGGCAGATGGGCTGCCACTACGGCCAGGGTTTCCTCTTTTCGCCGCCTGTTCAATCGGAGAAGATGACGGAGCTCCTGCATCTGCCCGGCCGCATCCTGGCCGAGACAGAATGGCAGACTCCTCCGACTGCGATTGCCGTTTAACGACGTTCCCATTCGGCATCTTCAAGACCAATTTGGGCTCAGTACCCGGTCGAGTGACTCGAATCACCTCACCTTCCGTTTGACTCGCCGTATCCTTCCCTCCGTGCCCTCCGAAGCATCGAAATCGACTGCGGCCTCAGCGGTCTCCTCGTTTGCCAGCCTCCTGGCCGGACTCACCGCCCCAAAACCGCAAACCGACGACCGCTGGGCTGACGACATCCTCGCTGAGGACGTCGCAACCATCAGCTACGAACAGGCCCTGCGGACGCACACACGCTATCGCCGACCCGACCCTCTGCCTGCTCCCCCCGAAGATGCCGATCCGACAGCGCCCAAGCCGCCGCAATCCGTCCGCATCACCGAGTGGATTCCCGAAGACGAGGCTCTGCAGCCTCTCGCCGAAAGTCATAAAACGGCGAGCGTCACCCTGCGTATGAGCCAGGCTGAGTGTGCGCGGCTCCGTAAGCGCGCGGCAGATGCCGGACTCACTGTCTCTGGCTACTTGCGCTCCTGCATCTTTGAGGTTGAATCTCTGCGCACACAGGTGAAAGATGCGCTTGCGCGGCTCCAGCCCGAATCACCGGTCGAAAGGCAATCGGAA